>JAIOYZ010000012.1 GCA_021740845.1 Bacteroidia bacterium
GGAAACATGGGTTATAAGCATTGGTGCTAGTATCCAATCCACTTTCTAATGCTACACGGGTAATTCCAACACTACCATCTGCCAAATTGATATCTGTTAAACATGCAGGTTGATCGTATGCTCCTATGTTTACATAATCCACTTTAATTAAAGAATCATTTCCATACTGATTGGTTACAGCCAATTTCACAGTATACTTGGTTCTCTGTGTAAAACGAATCATTGGATTTTGACTTGTGCTATTTGTTCCCATTATAAACTGTGCAGTTCCTGGAGTGAATGTCCACTTCCAAGTGCTTGGACCAAATAAACTCTTATCTGTAAAACGGAAAGTATCGGTATTGAATCCTTGAATTTTATCTGCTTCAAAACGCGTAACTGGTTTTTGAGTAGTTGGCAAGAACAATACATTCTTGCAAGTTGTATCGCTACCCACACAATTATAAGTTACCAAGCAAATCTTTTTGTATTGAGGCGCTGTAATCAAGAAACTTCTGGTTGCTGTTGCTCCTGCGGAATCGTAAACACCATTACCATCAGTATCCCAAGAGTATTGCATCAATGTTCCAACAGAAGCGCTGTTAAACAATACAGGCTGTAAGCTGAAAATTGAATCTGGTACAATCATAATTGATGTTGGTTTTGGATAACTTGCTGGCATAGCTTCCCATCTGATGGAGAATCCTGCTGAATCGTAAGGTAAAGTTGGATTTCCTGTTCCTAATTTAAAACGAACAAATATTCTACTTCCACCTCTGATACCATTTTGTAAAATACTTGTAGGCAATTGATTCACATTAGAACCTCCAATAGTTTTAATAATTGGTGCACTTGCACTTGTACCATTATGAATTACCAATGAATCCGTTGGTAACATTTTCATTCTATCTACCCAAAGTATAATACTATCTGCACAAGGTTCTAATAATAAACCTGGACAACCATTTAATTGAGAACGAGTATAACTTAAGCCAGGACCAGAAGCAGCAAAAATAAATCCTTCTTGCTCTGAACTCTTATCACTTCCGCTACCGCTACACATATTTATGCTATTCAATACCTCTATATAATCTGGCTTACAAATGGTATCCCAGCCTCTATCATTCCATGCTTGCAAACAAACAGTGAACTTACCTGGGTCGCCACCAAAAAACAATGGGTTTTGATCAGTTGGTCCTGCAAAGAAATTATTGAAGTAAGGAGGTGTAGTACATAAATTACAAGCTGGAGTGTACGTCCAATACCATTGGAAAGGACCATTAGAAGTGATATCAACTAAAGAAGCATAATCGCCAATACCAATTTTTCTGCGAGCGGCAAAGAAATTTGGTTTTGGAGTAGTATTAGGAGTATCAACCCAAATGTACTTTACTACACTATCACGCAAACTATCACGCTTAAGAGCGTTAATTGCAAGTAATCTTACCGGAACAAAACCTCTATTAGGGAAAGTATATTTAAAACGAGAATCGTATTTAGCAGTATCAATATATTGTTGAGATGTCCAACCAACATTTTGACGGCTATAACCAAATGGCAAAGAACTTACATTAGGTAAATCCCAATAATTACGTGTAGTGTTTGTACTAGTTGCAACCAAATTATAAGGACTATTGATCCAAACTGTATCATTAGGAATGGTGTTAACTGTTGCTTGACTAGGATAAAAATTTGCAATTGGAGGCAACACTGGACCACTTCCAGAAGGCAAGAAATTCAACCTCATATTTGCTCTTGAAGTACTTGAACTTGTAGCAGTATTGGTACAATTACCTGCAGCATCTTGATAGCGGTATGCACAAGAAGTAAAGGTTGTTGTAGAAAAATAAGTTTGGGAATTATAATTATAACAAGAATTATTAAAACAAATGTCAACCAATAAATTACCTCCAGTATAGGTAAAAGGTGAACTAAATACATGTGTATTCCAGCCTGCAACATCAGTAAAAGTTAGAGGACCGTGCACTGTAACTAAACCTACATCATCAAAAGTGGTAATGGAGGTTACGGAGGTTTCTTTAACTTTAATAGTAAAACCTGATAAAGGATAAGTAGAACATGTTATCAATCCTTGGGAAGATGTACTAGTTGCAACATTTAATGCTAAACTAGTTAATTTACCAGAGGTTACTCCTTGAGAGGCTATCTCTGAAGCCAAAATTAGATATTGATGTCTTGCACCCCAATAATAATTTCCATAGGGAGCGGGATAAGATGTACCAGTATTGGTAGATGTACCAGTACCGATTGTAATCAATTGGGCATGACTTTGCTGCAGGAGCAAAAGGCCAATTGTTAAGGTGAATAACCTTTTTAAATAGTAAAACATTTTCATATAGTTGTAATTTTCAGTTGTTTAAATCAAAAGATAAAGTCAAATTTATAGAATTTTGTTAAAAAACCAAATTAAGGAAAGCCAAAATATGGGTTTGTGACAAAACTTGTATCATTTAAAGAGAGCAAGAAATTTAGTAAATCTATTTTGTCTTGAGGAGTTAAATTAAGGCCTCCCTTATCAAAATTTTTACTAATCATGGGATCCACCGTTGGTGAATTTTTTGTACCACTATCATAAAAATTTATAACCTCCATTAAATTCGAAAATCTACCATCGTGCATATAAGGGCCCGTAAAAGACAAATTTCTCAAGGATGGAGTTTTAAACCTACCAATATCAGCAGGAATACCCGTAATTCGGTAAAGTCCGCTGTCCTTTGGTATAGCATCAAGACCATTGTTATGGAAATTAAAATCTGTAAAAAATGGAGAGCTTAAATTACCATGACAATGGAAGCAATCACCTTTTTCTGTCCCAAAAATAATCATACCGTTTATTTCACTTTGAGTCCTTAATCGCTCCCTCCGTTCTGCCTTATCCCAGTTGGAGTTGGACGAAATTAATGTTCGTTCGTATTGAGCAATGGCCTTTGCTAATTTAATGGAGGTAATACTGTCTGAACCAAAAGCTTTTCTGAATAAGGAAGGGTATTCGGAATGGTTTTGCAACCTTGCAACCACATCAAACAAACTCTTATTTGACATTTCTATAGGGTTCATAATTGGCCCTATTGCTTGTCTTTCTAAATCATTGGCCCCACCATCCCAGAAATAATGATGAGGGGTAAAATTGTATTTATCAGTCCATCCTAAATTAAATAAAGGCATAGCTGCCCTTACACCAACATCTCCAAAAGCTCCAATACTAAATTTATTTGGGTCAGCAAAACTATTAGATTGTAAATGACAACTATTACAACTTTGTGTATTGTTGGCAGATAAAATTGGGTCAAAAAATAATTTTTTACCTAATTCTACACCCGCATTGGTTAAAGGATTATCGGCAGGTATAGGAAAAGAAGACCAACCCAAATTCGTAGGTATTTTGAGAATATATGGACTAGGGTCATAGGCATATGGATCCCCAACTACTGGATCCTTTTTGCAAGAACCAATAATCATTAAAATGCCAACCCAAATTAAAATATTTTTCATTTTGCTATTCAATTGAATGCACACTTACCATATCATCCATATTTCCACTTAATTTTGGAGCATTTGGCTCTGTTTCGCTATGGAGCACATATCCATCTGTTTCAAAACTATATGTTTCTGGATTTTGAAACATTTCATTAACATCCATTACTAAGTTGATCTTTGGGGATTTCGATTTTAATTTATATTCTTTCAAATCCAAAATTGTGGTTGGTAAATTTGAATCTCCACCTAAATCAAAAGAATAATTTGTACCTTTAGAAGTTGGCCCATTTATACGGAAAAAGATATACCCAGTACTCCATGTCCAAAACATTCCATAGGCAGGGTCTAAAGCTCCTTCTTGTAGACCCTCATGGTTACGTAGTGGATCAACCCCAATTAATAAAGTTAAGCCAACATAATTTCCAGCGGGCACATTGGAAAGAGTAAATGTTTTTGAGGATTCCACTGCATAATCTAATAAATTGTAATTCCCCAATTTTACATCAGACCCATCTGCTCTTTTCAAAGTAATGTTAGTTAAATAATGCTTAAGGTCTTTGATAGAAAAGGTATCTCCACCTGCTGTAACGTAACTCTGAGTATTTAAAACAATAGGAGCTCCATCAAAATTATAATCCATGGAAAAGGTTATTGAGCCAGTTTCTGGTAAAACAAAACCAGTGAATTGTGTTAAGGTATCGTAAGGATTAACAGTAGGTTCTTCTTTTTTAGGCGGGTCATCAGATTTACATGACGAAAAAATGGCAGCAAACCCTACAATTAGTCCTAAAATAATTTTAGTTCTCATAATTCAATTTCATTAGATCAATTTCAAATATAAAGAAACTTTATATTTGCCCAAGCAAGGTAGTACACTCCCTTCTAATTTATTATTAATTTTTACTTAAATAAAATTGACATGCCAAGTTTCGATATCGTTAACAAAATTGACCTTCAAAGTATTGATAATGCAATAAATACTGCAAAAAAAGAGCTTTTAAATCGGTATGATTTGAAGGACGAATTGTGTTCGATAGAATTCGATAAAAAAAGCAAATCAATTAAATTAGAGGCCAAACAAGATATGGCATTGCAAACTTTAATTGATATAATTTTAGGCAAGTTTAGCAAGCAGCAATTAGACGTAAGAACCATTGATTTAAGCACTGAACCAAGGCCTAGTGGTAAACTTATGTTGCAAGACTTAAAAATCAAAGAGGGTATAGACAAAGAAAAAGCAAAAAAAATATTGTCGCATATAAAGGCTTATAATGCAAAAGTTCAAGCTTCTATAAACGATGACCAGATTAGGGTTACAAGTAAAAAAATCGATGATTTACAAGAATTAATATCAGAGTTGAGACAGCATGATTTTGAAGTTCCACTTCAATTTGAAAATTTCAGAAGCTAAGATTAATCTCCAAAAGAGACCATTTCTTTGGTGAACTGTTGATTAAGTTTATCAAGTATTTCTTCGGCTAAAAGTCCATCCTCAATTTTGCCCTCTTGAACGTAACTAAGTGTCCCTTTTTCTTCACTTACTACCAAACAAATTGCATCAGATTGCTCGGTAATACCAATTGCAGAAAGGTGTCTTAGTCCGTATTTATTAACAATTTGAGGATTCTCACTGATAGGCAAAACACAATTTGCTGCAATAATTCTTCCTCCAGAAATTATCATTGCTCCATCATGAAGAGCGCTGGTTTTATTGAAAATACTTAGTATTAATCTTTTGGAAATAACAGATTCCATTATTTCTCCACTAGCAGCAATAAACTTCAGTTCGGAGGTAATCGGAAAAACAATAATAGCTCCGGCTTTCTGTGTTGCCAATTCTCTACAAGCTTCAATAATTTCTTCAAAAGGCGTGTGAAAGGTTTGTTGAATTTTCCATTTCCAAGGAAATATATTCCACCAATTTTTATTTTCCCCCAAAACAGAACTATTGCCAATTACCAATAAGAATTTCCTAATTTCTTGTTGAAAAACAATCAAAACTGCAATAATCCCTACCTTAGCAAATTCGCTCAAAAGACCCGACATGAGTGGCATTTCGAAGTATCTAACCAATAACCAAAAAACATAAATGGTGATTAGGCCAATAAGGATATTAAAAGCTAAACTGCCTTTTAAAAGTTTTATTAATTGGAAACATAAAAACACCACCAACAATAAATCAAGAATATTGATGATGCTAAAATGATAAGTTAATATTTCGAAACGATTATCGAACATGCCACGATTTTAAGGAAAAGTAGCGTTAAAAATAAATTGGAAATGTAATACTTGTTTTAGTGGCTAAAATTTCCATTTAATGCTTCGTAAATTTTAACCGCTTCTACAGCCTCTTTTACGTCGTGCGTCCTCAAAATCTTAGCACCTTTATTTAAAGCAATTTGATGAATATTTGAAGTTCCATTTAAGGCTCCATCGGCATCCACATTTAACACTTTTTGAACCATTGATTTTCTTGAAACTCCAACTAGTAAAGGCAATTCAAAAATTTTAAAAACGTCTAATCTATTCAGCAATTCATAATTATGAGAAAGGTTTTTCCCAAAACCAAAACCTGGATCTAAAATAATATCTGCCAAACCAAATTCTGCCAGTTTATTGAGTTTTTTGGAAAAGAAATTACAAATATCCAAAACAGTATCTTGGTATTGAGGATTAGCCTGCATGGTTTGTGCATTCCCTTTTTTGTGCATCAAAATATAGGGTACTTTTAACTCTTTCACTACATCAAACATATTAGAATCCTCATCCCCGGCAGATACATCATTGATTATACAAGCTCCTTCTAAAATTGCTTGCCGAGCCACTTCACCATAAAACGTATCAATAGAAAGTAGTGCATTTGGAAACTCTCTTATTATATGTTTAATACCAGGAATTACCCGTTTAAGTTCCTCCTCCACTCCTACTTTTTCAGCTCCAGGCCTAGTAGATTGGCCGCCTACATCCAAAAATGTTACTCCATCTTGCAACATTTTTTCTGCTTGCTCTAAAATAATTCGGTTTGAACCAACCCTGCTGTTTTCAAAAAAGCTATCTGGAGTGAGATTTAATATTCCCATTACTTTGGGCCTTTCTAATGAAATAAGCCTTCCACAACAATTTATTGAAATTTTTGTTAATAATGCTTGCAATTATACCTCCTCGCTTATTTTTGCGCTCTGACAAATTAAAGATAAACCAATTGATTAATCAAACCTCAATACAATACCAACAAGTAATTGCACAATGCAGGGCAATCTTTGAAAAGAAGAATCATGATTATGGTCCAAGTTGGCGAATCATGCGTGTATCTAGTATAACTGACCAAATATTTATTAAGGCAACACGAATTAGAACCTTAGAAGAAAAAGGAGTGCAAAAAATTGATGAGGGGGTTGAACCCGAATGGATGGGTATTATAAATTATTGCATTATGGCATTGATTCAGTTGGATGAAAGCAGAAAGGATAAGGATCTATCTGAGTCAGATTTATTAACTCAATACGATTCTTTGGTTCAAACCACCCATGATTTAATGGAACAAAAAAACCATGATTATGGGGAAATATGGAGAAGCATGTTGGTAAGTACTTTTACAGACATGCTTTTAATGCGGGTAAACAGAATACACCAAATAATAGAATTAGAAGGAAATACATTGGCAAGTGAAGGAATTGAAAGCAATTTTATGGATATGATAAATTATTCTGTTTTTGCTTTGATCCGCTTAAATGAAAAAAACAAAAAATAAAGAGTTACGATTATGAAATGGATTACACAAATTAGTAGAATTTTAGTAGGAGTATTATTTATTATTTCTGGTTTAATAAAAGCAAATGATACTTTAGGATTTAGTTATAAATTATTAGAGTATTTTGAAATCTTTCAAATGCAATTCTTAGACTCCTATGCGGTTGCATTTAGTATGGTAATTTGCATATTTGAAATTGTTAGTGGAGTTGCCCTATTACTTGGCGTATACAATAAATTAAACGCTTGGCTACTCCTTTTATTAATTGCCTTTTTCACTCTTTTAACTGGCTATAGCGCCATTACCCATAAAGTAACAGATTGTGGATGTTTTGGGGATGCATTAAAGCTAAAACCTTTCGAAAGCTTTATGAAAGATGTGGTCTTATTAATTTTAATTCTTTTTATCTTTTTTGGTACAAAATACCTACAGCCACTTTTTAATAAAGTTATACTAAACATTAGTTTATTTGTAGCCATTTTAGTTTCAACTTTCTTTACGTTTTATACCTTTATGTTCTTACCAGTTAAGGATTTTCTACCCTATAAAATTGGTAATAATATTAAAGAACTTACCCTCTTTCCAGAAAATGCAGAAAGGGATGTTGTAGAAATGATTTTTGTTTATGAAAAGGCTGGTCAAACCTTTGAATTTACAGCCAATACATTGCCTGAAGATATAGACCAATACAATTTTGTAGATAGAAAAGATAAGGTTATCAAAGAGGGTTTTAAGCCACCTATTCACGACTTTAAAGTATTTGATGAAAATGGATTGGAGCTAACAGATAGTTTGTTTGCAGGAACTGATTATAAAATACTTTTGGTTCAAACCAAACTTAACGAAAGCAGAACTGGTTTAGAAGAACCAATAAGAGCTTTGTCTAACGAATTTATAAAAAACGGATTTCAATTTTGGGCCCTTACCTCCAATAATTTAGAGGAAGCAAAAACATATTGTCAAGAGAATAAATTTGGATTTAAATATTCAAATATGGATGCGATTCCATTAAAATCAATGGTTAGATCAAACCCAGGAATCCTGTTATTAAAAGGAAATGTTGTGGTGAAGAAATGGGGTGCTTACAATTTACCTACCTATTCTACACTGCAAAAATACATGAATTAATAGCGGCAATATGCCTCACCAAAGAATCTATCTTATTGGAATGCCTGGTTGTGGGAAAAGCACTTTTGGGAAGAAACTTGCTAAAGCATTCAGCTATAAATTTATTGATCTAGATAAGGAAATTGAAAACTCAACAAACAAATCCATTCCCCAAATTTTTGAGGAGTTAGGTGAAGTTGGTTTTAGAAAATTGGAGAAAGAGGTACTAATTAAAACTACATTTCAAAATCACTTAGTGATTGCTTGTGGAGGAGGAACACCAAGCTACGAAGACAATATAAAACTAATGAATAATGCAGGTTTAAGTATCTATTTAAAGGTCCCTTTAAGCTATTTAGCAAAGCGAATTCTAGACTCAAAAACCCCAAGGCCACTCTTTATAGGTAAAAATAAAGAAGAAATTATACTGAAAGTTGAAGAAATTTTTGAGCAAAGAAGGTGCTTTTATGAGGCTGCTAAGGTGATTATAGAAAGCAACCAAGAAAGACGCAACCTACTATTAAACAAATCATTACAAACTTAACATTGGCTAAAATCTTCTGAGACCCATTAAATAAAGATATTTTGTTGAAAACGTGTGAAAACAAAATTCTTTATTTTTTTTCTGAAAACCATTGTAAGTACTTGACAATTCAAATCCGTTTGTTAAGTTTGTTATGCAAAACCCTTAAATATTTAAATACGATGAACAAACAAGACTTAATCGATTCAATGGCAAAAGCTGCCGGTGTAACTAAGGTTCAGGCTCAGGCTGCTTTAGATGCTTTCATGAATTCAACTCAAACTGCTTTGAAAAAAGGTGACAAAGTTATCTTGGTAGGATTTGGAACTTTCTCAGTTACTAAACGTGCTGCTCGTAAAGGCCGTAATCCTCAAACAGGAAAAGAAATTAACATTCCAGCAAAAAAGGTTGTTAAATTTAAAGCTGGTGCTGGCTTGCAAGCTAAAGTTAAGTAATTTACCTTTACCTAAAATAAAAGCCCATTGCATAGCAGTGGGCTTTTTTATTGTGGTTCGGTTTGAACCAAAAAAATTAGGAAAGGTAAACGAGAATCTTTCCTGCTTTCATAGTTACACTAACATGTTCTTGCAAGGTGGTTTGCAAGGAAAGTCCTATAAAATCTGCTGCCACGGGGAAGCTTTTGTGATTTCGGTCTACCAAAACCGCTATTTGAAGAGATTGGCAAGGCTCCTGTAAAAAGGGGTGCATTCCATAAATCAAAGTTCTACCTGTATTAAGAACATCATCAAACATTATAATGGTTTTATTTTGGAAGGCCTTAATTGATGGGGATATTTTGGCCGAATCAAAACTAGGCTTGTCTTTACTAATTTCTATTTCAACTAAAGAAATTTTGATTTTAGTAATTTGTTCAAGCTCCTCTTTAATTCGCTTTGCTATTTCAACCCCTTGACCTGTAATGGCGGCAAAAACAATTTCCTTTTTATCAAAATTGCGCTCATAAATTTGATAGGCCATTCTTCTCAAAATTTTTTGAACTTGTTGGTGATCCAAAATCTGCGTTTTCATAAAATTTAGTTCTTAAGGGATTCTACTAAGTAATTAACAACTATTTTGACGTATTTCTTTGGCAATTTAATTGATTTTGAACCAAACAACCTATATTTGCCCACACAAAGGCCGAGAAAAAGTTTTTTTGTTCAGAAATTTTGAAAATGAATAAAAACCCATATCTTTGCCGTCCTTAATTTTGAGAGAAAATGAAAGAAGGTATCCACCCAAAAAGCTATAGAAAAGTTGTTTTCAAAGACATGTCTAATGACTATATGTTCATTTGCCATAGCACAGTAGACACAAAAGAAACCATTCAGTATGAAGATGGTAACGAGTATCCATTATTTAAATTGGATATTTCTCACAAGTCACATCCATTCTTTACTGGACAGACCATGTTTATCGATACAGCAGGTCGTATTGACAAGTTCAAAAAACGTTATCAGAAAAAAGCTGATTAATAATACTATTGAAAAAAGCCCCAACTTTTTGTTGGGGCTTTTTTTTTAGCCTTATTGGGCGTAATTTAGTGGGCTAATCCTAAGTTAAACCTTATGCATTACCTTTTTTTCGACCCAGAAATAAACAGGGCAAATCTTCTACCATTTACGTTTACTAGACCAGTTGCTAACTTACGAGTTGGCATATTAACAATTAATGAAAAATGGGAAAAACACCTCGGAGAAGGCCAATATGGCTATCTTACAGAGGATTATTTGAGTGAAAAATTCACTTCTAATATTGGCTCCCATAATATTTTAATAAACGGCAGTATTTGCCCAACACCTACCTTAATTAAGGAAATCCAAGGTTTACATAAGAATAAAGATGCAATTAGCTATCAAGGAATGTTGTTGGCTGTTTATTTGGATGAGGCATTTTTAGATTCTTTTACAGAGGAAATTTCTGAGTACCATGCCAAAGAAACCGAGGAAACTCAAATTCTCCAATTAAATTATTGTTACGATATATTCTCTAAAAATGGAGAAGCCATCGAATTGGATTATGATTTAATTACAAAAGGAAGGATTTCTCAACCCATTCCGGAAGGCAACCAATTTCTAAACCCTGAAAGGATTTTTATTGAGGAAGGTGCCAAAATTAACTTCTCCATTTTAAATGCATCAACAGGTTCTATTTACATTGGTAAAGATACCGAAATTATGGAAGGCTGTAAAATACGTGGTCCATTTGCTATGTGCGAACATGCTGGTTTAAAAATGGATGCAAAAATATACGGACCAACCACACTTGGCCCGCACTGTAAAGTTGGCGGGGAGGTTAATAATGTGGTGTTTTATGCATACAGCAATAAAGGTCATGATGGCTTTGTAGGAAATGCAGTAATTGGCGAATGGGTAAATATGGGTGCAGACACCAATAATTCAAATCTCAAAAACACTTATGATGAGGTAAAACTTTGGAATTACCGGAGTGAGAGATTTGAGAAAACAGGTTTGACCTTTTGTGGGTTGATGATGGCGGATCATGCAAAATGTGGTATTAATACCATGTTTAATACAGGAACAGTTGTAGGCGTTGGAGCCAATATATTTGGAGCAGGATTTCCAAGGAATTTTGTACCAAGTTTTAGCTGGGGAGGAGCAACAGGATTTGAAACTTTTGTATTGAGTAAATTTTATAAAACTGCAGAAGCCGTTTGCAAAAGAAGAAATATCACCTTAGATGACGTTGACAAGGAAATTCTAAAAAACATATTTGAACAAAGTAAAAAACATCGATTTTGGGAGAATGGAAACTCCTAAGATTTGTACTAACCTATAAAAATCATGAGAAAGAAAATCATTGCTGGTAATTGGAAAATGAACAAGAATTTGGAAGAAGGTTTAGGCCTTGTTTCTGAAATTAGTAACATGCTTAAAGACGAGTATTCTGGAAGTGCTAAAGTTGTTATTATCCCACCCTTCTTGCATGTGGCCGCAAGCACAAAATTGGTTGCAGAAAACAGCCGTTTAGCAACAGGAGCACAAAACTGTAGCAACCACAAAAGTGGAGCATACACTGGAGAAATAAGTGCAGATATGATTATGAGTTGTGGCGCAACTTATGTGATAATTGGACATAGCGAACGTAGACAATATTTCAATGAAACCAATGATTGGTTAGCTAAGAAAATTGATGCTGTTTTAGAAGCTGGATTAACTCCAATTTATTGTTGCGGTGAAACCTTAGAAGAGCGCGAAACCAATGCTCATTTTACTGTTTTGGAAACTCAAATTAGCGAAGGTTTATTTCATTTAAATGCTGAGCAAATGGCGCAAGTTGTAATAGCATATGAGCCAGTTTGGGCAATTGGAACAGGTAAAACTGCGAGTACAGAACAAGCTCAAGAAATACATGCCTTTATTAGAGGATTAATTGGTAAAAAATATTCAAGCGATTTGGCAGAAGAAATTACCATTCAATATGGTGGAAGTGTGAAGCCAGATAATGCTAAAGAATTGTTCTCTGCACCTGATATTGATGGCGCATTAATTGGCGGTGCAGCGCTTCAAAGCCGCAGTTTCGTTGATATTATAAAGTCAATGAATTAATTTATTTAGGTCGGTTTGAACCAAATTTCTTTGGTTCAAACCGAAAAATAGTAAGACTGGGGAAATTGACTTTATTTAGTTGATTTCCCCTTAATTTTTAAAAACTTTCTGTTCTATTAACAATTGATTTGTATTTTGCCGTTAAATTGTTGAAACCAAATCAACAACTGAAATTTTTATTATGAAAAAATTAATTGTCGTAAGCTTGGCTTTATTACTTTTTTTACCAAAAGTACAAGCACAAAGACCAAATAGCTTTTCGTTTGATCCATCCGTGTTTATTGGGGAATTTGAAGCCTTTATTTCCACTTCTTCTAATAAGGAAGTTAGAGATATGGCCGAAGAGTTTAGTGGTTACTATGGAGCAGGAAAATTTAGCAATGCACAAAAAATTCAAATCATAAAATTGGGCAATGAAATGCTCAATGGCAATTGTCAAATTAGTCCTGATTTTGAAGGTTACCTAAAAACCATCAATGCTTTGGTAAGTAACAATTACATGAATAAGTTTGATGGTTGGCATAAAACCCTTTCTGCCTCCTTAAAACGTTCAAAGGATGATTTTCAGAAATTTTTGTTGGTTTCAAAAAATGTTTTTGCAGAAAATAAACTTCTGGTACTGGGTGGATTTACTTGGGTTACATCTACTGCTGATGCAGATTTATTAGTTGAAGGCGAACCCTTATTCTCCTTTAAGAAACTTAATTTAATCTGTTATACCCCAGGTGATACTTTTGAATTATATAATACTACTGGAAAATTTTATCCTTCTAAAAATCTTTGGGTAGGAAAAGGTGGAAAGGTAGATTGGACAAGGGTTGGATTGGATTCTAACAAGGTATATGCCCTTATAAAAAATTACAAAATAGATTTAAACGATGGTCAGTTGGTTGCAGATTCGAGTAGTTTTTACAACTTAGATATTTCTGCCAAGCCCATGTTGGGTAAAGTTACAGATAGACCCATGGGTAAATCTCAAGGAGACAAAAGTACGTATCCGCAATTTGAAGGTTATTTTTCTACATTTACCGGAACCAGTTATGGAAAGGCCAAGTTTAAGGGTGGATTTGGAATGCGTGGAGCTTTAGTTATTGGTAGAGGCAATGCTGAGCAAAAAGCTGAACTCTGGTTTACCTTTAAAAACAAACCCTTTATGAGGGTTCAATCACCAGAATTTTTTGTAAGAGAAAATAAAATTTCTGTTGAAAAAGCGGAGGTTACCATTTTCTTAGAAAAAGATTCTATTTACCATCCACAATTAGCTTTCAATTACTTGATAGATCAAGACAAATTAAGCTTGTATAGAAATGATAAAATGGGTATTGCAAGTGCACCATTTATGGACAATTACCACAATATTGAATTTTATGTTGACCAAATAAAATGGGATTTAAATAGTCCTAAAATTGAATTGGATAATATTGCAGGCGATGTGCCTGCACGATTTGAATCTATAAATTATTTTAGGGATGTTTTGTATGACAAAATAGGTGGAGTTTTATCCTATAATCCACTTCAACGCATTAAAAAATATTGTGAAGACAATAAGGTTACTAGTTTTAGAGTGGAAGCCTATGCAAAAGCATTCAAGAGTAATGTGAGCGATATAAGAATTCAAATGATAGATTTGAATGACAAAGGATATGTAAATTTTGATGGCCCGAAAAACATGGTTTACGTAAAGCGTAAATTAATTGATTATGTAAACGCGCACAATGGAAGAACCGACTTTGATGCCATTAGTTTCAGTTCTTTAATAAGTGCCATTCCAAACGCCCATATCAGTTTAATTAATTATGATATGGTGGTGCAAGGAGTACCCAAGTTTTTCTTTAGTGACTCACAGAATGTTTATATTATTCCTAAAGACCAAGTGGTAACACTTAAGAAGAATAGAGGAATGGATTTTAGCGGAAAATTGAGGGCGGGGATGGCAGATTTTTATGGAAATAACTTCGCCTTTGATTATAATAGTTTTAAGATTAGGTTAAATAATGTAGATTCATTAAAGTTCCTCTATCCTGATGATTCTGTAGGGATGATGAGACATGTGAAAAGTGTAATTCAAAATATTTATGGAACCCTTGAAATAGATTTTCCATATAATAAATCTGGAAGAAAACGATATCCAAAATATCCTGTATTTACCTCAGAGGTTGGGTCCCAAGTTTATTACGATTACCCAACCACTATGAACGGAAGTTATGACAGAAACCGTTTTAACTTTGAAGTAGACCCTTTTACATTGGATAGTTTGGCCGATTTAAATTTGTATACTTTGGCTTTAGGAGGAACCTTTCATTCAGGCGGTATCCTTCCTGAAATGCGCCAAGAAATTTATTTACAGCCCGACAAATCTTTGGGTTTTTATATTCCAAATGACCAAGTTACCAAATACCCATTGTATGGTGGGAAAGGAAATGCTGTCATGGATTTGAGGTTGAGTAACGACGGATTAATAGGAGATGGAACCCTTTCCTATTTGGCCTCAAGAACCTCATCGCATCGGTTTGAGTTTATGCTTGATTCTATGAACTCAAACAGTTATATGTTTGAAAACGATAGGACCTCGCTATTTCCAACAGTAATTAAATCTCCAAATGTAAAAACCCATTGGATTCCATATCAGGACACAATGTTTATTTCTAATAAAGGTGAACCTATGAAAATTGCCTATGATGGAGCCAAACTTTATGGAACTATTATTCTAACCCCAAAAGCTATGAAAGCTAAAGGAAATATGGATATTGAGGGTGGTAAATTAGAAGCGAGTTTGTTTGAACTAAAACCTGTGGAAGTACTATCTGATGATGCTGTATTTAAACAAATGGATCCAAAAGATACAACCAAGGTGGCTTTTGCTACAGGAAAAGTGAAGGCCTACGTTAATTTAGAACAAAAATATGCTGAGTTTACCTACAATAATTTCCCAAGCTTAAATAGCAATTTTGTTTTAAACAATTATTCTGGTTCATTCCAAAAACTTAAGTGGGATATGCTTCCAAAAACTTTAGAGTTTACCGGACCAGTTACCCCACAAAAAGCGGAGGCTGGTGCTTATATGGTTAGTAATAGAAATTCGCAGGATAGTTTAAAATTTTCGGCTGGATCTGCATTTCTTACCTTAAACGATTATGTGATGCAGGTTAGAAAAGTTCCATTTATTTTAATTGCAGACAGCAAGGTTTTTCCTGATAGTGGTCAGTTAATTTTAAGACAAAATGCAGAAATGGATATGTTGGTAAATGCCAAAATAAAGGCAGATACCCTCAACCAATACCACGACATTGAAAAAGTAACCATTAAAATTAACGGCAGAACCAGTTGTACAGGTGCTGGAACATATACTTATTTGGATAGAAATAAGAAACCTCAGAAATTTTATTTAGATGAAATTTATGTAGCCGACAAAAAATTTATTGAAGGTAAAACCTTAATTCCGGATTCTATAAATTTTATGGTTGGACCTAAAATTGGATTTAGAGGAAAAACCATCTTGCATTCATTTAATAAAAACCTTGAATATGCAGGTTTCTTTAAAGCCATGCACGAACAGTTTTTACCTAAAACAGATTGGTTCAAATCTGCCGCTACTATTAACCCAGATTCTGTTTATATAAACCTTACCCCACCACTTACCAACCTAAATAGGCAAGCTTTATTTAATGGCTTTTATGTAAGTACAGATTCTTCGCATGTTTACCCTGCGTTGTTTGCCAGAAAACGCAATACCAGCGACCAAGAGTTAATGAAATGCGAAGGAACATTTACTTATAACGAGAAATTTGACGAGTTTAGACTTGGGCCATACGATAAGGTTTTTGGCAATGCAAAGCGCGGGAACTTTATGGCCATGAGTGAGAATAAGAAAATAGTTTATGGTGAAGGAAAATTTGATTTCGGATTTAATACACAAGGATTTGAAATAAAGAGTGCTGGATATTGCACTTATAATTTGGCCGATACCACATTTGGAATGAAAGTTACCATGCTAATTAACATGCTACTTCCGCAACAGGCTGTAAAAATGATGGTTGACTCTTTGGTACAACAATCATCTGGCGCTGGGACAAATTACTTCGAAAAAAATGTTATCAAATTGAGTATTCCAGAATTGGTTGAAGACAAAATCTTCAAAAGATTAGGAGATAATATGGAAGAGGAATTGAGCTCCAAAAACATGGAGGATTTACAAAAAACATTCTTCATAACGGATGTTGCTCTATATTGGAATCAAACCAAACGTGCCTTTATGAGTAATGGCGAATTGGGAATACGTAGTATTGAGAAAAACTTAATTGAACGTCGTATTGAAGGAAATATAATTATCACCAAGCGTAGAGGCGGAGATGATATTGTTATTTACCTGCAGCACGACAATGGATCTTGGTATTACTTTAAATATCAAAAAGGAGTAATGGCTGTGGTTAGTTCAGATTTATTGTTTAATGAAGTATTAAAAAATAATATTGATAAAATTTCTAAAGAGAAAAGTGATTATAAAATTCGCCAGGCAAATATTTCTGATAGAAATAAATTTGTTAGGGCTTTGAGAAAATAAGTATGAATACAGGATTTTTAATTTATGCAGGAATTGGTTCCTACCTTTTAGGGTCTATACCTACAGCTGTTTGGTATGGAAAAACCTTTTTTGATATTGATGTTAGAGAACATGGTAGTGGAAACGCGGGTGCAACAAATACACTTCGCGTACTAGGTAAAAAGGCTGGCATTACAGTTCTATTTTTTGATTTCATGAAAGGTTTAGCAGCTGGTAGCCTGTTATACTTGCAAAAGGATTTAATGCCCGGAAATTCGGAATTTCGACAATACCAATTGCTTATCGGAATGATTGCCGTTTTAGGTCATGTGTTTCCAATTTTTGCAGGATTTAAAGGAGGAAAAGGCATTGCAACCCTTTTGGGAATGGTTGTAGCTGTAAGTTGGCCAGTTTCATTACTGTGTGCCATAACCTTTGTCTTAAGCGTTTGGATTAGCAAACATGTATCAGTTGGAAGTATGTTAGGAACCATTTTAAGTCCGCTTTTTGTACGAGTTATTTATGGTCCAAACGAAACATTTTTCCTTTATTTTTGCTGCGTAATTGCTTTATTAGTTGTTTATACTCATAGGAGCAATTTAGCAAGGCTTAGAGCGGGAACGGAGAGTAAATTTTCATTTAGCAAAAAGCCAGAAATAGAAAAATAGTTAAGTACATGTTAAAAGAAGTTACAAAAACAGAAGAAGAAGTTGACCTTTTAGAAGAAACCACAGATATGTTTCAGGTGGTTTTGTATAATGATGATGTAAATACCTTTGATTGGGTTATAGAATGCCTTGTAGATATTTGCGAGCACGATGAATTACAAGCAGAGCAATGCGCCCTATTGGTTCATTTTAAAGGAAAAGCAAGTGTAAAAAAGGGGGAATTGGGACAAATGAACTCTATTTGCCAAGCATTATGCGATAGTGATTTGTCTGCTGTGGTAGAATAAATAATACAAAAATAATATGCTTAATAAAGTTGTTAAAAACGCCGAAGAAGCCATTCATGATATTGAAGATGGTGCAACCATAATGTTAGGTGGATTTGGATTGTGCGGAATTCCAGAAAACTGCATTACGAGTTTGGTTCAAAAAGGAACCAAAAATTTAACCTGTATTTCTAATAATGCGGGAGTAGATGATTTTGGAATTGGCTTATTACTTAAGACCAAACAAGTGAAGAAAATGGTTTCTTCTTATGTGGGCGAAAATGCAGAATTTGAAAGGCAATTATTAAGTGGAGAATTAGAAGTGGAATTAATTCCTCAAGGAACATTGGCCACACGCTGTATGGCAACAGGCTATGGAATGCCAGCTATTTTCACTCCTGCAGGTGTTGGAACCGAGGTTGCAAATGGAAAAGAACAAAGAGATTTTAACGGCAAAACCTATTTATTAGAGCATGCCTTTGATTCTGATTTTGCTATTGTAAAAGCATGGAAAGGCGATACCCATGGTAATTTAATTTTTAGAGCTACTTCCAGAAATTTTAATCCATTGATGGCTATGGCAGGTAAAATAACTATTGCAGAAGTAGAAGAATTAGTGCCTGCTGGTACTCTTGATCCAGACTGTATACATACACCGGGAATATATGTAAATAGAATTTTCCAAGGTGTAGATTACGAGAAAAGAATTGAGCAGGTTACTACCAGTAAACGCGCATAAAAAATCCATTTCGGTTTGAACCAAAATTAGGTTCAAGCCGAAATAATAAAGTGACTTTAGTTTAACCCAATATTTTAGTTGCTTGAAATAACCATATTATTTTTGCCCCTGATGGATTTCTTCATTAGTTAACATTTTAAATTTTATATGAATAAAATAATTCTCTTTGCTACTTTCCTAATTGGGTTTTCATTTGCTTGTAAAAAGGTTGACAAGCTTACAAAATTCAACTTGAACTACGAGGAGAATGTTACTATACCATCATCCACCGGAATAAACCTTCCGTTTAATATTCTTTCGCCTGATATTACAACCAATTCCGAATCCAGTTTTTCAGTAAATAATACGCGTAAGGATTTAATTGAAAGTATAAAATTAACCAAGCTAGACTTAGAAATTATTTCACCATCAAATGGAAATTTTAATTTTTTAAAATCCGTAGATATCTATATTTCGGCAGATGGTTTAGCAGAAACAAAAATTGCATACAAAGAAAACATCCCCAATAATGTTGGCAGTAAATTATCACTCGATTTAACGGATACCGATTTAAAGGAGTATATCAAAAAAGACAAGTTTAGTTTAAAATTAGTATCGGTAACAGATGAATTTATTGCCACCGACTATAAAATAAAAATTAGCACTTCCTTTTTTGTGGATGCAAAAATTTTAGGCCAATAATTCTTATTTCTTATCCTTGTTCTCCAAAGGCACGGTTGGGTCTTTAATTTTATCTGTAGGCTTTAAACCATCTACAATTTCTATATTAATTCCATCACTTATACCTGTAGTAATTTTGCGTTTTTCAAAAACTTGAGTTGCGGTTTCTACTTCCACAAAAGCAATCTCTTTTTCAAACTGAAGAACAGATTCGGGTAAAGTCCAAACGCTATCTTTTCTTCCTAAAACGATATCTGCATTTGCGCTATAACCTGCTCTCAAAAAGCTATTCGTTTTTAGATTAACCTTGGCCTTAATTTGAAATTGAATAGCACCATTTTCTTTTACACCTTTTGGCGCAATGTATTCCAAAACTGCATTAAATCTTTCGGCATCAATGGCACCAACGGTTAAAATTAAATCCATTCCAGGCTTAATTTTTCCTACTTCACTCTCGTCAACTTTTCCTTCAAAAATCATTTCGCCCATATCTGCAACAGTTGCAATTGTAGTTCCCTCATTAAAAGTATTGCTTTCAATAACGCTGCTCCCCTCTTTTAAAGGCACATCTAAAACCATTCCATCAATGGTACTTCTTACAATGGTATTGGTACTTTTTCCAGAGTTTTTACTTACCCCTTCTTTAATCAATTGAATATTATTTTCGGCAGCACTTAGCTCTTCTTTAGCATTGTTATAAGCCAAACGAACTTGTTGAAATTCTGACATAGAAATCATCTTTGCATCAAACATATTCTGGTTTCTTTCCATGTCAATTTTAGCATTATCAAAACTCAATTGAGCCCTGCTAACACGACTTTCGGCATTGGCCAAATTAATCATATTAGGAATAATACGAATGCGCGCAATCATATCTCCTTTACGAATTTTATCGCCAGCAATCACATAAAGTTTTTCAATTATTCCACTAACTTGGGGTTTAATATTAACCTCTTTGCGAGGCACAACTGCACCCGTAGCAACTGTTTTACGAATGATATTATCTTTTACCAATTGGGTGGTATTGTAAATAATGGGCTTTTGTTCCGACTTATTATACAAAAACCAGATGGTATATATAAAGAGAATTCCCATCAAGGAAAAGAAACTTATTCTAACTATTTTTTTCATTTATCAACTATTATCTTTTACTAAACTATTTTTATTACTCATATCTTAAGGCATCTACAGGGCTAATTGAAATCGCTTTTCTTGCAGGAATAATTCCAGCCAAAGCGCCACAAACCACTAATATTCCTAATGCTTTTAACACAATATCTAATTGCACACCAGGTTGGTAAAACATACCTGTATCTTGCCCAGCGATGGCCATATTAATACCCTCCATTAAAAACACACCAGCCAGCATTCCAAAATACCCAGCCATAGAAGTTAACAAAATTGACTCCATAACAATTTGCGAAATAATGGATGCAGGAGTTGCGCCTAATGCTCTGCGAACGCCAATCTCGCGGGTTCTTTCTTTTACAATTATGAGCATGATATTACTCACACCAATTACTCCAGCCAACAAAGTTCCAATACCTACAACCCAAACCAAAAGACTTATTCCACTAAAAAGCCCTTGGATTTTAGCAAACTCTTTTTGACTATTCCAACTGCCAATTGCATATGGGTCATCGGGAGAAATTTTATGGCGTTGAGCCAGTAATTTTTTTATTTTATCTTCAACTAAAGAAGCAGGGTATTGCGGTTTAGCAGTTAGGCTGAACCAACCAATTTTTCCACCCCAATTAAATGCTTGCTGAAAAGTAGTGAAAGGAATATAAATGGTTTGCATTTTCTCCTCCGCATCTTCTCCAGATTTCTCGGTGGTTAAAGTTCCCACAACTTTAAAATAGGTTCCATTTACCTGAATGTATTGTCCTAAAGGATTTTCATCTTTAGCAAATAGTACTTCTTGTACACGAGAAGCGATGATGCAAATTTTTCGTTTTTCTTTGATATCGTAATCGTTGATATACCTGCCAGAAGTAATTTTAAATGTTTGAATAAACCGATTGTCTGGAAAATCACCACGAACCACAAAAGGGCCAGTTTTGGTGCCTCTGCTCACATTGTTCTCGCCCCTATATCCACCCAATTGGGCAGAAGGTGCTAAAACATCCAATTCAGGAACATTGTCTTTTATGGCTTGAATATCGTCTTCTTCAAAATTAAATTGTCTTCCACGCGGCAAACCTTTGTATGGAATGGTAGTTTTCTGTGTCCACATATAAACTGCATTGGTAGCAGAACCACCAAAAGAACGCGTAACGCCGTTTTGCAAACCATTGCCTGAACCTAACATGACCATCAACATAAAAATGCCCCAGAACACACCAAAAGCAGTTAGGGTTGTTCTGAGTTTGTTTTTACTCAAGGTTTGTAATACTTCGTTTATTCTATCACCGTCAATCATCTTATTCTCCTCTCAAAGCATCAATGGGTTGAACCGAAGCCGCTTTTCTGGCAGGTAAAAAACCTGCTAATAATCCGGCAATAATTAACAATAGCATAGCATATAAAGCGATAGATAAATCAACTTCTGGCTTTCTAAAAAAATCAGAATCGGGAACATATTTTTTAAATGCCTCCAATAAAAATATTCCAAGCATCATACCTACATACCCAAACAAAGAAGTAATAAAAACAGACTCTTGAAGAATTAAAGAAACCACACTCCATGGAGTAGCGCCTAAAGCTTTTCTGATACCAATCTCCACTGTTCTTTCTTTTACAACAATCATCATGATATTACTAACGCCAACAATACCTGCTATTAAAGTTCCAATACCGATAATCCAAATGAAAATATTAATGCCAGATATTAGTCCAATAATTTTGCGGTATTCGGTTAGGTTATTCCAAACAAAAACTGCTTTTTTATCGTTGGGATCGTAATGGTGTTTAGCCGCTAATAAAGCTCTTAATTCTTGAGTTATAGCCTCGCTATTATCAATATCATTTTCATTAATACTCAAAACAATTTGATCGATGCGGGTATTACCTGTAAATGCTCTTTGAGCGGTAGTAACGGGCACATACGCTCTTCTATTATCTTGGTCTCCCCCATCATCAAAAAACAAACCCACCACTTTAAACATGATTCCATTGATATTAATCTCATGCCCAATTGGATCGATACCAACAAAAAGTTCCTCCACCATTTTCCTTCCAATACAGGCTACTTTTCTGCATTCTTGAATATCCTTTTCGTTAATGAATCTGCCTTTGGTAAGATTTATTTTTTCGGGATAAACCATTCCTGGGTGAACACCTTTTACATTAAAGTTTCCATACTTTGAACCAAAACTAATGATGCTAATTTCCCACATATGCATTCGGGCGCTGGCATGTTCGGCTCTATCATAATTTTTGTTTACCAGTTCGTAGTCTTCATTGGTAAACTTTATGTCTCGCCCAGGTTGGTAGCCTTGGTAAGCCACTGATGTTTTGCCTGCATTTAGCCAAACACTATTTACAGCATCGCGGTTGAATTGATTCTTAACACCATTTTCTAAACCTGTTCCTGCACCCAACAAAACAATAAGCATAAAGATTCCCCAAGCCACACTGAAGCCAGTAAGAAAGGTACGCAACCTATTCTTAGCAATGTTTGCAAAAATCTCCTGCCATTTATCTAGTTCAAACATATTAGTCTATGATTAAACCATCTTTTAAGCGAATGGTTCTTTGGGTCATTTCTGCAATATCATGTTCGTGAGTTACAATCACTACGGTGATTCCTTGTTGGTTAATGTCTTTTAAAATTTCCATTACCTCATAACTCGTTTGCGTATCTAATGCGCCTGTAGGTTCATCAGCTAAAATTATTTTAGGCTTAGCAATAAGGGCTCTTGCAATTGCAACCCTTTGTTTTTGTCCGCCACTCAATTCATTTGGCATATGTTCTGCCCAATCTTTTAGGCCAACTTTTTCTAAGTATTCCATTGCTATAAGGTTTCGCTTTTTCCTACTTACATCTTGGTAATACAAAGGCAAAGCAACATTCTCCATTGCATTTTTAAAAGAGATTAGGTTGAAAGATTGAAACACAAAACCAATGAATTGATTTCTCAATTTAGCGGCATGCTTTTCATTCATGCTTTTAATCAATTTTCCTTCTAGCAAATATTCGCCTTGATTGTATGAATCTAAAATGCCAAGAATATTGAGCATAGTAGACTTTCCACTTCCGGAGGAACCCATTATAGAAACCATTTCACCAGATTCTATGTGAGCATCAATTCCTTTTAGAACATGCAAACTTGAACTGCCCGTATGATATGTTTTATGGATATTCTTTAATTGAATCATGGGCGTTTTTCTTTTACATAAATTCTTCCACCCAAGTGGGCAGCAAGAAACTTTTCCATAGAACCATAAAAATCAAATTGGTTCTCTTCGTTTCTGAACCCATGCCCTTCGTTATCTTTAACCATATATTCAACCTTAACACCGCGTTTTTTAAGAGCTTCAACAATTTGGTCACTTTCAGATTTATTTACTCGAGGATCGTTTGCTCCTTGAGCAATAAATAAAGGCACCTTAATTTTATCTACAGAAAATAAAGGCGAAGACTCTCTTAATAGAATTGAATCTTGTTTTGGATCGCCTACCATTTCGTACATCATTTTCATAAAAGGTTTCCAATAAGGAGGCACCGTTGCCATAAAAGTAAATAGATTGGAAACCCCAACATAATCAACACCGCATGCATAAACATTTGGAGTAAAGGTAACACCAGCAAGTGTGGCATAACCTCCATAACTAGCGCCATAAATTCCTACTTTTTTAGGGTCGGCAATACCTTCTTTAATTAACCAATTTACGCCGTCTGTAATGTCTTGTTGCATGGTATTTCCCCATTGCTTAAAACCCAATTCCCAAAACTTTCTTCCGTAACCAGTAGAACCTCTAAAATTCATTTGTAAAACTGCATATCCTCGGTTTGCCAAAAACTGAACTTCTGGGTTCCAACCCCATTCATCGCGATACCAAGGACCACCATGTGGATTAATAATTACTGGTAAATTTTTGCCAGAACTCCCTTTTGGTAAAGTTAAATATCCATGAATGGTATTTCCATCCAAAGAAACATAACTTATTGGTTTCATTTCGCACATTTGGTTCTCATCTAACCAAGGCCCTCTGTCTGTAATTTTTGTTAATTCATCCTTTTTAATATCGTAAAAATAGGAAGCACCTAAAGAACGGTCGCTTATGGTTCGAACCAAAATTTTGTCTTCGCTTAAATTTGAACTGGTAATAATTATTTCGTATTTGGTACCCAATTTGGAAGCTAATTTTTGGTATAAATTTTCTGTTTCTTTATCCAAAAATTTCATTTCAGTTTTGTCTGTGATATAATCAATTTCTGTTAAAACTTTTCTTTTTTTCGAGTAAGACAAATCGCTTACATCTACATCTGGGTGAGAAAACAAAACTTCCAATTCTTTTCCATTGGCAATATCAAATTTTACAATTGCAGATTTATCCCTATTTAAATTGGATGCCGCATAAATGTATTTGTTATCAAACGTAAAGAACAAAGGAGTTACTGTTTCTTTAAATGAGGTTCTAAGCACTTGTTTGAATGGTGTTTCTATATTAGGACGATACAATAAAACTTGGTTCACACCATCACTTTGCACAGCCACTCTAATTGTACCATCATGGTCGGTAATCCAATTAATAACGCCACCAGGATTCTTAGCCTCCATCTTTAATTCACCCGTTTCAATATTTAAATGGTAAACATCAAAAAGTTCTGGATTTTCTTTGTTCATGCCCACTAAAATCTCATTGGGTTTATCTACCAAGGCGTCCACAATTTGAACACTTACTTTTGGGAAAGGAGTTAAATCTGCTTGCTTTTGTGTGCCTACATTAACTGAAAAAAGATGGTAATTTTCATCACCACCATTGTCTCTTATATAAACTATTAGGCTATCACTTTTCCAAAAATACCCAGAAATATCTCTGTCTTCTAAAGCAGTTAATTGAACGGTATCATTTGAACCAATTTGGGTTGCAAAAATATTCATTCTACTATTAACAGGCTTTGTAAAAGCTATTTGCTCTCCAGATGGAGACAAAATAAAATAGGCATTTTCTGGATTCCGAAAAAAATTCTCCATTGCAATTACAGGTGCAACCGCATTTCCATTTTCTTTTTTGGGCGAACAAGCTCCAATCACAAAAAAGAGGACGAATCCTCCAAACAACATCTTAATATCGCTTTTCATATCAGTAATAATAAGTCAAAATAAGGCAGCCACCTCATTAAACCAAATCATAATTTGATGATAGGTGAGTGAAGAGGATGAAAGGATTTTTAGGGATATTATCACTGTCATTTTACCACTTAACAATTTTTGGAAAAGCAGCAATTATTATTAACCTTGCATTTGCAAAAAATACCTATTTTTACCCCATGGAACTATATACAAATCTCCCTCCTCTCCTCAAAACTTTTTGGCTTATTGCAATCCCAAGTAGTTTAATATTTTTGATCCAAACCATCTTAACTTTTATTGGTGCAGATGCTACTGATGGGCTGGATGCCGACTTTGATGGTGACATGAGTGGCAATGATGGGCCACATCAACTATTCTCTTTTAGAAACCTAATCCATTTTTTACTGGGATTTAGTTGGGCTGGAATTTCATTTTATTCAAGCATCCAATCAGGCACTATTCTTATTTTACTCGCCTTAGTGGTTGGCTTAGCCTTTCTCTTTCTGTTCTTTTTAGTAATCCAACAAATTCAGAAATTGTCTGAAGATAATTCCTTTCAGTTTACAAATACAATTGGCAATACTGGTGAGGTGTATTTAATAATTCCTGGGCATAAAAAAGGAACTGGAAAAGTTCTAATAAGCGTGCATGGCTCCACTCATGAGCTACTAGCCATGACAGACGGTGAGACCATCGAAACAGGCTCCATGGTAATTGTGGAAAGACTAGAAAACAAACAAATCCTAATCGTTAAAAAAATATCCTAATGACACCAATTCTTTTAATTGCAGTTGCGGCAATTGTTTTGTTCGTAACCATTTCAACTTTAGTTTCCAGGTACAAAAGATGTCCTTCCGACAAAATCTTAGTTGTATACGGAAGAACAGGCGGAACCTCTGCTAAGTGTATTCATGGCGGTGGAGCCTTTATTTGGCCCGTTATTCAGGATTATGCTTTCTTGGATTTAAAACCACTTTCTATTGAAGCCAATTTAACAAATGCTTTAAGTAGACAAAACATTCGCGTGGATGTTCCTTGTAGATTTACAATTGCCATTTCTACCGAATCAGACAATATGAATACCGCTGCTGAAAGGCTTTTAGGTTTATCATATGAACAAATTCAAGAATTGGCAAAAGATATTCTCTTTGGCCAATTGCGTTTGGTTATTGCTACCATGACTATCGAAGAAATCAATTCGGATAGGGATAAATTTTTGGATAATATTTCTAAAAATGTAGATAGCGAGTTAAAGAAAATTGGTTTAAAACTCATCAATGTAAACGTAACAGATATCAAGGACGAATCTGGATATATTGAAGCATTAGGAAAAGAGGCTGCTGCAAAAGCAATTAACGAAGCAAAAATTAGCGTTGCAGAGCAGGAGAAAATTGGTGAAACTGGTAAGGCCTTAGCAGATAGAGAAAAAGATACTCAAATTGCAGAAACGCACAGAGATAGGGATGTAAAAATTGCCATTACCATTAAAGATAAAGAAGTAAGCATAGCATCTGCTAAAAAAGACGAGGCTATTGGTAAAGCGGAAGCAGAAAGAGATACTCGTGTTAAAACCTCAGAAGCAAATGCAATTGCTATTAAAGGAGAAAATGAAGCCCGTATAGCCATTGCACAATCTGAAGCTTTGAGAAGAGAAAGAGAGGCAGAAGCTTTAAGAACAGCATTGGCATCAGAAAAAGTACAACAAGCAAAAGCATTAGAAGAGTCATATTTAGCAGAACAAAAAGCAGAATCTGCTCGTGCAGATAGGGAGCGTGCAACACAAAATGCCAATATTGTAATTCCTGCAGAAATTGCTAAGCAAAGAGCCATTATTGATGCACAAGCAGAGGCAGAAAAAACAAGGGTTCAAGCAAAAGGTGAGGCAGATGCAATCTTTGCTAAAATGGAAGCAGAAGCAAAAGGTTTGTACGAAATTTTAACCAAGCAAGCTGAAGGTTACAAAGATGTTGTTGCTGCTGCTGGTGGTGACCCAACTAAAGCTTTCCAATTATTATTAATTGAGAAATTACCTGAATTAGTTAGAACCCAAGTTGAGGCAGTTAAAAATATTAAAATTGATAAAATTACTGTTTGGGATTCTGGAAACGGACAAGGCGATAACGGCAATTCTAGCACTGCCAATTTTGTTTCAGGAATGATGAAAACTGTACCACCATTAAACGACTTATTTAACATGGCAGGTTTAAATCTTCCTACTTATTTAAAAGGTGAAAATCCATCGGTTCAAACCGAAACTAAAAAAGATGAAAACGATAATTAATTAACCTGATAATAGCAAAGGCTTGCAAATTATAACTATAGTTTGCAAGCCTTTTTTGTTAATAAAAACAAAGAAATGGAAAAGGTAAATATTGTGGAGAAATTGAGTCTGTTTTCTGATTATTGGAACCCAAGAATTGTGGGTGAACTAAACGGACAGCAGGTAAAACTTGTTAAATTTAAAGGCGAATTTATATGGCATCACCACGAGCATGAAGACGAAATGTTTTATGTGATAGATGGCGAATTTACCATGGAATTAAGAGATAAAAATATCCACCTTTCTGCCAACGAATTTTTTATTGTGCCAAGAGGCGTGGAGCACAGGCCAGTTGCAATAAATGAGGTAAGTATTATGCTGTTTGAACCAAAAGAAACTTTAAATACTGGCAATAAAAAAAGTGAACTTACTCAAGAAAATTTAAAGCACATTTAAAAAATTATTTCGGTTTGAACCAAAAGGAATTACAAAACATGGAAGAATTAAAATACCCAATTGGAAGATTTGAAAATCAAGCTACAATAAGCCTTGAATTATGGAATGATTATGTGGAAACGTTAAGAAACTTTCCAGGATTATTAAAGCAAGAAGCGGAAGGTTTAAGTGAGCAAATATTAAATACACCTTACCGCCCAGATGGCTGGACTATAAGGCAAGTAGTGCACCATTGTGCAGATAGCCACATAAATTGTTTGATGCGCTTAAAACTTGCCTTAACAGAAGAAAATCCTACCATAAAACCCTATTTAGAAGACAAGTGGGCAAAATTACCTGATAGCAATTTAGACCTAAATCCATCCATGCTAATTTTGGAAGGAGTGCATCAGAAAATTGTTTGTGTTATTGAAAGCTTAAATGAAGAGGATTTGAAACGAACCTATATTCATCCAGAACATGGAAAAACATTTACGATATTAGAATTAATTGCATTGTATGCTTGGCATTGCAAACACCATTTAGCGCATGTTCAATTGGTAACGAAAGCAAATAAGTAAAAAAAGAAAAGGCCAGTAAAACTGGCCTTTTCTTTTTTTATTCCAATACCATTGGAAATCTAACAGAAATATCTGTTGAACCTGCCGTTAACCCATCTATTTTTGGAGAACTTTCGGTATAATGTTTTAAAACCACATCCAAATTCTGATTACCAGAAACCGCATTTAGAGTATAGATTTTATATTTCAATCCCAACTCAATTGGTGGCACATGTGTATCAAAATCTAAAATATTCACCCATACATTTGAGGTGGAAGAGGTAAATACAAATCTATGATGATTTGCATCCTCTCTAATTTCCTCTGTAACATTAAAAACAGGTGTTTTACTTTCGTCTAAAATTTGGGTTGAACCAAAATAAGTGCGGTTAGCCTTTAACTTTAAAGTATCTAAAGTAATTGCTGTACCTGGACCTCCTAGCTGTTTCCAAGAATACAAAAATGTATCGTTGGTTGCAGAATCTACTAAGGTTAATGTTACAGATGTAATCAATTCATTCTCCTCATCGATATTGGTATGTTCATCTGTACTTTGCTTTTTACAAGAGCTAAAATAAACTAGTGATAAAGCCAATAATGAAAGGATACTAAAATTTGTTTTTATAAAATTTTTCATGTTTTGTTTTTAAAAGGGAATTTGAATTCTAAGAATAAAATTAATTCCGGGATCATTTGTAAAATACCTGAACCTACTTAAGTAATCCCGGTAACTTTGGTTCAGGGCGTTTTGAATGCTAAAGGAAACATTCCAAGCTGGAGTTCTTCTAAAAGGCTTGAATGTAGCGCCAGCATTTAGGTTAATTAAATAATACGCTGCAGGTGGATTGGCAAAATCTTGATTGGGCACAAATCTTTTTTGTTGTGCCACCCATAAACTTTGCACTTCTGCAAATGGTTTTCTGATCCATCTTCTTCCTCTAAAAAGATAGGTAAAAGTATGTTCCATTCTATTTGCTGGCATCCAAAACAAGGCTTGGTTCAAACCTAAATTTTGACCATACAAATAGGAGAAACGCGATTCCCATTGCCAAGCTCTTGGAGGTGCATAATGTAACGCAAATTCTGCTCCCAATAAACTTGCATTGTTTTGTGTAAATTGAAATGCTGGAAAGGCGCCACGGATAGTAAGAATAGGCTCTGCCAAGGGAGTCTTATAAATAAAACCATCAAAATATTGCGCAAAAATACTGAGTTCAGAATGCCAATTTCTAATGTGGTTTTTTATACTAATATCCACCAAAAAATTGCGCTCAGGTTTTAATAAAGAATCACCCATTTCAAACGATGCCAAGCCATAATGCAGACCATAACTATAGAGTTCATTTACGGCTGGTGGACGCCATGCACTTTGCAAAGAAGTAGTTAAAATAAAATCGTGTTTAAAATTTCGATTCCAAGTTAAACCAGCGCTCGGACCTTTAAAAAACCGTTGGTAGGCATATGTTTTTTGAAAGCGTTTGTATTCTGGGACATCCAAATTTCGAATATCGTAACGTAATCCTAAAGAAACATTTCCGTGAATTAACTCTCGCTTTATTAGAGCATAAGTGCCCAAAGAAAGCGATTGAAATGGAGGAATAATAAACTGCAATCCCGCAACCGTATTTTGTTGCAACATTTCCGAAACACCTACTTTCAAATGCCAATGAGCTTTTATTTGCCTCTCATAAATTTGCTCACCTTGAAAACTCTGAATCTCCAAATCCATAGCTGGTTTGCCTTGTAACGCCTGGTTGTATACTCTTTCTGCATCATACTCCTCTCTCCTATTTACTTGTTGCGAATACAAAAGTCTTAACTGAGATTTAGAACTAATTTGATATTTAAATTCAGAAGAAAATATCACGTGTGTCACTTCTTGATAAGGCTTTCCAATTTTATAAGTAAAAGGCAAAATAATGAGTGGTTGCGAAGCTTGAATTGCTTGGTTCAAATCGTCTATATTACCTAAATGAGAGCCAACAAAAATTCCTTGCTCGCTTTCAAATCGGCTCAAACCAAACTCTAAACTCCATTTTTTCCTTCCGTAAACTACATTTATAGATTGAGCATTTTCCTTAAATCCAGTATTGCTAATATTGTAATCTGTTGCATGTGCATCGCCTGCTCTTCTTAAACTTCCTTGCGCACGCCAAGCAAAATAATTGGTGGTTCCTTTTCTACCTTCTAGCATTAAAGAACTGGCTCCTTGCTTGCTATTGCTTAAACTTTGCAAAGATAATTGCCCCTTAATTCCAGGAGATGATAACCATGGTCGTGGCAAAATACGAATTACACCACCAATAGCCTCTGGACCAAATTCTACTGCCGATGCACCTTTTATAACTTCAATTCTATTGGCCATAAATGGATCTAATTCCGGCCCATGATCGTCGCCCCATTGCTGACCTTCCATGCGCGTATTGCCTTGAATGGTTGTTAATCTTTGTCCGCTTAAGCCTCTAATAACAGGTTTTGCAATGCCTCCTGCAGAGCTAATTGTGGTTACTCCGTTTACTGTTTTCAATAAATCACTAATGTTTTGCCCTTGGCGTTGGGCAATTTGCTCAGCAGATAAATAGTCTTTTTCTCTGCCAGAAAACATAGCAGAATTCCCAGTTGTTTCAATCAAGGTTTCATGTAAATGTTGCGACTCTGGGCAAAGTTGAACCAACAAATTTCCATCGAATGGTAATTTAGCCAAAACATCTTTATGATGATATCCAATATAACTAATGTGAATTAAACTCATACCATTAGGCAATGAATCTATTTCAACCTTTCCTTCCTCGTCTGAAATATGCAAATGCTTGTGTTTTTGCACGCTAACAGATGCGCCATACAAAGGCTCATGCGTAAGACTATCTGTAATTTGTAAGATTATTTTATTAGAGGCATTTTGGGCAAATACGGTTTGAACCAAAGCGCCTAATACAATAAAAAATAAAAACAAGATAGCCTTGAAATAATTTCGGTTCAAAGCAATTTATTTAATGAAATTTATGGGAAATAATACCTCTGTATGAAATGAACAAAAACAATTTCACATAGGTATAAAATATTGGCTAAGCGTATTGTGGCGGCCCTTTATTTGTTGGTAGAGAAACGAGTTTGTATGGATACGAATATGGTTGAAATATAAAATGGCAACTTCCTTCCAAAACGGCCAAAACCAACTCTGTATTTTTATGTGTAAATGATTTTACAAAATGAAACTGACACCAAAAACACTTTGTTAAGGATTGGCTAATATGATGACTGTGCTCGCAAGAATGGCTGATTCCTTCTTGGCAAAAATAATCATCCAGTTGGCAATGGTGATTTTCCTCTGCTTTTGCAAAATGGCTTTCAAAAGCATGCTCTTCTGCCTCATGAAAATGAAGCAAGTTAATTGGTAAAAAGCTAAGGCTAAAAATACCAACTAAGAATAATGCAATATGTTTTCTAAAAGCTATCAATGGCAATCAAAGATACTAGAACTTATTTCTTTTTAAAGGTATTCATAGGTAAATTAAAGCCAAACTGCAATGCAATTGCTCCCGACATAAAATGATGTTGCAATCTACCTTGATGATCGGCGCCTAATTCTGTTGTTAAATAATGGGCAAAAGCGCCTTGTGCCATGGTTTGCAAAAAGAAATATTTGTAAATATCTAAGCGCAAACCCGTGTTAACGCCCAGCACATAACCTTGTGGCTTAAAATGTCCGCCATCGTAATTATCTAAAACCGTTGAAATGGTAAAGGAATACAAAACTCCCGCACCTACTTTATTTAGCCAACTAAATTCTAATGTTTTGTTTTTTGCCAATACAGATTTTTTCAAAATATTAGCCATCAAATAATTGTTACCATTGGTATGTTGGATGTGCACAAATTTTGGATCAACCAATGTGTCTTTATCAATTTCTCTTCCACGAATAGTTCCAGTAACGCGCACTATTTGGTTGTCGGTAACCACATATTTCAAATGATCCCAGCTCAATTCTACACCCAAATTTCTTTTGTCGTTAAATAAATAACCAATATGCAAATTGTATTGCGGAATGGTTAATTCGCTAATAGGACCAATATGCTCAAAATTGCTTTTATCGTGAGCTTTGGCCTTTATCATTTTAAAATCATAATCATCGCTGGTACTATTGTAAAGATGCAAAGTGCTTTTGGTATAGGCCTCTCTATTATAGCCCCAACTCAAATACAAAGTACCTGGTTTTCGTTCTTGTGCCTCTGCTAATAAACCTACTAATAGGCAAAAAGTAAACAGGCCAATTTGTTTCAATCCAATCCTACTGTTCATGAATCTCGTAATTAAAAGTGCCGCGAATTTGAACTTTTCTTCCAAATAAATTTTTAAAAATTGACAAAAGGAGAAAAATAGGTTCAGAATTTTAAAAACAATTCGGTTTGAACCAAGCCTTGCTAGCATTTGGAAAGGATTATTTCAAAATGAAACCGAAATTTTATTTGGTTCAAACCGACCCTTACTATTTTGAACCCTAAATGAAAAACCGCAAGCTCAAAAGCAAATATTTACCCCTTTGCTAACAAAAAAAATAGGCCTATTTTCGCCCTCAAATCAAGAACAATGAGGAAAGAATTACACGCCGCTACTGGCACCGAAATTAGTTGCAAAGGTTGGGTTCAAGAAGCAGCTTTGCGCATGTTGCATAACAATTTAGATCCAGATGTGGCAGAGCGCCCAGAAGATTTAATAGTTTATGGTGGCATTGGAAAAGCAGCCCGTAATTGGGAAAGTTTTGATTTAATTGTAAAAGCACTTCGCGATTTAGAAGACGATGAAACTCTTTTGGTTCAAAGCGGAAAACCTGTAGGAATTTTACCAACACACAAAGATGCTCCTAGAGTAATAATTTCGAATAGCATGTTGGTTCCTAAATGGGCCAATTGGGAAACTTTTCATGAATTAGACAAAAAAGGTTTGATGATGTATGGCCAAATGACGGCCGGAAGTTGGATTTATATTGGCTCTCAAGGTATTGTTCAAGGAACCTACGAAACCTTTGCCGAAGCTGCTCGTCAGCATTTTGGTGGAAGCTTAAAAGGAACCCTTACCGTAACCGCTGGTTTAGGTGGTATGGGTGGCGCTCAACCTTTAGCTGTTACCATGTGCGATGGTGTTTGTTTGGCTGCTGAAGTGGTGGAATGGCGTATTAAAAAACGCATTGAAACGCGCTACTTAGATATAATGAGTAGAGACATTGATGAGGCAATTGACAAGGCTTTGAAAGCCAAAGAAGAAGGCAGACGCTTGTCTATTGGAGTAGTTTGTAACGCAATTGATTTATTAGAAAGATTGATAGAACGTAATATCACTCCAGATTTGCTTACAGACCAAACCTCAGCGCACGATCCATTGAATGGTTATTACCCAGAAGATATTGCAGAAGAAGTTGCAGATAGAATGCGCAAAACCGATGCAGATAAATATACTCGTTTGAGTTTAGACACCATGGCACATCACGTAAAATTGATGTTGGAATTGCAAAAACGCGGTGCAATAACTTTTGATTATGGCAATAATTTAAGAGGCCAAGCAAAAGATTTAAGAGGTGTAGAAAATGCTTTCGATTTCCCTGGTTTTGTGCCTGCATATATTCGTCCATTATTTTGCGAAGGTAAAGGCCCTTTCCGTTGGGTAGCGCTTAGTGGCGACCCAAATGATATTTATGTAACCGACCAAGTAATGAAAGATTTGTTTCCAGAAAACACTTCGTTGCACCGTTGGTTAGATATGGCTAGAGAGCGCATCGCTTTCCAAGGATTACCTGCTAGAATTTGCTGGATTGGACAAGGAGATAGAGAAAAAGCAGCTTTGGCATTTAACGAATTGGTAAGAACAGGAAAAGTTAAAGGCCCTATTGTAATTGGTCGCGACCATCTAGATACAGGTTCTGTTGCTTCACCAAACAGAGAAACCGAAGCTATGAAAGACGGTAGCGATGCCGTAGCAGATTGGCCTATATTAAACGCATTAATTAATACAGCCGGCGGCGCAAGTTGGGTAAGCGTGCACCATGGAGGTGGAGTTGGAATGGGCTATAGCATTCATGCCGGTATGGTAATTTTAGCAGACGGCACAGAAGATGCAGCCAGAAGATTAAAACGTGTATTGCATAATGATCCAGCAATGGGTGTAATTCGTCACGCAGATGCAGGTTACGATATTGCCATTGACACCGCTAGGAAACACAGATTAGATATTAAAGAAAGATTGAAAGACAAATAGGTATTTCTGACCCAAATGAATAGCCATCAATTACCAAATTAAGGTTGTTGGTGGCTTTTTTATTTAATGGCATTTTTAAAATACCAATTGTATTTCTTTGCCAAATTTGCTAAAATATCAAAGGCATTTCGGTTTGAACCAAACGATTTTTTGAAAAAATAAAATACGCCTTGAATCTATTTGTTATTTTCTTCGATGCATTCCACATTTTGGGATATTAGCCATACAAGGTTATATTTGGGCATTAACAAAATGTTACCTAAATTATGAATAGAAGTATAGCTGCAATTTTCTTTATTATGCTGGGCTTTAGCGCATTTTCGCAACAGCCAGGCGATACCATTAAAGTTCAAACCTTCCATTATGGAAGTACCACACGAGATACTTTTGTTAGCTTTCCAACAGGTAATTTGAAGTTTGAAAAAATTATTATGAAATACAATATGCGTTGCAAAAACGCATTGATTTCTAATAGCACCAATAGAGATCAAGGTTGTGGTGAATGGGATTATTCTTGCAATAGCTATATTGTTGATTCAAACAAAATTGAAAAAGTTTTAACCAAGCAGCCCAAATATATAATTTCAAATTTTAAAGGGAACACATTTAAATACACCACAAAACCCGTTTACGATTACTACAAATTTATCCAACAAAAAATTGAGGTAGATTCCATCCTAATCGACAGTTCTTTTGAAATTAATTTTGGTTCAGCCAGTGCTAACCAAATTTTAAAAACAGACCAACGCTCTGGCAAAACGCAACTTATTTATACCGCAGCAGAATTAAATGCGGCAGGTTTTACAGCAGGAGAAATAAGCGCTCTTAATTTTCAAGTTAGCAATAACGGTGGTACGGCTCATTTTTTAAAGGTAAAAATGAAACATTCTTCCTTAACAGAATTAAACCCCAATAATCCAGAAACAACAGGATTTACTGATGTATTTTTTAGCGATTATACCTTTGTGAACGGCGAAAACTTCATTCGGTTCAAAACGCCATTTAATTGGAATGGAACAGATAATTTGGTTATTGAACTTTCTTATACCAATATGGTGGCCAGCACTCCAATTGTTTTTGTTGGAAGCACCGATACCCTAAATTTATCCATTTCTAGCAATAACAATTTTGCTTTAAATTTATCTAATTTTGGAAATGCTAGTTTAAATACAAGCAACCTAAGTAGTATAGATAAGGAAATTACGATTGCCTTTTGGGCTTATGGCGATGCAGCTGTTATGCCTGTTAGCACCACACTTTTATATGGTTATTCTACAGCTGCTGCAAACAGACAATTAAATATTCATTTACCACATTCCAATACCAATGTGTATTTTGATTGTGGCTTTTCTGGTGGTTATGATAGAATAAATAAAGTTGCTGTTGCAGCTGAACAAGGCGGGCAATGGAACCATTGGGCATTTACCAAAAATGCCACTACAGGCGATATGAAAATATACCTGAATGGAGTTCTATGGCAATCAGGAACAGCTAAAACTAAAGCTATTCAAATCTTAAATTTGTTTTTAGGTACCGACCAAAATTTAGCCAATAATTACAAAGGAAAAATAAACCAATTGAGTATTTGGAACAAAGAATTATCTGCCACCACCATTGCCAATTGGATGAACCTAGCTTTGAATGAAAAACATCCTAATTATGAGAATTTACTAAACTATTATCCTTTACAAGAAGGTAGCGGTTTGAACCTAAACGAGGTTAAAAATAATACCGTTTCAACTGGTACAAATTTGCAATGGACATATGATAGAGGAGAAAAGTTAACTAGTGGCTTTATGGCCAGTGGAATTAGGCCTTTACTTAAGCTTTTAAGAGGTGATTATAACCTAACATTAACCAATGAATTTGTGATGGATTCTGTACTAAGGAACACTAATACCATTGAAGAATTTTCTGTGACCTCCAAAGAAGGAATCTATCCTATTTCCAATGATTTGGTAACAAAAATCTCTACTACCAACAATCTGTTTGAAGCCAACTATAGTTATGTATATGAAGGCAATACCACCACTCTATTGGATTCTATTGCAAATGCAAGTGAAGGAGAATTGGTGTTAATGGATTTCGATAAATACAATCGTTTTCCTTTTTACAATGAAATTATGTCGTTTGTAACACCTTATGGAATTGGACTAGATTTAGGGAAAACAGGAAAGACTTGGTATTACGATGTAACAGATTTTACACCAATACTTAAAGGAGACAAACGCATAGTAATGACACTAGGAGGACAGAACCAAGAACAAATGGATGTGGAGTTTTACTTTATTGTTGGAACACCAGTAAGGGATGTTTTGGAGTTCAATCAAATATGGCAAGGAACAAATAGAATCGGCTCAGCGTCTATTGTTAGCATAAATAATGAAACCAAATTTGCCGCAGAAAATGTTCCTTTATTGAGCACAGGAAAAGCCTTTAAAATTAGATCTTCTATAACTGGGCATGGTAGCGAAGGAGAGTTTGAAGTAAACGGAGGACCAGTAGATCACATGTTAAATATTGGCGGTGGACCAACAGAATTTACTTGGAAAATAGTTATGGAATGTGGCTATAATCCTGTTTTCCCTCAAGGCGGAACATGGGTTTACGATAGACAAGGCTGGTGCCCGGGAAAAAGTTCAATGCTTAAAGAACAATACATTACTCCATTGGTTACACCCGGCGCAACCGTAAGTATAGATTATAATACCTCAACACCAAGTGTAAGTGGCGGAGCTTATAATTATCAAGTGGCGCATCAATTGGTAACTTATGGTGATGCTAATTTTAAAACAGATGCCAGAATTATGGAAGTAATTGAACCAAGCGATAAGATTTCATACGGCAGAAGTAACCCAACTTGTTCTCAGCCAAGAATAGTTGTTCAAAACTCTGGTTCGGATGCTATTACTAGCATGGAAATTAGCTATTGGATAAATAACAATAGTAGCAAAGAAACCTTTACGTGGACAGGCAATTTAGCATTTCTAGATACCACAATGATTAAGTTACCAATAGCTGATTTATGGAAAAATGGAGTTTTAAATTCTGGCAATATTTTTAAAGCAGTAATAAGCAAAGTAAATGGAGCCACAGACCAATATGCTTTAAACAATTTATTCCTATCGCCATTTGAAAGACCGGAGGTGAAACCGGGTAAATTAACTGTAGAATTAAGAACCAATAATAACCCAACAGAAAACTCCTATCAATTGGTAGAAGAAAGTGGTTATGTTATAGATGCACAAACCTTTGACAAAGCAAATACTACTTATTCATTCACCTACCAACTAGGTGGTTGCTATAAAATTATTATGAAAGATAATGGTAATGACGGACTTTCATGGTGGGCTAATTCTAGTCAAGGCACAGGTTTTATGCGCTTACGTTCAGAATCCGGAAGTGTTTTAAAAACATTCCAACCAGATTTTGGAAGTGGCTTTGAATATGGCTTTACCACGGATTTCTTGTTATCAAAAAACGAAGTTGAGTTAAGCAATATTGTTATATTATATCCAAACCCAAGCAGAGGAAATTTTGAGGTAAGTGGAGAGAAAATGCACTTAGCAGAAATTAGAATTTTTGATATTATTGGCAATGAAATTAGCCTGCCAAATCAGGTTGGACAAGATAAAGTTTCCTATTCTACCAATGGATTGATACCAGGAGTTTATTTGGTTCAAATTAATTTAAATAACCAAAAAATTGTAAAGCGTTTGTTGGTGAACTAAGGACCAAACGGAACAGCAATTCAAAAACTTTAAACAAAAAGCCCAAGGAAATTTTCTTGGGCTTTTTTGTGTTCAAATTATTCAAACAATTTGAAATTGGATTATCAATCCTAATTATAGGAAATTGATTTATGGAGAGAAAATAATTCCAAGAAATGGGATAGATAACCTATTTATAAAAGTACATCTTGCTGATGCATTTTACATCTATGAAACGAAACAATCTACCCCCTTGTTTCAAATTCTTACTCCCACCCTTTTTGTTTGGCAATGCGGCGCCAAGTATCGAGGGGGGAGTTTGATTTTTTAAGAGGCTAGGAATGTGTCTTTGGGTTTTAGTCCTTGGTTGTTTGTAAAAATGGCCAATGGTTCGCTTCTAGATTGGATTTGCAATACGCTGGTTTGGATTTGCAATCCAAATCACTTTATTGAGGATTTGCAATTCGACTTTCCCAAACAAAGTTGATTGGCTATCAATTTCGATTCCATTCAACTCTACTTGTTTGGAAGGCAAAGCAACATTCTTTGAAAGTAGTTATCACTAATATTCATAATCCTATTCCTAATTCACTAACATGACTAAGACAAATAATGTTCCTTACTTAGAGTTTTTAACTGATATAAAAGCGAAAATTCGCCAGTCACAATATGAGGCATTAAAAAAGGTAAACAAAACTTTGCTATCACTTTATTGGGACATTGGAAAAGATATCGTTGAAAAACAAGAAAAATTTGGGTGGGGTAAATCTATTGTAGAAACTCTGTCGAAGGACCTTCAAGATGAATTTCCGGGAATGAATGGATTCTCGCCTGCTAACTTGTGGCGTATACGAAGCTTTTATGCTAGTTATCAAGCAAATGAAAAACTCGCACCACTGGTGCGAGAAATTAGTTGGAGTCATAATTTGGTGATAATGGAAAGGTGTAAGGATGAATTAGAAAGAAAGTTCTACATTCAAATGACACGCAAGTTTGGGTGGTCAAAAAATGTATTAATTCATCAGATAGAAGGAAAATCGTATGAAAAATACCTGCTAAACCAAACAAATTTTGACCAGGCTGTGCCAGAGAAATATAAACACCAGGCAAAATTAGCCGTGAAAGATGAATACAATTTTGAGTTTTTGGAAATTAGCGTAGAGCATAGTGAACGAGAATTGGAAAATGCACTTATTAATAACATTAGGAACTTCCTGTTAGAATTGGGAAGTGATTTTACTTTTGTCGGAAATCAATACAGGCTAAATATTGGAGATGAAGACTTCTATATTGATATTTTACTTTACCATCGAAAGTTAAAGTCTCTGGTTGCAATTGAATTAAAGACTGGAAGTTTTAAACCCGAATATGCTGGTAAAATGAATTTTTATTTAACAGTTCTCGACGAAACTATTAAATATGAAGGAGAGAACCCATCCATTGGTATTATTATTTGTAAGGGAAAGAATAAAACAATAGTTGAATATGCTTTACGAAGCACAACAAGTCCAATTGGAGTATCCAATTACAAATTAACAGAAACACTCCCGAAGGAATACAAAAATTTGTTACCAACTCCTCAAGAAATAGAGAATAAATTGTCTGGTTTTATTGATAATTTGTAGGTGAAAATTGTTGGAATAACTTTCCGCTAGAAGCTAGAGGCCAAAAACTAGTTGCCTTTCAACAACAATTCGCCAGGAGCTAGCGGCCATAATTCAATATCCCAAAATTAGGTACAATAGCCCAAAATTCTTTACATTCGTTGCCAATGAAAGTTGCTTTAATAACAGGAATTACTGGTCAGGATGGAGCCTATTTGGCTGAATTTCTTTTGAAAAAAGGATACTTTGTGCACGGCATAAAACGCCGCAGCTCCTTGTTTAATACCGACAGAATTGATCATTTGTATCAAGATCCCCACGAAAAAAATGTGAACCTTAAATTGCATTATGGCGATTTAACGGATAGCACCAACCTTATTCGCATTATTCAAGAAACGCAACCCGACGAAATTTACAATTTGGCTGCAATGAGTCATGTTCATGTAAGCTTTGAAACTCCAGAATATACAGCCAATGCAGATGGAATTGGAACCCTTCGCATTTTGGAAGCAGTTAGGCTTTTAGGTTTGACCCAAAAGACCAAAATTTACCAAGCTTCTACTAGCGAATTATATGGTTTGGTTCAAGCCGTACCACAAAGTGAAACCACTCCTTTTTACCCACGCTCTCCTTATGCCGTAGCCAAACTTTACGGATATTGGATTACCGTAAACTACCGCGAAGCATACGGAATGTATGCTTGTAATGGAATATTGTTCAACCACGAAAGTCCGGTAAGAGGAGAAACCTTTGTTACCCGTAAAATAACCCGAGCTGCTAGTAAAATAGCAATGGGATTACAAGACAAATTGTTTCTTGGAAACCTAAATGCACAGCGTGATTGGGGACATGCAAAAGATTATGTAGAAGCAATGTGGCTTATCTTGCAACAAGAAAAACCAGAAGACTTTGTGATTGCAACTGGAGTAACTACTTATGTGCGGGATTTTGTAAAAATGGCTTTTGCAGAAGCTGGAATTCATTTACGTTTTGAAGGTAGTGACGAAAACGAAAAAGGAATTATTGAAAGTTTCGACTCTGCTTTAATGGAAAAGTTGGAGCTAAATAACAACTTAAAAATTGGAGATGAAATTGTTGCTGTAGACCCACGTTATTTCCGCCCAACAGAAGTTGATTTATTAATTGGCGATCCAAGTAAATCAAATAATCAATTGGGTTGGAAACCAAAGTATACTGTACAAACTTTGGTTGAGGATATGATGCAAAACGATTTGCAATTGATGAAAAGAGATAAATTTTTAAAAGATTCTGGCCACAAGATTATGCGGTATTTTGAATAATAGTTTAAATAGGTCTTAATCCTATTTCTACTATTATTTATCCAGAAAAAAATATCAATCGGCGCAAACCTATCTAAGATTTTTTCCTAGGACTCACATTTTTACCTGATTTCATTTTAGATTTAAAATGTGCCTGAAGACTATCTAAATTTTTCACTTGAGTTTTAGATATGCTTACCTCATTTAACACTTGAAAAATAACAGTACTATTAACTATTCCCTCAGAATAAGCAAATGCTATAAGTTGTTGGGTATTGCTTAATTCAAATTCCTTTAGCAATAAACCTCTATATTTCTCTATGCTTGATGTCTCATATCCCAATAATGGCGCTATTTCTTTTGAGGACAATCCGGCACTAATAAATCGGATTATTTTTAAATGAACAGGACTAAGTACTTTTCTCCAATTCTTTTCGTCACGCATTTGCAATGCAGTACTTTTGGTGGCCATATCCCAGCTCTCAATCAAACTGTTATTTGGATAAATAGGTCTTCCCTCTAATAGAATTGGTAGCGCTCTCAAAATCTGATCTCTGGTTTTCCTACAATAATTTTGAGTTCCCATTGAAATTAAATCTTCCATTACATGACTATAATAACCATGAGATACCAAAAGCATTTTAAACTTACTCTTTTTTGCAAGTAGGTTACGCATAGTTTCCATACCATTTAAAACTGGCATCCGATAATCGATAATAACCACATCAAAATCTACTGGGCAGTTTTCTAAATGATTCAAGAAATCGCTACCATTTAAAAAGGTATGCACAATTTCATAATCTCCAGTTTTGATTAAATAATCAATTGCTAGGGTTAGGTCTAAGGGACTGTCTTCTACTAAGACTACTTTCTTTCGGTTCATAATTATATTTCAAGTTAAAAAGTGAATCTACTAAAAGCTAATAAATTAACTTATTGTTAAGACAATGTTAAAAGTTGATGCTATAATTTAAAAGAGTAAATTTACCTAAATCCCAATATTTAGTATGGAAAACACGAATTTGGTATCTAAAAAGCAAAGTGTAAAAACATTTAATTTCGCCTCTCAATGATAGATTATTCTAGGACTTGCAATTATTCATAAATCAAATATTTTCCAAATATTTTTTGTCATATTTTTCTTAAAAAACAATCCTAAATACCAGAAAGCAGGTGATTTTTTGAATGAAAATTATTACTAATTATCTGCTTCAAGAATATTAATTTTCGCTAATCAATTACTTTTTTTACACCTATTTTTAAACTATTTTGTTGAATACAGATGAAAAATTAAGTAAAAATTGCTGCTATGTTTATTCCTAAAATATCCGTTATTTGGATGAATAAATGCATGAAAATCGCCAGAATCTTTTTAGGTTCAAACCGAAACCATTTGACTTAGCAAGCAAAAAATGCGTTCTTAAACAGTTGGAAAATCATTATGAAAAAAAATACCTATATACTTTTTATTTGGGCAATTACCTTAAGTAGCTGTTCATTAATTGGTTTGAACCTAAAAAGAAAAGCCCCAAATAAAGCAGATAAATACCCCACTTTTACTCAAAAAGATTCTGTATTTGGATATTTGTATCCAGACAGAGAAAACTACAAACCTTATTATTACCAATTAAGTGTTGATTTTAATATTGAAAAAAAATCAATTGATGGAATAGCAAATATACATATGCTAGCGAATAGCGATTTAAATGAAATTCAATTGAACCTTCATGAAAATTTGTCCATTTCGGAAATAGATTTTTTATACAAAGGAGGTAAACAAGTTTATGAATTAAGTAAGAGCAATTTGCCTATTAAAAGAAAATACAACGCACTTTGGATTAAATTACCGAATACAATTGGCAGAGGCGAAAATTTTGAATTAATTATTCATTATGGAGGCAAACCTGTAATTGCCAAAAGGCCACCTTGGGAAGGTGGATTGGTATGGAAAAAAGACAAACAAGGAAGACCTTGGATTGGCGTTGCTTGCGAACAAGTTGGTGCCAATTTATGGTGGCCTCTCAAAGACCATTTAACCGCAGAACCAGATAGCATGCAAATGACATTTATTGTACCTGATGGATTAACAGCAGTGAGTAATGGACTTCTAATTAACAAAAATACCGAAGGACCAAAAGATACGTTTACCTATAAAGTAAGCTACCCTATTAATACCTACAATGCAACATTTTATATTGGCAATTTTGAGCATTTTAGCACTGTTTACGATAGAGGAGAAAACAAGAAATTACACTTTTATGTATTGGATTATAACCTTGAAAAAGCCCAAGAGCATTTTAAACAAACCACTAAAATAATTTCTGCTTATGAAAGATTATTTGGTGAATATCCCTTTTGGAACGACCAGTATAAATTGGTGGAAAGTCCGTTTGAAGGAATGGAACACCAAACAGCCATTGCTTATGGAAATGGCTATAAAAACAATGCCCAAGGAGTTGATTATATCATCTTGCACGAATCTGCACATGAGTGGTGGGGCAATGCTATTTCTGTAAAGGACTATGCTGATATTTGGATACATGAAGGAATGGCAACATATAGCGAAGCTTTGTTTATGGAAGACCAATTTGGATATAGAAGTTATTCCAATTACTTAAATTTTTATAGTATGCTTATCAAAAATAAACGTCCTATGGTAGGGCCAAAAGATGTTAATTTTTGGAACTACAAAGACTCAGACCCATATATGAAAGGAGCTTTAATGATGCATAGTTTGAGGAACACTATTAATGATGACCATTTGTTTTTTGATATTATTAAAACATTTTACCAAACCTATAAATACCAAACTGTAACCTCAAAAGATTTTATTGAAATGGTGAACCAAAAAACTGGCTCAGATTATTCCTGGTTTTTCAATAAATATCTATACCAACATCAACCTCCTAAATTGGTATACGTGTTAAAGGTAAATGAGGCAACCAATACACAAGAGTTAACATATCGTTGGGATCAAACAGATTCTAATTTTAAAATGCCAATTTATATAAAAGCACCAAATGGATCTCGTTTAAAAATTACGCCAGAATACACCGAAAAAACCTATAACGGTGTAGGTGATAAATTAATAATTATTGATTCTCAATGCGCTTATTTTTCTAAGAAAGCGTATAAGAAAGCACTTCCGAAACGGAAGCCATAAAAAAAGCGGCCTCGCAAATGCGAGGCCGCTTTTTAGTAATCAATTGAATTAATTATTTAGTTGCAAGAACTCTAACTTTTACGTTAAACTCATCAGAAATTGCTTTGTCGCCAAGACCTTCAAAGAAACTGCTAGAACCATAACGAATATCGTATTGGGCACGGTTAATATTAAAATCTGCATTAACAATTACCTTATCGTTAGTAATAACTACCATAGCAGGGAAAGTAATTTCTTTGGTGATTCCTTTGATTGTTAAATCTGCAACAATTGTATAATTGTTTGAACCTACAGCTGCACCTTTAATTGCTGTTGCACTTTTAACTTTTATAATAGCTTGAGTGTGCTTTTCTACCGAAAAGAAATCATCACTTTTTAAATGCCCAACCAATTTATCATGGTATTCACCTGTTAAATCTGTAGCATCAATGGTTGTCATGTCAATTACTATTTCTGCACCCTTTAAAATAGTACCGGCAGTTACAATAGTACCTTTAGAGAATTTTGCAACACCACTGTGTTCACCAGTAACTTTAGTGGCATGCCATTTAAATGTAGAAGCAGCTGCATCAACATTGTAAGTAGACTCTCCTGCTTTCTTAGCTGGAGGATTTGCAATTGCAGATAAACCCAGACCTGCAATTGTTAACATTAAAATATATTTTTTCATAACTTTTTGAACCTAAAAACCATTTGCTAGTTTATCTAGAATGGTATTAAGTAAATGGGCATCCTCATTGCTCAAACAATTTAACTGGGCCTCAAAAGCTGGAAACTTCTTGTCGATTTCTTCCAATAATTTTAAACCTTCCAGTGTAATTACTATATCAACTTGGCGTCTATCAGCTTTACACTCTCTTCTAGTTAAGAGCTTCTTAAGCTTTAACTTTTCAATTAACCTAGAAGCATTGCTCATTTGATCTAACATTCTGTCTTGAACCAAACCCACACTGGCTGGATTTGGATATTGCCCTCTTAATATTCTCAATACATTGTATTGTTGAGGCGACAAATCATAGGTTTTAAAAAAACGAGCTTGCTCTGAATTAATCAATCCAGAAGTGTAAATGAGATTAAGCAACATCTTGTGATGCTCACTCTTGAATTTAGTTTGTTGAATAGCTTTTTCGAGTTCCATTTACAGGTACAAATTTATATGTATATACATCTAATGTCCAAACATTTTTACTATTTATATTTTAATTCGCTCATTTACTGATGCTTATTTTGATAAACAGGTATTCCACCAATATATGATTCAATAATATTTGAGTTTCTAATTTTGTATAAATCGTCTTTAAATAAGTTGATATCACTTACAATAAAATCGGCGTAGGTACCTGGTAGCAATGAACCCATTGTATTTTCTTGGAAAGCAGCTTTTGCAGGCCATGTAGTTATTCCCATAAAAGCTTGTTGCCTTGTTAAAGCTTCCTGAGGAAAAAATCCACCAATTGGAAATCCATTGGCATCTTTACGAGAAACGGCAGCATCAAAAGTATAAAATGGGGAAACTGCCTCAACTGGAAAATCTGTTCCTAAAGGCAACCAATTGAGTTGTTTCAACAAGGAAGAATAAGCATAAGCACCATTCATTCTGTTTGAACCTAAACGTTCTTGCGCCCAATATTGATCGCTAGTAGCATGTGTGGGTTGAACCGATGGCACTATATCAAATTGGCCAAACAAATTTCTATCTGCAGGATTAACAACTTGAGCATGCTCAATTCTCCAACGTCTATCAGAATGGTAACCAATGTATTTCCCATATAAATTTAATAGCAATCGATTGGTTGAATCGCCAATAGCATGAGTATTTAATTGAAAAGGAGACCTAGCTATTTGAGCAATAAAATTCTCCATTTCAGATAAGGGAGTCAACAAAAATCCAGAATGATTTGGCGAATCAGAATAGGGTTCCAATAAACAAGCACCTCGAGAACCTAAGGCTCCATCGCCATACATTTTAAAACTATTTACCTGCAACAAATTAGTTTTATAAACACCCCGGTTGAGCCAATAATTTAGATTCTCTTGGGTAATACTAACCATTGCGTTGATTCTAATCTTTAACCAGCCAGTTTGTTGCAAAGAATCAATTAATAAAATAATCTCAGTATCTAAGCCAGCATCGGTAACGGCAGTTAATCCATTTTGAAAACAAATTTGCTGTGCATCTAAAAGTGCCTTTATTTTCTCCCTATAGCTAGGTTTGGGCATAACACGTTCTACCAAATCAACAGCATTATCAATTAGCACTCCGCTCACCTTACCATTCTCAATTAAAATTTCACCGCCAGCAACCTTGGTGTTTAAATCAATCCCAGCTAAGCGCAAGGCAAAATCATTTGCAATAGCAGCATGCCCATCAACCCTCTTCAATAAAACTGGTATATCAGGAAAAGCATTGTTTAAAGCGGCATTTGTTGGAAATGCTTTACCAACCCATTTGTTTTGATCCCAACCTCTACCTAATAGGTAATCCTTAGTTTGCTTAGAATAAAAACTCATGCATTTATCTACTGCATTATCAAACGATTTAGATTCAGACAAATCTACCATTTGAAGAAATTGTCCTAATCCGTAAAAATGGCAATGCGCATCAATCAATCCTGGATAAACATATTTCCCATTTAAACTTATTTGCGAATCCACCTGAAACTGACGTAAAAGATCTTTTGCGGCTCCTATTCCAAGTATTTTACCATGGTCAATTACCATTGCATCAGCAGTAGTTAATAAAGAATCAGCCATCTGAATCTTAGCATCAACTACTATCATACCCGCAGGCACCTTTGGTTTACATGCAGTAAAAAAGGCTAGGTTCAAACCGAAAAAAATAAACAGTACAAATGGTATGGAATGGTTTTTAGTTTTCATTGTTATTTCTCCTTTTATGCTTCCATCTTCTATGACTCCATAACCAAGATTCTGGATTACGTAAGATAATTTTCTCTAACAAATGCATGTGTGTTTCTGTAATTACATTTTCCTCCATTAATTGTGGTTCATTGGTAATTGGTATAAAATCAATCTCATAAAAGCCTCTTTTTACACGAACCATTTCACCATATAAAACAGGGTAATTAAACTTTTTTGCTAATTTCTCTACACCCACAAAAACTGGAGTATCTTGGTTTAAGAAAGTCATCCAATGGCAGCCATCAGGACCAGGAGTTTGGTCGGCAACAAATGAAACTGCTGTAGGAATATCTTTTCGCTTAAGCATTTCCCTCAAAATGTTTTGCATAGGAATGGTGTACACACCAAAACGTGTTCTAATAAAATTCACGTACCATTCAAACCATGGATTAGTAAGTTGGTGATATAACACATCTACTTGGGCGCTTTTTAAATGCAAGGATTGTCCTGCCCATTCCCAATTAGCCATATGCCCGCATACCAAAATAAAAGGTTGGTTTCTGGCATTTAAGGTTTGAACCAAATGAAGATTATGAAATTTAATATGGCTAGAATAATAGGATTTATTTAAGGTGGCCATGCACAGAGTTTCTAAGGTTACATCAAATAAATTTCTATAGAAATCCCATGCAGTTTTTTTTATCCATTTCTCATCCTTATCGGGAAAAGAATTTCGAAGATTTTCAAAAATAACTTTTTTTCTGTAGCCAAAAATATAGTACACCACAAAGCGCAAACCATCCGAAATAAAATATATCACCCTCATTGGAAGTAAGGCCAATAAATATAATGGAATAGCTAAAATAATATAATACCAGTGAAACTTAGGCTTCATTAATTACTCTCTAGCGTGAATTCCAATTCGGTTTCCTTCACTATCTTCACAAATTCCTGTATAACCAAACTCTTCGCTTATAAAGGCAGCAGGGCGTAAAATTTTGCCACCTAATTTTTCGGCCAGGGCCATTTGCTCTTGAATTGGCATTCTGGCATTTAAATAAACCATTACACCTGCAAAGGAAGGTTTGTAGGCAACGTGTTGAACCAAGGCCCCTTGTTGCCCTCCAAGAATTGCCATTTTAAAATCACCTAAATCCTGAAGGTGAATATTTGCATTTAGGAATTTTTCATAAAACTCCATTGCCCGGGTCATGTTGCTAACCGGAATTTCAAACCATGTTATCATATTTTTAGCATATTAATGAGGAGGTTCCCATAATTCGATTTTATTTCCTTCAGGATCTATCACCCAGCCAAACTTTCCAAATTCACTAGAATCTGTTTTATCCAAAACGTTAACGCCTTCCGATTTTAATTGCGGCAATAAAGTATCTAAATCGGCTACGGTAAAATTAACCATAAAAGAAGAGTTTGAAGGATTGAAATATTCAGTTTTCTCTTCAAAAAAACTAAAAACTTGAGATCCTCCAGGATGTTCCTCAATAAATACTTTTGGTTCAAAAACTGCACCCCAATCTTGCATTGAAATACCCAAATGCTTGATATACCAAGCCAGCATGGCCGGTTTATCTTTGCATTTTAAAAACACACCACCTAAACCTGTTACTCTTTTCATAATTATTTTGATTTTCTTTTAAATGTAAATCCCGCTACAACAGAAAACAATAGCCCAACTGGTAATATCTCGGAAATGGTTATTAAAAATGCCCAAAATGGATTTTCATAAAGTTTCATATAACCTTCCATTTCTGTTTTCATTTCCAAAATAAGTTGTTCATCTAAGCCACTATTCTTAGCCTTCTCCATTTCGTAATGGGAATAATCTGCCATAAACTCGGGATACAGGTATTTATTCACCATTAACCAAGCCAAAGCATAAATAACAGACGATATTAGGGTAATCCACAAACCGGTAAGAAAGGCCCAACCAAAGGAAAAATTAGCATCGCCCAGAGAATTTCTGGTTTGCCAAACACCAACAAAAATAAAAGCAAGAGCAATTGCCATGGCAATATATCCATATACCATTGCATTCTCAAAATTGGGATTATCTTTATTAATAACCCAAAGCATTAACATCCAAAATCCATTTATGGTTCCAGAGATCAAGCCATTGCGCCAAATAATTGTTCGCATAAAATTTATTTTAAACCTAATTTCAATATTAGCAGGAAAGTGCAGATTAACAAAATCTTTAAAGCAATATAGTTTAAAAGTCAACTGAAATAAACAAAAATAGTTCTTGCTCAAAATCTAGGAATGATTATTTTTGCGCCTCGCTAATTAAGTTAGCAGGGCCTATAGCTCATTCGGTTAGAGCATCTGACTCATAATCAGGGGGTGCCTGGTTCGATCCCAGGTGGGCCCACAGAAATCAGTTTGGGTGTGAGTGCGAGAGTGCTCACACTTACAAATGGTTTTCTTCTTCTCCTCACCCAAACTCCAACTCAAACTTAATAATTTTAGAATGGAAAGCTAAGGTTCACTCCGAAAGCAATAATCTCAACTCTATTATTTTTAAAAAAATTTAACCCAAAATAAATTTTAAGAGTGGTATGCATGAACCACAGAAATCAGTTTGGGTGTGAGTGCGAGAGTGCTCACACTTACAAATGGTTTTCTTCTTCTCCTAACCCAAACTCCAACTCAAACTTTTAAATGGAATCCATAAATCAAGGCGAAAACGTTTTCTCTTGCTATATCATCTTCAGCATGACTCTTAATAAATATTTTATTGGAATCACTTCTGAAGGTGCCCAAAACAGATTAATTAAGCATAACACTTCTGCGGATGGGAACTCTTTTACCTCTAAGACCAATAGCATTATATTCCCTCATTACAACTTTAGGGTTTAACCCAAATCAATCCTCTCCAAATCACATTTTAGAATCACCTTGAAAAGTTTATTTCCATTTCAACTTTATAGCACCAAAGAACAATGACCAAGAAGCAAAGACATTTTTTTACCTACCTTTGCAAGTTCAAATTAGAAATCAATGGGTAATATAGTAGCAATAGTTGGAAGACCAAACGTAGGGAAATCAACACTTTTTAATAGGTTGATGGGCGAATTTAAAGCCATTGTAGACGATTTTAGCGGAGTAACCCGCGACCGCCATTATGGAAAAGCAGAATGGCTCAACAAAGAATTTACCTTAATTGATACAGGCGGTTATGTTCATAATAGCACCGATATTTTTGAAACTGCCATTCGCGATCAAGTAAAAATTGCAATCGAAGAAGCAGATGTAGTATTATTTATGGTGGATGTTCAAGTTGGGATAACCGACTTAGATTCTGCTTTTGCAAATTTGCTTCGTAGAACCAAAAAACCAGTATTAGTAGTGGTTAACAAGGTAGATACTTTTGAAAAAGAACACGACTCTTACGAATTTTATAGTCTAGGATTTGAAAAAATGTTCTGTATTTCTTCTGGCAGTGGCAGTGGAACAGGAGAACTTTTGGATGAAATTATATCCTTAATTCCAGATGAAGATTTGGTGATGAGCGAAGATAATGCAGAAGATGAAATACCTAAAATTGCTGTGGTTGGAAGGCCAAACGTTGGTAAATCATCCTTGGTAAATGCGCTTTTAGGAGAAGATAGAAATATTGTAACCGATATTGCTGGAACCACAAGAGATACCATTCACTCCCACTATAATGTATATGGAAAAGAGTTCTTATTGGTAGATACAGCGGGAATTAGAAGAAAGAAGAAGGTTAACGAAGACATCGAGTTTTACTCCGTAATGCGCTCCTTACGTGCCTTAGAAAATTGCGATATTGTTATTTTGGTTTTAGATGCTCAATTAGGTTTGGATCAACAAGACCTAAACTTGGTTACATTAGCTATTAAGAATGGAAAAGGCTTGGTAATCCTAGTGAACAAATGGGATTTGATGCAAAAGGAAACCAATACTGCCAGAAATTACGAAATGGAAATCAAGGAAAAATTGAAGCCATTTGATGATGTTCCCATTATTTTTACTTCTGCCATTGAGAAGCAAAGAATTCACCGTGCTGTAGAGGTGGCCATGCAGGTTTATGAAAATAGAACTAAAAGAATTACCACTTCTAAGCTGAATGAATTCATCGAAAAAATTATAGAGGCATATCCTCCACCTTCTGTAAAAGGAAAGTTTATCAAGATAAAATATGCCACCCAATTACCGGGTAGAAGTCCAAAATTTGTCTTTTTCTGTAACTTACCACAATATGTAACCGATAGTTATAAAAGATATTTAGAGAACAAAATGCGCGAAGAATATGACTTCTCTGGAGTACCGGTTACCATTTATTTTAGAAAAAAATAAATTTATCTTGCAGATATTAAAGTATTTCCTATATTCGCACCGATTTTAGAAAAACAATTTAAAAACAAGTAAAATGAAAAAAGTATTATCAATCGTTGCCGCTTCTGCTATGTTGGCTATCGTAGCATGTGGTCCTTCAGCTGAAGAAAAAAAGAAAGCTGACGAAAAAAGAATTCAAGATTCAATCGAAGCTGCTCAGCGTAACGCTGATTCATTAGCTGCTTTAGAAGCATCTATGTTGCCAGCTGACACTACTGTTGTTGCTGCTGAAGGTGCTGAAGCTGCTCCTGCTACAGAAGTTGCTCCTGCTGAAGCTGCACACTAATTATTAGTGAACAGAATCAATCGAAAAAAGAGTCCCGAAGGTTCGGGGCTCTTTTTTTTTCTACTTTTTAACAAAAAATATTTGGCTTCCGGAAAATTATACATATTTTCGCAGTCCTAAAATTAAAGGCAATGGCTCAACCAACATTTAACCCATCTATAAAAAAGCGTAAAAACAAGCATGGTTTTCGCGAGAGAATGGCAAGCGCTTCAGGCAGAAAAGTAATCAAAGCTCGTAGAGCTCGTGGTCGTAAAAAATTAACCGTTTCTGACGAAAAACGTCATAAGCATTAATTTTTAATTTCTATTCTCAACTACTATTGCAGTTTAATTCCGCAATTGGCTAATGAGAAATAGAACTAGTAAGGTTAACTAAAAATATTTAGTTGGCTTTGCGCAATATCAAACAGAGAAACAAATTTGGTTTTTCAGTTTGACCCTAAAAAGAAGAATCCAGGTTCAAATTATAAAATCCCGCCCCTGCGGGATTTTTTTTGCTTTTGTATTTTTCTATTTTAAAATTGAAAACCAACAAAAATTGGTTCAAAACGAAATGGCACCTAACGGATTATTAAAAGTTGAACGGGTGCGAGCCAAGAAAACCATTGACTCGCTTTTTGGCAAGGCCAGCAAGGCAATTATTGCTTACCCATTTAGGTTTTCTTGGGTTTGGCTTGAACCAAATTCTCTAGGCAATTGTTCTGTTTTGTTTATTAGTTCGAAGAAGAAATTGAAATCTGCAGTTGACAGAAATAGAAGAAAGCGATTGTTAAAAGAACTCTATCGGCTCAACAAAACTCCGTTAGTAACTTATTTAAGTAAAAACGGTTTGAACCTAGCGCTTTCTATTAATTTTGTGGGTTCTGAAACTTTAGACTTTCATTTACATACTCCCCTATTTCAAAAAGCAATCAATAAATTACTCCTTGAATTACAAAAAAATAATACAAGCACCCTTCCTCCTACTCATTAAGTTGTATCAAGGACTTATTTCTCCTTTACTTCCTAATGCATGTAGGTATACTCCAACTTGCTCAGAATATACTGTTGAGGCAATAGAAAAACATGGAGTATTAAGGGGGATTTGGCTTGGAGTAAAAAGAATTGGAAGGTGCCATCCGTGGGGCGGCCATGGCCACGATCCCGTTCCATAGCTGATTTTACCGCTTAGGTAAAGCTTGAGCAACTACTCCTATTCTTATAAAATTTTATAATTGGTTGATGCGTTTTCAGGAGTATCCACTAAATTCCACCCAAAATGAAGATACTTACAAAAAAAATTCGCTGGTATTACCTATTAATAGTTGCTGGTATTGGCCTCTTTTCTTTTACTGCAGCAGATAATTATTTTGAAATCTCTAAAAACTTAGAGCTTTATGCATCCGTTTTCAGAGAAATTAACACCTATTATGTAGATGATATAGATGCTGGCAAGCTAAACAAGAAAGCTATTGATGAAATGCTAAGGACATTAGATCCTTATACCAATTTTATTAGTGAAGCAGAAGCTGAAGATTTCCGTTTTCAGATGACGGGCCAATATGGTGGTGTAGGCTCCCAAATTGTTCAAAAGGGCGATTATGTAGTGATTACCGATCCATATGAAGGCTACCCGGCACAAAAGGCGGATTTGCGAGCAGGAGACTTATTAGTTAAAGTTGAAGGTAATGATATAAAAAACAAAAGCACTTCAGACGTAAGCAAATTATTAAAAGGTCAGCCTGGCTCTAGCGTAAACATTGTAATTAAGCGCAATGGAGTGGAGATGAATAAGACTTTGGTAAGAGAGGAAATTAAAGTTAAAAACGTTCCTTATTACGGGTTAATTAATCCAGAAACAGGATATATTAAACTAACTGGATTTACTCAAGATGCAGGTAAAGAAGTTCGCGAGGCTTTGTTGGCTCTAAAAAAGCAAAACATAAAACAGGTAATTTTAGATTTAAGAGGAAACCCAGGTGGTTTGTTGCACGAAGCTGTAAATATTGTGAATGTATTTGTACCTCAAGGCAAACAAGTAGTATTTACGAAAGGGAAAGTTAGTGAGTGGGATAAAAGCTACGAAACCAGCATGCCCGTTACGGATGCTACCATTCCATTAACTGTCTTAGTGAATAGAGGATCTGCTTCTGCTTCAGAAATTGTTTCTGGTACCATACAAGATTTAGACCGAGGAATTGTAATTGGGCAAAGGAGTTTTGGAAAAGGTTTGGTTCAAAGCACCCGACCATTAAACTACAATACCCAAATAAAAATAACAACGGCCAAATACCATACTCCAAGCGGCAGATGCATACAGGCTTTGGATTATAGCCATAGAAATGAAGACGGTAGTGTAGGTTCTGTTCCAGATTCGTTGAAAAAAGAATTTAAAACCAAAAACGGAAGAAAAGTATTTGATGGCGGAGGAATTGATCCCGACGTAAAAATTGAAATTGAACCTCTATCGCAGCTAACTCAAAGTTTACTTGCTAAGCTAATTATTTTTGATTTTGCAACAGATTTTAGAAACAAGCATGATAGTATTGGCGACCCTAAAGCATTCATTTTAAGCAATGAGGAATTTGAAAATTTCAAAAAATATGTTCAAACGCAGGATGTAGATTATAGCACACAAACCGAAAAGGAATTAGAGGAATTAAAGAAAAAGGCAGAAAAAGAAAACTACTTTGAAGCTATTAAGGAAAGCTATGAAACCATGAAAAAACAATTGAAGCATGATAAATTAGCTGATTTGGATAAAAACAAAGTGGAGATTATTAGTTTGATTGAAGAGGAAATTGTGCGCAGATATTATTACCAAAAAGGTAGAATTGAGGCTTCTTTTGCACATGATAAAGATATCATTGAATCCTTGAGATTGTTTGGCAACCCAACCCAATTTAATCAAGTATTAGCGCCACTTCCAAGCAAAAAATAAAACCAATTGGAACTATTAGATTATGTAATTATTGCTCTGTTTGGCTCACTAGGTGCTTTTATTTCTGGCTTTTTAGGAGTAGGTGGCGGTATTGTTTACATACCTGTTTTAGATTATTTTCTTCAAAAATCGGGGATGCACAACGATATGCTGGTGAAAGGAATTTTGGCCAATTCGCTTTTTACCATCATTTTTTCGGGAAGTGTTTCTAGTTATAACCAATATAAAGTTGGCAATTTCTTTCCAAAGCAAATACTACAAACTGCATTACCCGGAATGGTAACGGCATTTATTATTACCTATCTTATTAAAACAGGAACTTGGTATTCCAAAACCACTTTCAACTACGTTTTTGCCAGCATGCTTTTTATTATTGTTTTTAGAATGTTTGCCACCAAAGCTAAAAACTATGAAGGTCAGCCAGAATCACCAGCTTGGCATTACCAGGTAACAGGTTTTTTTGCTGGGATTGTAACAGCCTTTTCTGGATTAGGTGGTGGTGTAATTATGACTCCTTCCTTTACAGACATAATGAAGCAAAATATTAAAAAGGCAAGCTCCATATCTAATGGAGTTATTCCTTTGTTTGCAATAGTTTTAGGCATTTATAACCTATCTGATAAACCTGCTCAATACATTAGCGATTATCAAATTGGTTATATTGTTTTGCCGGTGGTATTGCCCTTAATAATTAGCACATTCATTTTTGCACCTATTGGAGTTAGGGTTTCTCAAAAAACTTCACAGCAAGTTATTCGAATGGTTTTTGCTACTTTCGCTTCTCTAGTTTTTATCAAACTTATATATGAAATCTTTTTTAAATAAAGCAATTGCTTTAGCCTTATTAATTTCGCCTCTTGCAGGGAAATTATCTGCCCAAACCTTACCTAAATCAGAGAAAGATATTCTTATTTCTTTGGAACACAATTTAGGATACTTAGCTGATGACCATATGGAAGGCCGTCTGATTGGTAGTAGAGGAGAAAAAATTGCCTACGATTTTATTATAGAAAATTTTCAATCCTTAAACATTTTGCCAAAGGGAGAAAATGGTTTCGTACAATCGTTTAAACTCAAAAAAGTTTCTTGTAAAAATGCTACTCTAGAAATCTCCAATAAAAGTGGCGACAACCATTTCGACAAGATTAATCCTTCTAAAAACTTTCCTTTATCTTATAGCAAACCTGGCAAAGTAGAGGCAAAATGTGTTTGGGTAAATTATGGCATCGAGGCTCCTAGTTTAGGTGTAAATGATTATGCAAATATCAAAAGTGTAAAAGGCAAAATTGTGGTTATGCGTTTGGGTCAGCCCGAATACAATAACCCACATTCTGCACTTGGCGCTTATGGTGCTTTGGAAGCAAAAATTGATAGTGCAATTCATAAAGGAGCAGCAGGAATTATAATTGTAAATAATAACAATGAAATTCTTGAACCCGATTTTAAACCAATTGTTAAGGCACCATTTAAAAGTGTTCCCATTTATTTCTTAGGCAAACAAGCAGGTTATGATTCCATCAACTTTGTAAATGCAAAGGCGAGTATTCAAGTGGATACCGCAAGCTTTGAATTGGAAGGTCATAATGTAATTGGTTATATCAATAATAAATCTGCTTATACCGTGGTTGTTGGAGCGCATTACGATCATTTAGGTTATAATGAGCTAGGTGGTTCAACCTATAGAAAAGAACAGAATGAAAAGCTTCAAATTCACAATGGTGCTGATGACAATGCCAGTGGAACCGCAGCATTATTAGAATTGGCAGAGTTATTACAAAAATCTCCTTTTAGAGCTCACAATTATTTATTCATTGCCTTTAGCGGAGAAGAAGAAGGTTTATTGGGTTCACATTATTTTGTTGATCATCCAACCATTCCTTTGGCTCAAATAGATTATATGATTAATATGGACATGGTAGGAAGATTAGATACCGTAAAAAACATGTTTTCTATTAGTGGAACCGGCACTTCGCCAAGATGGGATAGCATTCTGCCAACTATTTCTATAGATCCCATAAAAGTAAAATACGACCCAAGTGGAACCGGTGCTAGCGACCATACAAGTTTCTATAATGTAGGCGTACCTGTTTTGCATTTCTTTACCGGCAACCATGCAGATTACCACAAACCTAGCGACGATTGGGAGTTGATTAATTTTGATGGAAGCTTAAAAGTAATAAAATACATTTATTCCTTGGTAGGAAAATTGGACAAACAACCCAAATTAGCATTCACTAAAACCAAAGAAAATGAAGCTACAAAAACTAATTTTAAAGTCACTTTAGGCATTATGCCAGATTATTTATTTGAAGGTAAAGGCTTAAAAATTGATGGCACAACAGACGGAAGACCTGCCGCAATAGCTGGTTTAAAAAGAGGTGATATCATTATAAAATTGGGGGACTATACAATTGGCGGAATGGAAGATTATATGAGCACTTTAGGCAAATTTGAAAAAGGAACTGCAACTCAAGTAATCATTCTGCGCGACGGAAAAGAAATGAGTTTCCCTATTACTTTATAAAAAATTATTTTACATCTAAAATTTGGTTCAAAACAATTCGGTTTGAACCAAATTTTTGTTTTAGCTAGTTTGTATTTTCTGCACTTCCACCATGGCATGAACCCTGTATTTCCATTGACCATCTAAGGTTTCGCATAAAATATAGGTTCTAAGTTTTTTGATTTTTTTCAAAACATGCTTCTCGTTTTTCATCTTAAAAACATCTCCATCTTCCAATTGAGAGAGTGTAAGAATATGCGTTTTCCTATCGTCGTATTTGCGCAATACTTGGAGCAATTTTACATCTGCAGATTGCGAATACTTTGGGTTTTGCATGTGCTTTGCCAAGGTAGCTTTTAAATCGTAGGGGAAAATTTCCAATTCAAAAAAAGGTCGCATACAGATTTTAAATTCGTTCTTCCACTCCACTCCATGTGCATCGTGGTTATTGCCGTATTTAACAAAAGTAGTGTGGTGCGCTAACTCATGAACAAAAGTTATTAAAAACTCAAACCGACTTAAATTATGGTTGATAGAAATGCGAGAACCTTTTCCGCTATGAGGCATATAATCGCCATAGCGGCCTTTGCGCTCTACCTCAATATGCAAATGCAATCTGTAAAACATTATTAATTCAGAACAAAGCTCAACAGAATTATTGGGCAAATATTCTTGCAAAACCTTCATCAATTTTGCTTTGTGTTCCAGCTGTTGTTCTGTAAAGGATTCGAATAATTTTAGAGTCATTACTAGTTCTCTTATCTTAGCACTTCTGCCAAAACTAAATGGGTGGTATGGGTTGCATACAAAAAGATATTTACCTCTTCGTTTAAAGTATCAACCATCAAACTCATTTCTTGTTTTAACTGGTATTCTCTATCGTTAATTGAAACTACAATGCTTCCATCGTGCACATAAAAAAACAAGAGTTGCCCAGCATTGCTTTGATCCAATTGTAATCGTTCACCTGTTTCAATTTTTTGGTATTGACAAGAAACCAATTGATTTCCATTTGTCATTACATTAAAATCGGTTCCTTTTCCTTTGCATTCAATATTAGTTCCACCATCAAAAGAAATTTCATCGCCAGGCAATACCAATTGTTCGCCTTTGGTTTGAACCGAAAGAAGAAGACATCCTTCGAGTAGGAGTAAATTTCTTTGAATGCCCGGTAAATGCGTAAACTGGGATTTGGGATCTTTTACCTGAGCTACGCTTATACGAATTTGAAAATTTCTTTCTTGATAACTCGACTCTTTAGGGAAGATAAAAAGCTCGGTGGTATGACCACCATTCCAAACACTTTTCTTGTAATTATTAGGGTTTAATAGGCTTACCTTCATTTTGCAGAGAATTTAGTTTGGGTAAAAAGTAAGCGGACGCTTTACCTGAAAATAAACTGTCCAAATAAGGCAAATAAATCTAAGGCGGCTTTCCATACCTGCAATTAAATAAATAATTGACAAGAAACCACCAATTAAATTGGAGAATTGTAAACCTATATAATCAACACTTAGCTATTCAGCCAATTCTTAAAATCTGCGGCCTTATCTCTGCTCACCAAAACCTCCTCATCCATAGGCGGTTTTAACTGAATTTTGAGCTTTCCATTAAAATAAGAACTCACGGTTTCTATAGCTTCCAAATTGGCAAGCACCTGTCTGTTTATATGAAAAAAATTCGCAGGGTTGAGCATTTTAGAAAGTTCTTCAATAGAATGATCCACCACAAATTTTTTACCTTCTAAAGAAACCAGATAAACCATTTTATCGGCAGCCATAAAATAAGCGATATCTTTAGTAGAAATGCTGATTAATTTCTGACCTAATTTCACTAAAAACCTTTGCTTATACGTTTGGTTCAAACCGGGCCTTAAAGCATGTAACAATTGCTCTATGTTTACTTGGTTTGAATTACCATGCCTCAACTTAAACTTTTGCAAAGCACTTTTTAATTCATTGGGGTCAATGGGTTTTAACAAATAATCAATGCTATTTACTTTGAAAGCTTTCAAGGCAAATTCATCGTAAGCGGTAGTAAAAATTATGGGGCAAGAAATGGCAACCTGATTAAAAATCTCGAAACTTTGTCCATCTGCTAATTCAATATCCATCAAAGCCAAATCAATGCTTGGATGGTTTTGAAACATATTTACCGCACTGCTAATACTATCTGCATGGGCAACAATTTCTATTTCTGGGTCAATTTCTTGAACCAATTTAATCATTCGCTTTAGCGCAGGAATTTCATCTTCTACAATACAGATTCTCATGTTGATTAAATTAAAGGAACACAAACTTCAAAATGCGTTTGAGATTGGCGAATTAACACCTCTTGATTGCTTAGGAAATGGTATCTATTTTTAATATTGCTTAAACCAATTCCGTTAGTAGGAGTAAGCTGTGTTTTTGCTTGTAAATTATTGCGCACACAGAGTCTATCGGCAAAGGCCTCAATGTTTATAGTTAGCGGCTTATCCCTACTAATAACATTGTGCTTGATGGCATTTTCTAATAATATCTGAAGAGTTAAAGTAACAATGTCTTTGTTTAATAAATTATCGGCTACCGAAACCTCTACTTTTAAATTATCTCCAAACCTTATTTGGTTCAAAAAAACATAGCTCTTCATAAAATCAAGTTCCTCTCCTAAGCTAACCGTTTCTTTGTCGTTTTGAGAAAGCAAATACCTGTAAACACTTGCCAATTGCTGAACAAAATCTGTAGCAAGCTTAGGATTTTCTTCTATTAAACTGCTTAAAGTATTCAATGAATTGAATAAAAAATGAGGATTTACTTGACTCTTCAAACTTTCAAATTCGGCAGTTAGCGTACTTCTTTTTAAAGCCTCTTTTTCGGTAATTGATTTTCGCCAGTGGTTAAAAAATTCTATGGCAACAAAAACAGCATTTATAAAAAGTGTTATGCTAATTGAAACCACTAAGAAGGTTATGTTTTGTCTTGAACCTAAATCACAAACTTTTCTCATGATGATTGGATACATCACACTATTGAAAAAGTAATTGACCAATGCGGGCCAAAACATGGCAACAATTCCTGTATAAATAATCTTCTTTTTAGCATTGGTTTCCCAACTCCAATTTGGGTAGGGAGAATATTCTACCAAAGCAATATTTCCATTCCAGATTACAGCAATAAAAATAAATTGAAATAGTATTTTTTGTCCAAGACCAATATTAGCGGCGGCCTCTTCTGCATCGGAAGCAAAGGCTATAGAGAAGAAAATTGCCAATGCCAAAATTATTAGATGGCGTATAAGCAAATCTTTTGTATCAAATAATTTTGGCATGGCAATAATTTAGAAACACAATGTTAGAAATAAATACGGTAAAAAGGCACAGGGAATAAACCTATTTGGTAATTGGTATCCAAGGTTCCTGTTCTAGGATTCCAGGTTTGGTTCAACACATTTTGAGTATTGAAAACATTTTGAATATCCAATGCCCACTCTTGGGTAAACCGCTTGCTATTTTTCTTAAAACTAATCTTGATATCCGTTCTAAAAAAATCTTGCTGTCTATCTTGATATGCTTTAGCATAATCATAAACTACATCTCCTTTTGCAATAGAAGCGGTTTGGTCAATAGGAATAAATCTACGTCCTCCGCTATAAGTTACCTTTAAATTTAGAGCCAATACATTGTTTCTATTTGAACCAACTTTCCATTCTTTTCCTGCCAAACCATTCATAACAAAATTTCCGTTGAACGCTGTATTTCTCCATACTTCATCGCTACCTTGGTATTTACTTTGGTAAAAAGAACCGGTTACTAAATAATACAAACCTTTGCTAAAGAAACGCTCTAAGGTAATTTCTAAACCATAGTTATAGCCTTTGCCCTTATTTACTAAACTATCTTCGTAAACTGGAATAAAGTCGGCGCCAAAATTAACTGTAGAGAAAAAAGATGCATTGCTAGTTACCGGTACGCTATTTAATCTTTGGTAATATGTTTCTACTTTCACACGCGTATTTTCTGTCATCATCCAATCGTAGCCAATTACAAAATGGTTGGCCTGACTCATCTTTACATTCTTATTGGTTTGCGCATAAACCAAATTGGGGGTATCAATTAAAGTTTGGGTAAAATAAGTTAGTAAAGGTTGCATTTGACCATGCTTACCATACCCAAAGCTTATGGAATTTTTTGGTGAAATTTGGTAACGAATACTTGCTCTTGGATCAACAGAATACGTTTGATTTAAATGCAAATAATTAACATGCAAACCTGCATTAAAAGTTAAATTCTCTGTATAACGGTAGTTATAATTTACATAGCTTTGGGTTAAGAAAGTTCTCTCTTTAAAATCTAAACGGGTATAATATCCATTAAGGCCAGTTACCCAAAGACTATCGTTCATATTACCACCTAAATTGCTCGCTATTACACCAATTTTAAAGGAATGTTGTGCATTCAATTTTTGGTTAAAAAAAGTATGTAGGCTGATCCTATCGTTTTGAGTATATCTATTCAAGAAATAGAATTTGTTATTGTTATTGTCTAAGGTATCTACCCTGGCATTATTAGATTCTCCAGAAGCCGTTAATACAGATTTGATATACGATTTTTTGCTTAGCTGGTACGAATGACTAAAACCAATAACACCCATTCTACTACTAAAATCTACATCTTGGGCAAAGGCTAAATTGCTGCGCTCCTCCCCTTCCTTTTTGCTATCTAATAATTGGGTAGAACTAATACCGCCCATTCCAAAGAAACTAACTGAACCAAGCTTGGTTTTAGGGAAATTAAATTTAAAGGATAAATCTTGGTATTTAGGAATACCTGAATTGCCAAATTGAATTCCCATGGCATCAAAAAAACTAAGGGTTGAATACCTATAACTGGCAATATAAGAGGAGCCTGTTTTTTTGTTGATAGGACCTTCTGCCAATAGCTCCAAACCAGCAAAACCTATCTGACTAATAAACTCTCTTTTCTCGTTGTTTCCTGTTCGCATTTTTAAATCAAAAACACCTGAGTTGGCATTGCCATATTCTGCAGGAAATGCACCCGTCATAAAATCTGAATTGGCCAACATATTATTGTTTAAAATACTCACCGGACCACCATTGGCACCTTGACTACCAAAATGATTTGGATTAGGAATATCAGCACCTTCAAAGCGCCATAACAAACCCATTGGCGAGTTTCCTCTAATAATGATATCGTTTCTTTGGTCGTTACCACCGCCAGCAACTCCGGCAAAATTGGAGGCCATTCTACTTGGGTCGCCAAAACCGCCTGCGTAGCGCTGCGATTGATCAATGGTAAAGGAGCGACCACTCACCAAAACCAAATCGTTATTGGTTTTAGCTTGGTTGCTTTTGGCAGAAATTACCACCTCATTGGCACGCATTACTTTCTCTACCATTTCAATATTTAAAACCACTTCTTTGGCAGAATTCACAATTATATCAGAAAGGGTTTTGTCTTCGTAACCGATATAAGTAATACGCACTGTTTTTCTTCCTAGGCTAACTTTTTCAATTTTAAATTTTCCATTTTCATCGGTGGAAGCACCAAAGGTTTTGGTATCGTTAATTACTAAAACAGTGGCGCCAATTAAAGGTTGTTTGGTTTCTTGGTCGATTACGGTACCTCTAACCACTTGGGTAAAGTCTTGGGCTTGAACCAAAAAACCGACTAATATTAATAAACTGCTAAATAAAATTCGTTTCATTGTTGTAAATTTAGGAAACAAAAATGAGCACTTAGGCTATCTTTTCATTTCTTTAATGGACCAAACGTAGAATATTTAGGATGAAATGAAAAAATACCAAACCGAAATAAGGAATGGAAGGATTCAGTATTAAATTAAATCAAAGCTAAGCTAAAGACAATAATTTTTTGCCAAAACGGGAAAAGTTTAATTATTTGTATCACTCCTTTTATTTTTAACAATCAACCGTATTAAACGTAGAATAAGGATGCCCTATTGAAATGCGGCCATTTGGTTCAAAACTTCCAATGGTCAATTCCTTTGGTGCCTTGCTAGATGATTTGCAATTACAATTTTGTGCCATTAATAAACGAATTACTTTTCTCATTTGGATTTATTTGATCAATTCAAAATAAACTAAATTCAAACTATCTCGAATGGTTATTATTCCCAAATTAGGTACCATAACTCCAATTACTTTAGACTCAATGTCAAAATTGGAATATTCAAAGAATGAATTCGAAAAGATTGTATCACCTACCGCAGTATCTCCAATATAATGTTCATAAGTATTATCGTAAAAGGTTTCTTCAAAAAAGTAGAAGTGATTTCCTAAAAACATAATTTCAATAACATAATCTTGTGCATTCAAATCAATAAGTAATTTTGCCCTCACCGAATGCTTCACCTTAAAAATCCCTTCACCCTTAATGGTTTTATAGGTATTGGTAATTTGCAAATTCTTCACGTTTTCATAGGGGCCACAAGCTGGATTATTCCATGATTTATATTCATCGAACCAAACGGAATCACAATCTGTCTTCACAAAAATTAAGGTATCTCCTTTATTACTTTTAAATTTTATAGTGTCAAAAGCTGGGTCGGTAAAATAGCGTGTCCTCTCAATGGATACTGGAGTTAAATATTTGTAAGTAGTAATCATTTCAGCACATTTTGTAATCTCCTTGCGGCATGAAAAAAATGCTAGACAAAAGAGTACGAGTATAGGTAAACTATTTTTTGCAAGTATTGATTTCATGAGCAGTATATAATTGCATAAATTAATAAATTGGAATCCCCTTCAACAAATGTATAGTTGGCATATGGATGTCCGTAGTTTCCTACCAGAATTATATGTCTTCGTATTAACAATTCTTCGGGCCGAGCAAACACAAAATAACTACAAAAGGATATTATATAAACTAACAAAAACATATTCATTGTTAACTAGTTTAAAGTTTCATACATTGTGCTATCACTGCTTTCAAAAACAGCAATTAATCCAAAATCAGGTGCCATGTAACCTTTTGTTTCAATGTTTATGTAATCTGGATATGCATAAAAAACCTGAGAAAATGCCTTATTTCCCAAAACGAAATCTCCAAAATATAAAGAATAAAATTTTGCATTAAAATTGATTTCATAAAAATAAAAATGATGCATTTGGAAAAATATTTCTATTACATACTCCTGGTAATTTCCTATACTCACCGAATGTTTCACCTTAAAAATCCCTTCACCCTTAATGGTTTTATAGGTATTGGTAATTTGCAAATTCTTCACGTTTTCATAGGGGCCACAAGCTGGATTATTCCATGATTTATATTCATCAAACCAAACGGAATCACAATCTGTCTTTACAAAAATTAAGGTATCTCCTTTATTACTTTTAAATTTTATAGTGTCAAAAGCTGGGTCGGTAAAATAGCGTGTCCTCTCAATGGATACTGGAGTTAAATATTTGTAAGTAGTAATCATTTCAGGACATTTTGTAATTTCCTTGCGGCATGAAAAAAATGCTAGACAAAAGAGTACGAGTATAGGTAAGCTATTTTTATAGTCGGACTTAGACATTGCTTGCGCCCATTGGGGTTTTATTCTCATTTTAGCTTTTTTATCTGGGTAATAAATACATTTGGGTAATAATTTATCCAAGAACCATCATAAAAACACATACCTAGTTGATCGATATCCTCTCGAAAAACAAATGAAATCGAATCTCCATATTTAAATTTCACATTTGTTGTATCAAACAAATAATTAAAAATAGTATCCAACCTAGTTGAAGTAATTATACTGTCTTTAGATTTTCTCCAAAGTTCGTGATTACTATAATCTATAAATTCTAGTCCACTGGTAACATATATAAATCTCACACATCCTCCAGTGACCCCAAGTAATACACCACTTCCTTCATGTTGCTGCACATTGTTTTCACTCACCTTATCTTTCTTGCATGAAAAGGCTAACAAAATTGGTAGTAACCAAAAAGTAAACTTCATATTTAATTGGGTAGTGATTTTAATTGGGGAAATAAATTTACATAATTTGATGAAAGATATTGCCTTTTCCTCTCTTCAATTTTAGTTTAATCGGAAAAATGCAAATCCAATTACTTCTTTTCTTTTAATATCCATAAATTTTCGTTTTTATCTTTAAATTTTATTAAACCATAATCAATATTTACAAGTACTATGTGGTCTTTGTCAACATAGGCGCCTCCTAAATAATTCCCGTTATATAAAATTGAGTCAGAATATTTAGGATTTTCCCCCCGAGTAAAGACTCTAAAAATAATATCCTCATTAAAATACATAATAGTTTCTGGAAAAGGATCGTATTTGGTCTTGGTAACCGAATATTCAAATTTGTGAGAGTTCCCATAAGGTTTAAATACAAATTCAATCCTGTCAGAGACATATAAAGTTCGATGTTGGCAATCACTAAGTCCATCATATCCACCAGTTGAATAGGTTCCATACTTTTTATCAGAACAAACAAATGTAATTTCATCAAAATTTTTATTTACAAAAGTAATTGTATCATGAATAGCGTAAAGAAAAACATTTGTGTCCCCCTCAACAAATGGGTAACTGTATATGTCATCCTCAGGGCAATCCAAATCTTTACGGCAACTAACCATAAGGATAAAAATACAAGCAAAAAACAATAGATTTCCTTTCATAAGTAATTTGTTTAATTGGGTAATGATTTTATTTGGGGAAATGAATTTACATAATTTGAATGAAAGATATTGCCTTTTCCTCTCTTCAATTTTAGTTTAAACTGAAGCATGCTAGTTCAATTACTTTTTTTCTTTTAATGTCCATATATTTTCGTTTTTATCCTTAAACTTTATCAAACCATAATCTAGATTTAAAAGAACATTTTTAAAATAATAAAGAGGGAAACCTCCTAAATAATTCCCGTTAAATAATATTGAGTCGGTATTTTTAGCACCAGACCATCGAGAATTGGCTATAAAAATTAAATCCTCATCGAAAAACATTTTGTTTTCTGGAGAAGTTATAAAATTTTTATCCGCGGTGATCGTATACACAAATTTGTGAGAGTTTCCATAAGGTTTAAATACAAATTCAATCCTGTCAGAAACATATAAAGTTCGATGTCCGCAATCACTAAGTCCATCATATTCAACAGTTGAATAGGTTCCATACTTTTTATCAGTACAAACAAATGTAATTTCATCAAAGTTTTGATTTACAAAAGTAATTGTATCATGAATGGCATAAAACAATACATTGGTGTCCTCTTCAACAAATTGATATCTATATATGTCATCCTCAGGGCAATCCAAATCTCTACGGCAACTAACAAGAATGAAAACAATACAAGCAAAAAATAATAGATTTCCTTTCATAATAATTTGTTTAATTGGGTAGTGATTCTAATTGGGGAAATAAATTTACATAATTTGAATGAAAGATATTGCCTTTTCCTCACTTCAATTTTAGTTTAATCGAATACGAATGGCCACATAATTTTTTTGGTATTAGCAAAAACAGGCAAGCAAGTTAGTGCGTTGTCTATTAATAATACCAATTTCAAGCTCATCCAATTAGTGGCTCATAAAGACTGATTCTTATCAATAAAAAGAAAGGTTTTGGTTCAAACAGAATAAAAGTAAACAATTGATTACAAGAAGATAGGACTATTTATTTGTCCCAAAATTTACAATGATTTTTAGGCTAGAAAATCCTATAAAATTTATGTAGAATGAGAATTAGTAAATCTGCCTTAAATTGCGCCCATGGAAAAGAATGATATTCTAAAAGCATTAAGTACTGTACAAGAACCTGATTTAAAGAAAGATCTTGTTACACTTAATATGATACAAGACATAGAGATTAACGGCAACGAAGTTAGTTTCAAAGTAATGTTAACCACTCCTGCTTGTCCTTTAAAGGATAAAATTGAGAAAGATTGCATCGAGGCTATTCATAAATTGGTGTCGGATCAAGCCATAATAAAAATAGAAATGGCGGCCAATGTTACCAGCAATAGAAGCGATAAATTAACCTTGCCTTCTGTTAAAAATATTATTGCAGTAGCAAGCGGAAAAGGTGGAGTTGGTAAATCTAGTGTGGCCAGTAATTTGGCAGTTGCTTTGGCTCAAAAAGGAGCTAAAGTTGGTTTACTAGATGCCGATATTCATGGTCCGTCTGTACCCATGATGTTTGGTGTAATGAACGAACAACCTTTGATGCGAAATGTAGATGGCAAAGAGTTGATGGTTCCAATTGAAAAGCACGGCGTAAAATTGCTTTCCATTGGCTTCTTAATAAAACCCGAGCAAGCTGTAGTTTGGCGCGGACCAATGGTTTCATCTGCTTTGCGCCAGTTTGTAAACGATACCGATTGGGGTGAATTAGATTATTTAATTTTGGATTTACCTCCAGGAACAGGCGATATTCATTTAACCATGTTGCAAGTAGTTCCTCTAACTGGTGTGGTAATGGTAACCACTCCACAGGCAGTTGCTTTGGCAGATGCATACAAAGCAGCTACCATGTTTGCCATGACGCCCATGAAAGTTCCAATTTTGGGTGTAGTAGAAAACATGGCCTACTTTACTCCGGCAGAATTGCCAGAAAACAAATATTATATTTTTGGCAACGGTGGCGGAAAAACCATGGCCAACGAATTGGATGTGCCTTTCTTAGGTGAAGTTCCAATTTTTATGGGTGTAAGAGAAGGTGGTGATAAAGGCGTACCTGCAGCAACTGTAGATGGAACGCCAATACAAAAAGTATTTTATGATATTGCCGAAAAAGTGGCTCAACAAATTGCAGTATTAAATGCCAATCCTGTTGAGGCTCCTGCTGCACAAGGCTAGTAGTTAATTTCGGTTTGAACCAAAGCCAAGGTTTAGAGCAAGGAAATTTGTTTTATACTTTGGCTTTGATTTTTTACACCAATAGACGATAGAAAAACCCTATTTTCGAAGACAATGAACCAAGAGATAATAGATAAAATTGAAATTGCTTTGAACGGAATGCGTCCATTTTTGCAAGCAGACGGTGGCGATGTAGAATTGGTTGAATTAACAGACGATATGGAAGTGAAACTCCGTTTGGTTGGCAATTGTAGCAATTGTAGCATGAGTTCTATGACCATGAAAGCGGGAATAGAAAGTGGAATTAAAAACGCCTTGCCACAGATTACACGGGTAACGGCTATTTAATTTTTAAAAAATAAATCTGAAAAACCAAATCAAATGGACATTCGGTGGAAACAACGACTTTCAAATTATTCTAAAGCATTGGCTCAGCTAACTCAGTTTTATGAAAAAGCAAATTCACTTAATCATTTAGAGGAGCAAGGATTAATTAAAGCATTTGAATACACCTATGAATTGGCATGGAATTGCATGAAAGATTTTTATGAAAATCAAGGTGAGACTGGCATACAAGGAAGCAGGGATACTCTTCAACTGGCTTTTAACCGTGGCTTAATCAAGGATGGAGAAAATTGGATGCAAATGCTTCAGGATAGAAATAGAACATCCCATAGTTATAATGAAGAAATAGCAGACCAAATAGCTGCAAATATTTTATCTACCTACTATGATTTATTTGTTTCATTGAAAACCGATTTGGATTTTATTGCAAAAACTACCTAAGGAATCAGAGATGAATCTTGGCTTAAGCACTCCATCAATCGTAAAAATTAAAGCCATTTTTGGCTCCTTTCCAGAAATAGAAAAAGCCATTCTATATGGCTCAAGGGCCAAAGGAAATTACAAGAAAGGCTCTGATATTGATTTAACCTTGATAGGAGAAAACTTAAACCACAAATTATTAAATCAAATTTCCAATCAAATTGAGGAGCTGTATTTACCAGAAATGGTGGATTTATCGATATTTCATCAAATTGAAAATGAAGATTTGATAGAACACATAAATAGAGTTGGAATATCCTTTTACGAGAAATAATTAACCAAGAAAACTAAGCCCAAACTTTGGTGCCTTCTGTGCAATTGGTGCAGATATCAATTTCTTTTCTTGAACGCAAAATAGCTGAGCGAAAACCGTTGTATGCCGCACCGTGCCAAACCTTTTCAAAACTGTCTTGACTAATATCTCCAAAGCGATGTGTGGCATCTTTATCAAAGCAGCAAGGGACAACTAAACCATCCCAAGTTACTACACTTCCGCGCCACAATCGCCAGCATTGGTTCAGCAATTCATTCTTTATTTCGTAGCCTTTTTCTGTCTTTTTATACCTACTCAATTCTTCGTTTTCAGGAATTAGCTCATCCGTATTTTGGTAATCGTAAATCTGTGCGGTTTTAATTCCTAGCTCATCTACACCAATCTCATTGGCAATTCTTTTAAGTTCTGGAATTTGGTGTTCGTTGTGTTTAAATGCAATAAACTGCCAAATGATATGCGGAGTTTGTTTACCTAGTTTCTTCTTCCATTTCACCAAGTTCTTGGTTCCTTCCATGACCTTTTCTAGGTTACCACCTTTTCTATACTTCTCGTAGGTTTCTTGTGTAATTCCATCTATGGAAACTATTAACCTATCCAAACCAGATTCAATGGTTGCTTTGGCCATTTCGTCTGTAAAATAATGTGCATTGCTGGAGGTTGCAGTATAAATATTTTTAGAAGAAGCATACTTTACAAATTCCAAAAACTGCTTGTTTAAAAAAGGTTCGCCTTGAAAGTACAATATCAAATAAACCAAATCTTCATGCAATTCGTCGATGGTCTTTTTGTATAATGGCAAATCTAACATGCCTGTATTTCTCGAAAACTCGCGCAATCCACTGGGGCATTGAGGACATCTAAGATTACAACTGGTGGTAGGTTCAATCTCCATAACCACAGGCATTCCCCAATGAATGGGTTTGCGCATGGCTCTGGATAATAAGTAACTTGTATATAATTGGATGGCATTCCCAATTCTCCTTGCATTGAGCTTGGAGAGAAAGTTTAGTCCATCTGTTAGGTTTCTGTTCATGTTTGGGCGAAGTAAGCACAAACATTCATGGAATCAAAAACGTATTTGTAAAATGTGCTTGGAGGGGAATTTGGTCTTTGGTCGCTTGTCTTTGGTCGTTAGTAAAAATTTGCCTTTAGGGATGATATTTTTGTCGATAGTCGATGGTCCATAAAGTATAGTAGAATCATCCACGAGTTTAAAATTCTAATCGAATTTGAAGCATCTAAACTCAGCTTTGGCATGATAAAAACTATGGACCATCGACCATGGACTTCACTCACTTGATGAGAGAAAATTCAACTCAGGCAAAACCTCCCCAAAGACTAACGACAAAAGACCAAAGACTCCTACCTCTACTGCACTGTTTTAAATACAAAAGGTAAGAACATTCTAATTGGAACATTTCTTCCATTTTGTTCTGCTGGTTTCCAGGTAGGCATGTTGTTTACAACTCTAAGAGCTTCTTCATCACAGCCAAAACCAATGCCTTTTTCAATATTTCCCATTTGCACTTTTCCATCGGGCATTATCACAAATGAGATCATTACTTTTCCTTCAACAGTATTTTCAATCGCTACTCTTGGGTAGTTCAAATTCTCTCTTATATATTTATACATAGCATCGGTTCCACCAGGAAATTCTGGCATTACCTCTGCAGTAAATTCGATTATTGTTGGCTCGCCACCACCAGAAATTCCAACGCCGCCAGTATTGCCTCCAATCCCACCAGAACCTATTAAGCCCATGGTTCCTAAATTGGGTAAATTAGGCAAATTAATACCACTAGAAAGCACAGCATGATTAGGATTTTCAATTGGCTTTACCACTTCCTTTTTCTTCACCACAGGGGGAACTTTTTTATCCACCACAATTCTAAATCCTGCATCTGCATTTTCTAACATAATGGTAAATCCTCCACCTAAATCAACCACATCTGTTATGGGTGGCTTTACAACAGGAATACTTGGCTGAATGAAATCTTGAATTTTGATAGGGTGAAAATAATTCCAAATGAAGGCACCCAATAAAGTAATAAGCATTGGAGAAAGTGTAATTATCATGCTCTTATTTACATGATCTGGATAAGCCTTACGGATGGCATAAGCGCCATATGCTTTGTTGCGTTGTTCAAATACCAACTCATCCAAGTTGTTTTTTGAAGAATTAAAAAGGTTCATAGCGTTTGGGATTAATTACTAGTAAATCACCAAAAGTTTTGCATGAGTTGTCAGAGATTTTTCCTTTGACAACTTTATGACACTTGAATAAAAATCAAAAATTACTGAAAACGGCGTTTGGTTCAAACCGAACCTTTAACTGCCTTATAGCAAAGCATGAAATTATTTTAGCGGTTTGAACCAAGAATGGCTTTCTATTTCTATGCTTCAATTCTTATCTTGCACGCATGCAGGAAAAGAAATTATTTTTATTAGACGGAATGGCTTTGGTGTATCGGGCATATTTTGCTTTTAGTCAGAACCCACGTGTAACCAGTTATGGCTTTAATACCTCCGCTATTTTTGGATATGTAACTACCATTTTAGATTTACTTAAAAGAGAAAAACCAACGCATATTGGTGTTTCATTTGATACATCAGAACCCACAGCACGACATATAGAATACGAAGCATACAAGGCACATCGCGAGGAAATGCCAGAAGGAATATCCAATGCATTGCCTTTTATTAGGCAAGTAACTGAAGCTTTAAGAATTCCACTTTTAATTATGCCCGGTTATGAGGCAGATGATATAATTGGAACCCTTGCCAAGAAAGCAAAAGCCGCAGGATTTAAAGTGTATATGATGACGCCCGATAAAGATTTTGCGCAGTTGGTTGAGGAAGATATTTATGTTTATAAACCTGCCAGAATGGGTAACGACATAGAAATAATGGGTGTTCCAGAGGTTTTAAAGAAATGGGAAATTAGCGATGTATCTCAAGTTATAGATATTTTAGGATTATGGGGCGATGCGGTAGATAATATTCCGGGAGTTCCGGGTGTGGGCGAAAAAACATCCAAATTATTGGTTCAAAAATATGGCAGCATTGAAGGTTTGTTGGCACATACTCATGAGTTAAAAGGCAAGCAAAAAGAGAATGTAGAAAACAATAAAGAACAAGCATTACTTTCTAAAAGACTTGCAACAATTGATATCAATGTGCCCATAGAGTTTGATGAACAAGCTTTAATTTTAGAAGAACCCGATAAAGAAGCAACCGAAAAATTGTTTGCAGAATTAGAGTTTAAAACCCTTATCAAACGAGTTTTAGAACAAGGAAATACTCCAGCTCAATCTCAAGCTGCTCCAGTAACTCAAGCTGCTTCAGGTGGTTTTGATTTGTTTAACCAAGGTGCCATACAAACAAAAAATGAGGATATTGTAAGCAATGAAATTGCAGAGGAAAGTAGCGTACCTAAAAATACCATTTCCAATACCCAACATGTTTATGAAGTTTTAGAAAATAAGGAAGCTTGTTTGGCCGCATTAGAAATTTTATTGCAGCAAAAAGAAGTTTGTTTTGATACCGAAACCTCTCAATTAGAAAGTACAGAAGCTGATATTGTGGGTTTGTCTTTTGCCTACAAAAATCACCATGCTTATTATATTCCTTTTCCTAGCAACTTTGATGAGGCAAAGTCTATTTTAGGTCTGTTTGAACCAATTTTTATTCATGCAGAAATTGTTAAGATTGGCCAGAATGTTAAATACGATTTAAACATAATTAAACGCTATGGGTTCACACTTAAAGGTCCTGTTTTTGATACCATGTTGGCGCATTATTTAATTGAACCCGACCTTAGGCATGGAATGGATTATTTAAGTGGAATTTACCTGAATTACGAACCCGTAAGTATAGAAACGCTGATTGGCAAAAAAGGTAAAAATCAATTGAGCATGCGCGATGTTTCTTTGGATAAAATAAAAGAATACGCCGCCGAAGATGCTGATATTACCTATCAGTTGAAAGAAAAATTGGCCCCAGAATTAAAGGAAAAAAATGCAGAAAAACTCTTTCATGATTTAGAGATTCCATTGATTGATGTTTTGAGTGATATGGAAATTGAAGGAATAAAAATTAATGAAGGTTTCTTAAACGATTATTCCAAAGAATTAGAAACAGAGTTAACTCAATTAGAAAAAGATATTCTTGTTTTAGCGGGAGTAAAATTCAATATTTCTTCTCCCAAACAATTAGGTGAAGTATTGTTTGATCACTTAAAATTAGACCCAAAAGCGAAGAAGACAAAAACGGGTCAGTACCAAACAGGAGAAGATGTTTTACAGGGATTGGGTGAACATGAGATCATTCAAAAAATCTTATTGGTTAGGCAGTTTCAGAAGCTAAAATCTACCTATGTAGATGCTTTGCCAACAATGATAAACCCTTTAACAGGAAGAGTTCATACCAGCTTTAACCAAGCAGTTGCAGCAACAGGCAGATTGAGTTCTACCAATCCAAATTTGCAGAATATTCCAATTAAAACAGATAAAGGTAAGGAAGTAAGAAAAGCCTTTATTCCTAGAAATGAAGACTATCTTTTGTTGAGTGCAGATTACTCACAAATAGAATTGCGCATCATTGCATCTGTGGCAAAAGAAGAAGCCATGATTGAGGCATTTAAAAACAAACACGATATCCATCAAGCCACGGCAGCCAAGGTTTTTGGCAAAGAATTAGAGGCAGTTACTTCCGACGAAAGAAGGCGTGCTAAAGCAGTAAACTTTGGTATTATTTACGGCCAATCTGCTTTCGGTTTGAGCCAAAATTTAGGTATCGGTAGAAAGGAAGCCGCGCAAATTATTGAGGATTATTTTAAGGCTTATCCTGGTATAAAAACCTATATGGATACCACCATTAATTTTGCAAAAGAGCATGGTTACGTAGAAACTTTACTGGGAAGAAGGAGGTATTTGCGCGATATCAATTCTGCTAATTTTACGGTTCGCGGATTTGCAGAACGAAATGCTATCAATGCACCCATTCAAGGAAGCGCTGCTGATATGATAAAATTGGCCATGATAAAAATTCACAATGCATTAAAAGATCCAGCCAATGGAATTATAAAATCTAAAATGATTTTGCAGGTGCATGACGAATTGGTATTTGATGCCCACAAAGATGAAATAGAATTATTGAAACCTTTGGTAATAAAAAACATGGAAGCTGCTATGGAATTACTTACTCCAGTTGTTGCAGAGGTTGGTATTGGAGAAAATTGGTTAGAGGCGCATTAGGTTCGACTAAGCTCACCTACCAGTTAAATATGTTCACCTACCATCGACTAGGTTCGACTAAGCTCTCCTACGTAGGTTTGCACAGGAATTAGGAATCGGGTGGCTGAGCTTTTGGAAGTCAGCTTCAATGGATGGAATTGCGTTTTGTGAAAAGGGGTGATTGTGCTCAACCCGGCACATCACTTCGACAGGCTCAGTGACCGGGACATTCGACAGGCTCATTTGAAATAGAGTTCTCACTATAGAAGCAAATTTTTCTTCAAAATCCACTTGAACAAAAAAGCCTGCTCAATCTCTTAAGCAGGCTTTAAAAAAAACTATGGTTGGTCCATAGACCATGGACTTACTTAGCGAAATTAACGCTACGCTTTTCTCTAATAACAGTAATCTTAATCTGACCAGGGTAGGTCATTTCTTTTTGAATGCGTTGGCTCATGTCAATCGACATTAAATCTGCTTGATCGTCGGTTACTTTTTCTGATTCTACCATAACGCGTAACTCTCTCCCTGCTTGGATGGCAAATGCCTTCTCTACTCCAGGGTAACTTAAAGCAATATTCTCCAAGTTTTTCAAACGCTTCATGTAGTTTTCGGTATCTTCTCTACGTGCACCCGGGCGAGAACCACTAATAGCATCACAAGCTTGGATAATAGGAGAAAGTATAGAAGTCATTTCTACTTCATCGTGATGCGCGCCAATTGCATTTACCACTTCTGGATGTTCTTTGTACTTCTCAGCTAACTTCATACCTAACAATGCATGTGGAGTTTCTGCATCGTCGTCTGGAACTTTACCAATATCGTGTAATAATCCTGCACGTTTAGCCAACTTCACATTTAACCCAAACTCTGCAGCCATTGTAGCACATAGGTTGGCTACCTCACGAGAGTGTTGCAAAAGATTTTGTCCGTATGAACTTCTGTAACGCATTCTACCAACCATGCGAACCAATTCAGGATGCAATCCATGAATTTGTAAATCAATACAAGTACGCTCACCAATTTCTACAATCTCTTCTTCAATTTGTTTTTTGGTTTTGGCAACTACTTCTTCAATGCGTGCTGGGTGAATCCTTCCGTCTGTAACCAAGCGGTGCATTGCCAAACGAGCAATCTCTCTTCTAATTGGATCAAAACAAGAAAGTATAATAGCTTCTGGGGTATCGTCTACAATAAATTCAACTCCAGTTGCGGCTTCTAAGGCACGGATATTTCTTCCTTCTCTACCAATAATTCTACCTTTCAACTCATCGCTTTCAATATTGAAAACACTCACCGAATTTTCGATAGCATGTTCTGCAGCGGTACGTTGAATGGTGCTAAGGATAATTTTCTTGGCTTCTTTAGCAGCCGTTAATTTGGCTTCATCCGTAATGTCTTTCACATAAGATAATGCTTCAGATCTTGCTTCTTCATGTAAAGCTTCTACCAATTGCTTTTTAGCTTCATCGGCTGTTAATCCTGCAATTTTCTCCAATTGCTTAACTTGATTGTGAAGTGCTTTATCAGCTTCTTCTCTTTTCAAGGCAACGGCGCCCAATTGCTTTTCAAGCGATTGTTTAATAGAATCTAGCTCCGAATCTTTTCTTTGGGCATTTTCTAATTTTTGTTTAAGACTATTCTCTTGTTGCTTAATCTTATTTTCTTCTTTTAAAATCTGAGCGTTGCGTGAGTTCACTTCTTTTTCGTGCTCAGCTTTTAGTTGAAGAAACTTTTCTTTGGCTTCAAGCATTCTGTCTTTTTTCATTATTTCGGCTTTCTCTTCTGCCTCCTTAATGATTTGCACCGACTTTGATTTAAGCAGGTTATTGTTCACAACCCACATAATCGCTGCGCCGGCGCCAAGTGCCAACATGGCAATAATAATAACTAAATAATCCATTGGTTTAACTAATTTATGTTTCCTGTTAAACCCAACTCCATTTACAATTGAACTTGCTTTAATAACTGGTTTATTTCATCCAGTTCTTTTTCTGTATCCTGAGCACTTTGGGCTATTTGCCTCTTAAGTGCGAGGTTCTCATTTGCAATCTCAATGGCCAGCATAGCCAATGCATCTTGTTGATCGCGAAGGTTAAATTGCTTACTGTAATCCTGCAATTTATCCTGTATGAGTTTACCAGCTGCCCTCAAATTAATTTCTTCATTTGAATGCACTGTGAGGGGATAAACCCTGCCAGCTATATGGATATTGATAGAAAGCTCGTTCAATTGTTGTTAGGTAATTGGTTTAACAACTTTAGGCATTCATCTATTTCGCGTACATAACGATTAATGGTTAATTTCACTTCCGTTATGTCTTGCTTCCCTAAATGAATTCCATCAGCAAGTTTACTAATTTTATTCTTATCTTCTAATATTTCAATCGTTTTTGTTAATTCTTCCACCCTTTTTCCTAGTTTTTGCTGAACCAAAGCCGCTTCCTGAAGCTCATTTTCTAAGCTATTTACCTTCATTAAAAGGGCTTTTACCTTCAAATGAATCAGCGAAATCTTTTCTTTGGTAGTCATTTTCTAGCCTCTTAATTGGGCGCCCGTTTCTTTAGAAAAGTTTTGAACCAAGTTTCTCATCACCTCTTCAATTTCCACATCGGTAAGCGTTTTGCTTTCGTCTTGCAATACAAAACTCAATGCATAAGATTTCTTTCCTTCTGCAATTTTATCGCCTTGGTAAACATCAAAAACTCCCATTTGCTTAATTAGGTTTGGCGCAGTTTTCATTGCAATTTTCTCTAATTGCAAATAAGTAATTGGTTGATCCAAAACCATTGCCAAATCTCTTCTTACAGCCGGAAAAACCGATACAGGTTTCAATTTAAACTTAACCTCTTTTGCCAATTGGGTCAAAGCATCTAAATCCAAATCTGCATACCAAAAGGCTTTATCAATATCGTATTTTTTAGCAAGTTTAGGTGTAACACTTCCCATTACTCCAATAACTTTTTTCTTTACTAAGATTTGCGTAGCATGCTCAAAACGCTCATCAGCTTCAAAGCTAAATTGCAAATTGGTAATGCCCGCTTTTCTCAAAACCAATTCTACCTCATTCTTCAAGCTAAAATAACCAAATTCGGTTTTAGGATTATTCCAACTCTCCGGATTTTTTCTTCCCAATAAACCTAGTGTTATGTGTTTTTGCTCCTTGTAATTATTCAATTCTGAGCCATCACCATTGAGCGTATAGGTTTTTCCAATTTCATAAAACCTCAAATCCTGACTCTTACGATTATTGTTGTATTGTACTGCTTCCAACATGCTATAAAGCATGTCAATGCGCATTATATCCAACTCTTGGCTCAAGGGGTTCAATAATTTTACGGCTTGATCCAATTGAGTTTCTGAATATAGAGAGGAGCGAGTTAAAGAATTGCTGGCTATTTCGTAAAATCCTTTATTACTCAGAAAATCGGCCAAATTATTCTTTAGGTTCAAACCAAACTCTGCCGCGCTAAAAGTCATTGCTGATTTTATCTCATGACCCATTTTTATTTGGTTCAAACCGTAAATTCTTAAAATTTCTTCTGTAATATCTATGGCTCTTTCAACATCTACACGGTAAGGCGGCACGTTTAATTCCCAATTGTCATCGCTATACTCATGGATAGCAATTTGCAAATCTGTTAAAATCTTTCTTTGGGTATCCAATGGAATTTCTTGACCAATTAGTTCATTTGATTTTATTGGTGAAAAAACAATTTTTCTATATTCAATTGGATTTGGGTATACATCAATAATTGGGCTAGGCAAATAGCCACCCGCAATATCCAAAATCAAAGCAGCCACATCGTGCAAAGCTTCAAAAGTGATATTTGGATCAGTGCCGCGCTCAAATCTAAAACTTGCATCCGTATTTAAGCCGTGTGCTTTGGCAGATTTTCTAACCACCGAACTTTCGAAATAAGCAGATTCAATAAAAATATTTTTTGTTTCGGCGCTAATTCCAGAATGCAAGCCACCAAAAACACCAGCAATTGCTAGCGGCCTCACGGCATCGCAAATTAAGCACTCATGGCCTTTCATTCTTCTTTCGGTTTGATCCAAAGTAACCAAGCGCTCATTTTCTTTTGCCGTACGAACAATAATTTGATGTCCTGCAACTTCTGCCTCATCAAAGGCATGCAAAGGTTGGCCAATGCTATGCATGATGTAATTAGTAGCATCCACAATATTATTTATAGGCGAAAGTCCGATGGCTCTTAACCTATTTTGCAACCAATCTGGAGAAGGTTTAACGGTGATATTATTAATTTGCAAACCACTATAGCGCAAACATCCCGCATTTTTCTCAAGTGTAACTTTAAAAGGGTTTTCGTTCTGACCCAAAATTAAGGCTGGTAAAACGGTTCTCTTTTTCTTAATACCTAAAGCATACAAATCTCTGGCAACCCCATAATGACTGGTAGCATCGCCCCTATTGGCAGTTAAACCAATTTCCAAAATTTGATCCGCATAAATTGGGAAATAATCTGTAGCAGGCTTGCCAACTTCGTAATGTTCTGGCAAAACCAAAATACCGTCATGACTTTCACCTAAGCTCAATTCGTCTTCGGCGCAAATCATTCCCTCGCTTACTTCGCCTCTAATTTTGGCTTTATTGATTGTGAAAGGTTCGCCTTTGCTAGGATGAACCGTGCAACCCACAGTAGCCACCAATACTTTTTGTCCGGCCGCTACATTGGGCGCACCGCAAACAATTTGTTTTTTTGTTGAACCTAAATTAACCTGACAAACTCTTAATTTATCGGCATTGGGATGTTTTTCGGCAGATAAAACCTCGCCAATGATTATGCCTTCTAAACCACCATCAATGGAATAATGGGTAGAAATATCTTCTACCTCTAAGCCAGAATTGGTTAATAATGCACCAATTTCTTCAGCACTTGCTTCTGTATCTATAAAATCTTTAAGCCAATTATAACTGATTTTCATTTGTAATTCTCCTCCTAAATAGGCCGCGAAAATAAGAATAAAAAGTCTTTTCTATTCTTATTATCTTTGTTTTGAAATAGGATATTAAGGTTCAAACAATAAATGCTTTGGCATTTGCTATAATTTTTTTAAACATGAAAGTAGTAATTGAAATACCAGATAATGAAGTAAATTTTGGGATGAAAGTTTTAAAAAGCCTTTCATTTGTAAAAAATGCAAAGCCAATGACAGGCGCTGCTATTGAATTATGGGATAATCTCAAAGAAGCAGCTGAAGAAGTTCGATTACATAAACAAGGCAAAATAAAATTGAAAACTGCTCAAGAACTTTTAAATGAGTTATAGCATTTTTCCTACACACCGATTTGAAAAGGAATTCAAGAGATTAGCTAAAAAATTCCCTTCACTGAGAAATGAATTTGCTGAACTGATTTTGCAAATAATTGAGGATCCTGAAAGTGGCACTTTCATCGGTAATAATTGTTACAAGATTCGTTTAGCAATTAAAAGTAAAGGCAAAGGCAAAAGTGGCGGCGCAAGGGTTATTAACTATTTGTACGTCGAAACTGAATCTGTGTATTTATTAACTGTATATGATAAAGGAGAAAAGGAAGACCTTAAACCAAATGAACTTAAAGAAATGATTGATAGTTTGGAGTTGGAAATTTAGAGGCAGGCATTTTATAGAATAAATTCCTCGTTGAATTGAAATGCGATAATAAGAATAAAAAGTCTTTTCTATTGTATGGTTTAGCATTTACTTTGCACTAACAAAATGAAAAAAACATTAGTAGTTGGCGCCTCAGAAAAGCCAGAAAGATATGCCTATAAAGCCAGCGTTATGTTAGCTGAATATCACCACGAGGTTTATCCTTTTGGACTAAAAGCTGGGTCTATTCAAGGAAAATCTATAGAAACCATTTGGCCAGAGGGCGAAACTTTTGATACAGTTACATTGTATGTTGGGCCACAAAATCAAGATACATATATTCCAAAAATTTTGGCATTGAAACCCAAACGAGTGGTATTTAATCCTGGAACAGAAAACCCAGATTTTGAACAAAAACTAGAAGAAGCAGGAATTGAAGCTTTAGAAGCTTGCACTTTGGTTATGCTAAGAACTGGCCAGTATTAATTTGGTTTGAACCAAAGATATTTGTAAAACTATTTTAGAATGCTAAAACATAGGCAACGAATATTAAATTGCGCCACCAAAAATAATTTTGAAACCAATATGAGGATTTTCACTCTCTTAATCTTAAGCTTAGTTGTCCTAGCTGCTTGTCAATCTCCAAAAGAAAAAGCATTGAACCATATTAAATCAATAGAGGCAAATGATAGTGTTTTTAGCGATGCCCTGATGCAAGAATTAAAAACTGCTTACACAGATTTTGCTAAGGCCTATCCTGACGATGAAAAAACACCTGAGTTTTTGTTTAAGGCAGCACAAAGAAGCATTGTTTTGCAACAACCAAAAGATGCAGTAACGCTATTAAATCAATTATTGAACGAGTACCCAAAGTCGGCACATGTTGAGGATGCTATGTTTTTGTTGGCATACACCTACGAAAACAACTTGAACGATTTGCCAAATGCAAAAAATCTTTATGAGGACTTTTTGAAAAAATATCCAAAGGGAGAATTGGCGCAAGATGCTCAATTTGCATTGGATAATTTGGGTAAAAGTCCAGAAGAAGTGTTAACAGAAATTAGCGCTGAATAAACTTTTCTTTGGTTCAAACCGAACCTTTTTATTTAGGATTTTTCTCATTGGCCAAATAATTTACTAAATAGGCCTTTTTAGAAATTTCATTGATATGCCCATCCAACTCGTCCATAGAAACGCGCAACAGTCCTAACAAATCGGCTTCAGGAATTAAATCGTATTCTTTGTTTTCAACAAATTCCAGTAAACCCATCATTCTAGCTAGAGGCGCGCGTACAACATGAGATTGAATCCAAGAAATTTCCCTTAAAATCCCATTTTGTTTTTCAATGGCCTTCAAATGCAAATTTCGTTCACTAATATCATTAAAAACAGAAATTTGAAACTCACCTATTTGCACATGAGTTAATTCAAAAGTCTTATTTTCACCCAATTTGGTTCTTACTTCAATTTCCATAGGTTCAGACCTAAAACCTAGAGTTGAGATTTGAGAAAAATCATGCTCCCTTTGAGCCTTAACCTGATTTCTGTAGGATTCATCTGGAAAAACAAGTTCCATCCAACTTTGAATATCCTTAATTTCATCAATAGAATAACCAATTAGCTCCTCTAACTTTTTATTTACTAACTCTATTTTTCCATTGGGTTTCACGGCAGCCATTCCAAAAGGAGATAGCTCAAAAATGGAACGGTATTTCTGCTCGCTGGCCAAAAGCAATTCTTCAATTTTCTTTTTATAGGTAATTTCTTCTTTAACGGCTATGAAATTGTTAATTTCACCATTTGCATCCCTAATTGGAGAAATGGAAGCGGATTCCCAAAAAATCTCTCCGTTTTTCTTCTTGTTTTTAAACTCGCCATTCCATGGTTTACCGGATCTAATATTAGCCCATAATTTTTGGTATTCTTCCTTTGATTTATCACCAGATTTTAAAATTCTTGGGTTCTTACCTAATACTTCATCCAATGAATAACCAGTAATCATGCAGAAATAGGGGTTTACATATTCTATTTCAGCAAACTTATTTGTAATGACAATTGAAGCTGGACTTTGTTCAATGGCCACCGAAAACTTTTTCAATTGCTCCTCTGCTATTTTCCTTTTTGTAATATCTTGATGCGTTCCCGCCATTAGGGTTGGTCTCCCCTGCTTGTCCCATTTAAACGCTTTGCCTCTATCTAAAATCCAAATCCAATTTCCATTTTTGTGTTTCATACGAAACTCAGCTTCATAATACTCAGTTTCCTTATTAAAATAACTTTCTACGTTTGCATGGGCTATTAATAAATCATCGGGATGAACCAAATTTTCCCAGGTTAAAATGGAAGTTGGGCTAATCTCCAACAATGTATAACCAATCATATTTGCCAACTTTTCATTGAAAATGGTTCTACCAGTGAGAATATCCCATTCCCAAGTACCAGCCATGGTACCTTCTAATACATTGGCAAGTCTGTCCCTTTCAATTCGAAGGCCTCTCTCGTATTGCTTTATATTTTGTATATCTTGAAAAGTCCCATAAATACGTTCGCAAATACCATCCTTAAATTCTGTCCTTCCAATTGCCCTTACCCATTTTTTGTTTCCTTTGGAAGTTATGATTACCAACTCATGGTCGAATTCCAAACCTGAATTAACGGCCTTTTCTATGGCACTATTAACTAAATCTTTACTAAAGGATGGCTCATAAAACTGGATAGCCTCTTCCAATTGAGGTTGGTAATCAGGCAACACCTCATGTATTTCCTTGGTTACTCTCGACCAATACAGTTTATTGAGTTTAGGGATTAATTCCCAAGACCCAATTCTTGTCATATTACCTGCCTCCTCAAAAAACCGATTAGCATCTCTTAATTTTAATTCGGTGGTCTTTAAATCTGTAATATCAATTGCTATACCCGAATACCCATATAAATTATTTTCATTATCATAAATGGGTTTTGTTTTGGAACGTATCCAAGCAATATCGGATTTGTTTCTTCTTATTCTGTAATCAATTTCAAAAGGGTCGCCCGTATTTAACTTAGCCATTTTCTCCAATACCTCTGGTAAATCCTCAGGTAAAATGCAATCTAAAAACGACCTAGGATTTTGATAAAGACTCTGGCAACTTTTACCAAACACTTTCTCATAAGCTTGGCTAACAAACAACATCTTTTTGCCAGTTTTGTCTCTTAACCAAAACACTTCACCAACCGTTTCAGAAAACAGTTTAAAATCAAATTCACTTAATTGAAATTTATGTAAATCAAGGTCGAAATAACTTTTATTCTGATTTGCCAGATTGGTATCAAAATTTCTATTTACTTCCTCTAATTCCTCTTGAGTTAGCTTTTGTAATTCTTCTAAATTATGGCCCTCTTTTTCAAGCACCTTTTTAAGTAATTTATCCAGTTCTTTCCTTGCAGAATTTCCCATTTTCCTCTTTAAATTAAACCTGAAATTGGTTCTAAACAATTCAAAAATTGATTGGAAAACAATTCGTTTTCAAATATATTGAAAGGAAATTTAATAAAGGACAATCCTATCCTAATATGACAGAATTATAAATAGACAGGTAAAAATTAAACCTCCTATAATTTTAGTTTCAATACTAATTTTTCTAAATTAATAATAGCCTTAAGTTTCACCAAAATATCGCTACCCAATACTCCATCAATTTCTGGAAAACCCAAAATTTGGTAAGCCTCATTTACATGTGCAAGATCTAAAACAGCTATATCCACTTTTTTTAGGGCTATTTCTCCAATCTTTAAACTAGTTAATTGAGTTAAATGAGTAGCGACTTGGTTCGAACCTAAACCAACTGAATTTATACCCAAATTCTCTGGTTCATTTTTACCAATAAACTTCTTAATTTGATTGGAATCAAAAGCTGTTTTGGAAGCACCTGTATCTAATAACATACGGGCATTTCTTCTTCCAATTTTCACTAAAACAAAAAGATGATAATTATCCGATTCAATTTCTAAAATTTCAAGAGGGACAATAGTTTTTACTTTCAATCTCTTATCTATTGATGAAACAACTTGTAAAATTGAATTCCTTTATAGGTGTATATTTTAAGTAATACCAATTGGTTTGGCAAATTAATATCACCCAATTCAAAATCCACCTTTTCATTTGGTTTTTCAGGCAATTCGGTTTGAACCAAACGCCCTAAACCATCATAAACTTCAACTTTTTCTATTGCATTATTTTCTGATTCAATATGCACGCTTGATGCAGTTGGATTTGGATAAACTTTTATCGAGCTTACCTTTTTAACTTTCTCTTCAATGGCATTTGGCCAAGTAACTTCAAAACTATTGGTCTTTTGCAAAACACGAACGCCATCAAAATATGCAAAATCATAAAAGCCTCTTTGTGCTCCAGGGCTAATATAAACTTGCATCCTCACATTGCTATCATTTATATATTGATATCCCTGAATTTCTATATCAGTTGTTGGGCTACCAGATATAAAAAACGCTGCTGTAGGACTCGCCTGCGAAAATTGGGTTCTTGATCCAATCACACTAACTGTTAGGGTTTCATTTTGATGACCAATATTTGGATCTAATTTTACAATGGTTGGCGAATTACCTGAACCAACTTTAAAGCCATTTGGCAAATCCATTTGACCATCTACCAAATTTGTAACACGCAAAGTATAATCTCCAAAATTAGCATTGGAATTTACCATTACAAAAGCTTGTAGATGCGTATCGTCGTTGCTTCCAAATGGAAACGCCACTACATCCGTGGTTAGAACTCCATTGTACAAGAAATTTATTTGGCTAGTCTGACTAGCTTGAGAAAAATGGGTATTTCTCCCTGTAATAAGCACTTGCAATTGTTCTCCTTGCATGCCTTCGGAAGGATCTATACTCAACAAAGAGGCAGTTCCTGTATCTGGCATAACATAAAAATTTTGGGAACCATTTATTATCCCATCAAATGAATTTGTGATCTTATAAGTATATGCGCCAATACTAGCAGAAGCTTGTACAAAAAGGTTTGCTACCATTTGGGTATTAGAAGTACTATAATTGTTATTAGAAACAACCTTGTTGGTTGGTGAACCTTGATAATAAAATTGCATGGTATTGCTACCCACCAAAAAATTTGTATTGGTTCCCGTAATAGAAACTACCAATGATTCTGCCTGCCTTGCACTGTTTGGGGCAATAAAGGCAGTCTTTTGGGCATAAATTCCATTAACAAATGGTATAAAAAGGGCTAATAGTAATTTAATTCTTTTCATTTCTAATAAATTCTAGGTCTTCAAATTTATGCATTTTTAGTTGGTTCTCTCTAAAAATATCCTTAATAAAATCAATATCATAAACAGACTCCAAAGCAATATCTTTTCCTGATTTTTGCATTTCAATTAGGTAATTTTTACCAATCAATTTGAGGTATTGTAGAAATTGAGTATTGGATTCGTCGTATTTAAATTGATACAAACATTCCATGGCCTCCATTTTCTTACCCATATTAAAAAGCACCGCACTTTTATTTAAAATAGCATCTGGCTGTTTAGGTGAAATCCGCAAAAGTTCATCATAATACACCAAGGATTTCTGGTGATTTCCTTCCAATTCATTAATGCTTGCCAAATTATTTAGCACATGAATTTGGTATGGATTAAAAGCATAAGCTTGCTCAAAACACTGCTTCGCTAAGGCCGTATTTCCAAGTGAAAATTGAGCCACACCTGCATACCAAACGCAAGGAATTGAAAAATTATCGAGGGTATAAAAAGTAGGATTTATTTTTTTATACGCTTTAAGAATTCCATTCCAATTTCCACTTGCATGAGCTATGGCAATCTTCTTTGCATTTTGTTCATTTGGTAGTCTAAGCAAAGTAATTGCCGCACTAAACAAAAACAGTAACATCAAAACTAGCAGTTGCCATTTTCTAAAAATGGGTTCTATATTAGTAGCTTTTCGGTTTGAACCAATTAAAAAGCCAAGCAAAATAGCAAGGACTAGTTGATGTTCATTTCTTTCTAAGGGGAAATCAACAAAACCAACGAAGATATAAGCCAAAAGGCTGCTCAGAAATAATAAAACTATACGCTTTTGTTTAATATGAGATTCACTTTTTAATACCTGAATGGCGCTCCAAATGGCATAAATAAAAACACCCAAATAAGCCAAAAAACCAAGAATGCCCAACTCACTTAATACCCAAAGGAAATCGTTGTGTGGCCTTTGAAAAGTAGTGTATCCATCGCTTACCAAATAATTGGTTTGCATAAAATCCCCCAAACCATAAGAAGGAAAAAACACTTGCCAATTGCCAGCGCCTACTCCCAATAAAGGATGTTCTCTTATCATTTCAAAGGTGTTGGTCCACAGTAAAATTCTTTCCCTAACGGTATCATTATTCGAAAGAAGAGTGAGCTTATCTGGGAATTTATTTACAACTAAAACACCTAAAATAAGAACCAATCCATAAAAGATAAAAATGCCTATGAGCCATTTTCTTTTCTTTGGAAACAGATATTTCCCTGCAATTGGAATGCACATGGTTATGGCTAAAAATATTCCAAGTAAAACTGCTTTTGTTTGAATTAATAGCAAGGAAACTAATACAGCTAATAAAATTATTCCAGCTACTATTTTTCCATTTAATTTAAAGTTGAGCATTCCATAAATTAGAAATGGAATACATAATAATTGGAAGGATGAATAAAGATTTTTATGCCCAAAAACAGTATGCAATTCATATAAATTCTTTTGGCTCCATAGGTTCAAACCGCCACTTGTTATTTCTGAAATTTCTAAGCCTAAATAAAATAAGGCAATTCCCGAACTAAGCATTAACCCAATACTTATTGCTCTTAATTGGATCAAACCAGAATAAAATAAGCCAGCAAACAATGCAATACCAGCAATATACAAACTGGTTTTGCTAAAAGAATATAGGGCTTCTTGAAAGTTATATGCATAGAATAAACTCAATGCTGAGATTGCAAACCAAGAAATCAATGCAAATCTTAAAAAGTTAGAATTAGGGAAAATAAGCTCTGCCTTAAAAAGCCAAAGCAAGAGTATGCTAAATATGCCCAAACCAATATAAAGTAATTGCCTACTTAATAAAGTTGGATCAGACAGACTATGAATTTGTATAAGTGGAATTAGCGCAAGGAAAATTGCTAAACTAATTTGAAGAAAGTTTATGTTCTTGATTTGACCCATCGCTTTCAAAAGTAGCATTTAGAATCCTTAAAATTCTCCTCCACAATTTACCACACACCCAAGAGCTTTTTATGTAAATCAGCATTTTAGCTTTTCGGCTTGAACCTAAATGACCCCTCGAACTTGTAAACACCCCAATTTTTACAAAAGTCGCATTTGATATTTAAAATAACCCTGAACCATAGATAAATAGCACCATTCCTCGATTTGGGGCAAATGTGCAAAAGTTCGATTTTTCCACAAAAGTGGGAGAAAGTGGTGAAAAGTGGAAAAATGTTTCTACTTTTACACGGTAAACGCGCAACGCTAACAATGACGCAACTTAACGGAGAATACGAATGTAAAATGGATGCCAAAGGGAGGTTAATGATCCCTTCTGCCTTAAAAAAGCAGTTGCCCGATGCGGCAAAGGATTCCTTTTTCATAAACCGTGGGTTTGAAAAATGCTGCGTTTTGTACCCCAGCAATGAGTGGAAATTAATTGCTGCCGAGATTGACAAGCTGAGCGATTACATTCAAAAAGAAAGAACCTTTAAAAGGTATTTCTTAAGAGGTGCTAGTAAATTAGAAATGGATGCCGCATCTCGAGTTTTGATTCCTAAGCAATTGCAAGAGTTTGCCGAATTAAAAGGCGAACTGGTTTTACTAGCTTATGGAAACAAGGTAGAAATCTGGAATAAGGCAGAATACGATAAAATGCTGAGTGAAGAGCCTTCAGATTTTAGCGCTTTGGCAGAAGAGGTTATGAGCAATAGAAAAAAGGAGGATGAAGATGGAAAATAAATACCATGCTCCTGTAATGCTAAAAGAATGCTTAGAAGGTTTGGCAATTAATCCTTCTGGCAGATACGTTGATGTAACCTTTGGTGGTGGCGGTCATTCGAGAGCTATATTAAATGCGCTTGGAAAAGACGGTATATTAATAGCGTTCGACCAAGATGAAGATGCAAAAGCAAATTTACCTAATGATAAAAGACTGGTTTTTATTGACCAGAACTTTGAATTTATTGGCAATCATTTAAGATACCAAGAGCTTTTACCAGTTGATGGAATTTTAGCGGATTTAGGGGTTTCCTCTCATCAATTTGATGAAGCAGATAGAGGATTTTCCTTTCGCTTTGATGAAGCTGATTTAGACATGAGGATGGACACTTCTTCTGGCTCTAGTGCGGCAGTAGTATTAAATGAATATTCTGAAAAACAATTAGCAGATATTTTTTATCAATATGGCGAGTTGAACCAATCAAAAGGATTGGCAAGAGATATTATTCTATACCGCACGGTTCAAGCTATTAAAACGGTTGGCCATTTAAAGGAAGCATTAAAAAAATATACCCCAAAATTTGGTGATTATAAATTCTTTGCTCAGGTATTTCAAGCTTTACGCATAGAGGTAAATCGAGAAATGGAAGTTTTAAAAAGCTTCTTATCTCAAGTACCAGAGGTATTGAAACCAGAGGGAAGATTGGTAGTAATGAGCTACCATTCCTTGGAAGATAGATTGGTAAAAAACTTTATCGCTTCCGGAAATTTTAATGGCGAATTGGACAAAGATTTTTACGGAAACCTAAATCGTCCGATGGAAGCCATAAACAGAAAAGTAGTAACCGCTTCAGATGAAGAATTAGAAATAAATCCGAGGTCGAGAAGTGCAAAATTACGAATAGCAGAAAAGGCAAGCTAAGGGAATGAATAAGATCATTACAGAAGAAGAATCAACGGAGAAAAAACCTGTTGACAAGGAAACGCGTAAGCTCACCGAAACGGTGAAGCGCTTTGCCGACTTCGATTTTAGCATTAACCCTGACCAAGCGCGCAGGCAATTGCCTTTTCTAATTTATCTGTGTGTATTGGTGATGTTATTTATTTATAACAGTCACCGCTCAGAGAAAATTATTCGTGATACCGACAAATTAACAAGAGAAGTGAAGGATTTGCGCAGTGAATATATCAGCGAATTGAGTGAATTGATGAGTGAGAGTAAACAATCTGCTGTAGCAAAAAAACTTCAACCTTTTGGAATAAAAGAATTAAAAAACCCGCCAAGTAAAATAACTTATCGTGCAGATAAATAATACCAATTCTAGAAAATCAATACTGATGCGAACCAGCATCGTGTTTTCTGGTATGCTTGTTTTTGCAGGCATGGTAATTTATTCTTTGGCAAATATCCAATTTGTAAATGGTAAAAAATGGCGTGCATTAGCAGATAGCTTGAGTACACGTGTTTTTGAATTAGAGGCTGTACGAGGAAATATTTTTGATTGCAATGGAAATTTACTCGCAACGTCCCTACCAATTTATGATATACGCGTGGATGCTAAATGTGCAGCGTTTAAAGACGAGGAATTATTTCAAAACAGCATCGACTCTTTAGCAAACGGATTATCACTTTTATTTAAAGATAAATCTGCTAGCGATTACAAACGAACTCTCGTAAAAATCAGAAAAGATGGAAACCGCTATTTCTTATTCAAGCGTAAAATAAGCTACCAGCAAATGCGTGCTATGGCGGCTTTGCCTTTGTTTAGAATGGGCAAATACAAAGGTGGTTTCTTAGTAAGCGAACGCAATAGAAGAGAAAAACCATTTGGCTTATTGGCAGAAAGAACAATTGGTTTTAAACAAGAAAGTGGCTCTATACGTGTAGGCATGGAGGGCTATTTTGATAAGTACCTAAGCGGTCAAAGCGGTAAACGAGTAATGCAAAGAATTGCTGGAGGCACCTGGATTCCCATTGATGATGAATTAATGATTGAAGCTCAACAAGGCAATGATATTACAAGCACTATAGATATTAATTTACAAGATGTTTCTGAAAATGCTTTGTTAAATACCCTCATCGAAAACGATGCAGAATACGGAACTGTTGTTCTTATGGAGGTTGCTACTGGAGAGATAAAAGCTATTGCCAATCTTACTCGTGTTAGTGAAGGCAATTACCAAGAAAAATACAATTATGCTATTGGTGAGTGCGTAGAACCTGGCTCCACTTTTAAACTGGTTTCTACTTTATCTCTTTTAGAAGATGGTTTTGTAAAACCTGAAACCAAATTAGATGCAGAAAATGGCGAAAAACGCTTTTGCAACTTAACTATGAAAGACTCCCATTTGGGAACTGGAATTATAACGGTTCAGGAAGCTTTTGAACATTCTTCTAATGTGGCCTTTGCTAAATTAATGCAACAACATTATTCTAAATCGCCTTCAAAAATTTATTCGCATTACAAGGCTTTGGGATTAACAGAAAAGCTAAAACTGCAAATTAATGGCGTAGGTGCTCCCGTAGTAAAAGGACCAGAAAATAAGTCTTGGTCGTGTACAAGTTTGCCTTATATGGCAATTGGTTATGAGTTGCAAATTACACCACTTCAAATGCTTTCTATTTACAATGCTGTTGCCAACAATGGTGTTTTGGTAAAACCAATTTTGGTTAAACGTATTTCTCAATCGGGCAAAGTAGTAAAAGAGTTTCCAACCGTAGTTTTGAACCCACAAATTTGCAAACCAGAAGTAGCCAAGCAATTGCAAAACATGATGGAAGGAGTTGTTCTGCGCGGAACAGCATCTTCATTAAAAAGTGATTTTTATTCGTATGCTGGCAAAACAGGAACCGCTGTTGTTGCTAATAATAAGAGAGGTTATTTAGCTGGAGGCAAAAGTTATAGAGCATCATTTTGCGGTTATTTCCCTGCAGAAAATCCTAAATATTCTTGCTTTGTTTTAATAAGCCAACCAAGAAAAGAAAACTATTATGCCGCAAAGGTAGCTTTGCCAGTTTTTAAGGAAATAGCCGATATGGTTTATGCCAATGCCTTGAACCTACACAGAGAGCTAAAATTTACCAATCCAAATAACACCGAAGACTTACCACATTTTACAAGGGTAGATAAACAAGAAATTAAAACGCTTTTGGATCAGGTAAGACTTTCCTCTCATTTCCATAGCGACTCCATTGATGAGGATGAAACAGACTGGGTAAAAGGAGAAGTACAAGACAATTCAATTGCGTTGCAACCAGAAATTATGGTTCCAAGCAAGATGCCAGATGTAAGAGGAATGGGTGCAAAAGATGCCGTTTACCTTTTAGAAAGAAAAGGCATCAAAGTAGAAGTACAAGGCATGGGAAAAGTAAAAAAACAATCCATTGCGCCAGGAACACCATTAAGAAAATATCAAAATATACAATTACAACTAAGCTAAAAATGCAGTCGTTACAAAATATACTTTCTGGCATAGAAACCTTGCAAATAATTGGTTCAAACCAAAAGCAAATTTCTTTACTCACCTTTGATTCCCGCGAGGTAAATGAAGGTGCTGTTTTCTTTGCTATGAAAGGAAGCAGTGTAGATGGACATACATTTATTAACCAAGTAATTGATAAAAATTGTAAGGTTATTGTTTGTGAAGATTTGCCTACAACACTACCTGCAGAGGTTTGCTTTATAAAAGTAGCAAATACTAGCATTGCCATGGCTTTAATGGCTAAGAATTTTTATGCTGACCCAAGCCGCGACTTGAAATTAATGGCCATTACAGGCACTAATGGAAAGACAACTGTTGCTACATTGTTATTCAATTTATTTCGTTCATTAGGCTATTCTGTAGGCTTATTATCTACAGTTCAAAACCAAATAAACGATGAGATAATCCCTGCTACGCATACTACTCCTGATTCAATTCGCATCAATGCATTATTGCGTGTAATGGCAGATAAAGGTTGTGATTTCTGCTTTATGGAAGCTAGTTCGCATGCCATATACCAAAACAGAATTTATGGCTTGCATTTTCAAGGAGTTGGGTTTACCAATATTACTCACGACCATTTAGATTACCACAAAACATTTGATGCTTATATAAAAGCAAAAAAGAAATTGTTTGATGAGGTGAATGATGAAGCATTTGCTTTAACCAACAAAGACGATAAGAATGGTTTGGTAATGTTGCAAAATACCAAAGCAACTCGGTATACCTACGGCATTCAAAACATGGCCGATTTTAAAGCCAAAATTTTGGAAAGCGATTTCAACGGTATGCTTTTAAACTTAGATGGTGAAGAGGCTTGGTTCAGACTAGTTGGAAACTTTAATGCTTATAACCTGCTTTTGGTTTATGGAGCAGCAATATTATTAGGTGAGGACAAACTAGAAATAATTAAACACCTTAGCAAACTAGGCTCTGTAAAAGGTCGCTTTGATTATGTGCGCTCAGAAAATGGCATCATAGGTATTGTTGACTATGCACACACACCAGATGCCTTAGAAAATGTTTTAGAAACCATTAATGAGGTAAGAACAGGAAATGAATCTCTCATTACCGTTATAGGATGTGGTGGAAATAGAGATGCTGCCAAACGCCCAATCATGGCGGAAGTAGCATGCAATCTTAGTACTCGTGTAATCCTAACATCTGATAATCCACGCAACGAAGAACCTGAAGCAATTTTAGACGAAATGGCAAAAGGAATTCCGCCGCTTCATTACAAAAAATCTTTACGTATCACCGATAGAAAAGAGGCTATTAAAACAGCGGTAAGTCATGCCCAACCTGGCGATATCATTTTAGTTGCAGGTAAAGGTCATGAGAATTACCAAGAAATAAAAGGCGTTAAACATCCCTTTGATGATAAAGCCATCTTAACTGAATTTTTCAAATTGTTCCAAGCTTGATCCAATGAAAACGATTTATGTTATACTACTTTTTTAATTATTTAAACAGCCATTACAATTTCCCTGGAGCAGGAATGTTTCAATACATTTCCTTCCGTGCTGCCATGGCTATTATTTTATCATTGGTAATCTCCATGGTATATGGAAAAACCCTGATTAATAAACTACGCAGCCTTCAGGTAAGTGATGAAATTCGCGACTTAGGTTTAGAGGGAGAAAAGCAGAAAAAAGGAACACCTACAATGGGTGGTCTAATTATTCTTGCAGCCATTCTAATCCCAACATTATTGTTTGCTCGCATTAACAATGTGTACATAATTTTAATTATGATATCCACTGTTTGGCTAGGATTAGTGGGTTTCTTAGACGATTACATCAAAGTATTTAAAAAGAACAAAGAAGGCTTAGCAGGTAGATTCAAAATTTTGGGCCAGGTAGGTTTAGGATTTATTGTAGCCACTACTTTGTACTTTAATGAAAATGTTAAAACTAAAGAGTTTTATAAACCAGGTGAAGTAACTGAGGCTTTCATTCAAGAGCAAAACTTAAATCCACAAGTTATCAATGGCGAGTTAATGTTGGTTAAAGACCAAAAATCAACCACCACCACTATTCCATTCTTTAAATCAAGTGAATTTAACTATGCCGATTTATTGAAATTTTTAGGTTCAAGCTATAAAGATTATAACTACCTAATTTATCTCTTGGTAGTAATTTTTATAATCACTGCAGTTTCCAATGGGGCAAATATTACAGATGGAATTGATGGATTAGCAGCGGGAACTTCTGCTATTATCTCTTTCGTACTGGGGATTTTCGCTTATATCAGTGGCAATATAATTTTCTCCAAATACCTAAACATAATGTATATACCACACTTGGAGGAAATGGTAATTTTCTCTGGGGCATTGGTTGGAGCATGTGTTGGCTTCTTGTGGTACAATGCCTATCCAGCTCAAGTATTTATGGGCGATACCGGCAGTTTGGCTTTAGGAGGAATTATCGCTGCCTTTTCAATTATGGTTCGTAAAGAACTATTAATTCCTATCCTCTGCGGAATCTTCTTGGTAGAAAATTTATCTGTAATGATTCAAGTTTCGTATTTCAAATACACGCGAAAAAAATATGGTGAAGGAAGGCGAATATTCTTAATGTCGCCACTACACCACCATTACCAAAAGCAAGGATTTCACGAATCAAAAATTGTAACCCGCTTCTGGATTATAGGAATTTTATTGGCCATTGTTACCATCATCACTTTAAAAGTTCGCTAGGAAAATGGCTAAGAGAATCGTCATATTAGGTAGTGGTGAAAGCGGCACAGGAGCTGCTCTTCTAGCTTTACAAAAAGGCTTTGAAGTGTTTGTTTCCGACAAAGGAAGCATTCCTCAAAAATACAAGGATGAGTTGGATCAAATGGGTGCGGCATACGAGGAAAACCAACACACAGAATCATTGATTCTAAATGCAGATGAGGTTATTAAAAGTCCGGGCATTCCAGAAAAAAATGAGTTGATACAAGCCTTAAGGAAAAAGGGTACTCCTATTATCAATGAAATTGAATTTGCCTCTCGCTATACACAAGCTAAAAAGCTTTGCATAACTGGTACAAATGGTAAAACTACTACCACATCATTAACCTATCATTTGCTTCAGAAAGCAGGGTTAAACGTTGCAGTTGCAGGCAATATTGGCATTAGCATGTGCAGAATGGTTGCAACTGGCAACTACGATTATTTTGTTTTAGAGATAAGCAGTTTTCAGTTGGATGATATGTACGATTTCAAGGCAGACATAGCTGTAATCTGCAATATCACTCCCGACCATTTGGACCGCTACAACTATGAGCTGCAAAATTATGTTCGATCCAAATTTAGAATTACACGCAATCAAGATGAGAACGACCTATTTATCTATTGCGCCGACGATGAATTAACAGTTACTAATATAGAGATGGTGGAAGGTAATGCCAGAAAACTTCCCTTCTCACACGATAGAGAAATGATACCTGGCGCATTTATCCAAAATCAAGAAATGAAAATTCAATTAACCGAAAATCAATCAAATCAATTTACCATGTATACTACCGATTTAACACTGAGAGGCCGCCACAATGCCTACAACTCCATGGCTGCGGCCATGATGGCTAATTCCCTTGGGATTCGCAAAGATGTGATTCGTGAGGGCTTAATGGATTTCCAAAATGTAGAACACCGCTTAGAACATGTTGCTGTTATTAGAGGTGTTGATTTTATCAACGACTCAAAAGCAACCAATGTAAATTCTGCTTGGTATGCTTTAGAAAGTATGGATAAACCTACCATTTGGGTTGTAGGTGGTATCGACAAAGGCAACGATTACGAGATGTTAAAAGAATTGGTGAAATCAAAGGTGCGCATTATTGTTTGCCTTGGCTTAGACAATACCAAAATTCATGAAGCATTTTCTACTGATGTCGACATGATTTTTAATACTACAAGCGCGCAAGAAGCAGTTCATGTGGCAGCAAAAATGTCGAAACCAGGAGAAACGGTTTTGCTTTCACCTGCTTGTGCATCTTTTGATTTATTCAAAAATTACGAAGACAGAGGTCGTCAATTTAAAGCTGCTGTTAGGTCTTTATAATTCGCATTTTTTGCCTGCTTACCACCTGGCAAGAAATACAAAAGTTAGAGAAAAGTGAACTGGTTTAGTTGGGAAAATATTAGGCCGCGAGGCGATAAGTTTATGTGGGGCATTATCCTAGTGCTATCTGCCTGGGGATTGTTTGCCGTTTACTCATCAACTGGAGCTTTGGCTTATCAGAAGAAAGCAGGAAGAACAGAAGTTTACCTTTTCCAACAATTTGCATATCTGGTTGTAGGTTTTTTTATAATGCTAATTACGCATACTATTCATTATAAATACTACCTCAAAGTTTCTAAAATAATACTATTTACATCCTATACTTTATTGGTGCTCACCATGTTTTTTGGCTCCAATTACAACGATGCCCAACGCTGGTTAAAAATCCCATTTCTAGGCATTACCTTTCAAACATCAGATGTAGCAAAAGTCGCCTTGATCCTATTTGTTGCTAGAGAACTGGCCTTACGACAAGAAGATATCAAGGATTTTAAAAAGGGCTTTATGCCCATTTTGATTCATGTAGCAGTTACTTGTTTGCTAATTGCGCCTTCTAATCTATCAACCGCATTGGTATTATTTAGTACCTGTATGGTTATTATGTTTATGGGAAGAGTAAGCATTAAACATATTTTTTATATAGGCGCACCAACAATCGCAGTTCTAGTTATAGCCATTCTTGTAACACTCAATACCCCTGATAAATACCTTAAGAATTTAGGTCGTGTTTTAACCTGGAAACACCGAATAGAAAACTTTAACAAACCCTCCGACGACCCTGACGAAACCTACCAAAACGACCATGCAAAAATTGCTATTGCCAACGGTGGATTTGCAGGAGTTGGACCAGGAGGTAGCACTGAAAGAAATTTTTTACCCCAAGCATACTCCGATTTTATCTACGCGATAATTGCCGAAGAATATGGATTTATTGGCGCATTGTTTATGATGCTCTTATACCTATTTTTTATGTATCGAGCGTTTCGAATAATATTTAAAAGTCCAAAAGCATTTGGAGCTCTGCTAGCTGTGGGCCTAAGTTTTGCCTTGGTAATGCAAGCGCTTATTAATATGGCTATTGCTGTTAACTTGGTTCCAAACACAGGTTTAACCTTGCCTTTAGTAAGTAAAGGTGGAACCTCAATTATTATTACCAGTTTTGCTTTTGGATTAATAATGAGCGTAAGCAGGTATGTTGAAACCGAGGAGCCAAATGAACCAGAAAATAAAATTGCCGCATAAAAAATTTAACCATGAGTAAGGAAAAATTAAAAGTAATTATTAGCGGAGGAGGCACAGGCGGACATATTTACCCAGCGATTGCCGTTGCACAAACATTGCAAAAAGAATTAAACGGAAATGTTGAATTTCTTTTTGTTGGTGCAAGTGATAGAATGGAAATGGAAAAAGTTCCAAAAGCTGGATATGCCATTGAAGGATTATGGATAAGCGGCTTGCAAAGAAGTTTAAGCGCAAAGAATCTTTTATTCCCTGTGAAAGTTGTTTCAAGTGTTCTCAAATCTTTGGGAATCATTAATCGGTTCAAACCGGATTTAGCCATTGGTTTTGGTGGCTATGCAAGCGGGGCAATGATGTATGCAGCCACCTTAAAAGGCATACCCAGCATGATTCACGAGCAAAATTCGTATGCTGGTATTACCAATAAAATATTAAAAAATAGGGTTAAGAAAATTGCCGTTGCTTACGATAATATGGAACGTTTTTTTCCCGCCAATAAGATCGTAAAAACAGGCAATCCAGTACGTTCAGATATTTGTGAGGCAGGCAACAAAAGAGCAGAAGGCATAGCATTTTTCGGTTTGAACCCAACGCGGAAAACAGTATTAATAATTGGTGGAAGCTTGGGCGCGAGAACGATTAACCAAAGCATTGAAAAAGATTTGGAACTTTTGAAAGATGCCAATGTGAATGTTATTTGGCAAACAGGGAAATTATTTCAAAGCGAAAAAGCATCGCAAATGCCAGTGGATTTTTGCTTAAAAGTTTCGCCATTTATATACGAAATGAATTTGGCTTATGCTGCGGCAGATATAGTAATATCAAGAGCTGGCGCACTTTCAATTGCAGAATTGGCCATTGTTGGTAAGCCTACAATTTTGGTTCCTTCACCCAATGTTAGTGAAGATCATCAAACAAAAAATGCCATGGCTTTGGTAGACAAAAACGCGGCTATATTGGTTAAAGATTCTGAGTCAAAAACTATTTTGGTGCCAAGTGTAATTGCCTTACTTAACGATACACAAAAACAGGAAAATTTAGCGGTGCAAATAAAATCAATGGCCATTGAAGATGCGGCGCAAAGAATAGTTCAAGAATTGTTGGCTTTAAGAAAATAAAAATGAATTTAAAAGATATCAAAACGGCATATTTCTTAGGGATTGGCGGAATAGGAATGAGTGCAATTGCTCGCTATTTCAACCATATTGGCTTGCAAGTTTTGGGTTACGACAAAACCGAAACACCACTTACCAAAAAACTAAGTGAGGAAGGCATGCAAATTCATTATCACGACGACCCAAACTATGTTATAAACCTTCACTTAAATAAAGAAAATACATTAGTAGTTTTAACACCAGCTATTCCAAAAGATCATCAAGAATGGGCTTGGTTCAAAACGAATTTATTTACCATACAAAAACGATCACAGGTTCTGGGCATATTGAGCGAAGCCTACAAAACAATAGGTGTTGCAGGCACACATGGTAAAACCACCACTTCTACCATGGTGGCTCATATTTTAACTTCAAGTGCCGTAAAATGCAATGCTTTTTTAGGAGGAATCTCTAGCAATTACCAAACTAATTTGCTTTTACATCCAGAGACAGAATCTAAGAATGCTGCTGATCAATTTACAGTGGTAGAAGCAGATGAATTTGACCGCTCTTTTTTAACCTTGCACCCTTTTCTCTCTGTTATCACCTCCACCGATGCCGATCATTTAGATATCTATGGAGAACATGGAGCTATGCAAGAATCCTTTTTGGAATATGCTAACAAACTAGTGAATGGAGGAACTTTATTTATAAAAGAAGGCTTGGATATTATTCCTAAGGTAAAGGTAAATTACAAAACTTATGGTTTGAACCAAAGCGCTCAAATTTATGCGAGTAATATTCGTATAAATGAAGCAGAGCATATTTTTGATTTAAATATTGATAGCAAAATCATTTCTGATTTATCTCTAGGAATACCAGGAATGCACAATATAGAAAATGCTGTGGCAGCTTCTGCAGCGGCTATTTATGCAGGGGTTAGCGAAACAGAACTTAGAACTGCATTAGCAAGTTTTAAAGGTGTTAAAAGAAGGTTTGAATACATCATCAAAGAATCCAATAGAATTTTTATCGACGATTATGCGCACCATCCCGAAGAGTTAAAGGCAATTATTAGTTCTGTAAAAAGAATGTATCCCAATTTACCTCTTGTGGCTTCTTTTCAACCGCATTTATTCTCACGTACCAGAGATTTTGCAGAAGACTTTGCAAAGGCATTAAGTATGGTAGATCATCTTTTGTTATTGGATATTTATCCAGCCAGAGAACTACCAATTGAAGGTGTAAGTTCTTCCATGCTTTTAGAGAATATTACCTGTGCAAAAAAAGAACTAGTTAGTAAAGAACAATTGCTTGAAACCGTTGCCCAGCTTAAGCCTCACTTATTTTTAACCTTAGGCGCTGGAGATATTGATGCCTTGGTTCAACCCATAAAAAAAGTACTGGAATAAATGAGCGAAAAGACAGACAAATGGATGAAGGCTGCCAAGAAAATTGGCATCATTTTGCTATGGGTTTCCATACTGTCTTTGGTATTTATTGCATTGGGATTTTCTAACTCAAAATCTCATTCTGGCAAATGCCAAAAAGTTCTTATTTCAATCTATCCAATAGATATTCATTTCTACAATCGCCAAAGAGTTTTAGAAGATATTAAATCCGGTTTGAACCGAAATCAAAAATTATTGGGTAGCGAAATGGGTGATTTAAATATCCCCAAATTAGAAAAAAGCTTACAGGAAAAACCATTGTTAGAATCGGTGGAGGTTTATGGAAACCTAGAAGGCGAAATTAATATTAAGGTTCAACAAAGAAAACCCATTCTAAGGGTAATTAGGTACGATGGAACCCAATATTACATCGATCAATATGGTATTAAAATGCCTTTATCAGAGCACTTTACAGCACATGTGCCTATAGCCAATGGCAATATTTTTGAACGCTATGAGCGAGGTGATTCAGTGTACTCTTTTGTAGGAAACCAACTGTTCAAAATAGCCTCTTTTGTTGATAAACAGCCATTCTATAAGGCACTAATAGAACAGATATTTGTAAGAGCCGATAATGAATTAATACTGGTCCCAACTGTGGGTAGCCAGTTTATCGTTTTTGGTGATGCCAATGAACCCGAAAAAAAGTTCAGAAAACTATTGGTATTTTATCAAGAAGGTTTGAACCGAACCGGATGGAACAAATACAAAAGTATAGATCTAAGGTTTGAAGGGCAGGTGATTTGTAAAAAGTAAAAAATAAAAAGATGTCGGCAGAATCAAATGTAATTGTAGGGCTAGATATTGGTACCACTAAGGTGTGTGCCATTGTTGGCAAGCGCAACGAGCATGGCAAAATTGAGGTATTGGGAATGGGCAAGGCCGAAAGTCTTGGCGTAATTAGAGGTGAAGTTCGCAATATTGAGAAAACCGTTAAAGCCATCAATGAGGCAGTTGAAAAAGCCAAACAATCTCTACTAAAGAGCAATATAATTTTAGAGATAGGTAATGTGCATGTTGGTATTGCTGGGCAACATATAAAAAGTCTTAAACACCGCAATAGCATTAGTTTAGGCAAAAACGACGAAGAGATAAACAAAGAAGACGTTGCCAGATTAATTAAGGATACCTATAAATTGGCTTTGGCTCCTGGTGATGAAATCATCCATGTGTTACCACAAGAATATACTGTTGATGATATTGGTGATGTGGTTGATCCTATTGGTATGTCTGGGGTTCGCTTATCTTCCAATTTCCACATAATTACTGGAAATGTAGATGCCATTAAAAACATTTACAAAAGTGTTGATAGAGCCAATTTAGAAGTTTCTGATTTAATTCTTGAGCCTCTTTCTTCATCTGAAGCAGTTCTTACTTCAGAAGAATTGGAAGCTGGTGTTTGCTTGGTAGATATTGGCGGTGGAACTACTGATATCGCAATCTTTAAGAATGGCCTTATTCGTCATACTGCTGTTATTCCATTTGGTGGAAATATCATTACCAAAGATGTGGAAGAAGGCTGTAATGTATTGAAAAATCAAGCAGAAGCGTTAAAGGTAAAATTTGGTTCAGCCCTTGCCGATGAAAATAAAGAGAATGAAATTGTTTGCATTCCTAGTTTCCACGGCCGCCCTCCAAAGGAAGTGAGTGTAAAGAATTTGGCCATGGTAATTCAAGCTCGTGTTGAAGAGATTTTTGAATCTGTTTTATATGAGATAAAGAGTTCTGGTTTAGAGAAAAAATTAAATGCAGGTATCGTTATTACAGGTGGTGGCTCGCAATTAAAACACTTGGATAAATTGGTTGAATATGTTACCAGTTTAGATACACGTATTGGCTACGCCAACGAGCATTTGGGCAAAACTGCTGTAGAAGAAATTAAGAGCCCTATTTATGCAACTGGGGTTGGCTTAATGTTAAAAGGATTTAAGAGTTTAGAGGAAAGTGAGAAAATAAATGCCATCTCTGATGCTTCGGAAAGAAAAAAGGAAATGGAAGCCATCAAACAAGGTAATTTATTATCACGTTGGTTCGACAAGGGCAAGAAATGGCTTTATGACGATGAGGACCTCAACGATTTTTAATTCAATAAAATAGAAAACCTATCGTTCTAAACGATATAAAAATACCATTATGGAAAGTTCATTTAAATTCAACATGCCTAAAGAAAAATCATCCATCATAAAAGTGCTGGGTGTAGGTGGTGGTGGAGGAAATGCGGTGAATTATATGTTCTCCAAAGGCATTAAAGGTGTAGACTTTATTATTTGCAATACAGATTTGCAAGCATTAGAGGCAAGTCCAATTCCTAATAAAATTCAATTAGGCGCAAGTTTAACTCAAGGCCTAGGCGCTGGTTCTAAACCCGAAGTAGGTAAGAACTCTGCCATGGAAGCCATTGAAGATATTATTGACACTCTAGGTGTAAATACCAAAATGCTATTTATCACTGCTGGAATGGGTGGTGGAACAGGAACTGGTGCAGCTCCTATTATTGCCAAAACAGCTAGAGAAATGGACATCTTAACGGTTGGTATTGTAACCACCCCATTCTCTTTTGAAGGCAAACGCAGAAAAGATTTTGCAATGGAAGGTATTGAAGCCTTAAAAAATAGTGTGGATTGCTTGCTAATTATTAGCAACGATAAAATCAAAGACATGTATGGCAACTTGCCAATGCGTGCAGCATTTGGACATGCAAATGAAATCTTGAATACCGCAGCAAAAGGTATTGCAGAAGTAATTACATTCCCTGGTGAAATTAACGTAGATTTTGAAGACGTAAAAACCGTTATGAAATCTAGTGGTGTTGCCTTAATGGGTTCCGCTCAAGCAAGTGGCGAAAGTCGTGCAATTGACGCTGTTAAAGCTGCCTTATCTTCTCCATTATTAAATGAAAGCAGAATTTTAGGCGCTAAAAACATCTTGCTAAATGTTAGCTCTGCTATGGGCGATAACGAATTATTGATGGGTGAATTTGAAGAAATCAATAATTATATTCAAGAAGAAAGTGGATTTACTGCCGAAATGATAATTGGTACCAGTTACGATGAAACATTGGGAGAAGCCATTTCTGTTACCTTAATTGCTACTGGTTTTGATTCAATTCCTAAAGAAAATAAAATCATTATTGGCAACGTAGAAAACAAAGTCAATACCATCACTCCAAGCCAAGTAGCACCAAAATCGCCTTCGGTTCAACCCATCACACCCAAATCTATTTTGCCAGAACCAACCAAATATAGTTTAGAAGAGGAGCGGTTTGAGCCAAAAAAGCCTGAAGATGATGCGAATGAAATTGAGTTAAATTTACGCATCGAGGAAGAGGAAATGGATGAGTTGGATGAATTAAACCTTCCTGAAAATATTTTGGATGAGGAAAATTTTATTGACCAAGAAATTGAAGAAAGGGTTCATGAACATTTGCCAGAAGCAATTACTCAACAGCCCATCTTTGATATAATGAACGATACCAATTCTGAAGCTCAAGAGAAAAAAATTGAAAAGCATATTCAACGTATTAAGACCTTAAAGGATTTAAACATAAGCATCAATACGCCTCAAGGTTTGCGCGATTTGGAAAAAGAGCCTGCTTACAAAAGAAAACTAAAGCGCTTAGATGAAATTCCTCACTCTTCTGCTACACAAGTAAGCAGACTAAGTTTATTTGACGACAATACCGGCAAACCAGAAATTAAAACAAACAATTCGTTCCTGCACGATAACGTGGATTAAGAAAAGTCGTTGGTCGTTGGTCGTTGGTTTTAGATGAACCTATGAAGGGAATTTGGATTATAGATACAAAAAAGGTCGGTGAACAATGTTCACCGACCTTTTTTATTTAATTAAAATTGAAATTAAGCGTCTTTCTTGAACCAAGATTTGCAATTACCTTCTGGGTTAACTGGACCTTTGAACAACTGACAACCGTTGCAACCATTTGCTTGAGTTCCAACTTGCATGAAACGGCAATTAGCGCAATTTTTGTCAGCTTCAGTAGATTTAACTACATAGCTTAAAGATTCTCTTTGCTTCAAATCTGCTTCCGCAACTCCACTTAAATCGTTGCAATCTGCAGCCGCTGCTGCTGGTTCTGCTGCTGCTGCTGGTTCTGCTGCTGCTGCTGGTTCTGGAGTGGCTTCTGCTGCAGGAGCAGTTTCTGTTTTAGGTGCATCACCACCACAAGCAGCTACCAATACACTTGCCGACAAGGCGCCTAAGCCCATTGTTTGTAAAAAGTTTTTTCTGTTCATATGATTTAAAGATTAATTGAATTCTCAAACGAAAATATATACTCTAACACAATTCTAAATGTGACAGTTTTCACAAATGCTAATTTAGAATGATTATAAGTGTTGAGGGAGAAATTCCTGAAACTAAATTGAAAATTATTTAGTTCAAAAACCTTCTTCAAACACACTTATTTCCCCATAAACTGATACACATAATAACCAACACCTAGCATCAACGCCAACCATACCAAATTAATTAAAGCTTTAATCATCATACTTATGTAAGCTATGACACTAACCATTAAAAAAACTACACCAATGGTTAGCAATTCTTTGGCATAAGTAGATAAATAATCTATTTGAGATACATGAAGGAGCTTCATCAATTCTTTACCAAATGGATACGATGGTTTCTTATCCAAATAGGTAATATTTACATACTCATAAAATGCTCTCCAACTAATGATAGGAGCAATAATCATAAGTGCTAAACTGATAAGCTTCTTAATTATCTTCATAGGCTTTGGTTCAAACCGAAATTAATTAGGCAATAGCTGCTTCTACCAAAGCAATTATTGAATCTGCCTCTTGGTGATTTTTCTCTAATAAACTCTTTGCTTTACTTATAATTACTTGAGCGTATTCCTGATCCTTTAATCCCTTGGCATTTACCAAAACATTAAAATAAGCACCTCTCACGGCAGTCTTAACACACAAAACACCCACGCCTGCATCGGTAATGGAGTTTGGGTTTCCTTTTTCTACCATTACTCGCAACATTTCTAAAGATGCAAAGGCCGTTTCCATAACTGCATACGGAACTTCACAAGCAAATTTAGTAGCATCTTCAATGGCTGCTGTACGCGCTGCTTTCTCGGCATCGTTAGATTTTGGCAAACCAAATGCTTCCATAATTTTATTAAACGCAGCGGTATCTTCATCCACTGCTCTGAGCAATTTATCTTTAATCTGCTGACCTTTTACTGCCCACTCACTAAAGTAATTAGTTTGAGCTTCCCAGCCTCTTTTACCTGCACTTAAATTGGCAACCATGGTTCCTAAGGCTGCTCCCAAACTAGCCACATATGCAGAGATAGAACCTCCGCCTGGGGCAGGACTTTCACTTGCGGTTTCATTGGCAAATGCCACCAAATTCATGCGTATCAATCGCTCGTTTTGAGCATTGCGCAATTTGTATTCAATAATTTTTTGTTGTGGATCAAAAGCAGCCAATTCATTTAAGCCTAATGATTTTATGGCAATTTCAATTAACTCTTCTTCGCTTACACCTAAAGAACGCTTTTGCTTTAACAAATAATGTCTTCCCGCTTCTAGCATGGCATCCAAAGGAATTAATCCCACCAATTCAGAACCCGTTACGCGCATGCCTCTGCTTTCGGCACTTTTGCAAACTTCATCAAAGGCCGTATGAACTGCGGTGATTTTATAATTGGTTAGGTTCATGCTAATTTGAGCAATACCATATTCTTCAATAAACCAACCAATAGCTTTGCAAGATTTCAAGGTTCCTGGTATGCGCACATCATTGCCATCGGCATCTTTTACCACCTTACCCGTTATAGGATTTCCTTCTCTCTTAACCCTTCCAGCTTCGCGTACATCAAAAGCAACAGAATTTGCCAAACGTACCGATTTTGTGTTAAGGTTAATATTATAAGCAATTAAGAAATCTCGCGCTCCAATTACAGTAGCACCCGCCTTTTCATTAAAAACGGCAGGACCAAAATCTGGCTTCCATTCTGGTAATTTAATTTTATCAAAAAATCCTTCGTATTCGCCACCACGAATTACAGATAAATTATTTCTTTCCTTATTAGGTTGGGCGTATTCATATAAATAAGCAGGAATACTCAACTCCTCTCCTACTCTTTTTGCCAATTTAACAGCATATTCAGCAGTTTCTTCCATGCTAATTCCGCTAACTGGAATAAGCGGACAAACATCAGTGGCTCCCATACGAGGATGTTCGCCTTTGTGCTTGCGCATATCAATAATTTCGCTTGCTTTTTTTATAGCCTGAAATGCCGCTTCTATTACCACATTGGGTTCGCCTACAAAAGTTACCACCGTTCTATTGGTTGCTTTTCCTGGGTCAACATCCAATAACATAACGCCTTCAACGGCTTCTATAACATTTGTAATCTGCTTAATAATTGCTAAATCAGTTCCTTCGCTAAAATTAGGAACACATTCTATCAGTTGTTTCGACATGGTTTGTAAGTTTGGTTCAAAATAACAATAATTTTTTGAAGCAAAAGAAAGACAGAAAAAAAATCTAGAAGAATAACCTTCAAACCATTGTTAATATTGGTTCAAACAGAAAAATAAAAAGGCCAAACCCATTTCGGTCTGAACCAAACTTATTTAATAGTAACGTCGTCGATGAAATCGTAGTTGAGTTCTTTGTTGATACGCTCGGCAATAGCTTTACGCTGGTACATAAGTTCGTTGCGCAAAGCAGGCGAACTAATTTGCAAGGTTAATTTTCCTTTATGAACCGAAATATGCTCTGTGTATTTTGCAATGTGCTCCCCAATAATAACAGGCCATTCAGCTATTAATTTGGCCTCAAGCAATTTGGGCTTTAGCTTGTTCTGATCCACCAATTGGTTGATTAGATCTTTTATGGATTGTTCATCTTGAAACCGCACTGCAATTTTTTTTTAGAATTCGAAGATGCGTAAAATCAGGGTGGAATGTGCTATATGTGTAAAAACTGCTCAAAGTCAGTTCTGGAAACCAAACTTTTAAATATCTTGCGACCCAAATCAAAAAACATGGCAAAAATTTCGTTCAATAACAGCAACGCCTTATTCTTTAACACCTTGCGCGAACGCGTTGATCAATATTTTGAGGAGAAACATATTTCCTATACCGGAAATTTCAAATTGTACCTTAAAACCATCATTTTGGTTAGCATCTTAGTTGCATGTTATACCACTTTGGTTTTCTTTACACCAGAATCTGGTTGGTTGAGTATACTTATTTGCGCCATTATGGGCTTTGATATGGCTGCCATTGGCTTCAACGTAATGCACGATGGTGCTCATGGAAGTTATAGCAAGAAAAAATGGGTAAACGACATGATGAGTTACTCGCTTAATATGATGGGTGGTTCTAGTTTTATGTGGAAACAAAAACACAATATCAACCACCATTCTTATACCAATATTGAGGGAATGGATGATGATATCGATATCAAACCTTGGATTCGTGTTCATCCTTCTCAGCCTGGACATTGGTTCCATAAATTCCAACACGTTTACGGAATGATTTTATATGGCTTAACCTACTTGTTCTGGGTATTCTTAAACGATTTTACCAAATATTTCTCAGGTAAAATCTCTGAATTTACTCCTATTCGTAAAATGAAAACCTCTGAGCATATTGCCTTCTGGGGAACCAAAATTGGTTATGTGGGTTTGTTCCTAATTTTACCTTTCTTTTTTGCAGGCGTTGCCAATACCATAATTGGATATTTAGTAACTGTGTTTGTTTGCGGATTAGTAATCGCAGTTGTTTTTCAATTGGCTCACGTAGTTGAAGATGCTCCTTTTATTGATACCGATGGCGAAAGCACTAAAATTGAAACAGCATGGGCAGTTCACCAATTAAATACCACTTTTAATTTTGCTACTAAAAGCAAAGCCGTTAGCTGGTTATTAGGCGGACTAAACTTCCAAGTAGAACACCACTTGTTCCCTAAAATTAGTCATGTACATTACCCACAATTAAATAAAATTGTGAAGCAAACTTGCAAAGATTTCAATATTGCATACAATGAGTTTCCTACAGTTGTAAGTGCTATCAAATCGCATTTATTGCACTTGAAGCAGGTAGGCAGTTTATCATAAAATAGTTCAGGTTCGGTTTGAACCAAATAAAAATAAAAAGCGCATCAAGCAATTGCTACTCGATGCGCTTTTTTTATGGGTTTTATTTGAGCTTATTTCCCCAATTCAATAATTCGAATAGAGTTAGGCGCCAATTTAATTTTCTTTAAATCGCTGAGCTCTTCATCACTCACATGGTCTTTACCTGAAACATAGCCATTCAATCTTTCTTGCATGCGTTTGGTATCAATTACCTCTTCTTTTTCGCCTCTATTAATAGCTATCATAAAACACTCAGTTGGTGTATACCTAAAATAAACATATGTATTTCCTTCTGGAGTAAATTGCATTAATTTACCTGTATTAAATGCTTCATTATCGCGACGCAAACGAGCAAATTTCTTGATATAATCATAGGCCTCATTTTCCTGAATAGTTCTTCCTTCCTTGGTAAATTTATTGATGGTATCTGTTGGCCATCCACCCGGGAAGTCTTGCCTAATCTGACCGTCGTTGGTGCGTGGCAATGGATTGGTTAGTAAAATTTCTGTTCCATAATAAATGCTTGGCACACCGCGCATGGTTAACAAAATCCCCATTCCAATTTTCCATTTAGCAAAATCCTCTTTTATGTCGGTATAAAAACGATTCAAATCGTGGTTATCTAAAAAGGTTAAATTTAGGTTAGGGTTATTGTACAAACCATCATGTGTTAGGGTAAAATAAATCTTTGCCAAACCTTTATCCCATTCTGGCTTATTGTTTAATGCATCCAATACCGACCAATACATTTGAAAGTCTTTTGCACTAGTTAAATGACTGCTAGAAGGTGATTTCTTATAGTTATTCTTCTCTGTAAAATAAGCCATGTTTAAAACACCACCTTGCTCCCAAATTTCTCCTGTGCTATAAAAATCTAAATATTCCTTTTGAATATACGCCATGCATTTATCCATAAACTCATAATCGTTATACGAATAGGTATCAATTCTATAGGCATCAATACCAGCGTAATTAATCCACCACAAATAACTTTGCATTAAGTATTTGGCAACCCAAGGAGTTCTTTCATTTACATCCGGCATTTGGGTATCAAACCAACCATCTACCATGCGCTTCTTATCGTATTCGCTGGCATGTGGATCAAATTGAGTGGTAGCTCTATAATTGGTTCTGGTAAATTCTGGCCATTGATTAACAAAAGAAGGATCGGGCATATCCAACATCATCCAATGCTTGCTACCAATATGGTTTGGCACTAAATCCATCATTAATTTCATTCCTCTTTTGTGCAGCTCATAACCCAATTTTTGGTAATCCTCATTTGTACCCAAACGTGGATCTGTTAAGTAATGATCTGTTAAAGCATAACCATGATAACTATAAGCTGGCTGATCATTTACCAAGGTTGGGTTTAACCATAAAGTAGTAATTCCCAAATCTTGCATATAATCTAAGTGGTTAATAATTCCAAGCAAATCGCCACCATGTCTGGCACCCAAAGTATCTCTAGAGCAAGTGCTTTCACGCATGGTTTTAGAAGCATCATTTTTAGGAGTTCCGCTACTAAACCTATCAGGAAAAACCAAATAAACAAAATCTGCAGCTTCCATTTGATGCGGCAATTTTTGCAAGGTTTTGAGTTCGTATTTTACAGTTTTAGCTTTTCCTTCAAATACAAAATCTATCAAAAATTCTTTCTCGTGGTAGTTTTGTAAATCCAGGTAAAGCACCAAATAATTTGGGTTTGCCAGCTTTTCAACTTTGCTAATTACTATTCCTGGAGATTTTACTTTTGCTTCGTAGGAAGCAACATTGATTCCATAAACCAACAATTGCAATTCTCTTGTTTCCAAATTGTGCCACCAATAACTTGGGTCAATTCTTTTTATCTCTGGCTTTTGTGCAAATGCAAACAAGCTGGATAAGCTCAACAAGAAAAGAAAGAATATTTTATTTATCTGTTTCATAAAAACGAATTTAAGGAATTGAAAATAAGCAACAACAATTTCAAAAAAGTTTTGCCTGAACCAAGGTAAAATTCTTTAACAAACATTCTTTGGTTCAAACCGAATTGCTTTTAAAAAAACACTTAGCTGCTATAATGTTTAAGGTATTCTCTGCTTAAATCTACATATGCTTGTGCATTGCGTTTTACCTTTTCTATATGCTCCTCACTCATTTGTTTCACCACCTTGGCTGGCGAGCCCATCACAATAGAATAATCTGGAACCTGCATGCCTTCTGTTACCAAAGCATTGGCGCCAATAATACAAAAATTGCCAATTTTAGCTCCGTTGAGAATGGTAGCATGCATGCCTACCAAAACATTGTTTCCCAATTGAGCACCGTGTACAATGGCACCATGACCAACTATACAATCGTTGCCCAATATGGCAGGAAAACCGGGATCTACATGAATAACTGCATTTTCTTGCACATTGGTTCTATCACCTAGAATAATTTCATCTGCATCACCACGCAGAATTGCACCAAACCAAATGGAACATTCGTCTCCCATTTTCACTTTACCAAACACACGTGCGGTATCTGCAATCCAAGGATTTAAGCCATATTGAACGGGCATTTCTAAAATAGTTTTCATCTCATCCAAGAAAGGATATTTAGCTCTTGTCATAATTGTCAATTGTAAAATCAAAACTAAAGCTAATTATTTTGGTTTGAAAAAGTAAATTGCAAGCTCATTAACATGATTATGAAAAAAACAATTATACTAACCGCTCTTGCTGCAAGCCTAATGGCTGGAAAAGTGCAAGCACAAACAATTCCTTTCCCACAACCTAGTCCTACCACTAGCATTTCTCAAAATTTTGCAACCTCTAAAATAGAACTTAACTATTCTAGACCTTCTGCTAAAGGCAGAAAAGTTTTTGGCGAAGTAGTGCCTTTTGGTAAATTCTGGAGAACAGGTGCTAATGGCGCCACCCTTATAACTTTTGGTGAAGACGTAAAAATTAACGGTACCGAAGTTAAAGCTGGAAAATATGGTTTGGTAAGTTTTCCAGGTGAAACAGAATGGACACTTGTTTTAACAAAAGACCTAAACGTAAACAGTGCAGATGCTTACAAGCAAGAGAATGATGTATTGCGCATGACAGTTAAAGCTGAAAAACTTCAAGACTATATTGAAACCTTTACCATTGATGTGAATAATATGCGCAACGATGCTGCAGATATTATTTTGAAATGGGAAAACACAGCTGTTCGTTTTAAAGTAATGAGCTTTTACGACGAGCGCTTAACCAAACAAATTGGCGAGGTAATGAACAAAGATACTCGTCCTTATTACGGTGCCGCTAACTACTACTATGAAAACGACAAAGATTTAAGTCAGGCATTAAATTGGGTGAACCAAGCTGTTGCTGCCAATGCAAAAGCTTATTGGGTTTGGTTATTAAAGGCCAAAATTGAAAACAAAATGAAAAGCTACGAAGCAGCAATGGTAAGTAGTAACAAATCGCTTGAATTAGCAAAAGCAGATGGCGACGATGCTTATATTAGAATGAATGAAAAACTTCAATTGGAAATTAAAGCTAGCATGGTAAACATACCTGGCAAAAAGAAGAAATAGGTAAATAGTAATACTTAATTACAATAAAAAAATTAAGTAGGAGGCAAAGATAATTTAAATAAATTCTCTTTGCCGTCCTCTCACACCACCGTATGTACTTGCGTGTACGGCGGTTTCCTTAAAGTTAGTTCCGATGAAGCCGCATATAGTTCTCTGCGAGGCTGT
>JAIOYZ010000013.1 GCA_021740845.1 Bacteroidia bacterium
GTATTGGATATTTATTGGGAAAAACCAAAACCAATTGAAGCTGCTCCGGCACCAACTCCACAAAGAGGAACTCCAAGGCCACCAGCTGGAAGACCAGCACCAAGGAGATAAAATTATAAACTAATTAACTTCTTAAAGAAGGCACAAAGTCACGAAGCAGTAATTCGTTAAACTTTGTGCCTTCTTTGTTTTGAACCAAACCCAATTAGCCTTAATATTGTCTAGTATTTAAAAAGGACCAACTATATATGGAAGCATTGAGAAAATTTGCCCTTACGATTTTATTGTTTTTTCCTGTTTTCTTATTTGCACAAAGTACGCAACCCGTAAAGCCATACCAGTTGGATTTAGACAGGGCAGATTTGGCATTTATATCCAAAAAATACAATACTGCTGCACAATTATATCAAAAGGTTTATCCTAAGATTAAGGAAGAGGAAGAAAAGCAAAAAGTCTTATTTAAGATTGCAGACTCTTACAGAAACAGCAATAATTTTAAGCAAGCACTAAAATGGTATGAAGAATTATTAAATACCAAATACCCTGATCCAAACATTTTATATAGCTATGGTCAATTGCTTAAAAATTACGAAAGATACGACGATGCTGCTAGAGCCTTTTACGATTATAGCTTTGAAGTACCAGAAGATAAAAGAGGATTAGATGCTCAAAAAACTTGCGCCATTGCCTCACAATGGAAAGCTAATCCTTTAAAGTTTAAAGTAGAAAATGTTAGCGCAATTAATACCGACCAAAGTGATTATGCACCCTTCTATTCGCAAGGAAAAATCATTTTTACAAGTACCAGAAAAGAATGCCAAGGCAATGAGATTTTTGAATGGACAGGCCAAAAATATTCCGATTTATTTGAAAGCAGTTTCAATGGCAATTCTTATGGCAAACCCGCAGCCTTAAAAACACTAAACACCAATTACAACGAAGGTGTAGCTTGGTTCGATACAACTTATACGAGCGTTTATTTTACCCAATGTAATGGAGCAGATGGCAAAGGATTAAACTGCAAAATCTATGTTAGTTATTTTCAAAATAATACTTGGATTTTACCAACAGTTTTACCCTTTAATAGCGATAGTTTTAGTTGTGGGCATCCAGCCTTTTCAATGGATGGCAAACGCATGTATTTTAGTAGCGATATGCCTGGAGGTTTTGGAGGAAAAGACCTTTGGTATTTGAGTTACGACCCAGTAAAAAACACCTGGGGAAATCCTGTAAATTTAGGTTCAAGCGTAAATAGTATAGAAGATGAAATGTTCCCATTTGTTGATGAAAATGGAGAAATCTATTTTTCATCCAAAGGCAGAATAGGCATGGGCGGCTTTGATTTATTTGTTACTGGAGATAGCGCAGGAATGTTTAAAGAAGCAAGAAATCTACAATATCCAATTAATTCTGGCGGCGATGATTTTAGCATTTCTTTTATCCCAGAAAGTAAAAGAAGTGCAGACGGTGCCTACGCATTTTTTAGCTCCAACAGAGTAGGTGGAATTGGTGATGATGATATTTATAGTATTGCTCCAAAACCATTGGTAATATTGGCCAAGGGTGTAGTTTATGATAGAGAAACGGGCAATCCAATTGCAAGTGCGCAGGTAAAAAGTTTATTGGCAAATTTAAAGGTTCTGTCTGAACCAAAAACGAATGATAAAGGCCAATTTACTTTGGATTTACCCCTAAAAGAATTGGTATCTATCAATGCGGGGAATGATAAATATTTAACCAGTTCCTTTATAGAAATTGATACCAGAAACATAACTAATGATACCACCATTGAGTTTAGAATTCCTTTGGATTTAGTGCCAACCGAGGACAATGAAATAACAATGGAAGGTATTTATTATGATTTAGACAAATGGGATATCCGCATAGAAGCTAAAGTTGTTTTGGATTCCTTGGCAAGTATTTTAAAAAACAATCCAACTATTGTAATAGAATTGGCATCGCATACAGACAGCAGGGCTCCAGCAGATTACAATTTGGAATTATCAAAAAAACGTGCGCAAAGCTGTGTTAATTATTTGGTTCAAAAAGGAATAACTAAGGACCGTATGGTACCTGTAGGCTATGGAGAAACCAAATTGGTAAACGATTGCTCAGATGATGTAGATTGTACCGAAGAAGAACACCAACAAAACAGAAGAACTACAGTTAGGGTACTGCGAACAGATTATAAACCGAAGCGCTAATTTTTGGCTATAAAAAGAGATAAAGGCAATTGCTTTATTAGATTAAAACATATTTTTGCACCTAAATTATGAGCGCAGATAAATACATGAAACGCGGTGTTTCCTCCCAAAAAGAGGATGTACATGCTGCAATAAAAAATATTGACAAAGGTTTATTTCCACAAGCTTTTTGCAAAGTTGTTCCAGATTATTTGGGAGGTGATGAAGCCTTTTGTAATATTATGCATGCAGATGGTGCAGGAACTAAATCTTCTTTGGCCTATTTATATTGGAGAGAAACTGGCGACATAAGCGTTTGGAAAGGCATTGCCCAAGATGCCATTGTTATGAACCTAAACGATTTGTTATGTGCAGGTGTTTATGATAATATTACCATTTCTTCAACCATTGGCAGAAATAAAAACTTGATACCTGGTGAAGTTATTTCAACCATTATTGAAGGTACTGAAGAGTTTTTGGAAATGTTGCGTAGCTACGGAGTAAATATATACTCAACAGGGGGAGAAACGGCAGATGTAGGCGATTTGGTTCGAACCATAATTGTAGATTCAACGGTAACAGCTAGAGCAAAAAGAACGGATATTATCTCCAACCACAAAATAAAACCGGGCGATGTTATTGTAGGTTTGGCATCCTTTGGTCAAGCCAATTACGAAAAACATTATAATGGCGGAATGGGCAGCAATGGCTTAACTATGGCTCGTCATGATGTGTTGAGTAGTTTCTACAAACACATGAAAGAGAGTTTTGACCCATTGGTACCCGACGATTTGGTTTATACTGGCGGGTTAAGGTTAAAAGACCAATTGCCAAATCACCCTTTAAATGTGGGCAAAATGATACTCTCTCCTACTCGTACTTTTAGTCCTGTAATAAAAACAATTTTAGACGAGCATTTTGAAAAAATCCATGGGATGATACACAATACGGGCGGCGGACAAACCAAGGTATTGCACTTTATAAACGAAAATAAAATTGTAAAGAACCATTTATTCCAAACGCCCCCATTGTTTGAAATGATTCAAAACCAATCGAAAACAGATTGGCAAGAAATGTACAAAGTGTTTAATATGGGCAATTTATTGGAGTTCTATACCGATGAAATTACAGCTAGTTCTTTGATTTCAATTGCAGGAACTTACGGCATTGAAGGTAGAGTAATTGGGCATGTTGAGGCAAGTGAGAAGAAATCGGTGCTAATTAAAAGTGAACACGGCGAATTTGTTTATTAAGTCTTTCCCTTAATTTTTTTGTGTCGTTATTTGACCCTAAAAAACCCGAAAAATAATCTCTCATTTTCGTTTCTATTCCTTAATTTGCGGATTCAATCCAAATTGGAATTTAAATGAAGAAAATCCTTGTTACTGGTGGAGCTGGCTATATTGGTTCGCACACCATTGTTGAATTATTAAAAGCAGGATACGAAGTGATAGCTATTGATAATTTTGACAACTCCTACCCTAGTGTTTTAGAAAACTTAAAAAAAATTACGGGTCAGGAAATCCCTTTTGCGGAAGTTGATATTAGAGACAAAGCTGCATTGAAAGCATTTGTAAAAGCTACTCCAGGAATTGACGCTGTTATACATTTTGCTGCCAACAAAGCGGTTGGCGAAAGTGTTGCCAACCCTTTGAAATATTACGAAAACAATGTGGGTGGAACCGTTAATTTATTAGAAGCCATGCAAGAAAATGGGATCAAACAAATTGTTTTTTCTTCTTCTTGTACAGTATACGGTGAAGCTACACCACCTGTTGGAGAAGATGCTCCAATTCCAGTTGCACAATCGCCTTATGGAAATACCAAACAAATTTGTGAGGAAGTATTAAAAGACCAATGTGTGGCTACCGATTTAAAGGTTGTTGCCTTGAGGTATTTTAATCCAGTTGGAGCACATGAATCTGCTTTGATAGGTGAACTACCAATTGGAGTACCTAATAATTTGGTTCCATTTATTACACAAACTGCTATTGGCAAACGCGAGGTTTTAACAGTTTATGGAGATGATTACCCAACACCAGATGGAACTTGTATAAGAGATTATATTCATGTGGTAGATTTAGCTTTAGCCCACGTTGCTGCTATCAATTATTTGGCTGAAAAGAAAAATGAAGAAGCATTCTCTGTTTTCAATTTAGGTACAGGACAAGGCAATTCTGTTTTGGAAGTAATTCAAACTTTTGAAAAAGTAACGGGTGTAAAATTAAACTATAAAATTGGTCCAAGAAGAGCTGGAGATGTGGTTCAAGTTTATGCTTCATGCGATAAAGCAATGAGTGGTTTGGGCTGGAAAACAGAAAGAAGTTTAGAGGAGTGCATGAGCAGTTCTTGGAAATGGGAACAAGCAATTGCAGCAAAAGGAAATAATTAATATTTGAAAAATGCAAACATTTGAGAAAACACTTGATGAGTTGATGTCTTATGATTTTTCCACTAGAGAACTCATTATTGACATCCTCCAAAAAAGGCAAATTGAGGAAAGACGAAATGAAATTGCTAAAAATATTAAGGTTTCATCGAGTGATTACAATAAAGGTAAATTAAAATCGCAAAGTGCAAAGGATGCAATATACATATAGGAACTCACGACGAAGTCTATTAATAAATTAAACCAATGAATAGAAAAATATTAATCACCGGAGGAGCCGGTTTTATAGGTTCACATGTTGTTAGGTTGTTTGTAAACAAATACCCTGATTACCAAATTCACAACTTAGATAAGTTAACCTATGCAGGTAATTTAAAGAACATTACAGATATTGAAAATGCACCTAATTACCATTTCCACCGTGTGGATTTGGTTGATGCAAACGCATTAACAGAATTATTTACCGAACATCAATTTGATTCGGTAATACATTTGGCAGCTGAGAGTCATGTAGACAGAAGCATTACTAACCCATTAGAATTTGTAATGACCAATGTGGTGGGTACTGTTAATTTATTGAATGCCGCTAAAGAATCTTGGAAGGGAAATATGGAAGGAAAACGTTTCTATCATGTTTCTACCGACGAAGTTTATGGCAGCTTGCATGATGGAGGTTTCTTTTACGAAAATACCCCTTACGACCCGCAATCACCTTATTCTGCTAGTAAAGCTAGCTCCGACCATTTTGTAAGAGCCTACCACAATACTTATAAAATTCCAGTTGTAATTAGCAACTGTTCTAATAATTATGGTCCGAACCAATTCCCTGAAAAGTTAATACCATTATTCATTAATAATATCAGAAACAACAAACCATTGCCTGTTTACGGTAAAGGTGAAAATGTAAGAGATTGGTTGTATGTGGTAGATCATGCAAGAGCCATTGATGATGTTTTTCATAAAGGAGCCATTGGTGAAACATACAATATTGGAGGATTTAACGAATGGACTAACCTTGATTTGATAAAGGTAATTTGCAAAACTGCAGATAGGTTATTGTGCAGAGCAGAAGGTGAATCTGAAAAGTTGATTACCTATGTAACTGATAGAGCTGGTCATGATTTACGTTATGCGATTGACGCCAATAAAATTATGAAAGATTTGGGCTGGGAACCAAGTTTACAATTTGAGGAAGGCATTGAAAAAACCATCAATTGGTATATTGACAATCAGGAGTGGATGGATGAAGTAACTAGCGGAAATTACGCTAATTATTACAATCAAATGTATGGTAGCAGGTAGGTCATTGGTCTTTAGTCTTTAGTCGTTAGTCTTTGGTGTTAGTAACTGATCTTTTCAGAATGAATTGTGCGAAATTTTAGAAAACTAGAAGTTTGGGTAGATGCACTAGACTTAGCAAAAGACGTTTATAGTTTTAAAGACCAATTACCTAAATCTGAAATTTATGGACTTTCCAGTCAATTATGTAGGGCCGTAGTTTCAATATCATCTAACTTAGCCGAAGGATGTTCAAGGAAATCGGAAAAAGAATTTGTACGATTTATAGAAATTGCAATGGGTTCTGCTTTTGAAGTTGAAAGTTTATTAATTTTATCAAAAGAACTTGAGTTGGCTACTAATTTTGATTACCAACCAATTTCCCTAAAGCTTGAAAAGCTTCAAAAAAAAATCAATGCACTTAGAAATCATTTTGCTAACATTGTTTAGAAAATATTTACAAAAGACTAATTACCAAAGACCAATTACAAAAGACTAAAGACCAACGACTAAAGACCAATTAACTACCAAAGACAAAATTATATGAAAGGAATCATACTTGCAGGTGGAAGTGGAACTCGCTTACATCCCTTAACCATAGCAGTGAGCAAGCAATTAATGCCTGTTTACGATAAGCCCATGATCTATTATCCATTGAGCACACTGATGCTTGCTGGGATTAGGGAAATATTGATTATTTCCACCCCGCATGATTTACCGGGTTTTAAAAAATTATTGGGTGATGGCTCCCAAATTGGCTGCCGTTTTGAATATGCAGAACAACCTTCTCCAGATGGTTTAGCCCAAGCGTTTATAATTGGAGCTGATTTTATTGGTTCAGACAAAGTAGCTTTAGTTTTAGGAGATAATATTTTTTATGCTGCCGGTTTGAGCCAACTCTTGCAAAGTAATAACGACCCTGTTGGAGGAGTAGTTTTTGCTTACCACGTTAACGACCCAGAGCGTTATGGTGTTGTAGAGTTTGATGAAAACATGAAGGCATTGAGTATTGAGGAAAAACCACTTCAACCAAAATCAAGATATGCAGTTCCGGGTTTGTATTTTTATGATAATAGCATTGTAGAAATAGCCAAAAATATTAAGCCATCTCCAAGAGGCGAATTAGAAATTACTGACGTAAATAAAGTTTACCTTGAAGCTGGAAAGTTAAAGGTTGGTGTTCTGCAAAGAGGTACTGCATGGTTAGATACAGGTACTTTTGAATCTCTTATGCAAGCAGGTCAATTTGTACAAGTTATTGAAGAACGCCAAGGATGGAAAATTGGTTGTATTGAAGAAATCGCTTACCGTATGGGTTGGTTAGATAAAGACGGGTTGCAGCGTGAAGCCAAGAAATACCTGAAAAGCGGTTACGGCAAATACCTAATGAATTTGCTTAATTAATTATTGGCGAAACAGCCATTTAAAAAGAAATAGAAAAAGAATAAAAATATGAATCCTCAACACGAAGCATTAAAGAAGTTTAACTATCAAATAAACTTTGCAATAGACAATTACAGTAACCATGGTTTATCTGCCAATCAATTTTCAAATATTCTAATTGGTGGTTTAGGTGGAAGTGGTATTGGTGGCAGAATTGTAAAAACCATTTTTATGGATGAGTTTCCAATTCCGGTAGAAGTGGTTGCAGACTACACTTTACCTGCTTATGTAAACGAAAAAACCTTAGTAATCTTAGGTTCATACAGTGGTAATACCGAAGAAACTTTAGCCATGTATGCCGAGGTTGAAAAGCGCGGTTGCCAAATGTTAATTCTTACGGCTGGCGGCAAATTAGGTGGATTTGCAAAAGAAAAATCTTTAAAAACATACTTCCTTGAACCAGGTTTCCAACCACGTATGGCTCTTGGTTTTTCTTTAACTTATTTGGTTCAAATATTTGGCGACCTAATTGGAAAGCCTATGCAAGATGAATTGAAAACAGTTGCTACTTTATTTGAAGACAATACTCCTTACTACGATGATGCTGAGCAGGTATTTAATGTAATTCATTCTAAAATGAATTCGAAATTTGTGGTATTAAGTGATGCTCAATTTGAAGGTGTAGCAACTCGTTTTGCTCAACAAATTCAAGAGAATGCCAAGGCAGAATGTTTTACTCATGTTTTGCCTGAACACAACCACAATGTAATTGAAAGCTATTACGGAACCTTAGATACTGTTTTCTTTTTCTTAAATACTAACAGCAACCCTAGAGTAGCTGCAAGATTTGAATTCTTAGCTGGTTTGCTTGAAGTGGAAAACCATAAAATTATTGAAATGGGTGTTGAGCAATTTAATTTAGCAGCAGTTTACCAAACCATTCACCGTTTGGATTGGATTAGTTTATTGATAGCAGATGCTAGAAAAGTAGACTCATTAAATGTTCCTAATATTGCTTCTCTTAAAGAGTTTTTAGACAAAGTATAATTTGAGTTTTTTCAGTAAAATATTTGGCAAAAAAACTGCAGAAGAAAATTCTTCTGCAGTTTTTGTAAATCCTATTCACGTAGAGTTTCACTCCCACCTTATTTTTGGTGTAGACGATGGCTGTGAGTTCATAGACCAAAGCATTGACTTACTTAAAGGTTTTGCCAATTTAGGCATGACTAAGGTAATTACAACTCCGCATGTTATGTCTGATTTCTACAAAAACAGCAAAGAGAATGTATATCCACTCCGTGACCAAATTAGAAAAAGATTGGTAGAAGAAAACATCCCCATTCAATTTGAAGCCGCTGCGGAATATATGATTGACGATGGTTTTGAAAAGAAAATTCTTGATGGTGATATGTTAACTTTTGGTCCTGAAGGCAAACATATTTTGATAGAACTTCCTTTTATGACCGAGCCTCCCAACTTAAGTAGCTGCTTGTTTGAATTACAAATTGCAGGGTACAAACCTATTTTGGCTCATCCAGAAAGATATTTGTATTATGCCAACGACAAAGACAAATACCATGAGTTGAAAGACAGAGGTATTTTGTTTCAATTAAATCTCCTATCTGGATTGGGTTACTATTCAAAACCAGTAGCTGATGCTGCAAATTACTTGGTTCAAAAAGAACTTATCGATTTAGTTGGTTCAGATACTCACCATATTAAGCACATGCAATTGCTGCCAGAAGCGCTGCAAAGTAAGACTTTCAAAAAAGTGTGCGAAGCCGAATTATTAAATAATTATTTATAAATGGTACATTAACTTTGTACCACCATGTTTAGAATAATACTCCTTAGTTTTTTATTATTGGTTCAAACCAATTTATTCTCTGCTACCTTTCAAGAAGTGGAAGCCAAAAGTAGAGCCGTTATAGATTTATTTGTTAGCAAACAATTTACAATCCTCGAGTCGCAAATTGACCCATTATACAAAAGCACCTATACCGCTATTTCTTTAGGCAGAGATTGGGAAGAACTTACTGGTACCTATGGGCAATATGTAAATGCCAAACCAGTAAATTTTGAAGTGAATGAATACTATCAATTCATTGCTTACAAAATGAACTTTGAATATTTACCCTATATTTTTAATATTAGTTTTAATGCAGAAGGGAAAATAATATACATATCATTTATGCCAGCGCATAAAATGTATGTGGCTCCTAACTATTGTGATATCAGCAAAATTAGTGAGCGAAAAATTAATGTTGTAAATGGTTTCTACGAAATGCCAGGATTATTATCTAGACCCAATAGCGATGCAAAAGCTCCCTTAGTTATTATTTTAATGGAGGCTGGACCAACAGATAAAGATGGTTCTTACGAAGAAAACAAACCTTATAAAGACCTTGCTTGGGGCTTATCTACCAATGGTTATGCCGTTTTTAGATACGAGAAACGTGCCAATAACTATGGTATTTATATGATGAAAGACAAGGCCGCTTACGAAACATTTACTCCTAGAGAAGACCTTTTGTTAGACTTATATAAAATCATTGATACACTTAAAACATTGCCAGATATTGACCCAAGTAGAATTTATATTTTAGGTCATGGACAAGGAGGCATGCTTGCCCCGTTGGTGGCCAAAGAAAGAGAGGATGTAAAAGGAATTGTGATGATGGGAGCCAATGCAAAACCCACTCAAATAATGATGATTGAACAGTATAAGTATTTAACAGAAGTTACACCAAATAAAAGGGATGAATACGACGAACAAACTGCTAAGGCGTTAGTGAGTTTGGATAAGAAATTAAATCCACTAACAGAGCATAGTAAAATGCCATACAATGTGCAGGCAACCTATTGGATTTGGTTGAATAATTACAAGCATCTTGAGATAACAAAAAAATTAAAAAAGCCCGTTTTGATCCTACATGGCGATAGAGATTATCAGGTTAATATGTCGAATTTAGAGCTTTGGAAAAAGACCTTGGTTAAGAATAAGGATGTAACTATTAAAAATTATCCAAAACTGAATCACCTATTTTATTCGGGTGAAGTTAAATCTACCTATAGTGAATATTACATGATTGGAAATATTCCAGATTATGTAATTACAGACATAACAAACTGGCTTAAAGAGAATTAATAAATTCTAAACAAGCTGTTATTTGACCTTCTTTAATAGAGTCAAAACCATATCTTCGCGCAAAATTTAAGCGACACGTATGGATTCTTACTCTTATATTTCTAATGCCGATGTATCGGCTATCGACCAATTACACCAACAATATTTACAAAACCCTGATTCGGTGGATTTTGGTTGGAAAAAGTTTTTTGAAGGTTTTGATTTTGGGTTCAACCAAAACATTGGAAGCAGCAAAGGAACTGCAGTTTCGGAAGATGCCTTAAAAGAAATAAATGTTTTAAACCTAATTCATGGCTACCGCCAGCGTGGGCATTTGTTTACCAATACCAACCCAGTTAGAGAAAGAAGGCAGTATGAACCGAGTCTTGAAATTGAAAGATTTGGATTGCAAAAAGCAGATTTAGAAAAGAGCTTCAATGCAGGAACAGAAATAGGTTTAGGTTCAGCCAAACTAAAGGACATTGTTGCCCACCTAAAGGAAACCTATTGCCAAAGCATTGGTGCAGAATACATGTTTGTTCGTCAGCCGCAAAAACTAGATTGGCTCAAAAAGAAAATGGAAGGCACCAAAAATACGCCTAACCTAAACATTGAAGAAAAGCGCCATATCCTTAGCAAACTAAACCAAGCCACCATTTTTGAAAATTTCTTACATACCAAATTTGTAGGACAAAAAAGATTTAGCCTAGAAGGTTTGGAAACACTAATACCGGCATTGGATTTTGTAATTAATTACGGTGCAGAATTAGGCGTTGAAGAATTTGTAATGGGAATGGCACATCGTGGAAGGTTAAATGTTTTGGCCAATATTCTTAACAAAACCTACGACGAAATTTTCAAGGAATTTGAAGGAAAATCTGCTGAAGACGATGGAATTTTTGAAGGCGATGTAAAATACCACATGGGATTTTCGAGCCAAATAAAAACAAGAACAGGCAAAAAGGTAAATTTAAGTTTAAGTCCAAACCCATCCCACCTAGAAGCCGTAAACCCGGTTGTTAAAGGTATTACCAGAGCTAAGTTAGAATACAAACACAAACATGATATTGATAAAGTTGCTCCAATATTAATTCATGGAGATGCATCAGTAGCGGGACAAGGAATTGTTTACGAGGTTTTGCAAATGGCTGGCTTAAGCGCTTATTCCGTTGGGGGTTGCATTCATATTGTAACCAATAACCAAATAGGTTTTACAACTAACTATACCGATGCCAGAACATCTACTTATTGCACAGATATTGCTAAAACTACTTTAAGTCCAGTTTTCCATGTAAATGCGGATGATGTTGAAGCCGTAATCTTTACAGTAAAATTGGCCATGGAATACCGCCAAGAATTCAACAGCGATGTTTTCATTGATTTATTAGGTTATAGAAAATACGGTCATAACGAAGGCGACGAACCACGCTTTACACAACCAGTTTTATACAAAGCTATTGCCTCACATCCTAACCCTAGAGAGTTATACAACCAAAAGTTATTGGCTAGTGGTAAGGTTGAAGCAGAGCTTGCCAAAGAAATGGAAAAAGATTTTAGAGGCATGCTCCAAGAAAAATTGGAAGCTTCTAAAACAGCAAAAGTGGCCAAGGTTAAAAACTTTGTAAAAGACATTTGGGATGGATTTAGACCTGCTAACCAAAATGATTTTGTGAAGTCGCCAGACACTAGCGTTGACGGAAAATTATTTGTAGAATTAGCAGAATTGCTCACCAATATTCCCAAAGATTTTAATGCTTTCAGCAAGATTGAAAAATTGATGAAAGACCGCAAAAACATGATTGCTCAAGATAAATACGATTGGGCAATGGGTGAGTTAATGGCTTATGCAACTTTGAGTAAAGAAGGAAAAAACATTCGCATGACTGGTCAGGATTGCGAGCGCGGAACTTTTAGTCATAGGCATGCCATTATAAAACCAGAAGATTCTGATAAAGGCTATAATACCTTTGATAGTTTGGGTAAACACAAAAAAGGAAATGTATATTTCCATAACTCCTTGCTAAGCGAATATGCAGTTTTAGGATTTGAATACGGTTACAGTATGGTAACGCCAAACGACCTTACCATTTGGGAAGCGCAGTTTGGTGATTTTGCCAACGGAGCTCAAATTATCATCGATCAATATATTGCAAGTGCAAGCACCAAATGGAAAACTTTTAGTGGCTTAACCCTCCTATTACCTCATGGTTATGAAGGCCAAGGACCAGAACATAGCTCCGCTAGAATAGAGCGATTCTTACAATTGAGTGCCAATTGGAACATGCAAGTTTGTAATATCACCACGCCAGCAAATTATTTCCACGCATTACGTAGGCAATTGGCTCGCAAAGACCATAGATTACCATTGGTAGTAATGACACCAAAGAGTTTGTTGCGCCATCCTGCTTGTGTTAGCAAATTAGAAGATTTTACAACGGGAGGATTTCAGGAAGTAATTGATGATAGCACTATAGAGGCAAAAAATGTAAAACGCGTTTTGCTATGCTCTGGTAAAATCTATTATGAGCTATTAGAAAGGCAACAAAGTGAAAAGGTAAACAATATTGCTATTGTTCGTTTAGAACAATTGTATCCAATGCCAGAAACACAATTAACTGCTATCTACAATAAATACGAAGGTGCTGAGTTTTGTTGGGTTCAAGAAGAACCTAAAAATATGGGAGCTTGGCTTAATCTATTGCGCTGGGATAGCAATTTAAAATTGAAACGTATCTCAAGAGAATCGAGTGCATCACCTGCAACTGGCTATAGCAAAGTGCATGCAACAGAGCAATTGGCAATTATAGATAGGGCTTTTAGTTTATAAAACTACAAGCCCAAAACGGTCTTTAACTTACTATAACCAGTTTTGCTAACGGGTACTTTTTCTCCGTTTCTTAGGATTACAAAATCTGGTGGATCAATTTTTTGAATGCTGTTTGATGGAATAATATAAGAACGGTGAACACGAATGAAATCCTTTGCAGGCAGATGCTGTTCAAAGTAATTCATAGTTTTCTTTTTCAGATAAATTTGGTTGGCAGTATGTATTTTAATGTAATCGCCATAAGCTTCTAAATACAAAATATCTTGTAAAGAAAGTACCTGAACTGCATGGTGGTGTTTTACAACCAAACGGGTAAGGATTTCTTCGTTGTTGGAAGCTTCTTCAGTTAACTTTTCGTAACTCGGTTTTTCACTTTTTGTACCAAGCACTTGCATCATCTTTTCAATTGCCTTATTAAAGCGCTCCTTGCTAAATGGCTTTAACAAATAATCCAAAGCATGTGCCTCAAAAGCCTTCATTGCGTAAGCATCAAATGCAGTTGTAAAAATAACAGCGGGTGGATTTTCAACCAATTCTAGCATTTCAAAACCATTTATTTTTGGCATTTGAATATCAAGAAAAATCAAATCAGGTTGATGTGTGGCAATGGCTTTTACACCTTCAAAACCATCGTTACACTCTTGCTTAATTTCTATGTTTGGAAAAGCTTGTAAATATTCTTTCACCAATGACCTAGCCAAAGGTTCATCATCTATTATTACGCAGGTAAAATTTGTCATTGTTGTGGTATATTAACGCGTACAGTAAATTGTTTTTCTTTTATTTCGGTTTGAACCAAATCGTTGCTAGCATACAAAAGATACATTCTCCTTTTGATGGAATCCAACCCAAAACCGGTTCCTCCATTTTGGTTATGAGTTTCGGGATCGAAAGGGTTGCTTATTTCTATTTGCAATTGTTTGCCTTCTTTACAAGTTGCCTTAACAAGAATTTCCACCTCACCCAAGGTATCATATAAACCAAACTTGATGGCATTTTCTACAAGAGGCTGCAATACCAAAACTGGTAATAATAAATGCTCGCAGTTTTTATCTATAGAAATAGAAGAAAGCAAACGATTGCCAAATCTTACCTTTTCTATTTGCAGGTATAAATCTAACTGATAAAGTTCTTCTTTTAGACTTATTAATTGCTGTTCGTCTTTTCTTAGAGTATGCCTCAAAAACTCAGAAAGTTGTTGAATCATAACTCTTGCCTGCTCTGGCTTGGAACCCGCCAAAGCGCTGATTGAGTTTAAGCTATTAAATAAAAAATGAGGTTGCAATTGTTGTCTAAGATTATACAACTCCGCTTCCTTTGCAAAGCGTTCTGTTTCTTGTTTGCGAACATCAACAGAACGTTGTTCCAAAATGTAATTGCCTAACCATTGAAGTAGAGTTATGGTTGCAACCATTAATACTTGGTAGCAAAAACGCAAGGGAATAGACTTCTCTAATAGATGCTGGTAGCTTTCATCTAAGGAAAACAAATATTGTAAGGAACTAACAATAATTGCTGTATTGGCAATTGCCAAAAGAATAGCCCAAATACGTAAGTAAAAGAAATTCTCGTGACTCGGTTGGTAATATTTTAGGGTAATAAATACAATGAAACTAGTAATAGCAAAAATCACATGAGTGATTAAACTATCAACAAGAGCAATTCTAAATTGCACGCCAAAATCCATTAATAGATAGGTATGCATTACCAGCCATAGAAACCAAAAGGTACTATAGACAATTAGAATTCGCTTAAAGGATAAATTTGGCAACAATTAGGCTGTCATTTTTTGTGGTTGACCAACTTGATTTTGCAATTCTGCGGCTCTTGTTTTCACAAAGCGTTCGTAATTATCTTCTTTGTCTCTTTCCGAAATACAAGAATATAATTCGGTTCCATCTTTAAATTCTTCGATGAGTTTTAGATAAGGAACATCCACAAATTCCCAAAATACTCCGTTACCTGAATCGGTGGTAATTTCGTCTTCATTTTTTACTCCTAACATGCGAGCTTTAAAAAATGCTTCCTCTAAACTTCTTGCCTCAACTAAGCACAATTGCTCGTCGAATTGCTCAAGTTTTAATTCACTTTGATTAACTATTTTATAGACTATTTTAGCAAGGTATTTTTCCATTGGTATTATGTTTTACTTTGTAAACCGTAGCTTTAGCGAAGGTTAAGGTTTTACTTTGTAAACCGTAGCTTTAGCGAAGGTTAAGGTTTTACTTTGTAAACCGTAGCTTTAGCGAAGGTTTAGCGATGGTTAATATTATTAATTAATAGCTCTTAATATCTATTCCTCCAAATACGCAGGAACCAGTGAGCAATAAGGTTTTTTCTTGGCTATTCTGTGTATCTCTGCTAACCGGACGTTTATCTTCTACTCCACCCAAAACCACCATTACATCACTATCTACATTCCAATTGGCTGGAACAATTAACTTGGTACCACCAAATACATTGTTTATTTCTAAGGTTGCTTTACCGTTTATATCGGCCTGAGTTAAATTGATTTCGGCACCACCCATTACGCAATTAATTTCACCACCTTGAAAATCTTTGGATAATACAATTTTCTTAACACCGCCCATAACTGCATTAATATTAATTTTATTCTCATTGGTTTCTGTTGCTATCCCGCATCCCTGAGTATAATCTTGTTGGTTATAGCCTCCATAAGCTTTTTCCCATTTTCTATGCTTTCTAAAAGGCTTAAAAATAATGAATGCTCCCATTACAATTAGAAAAATTGGCCAAAAGAATTCATGAATTCTAATCTCAGGGTAAAAGCGTTCTGTTAGAAAAGCCAAACCAAAACCTGTTACAAAAATCCATCCTGGACTTTTAAAATTGTGTTTGGCTCCAATGTAAATTCCCAAGGCCACCAAAAACATAGGCCAAGAAAACAACCAATCTGGAAAGAACACGCCCAATTTACGGGCAAAAAACAAGGCACCTACTATAATAAGAATGATTCCACTAAGAACTCTTCCTTTGCGATGTCTTTCTTCGAATGAATTATTCTGATCGTCCATAATTTTGTTAATTGATAGCACAAAGGTATTTACCTGATTATTTTCTACAATCGAAGATAGACCATACGTAATAAATAATAGATGAAACGTTTCTTATCGTCGGTGAATTTCCATATGCGGTTCGCAACCCTTAACTTTGCCAAAACTTTTAGGATGAAATTATTTAAAATATTTGTTGGCATCATCGGGTTTTTCGCCCTTATTTTTGGCGTTTCTCTCTTATTCCCAAAAACTTACAAAATAGAAAGAAGTACCGTTATCAATTTACCCGTTTACCAAAGTTTTGCCTATATGAACACCATTCAGAACTGGCAAGATTGGAGTCCTTGGAATACGGATTTGGATAGCACCATGCAATCTTTTTACTCTAAAAACCCAGCAGGCGCAGGCGCTACACAATATTTTAGAGGAGATTTGGTAGGAGTTGGAACTTTTAGAATTGAAGAATCTGTGATGAATGAAAAAATCCATTACAAACTTTCCATCAACGAAGGCACCATGCAATCAGAAGCTACATTTTATTTTAAACCTGTTGGTTCAAAAACTCAATTAAGTTGGGTTGATGAAGGTGATGTGGGATATAATCCTCTTTTCAGATTTTTGCTGCCTAGCAAAGTTTCTGATACAGAAAAAGGTTTTGAAGAAGGTTTAATTGCCATCAAAAAAGGCGCAGAAAACAAGGCTTTGCTAAAACAAAATATTCTGGATTAGGTCTTGGTTCAAACCGAATTATTTTTGAATTAATCGGTACACTAAAGAGCCTTAATAATCCCAATACTTTGTATTCTATGGCATTTTAATTTTTGCTAAACGACTTAACACCCATATTATCCAGTAATCTTTATCTACAAATTCCAACTTTATTTTTAAGTGCAGTGATGCAGCCCTCAATGTTTGTGTAAATAGTTTTATATCGTGGTGAATGTTCATTTAATATTCCGTTTTACAGTGGTGGATAGGTCGTTTGCTGCACTTGTTAGTTTATACTTGGCAATAGAGTTCAATGATGTGAAAAGCGGTTCTGCTGTTTTTCCTTGCTGTAACTGTTCTAATAATGCACCCAACAATGCCCTTGTAGCTGGCGGATATTTCAAAGCCAAACGAAACTGTGCAATGATTTCTTTGCCTATAAAGTTTTTGATGATTGCTAAAAAACACTTGCAGGATACTTTTACATTGGCATCTGGTATTTTTTTATGTTGCGAATGGCATCAAGTAACTGCAACAAAGAAATATTCTCTTTGGTGAGGGTGTTTTTTTGCTTCACATAAGCAATGGTATAGCGTTCTCTTTTAAAATTTGGGTGAACCTGATTTTTACCTATCTGTATGGTATTGTATACTTGTGTGGTTAAGCCTACAGTCAATCTCGTTTTGAACCGAGACAAGCTACAGAATTTAACAAAAAAGCCCTTTTTCGTCTACTCTGCTAAATGTTTTTGCAGTAATGGCTCTATTATTTGTCCGACTCCTTGTCGAATAGGTCGTGTAGTTTTTGTTGTAAAAGTTACTTGTTTGGTAGTTGCGTTTTATACTCTGAAACCATTGTTGGCGAAAGACTTCTGCTCAAAGCATATTCTACAGCTTCACTGTCTTTATCCTTGCAAAGCAGAACTCCAATGCCTGGGTTTTCGTTTGGCTTTTTCACGTCTCTGTCCAATGCTTCCAAGTAAAAGTTAAGCTGTCCCAAATGGTCTGGCTTGAATTTGTCTGCTTGAGTTCAAATGCAATTAAGCATTATATTCCACGGTGGTAAAAAAGCAAGTCAATGTAAAAGTCGCTGCTACCAACTTGCAATTTATACTCTTCTCCTACGCACAAAAAGTCTTTCCCAAGTTCGAGAATGAAATTTTCATTTGCCTTACAAGTCCAAGTTGAAGATCACTTTCACTATGCGGTTCCAATAAGTTTAAAAATTCGAATATGTAGCTATCTTTAAAGGTATTTGAAAGGCCATTGTTACTTTCTCTCAACGCTGTCGAGATTATTGAGTTTCCAATCATTGTCCTCTCAAAAAGGCTCGCAGAAATTTGTCGCTCAAGTTCCCTGAAACTATAGTTTTCTTTTTTAGCAAGTTTCAAATAAAACTCCCTTTCTTCAGCAGTCTTGCATCTTGAAAATATTGCCAAATTATGCGACCAACTAATTTCTCTCAACAGTGTTGAGAGTTTTGGAAAGTCCTTGTAAGTAACGTAAAACTACTTCATTCTCCAAATATTTTTGTCGGAGAAGCCTTTTATTTCTGGTTCTTGTGTCTGTATGAAATTGGCTAATTCTGTAACTACAGAGTCACCCCATTCTGATTGTTCAATTTTCTTGCTGATATGTTCTCCGATATTCCAAGACAGGTTTATTAGTTAATCGTTTACGGCTTTTATTGCATTAGTCAGAGATTGATTTATAAGTTGAATTATGTCCGTAATGCGATTGTCCATTATTTATTTCAATATGCTACAAATTTATTTTTAATCAGTCGAGTAACTTTTTTGGAACCAGTTTATTTTTATTCCGCCAACGGCAGTCTGTCTAAAAACTACGTTTTGCAACTCAAAAATAGGGTATTTTTATCCTATTTGGCGAAGGCTTGAAAAATAGTTGGTATAAGTATTTATAAAAACTGGGTAGCTTAAAATTTATGCGCACATTAACTTTAGGTTGGTAAAGCGGTACAATAAGAAATACAAGAAGTTTACCGGTGAGGCAAACACTTGGCTCAGGCAAAAGTAAAAAGTGAAACCCAAATATTTGCACACTGGCAACAAACTACTTGGGTCTGCTATCTATTCATAAGGAAACGCTATTCATAAGAGTAAACACCCTCGTGAATGAACAGTCGGGCAGGCATTAATGAAGAGCCCTCGTCAAATGACGAGGCAAGCTATAGCGCCTATGCTGAAGCTTCGGCGTAAGCATATGATACGAGAGTATCAAGCACGGTTCTCCCGCTCAAGCGGGACAGGCAGTGAGGACGTAGGGGTGAAATTCCCCTGCGTTACTCGATTATGTAAAGCTGCAATCTCGGTAGTAGTTTGTGTGTCTAAAACGTATTAATAAACTGGTCTAACTCTAAAACCTTGTCACAATTTTAAAGTTAAGAATTAGCATTTGATTAAGTGGTTTATGAGTTTCTACTAGAAATGGATCTGGTTGGTCAATTGATTCTCCAGCACTTAGTTTTGCATTTTCAAATGGATAAAAATTATACGATGTTTTAACACCTAAACCCAAATGCTTTGAAAAAAAATAATTAATATCAACGCCTACAGAGGCACCAATTGAATTGTACCATAAAAGCGCCCATAAAGGCTCTTCATGTAATACTGGATCCCTATAACCAAAAATAACCAATTCACTACCAAAATACCTATATGAAAATGATAAGCTAGGCCTAATGTCTAACTTTTTAGAATAAATGAGATAAGAGTACCCTATGTTAAATTGTTCAAAAAAGCTTCCAACTAGAACACCTATGGGCTTATTATAATCATAGTCTGATTGAAAATTGATAAAATCAAAGTGGAATGAATGTTTATTTGATATTTGCCTGTTATATCCAAAATACAAATTGAATTTACTGTATTGATCTAATCTAAATTTTGATAAACCATCTTTATTAAAGTAGTCTACCATTGTATTGCCAAATTCAAATTGATTTTTACCTCCAAAAACTTTGTTTTTCCAGTTCTGTGCGTTCAAGTTGCACCCACATAAAAGAAAAAGGGAGTAAATTAAAAATCGAAGTTTCATATTAATCTTTTATAAATTTAATATTTTTATTCCAATTACCATTTGAAATGTTCACATTATAAATACCCAAAGGCAAACTCTGAACATCGATTTCATAATTATTAACATTGCTTGTAGTGAGGCATAACAATAGTTTCCCTTGTACATCATATATGCCTATTTGATAATGACTATTATCATTTAATTTTGATTCTTCAACTAGCAGGGTTATTTTATCATTTGTTGGATTAGGGTACAATGATACATTAAACACAGTTTTTAATTTATTTGCCATACCAGTTACGCTATTTTGGAATCTACTGTTTCTCCATGCTAAAGCACATGGTTCACAATAAGGACCGACATTTACCGCGTGCCAAGCAGCGCAGGTATTATTGTATTCATTGCTACACATACCATAAAGCATAACTGATGAAGCAATTGAATTAGCCCTAACAGCATTAAAATTTGAATTTTGAAAATCGTAGTTTGTGTAATTTACAAGCGTGTAATAGACTATTCTTGCTGCTTTATCTGCTCCAATACCTCCTACGCTTCTGTTACTACCATTAACATTGTTAGTACCACCAGTTGTTAATAATTGGAACCACTTATTTTGCACCCCACTGTTTGTATGAACGCCACATTTATCATTACCATCCGAAGGTGAGCAATCAATAACATTTATCCAAAATGAAGATTGAAGAAAGAAACTTGGGTGGGAAAAACTATTAGGATTTTGCATATCCCTTGAAGCACCTAAATTCTCTCCAATTGTCCAATTTGTGTGGTATACGTAAGAATATCTTTCTATCATATATCCAAAAATATCGGAAAATGATTCGTTCAATGCACCAGAAATTTTTTCATAAGGGAGTGGCCTAGACCTATTTGTAACTCCATGAGTAAATTCATGCCCCACAACGTCATAAGTTCCACGATAGTTATTATTTTTTCTTCCAATAAGGAGATAATCCTCACTAGTTGTTCCATCATATGCCGCATTATTAAACGGATAATCTGCAATAACACGGATATGTTTACCCCAACCCGTCATGCCATTTCTATTAAGTGGAGTTTGCTTAAAATAATCCCACGATTTTTGGGCACAATAGTGTGCAGCTGTTGCACTCCAATTATCATTACCCCAAACATCATCACCTGGGCTAAAAGGCATATCTTCCCAATCCCAGCTTTCATGGTAATACCTGCCATTATAATAATTTGAATTGTCAGTAGAATAAATATTTCTTGAATTATCATTTGCAAATAAATACCATCTGTCTTGTCCAGGCCATCTGTTTTTTTGTTTTGTATCCAAATCATATTTCATTCCATAGTAAAGATGATTAAAGCTACCATCATCATGAATGTTATTCAGTACTTTAATTATATTTCCTGTATTTGCATCAACATAAAGTGTTCTATTGAATAATTCAGATAGAGCTACAATGATAAACTTCCATGCCAATTTAAACGATTCGTTACCATTGGTGTCTGCAATAAATGTTATTACCAATTCCCCATTCGGGTATTCTGTTTCAACACTATCCCAAAGCCATGTTTCAGCACCTATGTGAGTTAAAGCATTGCTTAATGCTGTAGATTCATTTATCTGAGGCGAAACACTTAAATTTAAATTTTCAGCAATAAGACCTGATGAAATCCAAATTTCTTCACCATCATGGTGCAGGGTATATTCAGCACCTTCTACTTTTACACCATTATAATATTGTTGGTATAGCGTATGGAAAATATCGGGTGCGGGGCTGTCTTCATCTTCTAATAAAGAATCACGCGATGTAGATATTTCAACCATACTGTCTAAGTCTCCTAATCCTGTGTTATTTCTATGAGTTGTAAATAGGGAGTTAATACTCAATGCACCCTCATTCCAATAAATTAACCCACCGTCACTATCCAACATAAATGCATTTTCAACAATTAAAGGATTTTCGGGGTCTTTTAGTTTGGGTAAATTCTGCGCATTTAAAATGCTCGTAAAGAAAACAATTGCAATAAGAATAAAAGATAGTCGTTTGTGGTTTGGTAAATGTAGGTATTTCATAATAGCAAAATTTTTGTCAAACGTAAAATTTTATATGAAATACTTACCTCTGAATTTGACCATTCGGTTTAAGGGTTTTATATTTTGCCCAATTCATTAAACGGTTCGGTTTTTAATCCCAATTTTTGTAATAAAATCTCTCTTTTTTCATCAGACAACTTTAATACACTTTTGTCATGGAGTTGCACATGCCAATGATTGTCTCGTTTGATGTACTGAATTTGATTCAGGTTTACTATAAACTTATTGTGAATCCTTAGAAAACTATGGGGAGGTAAGATTTTTTCGTAAAAGTAATGTTTTTTGATACAACATAAGGCTTAGGGTTGTTTGTTTCAAATATTTTAGAGTAACTACCATTTGCTTCGATAAAGTTCACATTAAATAATTTCAATAATTGCGTTTCTTTAATTCCAGTCGTGATAGGAAGTCTTGCAATGAAGTACATTTCGGGTTTCTTAAATTCATCTGTGATTATTAAGTTTTTCATAGTCGTAGTCTTTAGCAGTTGTACATAACGTCAGCCTGTCCAAAAACTACGTTTTGCAACTCAAAAAAAGGGTATTTATCTGCGATATGGCGAGGGCTTGAAAAATAGTTGGTATAAATTGTTTCGAAAATTAGGTGGCTTAAAATTGAAGTGTTGCCATTGCTGGTTAAAGTTTGGTGTGCAGGGCAGGTGAAGGTATCATTCCCTTAGTTGTAAACAAACTCTGAAATGTTGAATTTGATATCAGGCGCATTGCTCGCTACCTCAGGTATTGCAACCAATACATCTACACCTAAATCAAAAGCTGTTTTAAACTCAGAGCCTATGTGGTATCCTATATCATAAAGGGTAACAAAATCTGTCAATTCTAGAATTTCAGTTGTTCTTTCTACCATGTCGCCCATGGCTTTGCTATCATTTTGGTTGCTTACTTTGTATTCAATAGGAATGCAGTGTTTGGCATCCACAACCGTTTGCACATTGTAGGCTACTTCGGTAATATTATTGCGATTAATCATCTGTCTGGAAACTGGATCGGAAGTAAAGATTTGAGTATCTCCACTTGCTTCTAATTCCTTCTGCATGTTTACATACTTGCCCCTTTGCTTGCCCAAGCAACTTTATCCATAAACTCGGCTTTGGTTCAAACCGAATTGCCTTTAAATTTTACCGCCTTTTTTGAGCCAAACGTAGGCGAAAACCACAAAAAGTATAAAAAACATGTAGGCCTTACCTTCTACAAAACCCTCGAGTATGGCTACTAAAAATCCAATTACCAGAGAGGTAGATGCCAAGATAAGCCAATTTCTAAGTATCCATTTATCCATTAGGGATTTAAACTAATTATGCCGGTAATATTTAAAACTCTAAATTTACTAAACTCGGTATTTGATTCTAAGCCTGTGCCCATTATAATTTTATCTGGCGAAGTAATTCTAACAAATTTTTGAGAGTAAATGCGGTCTGTTTTCTCATCCCAAATTAATTCTTCTGTGCGCAAAGTATCGCCTTTATTATTGATAACATTTACGTCGTTTCTAGCGGTTATGGTTCTTTCCTTTTCGTTGCGCAAGGCATATTTGCTTTTGATATAACTGGTAACTTGACCGCTACTGTTATAAAAATAGGCGGTAATTCCTTCCGTCATCTCAGTTTCCATACGAGTTTCTGAAGTATATCTTTCTAATATAGGTGCAAATAATTTGGCTTTTAACATGCCACTATCCGTATAATTGATAGTTACGTTATCGCCAATTTCTATAGGTAATTCTTTGGTATTAGATGAAATCTTAACCAATTCTGTTTCCTTGTTACCGCATGAAATTAGCAGGCTTAGAAGACTAATAAAAATGAGTTTTTTAATCATATCTATACCTGTAAAACCATTTATCGGCAAATGAAACTCCAACAAAAACTCTAAAATAATTTTCTTGAATTAAACCATTATCTGTTGTACCACGCTTTTGCCATTCAACTCCAACGTTAACTTTAGATCTGCTTTTTGCCATTGGAATTCCAATGCCTGCTGTTAATGACAAAACATCTACTCCAACGCCTCTAGCATTTAGGCTACTTTGTTCGTATCTGCCACCCAAACGGTAATCTAATCTTGCAATAAAATTCTTGCTTTTATAATCTGGGCAATAGCTACCACCCAAACTTACACATATAGAATTACGCAAAGAATCAGCGCCACCAAAACTACGATAATTGCTCCATTGGGTTCCTTTAATATCGGCAGCCAACGTCCAAACATCTGTGCGAGAAAAACTAAAACCGGCCTTCCAAGATAAAGGAGAAGTTACGGTGCCTTGAGTTCCTTTCTCTGAATAAATAGTATCCTTTAAACCAGTGGAACTGCCTATTGGCAAGGATCTAAGTAAATAACTTTGTTGTGCTTGCAAATTTGTTTCTGGCGAAATGGTGCCACCTAAAACCCAATTGTATTCTTTAACAACATTCTTCTTCTGAATTGAAAATGTATCGTGAATTTGTATGCCTGCTTCTAATAACCAACCGTGAATAAAAACAGATTTATCTTCGTTGGCATTAAACATTAAGTACTGTGAAGGAATAAGCAATTGGGTGGTATTGGTAATTTCTCCAAAAACATAATTTCCATTTAAGCCAACACTTACATTTCTATGAAGGCGCATTCCATAACCAGCATAAGCGCGGGTTAAACCACCTCTGCCCACAAAATTATTTTGTGCTGTAATAGCAAAAGTATCTTGAGGTATGGTAACCGTTGAACGAATATTGTAACCTACTCCCGAAAAAGGATTGGCTCCAAACGACATTCCAATTCCTCTTTTTAGAGATAAAGGAATTCCAAAATTAAAATAAGAAATCCAAGCATTGTTTACATCTGTGCTATTGGCCGCACCTTTAAAAGTTCCTTTGCTCCAGGTTGCTCCAGCCTCAATATTGGTAGTATAAAATGCAGAGTACGACGCTGGATTTAGAATATTTACTGCATATGGACTACGAATTCCTTGATTGGTTTGACCCATTGAATAGGTTGTGGCATTGCCCGAATAAATGATATCTCCAACTCCAATTATGGAATATGGCGATTTTGTAATATTCTGAGCAGTAAGTGCGGAACCGGCAACCCAACCCCAAATTAAAAGAAAAAGAATGAGCCTCTGGGCGCTATTTCGCATGGTCTGTCAATATTTTATTTAATCCGTATAACAAGAGATGTTCGTTTACAAATATGCTTGTTTTTATTTTCTTTGCCAATATTTCAGAATCGCCACCTGTTAGCAATACTTTAATTTCTGGAAATTGCTGGCGGTATTCCTCCACAAAATGGTTAATTTCTCCAAGCAAACCATAATAAGCACCGTTCAACAAACACGATTGAGTGTCGGTTCCCAAAACTTGTAAAGGCAATTCCCAATTGGGCAAAGGCAATTTACCAGTAAACGTATGCATAGCTTTTAATCGCATGTGTAAACCGGGAGTAATATTTCCACCCAAGTATTCTTGAAACGAATTCATTACCTCATAAGTTACACAAGTGCCCGCATCAATTACCAAACAGGCTTGGTTAGGATAAAAATGAATTGCCCCTGCTACCAAAGCCATTCTGTCTGCGCCCAATGTTTGCGGGGTAGCATACTTATTTTTAAAAGGCATTGGTAAATTTTGGTTCAGCCAAAAAACTTTAGATGTTGGTAAATTTAGCACCCATTCTTTCTGCCATTTACCACTTACATCGCTGAGTAAGGCAGCATAAATATCTTTGGTGCTTATTAATTCCTGCAAAAAACCAAAAAGGTCTTCTATCGGTTTGATCCAAAATTCTTGCAGTTCATTAGCCTGAAACAAAGCAATTTTGGAGCGGGTATTTCCTATATCGACTAAAAGATTGTGCATGTTTTATTCCAATATTTTTATGAATTCCAATTCTTTGTGGGCAAAACTTTTTATTTCGTCTTGAACCAAAAGATGCAATCTACCCTTTTTATCGATACCCATTATTTCTGCCTCAAAAGATTTTCCATTTTGTTGGAACAAAGCCAATTTTCCTTTTCCATAAAGGTTTTGGTGGTACAAATCCCAAAGCAAGTTATGTTGTTTGCCTTTCAATAAAGCGTAATAGTGGGTTAATTTCTCCAAAAGCTTCAATCGTGCAGGTTTTGGGTCGATCCAAGCGCCAGATATTACGGAAAGAGATTGGGCATTTGGGGCTTTAAACTGTTGCTGGTTTAGGTTCAAACCGATACCTACTATAGAAAAACGCATGCGGTGCCCTTGCAAAACATTTTCTATTAAAACACCTGCTACCTTTTTGTTTTGAACGTAAATATCATTGGGCCATTTTATAAAAGCTGGTGTTTTAGAAAGTTCTTCTGCGGCGTCTCTTAGAGCTAAACTTACCATTACATTTACCCAAATCTGCTCATCTGCCAATAAAAATTGTGGCTGAAGCAGGGTACTTAACAATAAATTTTCGCCTGGTTCCGACTCCCAAACATTGTTTTGCTGGCCGCGCCCTTTGGTTTGAAAATTGGTGTAAAGCACCGCCCCATCTGGCAATGCCTCTTGCGAATACAAAATTTTTAGGGCGTCGTTGGTAGAATTTGTTTCCTCCAAAAACACCGAATATTCGCCAATAATTATAGGTTGATGTGCCAATTAAAAAAATGCTTATTTTGCGTCAAATTTACTGGTAGAATCTAGATGGCAAAAACACCCGCGAAAAAAACCGCAAAAAAAGTTGCACCGAAGAAAAGTGTAGCAACAAAATCAACAGCTGTGAAGAAAACAGCTGTAAAAAAAACAGCAGCAAAAAAAGTTTCAGAAGAAACTGCGCCTAAAAAGGTGGCTGTAAAAAAAGCTGTGGCAAAAAAAGCCGTAGCAAAAACTACTTCAAAAAAGACTGTTGTTCCTAAAATAATGGATGCAGGCGAATTGCTTGCCCTTACTGTTGCTCAAGGCATGTACGAAAAAAAGGGCGACCAAATTCGTATTATGGACATGCGCAAAATACATAGCGCATCGGCAGATTTCTTTGTAATTTGTCATGCTTCTAGCGATAAAAAAGTAGAAGCTATTGCACAAAGTATTGAAGAAGAAGTAAAAAAACGCTTGAATGAAAATCCACTTCACAGAGAAGGATTTGAGAACCTTGAATGGATTTTAATTGACTACTTCAACGTTGTTGCACATATTTTCCAGGAGGAAAAACGCAGCTTTTATGGTATTGAACAACTGTGGGGCGATGCCACAGATATAGAATTTAAAGGAAAATAGTAATTGCTCAATTGATGATTAGGAAACTCATACTCAGCATTGTTTCATTAGGATTGGTATATTCTGTCTTTGCTCAAGACGGAGATAAAGGCAAAAGTGATAAGGGAGAATTCTCTGGTAACTTTCAAACCACCAACCAATTTTACGTAAAGGATAGCAGCATTGGCGCTACCACAACCCAGTATCAAAAGGAACTTTCTTCTACTGATGCTTGGCTATGGTTAAATTACAAAGTGAATGGCTATACCTTTAAAGTTCGTTTTGATTTGTTTAATAACTCTCCCCTCCTAAATCCACAAGAGGCTTATACCAAAAGTGGAATAGGAAATTATAGCGTTTCAAAACAAATGGATAAAATGAACATAACGGTTGGGTATTTCTATGATCAATTTGCTAGTGGGATGGTTTTTAGGTCGTATGAAGATAGAAATTTGGGTTTAGATTTTGCCATACAAGGTGCACATATTAGGTATACACCAACAGAAAATACAACTATAAAAGCATTTACGGGCTTGCAAAAGTTTAGGTTTGATTTGCGCCCAGTGGTTATAAAAGGTGTAAACGCAGAACACCATTTTGATATAAACGACCATTTTAGTTTGGAACCAGGTGCAAGTATGGTTAATAGAACAATTGACCAGCAAACCATGAATGTAATTGCTTCCACCATTAACAATTATGAATTAGAAAACCGGTTTTTTCCAAAGTACAATGTATTTGTTTACAATATTTACAATACTCTGCGCTACAAGAACTTTACATGGAATTTGGAATTGGCTCAAAAAACACCTGAAGCAATTATTAATCCCAATAACGATTTAATGGAATTGCACAAAGGCAGGGTGATGTTAACTTCTCTTTCTTACTCTACCAAAGGTTTTGGCATAAACGCACAATACCGCTATATAGATAAATTTTCATTAAGAACCTCTCCTCTTGAAAACCAAAACTTGGGAATGATAGCCTACTTACCTTCCATTACTCGTCAAAATGTATATCGTTTATTGGCACGCTACAATGCCTTTACCCAAGAATGGGGCGAAAATGGTGTTCAAGTAGATGTGAGTTATAAACCAAAAGCTCTGAAAAAACATGGCACTCAGTTTAATTTCAATACCTCCATTTCAACACCATTGGGTAGTTTTGAGGGCAAAACTGTAAATCCAATTAATTTTGAGGCCGACACCAATCGCTATTTCCGCGAATATTATTTTGAAGCTCAGCATAAATTTACCAAGAAATTTAAAATCTTATTGGGCTATCAAATTATCAATTATAACCAAAGATTGTTTGAAGCCAAACCGAGTGTACCTTATGTAATTGCTCACACCTATTTTGGAGAAGCTACCTATAAAATAAGACCTACAAAATCTTTGAGAATTGAATCACAGTATTTATCTACTAAAGAAGATTTGGGCAGTTTTGTTAATGGCTTAATAGAATTTAATATGGCTCCACATTACTCATTTAGTTTTGGAGACATGGTTAATATTAAGCCTGGTTATAGAAACGAACCTTTAGCGGGTACAGATTTTAAAATTGTACATTATTGGAATGTTTTTGGAGCTTATACGTTTAAAAATACCAGATTTACTGCTGGTTATATTAGACAAGTAGAAGGTGTAAATTGTACAGGTGGAGTTTGTAGGGTTGAACCTGCTTTTAGTGGGGTAAGGATAACTTTGACAAGTAATTTTTAACGATAAAAAAATTAGGACTATATGAAAAACAATATTTTAGGTTTACTTGCTATTGCAATTGTTTTGGCTTTTTCTTCCTGTGAAGAAGAACCACCTTATATTAATTTCACTCCAGACAGCACTATTGGCGACACCACCTATGTTTTGTTACCAGCACCAACGCCTCAGCCGAGAAATGTTTTAATAGAGGAATTTACCGGTGTAAGGTGCCCAAATTGTCCTAAGGCACAAATTGAAGCCAAAACTATTTCTGATAATAATCCTGGTCGCATAAATGTTGTTACCATTCATCCATTAAATAAGTTAAATGCTTTAACCAGACCTTTTAATGTTGCAGGTGGTGATGAGCATACTAGTGCTTTTGATTTTAGAACAGATGCTGGTGCTCAAATTTTTGAAATGGTTGGAATTTCAAGTGCACTTCCAATTGGCAATGTAAATAGAAAACTATTCAATGGTGAATCGGTAAGAAATATTGATTACCAAAAATGGAATGCATATGTGAGCACCGAATTAAATGAAAGTACTCCTGTAAATATTAATATAAGTGCAAAGAATTTGGCAGACTCAATTGAAATTGAATTAACTTTAACCTATACACAAGTTATTGCCGATTCAAATTTTGTTACTGTTGCAATTATTGAAGGTGAAATGGAAGATGTGCAAGAGAGTAGAGATGCAAATGGCAACACCATTTATGTAGAAAATTACATTCATAACCATGTATTAAGAGCTGTTGTTACTGGTTATTATGGTGATTTACTAAATGCCACTTACGAGCCAGGCAGAGTGTTCTATAAGAAATATAGAATTAAACGCGATGCAAAATGGAATGCTCAAAACCTTGATGTAATAGCATTTGTACATTTAAATACCACCAAGAAAAATGTATTGCATTCAAAAGAAGTTAAGGTTAACTAAGGCTTTACTAATAGGGATTTTCTTTTTTGTTTCCTGCGGCCCAAAGGTGGATGAGGCTTATAGGCAAGCCCTTTCTGCAGAGCGCATGGAGATGAATGAACATTTTTTTAATCCAGCAGAAAGTCCATTGGACAGCGCTTATTTTCCCGATTTTAAAGGTTTAAAATTCTTTCCTATTAACGAAGATTACAAAGTAAATGCTACTTTAACTTTGTTAGACAATTCAGCCATTTTTGATTTACCACATTCTCACGATAGGACAAGACCTTATAAAAACTATGCTAAAATTAGTTTTGAACTCAAAGGAAAAAACTATGAATTAATGGTTTTAGAACAAGCAGAAAAAAAGCCGGGTAACGAAAACTATTTATTGCTTCCATTTACAGACGAAACCAATGATAAAACTACCTACGGCGCAGGCAGATATATCGATTTAGAAAAAGGCGAATCCAAAGAAATTATCCTTGATTTCAACAAAGCGTATAATCCCTATTGTGCATACAATAGTAAATATACTTGTCCCATTCCACCCAAAGAAAACCGCCTTCCCATTGCAATAGAGGCAGGTGTAAAATATGAGCCTTTGGGTTTGCATTAATTATATTTGGTTCGAACCAAACCTATTTTACCCATGATTAGAAATTTAAAAGCCCACTTTGTACTTTTTTGTTTAGGCATTTGCTTTCAAAATTTACAAGCACAGTTTAGGTTTGAACCCGATGTTTTGGGTTACCCTTTTGAACAACTAAAAATAAATCAAGGTAAAGATTACGAAGGAGAGGTTTCTTGCACTCTGGTTCATTACCAAGAACAAACACAAAACCTTCCTGCTGTTTTGTATATTCATGGCTTCAACGATTATTTCTTCCAAAAAGAAATGGCAGAGAAATTTCATTTGCATGGTATTGCATTTTACGCCCTCGACTTTAGGAAATACGGTAGATCTTGGCAAGCACACCAAAAATTAAACAATATTAGAGACTTGGCAGAATACGATGCCGATATAGATACGGCATTGGCAATTATTAAAGCATTAGGACATGGAAAAATACTCCTCCTTGGCCATTCAACTGGTGGCTTAATTGCAACTTTGTATGCTGCCAAAAACCAAGGTAGCAAAAAGTATGATGCATTGGCTTGTAATAGTCCGTTTTACGATTATAATATTGGATTTTTCTTAAAGAAATTAGGCGTTCCAATTTTATCTGCCATAGGTAAAAACCACCCAGATAAACTTTTTAAAGCTGGCATTCCGGCAGAGTATGGTGAGAGTTTGTACAAAGGCGCCCATGGAGAATGGGAGTACAATTTATCTTGGAAACCACACTCGCCACCTGATGTAAATTTAGGTTGGATACGAGCCATACATAAAGGTCATAAAGCAGTGAACAAAGGCTTAAAATTTGACAAACCCGTTTTGGTTATGCGTGCATCCAAATCTATTTATGAAAAGGAATGGAGTGAGAAAATGTTTACGGGCGATGCGGTGCTAGATGTTAAAGATATTGCCAAAGGTTACAAAAAAATGGATGCAGTTAAAATTGAATTGGTATTTGAAAACGCCATCCATGATTTGGTGCTATCTAAAAAAGCTACTCGAGAAAAGGTATACGAAGATTTATTTATTTGGTGCGAGAAGTACTTTTTGTACAACCAATAACTAAAGCAACTTCAACAGCAATTGGATCAAACCTAAACTAACTAAAACTACTCCAATAACTTTATTGCCATGTTTGCGTAGCACTTGAATAAAGGGACCTTCTACGTGTTTTTGAACCAGTTTTAAAAGAATATAATGCAGCGTAAAAGCACCTGCAAATGTTCCAGCAGAAAAGGCCAACATAGTAAAACGGTTAAACAATTCTTCTGAAATTCCTTGCAAGCGCACCCAAGCCAATACGGCTGTCCAAAATAAAATGAGCTGTGGGTTGAGCGACGCCAAAATAAAACCGAATACAAAACCATTGGCACTTTGCAATTTTCTCCCTTCGTTTTCTACTTGTTTGCTTCTAAAAATAAACACCCCTGCCAAAATAAAAAGCAAAGCAATAACATAAGAAAAAGATTGAATTTGCTCGGTATACGGCAATATTTGTGCGGAGGCAACCCATGCAACTAAAGAGAAAATAAACTCTGGAGTTGAGCCGCCCAATGCAATAAACAATGCAAATTTATAGCGCTCCTGTATGGCAGCGTTTAACACACCTAAGTTAACCGGACCAGGTTGCAAAGACCCCGCAAAACTTATAAAGGCAGCGAACAAAAAGAAATAAAGTATACTCATTTTTAAACTTGTTTGATGGCAGCAACAAAACTTTTCCAAGTCATAAACTTAGCTCCATTTTGTTGGTGTTGTTTGGCAATTTGATAAATTAATTGCAGGTGTGTAAATAAAGCTTTGTAGGCTTGAACCAAAGAAAATTGAGGCTGATAAATATGGCCTGGCTCTGAAGTAATGCCGTTTAGTTCTAGGATGCGAATATTTTTCCCTTTCTTAAAATCTTCAAGAGAACTTACCTTTAAATCGAATCTACCGATATCGAAGCCAGAAATTTGTTGGCTGATTGATTTAAAAACTGCCTCCACTTCTGGGGTAATTAAATGTCTGGCATCTAAAAAAACAGTGCCTCTGCAATGGTTGCCAATAGGCTCCAAAACTACTATTTCGTCTTTAGGTAAAACTACTTGTAAGGTAGTTTCAAACTTTTTAAGCAAATAGCTTAACTCCAACTGCGCCCTAGGTTCAGACCGAATTAAACTCTCTATTTTACTTGAGCCATTGCCCTTTATTTGGAGAAAATGTTTTTGAACAATAGAGGTAATTCCTTTTTTAGAACCATCCGGAAATTGGTAATAAAGAACACCTAATTCAATTGGAAATTGCACAAACTCTTGGGCAATTTTTTTCCCTGGGTAGGCAGCAAAATAATTTCTCAACTCTTGTTCGTTGTTTATCTTTTCTACCTCTTTGCCGCGTTCGCCAATATCTGGTTTGAGAATAAGTGGAAAGGAAATTTGTGCCTTTGCCAAATTAACCAAAGCCATTTGTGCTTCTACATCTTCCTCTATTATTAAGGTTCTGGGCAAGAATTCACTAGGAATTTGATATAAAATTTCTGATTTACTTTCACCCTTAATGCCACCTAAAAATATGCCTGGGTTAGCTAAGGTAAAAAACGTGGCCGACCTTGATTTTAAAGCTAAATAAGCGAGGTAAACTAATACAGGAATATAGAAAACTTTGGCGGGCCAAAACTCAAAATAAACAATTTTCTGAAGCCAAAAAGGTAAAGATGAAACGGGAATCTCTTTTTGAAAACTCATGCGTGAACTTTACTTTTTAATGCAATAGTAGAAATTTGTTCTGTTAACAAATCTTCGTGGTGAAAATTAACATCGGTTCCAGTATGGTCGATACAACTGATACTAATGGTTTGCAAACCATTGTTGCGGTTCATTTTTAGAGAGATTTTCTCATCGCCATTTCCACCAAAATGATGAAAGTGCAACATATCTTTCACCTCTGGTTCTGGCACTAAATCAAGGTATTGTTTGAACCAATTTTGTCTTTCTAAAACTACCTCGGGATCATACAAAGTTGCAGACGACCAAATATGAGGAACTGTTGGGTCGAGTGATTTGCGATGTAATTTTGTTCCATCCCAACGCATTTCATTGATAACCCTTTGCTCACAAACTACTACTAATGTAAAAGGTTCTATACCTTTAAAATCATATAAATCGGCAAAGAGATCTACATCGTTGAAATCGAAAAAATCGAGCAAAACCAAACCCCTACTTCTTCTATATGGAGGCTCTGGAAAATGCCTAACAAATGCTCCATTTAAAAGGCACAAAGTATATCCATTATCAGAGGCGGCTAACCAAGTACCTCCAGCCTCCCCATCTTTAGGATATAAAACTTGAACCTTTCCATGATTGTATACTTCTGGAAGCAAAGCTTGCTTCCTGCTTACTTTTTCATCGCGATTAGAGCTCAAAAGAAAGCCACCATACTTTTTGGGTATATAGCTAAGCGTGCACATTTTCCTTCAAGAATTTTTGGGTTGAAAAGGCCACTCCAAAATTTTCTGGCAATTGAACATAAGCAAAATAATGCTTCATACAAATTTGCAAAATGGCCATATGATGAATGGCATGCTCAATATTATAAGCTAATTCTCTACCCAAGGTAGTATTTAAATTAACATCGGCATGCGCTCCATAATTACCAGATAAAATTAGGTTTTTATCATTTGAAATTAACTCCAATTTCTTGCATAAATCTTCTACAAAAGAGTTTGAAAAAGCAATATCCTCTTCAATCAATAAACTACGCTTTCTGGCATCGTAATTTACCCTATCGTTTTCTACGCCTTGCAACATTTCGTAGAACAATTCATAAACATGACGAACATGTTTGCCAATGGTATTTCCGCTAAGCAAGGGCAAAGGTTCCGAATAATGATCGGCATTTAATTGTTGACTCATTTGGGCAATCTGACCCAAAAGTTGAATTGAGATATTTGCTAATTTGGCAACCATTCCTAATTTAATTTTACTTCTATTGTTATTTTTACTTCATCGCCCATAACTAGGCTTTTTCCTCCAATACCATAATCCAATCGGTTCAATACAAAAGACCCAGTTAGCATCTCTGTTTGGCCTTGCTTTGTATAGGTAAAAGGAATTACCACATCTTTACTCACCCCTTTTAAACTAAGAACAAAATACCCTTTATAACCTGTTTCTGTAATGCCAAAAAATTTTGAAACCATTTTAATCTCTGGGAACATTTCAGCATCAAAATATTCCTTTTTCTTGAGGTGTTTATCGCGCAAATCGGAGCCAGTTTTTAATGCGTTTACATTAACAGAAACAGCCATTTTAGCCTGCTTTGCAGTTTCTGGCTTAAACTGAATACTTCCTTTTACATCGCCTAAACTTCCCTCAACCAAAAGGCCAGCATTTTTTATACTAAACCTCACTTCCGACTCACTAATTTGTTGCTGGCTTTGCGCCCACATAAAATTAGAGACACTCAAAAATAATAGAAATCCAATTAAATTTCTCATATTCAATTCTTAAAAGGCGAATAAGTTATCCCAATCATTCCCATCAATGCCTTATTTCTAAATCGGTTGTTATCTAAAAATAATTTATTCTCACTGGTATACTCCGCAAAAACAAAGCTACCACCAAGTTTTAAAGCCCATTTCGGTTTGAACCAATAATGCACAAGAATCTCAGAATTTAGAGAACCCAAATCGTTATCACTTACCAATAACAAATTGAAAGAAGTAGGATTAACTTTTTGCTTGGTATCTTGGTTGGGTGATGAAAGACGTTTGCTGCTTAAATAATCTGCAGTTTGCTGCTTACCAAATGAAAAACCAAGTGCATCAATATTAAATTCTACATCCCATTTTGGATGAAATTTATAGTTTAAATGAATGCTTAAATTCAAGGTATTGACAGCATAATTGGCAAGTGAAAGAGTATCAAAATTCTCTAATTTATTTTCAGTAAAAATAACTCCTAATCCAGTTGAACCACTTGTTAATTTAGCTGGAGCTGTAATAAAATCAACACTCTTGCCGTAATTGCTAGTAAAACGAACACCATAGCCCACACTAAATTTTTTCGCTTTTCCCAATCCATGCAAATGATGGTAATTAGCTGATAAAGCAGATTGGCTTCCAATGGTAGAAAAACTGGCATCAAAGAAATTATCTTCCTTCACAAACTGAGCAGAGGTTTGGGTTTGAACCAAAACCAAAAGAAGGAGAATAATGGAAAACTTTTTAATCATCATATAGATACGATTTTTATTGGGAAATGGATTTTAATTTAAGGGCATTATTTGAAAAACAAATTGGCAATAGGAATATCTTTTCTATGTTTCCAGGCCAAAAACAAACTCCCAAAAAACACTGCTAAAGCCAAGTAAAACAAGGTCCCGCCATCACCTTGCACTTCAATACCTAATTTGGTTAAATGGGTTAGAATAGCACCACTTATTACACCTAAAGCCAATGCAGCTCCAAGTCCAATTGTGGCAGGTAATAAAATTAAAATAGCAGCAATTAACTCGGCAATTCCAGAGCCAATTCTTCCCCAAGGTTCAATGCCAACTTGGGTAAAAATATAAACTGATTCGGCAGCACCAGAAAACTTAAAATAAAGTGTCTGTAATAAAATACCTGCTACAACTAATCTTACAATAGTTTCTAAATTAAATTTCATAAGTTTTTTTTAAGGGTGTTGTATTGAAATGCGTTTGTTTATCACTTGATAATCGTTTGAGATTTGAAGGTTATAAAAACCATTTGGAATAGCTGAAACATCTAAATCACCTCCAGCCTTTATTGGTTCAAACCGAATTAATTTGCCTTGCATATCATAAATACTAGCCAGAAAAACGCCTTGGTTCAAACCACTAAAATGAATAAACTCATTTGCAGGATTGGGGAAAACTGAAACAAAATTTTCTATTTCTGTAGATAAGCCATTACTCAAACCCAAATTGCTAGAACGAGCAGCTTGTACAATTTCTTTTGAGGTAAAATCGCTCAACATTGCCATTGCATACAATTGGTTTTTAACCCAAACACTATTCTTTGCAATACTAGTTTTGAACCAAATAGAATCACCAATTTGTGTTGGAGCGTTGAGTGCAATTCCATTGATAGAAGCAAAGGCTTTTCTAAAAACATCGTGATGTTCTTGCTCGCCATTAGGAGATGCAAACGGCAAATTTTCTTCTACCAATGCAACTAATAAATTTAAATCACCTAGCATATGTGTTGCACGTGTTATCAACTGAATACTTGCCATTAATGAATCACTTCCATTTTCTGTTAATTGAACCTTTATTTCTATAGGACTTGTCTTACCCAAATAGGGAGTAAAAATTGAAGAAGAACTATAATTTGCACTAGTTGGGATTACAGTTCCTGAAATTACCAAACGTGGAGTAGAACCGTAAATTCCGTAAAATTTAGTTCGTTCATCGTTCTCTATTTTATTGTGTTGATTAAGTGTACAAGCTGCATAAGGTGCACTTGGATGAAATGCAATATGCAATAAATTGGTTTGTTGGTTTAGATTGCTGTAAAAACCAGGGTTTCTGCTTGCACAAACACTGCAATAGGTATTGGTAAAATGTTCTACTACGGCTGTTTGTGGTACTTGAGCCAAGGCATTTCCACCATTAATTAATAGTAGAATCGCGAATAATTTTTTTATATGTTTCATTTTTTATCAAGGGTTTTGCGCCAGTTTTTATCTGCTTCAGCTTTTAAATGAGCTTCATCTAAATTCCATTTACTTAGGGTATTGTTGATGAAACTATAATAGAATAAATACAATTTTCCGTTTACAACTTTATACTTTGTTGGATCAACCTCTACCTTCTCGCCAGTTGCTCCCATTGCATATGCGCACCATCCGCCATAAGCAGGCTCGTACTTTTCTGGGTTCTGTTTAAACTGAGCTAAATGCGCCGCCGTGGTAAACTCATATCGAATTCCTTTGTAAAAAAAATAGTTGTCGGCCTTTCCTTTTTCTGCCTTTCCCTCAAAATAACTCACCACATCGTAACCAGAAACGGCCACCGAGTATTTATCAATATTGTATTGAGTGGTTCTGGTTTTTGTATCCTCCTGCGAAAATGTAGTTCCGTTTAATAAGCCCAAAATAAGAAATAGCAAAACATATTTCTTCTTAAAATAGATTGTCGTTTTCATGAAGCAAATATGAAAAATACAAACTCTCAGGAAAATGGATAAAAGGAACTATGGTATGGACAAATTTCCCAATACCTAGAAATGTATAGATTCTCTATATTTTTCTGGTGAAACTGTAGTTACATTTTTAAACAAACGACTAAAATAGGAAGGGTCTTCAAAACCCAATTCCACAGCAATTTCTTTAATAGATTTATCGGTTTTAAACAGCAAGCTTTTGGCTTCAAAAATCACCCGTTCTTGAATTAAATCCGTAATGGTTTTTCCATAAACCTGCTTTACAGCTTTGGCCAAATTTTTAGAAGACACATTTAACCTATCTGCATACTCCGATGGACTTTTAATCGATTTAAAATTTGCCTCAATCTCTTGCCGTAATTTATGATGCAAGGCTTTTTCTAAAACAATATTCCCTTGGGCAGATTCATCAAAACCTTGTGTTTTCTTTTCTTTAACACTTAGCTTTAAAAATAATTTTAGATAGGTAGAAACTAAATCGGCATCCACCTTATCGGTAGAGTTCATTTCATTTCTTATTTTCTGTATCAACTCATCCAATTCTTGACAATTATTCTCACTCAATTTTATATAGGAGGTATCGTAGGCATTGTTGAATAGCAAACCTTGGCAACCTACTTCTAAATGATTATGGTCGATACAAAAGAAATCCGTTGCAAATTGAAGAGTAATTCCTTTCATAACAGTATCAGAAGAAATTACAAACGGCTGGTATGCTGCAAAGAAAAAAGCACACGGCGCAGAAAAGGCAAATGAATTTCCATCATATTTTACCTCACCCTCACCTTCTTTCATATAAACAACAACATACATCCTACTTGGCAATTGGTAATCAATTTTGGATGTATTTTCAACCAGAGATTCTAAAATAAAATCTGGCGATTCTGGCTTAATAGGATTTTGTATTTGCAAACTGTCCACTAGATTCAAAAACTTAATTTGGTTCAGCCAAAAATACGTTTATTATTTGGGTTGAATCAAGTAATATTTATATGACAATAGAGGATTTAGGCCCAAATCTTAACGATACCAATTATAAATCAGCCTTGCATCTAAAATAAAGGCCTTTTGCAAATTAGAATTTAAATTAATCCCCAACATCACTCTCCTATTTAACTTATAGTTAAACCCAAAGCGATGGTAAATTGTATTGACAAATTCGCCTGGGACTTCTTTGTAAAGGTAAACTCCCAATTGCTGAGAGAATATACATCTGCTAAATAAAAACTCATGCCCAAGCAACAATCCCACCAACCTATTGTCTAAATGCAAACCCATATACTTTGGATTATTATCTAAATTATACCTCATGCTTTCGTCCACATAGGCTTCTGCAGCAATTGTCCAAGAGTTTAGTGTATTTGTTCTATAGCCTATTTGCCCAAAAACACCATATGCCCAAAATCGTTGGTTACTAGCAGTAGGGAAGGATTTATTACATAAGAATGCGCCCGCATCAAAGCGCCAATGTTCTTTGTAAAATAACAACTTTTGCAAAGGCAATTTCTTTTCTGCAATCTTATATTCAAAACCCAAACCCACATGCGGGTAATTCACTCCAGAATTTGGATTCTTTGTATTTCCATTAGAGAAATGCCCATAGGTGGCATTGAGAAAAAGTTGAGAGTTTTGGTTCAACCTAAAATGACTAGAAAATCCCAAAGCCAAATACCCATTTACATGAGAACTGTATGCTCTATTACCATTATTGTAACTTCTATTGGGATTGGAGGCCAAATTTAATCCTCCTGATGCCCGCAAACGGAATGAAAATCCTCCTCGTTCAATTAAAAAAGGTTCCATGAAATAAGCCATATTTAAAACATTTCCCAAGTCTTTGGTAAAGGATATTGCCTGCACGCTAAAACCAGAATTGTAATGCCGCTTGCCATAAGAGTATGCCAGTGAATCCAAGCGATACCTGTTCCAATCTAATTGTATCCCTTGTCCTCTGCTTCCTCTAAATATCTCCATGCTTTTACTATGAATAAACAACCAAGCATAAATAGGTTGTGCACTCAAAGTATATGCTACCTTCTTTTCCTTTTGCGCAATTAAATTCGGTTTGAACCAAACGCAGAAAATGCAAAATAAAAGAAGTGGTTTTATGCGCATTATTTCTCTCTTGATTTAATATAATAATAAACAGGAACACCCAATAAAACTATAGCTAAACCGGGATAACTGTAATCGGGTTTATAGATTAACAAACTCACACAAATTACACTTGCCATTATAATATAAATTGCAGGTATTATTGGGTAAGCCAATACTTTATAAGGTCGGTTCAAACCGGGTTGCTTTTTTCTTAGTACAAAAACGGCCGATACCGTTAAAATATAGAACAACAAAACTGCAAAAACCACATAATCCAATAACTCAGAATACGAGCCACTCAGAGTAAGAATGCTCGTCCAAACACCTTGCATAATCAAGGCTTTTTGAGGTGAGCCTTTTTCATTTAGGGTAGCCGCTTGCTTTAAAAAATAGCCATCTTTTGCCATTGCATAATACACTCTCGCCCCACTTAAAGTTAAACCGTTTATGCAGCCAAAAGTAGAAACCATAATCATAATAGCCATTAAAATTGCACCGGTTGAACCAAAAACAGTATTCATTAAAAGTGTTCCTACCCTATCAAATTCTGCGGTTTGAATTTGCTCCAAACTCAAGGCTTTTACGTAAACCAAATTGCTAAATAAATACAATAAAGTAACGCCTCCTGTTCCCAGCATTAACGCTCGTGGAAGGTTCTTCTCTGGCTTGTCTATTTCACCTGCTGTAAAGGTTATATTATTCCAAGCATCGCTACTAAAAATAGAACCAACTAAAGCTGCAGAAAAAACACCCAATCCAATTTTCGCTGGTGTAAAATTATCTAGATTCAATGTCCAGTGGGTTTGGTCTGAACCTAACACAAAATAAAATCCAGCGCCGATTACAAAAACCAAGGCTGCAATTTTGCTGATGGTAAAAACATTTTGAATAAAAGCTCCTTGCTTAACTTCTCTAAAATTGCTAAAAGTTAATAGCCAAACTACCACAATTCCCAATACTTGTACCGAGCTTAAACTAAAGCCTCCAATTTGTAGCAGCACATTTTTCTCAGAAATAAAAGGGAACAAAACACCACTAAATTTAGCAAAGGCAACCGCAACGGCTGCAATGGTTCCGGTTTGAATAACAGTAAATAATGTCCAGCCATATAAAAACCCAAACAGTTTTCCATACGCTTCTTTTAAGTAGATATACTGTCCGCCTGCTTTGGGCATGGCTGCTCCTAATTCGGCATAACTTAAGGCGCCAAAAAGGGTGAGCACTCCTGTAATTATCCATGCAAAGAGCAAATTCTCTACACTCATCAAATCCCGCGACATACCAGCGGAAACAATAAAAATTCCTGAGCCAATCATGCTGCCCATTACCAGCATGGTACTATCTAATAGGTTGAGTTTTTTTATCATAGGGTGGCAATAGTTTTAGAACAAATTTTTTCTGCATGCGGCACCCAATCTTCATTGGGTTCAATTAAAATTCCTTTTACTCCAGCGGCTTCTCCGCAAACAATATCCCGTTGCTTATCGCCAATAAAATACGACAAGCTGGGATCAATATGATGTTTGCTCAAAGCTTTTTCTACAAGCAAAGAACCTGGTTTTCTGCAAAGGCATTCGGTAGTTTGTGGGTGGTGCGGACAAAAATAAATATCTGCAAAATGAATATTTTCTTTGGCCAATTCTGCACTTAGATAAGCATGCATTTTATCCATTTCGTGTCTATCGTATAATCCTTTGGCAATGCCTCCTTGGTTTGTAATAATTACCAATAAATAGCCAGCTTCTGTAAAAATTTTCAAGCCAGGAATCACATGTGGTAAAATTTTAAAATCCTCAAAACGCTTGATATAATCGCCAACCTCGTGATTTAAAACACCATCCCTATCTAAAAATATAGCCTTCTGCTTTTTGTTCATACCCGCTAAGTAAGTAATTATTTGCATATTTTTGAAAAATTGGCGTTGAAAAGCTATTATTGAAAACCTTGTTGAAAAAAATTGTCATCATACCTACTTACAACGAACGAGAAAATATCGAAGATATCATCCGTGCCGTTTTTACCTTACACCAAACTTTCGATATATTAATAGTTGATGATAATTCGCCAGATGGAACGGCAAATATTGTAAAAGGATTACAAGCTCATGAGTACAAACTCAATCTCCATATCTTAGAACGCAAAATAAAAAATGGCTTAGGCACAGCTTATATCGATGGATTTAAATGGTGTTTAAAAAACGGCTACGAATATATTTTTGAAATGGATGCCGATTTTTCTCATAACCCCAGCGATTTACCAAAATTATTTGAAGCTCTTTGCGAAGGTGCTGATGTATCTATTGGCTCGCGTTACAAAACGGGCGTAAATGTTGTTAATTGGCCTATGAGCCGTGTAATGATGAGCTATTTTGCCTCTGCTTATGTTCGCTTTATTACAGGAATGAATATTCGTGATACCACTGCTGGATTTGTGGGTTACCGCAGCAAAGTTTTAAGACATATCGATTTAGATAAAATAAAATTTAGAGGCTATGCTTTTCAAATTGAAATGAAATTTACTGCTTGGAAGCATGGCTTTACAATTGAAGAAGTGCCTATAATTTTTACAGATAGAACCAAGGGCGAATCCAAAATTTCTAAAGGTATTATTCAAGAAGCTATTGGCGGCGTAGTGAGCATGAAAGTTAAATCTTGGTTCAGGAAATACCAAAAATATACTACTAGTTAAATATCCGTTTCCCGCTCAAATCCATAATCCCGCTCCACCTTGGCGATTCTGGTTTTGTAACTTTGGTACCAAATATCTCTTCCCATTTCCTGGGCTTTTTCATGATCCAATTGCATTTTCCAATTCCGTATTGATTCCAAATCACGCCAGTAAGAAACTGTAATTCCCAGTCCATCCCTCGCCGACTCAATCCCTAGAAAACCAGGCTGCTTCTTTGCCAACTCCTCCATTTTTTGGGCTGTTTCAGAGTAACTATCATTAATTTTGGTTCGAACCGAACTAAAAATTACTGCATAATAAGGCGGTTCTGGGGTTGCTGCTATGGACATATGGAGAAAAATTATTTTAATAAAACAAATCAACCAAATTTTATGGAAATATCATCAATTAAGAAATGAAAAAATGACCAAAAAAACTTGAATCTTCAGTCCCCAATCTTTCGTTCAAAATCTTATCTTCGCCACCATGAATTTTCCACTAATTGCGCCTTCGGTACTTTCGGCAGATTTTGCCAATTTGGGCAGAGACATTGAAATGATTAATAACAGTGAAGCAGATTGGTTTCACATCGACGTGATGGATGGCGTTTTTGTACCCAATATTTCCTTTGGATTTCCGGTTATAAAAGCCATTCAAAAACAGGCAAAAAAAACTATGGATGTACACTTAATGATTGTACAACCAGAGCGCTATATCAAAGATTTTAAAGCGGCGGGAGCAGATATACTTTCGGTTCATTACGAAGCCAGCACCCATTTACACCGCACTTTATATGCAATTAAAGAAGAAGGCATGAAAGCAGGCGTGGCTATTAACCCACATACTCCCGTTCATTTGCTAAAAGATATTATAAAAGACATCGACTTAGTGTGCATGATGAGCGTAAACCCCGGCTTTGGTGGTCAAAAATTTATTGAACAAACCTATACCAAATGTGCCGATTTAAAAGCCATGATTTTAGCCTCTGGCTCCGATTGTTTAATAGAAATTGATGGTGGTGTAAATGAGATTACCGCTCCTAAATTATTGGCTTCGGGTGCAGATGTATTGGTGGCTGGCAATTATGTTTTTGCTTCTAACAACCCAACAGAAACTATTGCAAGCCTTAAAAAATTGGGCACGCATACTACTCAACTCGCTTAATCGTTACTCTCTCGTTGAAGATAAAAAAGACCCGTATACTCCTTTTGTCTGTATTGACAATCTGCCTATTTGCTAAAACAAGTAGCGCGCAAAAAAATGCTATTTTGTTTGGCTCTATCACCGATTCTATTGGTAGAACCATTGCAGATGTTAATATTACCGTTTTGAACCTAAACATTTTAGGTGGTAGCAACGAGGATGGAAAATTTCAAATCGCAGTTCCAGCAGATAGAAATTTAGAATTGCTCTTTACCTATGTGGGAAGACAGCCTTTTAAAATGTCTGTAGAGCCACTTAAGCCCGGAGAAAAAAGGGAGCTTAGCGTAAAAATGAGCTATGGCGTTTCCCTAAAAACCTTTGTCTTAACAGAAACCCGCGAGCGCGAAAAAGTATCAATGTATGTAATTGACCCAAAGAAGGCAGAGTCAATACCCAATGTAAGTGGAAGTTTTGAAAGCATTTTAAAAACATTACCGGGTGTTAGTTCTAATACAGAACTCAGTTCTCAATACAATGTGCGCGGTGGTAATTACGATGAAAACCTAATTTATGTAAACGATATTGAAATCTATCGTCCCTTTTTACCCCGCAGCGGACAGCAAGAAGGTTTGAGTTTTATCCATACAGAAATGGTTCAAAACGTAAAATTTTCTGCAGGTGGTTTTGAGGCTCGCTATGGCGACAAAATGAGTAGCGTTTTGGATATTAAATACAAAGACCCTAAGAAATTTGCAGCCTCTGCCAATGTGGGTTTATTGGGTGTTCAATCTCATGTAGAAGGCGCAAGCAAGAATTTACGTTTTACCTATTTATTAGGAGCTCGCTATTGGAGCAATAAATATGTTTTGGGCACCTTAGATGTAAAAGGCGATTACCAACCAACCTTTTATGATGTGCAAACACTTCTTAACTATCACCTAAAAGAAAATTTAACAATTTCTGTTTTAACTAGCTATGCCAAAAACAATTACTACTTTATTCCTCAAAATAGAGAAACCACTTTTGGTACCGTAAACAGAGCCTATCGTTTAAACATCTATTTTGATGGGGCAGATTTAATGCAATACCAAACCGCTACAGGTGCGCTAACTGTAAATTACCATCCCAACCATTTTACTCAACTAAAATTTCTTGCCTCTAGTTTTTATTCCAACGAAAACGAAATATTTACCGTAGAAGGCGCTTACCGTTTAAGTGATATCGAAACTGATTTAGGTTCAGACAATTTTGCCCAAGCCCGCAACCTCAGAGGTGTTGGATATTTTATTAATAATGCCCGTAATTCTATTATTGCCAATGTAAATAATATTGGCCACAGAGGTTATTATAGTCTTGGAAAAAACAGCATCCAATGGGGCGGATTTTTTCAAACAGAACACATCCAAGATAAATTGCACGAATGGCATTACGATGATTCTTCTGGTTTCTCAAGACCCGTTTTAGACTCTAACGGAAACTTTAATTTAAACAGCTATTTATGCACCAGTCTAAACCTTCAAACCTATCGCCTAAACGGTTACTTACAAAACTCGCAAACACTTAACAAAACCTATAATGCTGTCCTAACTTATGGCGTTCGGTTCAACTATTGGAGCTATAACCAACAAACAGTGTTTAGTCCAAGAATACAATTTGGGTTTGAACCAAATAAAAAACACAATACCCTAGTTAGAGACGAAGTTATTACCGGCAAAATTAGAAGAGATTGGATGATTAGAGCAGCTTATGGTTATTATTACCAACCGCCTTTTTACCGTGAGTTACGAGATTTTAATGGCGTTCTTAATCCAAACATCAAGGCGCAAAGAGCCATACATTATGTATTGGGTGGCGATGTAAACTTTACCGCTTGGAACCGCCCTTTTAAATTTGTTACAGAAGCTTATTACAAAAAACTCGACTTCCTAATTCCATACGAAATTGACAATGTGCGTATACGTTATTTTGCCAATAACAATAGCAGTGGTTATGCCACTGGAATGGATTTTAGAGTAAATGGTGAGTTTGTAAAAGGTGCCGAAAGTTGGGCCAGCTTGAGCTTTATGAAAACTCAAGAAAAAATTACAGGCGTAATTGATGCAGAAGGCAATCCCATAACACCTCGTTATATTCCTAGACCAACCGACCAACGTTTTACTTTTGCTATTTTCTTCCAGGATTATTTAAAAAGAAACTCCAAAGTAAGAATGAGTTTGAACCTAGTTTATGGTTCGGGTATGCCTTTTGGTGTGCCAGATAGAAACCGCTACAATGATCTAAACCGCATGCCAAGTTACCGCCGTGTGGACTTAGGTTTTAACCGTGTACTCATTGCAGAAAACACCAAGGAACGCGATACTTTTTGGAAACGTAATTTTAAATCGGCATGGATTGGCTTGGAAGTTTTTAACCTTTTAGGTGTAAACAATACCATAAGTTATATTTGGATAGAAGACGTGAGTGCCAATAGATATGCGGTTCCAAATTACCTTACCAATAGAAGAATCAACCTACGTTTAATGTTAAAATTTTAAATTCGGTCTGAACCAAAGATGGCAAAAGACAAAGCATCCAAAATTTTCGACAAACAACTGCTAGTGAAAATATTTTCGCTGGCATTGCCTTATAAGTTTAAATTCTACACCGCGGTTGTTCTTACCTTGTCGATGGCCATTTTAGGACCCATTCGCCCCTATCTTATTCAACATGCTTTGGATTCTTATGTGGCGCAAAAAGACGCACAAGGCTTATTGTATTTTACCTTATTTATTTTCTTTCTTCTTTTGGTTCAATCCGTAATACAATGGTGGAGCACAATTTTAGCTAACTTTTTGGGCCAACAAATTATTTACGATTTAAGAAACAAAGTCTACAAACACCTGCTCTCCTTGCGACTTAACTACTTTGATAAAACTCCCGTTGGAACCTTGGTAACACGCAGCATTAGCGATATTGAAACCATTAGCGAAGTATTTAGCGAAGGCCTCATAAATATTGTAGGCGACATGCTGCAAATAGTTTTTTTATTGTTGCTCATGTTTGGAACCAATGTAAAACTATCGTTGGTATGTTTGTCGGTTTTGCCATTTTTGTTTTATAGTGGTTACTTGTTTAAAGAAAAAATAAAAGAAAGTTTCGAGGATGTAAGAAACCAAGTTGCTCGACTAAACACATTTGTGCAAGAGCATTTGAGCGGTATGCAAATAGTGCAATTGTTTGGCAGAGAAGACCGAGAAATGGAAGCCTTCAAAGAAATAAACGAAGCCCATAAAGTGGCCAATGTGAAGAGTGTTTTTTATTATTCGGTATTCTTTCCTGTGGTGGAAGTTCTTTCGGCCATTTCCATTGGTTTATTGGTTTGGTATGGAGCAAAAGGTGTAGTAGCAGAAGAAATAACTGTTGGAACTTTGGTTGCTTTTATCCTTTACTTAAACTTATTCTTTCGTCCCATACGCCAATTAGCAGATAGGTTCAATAACCTTCAAATGGGAATGATTGCTGGCGAACGTATCTTTCAATTACTAGAAGATGAAGAACCAAAAGAAATTTCGGGTCGAACCAAATTAGAAAATACAGAAGGGAACATTTCGTTTAAAGAAGTAGGATTTGCCTATATTGAAGGTCAGCCAGTTTTAAAAAACATAAATTTTGAGGTAAAAAAAGGGCAAACCATTGCGCTTGTTGGAGCTACAGGAGCAGGCAAATCTAGCATTATAAATTTATTGAGCAGATTTTACGAAATTAACCAAGGAAGTATTTGCATTGATGGAACTCCTATTCAAGAATTTACCTTAGATAGTTTGCGTTCTAAAATAAGTGTGGTAATGCAAGATGTGTTTTTGTTTACGGGAAGCATTTTAGAGAACATTCAATTGTATGATAAAAGCATTCCCGAAGCTGAAATTATTGCCATGGCTAAGAAATTAGGTGCGCATGATTTTATCAGTAAAATGCCCAATGGTTACCACCAAATGGTAACAGAACGTGGAGCTAGTTTATCTGTTGGACAAAGGCAATTGATTTCTTTTGTAAGAGCTATGGTGGTAAATCCTGCCATATTGGTTTTAGACGAAGCTACCTCCAGCATCGACCATGAAACGGAGGAGATAATACAACAAGCAATTGTTAAAATGCGTGAAGGAAGAAGTAGCATCGTAATTGCCCATCGCCTCAGCACTATTGCCAATGCAGATGAAATTTTGGTTTTGCAAAAAGGCGAAATTGTAGAACGCGGAACACATACCCAATTACTTCAAAAAGAAGGCTATTACCACAAACTTTACCAGTATCAGTTTGTTTAATGGCGAAAAAATGCCATTTTCAAATATTTAATCTAAAAGGTGGGATATTTTTCGCTTTAATCCAAAACAATTATTTCAGGAAATTTCTATTTTGAATGTTTTGCAGTAAGGATATTTGTTTTATTGCCAATTGGTTAAGCCTAGTGAGTCTTTCCGCTTGAACCATTCCTTCATTGATAAGCAAGGCATTTATATTTTCTAAGTTAGATAAACAAATAAGTTGGTTTATACTTGCGTAATCTCTTATGTTACCCTTCAGTTTAGGATATTCAATTCGCCAATCTTTAGCTGTTTTACCAAACAACGCCACATTTAGAACATCCGCTTCATTCGCATAAATAATTGAGATCTGTTTTAACGTTATTTCTTTGGGAATCAAATGCTCTTTGATAGCATTAGTATGAATATGATAATTTACTTTAGCTAGTTCCCTTTTGGCAGACCATCCCAATTGTTTGTACTCCTCTTCTTTTAATCGTTGAAATTCTTTGATTAAATAAAGTTTAAATTTTACACTTATTGCTGAACCGAATTCAAATGCAATATCTTTATGGGCATATGTCCCCCCATATTTCCCCTTTTTAACGATTAAGCCAATTGCATTAGTTTTTTCAATCCACTCCGAAACACTTATTACAAAACTTGGCAAGCCCGCTTGCATCTTAAAGTGGTCAAATTCGACCACTTTAAAATTCGAATTGTTTATTTCTTCCCAAGTCCCAATAAACTCCAATGTAAATCTTGTCCTCAACCAATTTTTAATAATATCCGCTGCACGGCTCTCACTTTCTTTTGCATTTGCCATATCGGTTAATGAGATATAATCCTGATAATCTCCACCCAATATTGAAATATCTACATTATCTACTTTTATTTTGCTCATAATAATTCCTCCATTAATAAAAACTCAATAATAAATCATTCTCAGCTTTGGTTCAAACCGAAAAAAAATAGCCCATGATAAAACCACGGGCTATTTTGTATCTAATAAAATTGAGCTTGTAATAACTAGTCTACATCATATTTAACCTTGGCAACAAAGAACACATTACGTCTTTTCTTTACAGATTTATCTTCTTTGTTTTTAATTCTTTGACGACCAAAACAAATGAAATTATTTTTAAACCATGGCTTAATATCCATATCGGTATATTTGGCTTTATCACCAGTTAAAGATTTAATTACAACTTCAGATTTTTTCACCTTGGAAATATTCCCCTTTGAATCAATTGCCTTCGAGTTAATATAACTTCTGTCTGCATACATCATGCTTATTTGGTTGTTATCATCAGAAATAACAGAAATAAATTGAATCACACCAAATGGCTTTTCTGATGGATACATTTCAAAAATTTCGTTCCATAACATATCCCCGTTGAAATCAAATTTCATAACAGCAGCATGGGTATATTGGTAGCCATCAAAAACCTGACGAGTATGGGTGGTGGTGGTGGTTCTGCCATTAACAGTTGATGTAGTAGTATACGTTTCTGTTCTATATGTGGCGTAATAACATTCTCCAATAATAACATAGCCATCCTCTTGCTTAATTAAACCATGAACGGTCATGTTATAATTGAAATCAATTTCTTTCCCTTTGGCTTTCTTTTTAGCAATTTTTTTCTCAATCCTTTTCTGACTTCTTTGCGGCAGGTAATTAAAAAAATTCTTCATGTCGGTAAATGGATAGAATTTGATAAAATCCATTTTACCATTCACTGATTTTGAAAAATAAAAACCCTGAGAGGCATACCCATTTGACTTGGAATACGTACCAGAAATAGCATAATTATTTTTTTCTAACTGACTTGCTGTTGCACTTATAATATACTTATCTGTTTGGGAGGTTAGATTAATTGGTTCTGATTTTTTCCCCTTATTATCCATGGTAACCATGTAAACATCACTGGTTTTTTTATTGGGCAAGGCTTTTACAAATAGGCAAACTTCATCAGATTCTGGCAACAACTGCATTTGTTGAGGAACTAGTTTTTTGTTTTTTATCCCCTCAATTTCAAATGGAATAATCTTCTGCTTTCCGTTTTTCCAATTAATTGAGATAAGTGAAATTTCCTTTTTGAGCTTTCCTTGTAAATACACAAAATCGCCTTGGCAAACCATTTGTGAAATATATATTTTCTTTGGATAATTTCCCTTTACCTGCTTTAATTCCATTTTCTCTACATCGATAGAAATAATGACATAATTCCCTTTTCTATCGGCAATGAGGGTATGGCCAGTTTTATCGGTTGAACCAATAGATTCAATATGCATTTTATCGCTAATGGCAATTTTCTTTGAACCTTTTAACTCCAAATCGCTATCGTAAAAATCAAAATAATAGTCCATCAAATCACCCGATTTCATGTCCTTGAAATACGAAACAACCATCCCAAACTCTCCAAACTGAAACGTTTTATAGCCGCTATACCCATCCTTTTCTTCAATTTCAATGCGCTTTTCATAGGTGATTTGCGCCTGGGCGACTGTTCCCAAAAGAAATATGGAAAGTAAAAAGCTTAAAAGATGTTTCATAAACTAAAAATAGCTGGTAATTGGATTTAAAAAATTTCACATAAATAAGAAAAAGTTGGGTAAAGAAAAATGAGGTATAAAAAATTATTATTTCCCTCCACCCATTTCCATCTCCCTTCATTCCCTATTTCTAGGAGAGGGATATTTTCTTATAAAAAATACTTATCTGCTTTGTTAAAAAAACACCTAACGTCAAAATTCACTCTCTTTTTTTGAATAAATAAAGAAATGCTTAAATATAAACCCCTTAAATTCGATTCCTATTTAAACTATGGCCAATAATCCTAATTCCAATTGAAAATTCGATTTGTTTTACTTTTGTTTCTCATTTCTTCTCTTGCCACTTTTGCTCAGGAATTTGAGTGGCTAATAAATACAAAATCTGTTTTAGCGGAAACAATAAATCATTCTAGTATTGATAAAAATGGGAAGATTATTGCCATTGGAAATTTTGAAAGGCAATTAATTCTAAACAACGATACTATGCGGTATACAAATATTGTAAACTCTGCATTTATTGCCAAATTCAATCCCAATTCAACTATTTCTTGGTTAAAGGAATTCAAGAATTGTGATTTCGAAAAAACGGTAATTGACTCTGATTGCAATTCTTATGTTTTAGGTCAAACTAAAGATACTTTAACCACAAACCTTGGTCAAATAATTGGCTCATTTGCCAACAGAACTTATTTCATTTTAAAATTTGATTCTACCGGCACCTTAAACAAACTAGTAAACCTAGGATTTACAACTTCTTCTGTATCCGTTTTGAACCTAAAAATAGATAAATTTAACCAAATTTACTTAATGGGTTATTACCTAGCAAATTTTAACATTCTAGGCAACTTAGTACAAAAAAACGGTAGTGGCGGGTCTGGATTTTTAGCCAAAATAAATCTGGAAAGTGCCATTTTAACTTATTCGAAAACTGCTACATCTTGCAATTTTGTAGATATAACTTTTGATGAATTTGGAGCTATTTACCTAACAGGAACCTTAACTGGTAGTTTTGGCAATTCATCTTTTGGAACCATAACTCTTGCCGCAACTCAAAACGACATTTTCATTGCTAAATTAGCAGAAACAGGAACTTATTCTTGGGCCAAAAAGGCAGGAGGAAATCAACAAGACCAAAGCAATGGTATTTCATACTTTGGTGGTAAATTGTTTTTCTATGGCTCCATTATTGGTACAGTTAATTTTGACGGACTTTCAAAAACAAGCATCCCTGCTAATACTCAAAATGGGTTTATTGCAGTGGCAGATACAGTTGGAAATATTCTCAAGGTTCGCTTATGTAATTCAGATGCTTCAACTTTCTTCAATTTGCAAATAAATTCGGATGGAAATATTCTTGCAATGGGAGTTTTTTCTGAAAAGTTATTTTATGATAATTTTCAATTATCCACTTCAATTAACAACTGTCTTTATATTTCAAAAATCGACACTAATCTTAATGGATTATGGTTCCTCAGTTTAAATTCAACTGGGTCGCTTGCAAATTGCCTTGCATCGCAAAATAGAGAATACTACTTTGCAGGCTCCATGTATGTAAGTTCCATGCAATTTGGTCCATTTTATCGATTTTTCAATATCCCAAATAACAATGCATTTTTAGTTAAACTTTCAGACATTACAATTGCTACACAAGCTCCCAATCAAACTATTTTTTGTTCTGGTGAACAATTTAATGTAAACTACCAAACAACTGGTAAATTTATCCCAGGCAATACCTTTTCCGTTTACCTAACAGATTCTTCTGGCACAATTGACTCCCTAACTTCCATTAAAATAGGAAGTAAACAAGATACCATTTCTGGGATAATTAATTGCCAAATACCTAACTCAATTATTCAATCAAAAAAATACAAACTTAGGATACAATCAAATACTCCAATTGTAAATAGCTTTATTGATACTTCAACTATTTCCATTCTTGCCTACCCATCCATAATCCATTCCCCCGATACATTTGTGTGTTATGGCAGTCAAATAAATTTAGGTTCAAACCAAACTATTGCCCAAAAGTATGAATGGAATTGGGGCTCTACAGTTTTAGATAGCACCAAACAACAAGTCCTAACCAAGCCCTTTTTGCCTCCGCAAACCAAACAATATATTCTTAAAGCTAGCAACCAACATTGCCCCTCCTTTGATAGTTTTTGGGTTGAGTACAAAGCGCCACTTCATTTGCAAATTGTTGAAGACACCTTGGTTTGTGCAAATGTCAATTTTGAAATTACACCTTCCATTATGGGTGGAAAAGATAGCCTTTCTCGAAAACTATTTTGGTTCAAATCTAATTGGACCAGCCCTCCATTTCTTGGAGAAAAATTGAGTACTTCTTTAACCAATTCCGACACTTTCTTTGTTCTCCTTTCCGATAATTGTTCCCTACCCGACTCGGCAATGGTTACCGTAAAAACTGCAAATTATAGACAGCTAAACCTTTTTCAAGATACGCTAATATGTTTGAACCAAAGCATTCATATTAGTCCAAACAATTTGGTTCAAGACACCTTAGGTTATAAATTAACCTGGACCGATAACAATTGGAATTTCTTATCTCAAGAAGACACGTTAAAACTAAATCCAAATCAGAATTCAAGCTACTATTTAATTAGCGAACACCTTTGCTATGTTGGAGCAGATACCTCTCAAGTTTTTATAAATATTAGTAAGCCTTTTCAGTTCAATTTAATGCAGGATACCAGCCTTTGCTTGGGCGATACTTTTTCAATTTATTGTAATGCCAGTGGTGGTAAACCTTGGTCGTACAAAATAGCTTGGAGCAATGGCATTCTTGATTCAATAAATCAATTTCGGTTTGAACCAAATGATCAAAAATATTATTACCAAATAAAATACCATGCAAACACAAACGAAAACCTAAAAGTCAGCTTTTCCGAAGCTTGCTCCAATCCAATTATTGATTCCATACAAATCCAAATACCTAGCAAATTGAACCTTCAAATTGAAGCTCAAAAAGTTTGTTTAGGTTTGCCTACAAATCTTGTAGCGAGCACACAGGGAGGAAGGTCTCCCTTTCACTATTTCTGGAAAACACTTCCCAATAAATCACCAATTCTACAAAAGGATTCTTTTATTTTATTGAATGCTTTAGACACAAGTTTTTTTATACAGGTTAGTGACGCTTGCGGTACAAGTGATTCTTTAGATTTCCATTACCTTCCTTTTGAAAAGCCAATTGCAAATTTTGATTTTGAAACAATTTCAAAATCACCTGCTCAAGAAAAAGTGCAATTTAACAACCTAAGCATAAGCCTTGACCCAAGCAATTATTATTGGGAATTTGGTGAGGAGAAAACTAGCGTAGAAATTAATCCCATCCATAACTTTTCACAATCCGGAAACTTTTGGGTTAAGCTTTTGGTTCAAAGTAAAGAATTATGCATTGACTCAATATCCAAATTGCTTGCAATTGAATTACCTGCTTCCAATGAAGTTTATCTGCCCAATGCAATAACCCTAAACAACAATGGCCTTAACGAAGTATTTGCCCCAATTGGTTTGGATATCGAAAACTGGCAAATGGAAATCATCGGACGCAATACGGGCATCATATTCTCTGGAAACCAAGCTACAGGTGGCTTTAGAGGAATTGATAAAAATGGAAACGAGGTTCCAATTGGTGTTTATTTTTACTCCATTACCATTCAAACAAAATATGGAAACTCCTTTTCCAAAAAAGGTTCAGTAACCCTACTGAGGTAAACACCTTCCTCCACCCATTTCCATCTCCCTACATTCCCTATTTCTAGGAGAGGTATATTTTCTTATATTCGCACAACCTAAATTAGTAAGCATGAATTTATCAGGAAAAACAGCGCTCGTAACCGGCGCATCTCGCGGAATTGGAAAAGGAATTGCCACCACTCTTGCTCAGGCTGGGGCTAATATTGCCTTTACTTTTGTTAGCTCTGTTGAAAAAGCAAAAGCTTTTGAAGCAGAATTGAATGCCATGGGCATCAAAGCAAAAGGCTACCAAAGCAATGCCGCAGAATTTTCGGAAGCAGAAAAATTAGTCGACGAAATTGTGAAAGAATTTGGCTCTTTAGATGTATTGGTTAACAATGCGGGCATTACCAAAGATACCTTAATGATGCGCATGAGCGAACAACAATGGGACGATGTATTGGATACCAATCTTAAATCTGCTTTTGCCATGACCAAAGCGGCTATGAAACCTATGATGAAAGCAAAAGCTGGTTCTATCATAAACATAACCTCTATTGTAGGAATAACAGGAAATGCGGGTCAGGCAAATTATGCTGCTTCTAAAGCAGGTATGATTGGCTTAACCAAATCTGTAGCTAAAGAATTGGGTTCAAGAAATATTCGTTGCAATGCCGTTGCTCCTGGCTTTATAGAAACAGAAATGACAGAATCTTTAAGCGATGAAGTAAGAGCAGAATGGGTAAAAGGTATTCCTTTAAGACGTGGTGGTAGACCAGAAGATGTGGCCAATTGTGTTTTATTTTTAGCGAGTGATTCTTCTGCATATATCAGCGGACAAACCATCAACGTTTGTGGTGGAATGGTGATGTAGGTTTTGGAATTCATGCATTTTAACATAGCGTATTCTTTCCTTTGGTTTTTGGCCAGTTTGCTCTTGGCCTCGGGGGCAGCTTATGTGCTTTATAGAAACAATCCTTTAAAGTTTGAACACAAAGGAATGCGCTATGGAATTGGCGTTTTGCGCTTTTTAACCTTGCTGCTTCTTTGCCTTCTTTTGATGGAACCTCTCATTAAATGGATGAGCCAGAAAAAAGAAAAACCCATCTTGGTTCTAGCGGTAGATAATAGCGAGTCGATGCGCATGAATAAAGATTCTGCTTTAAGTCTTCAAATTCCTTCAAAAATAGAAGCTTTAAAAGAATCTTTGGCAGATCGTTTTTTGGTTCAAACCTATACCTTAGGCCAACAAACAAAACCAAACGAGGAGCTAAACTTTTCTGAAAAACTTTCTAATTTGTCTGAACCAATTGAGCAAATTTACAACGACAAATACCAATTAAATTTAGCAGGAATTGTATTGGTAAGTGATGGTATTTATAACCAAGGAAGCAACCCAATTTACTCTTGGAAAAAAGGGGAAGCACCAATATTTACAGTAGGCTACGGCGACACTACACAAAGAAAAGATGCATTAATTGGAAAGGTAAACTATAACCCAACAGTTTTTGCTGGCAACGATTTTGAACTAGAAATAGACCTTAAAGCATTCTTTTGCGCAAATGAGAAAATGCAATATTCTGTGAGTGAAGATAACAATACCTTTTACAAAGCTCAGATTCCTGTTATTGGCAACCGCTATTTTGGAACTCAGAAAATAAAAATTAGCAATGCAAAAGAAGGCATTCATATTTACCAAATACGCATTGCACCTTTACTTGGCGAAAACAATATCCGCAATAACAGTGTGCAAATTCAGGTAAATGTGGTTCGATCCAAACAAAAAATTGTATTGATTTACAATAACCCACATCCAGATATAACGGCTCTTCGTCAAAACCTAGAATCACAAACCAATTACGAACTTCAACTAAGCTCCTTAATCGATTATAACTACGAAGGAATTAATGAGGCCACTATGTTTATTCTGCATCAAATTCCAGGCGTGCGTGGCGAAGGATTAAAATTGGTTCAGCAAATACAAAACAAAAATATCCCTTGTTTCTTTATTACAGGCAGACAAACTGGCTTTCCTTATTTAGCCAATTTAGGTACCCTAAAAATTGCTGGTCCATCGCAAAATTTTAACGAAGCACAAGCTTTTGTGAATCCACAATTTTCTTTGTTTCAATTGGACGAAAACTTAATCAATACCATACAAAAATTTGCGCCCTTGTTTACACCTTACGGCAATTATCAAATCCCTGCCGATGCACAAGTTTTGTTATACCAACAGTTGGGTTATGTAAAAACTACCACTCCTCTCCTTTTCTTTACTCGAAATAATGGCGCCAACCAAGCTTATTTGTGTGGAGAAGGTTTCTGGCGTTGGCGCTTGCAAGACTTTGCCTTCAACCAAAATCAATTGCAAACTCAAGTATTTATTTCTAAAATTATTCAGTGGGTTGCTGGCAAAAATGATAAGAGTAAATTTAGGGTGAACCCAAGCAGAAAATTCTACGACGAAAATGAAGCCATTTCTTTTGAAGCTGAGTTGTTCAATGATTTATATGAATTGGTTAATGAGAGTGAAATATCATTGAACCTAAAAGATAAAAATGGGAAAACTTATCCTTACCAATTTACCAAAACAGACAAAGCATATCATTTAGAAATTGGGAATTTAAATCCGGGCGTATATTCTTACGAAGCCAGCGTAAACGGCAAACAAAACCTTGGATCAAGAACAGGAAAAATATCTGTGAAAGCCTTGGAAACTGAGGCTTTAGAACTCAGAGCCAACCACCAACTATTAAGAAATTTAGCTAGCGAAAGTGGTGCTCAATTTTACCAAGCTAACGAATGGGATAAATTACAAAACGCATTGCTTGCAAATGAAAACATGAAGACTGTGGTTTATGAAACGGAAGAAAATAAAGAGTTATTAAATCAAAAATGGATTTTCTTCTTATTAATAGGCCTGCTAAGTTTAGAATGGTTTATCAGAAAATGGAATGGCTTTATTTAAACGGGTTTTCCATTTATAAAATCTTCCACAATACCTTCTAATTTTTCTACTCTTTTGCGCCAAGAATTGTTGGCGGCATGCTCCATTCTTTTGGCTAAATTATCATTTGGATTCTCTTCCATTGCCAACTTCACTTTCTCCATAAATTCATTAGTAGAATTTGCCAAATAAATATAATCAGCAAACTCAGAAATGTCTTTGCTAAAATTACTTGAAACACAAGGTATGCCTGCTGCCAAATATTCGTTTATTTTCAATGGATAAATGCCCGCAGTTAACGAATTACTCTTGTAAGGAATAATGGCAACCTTGGCATATTTTAAATAAGCTGGCAGGCTTTCTATCGGTCTTGAACCAATAAAATGTAGGTTCTCAATTTTATCCAATCCATATTTACTCAAATCAGATTTTTCGTAAGTTCCTACAAACAAAATATCGCAATGAGCAAAGGTTTTAGTTAAGGCAATTACTAAGTCGTGATCTAAACGCAAATCGCTGTAATGACCAGTGTAAATAATTACAGGCTTAGTAAATTTTTCATACTCAATTGGCTTGGGCAAGTCTTTATTTATTGCATTCTCAAAGGTGTGGTAATCTGCTGCATTGGCCAATAAATGTACCTTTCGGCTCAACTTATCTGCATGTCGTTCGCATAATTTTGTAGAAGTACCTATAGCAATATCACATTGCTTCATGGCAATATCTTCTGCTGTAATCCCGTGTCGGGCAATATAAGGTTCTTGGCTAATTTCATCCAAAGATTGGTAAATATTTGCCAAAGGTTGCGGATGAATATGCTTAGGAATAATAGGCAACAAAACTGGATGAAAGGAATTAAAGTAAACATAATTCTTTACATCAAAATCTTTAATGGTTTTTTTGATTACTTCTTCCATCAAAGCCTGATTATACCGGTTCAAAAACTGGTACATTTTTCCTTCTGGCAAAAAGTTTAAGGGTAAGGAAACTCTAGGTGTTATTTGAGTAAAAGTTACATCGCCAAAGCTTACATCCTTATATAAATTCTTACCTGTTAATAGTGCTTTTCTTCTACGTTTAAATTGAGGCAAATTCCAATCATTTGGCAAATCCTTTAAACTAAAAGGTCTATCAAAATAGAACACTCTATTTGTCTTTGCCCATTCCTTAGCCCAAGCTACAGAAACAGACGAAAGGGTATAATCCGATCGGGTCAAACCGAAAATAAATAGATCGTATTTGGGTAATGTCATAGGCTATTTTTCTCAAAAAAATTATGTATGATGCTTTCTAAATGGCTAACTCTATTTATCCAGCTATTGGTAGAAGCAACCTTTAATCGGGCAAGCATTTTATCTTCCGTATCTTGCGTCATGGCTTGTTCTAAATAACTTAAAAACAAGTCATAGGTAGAAGCAATATAAACAACATCCGAAAAGCTTTCTAAATCTTCACTAAAATGCGTGGTTACCACAGGTTTCCCCATAGCTAAATATTCGTTAAGTTTTAATGGATAAACGCTTCTATTTAACTCATTGCACAAATAAGGAATAATGGTAACGCTAGCGCATTTAATATAATTCGGTATAGACTCAAACCTTCTATTTCCCAATATTATCAGGTTATGAAAGGTATCTAATTTGTGTCTAATTAAATCTTGTTCTTCATATTTACCAATAATAACAACCAAATTTTGAGGGAAATTTTCACATACTATTTTTAGTAATTTATAATCAATTCTAATCTCACTTAAATACCCACAAAAAAGAATCACCTTGGTATCACCGATATTAATTAAATCGTAAGGTTTGGTAATATTTTTATTTCTTATGTTTTCAAAAAAACGATAATCTACTGCATTGGGAAAATAATGCATGTTTATATTTTGATTAAACAAACGTTTAAACTGATGCTTGGAACTAACTAAAACCAAATCAGTTTTAGCCAAAAGCTTTTTCTCTGCTCTATCTCCGTGCTTAGCCATATACTTAGACAAACGTATATCATGCGTTACATAATAAATATTCATCAGTCTTTTGGCCTCCCTCAACTTAAGAGTTGGCAGTATAACTGGGTTGAAATAATTAAAATAAATGTATTCCTTAATTTCATATTGCTTCACCATGCGCTTAATACATAATTTAACAATTAGATTGTTATAGGTATTAAAAAAATCAAAAATGATTCCTGGTGGTAAAAAATTAATTGGAAGTGTTAAACCCGGAGTAGCAACTACAAAATTTGAAAATCCTGTTTGTATTTCAATAAATGGCTTAACTCTAAATAAAATAGCTTGCAAGCGTTTTCGCAATGAAAAATTTTCATAATCATCAAATAAATCTTTAATGGAAAATGCCCTATCTACAAAAAACACACGGTGCGTTTTACTCAACTCCTTAGCAATTGCCAAAGAGGAACCCGCCATGGCTTGATCCCAGCGAACTACAGAATTAATAATTATGTCTTTGTTTTGACTCATTTTTGCTCTGTCATTCCTTTATTAAAACAAAACCTACATCTTGCTTCGTAAGTGTCTTTTTCTCCAAGCATAATTAAGTTATCATGGTCTATTTTCCTAAAAGAATGTGTTGCTAAGTCTCCACACTCCATACATATTGCGTGTACTTTACTTACATATTCGGCTACTGCCATTAATTGAGGCATGCTACCAAATGGCTTTCCTAAGTAATCCATATCCAATCCAGCAACAATTACTCGAATCCCTTTTTCAGCCAATTTCTCGCATACATAAAGCAGCTCATCATCAAAAAACTGAGCCTCATCTATTCCAACAACAGTTGCATCGTTTACCATCAAAAGAATGGTAAGCGCATTGGCCACAGGTGTTGAAGGCACTGCATTTTCGTTATGAGAAACTACATTGTTTTCATCATACCTTATATCTACTGCTGGCTTAAAAATTTCCACCTTTTGGTTGGCTATTTTGGCTCGGTTCAACCTGCGAATTAACTCCTCTGTTTTTCCCGAAAACATAGAACCACAAATCACTTCAATCCATCCCTTTTTTTGATGCATCGAATACCGAGGTTCTATAAACATTTGATCAATCATAAGTGTTCGGAATACTATTCTAATTAGCTCACTAATATCTTAAATTGTTAATTAATCTTTAGCTTTTTATGTTAAAATTTGCAAGAATTAATGTTGCAAGTTATGAATTCCCTGCAGTTGGTAAGCAAAATCAAGTCGAAAACAGATGACTTTTCTAAAAATATTCACACCTTAATTAGTGCTAGTGAAGGCTTAAGCTCCTTAGACAAGGACGTATTAAAAAAGCAATGCATTGATTTATATGAACTCCTTTTAAAGCTAAAATCTGATACAGATTTACTAGAAGAAAAGCCCATTTCTAAACCAATTAGCATTTATGAACCAATTTCTACAAAACAAGAACCCCCAATTATAGAATCAAAGCCAATAGTTCCTGAACCAAAAGAAACAGTTATTCCAGAACCAGAACCGCAAAGTGAAACACCCGTTTATGAGGCTCCTATAATTCATGCTCAGAACTTTCAAGAGGTTGTAAATTTTGCCAGTGAAAGTGAAGAATCTTTAGACGACTTATTGAACAAAGTGGAATTGATAGAGGAAAAAACAATTACCGAAGAACCTCCAATTGAAAAAACCACAGAAGTAAATGAACCTGTAAAAACAATTCTTCCTGAACCAAAAATTGAAGAGGATACCCAGGGAATAAATGAACCAAAATTTGGGAAGGCAACAGAAAACAAACGCATTCAATATACCGTAATGCCCGACATTTCTGTACCTAAACCCATAAACTTGCAGTTTACAGAAAGGGTACCTACTAATAATGAAAAATTGGCCCAATTAAATACCAACGAACATATTCCACTAGCAAATAAAACACTTGAAGCACCAATAGATTCAATCAAATCGGCAATTAATCTAAATAAGAAAATTTCCTTTGTTAATTTTCTATTCAATGAAAATGTTGTTGAATACGCTAAAGCAATAGAACGCTTAAACAATGCCCAAGACCTTAACGATGCCTTTCGTATACAAAACGAAATGAAACATTTATACGCTTGGGAAAATGAAAATGAATTGGTTCAAGACTTAGAAAGACTAATAAGAAGAAGATTCTCTTAGTCTAATCTATTTTCCATTATTTTAGTTATTAGCTCATCCAAATTCTTAATGTCTAATGGCAAATTAGGATCATTAATATCCCATTTCCATTCTTGCATTTCTATGCCATTTCTAATGCGTACAAAATGTGTTTCCTCACCAATTCTATAGATGCTGCTATTACTTTGCCTCAATTGCCCTACAGTTGAATAAATAAATTCAGCTTCCTTTTCCTTAATTTTCTTAAACTCTGTATACCTATTACTAATGGTAGACTTTTGGAACAATTGGCCATTTTCTGCAAGAATATAAGTATTAGTACCTCCAGTCTTTTGGTTCATATAGCCAAATTCTACCCGCATCTCAGGAATAGTTTCTCGTGTATATTTTGGAGAACTGCAGGCAGTAACCACCATTAATATAATTACCAAAACCCTATTAGTTGCTACTATTTTTTTCATTATTTTCCCTTTTAGTGTTGAACCAAAATTTTGCGCGTGGTACTTGATGTTTCAGTTGCTATTTCCAGAATATAATAACCAGATTCAATCTCATTTGTATTTACAACAATGCCATCACTACCATTTCCTGAAAGCAATTGCTTTCCTTGTAAATCAAACACTTTATAGGTAAAATCTCCTTTCAAATCAATATGCAAGCTTTCTTTTGAAGGATTAGGAAATACGTTTAAACTTTCCAAATTATTCTCCAATACTCCATTTACACTATTTACTTTTATGTAATAGGTTATTACACTTCCGTCTTGTGCCCTAACTTGATATTGAACAGGAACAGTAGGTGAATTGGTAAAATTGTTTTTTGTTACTCCACTTATTTGTGTGGTAGTATCAACCTTAACAACACTAAATGCACTACTCGTAAAACTAGCTACCAATTCTGTGAAATCTGTAGTACTTGTAGTTAATATGTTCACGTAAATATTAGTTCCTACTATAACACCTTCAACTGGTGGCGTTAATCCTGGAAAAGAAAATGCAGTAATTTGCTTAGCACTACTTGTTAAATTTCTTTTGCCTGTTGAATACCAAGTACCCCAATAAGCATCTGGAATCAATACCGCTTCATCACTCTTACCTTTTATTTTATTTGCTTCCAAACCAACTTTTGCTATCCATTTTTGGTTGGTGGTAGTTACCACATCATAAATTATTGCATCATCGTATTTAGAAAAATTAGGGTAACTAATTTGGTCGTTCAATACAATAATATCATCCACATTGCTATTGATATTTTTTCCTATAACAGCAAACTTATTGTTTACATTATCTATATAATCAAATGCCAAAATATAGGGAGAATTCTTTGCAAATGTTGGATTTCCTATGCTAACATCTTGAGGTAACTGGGTATATAGTTTTTCGATTTTACCGCTTCCATAATTAGAATTAGCATTGCTCCAAACTTCTATCATACCAATATCCCAAAAATCTAAATCTGTACCTCCAGGATTGCTTATTACATTGCGTGCGTCGTAAATAATTTTCTCCCCTGTATAATCAAACTCCAAAGCATCTGCATACAAAACACTTCCTGTATTTATACCTGCGCTATAAGTTGGATTGTACAATTTAAACTCTTGCCAATTTTGCTTATCAAAATCAAAAACATAAATAGCCGAGTCAATGGAAGTTGTTATAGCAGCCATGCGTTTTCCATCTTTTGATACTACAGCATTATCCCAAATGGCATCTCCAGACAACAAAGTTTCACTTGGGTTTGAACCTAAATTCAACTTATAAATTTTATTGTCAGTTCCAACAAAAACGCCAAAAGATCCATCATCCGTAACACTTGGCCTCCTATTCATGCTGCGCGAAGATTGTGATTTATAATTGGTACCAGTAGTGCTAGATTGGTAAAGAGTTACTGGGTCTATAAAACTATCATCGTAAGACAAAATATAATCCTGACCCGGATTTACCTGCAAATCAATAGAAGTATTGGTTCCACCGCCTCCAGTTCCTCCTCCACCACCGCCTCCACCTGGGTCTGTAGCATAAATACCAACCGCGTTAAATGCAGATTTAGCAGCATTGTATTCTGCACCTCCATCTCCATATAAATCTATACACGATTGAACCACTGCAATTCGTAAATCAACAAATTGAGAGGTCTTACTCAAATATTTCGACAAAGCACGGTAATAAACCAATTCAGCTTTTTCCTTTCCTACTGTAGTTGCAAACTTATAAAAAGCCCAATTGGGTATTCCACTATTAATGTGCACACCGCCATTGTCTTGCGTTCCACTATAATACTCCCCCATAGTTCTGGGTTGGTAGCCATTATCATTTAAACTACTTCCTCCATTGTGTGGATCGGATAAACTGCGCAAAGCTCCTGTAGGAAAATATTGAGTTTTTACCACATCATCTCCCAACAACCAATCGTCTCTATCCATCATACAAGCAAAAATATCTGCCATAGATTCGTTCATAGCTCCCGACTGACCTTGGTATTCTAAATTAGCGGTATTTTGCACTACACCATGCGTCATTTCATGACCAGCCACATCTAAACTACCAGCAAGAGGTTTAAAAGCAACCTTTCCATTTCCATAACACATCAATTCACCTGTCCAAAAGGCATTATCCATACCTTGCCCATTTTGCTCTGAAACATTAATTACAGAAATTATGGTTCCGCCATTTCCATTGATAGAATTCCTTGAATGTGTATTTTTATAATATTCAAATGCAATCCCAGCATTGAAGTGGGCAGATACGCCTTTACTTGGCCAATTACTATTGTTAGAAGAACTTACCTGAACAACTGATTGAACATAGGTATTCTGTGCATCAATTGTCCAAATGGCTCCAATTGGATCGTCTGGCATTTTAGATGCACTTGCATTAAACATAGAACGAGTGGCATCAATCATAAAAGTGGTACCACTCTTTTCATAAGTATTAATGGTTCTGCTAATTCCATTTAAATCAGTTGAGGTAGCAGTTTTGGGTCCATCAACCGTACAAGCTTGGTTATAAGAATTTAAGACCTCACCTGTTTGAGCATCTACAAAACAACGCCAAGTAGAAAGCAAATTGGGCTTCATTTCTATAAAGTAAGCCAAAACTATTTTGTTGTTTATTGGGTACAAAATAGTCTCTACTTTTGGCCCTGCATATTGGGTTATCGCTAACTCTTGAGCAGTTAAATTTCTAAACTCTGTTTTTTGAGCTAAGTAATTTTGACATATCAACAAAGCATCTTCCTTTTTCAATTTAACATCGAGTGAAATGTTTGGTTCAGCAAGAAACTTACCATTCATAAATTGCAATCCATTTCTCTCGTGCAAAATCATTTCAGCTCCCCAAATTTCAAACCCACCAAATTGCTGATTAAAACGAATATGATTCATACCTAACTCATCCTTCTCCACAGACTTTATTTTAAAAGAGCCTTCCAAACTTTTCAATCCCAAATCCTCTTTAACTTCCTCTAAGGCAATCGACACTTTTTGATTGGCATCTAATGCAGTTTTGGGCAATGCACTTGTTTTTGGCAACAAATAATAAGAAGCAGATTTCGTCTGCAACCCATTCAAATCATTTAATTTTCCAGATAATGGGTTTGGTTCAAACCGAATTGCATCATGAGACTTTGCTGGCGAATAAGTTTTGGGGAACTTTCTAACCTGAGATTTAGATGGTTTGCCATATGCATCTTTTTGTGCAAATAAAGGTTCCCAACTTAAAAAAATTAAGAAAGAAAAGAGAAAAATTCTACTCATAATATTACTTTTAATTGCCATCATTTTTAGTTTGAATAATATCTAATAACAACTTATTAATTTCCGCTAAAGCATCTGGTGCTGGTTTTAATTGTCCTCCTGGCCATTTCCATTCCTTACCTTCTACACCATTATAGTAAACAATAAAATTTGTAAGATTTCCAGTTTCGTTCAATTCAAATTTGGTTTGAACCAATTTCTCGATTTCTTTAAATACCTTCTTAGCTTCCTTCTTCTTAACCTTTTCTAATTCGGTTTGAACCAAAGTAGATTTTGAAAAAACTTGCCCATTCTCTAATAAAAAATAGGATGTTCTACCACCCGTAAATCCGCCTTCATTTCCGAATTCTATTCTCTTTGAAGGTAAAGTATCCATGGTATAGGTTTGCCCTTTGCACGAAAAAAGGAAAGCCATTAATAAAACTGGAATTAATCCAAAATAATTTTTGTTGGGTTTCATACCTCACAAATATATCGATTCTTGAAAACAAAAAAGCCCTTTGTATTGCTACAAAGGGCTTTAATTAAATGTTAAAAAATTAGTCTCTTAAGAGTGTGATAGAACCTCTAACAATTTGTTCTTCCGCTGTTCTTAGTTTGTATCTAAATACAAAGTAGTAGGTACCTTCAGGATTTTCTGCTCCTGTATTATTGGTTTTACCATTCCACAAATAACTTGCATCTGTACTTTCAAACACTTGACCACCCCAACGGTTCCAAATCTTCAAGTCGTATAACTCTTCACCTTTAATCTTAATATTAAATACATCGTTAGATCCATCTCCGTTAGGAGTAAATACATTCGGTATCTTAATATCAATTTGGAACGAGTTACTTACTTTCTGACAAGTTGAATCGTAACAATTATCAATTCCAGAAGTAGTTGCCCAAATACAAATTTTAAATTCACCAGTATCGTTCTTAAAGTCAAGCTCACCTAAATTAAACATTGGATCTTGGTTGCTAGGAACAAATACTTCTGTTCTAAGACTTCCGTCTGGATTGTAAACTCTCCAAACATAGTTAGAAGCATTGGCACTATCACTTCTATTCCAAACAAAGTATTTAGGCAATCCTAAGGTATCAATTTTCAAATCTGCCTTAGCTTTAACTGCCTGCATTGGTATTGTATCTCTAGATTCACATGCCGGAGCATTTGGAATAAATCTCGCAGAATGCATAACCAAATTGTACTTACCAGGTTGATAGAAAATATACTTGAAGCTAGAATCCTGATCAAAATTGGTTTTGTAAACCGTATCATTTATAGCAGAGAAATCTTCATTATAGGCATACATTCTAAACTTAGTAATGGTATCTAAATCAGATTTATTCATCACATTAAATATTTCACCAACACAGACCACTTGTTTTGAAGAATTTAGCTCAACGTGGTATGGATTCTTCACATAAATCTTAATCGGCTTCTCTAATCCATTAACAGTATCTGGTAAGAACACTGGTGGACAAAGTGATGAAGCTGGTGGATTCTTATCGTATCCAATTGCTGTAATATAATATTCACCCTCTGTATCATATATGATAGTTACAGTATCTGGATTTTGAACCGAAATAGTATTCCATCCTCCATCAGACCTACCAGAACGAATCAAAGTAGAACCTGTAGCACTTAAACTACCAGAGTCATTAGGATAGCTTACCACTCTAATCTTATATGGAACGCAACCTAGGGTATCATTCAACAATTTAATTCTTGGACGAGGACCAGAAATATAAATATCTTGTCTGGTTGTATCAAAACATCCCTGATTGGTTTCAATCACCTGCTGCACCCGATACCATCCATTTTTTCTATATGGATAATAAGGATTAAGTAATGTAGAACGGAAATCATCTGGACCATATCCATAATCACCAAACCACCATCTGCGCTCTTTTATTTGATCGCAAGGGAATCCAGTCATCGCATAACAATTATCAATTACATAAGATGAATCGTAGAAAATGGTAGGATCACTACATTCAAACACTCCCTTACTTATAAAATGAGCTACTGGTTGTACCACATCCACATACATAAAGCAAGTATCAAAATAACCCACTGTATCTCTACTAATCATTGAAACTTTAAATTTACCCGGTTGGCTAAATTGATGAGTAGGATTCTTACCTGCATAATCAATTATACCATCAGATTCAAAATCCCAATAAATTCGCTCATAGAAATTTGTATCGTTCTTAACGCAGAAATTATAAACATTTGGTGCAGTTCCCTGACTAAAGAATTGCCATCCAGTAGGGCAACTATTATTAATAGTTGAATAGTATTTGGTTGGATTCAAACCAACTTTCATGGTATCATTTGGATAGTTAATCATTCCAATACCATGCAAATCAATATCCCAAAGTAATGGATCTACACCCGGAGGCAATGGCCTAGATGGATTATAAGCCCCACTCGAGAATGGGAACCAATAGCGAAGTGAATCAATAAATGTTATTGATTGGCCTACACATAAAATACCATCAGAGTATACATCCCCTTCTTTCATTGTAAAGGTATCAACTACCCCAATAACTAATTGGCGACTCGCATTATTTGCACATTCAGTTACAGTTACTACATTGTGTTGCACCTCAGTAATTTCATTTTTCCTCATCGGCGAACCAGGTCCTGCTGGCATCTCCCACGACGATAATAAATATTGATGTTGAACTGGGTGTAAGAAAAAGGCAGTATCAATTAGTGTATTCACTCGTGTTACAGACTGTGGATTAGCAGAATGAGTTAAATCCCAACATTGCCAAATTGTATCAAACCTAACAGAACTAAACACATTCACTCCCACAGGATAAGGAATTCTTTGATCCAATATTGTCCATGGGAAAGTTTCTGTAGCAAATTGGTAACGTACCCTATTTAGAGGGAAAGTATTCTTTTCAAAGAAAGCACTATCGTTCGGATAATTTATTGGATCCAATACCACAAAAGTATCCACTTGATTGGTATAGAATGAGTCAACTGTAACTGTACCATCACCCCAATCCCAAACATCAGCTAAAATATAATCTTGCTGTTTAGTAGTTGCATCAAACTCTAAAATATCTCCTTTACCAAATAACTGGCTATAAGGCTGACGGTAATTACCATTAGGTGTAAACAACAATGGTGGCGGAGCAACTGGATTTGGTTGAACAAAATTCGCAGTGGTATCCCAATAGAAATCTTGACTTGGCAATCTACTTGGATTACCATAAACTGAATATCCACCAACTTTTCTATAGGTAAAGCTTGCATCCAACGTTATAAAATGGAAGAATTTATTGTACCAGATAGTATCCGTTAAACAGGCTGGTGCATCACATGCAAACGTTGCACAACCCGATCCTAAAATTACACCCACTGTAACAAAACCTTTGCGGTCAACAGGCATATTAGTATAAGGGCTTGGTCCAGCTGGGATATAATGCGTCCAGTTAACAGCTCCACTTGCACCTGTCCAAGGATTTAATGGTGGGAAGTTTACACTATTAAAGAAACCTGGGAAGGTATTTCCACCTGGTGTAATTGTATTACCAGTCATTGGAGAAGTTCCATCCCACGATACAAATCCATCCAATGCACAAGGTGTATTGTCATTTCTATCCAATAAGGAATCGTAATTTAATAAGATAAATGTTCTTTGCGAACAATCAGGGTAAGTACCTGGATTTCCTGCACTGTTATCAAAAACAAATCTAGGATCACCACCACTTGCACCATTTTTCAATCCAGGACATTCTTTACCGTCTTTTCCTAAACCATAAGCATCAACTGCTACCAATGGCAATTGAACAGTAGCTTCAGATCCGCAATCAAAGAAATCAACAAAGAATTCATCATCACGTAGCAAAATATATTTACCACTAGTTGAAAGATCTAACTCCAAAGGATAAAATTTATAATTATAAATTAACCCCTCTCTCATGCTTTCTATTTTAAATCTACCAGCACCATCTCCTCCAGGAATAGTAATTAAATCTCCAACTATATACCCTGTACCGTAATTTTTAATTAATAAACTAGTTATTGAACCCGCTCCATTTGCATAGATATGTATAACCATGCCAGAACCAGAACCGCCTGTAACTGCCACATCTAATCCATCTGTATAACCAGTCCCAGAATTAACTATACTCCAATAATCAGGGTACATTCTTATACTAGGATTCGCTCCTCCAGTTGAAAATGTATCACTAGTATGAATAACAGGACTTCCAGGAGTGGTATCAGTTTTTTGTTGAATTATAACTTTACCACCCAACATATCTATACGGGTAAATCCTTTATATGCATCTTGTGATTGGTTATTGAAACTATCCTTCATGAATAATTTTACTGTATAACACTGAGCAATGGAACGATTAAAGAAATATTCATACAAAGTCATATTGCTACCAGGCAATTTCATATTTCCTGAATAGTTTCTTAAACTACCATCAGGTAATCTACCCGCTAATGGAGGACTCAATTGTTTACTTGAGGTATCTGCTACCGTTCCTCCTGGTATTGTATAATCCCAATAACCTTTTGCATTAGCAAATGGATCAGGAATAGGTCCAGTTAATGTAATTGGTCTATTTGGATTGATATCCGCAGGCCACATTTTACCTAAAGTATCTGTACGAGCAGGTGTTACACCAGCTGAGTACAATGGAATACCCCAATTAGAAGAATCCAATGGGTGAACCAATCTAGTTGGTGCACCTGGTAAACCTGTAATCTTGGAAGCATCCTTTGTCCAATTAGTTGAATCAAATGGTGGGAAATCATGTCCGTAATAGAACCAACGGAAAATAGTTTTCCAATTTTCAAATTGGTGAATTGGCAAGGTATCGTGAGAGAAATTACAATTAACACGACCAGGATAAATAACTCCACCTGTAATAAAACGGCCTAAAGTTCTATTGAACATATCATTGGCAGTAGTATAAGGCTCTTTTCCTCCATTTGGAGCACTAGGATTTGGAGTAGCAAAAGAAGTACAACGTGGTGCATAGTTATCTGCAAAATCCCAACGCATATATAAGTTATTCGATTGATATGCCTCAGAACTATTTACAAATTCAACCGGCAAATCTGGTCCGCATTGGTTTTTCAAATATGGCTTAATCAAAATTGGTGGAGGTGAAGTTTTCTCAATTCTCACCAATGGACCCATAATATTTACACCAAAACCTTGCAATTGGGCTTCTTTTTTCTTAACAGATGCATGAGCAGGATCATCTGTAAACCATTTCCAATACTGAACAATACTATCTCTTGGCAATCCATTAGCACCAATTATCCAACGGTATTTAGCTATGCTATCGTTAGGACGGAAGAAATATCCATTAATCGTATTCAAATTTGGATTCTGGATGGGTGGCGGTGCATATTGCGAATCGCTCAATTGCGCTGTATCAATCCTACTCCAGAAGTTAATTGTCTTTAATGGCTGACCAGGACAAGCTACATACAAAACTGGGAAATAATGTCCCATACCTTGGTAACGGTAACAAGGTGTTACTTCATTCAATTTTTTATCAGAACCCGGTGGATTTGCATTTGGATCAGCAAAATCCCATAATAATTGAATTTGAGAATTTACCCCTTGTAATGGGTAATTATTATATAAACAAACCCCCGCATTATTTCTATTGCTTAAACAAACACTATCTGCAAGCGAGTCGTTACTATTATTTCTCCTACTTCGAATATCATATTTCAATACAATATTTTCTGGTAATTGATTTCCTGAATTAGAAAAAACAAATGTATCTGCACAATTAAATTGTTTATGACGAACAATCAACATTGGGTTAAAAACACCATTCTTAGTATACTTATAAGTAAAATTACTCCAACGAGGTAAATCTGCACTTACAATTGGTGAAGAAGATTGGTAAACACTATCATCACCATACTCCCAGCGGAACCACAATAAATTTGAAGTAGAAACAGGTGTATTGTTAACAAAAATATAAGGTGTTGTATCACACTTTGGTGTACCGCTCACACTAAAACGAGGATTGATATTTGGCGCCACAAAAATGGTCTTAAAGGCTTGCGTACGGCAACCTCCAATATCTGTGGTTGTTAAACTAATAGTATACTTTCTATTACCTTGGCCAAAAGTGTGGCAAAAATTTGCCCCTTGCGAAACCAAGCTACTATCACCATCTCCATAAGCACCAATTAAAATATTTAATGGTAAACTTGGAAATGCTGCTTGTTGAGTTAAGTCTTTAAAACAATAGCTATTGTATTTAAAGCATTGTGAATCCAACGATAGTAACTGAAAATCAGCAATTGGTTTGTTATAAACTGTATCCCAAAAACTAGCAGAAATAGGCGCCCTATTGGTGAACCTTGCAGTTACAGTAATTTGATAAACCCCTGCAGCTACATACTGGTAAGTTCTGGTATTGCTGATTGGAATTCCTGTATTGTTAATACTGGAATCTCCATTTCCCCAATCAAAACGGTAGGAGGATACATCGTTAACACTTACTCCCGAAAGGTAAGCGTCCACCTGAGTTGGTGTTCCTAAGCAGACTACCCTTGGTGCCACATCCAAGGCCATAGACTGCGAATAAGCAGCACTGGCACTTAGCCAACAAACTGCCAATAAAACTAGTCTGGTAAATAATCGTTTCATCATATATTAATTGTTAATTTCTGTCTTTTTATAATTTTGCTAACCTACAATTTTTTTTTCAAAAAAACACCCCTTATCGAAGCAAGTTAATAAATCCTGTTTTGGTTTCAATTTTACCGGTCTTTTCAAATTGATAATCAAAAATATAAGTATAAACTCCTGCCTCGCATTCCATTCCACTTCTAAAATTCATCCCATTCCAAAACACATTAAACTGCTCTGTTTCAAATACAAGTTGCCCCTTTTTATCGTAAATTCTCATATGGTAAAAATTTGTTGAAGCCATTTGTATTTCAAACAAATCATTTCTACCATCACCATTTGGACTAAACACATTGGTCAAAACTGGTTCTTCATGCCATCGTTGAGGTTCAGGTTCCTTTTCTGCTTCTAAGACAGGAGGTTTTGTAATTGGAATATCATCTTCAATTGACTCCTTTTTAGTTTCTGCTTTTTTAGTGTCACCACCCAAAATGGTTTTTTCAATAGGCTTTGGCAAGTTTTCAACCTCATCCTTTTTTTCAATATTTATAGGTACTTCAATTTCTGGAACAGGCTCATCTCCTAAATTTACATTCTCCTTTTTAGAAGCTATAAGCGTTTTTTCCTTTGCAGGCTCCTTCAAAATTTCTTCAGCTAATTTTTTGCCTTCCACATTTCCTTGGCTAATTTCAATTTCTTTGATTTCGGCAGGTTCGGTTTGAACCAAATCTTGCTTGTCTATAGTTTTATTAACAGGCGTTTGGTTCAAAACGAAATAACTGATACCAGCCAAAACCGGAACCGCCAATACCAGGGCTACCTTACTTACAATACCCATTTGCTTGATACTTGAAACCAATTTCTCGCCCAAACCAGGATTGCTTGGTGCAACAGGCTGAACTTGACCTTGGATAAAATCCCAAGCATCTGCAGGTGGAGTTGGCTCAAAATTAGCCATCCCTTCCCTCAGCATCTCGTCAATATTTGAATTATTATCTAACATTACTTCTTTCTTTTTCTAATTGGTTCCATAATTGGATGAACTGAGCTCTTGCTCTAGAAAGTTGGCTTTTGGAAGTTCCTTCATTAATGCCCAACATTTCGGCAATTTCTGCATGCGAATAACCTTCAATTACAAAAAGGTTAAGAATTGTTCTATACCCTGTTGCCATGCCATTCATCACTGCTAAAATCTCTTTTTGAGTTAATTTCCCTATTGCTTGTGATGCCTCAGCCACAGAATAGGCTTGGTCAACATCACTTTGTTGCTGGTAAACTTTATTTACTCGATAATGCTCCAAAGCTGTATTCACAAAAACTCGTTTCATCCAACCTTCCAAAGAACCTTTGCCTGTAAACTGATTTAATTTGCTAAATACCTTCACAAAACCATCTTGCAAAATGTCTTTTGCATCTTCTTTGGTATTGCTATAACGCAAACAAACCGCATACATAGCACTGCTAAAATGTTGATATAATGCCTTCTGGGCCTTCATATCCCGGTTTAAACATCCTTGTATTATTTGCTCATCAAGTTGCTTACTCACTTTTACAGTCTTGTTGTTTAGATGAAATACTCTTTAAGAAGGTTGCAAGGTGTTGTAATATTTTCTTAAATATTAGTTAAACTCCTACAAAGAGGCGCAAAATCTAATTTATTTTGTAATTTACGGCTTCAAATAATGGGTTTGAAAAAAATAATAATCTTAAGTTTCCTTCAACTCTTTCTTTTCCAAGCAACTTGGGCCCAGAAAGAATTGGGTCCTGTAAACAAAGATTTATTCTCATGGACAGAAAATAAAGGCCAATGGAATCCTAACATTTTTTTTAGGTGCCAACAAAATGCATTGGATTTACATATTGGCAAAAACTACCTCTCCTATTATTTTTTCGACCCCAACCAAGTTTCTAGATTAAACAGCCATGGACCAAACAAAACCAAGCCATTGCCCAGCGATTCGGTTTTAAATATTTATGCCCTCACCTTACAATATTTAAATTCTAAAGATTCGAAACCTTTACTGAAATCGCCTAAAACGGAATATGCAAATTTTTACCAAGGTAATAATCCAGCCAATTGGGTAAACCACGCTCGTATCTCTAATGAAGTAGGAATACAAAACCTTTATTCAGGAATTGATCTTTGGGTTCAAACCAAAAACAATAAATTAAAATACGAGTATTGGCTTGAACCTAAAGCAGATTTAAGCTCCATTCAAATAGAGGTTCAAGGTGCTTCAGAAGTATATGTGGAATATGGTAGCCTTTTTATAGTAACTCCACAAGGAATTTTGAGAGAAGACAAACCCTATTCTTACCAATATATTAATAACAAATTGGTAGAGGTAAGCATTGATTTTGAAGTAAAAAATAAGGTCGTAAGTTTTAAAGCAGGAGAAAACTATTCTCCAAATTTCCCTCTGGTTATAGATCCAGAAATGGTGTTCTTAACATACTCTGGTTCTACGGTAGATAATTTTGGATGTACCGCAACTCCCGGAGAAAATGGCACCTTATATGCTGGTGGAGTTTCTACTGGCCCTTACGAAATAATGCCTAATGGCACTTATCCTGTTTCTTCAAATGCCTTTCAATTAACCTATGGTGGTGGTGGTTTGGCAGAAGGTGAAGCCTTAGCAGGATTTCCATGCGATATAACTCTTAGTAAATATAGTAGCGATGGTACAACACTATTATACGCCACCTATTTGGGGGGTGAAAATAATGAAATACCTCATAGTCTTTTTGTAGATGATAGTGCTAACCTTGTTGTAATGGGGAATACCTATTCCCATAATTTTCCAGTAACAGCTAATGCATACGACACTTCTCAAAATGGTAGGCACGATTTTATTATAACTAAATTCCATTCTGATGGCTCCATGTATGCCTCTACTTATTTAGGAGGTTCAGGCAATGATGCCATTAATTTCACCTTTGGCACTACCAACTATTTTTTTGCAGATAGTTATAGAGGAGATGTAATTACAGATAGTTTAGGAAATATTTTGATAGCAGGTGTTACACAATCCTTCAATTTTCCAACAACCGCTGGAGCCATAAAAGACACTTTATCGGGTTTTCAAGATGGAGCTATTTTTAAATTATCTCCCGACTTGAGTAAACTGTTATGGAGCACCTATCTGGGAGGTAGAGGAATAGATGCATTCTATAGTGTAGACATTGGAAAGAACCAAGAAATCTATCTTTCTGGCGGCACCAATAGCGACGACTTCCCAAAAACCTTAAACCATTTTCAAGGCAATTATGCGGGCGGCCAAGCAGATGGAATAATTGCCATCTTAGATTTTAACGGCCAAAATGTACTAGCCTCCACCTATTTTGGCACCGACAATTACGATCAAATTTGGAGTTTAGATATTGACAACGAAGACAATATTTATGTTGTAGGACATAGCTTGGGAACTGTTCCTGTTTCTCCTGGTGTATATAGCAACCCTAATTCCCACCAATTTTTGGCTTGTTTTCAACCCGATTTAAAAACCAAAAATTGGTCAACAGTTTTTGGTTCAGGAAAAGTACATATTGATGTTACCGTCAATGCCTTTTTAGTGGACGATTGCAAACGAATTTATATTAGCACTTGGGGTGGAGGAACTGCAAATAATGAGGCCAATCCTGATACCAAATTTAGCAGTACCCTTAAACTTCCAATTACCTCTGATGCCTTTCAAAGGTCTACTGATGGTAGCGATTTTTATTTAATGCTTTTAAACAAAAATGCCTCCTCCTTATTGTATGCAACTTTTATTGGTGGTGATGCAGAAAATAGCGATGGAGATCATGTAGATGGCGGTACTAGCAGATTTGATAAAAAAGGTGTAGTTTATCAAAGCATGTGCGCAAGCTGCCCACAAGGACAACCAACAACACCCATTAGCGATTTAAGAACAACAGCTAACTCCTATTCCCCCTTAAATAAAAGCCCACGCTGTAGCAATGCTGCACTAAAATTTGATTTCAGAATAAAAAATGCCCTATTTGCATGGGAAGCTGATACATGCTCTTCAGTTTTTAGCTTTAAAAACCAATCAAAAAATGCAAGTAATTTCTTCTGGCAATTTCCTGATGGCTCAACAAGTACAGATGAAAATCCTAGTAAATTTCTACCAAGTCAATATTTTGGGCAGCCAATTTATTTTATAATAGAACCGGGCACCAATTGTGCAGATACTGCTATAGGCACAGTTGCCTTACCAGATTCGGCTGATAAACTAAAAGTACCCAATGTTTTCACCCCAAATGGAGATGGCTTTAACGATGAATTTAGGATAGAAGGTGTTAGTGGTCAATGCGACGAAACAGAAATATTTATTTATAACCGTTGGGGGCAATTGTATTTTCAAGATAATGTACCCTATTTCCGCTGGAATGGTAAAGATTTAAATGGAATAGATGCTCCAGAAGGAGTTTACTATTATATGCTTTCAACCAAGGAAATTAATACTGGTCAATCTCAAGAAATGCATGGTACCATTTCCTTAATAAGGTAATTCTTAATTCATACATTCAAAAGCCCTTTATCTTATTTAGGGTTCGGTTTGAACCAAAAAAAGCTTTTGCATTTTTCTCATTTGAAATAAATTCTTTAGCGTTGAAAAAGTTTCAAAATCATAAGTTAAAATAAATTGAAACACATTTTATAAAACAAAAATTAAGCATTATGAGTATAGCTAGTTTTATGAATGGATATCTAAATTATTAGTTACCTAACCTAAATAATAATAAAAGGATACTTGGATTAGACCAATAAAATTGATCAATACACTATTATTTAAAATTTATTAAGTAAGAAATTTCCTAAAACCATTTAATAAAGGCCTTTTGACTTCTCAACGCTATATCAAAATAACCAATTTCAATTATCAGAATAATGGTTAATCTATTAGTAACTAGCAGTTCTAATTTGAATTACCAATAGGCAAAAAAAGAGGCCTTCGTTTTGCGAAGGCCTCTTTTTTTAGTTTTATTTTGAAAGGCTTATTTACCTTTTTTTGTCATTTCACCTACTCTATCCATTACACAACGGAAACCAATAGTAGCAGTTGCTTGATCTTGGTCCATATATCTTCTAGTACCAGGGCTCATCCAATAGGCTCTATCTGCCCAGCTACCACCTTTGTAAACACGCGCTGCATTGTCAATTAAAGAAGATGCACCGTACTCGTATTTTTGTTCGATATCTGTGTATTGCAATTCATCTTTGAAACCAATATTGTCTGCACGTTTGTAATTTCTACGTTTAGCGTTGTCTTCTTCAGTAACATCCACATAAATCAAACGACCTAAGCTATCTTTTTCAGAAATAAATCCGTCTGCATCTGTTTTGTACTTCTTGTAGTTATTACCACGATATGGGTTGAAACCAGTCATATCTTCTAAAGACAAAGGACGATATACATCATTAGTCCACTCACTTACATTACCAGCCATGTGGTACAAACCGAAATCATTAGGTAAGAATTTACCATCTTTAACTAAGGTAGTATAAAGAGCTCCATCATTTAAGTTACCTGCAACACCCGCTCCATCACCTCTACCACGAGTATAGTTAGCATACATTTTACCACGAGTTTTTTCTGTATCAGCTCTACGCATGGTTAAACCATTCCAAGGATAGATGCGTTTTACATCAATGTTTTCATTGTATCCAGCCGATTTGTAAGCACCTGCGGCATACTCCCACTCAGATTCTGTTGGTAAGCGGTAGCTTGGTAATAATATACCATCTTCCATACGAACTTGACGAGTTTTTCCACCTGGAGCATAGTCACGAAGTTCTTTCTTAACACTAGGAGTATATAAACCTAATAAATAAGCTTCTGTATTAAAGTTTTGATCGCCAGTTTGTTTTTGGATATCCAAATTAACAAAACCTTCACGTACCATTATCATTTCGTTTACGCGGTCTGTACGCCATTTGCAATACTCAGATGCTTGTACCCAACTAACACCAACCACAGGATAATCTCTGTAAGCAGGATGACGCAAGTAATACAAAACGTATGGCTCATTGTACGATAATTTATCGCGCCAAACCAAAGTATCAGGCAATGCTTTTGTATAAATAATTGGATCATCAGCGTATTGACGCATCAACCAATGTAAATATTCTAGGTAATGGAAATTGGTTACTTCAGTTTCATCCATATAGAAACTGCTCACAGAAATCCTACGCTTAAAGTTATTATGATCGTAGGTTAAATCAGTTTCTGCCCCACCCATTGTAAAGGTACCACCTTCAACAAAAATTAAACCTGGACCAGTTTCCTGTTCTTTAAACTTATGTTTCTCGAAACCTCCCCATTTGGCGTCGTTGTACTTCCAGCCTGTAGTGCTTGACTTACCGGCCTTGTTACAAGATGAAGTATACATTACACTTGCACCTATCAGGGAGAAAAGGAAAAATTTTGATAGCATTTTCATCACTTATCTTAATTTGGAATTTTCAAACATAACGAATATTTCATAAAAAAATTCATTTGTCCACATTTTTTTAATTTTGACTCTTTTTATAACTCTGGACAAACCAATTTCTTATTGTATCTAACACCTTGTTTTGCTTTTGGCTTCAGCTCAAACGACAGGGATATTTCGTGGGAACCAACAGTAGCTGTTTTTGCCTTGGAAATAATTGCATCGTAGCTATAACCAATCTTTACTGAAGGAAAACGCATTCCTATTAGAAAAATTGCAGCATCCGCATTATTAGAGGTTTGCCTAAACCAAGTACCAATGGTTAACGACTTTTGTTTAACATAGAAACCTAGGTTCATTTGATAGAATTCTTTTTGCTGCATAAACAAAATATTTGGCGAAAGTATTACTCTATTTTCCTCGTATCTGGTTTTGTTTAAATACAAATTTACACCACCATGAACAGTATATCTCCTAGGGAGTTTTAATGCTTGATCGTCTTTATCTCGGTAGTAGAAACTCATATTAGGTTCCATTATATTGTGAATGGCGCCCCCAAAAAACATTCTACTATTATACAAAAGAAAACCAGTTGAAAAATTAGGAACTGTAATCTGTTCTAAACCTTTTGCCTCAGCTGTAGGTAAAACTGACCCCCTAGCTGGGTCTATCATATCTTCAAAAACAAATTTACTAAAATCGTAACGTCTTTGAATTATACCTCCTTGAATAGCTGCATTAAAAGCCCAATCTCTATTAATCTCTAGATTATAAGAATATATACCGCTAATACTTGTTGTTGTTAAAAATCCATCACCCGCAATATCATACATACTAACCAAACCCAAACCGCTTTTAACCTTACCTAAATAGGCGTCAAATCCAACTACTGCAGTTTTGTAATTATTGTTTAATGCAGTGTATTGAGATCTTCCATTCATACTCAAACGATTTTTTCTGGAAGCACCAGCCATAGCAGGATTGGTATAAAGTGGGGAAGCATAATACTGGCTTAGCTGCGGATCCTGAGCAAAAGCTGTTACCATGCCAACACAAAATAAAATAAAGGTGGTCGCAAACTTTTTCATCACCAAATGAAATTAATTATGCTTTAAAGGTAATTGTTTTGATTAAAAAAGCAATAGTCATTTTTTCTCTAATTCTCATTCTAATCAAAAACTACTAGGAAACTATTCAGAAGAATTAAAAATCAGGACAAGTAACTTTTCTTGGTTTCGACCTAGGAACTCTTTTCTTTAGCTCAAATGCCAAAGATAATTCATGAGAATTAACTGCTCCAGTTTTGGCAGCACTTACTGTTCTATCATAGGAATACCCAACTTTAACTTTTTGTGTACGTAACCCTATTAAAAGTATGAAAGCATCAGAATTTACAGAGTTTTGGCGGAAATAAGCACCAGCCATATAAGGTCCCTTGTTTGCATACATACCTAAATTAACTTGATTAAACTGCCTTTGCATTTTAACTAAAACGTTCGGGTATAAATTTACTTGCCTTAACTCATTTCTATCTCTAATAATTGGCAAAACTAAGCCAGCGTGTGCAGTATATCTTCTTGGTATTGGACTTGCTGCTCCATTAAAAAATGTTTGATTAGGTTCAAATAAATTATGTGCTGCAAAACCACCATAAAATGATTTTGAATATCCAATAAATCCTGCTGCAAAATTTGGCATCAGAATAGTTCCATTTCCATTTGGTTCACTAGTTGGATTGATAAAACCTTGAGTAGCTACAATTTGATCGAACCACAATAGTTTTCCAAAATCAATAGTCTTTTGCATAAAACCAGCCTGAATACCAGCACGAATAGTAAACTTTCTGGTTACAGGTATTTGGTATGCATATATTAAATTAAGAGAAGTGGTTCTTAATGTTCCTACTCCTTGTTCATCATAATTTGCTTGAACAGCAAACCCTCCGTTGATAGCATCAAAATGTTCATCATAACTAAATGAGCCGGTTCTAAATGCACCAGAAATACTTGGCCATTGATTACGAGCATTCATAACAATACGGCCATTATTTACACTTCCCGCAAATGCAGGATTTGTATAAACAGGATTGGCGTAAAATTGCGAGAACTGAGGGTCCTGCGCCCACGCTTTTGTCCCTAATAGGAACAGCATCCATATGATAATATTTACTCTTTTAAAAGAGCAGCTTTCACAATTCATTTAGTTCAGTACAGGTTCTATTCAAATAGGTATAGGAATGCAATTATAGTAAAATGTTTCGAATTTATGCACTTTAACAACACAATTTGTTTTTATTTGTTGTCGTTAAAGTGCCATGATAACGAACTTTCAATTATAAGTATTTTGTAACATACCATGCAATTTTCAAAAAATATAAAGTTTTTTTTTAGTAAACGCATTAGCCTAATCTTAGTATTTAGCCTAATAATCATAGACTTAACCTATGCCCAATCCAATAATTTTATTCGAAAAATAAATTGGGAAAATAAAAATTCATCTTGGAATTTTTCTGAGGCCACATTTATTGGTCTTGACACTAAAACGCCTATTTACCAAGATGTTATTGAGGTTTCAAGCTCTGAAATTTCCGAAATAAGTATTAAAATTATCGAAGAAAGCGATATTAATCCTGCAGGATTAAATGCAAACATTATTTTAAACTACTACAAACCAGACTATTCCATTGCTTTTGAAAGGGGAAAATCAAAACTTTTACTTTCCTTTATTCCAATTCGTAAAATAGGAACCTCCTATAAAAAATTGGAGAAATTTGAAATTATTATTCAATATAAAAATAATAATCCAACCTATTCTGCCAAAAAAAAACCAATTTATGCTAGTAATTCTGTTTTAGCTTCTGGCGAATGGATAAAAATTGGAACCATGCAAAATGGAGTTCATAGAATTGATTATGCAACTTTGAGAAATTTAGGTATCAATCCAGACCAAATTGACCCAAGAAATATTCAACTATTTGGGCATGGAGCAGGAATGTTGCCACAAGACAATTCAGTTGAAAGAATTGATGATTTGAAAGAAATCAGCATTTTGGTTCAAGGCGAAACCGATGGAAAATTTAACCCTGGCGATTTTATTGCCTTTTATGGTGAGTCTCAATCTAACCAATGGACTTATGATAATTCTACCCAAAAGTATTCATTTGCTTCCAATTTGTATTGCGATACAACATATTACTTTCTACATGTAGGAAATACAAATGGAAAAAGAATTTCTAAAATTACTTCCTCTGGTGCAGAAAGTGCAACCATAAATACCTACACCTATTTATATTTTTATAACAATGAAAAACTCAATTTAATTAAATCTGGGAAAGTTTGGGTTGGAGAAGAATTTGACAGAATCACCCAACAAAGTTTTAATGTGAGTATTCCCTATTTAATTACATCTGAACCAATTCAATTTAGGTCTTCAGTTACCTCAAGGTCTTTTGTTAATAGCCAGTTTCAAATTAATGCCAATGGCGATCCTATTCTTACTCAATCTATGGGAATTGTAAATCCTGGCTATGAACAACCTTATACTTCTGGATTAAATATTAGCAATACAAATTTCATTAGCAACACATCCAATTTTACACTTTCATACCAATATAATAAACCAAGTAGTGGCAGTATAGGTTGGCTCGATTTTTTTGAAATTCAAGCAAAAGCCGAATTACGCATGCTAAATGGAAATTTTACTTTTAAAGATGCCAGCAATATCGGAGCTGGAAAGATTAGCAAATTTGAAATTGGTTCAAACCGAACCTTAACTGTATTGGATGTTAGCTCCCCTACAGAACCAATTCTTATTGAAGGAACCTTTGCCAATTCTATTTACTCTTTTAATTACCCAACAGATAGTCTCAAAACTTTTTGTGCCTATGATGGAACTAATTATTTACAACCAATTAATGCGGGCAAAATTGCCAACCAAAACCTGCATGCACTTTCTAATCCAGATGGTTTTATTATAAGCCATCCAAATTTCTTGGCGGAGGCAAATAGATTGGCAGAATTCCATAGAAAGAAAGATAATTTAACCATACATGTTATAAATATTCAAGATATTTATAACGAATTTTCTGCTGGAAGCCCCGACTTATGTGCTGTAAGAGATTTCCTTCGCATGTTTTATAAACGTGCTAGCACACCAGAAGAAATGCCCAAATATGCCTTGCTTTTTGGAAGAGCCTCCTACGATTATAAATACCGTCAAAGTCCAAATTCTAATTTCATCCCAACCTTTGAAAGTTGGGAATCGTTTAGCCCAACTTCAAGTTATTGCAGCGACGATTTTCTAGGTTTTCTTGATGACAATGAGGGGAAATGGGATATTGGTTCAAACAAAAATGAATTGATGGATATTGGCCTAGGAAGATTACCTGTTTCTAATGAAACGGAAGCAGCTCAAGTTGTAGATAAAATAATATCATATACAGAGGAAAATGCCTTTGGGCCTTGGCAAAATAAATTGGTTTTTGTGGCAGATGATGAAGACAATAACACTCACCAAAACCAATCTGATAATTTGGCCAATAACCTATTGACGACTTATCCTGTTTATAATATTGAAAAGATTTTCTTAGATGCTTATAAAAAGGAAAGCACTTCTGGTGGAGCCCGCTTCCCTGATGCACAAAAGGCAATAAATAATTCTATTCAAAACGGTTGTTTGATTTTTAATTATACTGGTCATGGTGGCGAGGTTGGATTAACTGCCGAACGTGTTTTAGGAATTGATGATATTAATAACTGGACCAACGGTTTAGCTGCAAACGGAATTAAACTTCCTTTGTTTTTAACTGCTACTTGTGAGTTTAGTAGGTTCGACGACCCTACTAGAGTTTCGGCAGGAGAATTATGTTTACTCAGTCCAAACGGCGGTGCAATTGGATTATTTACCACTGTTCGCTTGGTTTACTCAGGTCAAAATGAAGTATTAAATAGAAAATTCTATGAAAATGTAGGCTTTGATTCTATATCACAATTAAATCCGCCAAGGATGGGAGATATTGTTAAAAATACCAAAAACGCCTACAATTTACCTGATGCAAACACTAGAAATTTTACTCTTTTGGGGGATCCATTTTTAATGCTATCCTATTCTAATAATGAAATAGTAACCACCAAAATTAATGGAAAAGACATAGCTCAGTTTAATGATACTTTAAAGGCACTAACTAAATTTGAAATTAAGGGTATGGTTACGGATAAACAAGGTAATAAAATGACAGGCTACTCCGGAATTATTTACCCTACCATATATGATAAATTTACTACCTATTCAACATTAGGAAATAACCCGCCACAAAGCATACCAATGCCTTTTGTAATGCAAAACAATGTATTATTTAGAGGTAAGGCTTCTGTTCAAAATGGAGATTTCAGCTTCACTTTTGTTGTTCCTAAAGACATTTCTTACGAATATGGCTTTGGCAAGTTGAGTTATTTTACAGAAAATGGAACCACAGATGGAAATGGATTTAATTCTAAAATTATTATTGGAGGAACTGGGGATAGTACTGCGACTGATAAAATTGGACCAGAAATAAAACTTTATTTGAATGATGAAAAATTTTCGAATGGTGGATTAACAAACGAAAATCCTAAATTACTAGTTAAACTTTTTGATGAGAATGGAATAAACACCACCGGCAGAGGTATTGGAAGAGATTTAACCTTTGTATTAGATAACAATAATACACAAGCTGTTGTTGTAAATGATTATTACCAAGCTGCAATTAATTCCTACCAAAGTGGAGAGGTTAAATACGATATCAGCAATTTAACTCCTGGCAAGCATACACTTAAATTTAGGGCGTATGATGTTTATAACAATCCTTCTGAGGCAAGCGTTGATTTTGAAGTTAAAATAGCAGAAAACCCATCAATTGAACATTTATTAAATTACCCTAATCCATTTAATAATGCTACTACCTTTCATTTCGACCATAATTTAAGTGGAGAAGAAATTTCGGTGATGATCCAAATTTTTACGGTGAGTGGGAGATTAACTAAAACCTTATATGGCCAGGCAATGGGCCAAGGTTCGCATTTTGACCAAATAACCTGGGATGGCAAAGATGAGTATGGTGATAAATTGGCAAATGGGGTTTATATTTATAAAGTTAAATTGAAATCTCCTGGTCATAAAACCATAGAAAAATTAGAAAAATTGGTAATCTTGAATTAATTGCTAAAATTGAGCACGAATTATTTTTGTGAAGCGACAAACAAATGAGAAAAAATAGATCATTACTTTCCCTATTCCTTTTAGCCATTGCAGGCAGCCAAATTAACAATTCCGCAACTGCTCAAATTGCTGGTAGTAACTCCCAATTAGATGGTAGACAAAATACCATTACTACTGCTGTTCCCTTTTTAATGATTACCCCTGATGCCAGAGCTGGCGCAATGGGAGATGCAGGTGTAGCAATGCCAAACGACCCCAACGCCTTGCATTGGAATGTTTCGAAACTTGCATTTAATGAAAAAAAAGGAGCTGTTTCTTTAAGTTATACTCCTTGGTTAAGAAGTTTAGTTCCAGATATTTCATTGGCATACATGAGTGGGTATGGAAAAATTAACGACCGTTCTGTTGTTGCAGGTTCCTTGAGATATTTTTCTTTGGGTCAAATACAATTTACAGATCAATTTGGAAATAGCACGGGTAATTACAATCCAAATGAATTGGCAATAGATTTAGGTTATGCATCACAATTATCTGAGCATTTTTCTTTAGGTATTGCTTTTAGATATATACGTAGCGATTTAGCTGGTGCCTTTAATCAAAGTCAAAGCCCAGTAAGAGCAGGAAATGCATACGCAGGCGATATCTCTGGATATTATACCAACAAGGGTAGAATTAAATTAGAAGGCAAAAGATATAATTTGAATTACGGTATTGGTGGTGCCATCACAAATATTGGTTCAAAAATTTCTTATACCAGCCAACAATTTCAAAATTTCATTCCAATCAATATGAGAGTTGGTGGGTATACTCAAATTGAAATTGACAAATACAATACTGTGGCATTGGCGTTGGATTTTAATAAACTTTTGGTTCCTTCAAACCCTATTTATCAAAGAGATAGCACAGGGGTAATTGTAATTGAAAATGGAAAACCAGTTATCGACAAAGGCAATGACCCAGATGTTCCAATTATTCAAGGAATGCTGCAATCTTTTAGTGATGCACCTGGAGGATGGAAAGAAGAGTTAGAAGAAATTAATATTTCAACTGGTGTAGAATATTGGTACGATAAACAATTTGCTGTGCGTACAGGCTTCTTTTATGAAAGTCCAAACAAAGGAAACAGAAAATATTTAACCTTTGGTGCAGGATTTCGTTTTAATGTATTTGGTATCGACCTTTCTTATTTGGTTCCTATACAAACAAGAAATCCTTTAGAAAACACTTTACGTTTCACCTTGATTTTCGATTTTGCTGCCTTTAGTAGTCAGAACGAAGCAGATAAAGTTCCGGCAGAATAATGCGTGTAGGTTTTGGTTTTGATGTACACCAGCTAAAAGAAGGTAGAGAATTTTGGCTTGGAGGTGTTTTAATTCCTGCAGAAAAAGGAATCCTTGGTCATAGCGATGCAGATGTATTGTTACATGCAATTTCAGATGCAATTTTAGGCGCTTTGGCATTGGGCGACATTGGAATTCATTTTCCAGATACAAGCTCAGATAACAAAGGATTAGATAGCACTATTATTCTAAAAAAATCCATTGATTTGGCTCGCGAAAAAGGATACAAGTTGGGGAATTTAGACAGCACTGTTGTTTGTGAAAAACCAAAAATAATGCCTCATGCTTTAGCCATGAGAACGCGTATTGCAGAAATTTGTGAAGTAGACCTTTCAGATATTTCCATAAAGGCCACTACAAATGAAAAATTGGGTTTTATTGGAAGAGAAGAAGGTATAGTTGCTCATGCCGTTGTTATGATGGTAAAAGCCTAAAATTTATTTCAATTTATTTTGCAATGCTGATGGAAAAGTGATAGCTTGACCCTCATGCCCGTGTTAAATTACTTATCAAAATTTGAAGCTGTTTTTGAAGCCTTAAACCAACAGCAAAAAAATGCCGTTCAACATATTGAAGGCCCTGTTATGGTTATTGCTGGACCAGGAACAGGAAAAACACAAATATTAGCTGCCAGAATTGCGCGTATTCTTCTGGAAACCGACGCCCTTCCAGAAAATATTTTGTGCTTAACTTATACCGATGCAGGGGCAATTGCCATGCGAAAGCGCCTTCAAGATTTTATTGGGCCAGATGCATACCGCGTTCAGCTTTCCACCTTTCATGGTTTTTGTAATAAAGTTATTCAAGAAAATTTAGATGTTTTTGGGTTCAGAAATTTAGACCCAATTAGCGATTTAGAGAACATTCAATTATTGCGTGAATTGGTAGATGACCTTCCCAAAAGCCATCCATTAAAAAGATATACAGGCGATGTATATTATGAAATATATAGACTTTCGGGGCTTTTTGGCCTTATGAAAAAAGAGGATTGGAGCACAGAATATTTGCAAGAAAAAATTGCTGCCTATTGCAAGGAATTGCCATTTAAAGAGGAGTATTTATACAAACGAGCAGGCAAGTCTAAGGACGGCAAAAGCTATGTAAAAGGAGATGTAAAACAAGATGCAATCAATGCAGAATTGGCAAAAATGAATTTGCTCAAAGCTGCTGTAGATTTGTTTGAACCTTTCCAAAATATCCTGCAAAAAAACAACCGCTACGATTTTAGTGATATGATTCTTTGGGTGATAAAAGCCTTCAAAGAAGACAACACTTTGTTATCCGATTACCAAGAAAAATACCAATTTGTTTTGGTGGATGAATTTCAAGATACAAGCGGTTCGCAAAACGATTTATTGGAATTATTACTCAACTATTGGGACATTCCAAACGTGTTTGCTGTAGGCGACGATGATCAATCAATTTATCGTTTTCAAGGTGCCAATATTGAGAACATACAGAACTTTATAGACAAGTATGCAAGCCATATGAAAATGGTAACCTTGGAAGATAATTACCGTTCTACCCAGCATATTTTAGATGCTTCCAAAAAGTTAATTTCAAAGAATACTCAACGCATTTCTGAAGATAAAATTCTTATTGCAAAAAATAAGGAAAGAGCAGACTTACCTTTTCTTCCAAAAGTGGTTTCCTATTTTAATCCTATACATGAAAGTGTGGCCATTACTAAAGAAATTGAAGAACTGAATGCTCAAGGAGTTCCCTTAAATGAAATAGCAATATTGTATAGAAACCACAGACAGGCAGAAGAAATGATTGCCTATCTCAAATCAAAAAATATTGAAGTAAATACAAGAAAAAGGGTAAACATTTTACAGGAACCTTTTATAAAAAAAATCATCAAGGTTATGCAATTTTTAAGTGCAGAAACCGACCGAGTTTTTAGCGGAGAAAACCATTTATTTGAAATATTACATTTTAAAGAATTCTCAATTCCAACATTAGAAATTGCTAGGTTGAGTGTAGAAATTGCAAACAAAAATTTCTTAGATAGACAAACAAGTTGGAGAGAAGAGCTTAGTAAACTAGCCATAAAAAAACAAGCAGATTTATTTCAACAACATACACATGGTTATTCTCTTCAAAAATTTAGTCAAACCATGGAGGGTTTAATAAAGGTCTGTTTGAACCAAACGCCGCAAGAAACCATTCACCAAATACTCAGAGATTGTGGCTTCTTGGCTGATGCATTAACTCAAGATGATAAAATGTGGCATATGGAAATGCTGCAAACATTCTTCAATTTCGTAAAAGCTGAAACTACAAAAAGTCCAATACATACCTTAAAATCTATCACGGCCCTAATGGAATTAATGATGGAAAACTCCATCCAATTAGGTGCCGATAAAGTTAGTTATAGCGAAACGGGTGTAAACTTTATGACAACCCATTCATCTAAAGGTTTGGAGTTTGATTATGTTTATATAATTGGCTGCACAAGCAAAATTTGGGACGAAGGAAATAGAAATAGGAACTACAAATTACCTGACAATTTATTCACCATTTTAGGTGACGAAATAGAGGAAACAAGACGACTATTTTATGTGGCAATGACTCGCGCAAAACTGCAATTACAAATGAGTTTTTACGAGCAAGATTTACAGCAAAAATCACAAGAGCCCAGCAGATTTATAGCAGAAATAACAGAAGACCATCAAATTCCAATTACAAGAAATTCTGCTACTGATGAAGAGTTATTAAACTTCTTAGTCGATCCAATTATTTCTCAAGGCAGGCCCATACTTCCAAAACCATTAATCGACAATGCATTTATTGATAGTTTACTAGATAGATACACTCTAAGTGTAACTCATTTAAACGGTTTTTTAAAATGTCCTATCTCCTTTTATTTTAATAATTTCATCAAAGTTCCATCGCCTAAAAGTGCTAGCATGACATTCGGTTCGGCCGTGCATTTTGCATTGGAACAACTTTTTAAAAAAATGAACCAATCAGAGGAAAAAGGCTTCCCTGATATTGCCATTTTTATAAATGATTTTAAATGGTATATGCGCCGTAACCAAGACAGTTTTGTTGAAGCAGAATACAAACGCAGGTTGGAATATGGTGAAGAAATTTTAAGCAACTATTACAAAGAATACATTGGCCAATGGAATAAAATTACAAGCATAGAAAAGTCTTATAGAAACGTGGTGGTGGATGGAATTCCTTTAAATGGAAAGCTAGATAAAATGGAATTTGATGGCAATTATGTGAATGTAGTAGATTATAAAACAGGCTCCTTTAAAAATGCAAAATCTAAATTTGTTAGACCCAATCCAGAAGCGGTAGAATTAGCCAAAGCCAGTGGGAAGGAACCCAAATTTGAGGAAGAACATGGAGGTGATTATTGGCGTCAAGCAGTGTTTTATAAAATACTGATGGATAAGGATGCTACAAAAAAATGGGAAATGAAAAGTAGTGAATTTGATTTTGTTGAACCCATCGTTGAAATTGGAGCAAATGGAGAAAACACCTATCATTTCCACAAGGAGAAAATTAACATTACGCAAGATGATATGGCGCTAGTTACCCAACAAATAAAATTTGTTCATGGAAAAATCAAAAACAAAGAATTTAACCAAGGATGTGGCAAGGAGGATTGTCTCTGGTGTACCTTTACCAAAGACTATTACTCTGCTAACCCAGAGGCTTTGAAGGAAATAAGCTGGCCAGAAATAGAGGAAAATGAAGAAAGTAAAATTTAAGCCATAAACTCATCAAAGTCTCTTTCTAATTCAATATACAAATCGTAAAAACGATTGAATTGATCACGAAGTGTTATGTGCGTTAGAAGCAATAAATGACCTGGTTGATCTTTTCTTTCTAAATGGTTTTCGTGTTGCTTTATCTCATGCCTTAACTCATCGATTACTTCTCGTTGCCGAATAAATCTATTTTGAAACTGTTCTACCCTTGCCATTAAATGTGTATGGGTAAATTGGGGTAGCCCCAGTTCTAGCCTTGCTTGCAAATCTTGAAATTGACTTTTAGTTTGATCGATTACTCGCAACCAGTTTACATGCTCAGTAAAAAGTTGCGCTTGAGCTGCAGTTTGATTCATGTTATTTAGATTTGTTTTGTAAAGCTATGGTATTTATAACAAACTCGCTACTTGACAATTAACAATCTTTTTCTTATAATGTAATTCCCAAAAAAATGACTATTAAAATTACTGCGTAAAATCAGGTAAAAACTTGTTTTATGAGCGCCAGAATATTCTATTTTTGCGGCTCATAATTACAATTAGCATGTCATACAGAATTGAACACGACACTATGGGCGAGGTAAAGGTTCCCGCCGAAAAATATTGGGGCGCACAAACTGAACGCTCAAGAAATAATTTTAAGATTGGTCCAGAAGCTAGCATGCCTAAAGAAATTATTCATGCATTTGCCTATTTAAAAAAGGCTGCTGCACATGCCAATATGGATTTAGGCGTTTTATCTACCGAAAAATGCGATTTAATTTCTAAAGCCTGCGATGAAATATTAACAGGTGCTTTAGATGGTGAATTTCCATTGGTAATTTGGCAAACCGGTTCTGGAACCCAAAGCAATATGAACGTAAATGAGGTTGTTGCAAACAGAGCTCATGTTATGAATGGTGGAAATTTGCAAGACGATAAAAAAGTATTGCATCCTAACGATGATGTAAATAAATCGCAATCGAGCAACGATACTTACCCAACTGCTATGCATATTGCAACCTATAAATTGGTGGCAGAAAATACATTACCAGGTTTAAAATTATTAAGAGATACATTAGCAAAAAAAGCTATTGATTTTAAACATATTGTTAAAACAGGTAGAACCCATTTTATGGACGCTACCCCTTTAACTTTAGGTCAAGAATTTGGTGGTTATGCACAACAATTAGAAAATGGAATTCGTGCCATAAACAATGCATTAGAAATGATTGCCGAATTAGCCTTAGGTGGCACTGCCGTTGGAACTGGTTTAAATGCTCCAAAAGGATATGATGTTTTGGTGGCTAAGAAAATTGCTGAATTTACAGGACTTCCATTTGTTACAGCTCCTAATAAATTTGAAGCATTAGCAGCACATGATGCAATGGTGGAAATGAGTGGCGCATTGAAACGTGTTGCTGTTAGCTTAATGAAAATTGCGAACGATATTCGCATGTTGTCTTCTGGACCAAGAAGTGGAATTGGAGAAATTATTATTCCAGATAACGAGCCCGGTTCTTCAATCATGCCAGGTAAAGTAAACCCAACTCAACCAGAAGCAATGACCATGGTTGCTGCGCAGGTTATGGGCAATGACGTGGCAGTTTCTATTGGTGGAAGTAATGGACATTTTGAGTTAAATGTATTTAAACCATTAATGGCTGCAAACGTTCTTCAAAGTGCACGCTTAATTGGAGATGTTTGTGTATCCTTTAATGATAATTGTGCTGTTGGTATTGAACCAAACAGAGAAACAATTAGTCGCCATTTAGAAAATTCATTGATGTTGGTAACTGCTTTAAATACACATATTGGCTACGAAAACGCAGCTAAAATTGCTAAGAAAGCACACAAAGAAAATAAAACTTTAAGAGAGGCATCTATCGAACTAGGCTTGGTAACCAACGAACAATTTGACGAATGGGTTGTACCAGCTAATATGGTTGGAAACTTATAATATTTTGGTTCAAACCGAATAAAAAAAGACTGCCTTAAACAAGCAGTCTTTTTTTTATTTATTTTCTTGCAACATAAAACCTGTGCCATGGTAATTGATAATTTCTAAACTAGAATCTTCCTTTAAATACTTGCGCAATTTGGAAATATATACATCCATGCTTCTCCCTGCAAAATAATCGTCGTTACCCCATATTTTAATCAACAAAGTTTCGCGTTTAATAAGCTTTCCTTGTTGGGTTAATAACATATGCATCAACTCACCTTCCTTGCGTGTTAAACGAATAATTTTCCCGTCTTTACTCAATTCCATATTATTATGATTAAATGAGTATTTACCAATAAGTTGATTTTGCTGAACATCGCCCAAATTGTTTTTCCTATTTCTATTTAAAAAAACATTGATGCGCATTAAGAGCTCTTCCATTGAAAACGGTTTCACCAAATAATCATCCGCACCAGATTTAAATCCTTCAATCTTATCTTCCTTTAAGCCTTTAGCTGTAAGCAATAAAACTGGCACATGTGGATCTAATTCACGGAGCTTTTTCACAAGTGTAAACCCATCCATTACTGGCATCATAACATCTACCAGGCAAATCATGGCAGGTGATTGAATAAAATGGTCCAAAGCCAATTTACCATTTTCAAACAAATCTACCTTATAGCCATTTTGTTCCAAACCTTCTTTTACAACAAAGCCTAATTGTGGATCATCTTCCACTAATAATATTTTCACTTTTTCCATACTTATTGAATTGGTAATGAAATAAAAAATGTACTTCCCTCTCCTACTTTACTTTCAACCCAAACTTTTCCGCCATGTGCTTTTACCATTTGCTTTACATAATAAAGCCCAATTCCAAACCCCTTAACTTGGTGGTTATTGCCAAATGGAACACGAAAAAAACGATCAAAAATTTTCTTTTGATAATTAGCCGAAATGCCTTGCCCCTTATCACTTACAGACAATAAATAAAAATCGTCTTTAACTTTAGAAATCACCTCAATTTTCACTTTATCCAAGCTGTATTTTATTGCATTATCTAACAAATTAGAACATATTTGAGAAAAATGCATGGGGTCTAAATTTAGCTCAATATTCTCATTGCATAAATTAGAAGAAAATTGGTCGGTTTGAACCGAACGCAAAAGGACAAAGCGATCTACACAATTCTTAACTAACTCATTTGGATCAAGCCATTCTTTTTTTAATTCAACACCTTCTTCTAAACTTAAAATTTTCTCCAATTGAAGCTTTAACTTTTCAGACTCTTCCTTAATAATCCCAGTATAAATCTTCACCTTACTATTTTCTGGCGAAATAGATTGATCTATTCCTGTTGCAGAAAGGCCAATTGTGGTAAGAGGTGTTCTAATTTCATGCGCCATATTATTAATAAAATCGCGCTGAATTTCAGACAAACGTTTTTGCTTTGTAATCACCAAAAAACTATAGGTAAAAAAACTTAGCAATAGAAACACCAATAAACTTAAGTAAACCCACAAACCCATATCAGAAAAAAGCCCCAATTTTATGTTAGGGAAATACATAGTAAAATAATAATTATCTGCCTTTACAGGAGGGAATTTATAAGTGTCCTTTGATTCTACTTGCAAATTATGCTGGTAATAACCACCATAAACTAATTGCCTATTAGAGCAATCATAAATACTATATGCATAATCTTCATCAATATGAAAACGAAGAAACTCTTTTTGAATAAAATGATCTAAAACTGCGGGGTCGATTAAATCATTAACCATAACAGCATAATAGTTTTCTGTAAGCTGAGTAACAGGATTAGCAGGAATAGTTTTGGTGGTATTGTATTGCAGAATATCTCTAACCACTTCTTGCAGCGCTAAGGTTAATTGCCTATTAAACTCTTCCTTCTTTTCGGAATAGGCATTGCGCATCCAAATAAGTTGTGTAAGTATAACACCTCCAAAGGAAAGTCCTGCCAAAATTATAAAAATACGAAATGTCCTTCTGGATATCATAAAACAAATCTAGGTTCAAACCGAATAAAAAAAACAGGCAAAATTGCTTTTAACTTATCATTAACAATAATTGGATTTTGCTTAACGCATTGCCAAATAAATGTAAACCACCTTTGCTTTACAATTTAAATATATGAAAAAAATACTATTCATGAGCATGCTTATTCTAGGAATGAACATGCTAAGTGCAAACGCAGGAGAAAAACCAAAAAAGACACTTGCGCCACAAATCAAATTTGAAATGCTAACTAAAGATTTAGGGAAAATTGAAAAAGGAAAGCCAAAGGAAATCAAGTTTGAATTTAAGAATACCGGAAATGCTCCTCTAATTATTAGCAGAGTACAACCTGCTTGTGGATGCACTACACAAAACTTCACCCAAGACCCAATTAAACCTGGCAAAAAGGGCACCATTACTTTAACCTACAATGCTGCAGCAGAAGGACAATTTTCTAAATCGGCCACAGTATCTACCAATTGCGGACAAGAAACAATTACCTTAAGTTTTAAGGGAGAAGTTATTAATTAACAATCTTGCAATTTGAAATGCCTGTTTGCCAAAATCATAAAAAGCAAACGGGCATTTCTTTTGGTAAACAAGCACAAATTGTTAATTTGCCATTCAATGGCCATTACCCAAATTATTATACAAGGATTAATTACAGGTATTATTCTCACCATGTCGTTTGGCGCAGGATTCTTTGCATTGATACAAACTAGTTTATTGAGGGGATACAAAAAAGGCTTATTTATAGCCCTTGGAGCAATCATTTGCGATACCATTTATATTGGTGTTTCCATTTTCTCAACCTCCTTTGTAAGTGAAGAATTGCCCAAATATGCTCAACAAATAAAGTCGCTTGCATTAGTTGCATTTGTTGGACTTGGCATTAGAACAATTGTTAAGAGTAGTAAAATTTTAAACTCTAGTGATCAGGATGGTAAGCCAAATTATTATTATATTACAAAAGGCATTATTCTAAATATTGTGAACCCACTTGTGCTAATTACTTGGTTAGGAATCACCTTATTTTTAGAATCCTCATTAAACTATAATTTATCAGAATTGCTTCTGTATTTTACAGCTGTTTTACTAGCAACTTTTGCATCACAAAGTGCTATTTGTGTATTCTCTCATAAAATCAAAAACTACCTTTCAGATGGGTTCATGCATAAACTAAATATCTTCATTGGAATTTTATTTATCATAATTGGCTTGGTATTATTCTTCCAAAATGGAGATCCAGAAATGGATATTGAAAGGGCAAAGAATTTAATTCATTAAGTCAAATTTTCTTAATCAATAAAGTGATTTAAACATTCTAAATCTACCTTATCTATTTGCATTTATTAGTGTTTCGGCTTGAACCAATCCAAATCAGGATAGCTTTCTGTGCTTGACCATCATATTCAAAATAATAGCAATTAAATGCAGTTAAAAGGTTCGGTTTGAACCAAAATTTTGAATACTAATTACCAATTATTAGCCTTAAACTTCTGTTATAAATTGTATTGCAATGATTCAGGCAACTTTTAGATAATCAAATGTTTAATGGCAATAGAGTTTGGTTGAACCTAAAGTACAAACAATACTACCCTAAATAAAATTTAAAATTCTATGGATTATGAAACTTGTACTGTTTAACAAAAACTCATTAGAATCATCAACCAAACCACAAACTACCTATAAAAACAAGAACCCTTAAAACAAGGCTATAAGCCACCAATTTGAAATAAGAGCAATAATCTATTACCATAACCTCTTAAAAGTTCCTATAAAACAAAAAAGCCACCCGAAGGTGGCTTTTTTGTTATGTTTAGTATCTAATTATTGTTTGATTACTTGTTTGTAGATGGTATTTCCATCAATTTCCACTTTCACCAAGTAAGTACCAGCAGAACCAAAGTCGGCTAAGGTTTGGGTATGTTTACCAGCACCTAAGTGACCAAGATTATTAGTTTTAATTGTTCTACCTAACATATCCATTATGGTAACATTAACATCAGCGCCTTTAGGTAAATCAAAACTTAAAGTTGTTGTTTCACCAAATGGATTTGGATAAGCATTTAAATTAAATGTTGCAGCCAAATTATCTTCGATTCCAACACTACAGAAAATACTATCTGTTGCAGTTGCTTCCACAATACAACCATTGGCATCAACCACTGTACAAGTTATTGTGTATTTGCCTTTAGTAGCATAAACAAATTCAATACTTTTACCATTTCGTGTACTGTTAGCAGCATCACCCATTTTCCATTCGTAAGAAACTGCATCATCTATACTTGCTACCATCGACTTCTTATTCTTGCAATAAGGGTAATTTGCTGTATCAATATCAGAAATAGCAATAGTTAATACAGGAGGGTCGTTGATTGTAATATCCTTTGTTGCGGTGTCACTACATCCATCTGGGGTGGTTGTAATTAAAGTAATGGTATAAAAATTATGTCCAGTATACGTATGACCAGTTACAGCACAAATAGTATCTGAAGACCCGTCACCCCAAGCAAAATTACAATTAATTGGAGAACCGTTAATGGTATAAGAGGTATTAATAACCTGCAATAAATTATTCACACAAGTACCATTCTCAGGCGATGTAGCAAATTGTGCAACAGGTTTATTAGAAGTTGCAATATTTCTAGTAACAGAATCGCGGCAACCATTAATTTTATCAACGGCCAACATAGTTACAGTGTAATTTCCTACTGCTAAATATCTGTGAGCAGGACTTTGAACACTAGAAGGGCTGCTGTTATCACCAAATGTCCAAGTGTAATCTACATTCTGCAAACCACCAGGGAAACCTGTTGTATTGGTAAAACTAGTTAAGTCGTTTTGGCCTACACACTTGTTATCAACAGTATAATTAGCAAAAGGTCTATCGTATACGGTAATTGTTTTAACCAAAGTATCCTTACAACCAAATGGAGAAGTTACAGTTAATGTTGCACTGTAAGTACCGGATGCAGGATACTTATAGGTTGGAATCATGCTTAAACTAGTTTCGCCATTACCCCATTTCCAGTTGAAGCCCATATTACCTACAGGGATTGTACTTGAATTGGTAATAGGAACTACACTGCTCAAGCAATGAGGTGCTGTAGCAAAATCTGCAGTTGGTTTAGCAAAAACATAGATACTCTTTTTCACTGCCAAGAAACAACCGCTTGAATTTGTAACTTTTAAAGTAACATCATAAGCAGTATCATATTTAGGGAAATTGTATTTAGAAACTTCTCTAGTTTGTGTACTTGTATTAGGGAATGTCCACAAGAATGAAGAACCTGCAGGTTGTGTAGAAGGTGTAAATACAGTTGAGTCACTAGCACAAGGTATACTTGTAGTAAAGTTTACACTTGGTGAAGGTAAAATGGTTACCACTTCTGTTTTCACAGAGCTAATACCATACCTATCACTCAAAGTAAAGGTAACAGTATAATTACCAGGAGCACTAAATACTTTATCAGGATTTTCAACAAAAGCAAAAGTACCATCACCAAAATTCCATGAGAAGGTGAATGGGAAATTATTAGCTGGTTTTGTAGAAGACAAAGCGTTAAAGTTTATTGTATTATTTGCACACAAGTTAGTTGCTGGAGTATGGTTAAAATTAGCAGTTGGTGGAACAGATACACGTAATACACGAGTAAATGAACTATCACAACCAGAAGCATTAATACGAATCTTAAAGTTGAATACAATATTGCTATCAAGCATATTGGCAGGAGCAATAATTCTAACATAACCAGCATTAGAACCATTAGGTGCTACAAACGTAAAGTTTGTAATAGGACTTCCACTTGCCTGAGCATAAGCAGTAACAGTTGGTATCGACCATAAAGTACCATAATTAGCATTAGTATAGAAAGCTGGTGGTACAAAACGGTAAGTAATCGTATCACCAATCTTAGCTCCATCAGGATTATTTACATCACCTGTATTATAAGAACCATTAAATGGTAAACCAGCAGTAATGAATGGTCCATTATAGAATCTATTGATATAAGCTGTTATGGTATCAGGCATTACATTAGAACAAGTGATATAACCACCACCAAATCCAGTGTTAATAGCTTGTGAAACCATATTTGAAGCCTCAACAAAATATCTCAATGTATCAACTACAGGTGCTTCAAATCCTAAGTACATAGAAGTACCATCGCCCATTTTTGAATTAAATGTAGATCCATCTGCCATATTCACAACACGATATTGGAATCTTTCATCAGGGTTATTGATTAATATTTGTACTGAATCACGGAAACACTGACTGAACACTTTTGGAGTGAAGTTTTGAGATTGAACATCATCATAAATCATGATGTCATCAATTTGGATATTATTTCCACTACCTGCACCATATGCCTCAATAGCGATTCTCAAACCACTAGTTTGATATGCAGCCAAACAAACTTCAACCAAAGTATAACCAGGTAAAGGATAACTTGGATTATAACGTATAACAGTTCTTAAAGGATTAGACCAGATATTTCCACCAAATGAAACCTTAACTGCAATCGAATCTTGCTTGTTAGGCAATCCATTATTTTGAGACATATAGAATCTTAAAGTTGGGCTCTTCAAATTAGAGAAATCCAAACATGGAGAAACCAAACGAGCGGATGAACCTACAATTGGATAGGTAGATGATGCGAACATAACAGATTTAATTCCAGATCTAGCTGCTTGTGGTGGATTTGTGCTAGAGCCTGAAACTCCAATTTGCCATTCTGCTCCACCTGATAAAGATTGAGTTCTCCAAATTGGATTGTTTACACCCTCAAATCCATTAACATAAGGGAAAGAGTTAATACCAGTACTTAAAGTATCCCAAGGTTTTCCAGCAGGGAAATAACCAGTATTTGGAGGAGTTGGATAATCATAAGCAGTTAATCTGTATTCAACTAAAGTTCCACCTGGTTGAGCAGGAATTATATAACTGCGGAAGGTACCACTATTAAAGTTGGCCTGAATATTCTGAACAGACCCACCGTTAATCTTATAATACAATGAATCCCCAATTAATTGTTTGTCATAAATATTAAAATTCAAAATAATTGAACCAGATTGGCACGCTGTAGGGTCAGTAACATTAAAAATACGTGGAGCAATATTATCTACATAAGTTCCAGTAAATTCATGAGCACCCATAGAAGGTTGGAAGCTATTTCTGCCATTTCCTGTGATATCAGTTGTAACATTAAATAATGCCTTTCCAGCTTGGTATAAGTTACTTGCAGTAGCATTAGGAATATATAAGTTATTGTCGTTGGTGAATGGCGTTAAGGTTGTTAATGACATTGTATCTTGACCTGTGAAATCCATTATTTCATACCACTCATTGTAAGTAGAAGGAGATGCTGTATGTGCATTACTTCCAAAATTAGCAGCAAGAGTTGCAGTAGTTGAAGCTGTATAATAATTGTTGTAATTACTAATTGCCAAAGGACTAAACTGACTTCCAATTGCAACGCCAAAACTTTTCGAACCAGAACCTGTACCGCCTAAACGATTTTGGAAAATATTATTTTGAGATACAACTCCCGATTGAATAAAGGAAGGAATACCTAAACAAGCACTTAATGAGTTGGCAACTGTTAACTTATTATCCACACCTAAATTAATGGAATTGTAATATAAATAAACACCAACCCAAGTATTTCCACTACCAATATTTGACGTTGCATCTAAATAAATACCAAATGTATTATTTCTAAAACCATTACCTACTGCACTAGATCCTGGAGAAGCAATACCAGAAATCATGTTATTAGAAATGGTAATTTCACGATTAACGTTTGCATTGTCATTTCCGAAATTAACATAGATACCATATGCTGCACCAGAAACTGTAGTTTGGATGTTCTTAATGGTATTTCCATTAATAGTTATGTAATCACCTAGTTTCGGATATAAAGTAGGAATAGTAGCTACTTCAATTCCTCTAGGAGCTCCAAGGTTGGTCATACTATTGTTAATGGTATTTCCACTGATGGTAACATTGGCCTGACCAGCAATAAAAACACCTGCTGCATTAGCTACACCACCAAAATAGTTAGTATTTCCAGTAGTATTAGGTGCAATAGAACCTCCAATAATATTTCCAGAAATGGTATTGAAACGATCGATATTTCCATAATCAGATTCTCCACGGAAATAAACACCATATCTAACAGCACCAATAAAGTTATTTTGAACAATATTGTTGTTGTTCATTCCTACAATTGCATTTGAGGGTGTTGCTAAACCTCCCATATAAACACCTGCAAAGGTATTGATGGCAGAAGTTGTAGAGCTTCCGATAATATTACAATTTTTGATACCTGAATTTTCAGTAGATGGTGAAGTTGCAGTAATTGGGGTAGTTCCACTAATGAAATCAACCACCTTATTTGTATTAGCTGTAAAAACTGTTGGCAATACTATTGTTAAATTTCTTTGCCCAGAACCATTGTTACCATCGATTGTAAAATATTTACAACCACTGAAACGAAAAGCACTCATATTTGCAGCAATAGCAGCATTTACATTTGAGGTAAAACGAATAGTATCTGATCTTCCAGAGGCAACAGTTAATACTACTGGACGAGTATTTGCTTGGCGAGGATAATCTAAAACGGTGATTGGTCTGGTGAAGGTATCAGACTCTCCTACATAACCATTAGCAATTTCCAATTTTACAGTTCTGAAACCTCCAAAATTAGGATCATCCACACCTTGAGAGTTTAAGTAATCAATTGCGTTTCTTACTGTTTTAAATGTACCAGTATTTGGAGATGTTGGAGTAGGTGGATTGTCTACACCATTAATTTGGTAAGTTACATTTCCTTGAAGAGCTGGGTAAGGAAAACCTTTTTCAACAGCTCCAACCCAACGAGTAATAGTAGACGAGCCACCTGGGCATAAGAAACGAGCATTACCATAAATATCATTACAAATACCTGTTACAATGGAAGCACCACCTGGTACCAATCCACCATATAATAAATTGATATCTGGAGTGGTATCGGTAACAAAAGTATTAACCCAATTAAAAGAACTTCCATCCATACCTGCAATAGTTGCAGCGGTGAAAGACCTCCAATCATTAATATTTAATCTATTTACAGAACCATTGGTATTTGCTCCAATATAATTGGTTCCGTTTCCATTAGCGAAGTAATTATTGTTGTTTGCCCCCATTGGCAAAACATTGGCTGTTGTAAACGGAGAGGCATTATGGCCAACCAATACGGCATACCTATTACCACTTGCAGAAGTTCTGCTTAATTCGTTTCCAAAAATATTATTATCTATTTCAATACCACCTCTAATATTGGCGCCTAAGAATAACGCAGCGCTACTAGTATTGTTAGCTCCTAATCCAGTTCCTGTTAAGTGAACAGTATTGTGTGCTAAAGCAATTCCACAATCTGTATTGGCAGCTGCAGCATCAATTAAGATACCTGCTGGATTTAAATTACTGAAGTTTAATCCAGTTCCATTTCCAACAATTCTACCAATAAAATTATTAAACATATTTATTCCTCTAGAACCTGCGCCATTTGATAACACAGCTCTAATACCAGCACAATATGTACCATTAGTAGTTGCTAAATTGTAGATAAAATTACGGGTTAGATTAACACTTGAATAAATTGGGGAACCAGCCTCATCCAACCAAATACCAGTAAAACCATTTGAGGTATTTGTTGTAGGAACACAATTTCTAATAATATTGCTATCCACAGTACAATTAGTAACCCCTTTAATTCTAATCCCAGCCATATTAGCTGCTCCACCAATATAGGTGGTAAGTTGAGATGTTCCTGGGGCAATTGTACCACCAATAATATTGCTCTGAATTAACATATTGTTAGCCTCACCTGAAGAGAAAACTACAATACCGCTTTTTACAGCTTGAATTTCATTACCAATAAAACTAATATTACTTACACCAGTCTTTAATGTATTTACTGGGTTACCACCATTAATGGTTGGATGTCCAACATATATACCCATAGTGGTATTTGGCAAAGCCGTTGTTGAATTTCCAATAATCTTACAATTCTTAATTGTAATACTAGTAGATATTGTGTCAAATGGGGTAATACCAATTACTCTAGTATTTGTATTGGTAGCAAGTGGTGGCAATGAAAATGTTATACTTCTATTTGGGCCACCATCAAAAGTAACATGGTTAGCACCTGCAAACGACAGAACTGAAAGGTTATTCATTGCAGCTACGTTAGGAACAGTAACTACTGTTGAGAATCCTGTTTGTGGTCTAAAAATAACTGGTGTTCCTAAATTTGAATTAGGATAATCAATTAAGGTTGGGATATAATCTGTTTCACCATTATAACCAGGTTGCAATTCAAATACAATATTACCAGAACCTCCAACACCATATTGATTTAAATAATTAACCGCTTCAGCAATGGTTGCAAAATATCCATTTTGGTTTAATTGTTTAGGCCATTGAGAATAACCATTAATGATAAATGTACGTGGACCAACTAAAGCAATATTATTATTGGTACTATCTCCTGCCCATGAATGACAACCAATTGAAGTAAATCTACCAGACAAATTTCTTAAGTTTCCATTAATATCGTAATTAACTTTAAAACGGATACTATCAAAAATGCTTGGGTAGAAAGAAAAGAACTTAGTTAAGTTAGCGCCACCATTATACATGAAATGACTAACACCTGCATTTACAGTTAATACAGTATCATTATTAAACGGAGGAATAGTAGAATAAGAAGTAGAATCAGAACGATTTCTCATTGCCAATCCCTTCAAAGCAGTGATATCAATGTTTTTGTATTTTGAAACAAATGAATTTCCTCCATCAAATGTAGAAACATAATAATTATTGAAACTTGAATACTCAAATGGATACGCAGTAGTACTTGTTGCCAATACGCCATAAATACTGTATCCATTTATATTATTACTCGTTCTACCCATTGTATTAGAAAAGGCATTATTCATTAAAAATATTCCGCCAGTTGTTTGAGGTCCTGTGGCAAAACAAGCAGAGAAAGAACTATTTGGCAGTGTTGAACCTGTTAAATAAACAGAATTAAAAAACACTTCAGCACCAACGGTTGCCGAATTATTATCAATTAGAATTCCAATTGGGTAATTAAACTGATTAAGGTTATTTCCTTGAGCAGCAGTTGAAGATAATTTAGCAATTGAGTTATTAGCAATTAACAAACGTAGGTGTTGGGTATGGGCACCTAATGATACACGTATACCATAAACCCCACCATTGGTTGCAGTAGTATTGATATTATAAATTTTGTTATTTGTAACTTGAACGTTTGAATCTAAGGAGTTGCCGGGAGAACCACCCTCTTGAGCAAGATAAATTCCTTTATAACCACCTGAAATAGCAGGCAAGGTATTTCTAATTGTATTACCAGATACTACTGCAGATGAAACTGCATTTAAATAGATACCTGAAGCATTTGTGCCTCCAATAAATGGAGTATTTGAAGCATTAATTGGATTTACATAACCACCAATTATATTGTTATTGATGTTAATGAATCTATTTTGTAAATTTCTATTGTTTGCTAATCCACGGAAATAAATACCGTTTTGAACAGCCAGAATTTCATTATTGATTACATCAATATTTTGACTTTGACCTATTGCCGCTGCACTACCAGCAGTAGCACCACCCAAATAAACCCCAGAATGAGTGTTAATATTTGTGGCAGTTGAATTACCGATAATTCTACAATTTTTCACTCCAACATATTGAACTGGTTGGCCAGAAGTTGGCATAATATCTATTACCCTTGAAGTGGGTTGTGTTGAAGTTGCTGGCATATAAAAAGTCAGGTTTCTTTCACCTGGCGTTCCAGATCCATCAATGCTAACGAACCATGCTCCATTAAATCTTACCAAGGCTTGTTGTGCAGCAATCGTAGCAGAAGTTGTGATATTGAAATTTTGTCCAGAGGCTGGCTTAATTACAATAGGACTGTTTGCATTCCAATACATATTTGGCCATCCACCAGAACCACTTGCTTGACCAATATTTAAAACAGTTGGCTCAATTGGATTATACCCACTTGAAAGTAAAAATACCACAGTACCATTACCAGTTTGAGTAGCAGACATACCATACTGATTTAAGTAGGTTAGTGCTCCATAATTGTTACCAGAATTAGGACCTGTTAAATTAACAAAAGTGTCCACTGGTGCAACATAATCCGAGGCTCCATTTACTACATAAGTTTTGTTAGTGGATAAACCTTGGGCGTTTGCTATCTGATTACTAAAGACCCCAAAAATGGCCATTAATAACAGATACCTTAAAACATTGAATCTGTAATTGTATTTCATGTGTTTCTAAATTGTTTTCAAAGTTCAAAAATCAATAATATGAATTATAGTTAAACTAAGCAAATGGTTTTTGGATTTTCTACTGCTCAAAATTTAAAATAACCCGAAAACCAAAGTTAATTAAAATCAACTTAAATCCAAATTTTACCAATAAAACCAGTTCTTGAAATTTTCTTAATAAATAATTGTTATTGAAAATAAAGCCTTTGCGGCCTTTTCTTTTCATACCACTGGAAGCCTTTTAGTCGCAAATCTTCTGGTTTTAATTCATCCAAAGGAAATAAAGTTGCATCTGGATCGGTAATAAAAACAGCTTTTTCTAGCCCACCTTTCTTAAATTGAAATTTCATTTCACTACAGTCAATTACATTTACGCCTATATAATGAAGGCTATCTTCCTTTGCATAAAAGATACTTTGTCCGTTTCCAAAAACTTTAATTTCATTTAATCTACTACTATCCATCGACCCTTTCATATCGCGTCCTTTAATCTGATTATAATGAGCCCCTAATTCTTTACTAATTATCATGGCATTACTAAGCAAATCAAAGGAATCTAGTTTGCCATTGTTCACATAAAAATAAATTGTGTCTGAAAATATTTGATTTTGCCCGCTCCACATAATAGGTGAATGAAACATGCGCATCACAGAATCTGATTTCTCATAAACCAAACTATCACAAATTGCCTGCATATCAGTTTTTATTATTTTAACACCATGGTATGCTTTCAACAATTCCTTTTGCTTTCCCAATTTCTCAGATATCAGAAGGGTATCGCCATATAAAAAAAGGCTATCGTTTCCATCCATTAATTTAACCGCATAACTATTTCCGCGGACATAAGTAATTTTTGTTTTCCCATTGCTAATCCCAGTATTACCATATAAATGTAAGTTCTGAACCGAATCGTAAACATGAATTCTTCTAAAAGCCTTTCCTAATTGATTCTTTCTATCGTAATACAAACTATCTGCTTGCAACATTTTACGTCCAGTAAAAATAACTGCATTCTTGCTAAACTGAGATTGATCTAGACTTGTATTGTACCAACCATTCTCACAAAAGATCTGGTCGGTTTTACTTTTTATTTGGGTTGAACCAAAGAAATAGGCCGTTTTAGAAAGGGTATTGTACAACAAGGTATCACTTGTCATGGTATAATCCGGGTTCAACAATTCCACATTATTCTTAAAAAAGAACTGATTGGATCGAGCATAATAATAACCAACCAAACTTGTTAGTGTATTTTCTTTGCTAATAATTTTACCTCCAGTAGCAAAATACCCATACTGATTTGCCAAATCATAATCCAGTTGATCTGTGGTAAGTGTCATGTTTTTATCAACCAAAACTACATTTCCTTTTATAAATGCCTTTTTAGTATTGCCATCATACAAGAGGTAATCGCCAGTAATGGTAACGCTATCGTTGTGGTTAATTCTAACATTAGAGAATGCCTCTACCATATTTTCAGATTCGTACAACAATGCACTATCACAATACATAAATGTATTTTGCTGTTTTAGCTTTACGTTGCCAATTAGTTTGCTAATGTTTCTATCTGTAGTCTTGAGGTATTCAAAATTTTCGGCACCTAATATTTCTACCCTTTCCTTTTTTTGGGCTAAAATGCTTTGCCCTAATCCCAAAAGGAATAAAAATAAAATTATGTTTCTTTTAACTTTTAGCATGATTTGCGCCAAAACTAAATATTTTTGATGTTTAAAATGAATCTTTTCAAAGAATTTCAAGAATATGTTCAAAAGGAATTTCTGTTTGAACCAAACGATAAGCTATTGTTGGCTGTTAGTGGCGGGGTAGACTCTATGGTTCTGCTTTTCTTACTCAAACATTTTAATTACAATTTTGAAGTAGCCCATGTTAATTTTCAATTGCGAGCCGAGGAAAGCGATGGAGATGAATTATTTGTAAAGGAATATTGCCAATCGCATCATATTCCATTCCATGTCCAACATTTTCAAACTGATATTTATGCTAAGGCCGCCGGAATTGGAATTCAAGAAGCTGCTAGAAATTTAAGATACACTTGGTTCAAAACGTTAAAAGAAAATTTAAACTTTAACTACGTGCTTACCGCTCATCACGCAAACGACCAAAGTGAAACCATCTTATTTCATTTAATTAGAGGTGCTGGTGTAAAAGGCTTGAGAGGAATTTTACCCAAAGCTGATTATTTAAGAAGGCCTCTCCTATTTGCACTGAAAGCCAACCTAAGCTTATTTGCAAAAGAAAATGCAATTCCTTTTAGGGTAGACTCTAGTAATTTAAAAGACACCTATAGCAGAAATTATTTGAGAAAGCAGGTGATTCCAAAAATTATACAAATGCAACCGGCTTTTATTGAAACTACTTCCCATACGGGTAAATTAATGGAAGCCACTTGGCATTTTTATCAAGAACAAATTAAATTATTACGTTCAGAAATTTTGGTTCAAACCGAAACCACCTTAACCATAAATTTAGAATTATTAACGGGGAAAGAATTTGCTCCCTTTTTGTTATTTGAATTTATAAATAACCTTGGTTTTAATTTTGAACAGTGCAACCTAATTATCGACTCGTTTACCGATAAAAATACTGGTGCTTGGTACTATTCTGATACACATGCAGCATTGGTAAATAGAGGCCAATTATTAATTCAAGAAATCGACCATTTTACTTTTGAACCAATTATCATTTCTAGTTTCCCATTTCAACTTAATTCTAGTTATGGAACTTATGATTTTGAAGAATGTGCTTTTACAGGCTTTCAACCAAACAAGTTGTGGTTAGATTTAGATAAAATTAAATTTCCAATTCAAATTAGAAGTATTGAAATTGGCGATAGGTTCAAACCATTAGGATTAGAAAGGCACCAAAAAATTTCTGATTACTTTATCAATAAAAAGATTAACCTAATTCAAAAAAAATCAAGCTTAGTAATAGAATTTGAAAAGCAAATTCTTGCTCTTTTACCTTGGCAAATTTCTAACGATTATAAAGTAGATTCTTCTACAAAAAAATTCCTTTGTATAGATATCAAAAAAAAGACGGACCAATAAAATTAGTCCGTCTTTTTTTTAGAAAATTAAGGCTTTAATTTATTTGCAATTTGGTTCTATAAATTCTATCACCTGCTTTTACTTTTAATAAATAAATCCCTTTAGGTTGATTGGTTAAATCTAGTTCTTGAGCTTGTAAATTATTTCCATCCATTTGGCTTGTTTTAATTTCTTTACCCAACATATCAAAAACAGAAATTTCTATTTTTTCGGTTTGAACACTAGCCAAGCGTAAATTAATTTTCCCATTACTAGGATTAGGATAAACACTCATTAATTGATCAATATTCATCACTCCACTTAAGCCTGTTGCAGGATCACCAACTCTAATAATTCTTTTAGCTAAACTTGATTCATTTCCAGAAGCATCCTTTATTTTATAAGTTATACTATATAAGCCAGGCAAATCTCCAAAAGGCTTACCTTCTGCGTTTAATGGTAACGAGTTAGTAACTATTAAACTTGCTCTCATTTCTGCATCTGAATTGTAATTATCATCCAAAGAGATTGGTGCATCATTGTATTCTTTCCAACGTTGGATATTTACTTCGTAAATGTTTAATAAATTCACCTCAGGTTTAGTTGTATCAATTACTTTAACAACTCTAGAAATAGAATCTTTATTCCCTGAAGGATCGGTGGCTATATACCAAAGGGTATACTCTCCCAAAACATTTGTGCTTACACTTCCTTTTTTAGAAATAACCACTGTGCTAGCGGGCCAATAATTGTCGTTAACTGATACACCAGGATCAACTAAACTTGTCTTGACTTCCCAATTTAATGGATTCTCTCCATTCAAAGTAATTGTAGGTGCTTTGGTATCTTTAACAATAATTTCCACTAATACCTCTTCACTTATATTTCCACTATTATCTTCTGCTGAATAACGTATAAAATAACTACCCACATTGTTCACATCAACCGAACCTGTAGTGGTTAAAGTAATAAATGAATTTGACCAATAATTATCCGTCAAGTTTACAACTTTATTTAAGTCTAAGGCAGTTCCAACTTGATGAATATAAGGTGACGACATTGGATTTATAGAAGGTTTTGTAGTGTCTCCAACCACTATTGTTCTTGTATCTTCCTTACTAAACCCAAAAGCATCAACCACAGTATAAATCATGCCATAGCTACCTAGTGTCCCAGTATCTAAGTCGCTTAAAACAATTACACTTGAAGAAATATCATTTCCTTGGTTGTCTTTTGCTTCATATCCGGGTTCCAAATAGGAATGATAAACCTCCACGTATTCTGTTGGCTGACCCATTAATGATAAGGATGGGCCTGTTTGGTTCAATACAACAAATACCGTTCTGTATAAGGTGTCACTTACATTACCATATAAATCTTTCACTATATACTTCAAGTAATTTGGACCTAATGCAGAAGTATCCACAGAGCCAATTGTTTCATATTTGTTACTGATATCGCCTTCGATATTATCCATGGATATTACCCCCGGATCAACAAATGTTTTGTTAATCTCTGAATAATATGTTGAACTTCCAATCATTGAAATACTAGGTTTAACAGTATCCATTGGGAAGTTCACCGTATAATCTCTAAACACGCCTAAGAAAGTTACACTTGGATTTAAGGTAGTTCCAGCATAGGTTACTCCCACTCTCATTCTTGTGGTTCCTATTCTTTGCGTTTCACTTACTCTAACGGTATCTATCTTAGTCAAGTTTTGTCCAGCAATTTCATCCATTACCAATTCGTCATTGGTAAACAAGCCATCCATGTTAAAATCTATCCATGCCTTGCGGTCCATTGGGCTGCTAGTGGATGGGCGAACAACAGTTAACAATCCTTTGCTACCTCTGTACATAGATGCAGCTTGATTGCCTCCTACTATTTGGAAACATGGGTTATAAGCATTGGTGCTAGTATCTAATCCACTTTCTAATGCTACACGGGTAATTCCAATACTACCATCTGCCAAATTGATATCTGTTAAACATGCAGGTTGATCGTATGCTCCTATATTTACATAATCCACTTTAATTAAAGAATCATTTCCATACTGATTGGTTACAGCCAATTTCACAGTATACTTTGTTCTCTGTGTAAAGCGAATCATTGGATCTTTACTTGTGCTACTTGTTCCCATAATAAACTGAGCAGTTCCAGGTGTGAATGTCCATTTCCAGGTGCTAGGACCAAATAAACTCTTATCTGTAAAACGGAAAGTATCGGTATTGAATCCTTGAACCTTGTCTGCTTCAAAACGCGTAACTGGTTTTTGAGTAGTTGGCAAGAACAATACATTTTTGCAAGTAGTATCGCTACCAACACAATTATAAGTTACCAAGCAAATCTTTTTGTATTGAGGCGCTGTTACCAAAAAGCTTCTTGTTGCTGTTGCTCCTGCGGAATCGTAAACACCATTTCCATCGGTATCCCATGAGTATTGCATTAATTTTCCAACAGAGGCACTATTAAACAATACAGGCTGTAAGCTGAAAACTGAATCTGGTACAACCATAATAGACGTTGGTTTTGGATAACTTGCTGGCATAGCTTCCCATCTTATGGAGAATCCTGCCGAATCATAAGGTAAAGTTGGATTTCCTGTTCCCAATTTAAAACGAACAAATAATCTACTTCCACCTCTAATACCGTTTTGTAAAATACTAGTTGGCAATTGGTTCACATTAGACCCTCCAATAGTTTTTAATATCGGCGCAGTTGAGCTGGTACCATTATGAATTACTAGGGAATCATTGGGTAACATTTTCATTCTATCTACCCATAAAATAATACTATCTGCACAAGGTTCTAATAATAAACCCGGACAACCAGTTAATTGAGAACGAGTATAACTTAAGCCTGGACCAGAAGCAGCAAAGATGAATCCTTCTTGCTCTGAACTCTTATCACTTCCGCTACCGCTACACATATTTATGCTATTCAATACCTCTATATAATCTGGTTTACAAATGGTATCCCAGCCCCTATCGTTCCAAGCTTGCAAACAAACAGTAAACTTACCTGGGTCGCCACCAAAAAACAATGGGTTTTGATCTGTTGGACCTGCAAAGAAATTATTGAAATAAGGAGGTGTAGTACATAAATTACAAGCTGGAGTGTACGTCCAATACCATTGGAAAGGACCATTAGAAGTTATATCAACTAAAGAAGCATAATCGCCAATACCAATTTTTCTACGTGCAGCGAAAAAGTTGGGTTTAGGTGCTGTATTTGGGGTATCCACCCAAATATATTTTACCACGCTATCTCTTAAGCTATCTCGTTTATAAGAATTAACAGCTAGCAACCTAACTGGCACAAAACCTCTATTAGGAAAAGTGTATTTAAACCTCTCATTGTATTTAGCAGTATCAATGTATTGTTGGGATGTCCAACCAACATTTTGGCGACTATAACCAAAAGGCAAAGAACTAACATTTGGCAAATCCCAAAAATTACGAGAGGCATTAGTACTGGTAGCAACTAAATCATAAGGACTATTAATCCAAACGGTATCATTAGGTATTGAATTTACAGTTTCCTGGCTAGGAAAGAAACTAGCAAGTGGAGGCAAAATTACCACTGGACCAGTACTTATTAATTCGTACTTAACGAATCCACAGAATTGTCTATTTGCAATAGGACCAGTAATCGTTCCACCAAATCCCACTCCTGGGCTATTTATAATGGTGATTCTTGGATCCGAAATAGTTGTTGGTGTTACTGTACCCGTAAGGTATCTCAAATTACCAGTAGTATTAATACAAAATCCATATTTAGTAAAAGGAGGGATTGTAATACTTAGCGTAGCTGGAATTGGAGTTGGAGCAGGTAAAGTTGTATTGGCAAATGAGCCAGTTGAGGCAACCATTACCCAACCATTGGCTGTAGAAACACCCGGCGTTCCAGAAATGGGTGTAGTTCTGTACCAAATTTGCGCTGTTGTTGAACCACCCATTGTACAACCCAATTGAGTAATTTTAATAGGCTGTGAATTTGTTTCAACATTAAATGTAATGGTGCTAGATCCATTGTTTTGGGTATAAGGTGGTACCGTACTTAAAGTATAGGATTGACCCAAAGAGTTAGTAGTTGAACCTAAAAAGAGCAACAAGGTTAAGAACCCACTTAGTTTGAACCAAGTTTTTTTAAGGAGTGTAATTGTATGACTCATATATTGGTAATTTAAGTACCAATATATTAAAATGAAATTAATATAGCACTATATTAAAATTAATAAATGTCTTAGATATCTGTTTTTCAAATATTTAAATATTAATTTAAAATTAAAATCTTGGCACTAGAAACGAGAAAATTGAATGAATTGTCTGTTTCAAACTCTTAAATCATCAATAAAACTTGTGTGAACAAAGTTTCCTTAAAGTGGTTCCTGGTGAAGCTTATTGTAGTTTTTGGAAATGTTATATTAGTCCATTATTGAGAACCATGTTTTGATCATTCCGATGGAGGTAGTAGGGCTGTTTCTCAATCGCTGCCAGCAATTCTGTTAACCAACAGTGTGTTTCTAAAAACCTAATATCCTAAGAATGCTAATAATTTAAATGCAACTTTTTCTTTGTATTAATCAGAAGCTTATCAATTATAAGAGCTAGGCACAATTAAGTAGGAGGCAAAGATAATTTAAATAAATTCTCTTTGCCGTCCTCTCACACCACCGTATGTACTTGCGTGTACGGCGGTTTCCTTAAAGTTAGTTCCGATGAAGCCGCATATAGTTCTCTGCGAGGCTGT
>JAIOYZ010000001.1 GCA_021740845.1 Bacteroidia bacterium
CAAGCCGAAGCTTTAACGAATGTTTGTAGGTTTGAGAGTTTGTTTAAAGTTTAAATTCTTAACTTAAAACTTAACACTTAAAACTTAAAACTCTTTTCTCGTCTCTCGCTTCTTTGTCAACTCATAACTCCTGTCTAGACTCCTGGATTCTTCTTCAAGCCTCTGGCTGCTGGCCACTAGCTCCTAGCATTTTATTCATCTTCCGTTGATGCCTAATCTTTAATTGAAGTTTCTAGTTTAATCGTTTATGCGTTTAACTGTTTAAAATTCTTTCTTAACTCTTACCTCTTACCTCATAACTCCTGTCTAGATTCTGGATTCTGGACTCTGTTATCTAGATTCTTCTTCAAGCCTCTGGCTGCTGGCCACTAGCTCCTAGCATTTTATTCATCTTCCGTTGATGCTTAATCTTTAATTGAAGTTTCTAGTTTAATCGTTTATGCGTTTAACTGTTTAAGGTGTAAAGTTTAAAATTTTTTCTCGTTTCTCGCTTCTCGCCTCTCGCTTCTTTGTCAACTCATAACTCTTGTCTGGACTCTGTTATCTGGATTCTTCTTCAAGCCTCTGGCTGCTGCCACTAGCAGCTGGCATTTTATTCCCCATTAACCGATGCTTAATTTTTGGATGATGTTTCTTGTTTAACCGTTTATGCGTTTAACTGTTTAAAATTCTTTCTTACCTCTTAACTCTTACCTCTTACCTCATAACTCCTGTCTAGACTCTGGATTCTGGACTCTTGACTCTGGACTCTTGACTCTGGACTCTTCTTCTCCCTATACCCCAAGCGCCTTATGCAAAACCAACATCGGTAAACCTGCATCCAAAACCATTTTCTGCGAATTACTTCCCAATAACAATTTATCAAGCCAGCTGTGTTCTGCTCTATACATAATCAACATTTGCGTATTGCTGGTATTAAGTTGCCTCTTTAAATTTTCTGATATCGACAAATGAATGTTTCCTTTTTGAATAGATAATTTGATGTTTTTATAGTTGTGCTCAAAAATATATTGCTGTGCATCCAAAATGTATTTCTCACTATCCGGACCAGCATAATCAAAGTAGAAAATTTCTAATGCTGCATGAAATACTTCTGCAAATGGAACCAATACTCCAAGCTCTTCAGTTAAGTTTTGTAGGTCGGAAGAATAAACCATATGATAGATTGGTTCAAACCGATATTCTTTAGGAATTGCAATTACAGGAATTCTGTGGTTGGCAATAAATTGTGCAGTATTGCTTCCCAAGAAAACCTTTCTAAAACCACTTGCCCCATGAGTTCCCATAATAACCATATCGCATTTGTTATCCAAAAATGCTTGGTTAATTCCATTAGAAATTACATTTTGAATATCAATCTTTACTTCAAATTTTATTTCGTTTGGGTCAAGCAGATGTTGTTTGAGCAATTGGATAAATGTATCCTCCAATAAATGTAATTCCTCCTCTTCATCAAGATAATAATTTTCGTAAGGGATATCGCTTATTGGAATTACAGCAGGCATGGCGTGATATAAAACCAAAGAACTTTGCGTGAATTTTGCAAAATGATAGGCATACAAACATGCATTTTTTGCCTCTGGGGAGTAGTCGGTTGGTACCAGTATTTTCAACATAGTTGAAGCGTTTTTGATGCTAGTCGAAGTTAGGCATTATATTATTAAATGCAAGTTTTCGTTTTGAACCATTTGAAAATGACTCAATTCATTTAGAGACACTTGGTTTTTATTCTGTCTTTATTTTTATTTTCTACTCCCTTTTCCTTTCTTTTGTTGCGTGAAGGTTACCGTATATACAGATGGTTCGGCTCGTGGAAATCCCGGTAGGGGAGGTTATGGCGCCGTTTTGGTAAGTGGCCAACACCGCAAAGAATTGAGCGCTGGTTATCGCTTAACTACCAATAACCGCATGGAATTATTAGCCGTTATTGTGGCCATCGAATCCATGAAATTAGAGAATCTCGACATTACCATTTATACAGATAGCAAATATGTTTGCGAAGCCGTTGAGAAAAAATGGGTTTTTGGCTGGGCTCAAAAAGGTTTCAAAGACAAGAAAAACCCCGATTTGTGGCGTAGATTCCTCACGTTATTCCCTAAACACAATATCTCTTTTAAATGGATAAAAGGCCATGCAGGCCATCCTATGAATGAGCGTTGCGATGTTTTGGCTACAACCGCCGCCGATGGTGGTAATTTACTTATAGATGAGTTTTACGAACAAGAACAAGTGAAATCCAATTTGCTTTAAATTTTCATAGGCGCTTAAAAAAGATTTAATATTCGTTTTCCTTGCTTAATTGCCCAAGTGTGACTTGCTTTGCATTCCTAAACCCTAGACAATCTAATGATCCAGTATTTTAAAAGTGGTTACAATAGTTTGCTCGAATTAGAGGGCATGGAAAAAGACTGCTGGATAAATGTGGTGAGTCCTACTGGAAACGAAATTGAATTTCTTACTCGCAAATTATTGGTGCCGCCAGAAGTTCTCAGCGATCCCTTAGATCCAGATGAAAATGCTCGTGTTGAAACACATAAAAATTGCATTCTAATTGTTTGTAGAGTGCCTTATTTAAACGATAAAGAATCTGGCATTCCATATTCTACAATCGCTTTGGGTATTTTGCTCAAACGCGATTTAATAATTACCATTAGTAGCAAACCTTTAGATGTGCTGTTTGCTTTTAAAGAATCTAAAGTAAAAGGTTTCTTTACCTTTTTAAGAGAGCGTTTTGTAATGCAGATTTTTTATAAAACTTCCTTGCTTTACCTCAAATACCTAAAAGACATTAACAATAAAGCTGGAGATATCGAGCAAATGCTTCACCGCAGCACGCGCAATAGAGAGCTCCTCGATTTATTAATGCTCGAAAAAAGTCTGGTGTTTTTTAATACTTCTCTAAAAGCAAATGAACTCATGATGCAACGTTTGCAACGCAATAACTTGCCTGAACAAATGAAAGAGCAGGAGTACGAGCTAATAGAAGATGTAAACATAGAAACCCGACAAGCCATTGATATGGCAAAAATTTATAGCAATATCTTGGGTAATATGATGGGCGCACACAGCAGCATTATTTCTAATAACTTAAATATTACTATCCGCTATTTAACAACCGTTACCATCATTCTTTCTTTGCCAATTTTGGTGGCCAGTATTTATGGAATGAATGTGCCTTTGCCTTTCCAAAATGAGCCGCATGCTTTTTGGATTGTAACCTTAATAGCATTAATATTATCTGTACTTGGTGTATTCTTTTTTAGGAAGAAAAACTTGTTCTAAATCACTACAAGCTAATTTCACCCAATTCAAGTGCCTTATCCAACTCAACCCAAATTAAGGTAAGCGGATAGGCTGTATACAAAAGTGCAACTCGTTTGGTTTCGCCATCTTTTTCAAATTCTTGCAAGGCGCCAATTTTGTATTTTTTTCCTCCCATTACACAAGGCAATCTTTTTGCATCAATGCTTTTATCGTTAAAAAATTCATCCAATAATCCTTCGCCTGTTAATGAGTCAACATTGGCTTTATTATAAGGATTGGTGCGGGCATACACATCCATAGATTGAAATTCTGCCGCACCTTTTTTGCAGGTATTTACTTTTATATAACTTCCTACTTCCAATGCAACTGCAATGGTTTTTTCGGTTTGAGCCAACCCCAATACTGGAAATAAAAATGCTAGGAGATAAATTATTTTTTTCATTCAATTAATTGATCAAATCGGTATTTTTCTATTTTATGAATTTGTCCATTGGGTTTGTAATACATCCAAATACTGTCCTTTTCATTGTCTACATAAAACCCACTCGACTCTAATTTTCCATTTTCAAAATAGCTCAAGTATGGACCATTTTTTATAATGAGTTTTTCCTTAAATATCTGTTCCTTGGTGTTTTTGTTTTCAATAAAAACATACCTCAAATCGTGATGGAAAATTTCACATACCTTACTACAAGAACTGTCGTAATAAGTCTTGCCAAAATCACCATCTTTCACTATTTGTGCTTCAAGCGAAGATGTGATGAAAATAAAAAATAAAAAAGTAAATGACGAAATTTTAGAAAACATTAACATTCCAATTTTAATGGAAAGTACAAAAATTAATTCTCAAATGCACTTCTTCCCCATTCAGCAATCTCTTGTTCGGTAAACAATTCCGGAAAGAAAACGCGCACCTGAAATCTTGGAGGCAAATATTTCTGCCAATTTGTTCCGCCAGTTGCAGCCACATCTTGAGGTTGTTTTTGTAAATATTTCACCGCAGATTTATAATGTGCCAATGGCCAATTTACATTTACATTATGGTCTAATTGCCTCAATTGCTCAATTAATTCTGCGTGCTTTTGCTCCTCTGCTGGCAAGCTTCTATAAAGTGCCATTAAGTTGCAATCTTTATATTCATTTCCCAACCGAATCAATTTAGATGCATACTTATTCTCAAACTGAGTTAAGGTTAATGTCTTTTTACCTGTTGCCAATTCTGTAGCACCATGCTTCCAATAAATAAACTCAAACATTTCTTCAATGCTGCTTTCGGCTGTAAATAAATCACGTTTGTCTTTGCTTACAAGCCTAAGAAAATCTGCAGAACAAATTTCAATCATTCGGTATTGTGCCGATTGAAACCCACTTGCGGGTAATAAACTCATCCTAAATTTCAAGAATTGCTCCTTCTCCATTCCATCCACCATAATTTCAAACGAATGGGTAAGGTTCTTAAAGTAGGAGTTAATTCTCTTCACGCGCTTAGCAAAGAATTCAGCAGTTAAATTGCTTTTCTTCTGCGCCAATTGCTTTATTTCATGCAGCGATAACTTAAAATACAATTCAGTTATCTGATGATACATTATAAATATTTCCTCATCGGGAATATTGGTTTTGGGCTTCTGTAAACTCAAAAGTGTATCCACCATAATATAATCCCAGTAGCTGGTATATTCTTGGTAAACCAAACCTTCTAAATAAGCTTTAAAGTCTTGACTATTTTCCTCGTATTTATCCTTTAATTGGTTAATGAGGCTGCTAACATTTTCGTCTATATGTTCCGACATGCAATTAAAATGGGCTGGTAAAATCTTTTAATAAAGGTAGGATTAAATCTTTTTCAGATACAATTGGCTCTTGGGTTTGCCAGTTAATGCCCAATTCTGGGTCGTTCCACAACAATCCGCCTTCGCTGCCTTTATTGTAAACATTGGTGCATTTGTATAAAAATATGGTTTGATCCAAAAGAGTTTCAAATCCATGTGCAAATCCTGGTGGAATAAAAAACATCAATTGGTTTTCGGCTGATAATTCAATTGAAAAATTTTGTCCATAAGTAGGAGAGCCTTTACGGATATCAACCACCACATCCATTACCGCACCTTGAACCACGCGTACCAATTTTCCTTGTTCAAAAGGTGGTGCCTGAAAGTGCAATCCTCTTACCGCTCCCGTTTGCGAAAGCGATTGATTGTCTTGTACAAAATTTAATTCTACGCCTGCTTCTTTAAATTTTGCCTCGTTATAACTTTCAAAAAAATAACCTCTAGCGTCTTTAAATATTTGAGGCTCAATAATAAGTAAGCCTTCAATTGGTGTTTTAGTAATTTTCAAAGTGAATGTATTTTAGCACAATTATAAGAAATCAGGTTCAAAAATGGTATGTTACTTCACAATCGTGGAAAAAGGAGAGTTTGCTAATTGGTTTCATTCCTTATTTTTGCCGCATGCAAAATGAAGAAAAAAAGCTAAAACGATATAGACTTATCATCATATTTCAATCAGTATTGAATATCCTGTTAATTCTATTGTTGAGTTTCTTTACCTTTAATTATTTTAAAACAGACAAAAAATTGGCTGTTAAAGAGGTGGAGTTATTTCAATCCGATTCTGCAAAGGTTGAATTGGAAAATTTATTGAAAGAAACAGACCTAGAACTTACCGAGTACAAAGGAAAAAACAACGAATTAGACCAATTCCTGCGTGAGAAAAACGATTCTCTTCAAGAATTTGCAGATAGAATTGAGGCAATGCTACGCAAGGGTAAATTAACCCGTGAAGAACTAGCCAAAGCCAATGAAGAATTGGATTTATTGCGTTATTATAAACGCAAATACATAGGGCAAATAGATTCCTTAAATACCGTAATCGTTAGTCTTAACACAGAAAATAAAACCCTCAAAACTGATATCGATAAGCAAAAACGGAAAAATGAAAACCTAAATATGGACATTGCCCGTTTAAGCAATAAGGTGGCTATTGGCGCAAAACTTACCACACAAAATGTTTTTGTTACTGGTATTAAGTTGCGTTCAAACGGAAAAGAAAAGGAAACCATCCGTGTTACCCAAATGGATCAGCTTAAAATTAGTTTCGTCCTAAACGAAAATTATGTCACCGAAAAAGGAATGAAAGACATTTATTTAAAAGTGCTAGGCCCAGATGGAGCAACCGTTTACAACCAAGTTGCAGGTTCGGGTACTTTTAGGTACCAAGATGAAGAATCTCTTTATAGTACCAAGAAAACCATTGATTTCAAACAAGAAAACACCACAGTGAGCATTTATTGGGACAAAGGTAGTGAGTTCGTTAAAGGAAATTACAAGGCCGAATTGTACTGTGAAGGGTTCAAAATCGGAACCTCAGAATTTGAGTTAAAATAAAAGATTTGGTTCGAACCAAAAAAACTTGGTTCTTGCCTTGCATAGAAACTGATACAAATTTTTATATTCGCACCGCAGATTCAAAACAAAGCGGTTTTGAAGAGCGCCATAAAAGAAAAAACATGAAGAAAATTTTAGTTGCTTTTGCATTTGCTGCTAGCTTAAGTGCTTGCCATTACGGAAGAGAAGAAGCTCAAAAAACATTAGAAACCAACGAAGAGTACAAGTCGGAAAAGGCAGATTATTCTGTTAACAAAGCCAATGTTAAGGCCGAAGTTGCGGAAACTCCTGCAGCGACACCCGCAGATACTACTGCTGCTCCTGTTGCTCCTGCTGAAGCAAAATAGTTTTCCTTGCACTCGGTAGAAATAAATACCACTCAAGGTAAAGAAGAAATATACCTTCAACTCCTGCCTCAGGTAAAAGCCTTGCTGGAAGGAGAGGAGGATATAATCGCCAACCTGTCCAACTTTTGTGCAGTTCTTAAAACAACATTCAATTGGTGGTGGGTTGGCTTTTATTTGGTTAAAAACCAAGAACTCGTTTTAGGTCCGTTCCAAGGTCCTGTTGCCTGCACTCGTATTGCTCTGGGTAAAGGCGTTTGTGGTTCAAGTTGGGCCCAAAATGAAATCCTAATTGTTCCTAATGTAAACGATTTTAAAGGCCATATTGCCTGCAGTAGCGAATCCCTTTCAGAAATTGTTTTGCCTATCACCAATGCCTCTAATCAAGTTATTGGCGTTTTGGATGTAGATAGCGAACACCTTGCCCATTTTGATGAGGTGGATGCAACTTATTTAAAGCAATTACTCAGCTACCTAAAATTCTAATTTTCATTCCTTCTCCTAATTAAGCATTTTCTTATCTGCTTAATTTTAGTATTTTGCCTTTTATTAATAGTATAAAATGGAGCAAAATAAACGAGTAGCACTCTTAATCATTGTAGCCGCATTGGGTTATTTTGTAGATATCTACGACCTCATTGTTTTTAACGTGGTGAAAAATGAAAGCCTGCAAGCTCTTGGTTTTTCTGGCGAAGCGCTTAAAGAAAAAGAGATTTTGTTATTCAATCTTCAAATGACAGGCATGTTACTTGGCGGAATTATTTGGGGAATTTTAGGCGATAAAAAGGGTAGGGTCTCCGTTCTTTTTGGTTCCATTTTCTTGTATTCAATTGCCAATATCGTTAATGCCTTTGTTGTTAATATAAACCAATATGCCATCATGCGCTTTATTGCAGGCATTGGCCTCGCTGGCGAATTAGGTGCAGGAATTACTTTAGTTGCAGAAAATATGCCCAAAGAGAAACGAGGTTATGGAACCATGATTATTGTTACTTTTGGCGCTTTAGGTGCCGTGGTTGCTGGCTTGGTGGGTAAAAGCTTTGGTTGGCAAAGCACATATATCGTAGGTGGCTGTCTCGGTTTAGGATTATTGCTTATGCGCGCTGGTGCTTACGAAAGCGGCATGTACCAAAATTTGGTTCAACACGGAAATATTAAAAGAGGAAATTTCTTTTCTTTATTTCAACGTTGGGATTTATTCCTAAAATACCTCGCTTGCATTCTTATTGGCTTGCCCATTTGGTATGCCATTGGCGTTTTGGTAAACCTCTCCAACCGCTTTGCAGAAGCACATGGCATGGTAGAAAAAGTAAACATTGCAGATAGCGTAATGTATGCTTACCTCGGTTTATCTCTTGGCGATTTACTCAGTGGTTTATTAAGCCAACTATTAAAGAGCAGAAAGAAAGTGGTGTTTATTTATTTAGGACTTTCCTTAATTCTAATGCTGGTATTTCTCTATAATTCCAATGTAGGCGTTGAGTATTACAAATGGATGTGCTTTGGCTTAGGTTTCGCAACAGGGTATTGGGCTTTGTTTGTTACCATTGCCTCAGAGCAATTTGGCACCAATATTCGTTCTACTGTTACCAATACCGTTCCTAATTTTGTAAGAGGTGCTGTGGTTCCAATCACCTTGAGTTTTGCTGCGCTTTCCAAATCTTATGGTGTAATTGATGCGGCTTTATGGGTGGGTTTGGTTTGTTTAGGTTTGGCATTTTTTGCCACACTTTATATCAAAGATTCGTTTAGCAAAGACCTTAATTATTTTGAGCTGGATTAATTGCTCAATGCCTCAATTTGTTTCTCGCTTAATCTAAAGGTAGTCCATTCTTCCATGGGTTCTGCGCCTAAACTTTTATAGAAATCAATGGCTGTTTGGTTCCAATTTAAAACGCACCATTCTACTCTTCCGTAATTATTTTCTTTGGCGGTTTGAACCAATTTTAATAAAAGTTTTTTGCCGTATCCTTTTCCTCTATATTTTGGGTCGATATACAAATCTTCCAGGTAAATGCCGGGTTTGGAGAGAAAGGTGGAGTAGTTTCTAAAATACAATGCAAAGCCTACAGGCGTTTCTCCTTCATATCCCAAATAACAAAATGCTACCGATTTTGGCCCAAATAAATGTTCTTCAATCAAGGCTTCTGTGGCAATAACTTGATGACTTAACTTTTCAAAATCCGCAATGCCTTTAATAAAGTGTAGGATCAAACCGCAATCTTCTTTTTGCGCTTCTCTAATAGTGAACTCACTCATTAAAATACCAATTTCCCTGGTTTAAAATAGCCTTTAAATTTCTTTGGAATCGCATTTCCTTCTCTTCCCGGGCGTGGTTCTAGCATAATATCAAAGGTAAGTAACCAAGTGTTTTTTCTTACTTTTTTACCAGTAATTGTTCCTTCATACAATTGCCTTATTCCTCCATCCGGACAAAAACATCCGCGGTTAAAAATTAGTTTGTGCTTTTCAATATCCTCGCCTGTTATAACAAAACTTTTTCCTTTTGGCGGAGTCATTTCAAATTCATAAGTTTCATAATATTCATCATCGGCAATCATCACCACATCGGGTGCCATATAGGTATATTTAAAAACCCATTTATCTCCTGCATCATACGAAATATCAAAGTAAATACTATCGTAAACCCTTTTGGAAATAGTAGTATTGGCTTGGTAAACAAAGCGCTTCATTTCTGGTTTTACCTCTGGTTTCGGTTGGGTTTCTTGCGCAAAAATTGGCAAGCATAAAAGCATCAAAATAACAGTTAGGATATTCTTCATAAAAACAAAAGTAAGCATTCTTGTCTAAAATTATTTTTGGTTCAAACCGAAATAAAAAATAAACAGAGAATGACCTTTATTTGCCCCATGAAAAAGCAGGAAAGATTTGAAAAGGTAATCGCTTATTTTTTAGAACACCAGCCTATTGCCGAAACAGAATTGCAATACCACAATCCGTATCAATTGCTGGTTGCCGTAATTCTCTCTGCTCAATGCACTGACAAGCGTGTAAATATGGTTACACCAGAATTATTCAAAATATTTCCTACTCCTCAAAAGCTTGCCAATACCGATTTTGATACCTTGTTTCCGTATATAAAAAGTATCAGTTATCCCAATAACAAGGCCAAGCATTTACTTGGTATGGGACAATTATTAATGGAGAAATTTAATGGCAAAGTTCCTTCAACTTTAGAAGAATTAATTCAGTTGCCCGGCGTGGGAAGAAAAACGGCCAATGTAATTATGAGTGTTGTTTTTGATAAACCTACAATGGCTGTAGATACGCATGTTTTTAGGGTAAGCGCGCGTTTGGGTTTAACTACCAATGCCAAAACTCCATTAGCTACAGAGCTGCAATTGATTAAATTTATTCCAGAAGAATTCATCGCAACGGCTCATCATTGGTTGATACTTCATGGCAGATATACCTGCTTGGCTAGAAGTCCTAAATGTGCAGAATGTGGCTTAAAAGATTATTGCAAATATTTTGAGAAAAAGCAGAAAAAAGAATTGAAGGAGGCTTAGGTTTTAGCAAAAAAATGTAGTTCCTTCTCCCAATTTATTCCAGGTATTTCTTGTTGTAGCTTTTTTATTTTTTCGGTTTGAACCAAACGAAATTTCTGAAAGGCTTCCGTTTCTGGATGCAATGGTCGGTGCTGCATGGCTTGTGCAATCTCAGCAATTTTTGGAAGAATATCTGCTGCACCGCTATGAATGCAATGAATAACAAATTGCTCCCAAACATATTGGATGGCTTGTTGTGTTGGATGGGCAAAATCTGCTTCATAAAAACGGTAATCTCTTAATTCGTCTTGAACCAACTCAAATGCTGGAAAATAGTAATGCTTTGGAAACTCTTGCAACAATTGGTTCAAGGCTAAAAACAATACCGATTTGCTTAGGTTGTTTTGGTGCAAGCCGTCTCTTAAATACTTAACCGGACTAATACTCCAAATTACCTGAATATGTGGGTTGATGGCTTCAATTTGATGGATGAGTTTTATGTAATCTTCCACAATTTCTTTTGGTTCAAGCAGTCTTTTATGAAATTGCGTATTGGGTACTTTGTGGCAATTGGCAACTACTTTTTTTAATTCTTTGTGCTCGTAAACAAATGCAGAACCCCAGGTTATAATTAAGAATTTTGCTTTTTTCAATTGTTCATTAGCACTCGCATGAATGCTATCAATTTCTTGTTTTAGCTCTAATTCGTTGCTTCCGCTAATTTTTCCATGATGCTGCCAAGAATGCCAAAGCTCTTGGTGAAAAAATAAGGAATTACTCTTTTCAAAATCCTCGGGATGCAGGTAGTTTCTGAGGTTTTGCGAAATACTCATAGGATTAAACAAAATGCCAGAGGGATTTATTAATGCATTAAATTTATGTTGAACCAAAAGCTCGCCAATGTTTTGTGCAAAGCAAGAACCAATGGCCAAAACAGAATCGCTTAGTTGAAGTGTGGAAGGATTGGGTTCAAACTGATAGGTTAATTTAAACTGCATACCACAAATTTAGGCCTTATTCTATTTAAAAACCGGCCTATATTTAATTATATTTGATAACTTTTATTCAAAATAAAAAAGGTAACTTTGGATAACCTTTATTGATTATAATTATGAAAACGAGCCTAATGGTTATATCTTTTACATTGCTAGCTTTTGCTGCTTGTAAGAAAACCGACAACAAAACAGATGAAAACCCCATCAACAATAACCCCAATAGTGTTTTTGAAATGGCAGTTCCTCCCGGATTTACTTATGAAAGTGAGATAGACTTTGATTTGCAAATTCAAGTTCTTAATTCAGCTGATCAGCCAGGTAACAAAGTTTCTGTGGTACTAAGCACTGCCGCAAATGATGCCGATGGTAAAATACTGCAAAGAGGTTTGGCTGATAAACAAGGCGTTTTTCATTGCATTTTAAGAATACCTAGTGCCTTAAAAGAAATTGTATGTAATACCTCTCAATTGGGTATCCCAGAGAATATTATTATTCCCGTTACTGGCAATAAAGCTTCCATTGTTCTTGGTGGAAAAAATCCTCAAAAGGTAAAAACAGTAGATGCTAACTTAGCTAATGTTGGAATTTCCCTTCAGAAAAATCCAGCTAAATTCTCTAGAAAATATTTGCCTTTGGGTTGGAATTCAACTGGAGTTCCCAATAATTTAATTACTCCCAACGATGTGGTGTCTAACCAACTCGTAAATGATATTTGGGCGGCCTTGCCTTCTAGGGCTTCTGTTCCAATTAACCATCCAACATGGTTAGATGATAATGCCACCAAAAGAACTTTATTAGTTACACAAACGGCTGATGTTTGGGTTACTTTTATTACAGAAGGCGCAGGTTATAGAAACACTTTGTTCTATTACAAATACGCTAAAAACAATCCTCCAGCAAGCGCCGCCAATATTGATTCCCTTTATATTATTTATCCAAATGCATCTTTGTACAATTCTGGCGGTGGGCTTTATACCGGCAACAAAGTATATATTGGTCAGGTTGGCCCAGATACAGTAATTGCCTATGGTATTGCTCCACACGGATACGATATTAATACCGGAACTTTAAGCAATGGATTTGGTTTAATTTATGCGAACAAAAGTTTCAATTTAGAAGTGAACCCCGACCTTAAACAGCATCTTATTATTTTATACGATGCTCCAAGTAATAAGTATATCATGGGCTTTGAAGATTTAAATCGTTCTTCTTCTGGTTGCGACCATGATTTTAACGATGTGATGTTTTATACTACTTGTAATCCTGTCAATGCAATTTCTAGTGATAGCATAATTAGTTTGCCTCCAAGTGCAGATTTAGATGGCGATGGTGTAAACGATGTTGACGATGAATATCCAAATGATGCTTTACGTGCCTTCAATAATTATTATCCCGCTTTGAACCAAAAGGCAACAGTTGCTTTTGAGGACCTTTGGCCATACTATGGCGATTACGATTTAAACGATGTAGTGGTAGATTTTAATTATCAGTTAGTAACCAATGCCCAAAATGCAGTGAAGGATGTTAAAGCAAATTATGTTTTAAGAGCAAGTGGTGCACAAATTGAAAATTCCTTTGCGGTTGAATTCCCAACCACTGCGGCCAATATTGCTTCCATAACTGGCGCTACTTTAGAGTCGGGGCAAACCAAAGCTGTGGTTAAAGTAATTAATAATATTAGAACAGTGCAAAGCAGGTGGAATACCATTCCTCTTGAGCCTTTTTCCGACTCTGTTAATTATAATGTGAATATGGTTCTTACCAATCCTGTTAGCTTAAGTACATTTGGCCTAAATGAGTACAATCCTTTTATTTGGGGTAATACAGATGGAGGAAGTAGAGGTTTAGAAATTCACCTTCCGGGAAAAACACCAACCGCATTGGCCAATACCAGTATTTTTGGAACGGGCGACGATAGAACAAATGTTTCCCAAAATACCTATTACCTAAGCAAAGACAATTTGCCTTGGGCCATAGTTATTCCAGAGCGTTTTGATTACCCAATTGAGAAAGCGGATGTGGTAACTGCTCATCTAAAATTTGCACAGTGGGCACAAAGCAATGGAACTCTTTATACCGATTGGTATAAGAATCTCAGCGCTTATCGTAATAGCAATAAAATTTACGTAAAACCATAGCTATCCCAGCAACGGAATTTTTGTCCTAAATTGGTTCAAACCGAAAAGAAATTAGGTTTGATTAACAATGCCTTAACATTTGGACTGATTAATGCCATTACTTATTTGGTTTCTGCATCTTAGGAGGCAGTAGGTTTTCATGGTATAACCCCGTTGAAGAAATTTAACGGGGTTGTTTTTTTGCATAAAAAAAGCGGGATAACCCGCTTTCTAAAATTATTTGTTCAAGATTAAATTATAAACTCACTCTTGTATGTACTGTAATTAGGATTTACACAAAATACAGGCACATTACCAGCATCGTTTACAATTTGCTGAGCATAGGTTTCAATAATGTACTCACGAATAGATTTATCACTTTCTTGCTGTGTCATGATAATGATTAAATCTGCCAATTTAGTTTCAGCAAATTCTAATGTTCTGCGAGCAAAATCATCATCGTCTTTTAATACTGTTTCAGAATGGTTTACTCCATTTTCATCCAAGATATTTTGGATTTGCTTTAAGTTAGCCATCAATTTCTTGTTTAAGAATTCATCACCAACTTTATAGGTTAAAATATGGATAGTAGATTGGTAAGATTTAGCCAAATGAATAGCCCATTTTACCTTTTGTTTTGATTCTTGAGAAAGGTCCAAAGGGAATACAATATTTCTGTAGGCATTAGGATTCTTATCTGTTTTAACCACAATTACGGGCATGGTGCTATAGCTAATGGTTCTGCTTGCATTGCTACCAATTACACGCTCCACACCACTAGCTCCATGAGTTCCCATTATTACACAATCGCAGCCATATTCATCTGCAGTTTCAATAATGGTTTTGTATATTTTTCCAATCCTCACATCGCATTTGCAATTTACCCCAAACTGAGATTTTATTTCGGAGGCTTTTTCTTTTAATCTGCCAAGCATGGCTTCCATGGCCAAGTTATCCTTAGATTCGTTTTTGCTAAAACTAAAAATATTGCTTAAAAAGTCTTCTTCTAAAATGCTTAATAATACCAAATCATTGTTAAAATGTTTTGCAACTTGTGCAGCATGATTCAACGCATTCAGCGACATTTCAGAAAAGTCGACTGGCACTAACATGATATTTTTTTTGTTTTCCATAAAATGGTTCTAATTTTTGTTTACAAAGGTAATTGTTTTACTTAGCAGTCCTCTACAATTATAAGTCATGAATACTAAAATTCCATCAAGTGAATTAATTTTAAATGCAGATGGTTCTGTTTACCATCTTAATATTTTGCCAGAAGACCTAGCAGATACCGTCCTTCTTGTTGGTGACCCTGAGCGTGTTCCAGAGGTTTCTAAGTATTTTGATAAAATAGAAATTAAAAAACAAAAGCGCGAATTCATTACCCATACAGGTTATATTGGTTCAAAAAGATTTTCTGTAATTTCTACTGGAATTGGCACCGATAACATTGATATCGTTTTAAACGAATTGGATATTTTATCCCATGTAAATATGTCTACTAGAGAAATTAAATCCGAAAAACGCGATTTAAATTTAGTTCGCATTGGTACTAGTGGCGCACTTCAAGCAGATATTGAGGTAGATAGTATTTTGGTATCAACCCATGGCCTTGGCCTCGATCACCTGATTTGGTATTACGATGTGGAGCCAGATTTTGATGTGAGCTACCTGCAAAAAGATTTAGGTTTAGATTTCTTAAAACCATACTTATTCAATGCCTCACAAAGTCTTTTGTCAAAATTTGATGAAAGAAGTATTAAAGGTATCACCGCAACTTGCAGTGGCTTTTATGGTCCGCAAGGCAGAATGTTGCGCGCTGGTATTAAATCATTGGATTTGGTTCAAAACTTATCTAATGCCAGAATCAATGGTTTGCGGGTTACCAATTTTGAAATGGAAACAGCCGCAATACTTGGATTAAGTAAGCTTTTCGGTTTTCAGGCCATTGCAGTTAATGCAATTGTTGCCAATAGAATCAACCATAATTTTAGCACAAAAGCACACCAAACCATCGATCAAACCATTAAATATACCCTCGAGGCACTTAGTTAATTTTTATGCTACCCCAAGATTTACTCTACCCAATTGCCCTAAAACAAATTCCCGGAATTGGGGATGTGCTCATAAAAAATTTGATTTCCTATTGTGGAAGTGCCGAGGCTGTTTTTAAAGAAAAGCGAGGTAAGCTATCTAAAATTCCAGGAATAGGAGAGGTTTTGGCTCAGAACATTGTTTCGCATATAGATTTTGCAAGGGCAGAAAAAGAGCTTTTGTTTATTGAGAAAAATAAAATCACCTGTTATTATTATTTAGAGAACAACTATCCACAACGCTTGCGAGAAATTTTGGATGCTCCAATATTAATGTATGGTTTAGGTAATTTCGGTTTGAACCCACCTCGAATGGTAGGTATTGTTGGTACACGCAATGCCAGCGAATATGGCCGACAATTCACTCAAAAATTGGTTCAGGAATTAAAAGAACACCAGGTTCAAATTATAAGTGGATTAGCTGTTGGCATTGATGGCATTGCACACAAAGCAGCTACAGATATCGAGTTAACTAATATTGGTGTTCTTGCTCATGGTTTAGATAGATTGTATCCAAGCGATAATAAAGCTTTGGCAAAAAGAATGCTCAGCCATGGAGGATTATTAACTGAATTCCCTAGCAAAACCAACCCAGATAGAGAGAATTTTCCAAAGCGAAATAGAATAGTGGCAGGTTTGGCCGACGTATTGATTTTGGTGGAAACTGCAATTAAAGGAGGCGCCAGAATTACAGCTGAAATAGCCAATAGCTATAACAAAGATGTAATGGCATTGCCTGGTCGTACCACAGATTATTATTCCCAAGGTTGCAATTACTTAATCAAAGAAAGCAAAGCAGCCATGATAACTTGTACCGATGATTTATTAGAATTAATGAATTGGAAAAAGTCTAAGAAGGCTCGGTCTGAACCAAATTTATTTTCAGTTTTGGCCGAAGAAGACAAGTTATTGGTGGAATATATCCGCAAAAAGGTAAAAGTTGGTTTGGATGAAATGGCTTTTGATTTAAATGTTGATCCCGGTAGCCTAGCCTTAAAATTGCTTGAATTGGAGTTTGCAAAACACATACGCACCTTGCCTGGCAAAACCTATGAGCTTTCTTAACAAGAAGATAATTGTATTATTTGCCATAGAATTATTCATATTTGTTACCCAATAATATCATATGAAAACGCGTATTCTTCTTATTGCTAGTTTGTTCATTTCCGTTTTTGGAATTTCTAATCAAGCTTCAGCCCAAAAATCCAAAACAAAAACACCTAAAAGAGTTGTTTTTCTAATTGGGGATGGAATGGGCTTGGCTCAAATTTCTGGTGCAATGAGCGGCTACCAAGGACAAAATGCTTTTGAAAGATTTACCTATATTGGCTTAAGCAAAACTAAATCTGCCGATAATTATATTACAGACAGTGGGGCAGGGGCAACCGTTTTTTCTATTGGCAAAAAAGCAAAGAACGGAGCAATTGGAGTAGATAGTGCTGGAAAGGCAAGTGAAGGTTTGTTTGAAAAATTAAAGAAAGCAAATTGGGGAACTGGGGTAGTGGCAACATCATCCATAACTCATGCAACACCTGCATCCTTTTATGCTCATGTTCCTTCTAGAAAAATGGAAGAGCAAATAGCTACCTTTTTGCTAAAAGGGAATTGCGATTTAGCAATTGGAGGTGGTCAAAAATTCTTCGACAAAAGAACCCTAGATGCTAGAAATGTTTTTGAAGAATTAAAGCTCCTTGGGTTTACTATTAAAACAGATTCTGTGTTTGAACCAATTGAGGCTAGAAAACTGGTTTATACTTTGGCTCAAAACGGAATGAAAACCATGGAAGAGGGTAGAGGCGACTTTTTATTGCAAGCAACTAAATTGGCTCAAACCAACCTTTTGAAATACTATGGAAACTACTTTTTAATGGTAGAAGGCTCACAAATAGATTGGGGCGGACATGATAACAATTACGAATACATGAAGGCTGAATTACTAGATTTCAATTCTGTTTTGAACCAAGTATTGGATGCCGCCATAAAAGATGGAGAAACATTGGTAATTGTTACTGCAGATCATGAGACGGGTGGATTAAGTTTGTTAGAGAACAAAGAAAACCCTAGCACCTTTACTCCCAATTATTCATCTAAAGGACATAGTGGAATTATGGTGCCAGTATTTGCTTTTGGTCCCGGTGCAGAAAACTTCACAGGCATATATGAAAATACAGAAATATTTGCCAAGCTTATTAAATTATTGAACCTAAATGGAAATGATTAAAACAGATACAAATTGGATCTTGGTTGGTACATTAATTACTTTAGCCTTGGCTTTGGTATATCTTGTTTTGCCAAGGCTTTTCAAAAATTACTCAACAGAGAAAGGCTTTAAACTTGCGTTGTTCTATGGAATGATGGCTTATTTAAGTTACGATTATTACCAGAAGGAAAAGTATTATTATATAATTTTCTTTGCGGTAGGTGCCGTTATTTTTACCTACCTAATTTGGATTGCCAAGAAGAAAGTTTAGGAAATATTATTGTTTGCAAAGTTTTAAAAGGTCGTTGTAATCACCTTTAAAAACATTGAAATCTACCCCGCCTTTGATGCCTTTAACTCTGCCGCTTTCATTGTGTTGCCAAAAGTTCCAACCTTTGGTCAATCTATTTAAATCATCTGTTGCGTAATGGGCAATCCATAAAGGGTATTTCTGAAACTCTTTGCCAGAGAAATAATGTTTATAGAAAGAATAGCTAGTGTACAAAATAGGTTTAACACCATATTGTTTTTCTGCTAGTACCAACCAACGCTTTACATTCTTTTGCAACCGAGCAGGAGGGCAACTGCCTCTCATTTCTACATCTAAAACGGGCGGTAAATCTTCCTTTTGCAATTTAACTACTGATTTAAATAAATTAAATTGCTCATCCGGTGTTAAATGCGGACGATAAAAATGGTAGGCACCACGAAGTAAATTGTTATCGTGAGCTTTCTTCCAGTTTTCGTTAAAGAAGTTGTCTTTAAGAGTTCTGCCTTCAGTAGCTTTGATAAAGGCAAATTGAATTCCAACATCATGAGAGGTATGTTCGCTAACTGATTCCCAATTAATTTTCCCCTGATGACGAGAAACATCAATGCCATGGACGTCATAATCGGGCGGCAACCAGATGCCAAATCCAGGGAAAATAGCAGCCTTTGCTTTATTAACAGAGGAGCTAAAGCCTTTAAGAGGTGGGTATGTCACCAAAACAAAAGTTGCCACGGCAACTACTGCTATCGTGATTCCGCCAATTAAAATATTCTTTTTCCTCAATCTCATAATTCAATTCTTATTGCAAATGTAGCGCAATTATAAAAAATGTTTATAATATGTGCGTTATGTCTGTGGAAATCTTTGTGTTTTGTCTTGCTAAGTAGACGCGAGCCATTGCAAGAATTAATAGAATAACGGAGAAATTTTATAAATGTGATTTTAATAAAAATATTTTTTTTAGTACCCCAATTTTATATATTTGCAGCCCCTTAAGGGAATTGGCGGGGTAGCTCAGTTGGTTAGAGCGTAGGATTCATAACCCTAAGGTGGGCAGTTCGATCCTGCTCCCCGCTACAACAAAGCAACAAGGCTTTTCAGGATTTCTGAGAAGCCTTGTTTTTTTTGGAGTCATAATTTTATGGCTTCTGGCCTCTGGCTCCTATCAGCTAGTATTGGCTTACCCTTGTTGATTCATCCTACAAATAATTGCTAGAAGCTAGAGGCCAGAAGCTGGCTGCCCTGATACTTTCTCCAATAATACCAAAGACCAATACCCAAAGACCGCATTCATATCCGCCTGAGGCGGAGGGCAGTTCGATCCTGCTCCCGATACAATAAAGCAACAAGGCTTTTCAGGATTTCTGAGAAGCCTTGTTTTTTTTGGAGTCATAATTTTATGGCTTCTGGCCTCTGGCTCCTAGCAGCTAGCCATTTGCTTTAATGTTGTTGGTTCATTCTCCAAATAAATGCCAGAATCTAGAGGCCAGAAGCTGGCTGCCCTGATACTTTCTCCAATAATACCAAAGACCAATACCCAAAGACCGCATTCATATCCGCCTGAGGCGGAGGGCAGTTCGATCCTGCTCCCCGCTACTATAAAGCAGCAAGGCTTTTCAGGATTTCTGAGAAGCCTTGTTTTTTTTGGAGTCATAATTTTATGGCTTCTGGCCTCTGGCTCCTAGCAGCCATTGGCTTACCCTTGTTGATTCTTCCTACAAATAATTGCCAGAAGCTAGAGGCCAGAAGCCAGGAGCTGGCTGCCCATATTCATTGATTCTTTCTCCAAATAATTGCCAGAAGCTAGAGGCCATAAGCTAGTTGCTAGCTGCCCATATTCCTTGATTCTACTTTATTTTGGCATTCTAAAGCAAGCGAAAAGATGAAATTTGCTACCACAATATTTAGGATAAATCCAATCCACCTCACCTCAAAAAACATTTGGTTCAAACCAAAGAAAACATTGCTTAATATTGGGTTTGTCCTCCTCTCCAAAATTAGTGCAAATGGTTTTCAAAATCTACCAAAACCAATAGGTTTGAACCAAAGAAAAAACTACTTAATGGTCGTTGATGACTTTTCACATTTGGATTAAGTTCCAATCAATAAATCTAGTTTGGGTGTAAACCAGTAACTGTAATTTGGTGCCTGAAGATTATTTTAATTGGCAATACTTTTCAAATACTCCTCAGCGGTCATAATTGAAATTTGTGATTCTTTAAAATCTTTTCCGTTACGAGTAATAATGACATTAGAGCCTGAATTCAATGCGCTAAAGTACTGTACGGCATCTTCAAAATCAGAAAATTTTGAATTCAAACTCTTTTCAATAATTTCTTGATTTACATCACACACTTGACAAATAATTGCAAACTTTCTCATTTTAGACATCACAGTTTCCATCGATTCAAGTTTTGATAAAATGTAATTTACTGTTGTAAAAGAAATTGGAGAGGCAATTAAATGTAGTTTCTTTTGATCGGCAAGTGTTGCAATCTTAGCTATAGATTCATAATAAGGATTGCGATTGGCTAATAAATCTAGAATTATATTTGTATCTAAAAATAGCTTTTTCATTTATATTTTTTTTCTAAATAATCACCTCGATCTTTTTTGTAATCAAAGTCGGCTGGTAATTTTATTCCTGTTGAAAGGCTCTTTACAAATGGTGAAATTTGTATTTCATCTTCCTCACTTTTTTCAGAGGTTAATGAATTCAAATAGTTTTCAATAATTCTTGATAAACTTAATTTTTTTTCAGAAGCATATTTTTTGGCCTTCTCAATAATCTCTTGATTTAATTTTAAAGTCAGTTTGGTATCCATGATAAAATGTTGTACGTGCAAATGTATTAAAATTTGGACGTATTGTCAAATTTGAAATAATTTTTCAGAAATCACCTTTTGAAAGATTAATCCTCCATTTACCACGGTAATCAATGAAGTAAATAATAAATGATAGAAAGTTCAATTCAAATTCCCAAGTCACAATGGTCATTATGGTCCCAAAAAGTTTATGATATTCTAGATTGTTTTTGTCTTGTAAAGACCAAACTACTTTTCTTTTAGCCATTTTTCAAATCTTCCATGTCATGATGATCTGTGAAATTAGTACTTTTAATGCATTTTGGATAAATTGTTTTTTTTGTTGAGTCCTTGTTTCATATTGGAGCTTCTGGTTGGGCTAAAGCCCCTTTTTCTTTTTTTTGAAATGAATTTGCTAAAGCCAATTCCTATTGTTTTTTTTATTTCTTATTGGACTAAGGCATCAATTTTATTTGTTGTTTTGGTTTGGTTCATATTTTTCTTTTTACTTTTAGAATTGTGGTATAAATAGTTGGGCTTCTTGGATACTTTAAATTAAGAAGGGTGTCCTTTTCTTCCCTTAAAATGCTATGAATCAAGTTCACTTTTGTATACTTTACTATTCTTCTACTTTCAGTATTCAAGATAGAGGTTTCTCCTTTTGGTTGAAAATAGGTTTGAAGTGAATTTTCAATTGAAATGGATTCTGAACCAGTTTGCGTATATTGTTTGGTATGGTTCCCTGTAAACACTTCTCTTGATAGGATTTGCCAATTTAGGCTATCGTATTTAAAGTATTCTTTTGTATAAGTATCCCCAAAAGAATAGGTCCATTTATAGCAATATCTCCGTTTTCCGTAATACTGCATTAACTCTGTTACCCTTTTTAAACTGTCAAAGGTGTTTTGTTCGAAGTAGACCATCTGAGTGTCTTGCTCCAAAATTCGAAAGGTTTTCTTAATAGTAGTATTGGCAGAGTCGTATTGATGTTCAAAATAGGCGTTTGAATTTGAGGAATTCTCTTGGTCATCAGTAAGTTCAATTATCGCATTGTTGCGAATAATATAATGCTCTGTAAAGTCTTTGTAGTTTAGAGTAAGAAGGGAATCGCTTTTTATCGAATAGTGAAATACATATTTATACCCTTCTTTTCTGTTATTGTATTTTTGGGTTTGAATGATTTTAAATTTGCTAACCTGATGTTCTTTATGGTTTAGGATTATTTCTTGGATGTCACCAAAATCAATCCCTTCAAAATGCATCTGACCTTTGCAAATGGTAGCAATAAATAAAACCAATATTTGTCCGATTTTCTTCAATTTATTTGTGTTTTCATTTTAACGACAAGCTTTCTTATTTGTTTGTTAAGTCAACACTTATGGTGTTGAAATAATACAACCAATCATATTCTTTGTATATAGGTAATCTATATTTTCTCTTAAGGTTAAAATCTGCTCCAACAAGATATACGCTATATTTCCTTCTTCTTAATTCTGATGTAGGAATAAGAATTCCTTCAGTTGGAACATCTTTTAATTTTAGGCCGTATTTGTTATAGTCATATCTTGTTTCGCCGTTTTTTAAGGCAAGCTTAATTTCCCTAGTATCATTTCCAATGAGTAAAAATTGCTCCTTGAATCTGCTTTCTAAATAGAATCCTAAATTTGTTTTTCGGTAAGAGTTAACCCTTGATAAATGCCCGCAATGACCAAATATTATGGCTTTTGAGTTGTTTTCACTTCCAATTTCCCTAAGAATATATTGAAACATTAAGGAGTCCCTAACGGAATCCCCTTTTGTTTTTTTGTGTTTAAAATAGCTTAAATCAAATTCTAATTGCGCTATATATTTTATATCATTTAAATTTAATTTCAACCGTTTTAAATTGTTTAGCTCGTAAATTAAACTGTCGTATTGGGAGTCGTTTAACGAATACCAATAATATGATTCGTTTGAATCAAGTTTCTGAAATAAGAGTGAAATTTTGTCCCAAAGAATTGGGTTTGATTTCTCCAAATCTTCTTTGATAAGTAGAAATGAAGACCTAAGAAGTCCAGGATTATAGCCAATTACTTCAATACTTGTGTCTAATTTTAAGATTTCAGTTTTGATTGCGCTATTGTTTAAATATAATCCATTGCGTTCGAAAAATACAAATCCAATTTTCTCCTTTTTGTTAACTTCTTTGATTAAATTTAATTGACTTTTTAAGAGTTGATCCGAACCATGAATACATTCACATAAAGCTATAATTTTTGAATTCTCTATGTCCTTGTTTAGCCTTTCTGGGTATTTGATAGTTTGGCCTAATACCACCAATGGCGATATGCTAATAAGTAATATAATGCCAAATAATTTCATTCAAAAATTTCTATTTACTTTTTCATTGGAAGAGTTGCTTCCCCAAAAGGTGAAACAATTTAGTATATTGGATTGGGTTGTTTGCAATTTCTAGAATTTAGGTTTTTGGTTCGAACCAAATTTTCATTTCAAATTAGCCATTATGGTCCTAAAAAGTTTTATGATTTCTAATAACTGCGAAACACAAATCTGAGGAGATTCCTTTCAAAATAGTATTCCAGAAATGCCCAGTCTCATTTAGTATTTTAACTTTATCGGATCTTGTCTGCCATCAAAAATTGTGAGAATTAAGATTTGGTCTTTGTTACTTTCGTAAACAATTAAGTAATCGCGAACAATTATTATTCTAGCTGATTTATCATCAGTTAATTTACCCACTTCTGGAAATTCAGAAATAAATTCAATTCCTTCTTTAAAAAGATTGTTGATTTTAATACTATAATCTTTTGACTTATTTCTTTCAATCCAATAGTCAAGAATTTGGATTCTATTGTTTTTGGCTAGTAAAGACCAAACTACTTTTCTTTTAGCCATTTTTCAATTTCCGAATTAACTTCTTCGTTGGTAAGTGATTGGCCATTTTTTATTTGTTCGCGACCTTTTTCTATTGCCATCTTTTGGGCATTAGAAAGGTTATAAACTTTTTCGGTAGCATTGTCGTTTGAGAAAAATTTATACATTGCCTCAAGCAGATTTTTGTTGGTTGAAGTGCTTATTTCTTCAATAAGTCGCTGTCTAATTTCAATAGTTCTCATTTCAAAATAATTTCAGAGCTAAGATAATAAATTTCTTATATGATTTTAAAAAGAGGCTTTATTTTCCCAATAGATATTCATAAACAATACCACCGGTTTTTGCTTCCATAAATGGAAAAAGTAAAAAAGTAACTGTCCCTCCATTTACCTCAGCAATCAATGAATTAAAGAATAAATGATAAAAAGTTTCAATTCAAATTCCAAAGACACAATGGTCATTATGGTCCCCATTTATTTTAGGATTTTTAATAACTAAGTTAGGCTTGCACCGTATTTCTAAAAACTCCTTCCTTCCAAAACCTCAATTTTATCTTTCAAATCTTTTGGAAATACAACCTTTTCATTTTTGTTGAAGTCGTACATAACCATTATATCTGCAGCCTCTGCGGCAATTTCACCTTTGTGGTTTAGTATCTTATGACAAATACTAAAACTGGTGTTTTTTATATAATCTACCTTCGAAAAAATTTGTACCTGACCAGGGAAAAATAGGGGTAGTTTAAAATCACATTTGCAGGATGCAAGCATGGGGCCAATTTGGGTTTCTAAATGAGATTTTGTTAGGCCAATCTTCTCCCAATAATTAACTCTTGAAGCTTGAATATACTTAAAAAAGGAAACGTTGTTAACATGACCAAAATAATCAAGTTCGCTCCAATCAATTCGGAGTTCAAGTTTTACTGGAAAATATAGTTCGCTCATAATTTCATTTCTTTGTTTTTATAACGACAAGCGTTTTGTTCAACAAGTATAAAAATAATTAGCCAAAGCAAGCTAATCTAGAGACGGTATTTAGCAAAAATAGCAGTTTCGTATTTCCCTAAAATCAATTCGGTTTGAACCAATTCTTTTGCTAGCTATTTAATTCGCCAAGGTGGATTTAACCTATTGTGGCCGGCAAAGTATAGAATTATTTGATTGTTATCGGGATCTTTAAGCCTTGCTTCTCTCCATAACCAATTTTTATCGGAAGGCATTTCCTCGAAAACAATTCCCTTGTTTATCAATTTTTCAACTTGTTCGTCCAAGTTTTCACATTCAAAATATACCCAGATTCCTTCTCCTTTTGGTAATTGTTCTACTAGATGTATCGAAAAAGTTGCATTTCCATCTAGGCACTCAAACCTTGCATAATGTGGAAGAGACTCTACAATAAGTTTCAATCCCAATATTTGGTAAAATTGAATAGCCTTTGTTAGTTCTACCGACGGAATTGTTATTTGGTTTAGGTTCATTTATTCTCTTACTAATTTTTTCTCAATGTCTATTATCGCAATTTATTATGATATCCTTTTCGTTTGGGTCAACCAGAATAATTGTTGGGCACCCAAAAGAAATATACTCAAACCCAAATATAACAGGAGCTTTGTTCTTAAAAAGATTCCCAGCCCACTGCTCAGTTAATGGAGCTGGAGAAGCACTTTCATGGTCGTAATACACCCGCTCGCAAATCAATGTTTTTGTGCCTGATTTTACAACAAGCAAACGCCTAGCATTAACTATTTCCCCAGCAGTGTATTCCTCCAAAAAACAGGTAAGTCCGTTTAACTTATAAAAATAGGCATTAGTTAATTGTATCGGTGTACGGAGTAATCTTGAGGTGTCATTTGGGTTTATAGGGAATGCTGGAATAGTACTCTTGTCAATTTTTTTCCAAACCACAGGATGCATTTGATGCAAAACAAAAGGACTCTTTTTGCCAATACTCACCAAGGTGTTTAAATAATAATTTTCATAGTCGATTAGGTATTTCTTGTCAATTTCTAAACCTATCATATAATCATATTTGGAATAAGGCCAATTGCCTCCATACAAATTGAGATGTGCAACCAAGTTTAAATTGCTTACGGGAAAAGAAATTAGTTTGTTCTTTTCATAGGAATAAATATAAACAATATCTGTTTCTGAAATATGAACCTTGGAAAGAAAGTGCTTACGAGATATTGAATTGAGTTGAATGCGTTGGTGATTTTTGGACTCCTTTTCAGGAATATCTTCTAAATCTGGGAGTATTTGGAAATCTGTTGGCTCGTTAAAAGAATAGAGTTCAGAAAGCGACACAAATACAAAGCTTTGCTTGTTTTCTTTCTCTAAGTACATTAAGCTAAATACCGAAAGGTTTTGAGCCTTCAACACTTGGATCAAACCAAAACAAAAGACAATTATTATTTTAAATCTTTTAGCCATATTTAGTTTGAATTAGGATTAGATTTTGTTTGATTCTTATTTAGAAGCTGAATTTAAAATTACAAATTTTCAATCGATATTTGGTTTCCTTTTGCAATTAGAAAATTTGGGTAATCTCTAAAAAGATCAGAAATCAAAAGGTATATATTTCCTTAACGAATTTTATCTCCTTTTTTTGGTAATTATTCACTCGCTATTTGTTCTATGTTGTTAAAAAGTTGAGTATGTTGTTTTCTAAATATTCTTTCCATAATAAACTGAATAGGTAGTGGCGATTTAAATTGAATTTTTTCTTCCACCAGCGTAAAATCATCGTCTGTTTTTAAATTAAATTCAATTTCAATTTTTGTTAGTTTCATTACTGTTGCTTTCATTATTACAATCTGCTCTTTATCGCTTTTTTCAATGCTTATAGGATAAGTGAATGAAAACGGAATGGGCCCTAACTTTAAGGTTTCATAAACCAAATAATTGTTGCTGCCTTTTGGTTCAATCCTAGTAATTACTGGGTGAACCGACGTGAATTTTTGCATGTCGGTTAAATATTCGAAAATAAGATTAACCGACTTTTTGGTTCTAAATAATAGTTTCATGGCAAGTATTTGGGCTGTAAATTTAGCTTGAAAAGTTTGTTAGAAAAGACAAGGATGAGTTTTTAGGTTATTAAAAGCAAATCCCAATTGCAAACTAGCAAAACATTTCAAAATAGCTCCAAAAAATTAAGGACACTCTTTCACCCAGAAATTTAAATTATTTTAGTATTTGTTTGGGTTCGGTTTGAACCAATGAATCCTATAGAAATTGCGAATTTAAAATGCGATATAAAATTACTTTTTCTTAATTGCTGATTTTTCTTTGATTGAAAAGTAAAATCTATCTTATTTTCTGCGGGTATAATTGGGTCGCCAAAACTATTGCTCTATTAATAAACTTTACTTTTATTTTGTGGAGCAATAGAATTGGGTCGCCTTTGTTGGATTTTTTGTAGGTATTGTTTTTCTGAACCAATTGGCCAAAATTGAAATCACAGCTTTATTATCCTTTTCATTTTTATAGGGGAGAATTGTTTCATATTAAAGTTTGAGGAAATTTCCGTTTTTTTTGCCTTTTATTTCTTCTTTAAATTTTTAAATAGTCTGCTAAAAATATAGATATGACTTAAAAATGTGGTTAAACCATAAGTGATAAACATTAACCAGATGAAGCCTAGGTTGTGGTCGTAAAGTTTTAATCCGAAGAATTGCGGAAAGGCAGTGATTAAATCTGTGAAGCCAACTATATTGAAAATCCATACCATAGGAATTGCATAGCTCCATTTGTTTTTTAATCCTATAGCTGCAATAACGGCAAGTATGGCGGTCGACAAATCCCATATACCAACGGTATTAAGGAAATCACTTGGGAAGCCAGAATAAAACTGGTCCTTAGCCATAAAGGATAAACCCAAATATCGGAAGGTGTTTAAGAATACAAATGGTAAAAGAGCCTCCTGAAGGGGTAGGTTTGCTACTCGTGGTTTGATCCACCAATTAAACCCAAGAATAATACTAATGGTGCCGATAATGGCCTGTAAATTGATAATTGTAAAATTGTCCATAATGATTTTATAGTTTATTGATTAATTGATTTTTGAAATCCTAAAAGGGCATAAGCACCAGAAGCAATTGCTATTATAACTCTAACCCAATGAGAAATTATCCATCCTTGCAGTTTGCTAGAAGCTGTAATAGCATCATATTTTAATGCCATAAAATCTAAGTTCATAGGTAAGTGGTAAACGGATGTTTGGATAATGGTAAGCGTAATACCTATAAAGGCATAGAGCCAATATTTTTTGCTTGCTGATTTGTTTTTACTTTTGGTAGCTACCCATAAACTTCCCAGCCAAGCTGGCATAAGCGTAATTGCGGTTGGGCTAAGTAATAAGGGGAAGTCAACTTTAAAGCTATTCATAAAGTCGATGGGGTTAAGCGATTGCCAATGGATGGCATAGCTTAAGCCAATGTTTAGCATATTGCCAGCAAATGCTCCTATAGCTAAAATGGTAATTATTGAGATGGTGTTTTTCATGCTATTATTTAGTTGGAATTGCTTGTTTGTTCAGTTGTTTGAAAATAAACTTGGGTGCCAATCTGCTCATAAATCTCAGGATTTTTGAAACACCTGGAGCTATTTCATTCTTTCCAATTGTATAATCTTTCCAGAAAATGGCGGCTAATTTTTCGGGAGGCATTGCTTTAAGAAAATCATCTTTTAAATCGGCATCATCGGCCAATTTTGTATCAACAACAGGTGGCAAAAGTTCAACCACTCTAATTTGGTGTTGTTTTAGTTGCGGCCTTATTGCCATTGTCCAAAAATGCAATGCAGATTTTGTTCCAGAGTAAATGGGTGCTTGCGAGAAAGTAACATAAGCCAAACCTGATGAAACATTGATAAGCGTTGCATTATTAGCCTTTTTTAGTTGTGGCAAAAAATAATGGAGCATTCGAATGGGCGCATGGAAATTAATCTCAATTTCCTCCATTTGCTTCAATAAATCATTTCCATCTTTTCCAGAATCCAACAAGTTCATGATGCCCGCATTATTAACGAGCACGTCGATTCCGCCAAATTCTTGTTGAGTTAAATCAACTAATTTCTTAATGTCTTCCTCTTTAGTTACATCACTTTGGTAAATATGGATTTGGTTCAACTCTCTTTTTGCATCTTCAAGTTTTTTAAGATTTCTACCCGTAATTATTACGGTATCTCCATGGTCTAGAAACTTGCGTGCAAGTGATAGTCCTATGCCAGAACCTCCACCTGTTATTAGAACTTTTTGTTTTGGTTTATTCATAAAGTATAGTGATTGTTTTTCTTAATGCTTACCTGAATTTAATCTTGGTGAAATAGGAGAGTGCAATTGTGGTATAATCAAAAAATTCAAGAAACTTTTTTGGTTCAAACCGAACCTAAACTTAAACCCAACAACTAATAATATGTGGGTAAATTGTGGTTGTTTGCTTGCTACGTAATTATGCTTTAAGGCAATGCTAGCTTGCATTGAACTGAATATTTTACTTGCCCAAACTTCATTAATATGAGTCTGGAATAAGCTACTTTTGAATTGGTTTTTTAATTGCATTCCTTTCCTATTTCTCGTTTAGACAAGAGGAATAGGGATGTGTAAAGACTTTGAGGAAATTTTTCTTAATTTAAATTCAGTTTACTCCGCCAATTGGCATCTTCCAGCAATTTTACCAGGAAGTTTTTCTTGTCGAACTGGGTTCTATAACTGTGACCTTGGTGCAATTCGGCATATTTTAATTCAGACTCTTCAACTAAGAAATCAGCATCTGGCTCTAATTGCAACTTAAATGTAGAATATTCTTTTCTGTTAAACAGTAAGTTCTTTGCATCTACCATTCCATGTTTTGTTGCAAAGCTTACTTTTTTATGACAACGGCAAGGATTGGCTTTATTAACTAAACCGCATTTGTTGAGCATGAAATTATATAAATCTTTTCTCGCCTTACTCAATTTCATTCGGAAATTATCTTTGCTAATTTCCATTATTTCTGAACCAATATTATGGTCGGCACCCATTATTTCACCAATAATATAAATCATTCTTTGCTCTTGGGTCAAACAAAGCAACATGCCAGATAAACAAGTAAGCCTAACTTCGCGAATGGAATCTGTTTGCTCTGCAATTTCATTTTCAGTGAGATCTATATTTGGAGTTTGATCTAATCTTTCACCCAATTCATCAAAGCTTTTGGCGAAGATATTGGAGGGTTTTTTTTGATTGTTTAAGAATTGATTTTTGGCAATTCGGTAGGCCCAAGTCCTGAAAGAACTCTCTTGTTTAAAGGTTCCTAGATTGGAGATTATCTTTATTAATGTTTCTTGCGTTAAGTCTTCGGCATCTGCAATAGAACCCGTCATTTTCCATGCGAGGTTGTATATAAATGGTTGGTGCCTTTCAATTAATTGTGTCAGCGAAGTTTTGTTTCCAGCCAATGTTCCTTGGATAAGTTCTTCATCAGATTTATGGGAAGTATAGGTATTCTTAAATGGATTCATTGTAAATTCAACTGACTTTTAAAGTGCTTTCTTTTTAATTCTTTACGCAACCCTAATTGCGATTCCAAAATTCAAATTAAGACTTAAAAAGATAAAAACTCCAAATTAAATAATCACTTCCATATTCCTAAGTCAATTAAAATTTTGTCTTTAGTTGCAGATTTTCAAGGTAACCAAGGTTGGTTTAGTTGGATTATGAGTTTCAAATGTTTCCTGATTTTTGGGTGATAGAATATTTGTTTTTCATTTATTAGTATCAACTGCCAGCTTACAAATCAGTCCAATTTCTTTATGGAAATGGTTTGACCATCCTCGTGTAAAACGGTCTGGTAGTTGGGTTTTAAAGCATCATAAAACTTTTTTATTAATATTGCCAAGCTTATACAAGCTAATAAAATAGGTGAAATTAGCCTAAATAAAATTCATAGTTTAACCATAGTGATACGTAAGATTAACTGATACCAATTTTATAAATATCGCAATACCTTTTTACAAGTCCGTTGATATATCTTTTTAAATAATTCTCGCTCAAAAAGCTGTTCGACCAATTCTCATAGCGCTGGCATTGAATGCCCAAATAGAAGAAATATAAACTTATGCCAAGCATAGGAATAAGTCGTTTTTCTTCTTTGCTAATGCTTAAAACAGATTCGTAACCTTCCATAAAACTGTCTACTTTTGGCTGGTAATCCTTGGCCTCATATTTCTCAATATTGTGAAGTTGTAGAATATAATAAGCAATATCTAAACAAAGCCATCCGTTGCCGCAGAAGTCAAAATCGAAAAGGGTTATTTGCCCGTCATTGCTGAGGTTTAGGTTATCAAACCAAATATCTAAATGTACAATTCCTCGCCTTATTTGGGTACTATCAGCATTGGCAAATTCTTTTATTAATTCGGTTTGAACCGAGCGCATAAAAGTCATTTCCTCTGTATCGCTTTTTAGGAATTCAGAGATTTTTTTCAAGGAATCCACAAAAATAATTTCTGGAGTATAGTGTACGCGTTCTAATTTTAAATTTTGTGTTACCTGATGAAATTTTGCCATCAATTGGCCAATTTTAAAATGCGTTTCTTTTGAAATAAGATGTTGTTTTTCTCCTGGAGCAAAAGTAAAAAGCACCGCAAATCTATCGCCTTCTGGTGCAGGTAAAGTTTGAATATAATTTTGCTCTGTATCACAAAGTGGATAGGAAATTGAAATGCCATTTTCCTTTAATAGGTTCAGCAATTTTATTTCTTCTTCAATCTCCGTTTTTGCACGCCAGTTAAGGCTATACACCCTAAATATAAATTTATCTGAGGTATCACTTACCAAATAAGTATCATTGATTCCAGCTTTTATCAATTGACATTTGGTGTCTTTGCTCAAAGAATATTTTTTCTGTAAAAACAGTCCAATATGTTCAGCAGACAGATTAGAATTGGTAACAGGGAAATAGCTCATGGGAGGTTTGTTTGTACGACAGTTTTCTATCACAGAATGATTTTATTGATGTTGACCTAAATATTAATTGTGAACGAAAATGCTTACTCTTTTAAAATTTTATAAGTTGAGTGGAAATTGTTATTGCTAATTGTTAAGAAATACAAGCCACTTTTTAATTCAACTAATCCCTCAATTTGGTTCAAACACCTGCCGCTTTTTATAGTTTGACCCAATTGGTTGCTGATGCTAAAATTGAATTCCTCATTAATTCCGTCAATAAATAAATTTTGTGTAAATGGGTTCGGATAAATTTCTAGTTTTTTTACTTTTACTTCGTTAACAGAAGTAATAGGAAGTAGACTACCATAACTGTTTACAAATTCAACGGAGCAATCCCAATAAACATTAAATTTCCAAAACCTTCTATAGATACATCCCGCTGGGCAATCGCCCCAGCCAATGGAGTATAATAATTCAATATGGTCTGCAAATATGGAATCAATAATATCTGGACCATCTCCAATAATTGAATTTTGTTCGCTATAGTAAACATTTGGAAGCAATAGAAACAATTTTGTTAATGGTAAAATATTTAATTGGGAATCAGATTTTAGAACCACATAATGGTAGGGCTGAAAATTGTAGTCAAAATACCTACCTGGCTTTAGCCAATAAGCACTCATTAAACTATCCACTTCTTGGTTACCAGTAGGCAAGATTCCGTTCCTTAAATTTTTCATCCAATTCAAATTGGAGTCGGCAGCAACTAGAATTGTATTTAAGTCTGGAAATGGAAAAGTATGAATATTGAAAATTGTATCTCTAGCTTGTAAACTTGTTGCATTATAAACTGCAATCAAAGCACTTAAAGTTGTATCACGGTATTCTTTCGGAATTTGTATGCTATCCTTTATTGTTAAATTGTTTCGTTGAGCACGTCTTATTGTTAGCCTGTAAGCGTCGGGTAAATACTTATTTACAACACTATCTGCTGCTGTGCAATTGGAAGGAACTGTTTGCCCAATTGTTAAGTGAATACTAATGTTTAGTAGAGCAAGTAAAATTGCAATTCTCTTCATGAAATCAGGTGATAAAATTAGGTTCAAAAATATATTGGGACCTAAGAGTAAATGCAAGCTAGTCAATTCTATGAAAATTGCATTGCAATTTTCATAGAATTGACTCAAATAGATAAATGCTTTATTTGCTGTTCTAGTTATGAATTAATTACTTGTATAATTTAATTTCCTATCAGCTGGCCTAAAATACCACGACAAAATCACAAAAATAGTTTGGAATAAAGGACCAAAGATTGCATTTCCTCCATCGCCTAAAATTAAATGAGAAATCAATGCACCTGTCATTAGAAAGAAGAAACCAGCATAGGCCCATTCTTTAAGTAGCTTAAAATTTGGGATAAGGATGGCAATGACCCCAAGGATTTTCCATACACCAATTATATACATAAAGTACAAAGGATACCCAACATGAGCAATTAACTCATTCATTTCTTTGACATGTAAAATTTGTGAAATTCCGCTGCCCAGCATTCCAAAAGATAATAGCGCTGTACTTAGCCAATAGATAATTTTGTTTCTCATTTTTAAGTGTATTTATTTTTGTTTACTAATTTCTTGAAGCCTGTCGTGAGCCATGTTTAGACCAAATGCAAAAGGTAGTTTCATTTGTTCTGCACGGTGTCTTTCCGACTTATAAATAATATGAATACTCAATTTGCTGGTTTCATCAGTAAGTTTTTCAAAATCTAAAAACTCTAACTGAACGCCAATTGGCATATTCTCCATTTCAAAAGTTCGTATAATTTTTTTATTGAGTTCAATTGCATGGATACTTCCATTTGCCTTAAACATAATTTGGCCATTGTGTGAGGTTTCAAATTGGTAGCAACCATGAGTTTTGTTTTCTAGTTTTATTACCTTGGTTCCCATCCATTGCTCTATTAATTCAGGTTCTGTATAGGCTTTGAATAATAGTTCCAAGGGCAAATCAAATTCTCTGGTTATCACCAAATCCTGTTTGCCTTCTTCTGCATTTATCTTAGTTTTTTGTTCCATGTTTATCTTATTTTTTAGCTGAATAACTTTTCATTACGGCTTCCAATTTATTAAATTTATCCTCCCAAGTTTTGCGGAATGGCTCAATAAAATCTGCAATTTCTTTCATTTTATTTGGGTTGAAATGATAGTAAATTTCTCTGCCCTGTTGCTCTTGTTTAATCAATTCGCACTCCGTTAGTATTTGCAAATGCTTAGATACAGTAGGTCTGGCAGTATCAAAGTTGGCAGCAATGGCACCAGCTGTCATAGATTGCGAGGTCAACAAAAGAAGTATCGCTCTTCTGGTTGGGTCGGCAATGGCTTGAAATACGTCTCGTCTTAAATTCATTATGTAGTTATTTGACTACAAATGTATATGTAGTTATTTAACTACGCAAATTATTTTTCATTTTTTTTTTGATTTTTGGTTCAAACCGAAGAATAGAAATTAATGAAACTTGAAGCAAGTTTCCCATAGAGAAACCTTTGTCTGCTTAGTGTAATTTATATTTTAAAAGCAATTCGGTTTGAACCAAAGTATATGAAAAAAGCTTTGTTGTTGTTGGAAACTTCAAAGCAAATAGGGGAGTCTTCAACTTGAAATGCCATTTGCCAAAACCCCTGTAAATATTATTGTCTTCAGCGTTTTTTGAGGCCAATTCCGCAAACTAATTTTGATAGTATTGAGCTAGCCCAATTTCTGGATGGCTCAATAAATAAATCCAAATATTATGCTCATTTTCTATCATATCTAGATCTGCACGCAAGATTAAATTCATGGAATCCTTTTTTTGTAGGTAGTGCGTATTATCTGCATCAAATGAATAAGATTTGCATACTCTGCTTGAAAAACTATGAAGGAAAAATAAATCATCTAAATTGTTTATGGAAGGTGGCAAATATTTGGAAAAGACACTTTCTTTTACAAGGGAATTTCTCAATTCATCCATGCCAAGCCAATACAATTCAATTGTATCGCTTGTGTTTTTGTATACCGCCATGGGGCAAATTCCAATGGTATATTTTTCTATACTAAGTCTTGCCTTTTCCATAAAAGCATCTTCCATGGTTTTAAATCCCACAATGCTAAATTCATCGGCATTTATTTTTTCCAAGTCCTTAAGACTTCTTAAAGAGTCGTTTGCGTATGCATGTACTTTTTTGGTTTGAACCAAAGTGTTTAGCAGATTATATAAGCGATTATTCTCAAATAAAATGGGGTTAAAAATTGGTTCAATAATTCTCCAACTCCTATAGGCTACAAAAATATTATCCTCCTTTAACTGGACATGTTTGTATAAACCTAAACTATCTCTTTCTAATTTGTAATTTGCATGGTGTTTTTTTGTTTCTTCTGGGTAAATTCCAGAATAGTCAAAGGGGTTTTCATAGTTTCTTTTTAGAATTAATTTCCCTTTTTCATCCCATACCGACCAGATTCCAACTCTACAATTAGCAGAAAAAACACCTTGTGCTTTCTTTTTTCTATTGGGATAATAGGAGGTATACTCACCATTTAACAGTCCGTTTTTAGTTTCGTATTTGCAATAATAATTATAAGTATTATACCAATGATGGCCTTTATCTATAAAGGATACCAATAGAAAAGCTATCAAAATAAATAGTAATTTCTTCATGCTTATTAAATTAGGTTTGCTAATTGCTCTAAACTCAAAAGTATAAAAAAAAGTATGCTAATTGCTATTACTACAGACTGCATATAATTAATATTTCAGCAGAATTAGCCTTAACATTTATTGCCTAGGGTTATTATTTTAAGAATAATTATAGCTCCCTATCACAAAAAAGATTGGCCTTTGATAAAGCTTTTAATTATTAAGTTAAACTGCCGAAAAGCACCAAAGAATAAGAGTTGTTCAGTTCAACACAGGGTTGAAAGTGGAGATGGAGGAAGTTTCGAAACCTTATCTGTTATAAGCCACTTGTATTTCAGTCGCGGTTTTTTAGTATTGCTTCAACTGAAATATCTTCATCTAGCAAGGGCCAATGAATACCATATCCAGAAGGTGAAATTTTATATAGTTCCCTCTCAATTTTATTTGCATTATAAAGTTTAGAGGATAAATCATCCAAATTTAGTTTTATCTCTTTCCCATCAATTTGAAGGACCATAAAATTCTCTTCAAAACTTACTTTTTCAATGTTATGTGTTGCAATCATGTTATTTTTTAAAAAAGTTATTCCAGGAATCAATTATCAAATCAAAATTCTGGTAGATTATTTTTTTGATTTCTCTTTTGGCATTTGGTGACATATTAAATGAAAACTCTTCCTTGATTTCAACTTCTTCAACTAAAAGCCAAAATTTACATTCCATATCACCTTTTTCTGCATGGATATTAATGGGTTCTTTATTTTCATTAGCTTAAAAGAATAATCTCCAACCATATATGAATAGAACCGTAGGCATTTTCAAATCTAATTAAAACAAATCATTCTAACAACTCTTAGTAATTTGCAATTAGCTTTAACTGCAGTCCTTCTAAAAACTAAATTTTGCAACTCGAAAATAAAGTATTTTTAAGCAATTTGGCGAGGACTTGAAAAATAGTTGGTACAAATAATTTTGAAATTTTGGTGGCTTAAAAGGGGAAAGCAAACCCCATTAAGATTAAGTTTACTTAAAAGTTTTTGTCTATAAAGTTAATCGACAGAAAAGCCCCAAACCCGAGCGTGGTTCTACTCAACACTGTATTCAAAGTGCGTCTTTCTGGGCACTTCGGCTCTTTATCTGTTAAGGGTTTGTGTTTCACCCAAAGGCTCCACTTTCAAGGCTAAACTAAAGCCGATTTTGGTTTCTTTTTTGTTGCCAATTGTTGTTTTGATTTTGTCCTCCCTTTTCGAGTTTTTAGAAAATCGCTAAATTCTTTTTCTTCCTTTACCGATAAAGGTCTATTAATGAATACCAAGTCTTTGTCGTCTATTTTTTTAAAATTTACCATGATTGAAGTTTTTAAAATATTGAAGAACTAGCAAAAGTGCTTCCTTCGTATCTATAAACATTCGGTTGCTTCCACGAAATTGTCTCGCTCCCAATGTCTCTTGATAATGCTCAATAAGTTGCGATTTTGCAATAAATGACACCACCCCATCATAACCTTTCTCAAATGAAACTTTACAAGCATATGCCACCAAATTACCTGCAACCCCTTTATAAAGCTTATTTTTTCCTCTATTAAATTTAGCACTTTCTATAAGAGGCATAAAAATGTGGTCATTCTTGTCAGTGAAACAAATTAAACCATGAATTATATTGGAATTATTAATGGTCGTAAGTTTGTAAATTTCATTTTCATGATTATTGAATTCGATGTGCCAATCAAATGCCCATTCAGTTTTTTTAATTTGTTTTCTGTCCTTTGGAAATAGCCGATTAATTTCAGTATCAAAAACTTCGCTAGTTACCGCATTTTCGATTGAATTCGTTAGCTTGTCTATTTCAAAGTCTAATTCTATTTCTAGTCTTTTTTTCACTACTCGAATATACGAAATTAATTTCAAAATTAGAACCCATTTAGGCAGATTTCTCAGGCATTCTTAACTTTTAAAGAGTATCATTAATTATTAGCTACTCGCACTAAATTAATCCCCAACACCTCCAAAAATCAAAGTACAACCCCACCTTAAATAAAATAATTTTATTTAAGAAGTAGATGTTTTTTCGCATAAAGGCTTGACTAATTGGTTCAGTCAAATATAAATTTTAGAAAGGCATTTCCAAGAGAAAATTGGATGCAAAAGAAGAAGCCAAGAAAGTGTAACGATTAGAATAATTATAGCTCTCTATCACAAAAAAAGATTGGACTTCGATGAGGCTTTGGCCTATAAAGTTAACGGCCGTAATGCACCAAACCTGAGCGTGGTTTCGCTCAACATAAGGTTCAAAATGCGTCTTTCTGGGCGCTTCGAAACCTTATCTGTTAGGTATAGCTGTTTTATTCCGCAAGTTCATTTTTCAGTTTTTCAAAGTCTTTAATGTATTTGTCAATTTTCACTTGGTCTTTGGTTGAGAGTAAAAATGATTTCTTTCGTCCTGTAACCATTGTGTCCCCAATTAATTTATTGTCAACCCCCACAATGTGACAAGAGTTTATTGCATGGAACATTTTGCATTTTGTCTTTGGAAGTCTAGTTGCTAACCAAGCGTATTCTCTTGTTTCAAATTGATTTGATAAAAACAGAGTTTCTAAATTTTTAAGATGTCCTAATGGATGTAAAGTATCGTCCGCAATTTTTAGATTTGTCAGGCTGAGAGTCTTTAAGTTTGATAAATACGTTAGCGGATTAATTGATTTTATTTTCAATGGCTTGTCGTGTCCGCCACCAAGTTTCAAGTCGGATATTTGAGTTGCTAATGAAATTTGGTCGATTTCTTCTAGTTTTGAAAAGTCAGTTATTTCAAGTGTCTTTAAGCCTTTGTTTTTGCTGATGTCCCAAAGTGATGTTAATTTGGTATTCCAATTCAAAATAATCGTCTCGGTCTTGTCAAGTATTTCAAGAATTGTCAAGTCTTTCGCTAATACTTGATATAAGTTTAGATACTTTAAATTAACTAATGGAAGTATTTTTCTTAATTCCTTTTCGTTAGCTCCAATAAGCCATAAGTTTTCAATTGATAATTCTTTTAGCCTGTCAAGGTTCTTAGCAGAAACAGACAAATGTAAAGACTTTTCGTTTTTATCAAACTCATTCAAGTCAGTAATGAATGTTTTTGGTTTCTGTGGTAAATTGTCTGTCATTGTCGTCCTTTACAGTTACACATAATAACGTTTAGGGTGCAACTGCAGTGGCCGGCTTGGTGTCACTTCATTGTCCCCTATACGAAACTAAACATAGGAAACTAAGGCGCCAAATTAATACAAAAGCGGCCATTGCAATTGCAACCTGTTATGGTTTGGTAGGTTGCGCAAACCAGTCGCAAGTAATTGTCCGGAGTAGCTGATTTATAGTCAAATTAAGTTTTGTTTTAATTGCAAGCTTGTCGGGTAAATAAAGTGCCCAATAGACTCCAAATTAATTTAGTTCTTGGAAACAGAATTTTACTTCTGGCCGTGTCCACAATCTTATAATGAACCCAGATAAAAGGGTCGCCATAAAAGTTAAAACAACTTCAATATGATAATTGAATAGGTCCTTAAGTGGGTAATAAAATAAACGCCACAGAATATTTGAATCAATTAAAAAATAGAAAAAAAGAACCATTGAAATTCCAAATGTCAATATTAGCAATGATTTATAAACAATATATGTCCAGGGTTTAAAGGTTAAAACCAACAAAGTCAAAATACAAATAATAGTATAAAATGAGGCTTCTCCAAAAAGCCAATAAATTGATGGTGGTTCATAAAAGCAAATGGTTGTACTAGGGTTTCTAACTATTAAATGGTCATAATAATTTTCGATATCAATTATGTCCCACCAGCGTTGAATGACCACTTTTAGAAGCAATACTGTTGGCAAAAGTCCCAAGACAATTATAATCTTCTTACTGCTATTTTCAATGGTAAACGTCATTGTAAAAGTGTCTGCTATTTAAAAACCAACTGTACTGCTAACTATCAGCTTCCCCCCAATAAATCCCTCCCAATACACCCAAAAATGAAAGCCAACTCAAACTTCAATAAAATAATTTTGTGAAAGTTGAAGAAGTTATTTCTCGTACAGGCTTAGCCAATTATCATAATCAAATATAATTTTAAGCAATGCATTTCCAAAAGAAAAAGGCTTGCAAAATCAGGTTGAGTATCTATTTTTTTAAGATGCTTATGCGTTTGAGCATCTCATTTACCTTTTCGTAGGATATGGATATTTGCTGGTTATTGGATAAAATTAAACTTCCTCCATCTGTTTTTACATATTCTTTTACAAAACTTAAATTTACCAAATAAGATTTGTGGCAGCGTAAAAATTGCGTTTGCTCTTGCAATACTTCTTCGTAATATTTTAAGCCTCTGCTAGATGTTATCAAGCTTTCATCTTCCAACAAAAACTGGGTATATGCGCCATCTGCTTTGATATAAAGAATCTGGGAAATATCCACAAAGCGTATCGCATTTACCGTGTTAATAGCCAGCTTTCTGCTGCCGTCGGTTTTAAAATTTTCTTTGAACTCAGAAATTCCTTGCAAGGGTGTTTTGTTTTTTATCGCCCTATCAATGGCCGTTTCTAAATCGTTTGCAGTAACTGGCTTTAATAAATAATCGAGGGCAGAGAGCTTAAATGCTTGCACCGCATACTGACTATATGCTGTTGTAAAGATGATAGAAAAATTAATGTCCTTTTCGTTTAAAAATGACAAAATTTCTAGCCCGCTATGTCCAGGCATTTCTATGTCTAAGAAAATAAAGTCGGGTTGGTGTTTGTGTATGGCTTTGATGCCAGATGGTAAATCTGCACATAATTCTACCACAGAAACCTCAGGACGCAATTCCTCAATCATGCCTTTGAGTAAGGTTCTTGCCATGCGTTCGTCGTCTATTACTATTGCTTTTAAACTCATAAAATGTCTTAATTTATTGGAATAATTAAACTGACTCTAGTGCCATTGCTTGTTCCATCCTCATTTTTCTTGTCTTGAATATCCAACCCAAAATGATTGCCACTTCCTTTATTTAAAATAGACAAACGGGTTTCGTTTGCTGAGCTTGCAAAAGATTGATGACTCACCAATCTGTTTTGATTGAGTTGGGCAGAACCTTCTCTGCCAATTCCATTATCGTCTATAATTACTTTTATAAAACCTTCTTCGTAATTTTCAAATTTTACAAGTAGTTCTTTGTTTCCTTTTTTATGCATGAGCCCATGTTTTAAGGCATTCTCAATAAAGGGTTGAATAAGCATGGGTGGCAGTTTTATCATTTCTTCATCCAATTCTTCATCTACTTCAAGTGTGCATCTTAGGTCTTCTTCAAAGCGCATTTGCTCTAGTTCTAAATAGAGTTTTAAGGCGGTTAATTCTTGGGTCAAACCTACCAAATCCATTTCACTCATTTCTAAAATCATGCGGGTTAGGTTAGAAAATTTTCCTAAATAATTGCTCGCCCTTTTTTTGTCATTGGTAAAAATATACGATTGAATTGTATTGAGTGCATTGTAAAAAAAGTGTGGGTTCATCTGCGATTTTATAGAACGCAATCGACTCATGTTTAAGGCATTTTCTAGCTCCATTTTCTCCGTTGTGAGTCGGTTCTTTTTTACCAAAATACTTATTTGCCATTTATAATAACTTATGCCTAAACCCAATAAACCAAGGCCGCAAAGCAATTGAAACCAAAGTTGCTGCCAAATGGGTTTTTCAATGGTAAATTCAACCGTATCATCGGGCAAAAGTTTATCGTTTAATTTGAATTGAATGCGGTATTTCCCTGGTGCCAAATAGGCAAATTGTAAGCTGCGTAAATTTGGATCAGACAGAACCCAATTTTCTTCATTTATCTTATACCACAAATGACTTGGGTTTACAGATGCAAAGTTTAAAATAGCGTATTGTAGGGTAATTTGATTTTGATTATGAGTTAATGTTACCGGCAATGTATTTAAGCTTTTGCCTGATAACTCGTATCCCGTAACCGCAAAAAATGCCTGCTTCTTTTGCTTGTTTTGGTTAAAAATAGGACTGCTAATAACTCCATTTTTTACCAATAGGTGCAATTGCTCGTCAAGCAAAATTAAATCGCTTATTTCTGATGTTTTAATGGGAATTTCTAGACTATAAACAAGTTTAGATATATCGTTCATATCTAATACTAAAAGCCTGTCTTCGCCCATAATGCAAAGGTGTTTTCCAAATGCTTTGATTGCCTTTATTTCGCTAATTTGAATGTTCTTTTGTTGGTTCAAAACTCTTATTACCGAATCGTTTTGCAGCTTTAAAAGTTCTCCTTTGGTATTTAAGGCAAATATGCTTTGTCCATAGCCTACCAACTTAGAAATAAACAATTGCTCTCCATGATGTTTTATTTCTATTCTGTTGTTTATGGTTTGTTTAAACAGGCCAACATTTGCTCCCACATAAATGGCTTTAGCAACCGTATCGTAAGCAATAGTTTTCGCTCTAACGCTGGTCATAAATGAAACTAAAGTATCCTTTATTGGACCATTTCCTCCATAAAATAAGGGGTCCCAATACGATTTGTAATTGGCATTTGCATTAGGAGATTTATACAAACAAGCATTGCCACTGCTGGCAACGGCATAGTATTTTTGATCCAATTTAACCACATCTTTTACGGCAATTTGGTTGAATAAAGTGCTTTTAAAAGGTTGTGTAGAAAATACATTTACACCCGATGAAGAAGCTATTACTATTTTATTGCTCGTGTCTTGGTACGAATAGTAAAATGATGCCTTACTAGCACTTTTATACAATATTTCTTGTTCCTTAAATTTAGCGTCCAAAGGAACAATTTCTCCACTCTGGGTAAATAACAAAAATCCTTTTTCCGACTTCTCTATTAAATTTGGTTCAAACCGAACTATTGGAGTAAATGTGGTTTGCAGAGAGGGAATTAATTTAAGGCCATTTTGCGTGGTGCTTAACCAAATATTACCACTTCTATCTTTGCATACTGCTGATAAACTACTGGAGGGAAAAACGTGGTTTATAAACTTACCTTCTCTAAAAATATAGGCACCTTTGGGTGTAAGTGCCCAATAAGAATTGTCAATAAAATAGATGGCGTGCATAAAGGTAAATTCGGGCAAATAGATTCTTTCTATCTTTTGTTTTTCATCTAATATAGCAAACAAGCCCTTTTCATTAAATCTGCTACTTAAAACAATATTGCCATTACAAATATGAATCTGGTTAAAATTGCCTTCTTTAATATCTACGTTAAGCTTTTTAAACTGTAAGGTTTTATCAATAAAAAAAAGTCCTTCGCTTCCTAATAAGTAGAATTTATTTTCCCATGTTGCCGTGTGGGAAAGGTCTTTGTTTTTAAGTGGAAAGGGAATTGTTTTTATTAATTTTAAAGTATTAATATCAAAAACATCTATTCCAGCGGCTTGAACCAAAAATATATTATCGGGGGTGATGCCAATTGGAAAAAAGCCAATGGGTGTATTTTGTTGCAAGGCGTACATCGCATCGTTTACAACATAATAACAAAAGCCATCAAAATTTTGGTACCAAATTCTTCCTTTGCTATCTTCCTGAATATTACTTCCTGGCAAAGAGGTTTGCGCGGGATTTTTATACGATTTAAAATTTTTGCCATCATAGCGGCAAAGTCCTTCGTTGCTGGCTATCCATATAAATCCTTTTCCATCCTGAACCACATTGTAAACATTATTGGATGGCAATCCTGTGGCATCGTTTATAGGGATAAAATAGGGCTGCTGTGCTTGAGCCAAAACCGAAAACAGAATGCAGAAAAGAGTAAATAAACGTTTCACAATAGGGTAATTCATACAAAGATAATTTTAATATCAAAGGCTCTATTTGGTTTTTGTAAAACTTGCTTTTTTTCTAATGAAACCCCAAAATGGCTATACCAACCCAGTTTTTTAGGGTTTTGGTTTGAACCAAATCTTTTTATAAAGTCAAAGCAAGGTTTCATTTACTAAAAACAAGGTTTCACAAAACAAGCAAAATAGCTGGAAATACTACCCTCACTTTTGAGGAAAATTAGTAATATATGAAGAAAATAATTCTTTTGGTTTGTGTGTGGTCCTTGCTATTTGTTGCCAAAGCACAAACACCTTTTACCAATTGGCAACATTTTAATTTTGGCACTGGAGGGTATGGCCAAATTACTTCGAGTGCCTTAGATAATTCGGGCAACCTAATTGTAGGTGGCTACTTTTATGGCACCATCGATTTAGATCATGGTCCTTCAGAAAAACTGCTTTCTGCTGTTGGGCAATACGATGCCTTTATTGCCAAATACAATAGCTTTGGTGATATTATTTGGGCCTACCGCTTGGGTGGTACCTTAGCTGAAAGCGTAAACGATATAACGGTAGACAATGTGGGTTATATTTTGCTTACAGGTTTCTTTACGGGTACCATGAATGTTTCTGTGCCCAATGGAAATTTCCCTTTGGTTTCAAGCGGTGGCTCCTCAGATATTTTTCTAGTTAGACTTAATAGTGATGGCTATCACATAAATTCTTACAAGATTGGTAGCAGTGGCAACGACAATGGTAAAGCGGTGAAGGTGGATAATGCAGGTAATATATATTTAACAGGTTTGTATTCTAGTCCTAATAACAATACCACTGTAAACTTTAATATTTTGGGTGGGAACAATAGTCTTTTGGCTGCTGGTTCGGAAGATGGTTTTGTGGTGAAATACAATTCGGCTTTTGCTTTGCAATGGGTGAAGTCTTTTGGTGGTAGCGCTTTTAATGATGCTGGTACTACTATGGATGTAGATAATAATAGCAATGTTTATGTGGCTGGTTTGTTTAATGGAACCAATGCCGGTTTTGGCAATGGATTACTTTTAACTTCAAACGGCGGGCAAGATGCTTTTGTAATGAAGGTAAACACTGCTGGAACTACCGTTTGGGCCAAGAAAATTGGTGGTGGAACTGGCGATAATATCAATAAAATTAAACTGGATGGAAAAGGTGCTCTCTTTACTTGTGGTTACTTTACTGGAATCGCTAATTTAAATCCAAATGGCACTGCACAAAACTTTACGGCTAACAGTAGCGATGCTTTTGTTTCTAAATTAGATACCAACCAAGCTTCTGCTATTTGGGTGAAAGCTCTTGGTGGAAGTGGTTTAGACAATGCCTATGGAATAGCTTTGGATACCATTGGAAATGTTTATACCATTGGTTCTTTTCAAGGTACTTCGCAATTTCCTATTGGTACAGCTGCCTCACAAATTGTTTGTCCAAGTTTTACAGATATTTTTGTAAGTAAACTTAATTCTAGTGGTAACTATGTTTGGGTAAAACAACTTGGCTATTTAGCCGACGATTATGGCTTAAGCATTGCCTCTACTTTGAATGGCCAAAATCAATATGCTTTTGGAACTAGTGCCAATGGTATTTCAACTCATTATATGGTTAAACTTGGCACCTGCGCAGAGATTGGCCCCATAACAGGACCAATAAAATTATGCAATTCTTCGCCTGTTGTTTATTCAGTAGATTCTGTTCCTGGTGCAATTTCTTATACTTGGACTTTGCCTTCTGGTTATTCTGGAACTTCTACAACAAGAAGCATAACAATTACTCCAGGAACTAGCAGTGGTGTAATTTCTGTTTATGTAAATACCGCTTGTGGCAGTGGTTTGCCAAGAACCATAACTACAAACTACGGAAATCTTAATTTAGATGCTAACCTTATAAGATATTGGTCGGCCAATGGTAATACTACAGATCTTAAAAATAGTTCTACGCTTACCCTTGTTCAAGCAAGTCACGATACGGATAGATTTGCAAATCCCAACAGCGCTTTTAGAATTAATAATGGAACAGGTTTGATTAAACTTCAACCAGAAGCTAATTTGCCTTCTGGTGCTACCACCATTTCCTTCTGGTATTATTATGTAAAAAATGGTGGCAATAACAATGTATTAATTGGGAGCAATACCAGCACTACACCTGCAGGGCATCCTCTATTATTAACCGATAATCCTAGTGGTAAATTATACCCTTGGTCGGTTACGGGTTCTCCAATTGGTAGCGGAATTACCTTAGTAGAAAATACATGGAGTCACATTGTACTTGCCAGAAACGGCGCATCTTTTAGCTTATTTGTAAACGGTGAATTTGTTTACGATGGAAATAACCTCGCCCTTTCTAATTTCGACCGTCTTGGAAATAACCGTCCTGGTTTTGAAACCCAAGGTGCTACCGGAAAATTTGATGATATAAAAATTTACAATGCCTTCTTAACTTCGGCTCAAGCCAAATATATTTACGATTATGGTAGCCTTTCTAATTACACTATTCCAACAAGCTCTTGTTTAAATTCTCCTTTGAGTTTTCAAGCCAATCATTCTAATGCCAATGCCATTTATACTTGGAAATTAAATGGAAATATTGTGGGTGCCAATTCGCCTACTTATACCAAAACAGCTGCCATTATGGATTCTGCAATTAGTGTTACCATTAGCAGTCAATGTTTTGTAGAAACGGTTGCTTGGAAATTTAAAGTGAATCAAAAAGATACCATTCATATTAGCTCCACAACTTGTGGTGTAAAAGTAGGAAACAAAAACTACTATGTTTCTGGTAGCTATTCCGACACTTTTGTAAATAGATTTGGTTGCGATAGTATTGTTTATTTGAACCTAAGCGTAAACAATAGCCAGTTCAATAATTTAAGTGCCAACTTAATTCGCTATTGGACTATGAATAAACAAGATTCTGTACGCGATATTATTTCAAACCAAACTCTATTAACACACCCATCTTTGCCTTATACTGTAGATAGATTTGGAATGTCAAATGCAGCACTTAATATTGCTGCCGGAAATCATGTTTTTAGGCCAACAGTAGCTCTTCCAGCTAGTAATATCACCATCTCGTTTTGGTATTATTATGTTTCTGGATATACAAATACGCGCAGCCTTTTGAGCAATAATTTAACCAATAATGCCGGTTACTATTTATACATTGACCCAAATGGTATTATTAAAGGTAACAATGCTGCGGGTGCAAATTTTTCTGGCACAGGCACTCTTACCACCAACAAATGGTATCATTTTACTTATACCTTAAGCAGTGCAGGGGTGGCACAAATTTTCTTAAACGGAAATTTGCAATTAACTATCAATAGCGTGAGCCTTTCTGGTATTACAAGAATTGGAAATGGCATAACTAACAATAACAATACTCCTGGTATTGGTTCATACGATGATATCCGCGTTTACAATACCGTTTTATCTGCAAATGATATCCGCAATTTACCTATGCGTCCAAGCATCTATGAGTTGCCTTCTAAAAAAGCCTTTTGCAAAGGAGATTCAGGCATTTTTAAAATCGGTTTGAACCAACAAGTAAGCACGCAAATACAATCTTATAGAAATGGTGTTTTGTTTGGTTCAGACAGTACCTTAACTATTAATAACATGGCCACAACTGATAGTTTGGTGAGTTTTAAAATTTATAGCCAATGCGCTTACGAAGAATACAAATTTCCATTTATTGTAAACCCAACAAGCGCCATTGTTAACGATTCGTTTTGTGGTTCTTATAGCTATAACGGAAAAACATATACCAATCCGGGTACTTATTTTGATACCACTTTAAATGCCAATGGATGTAATTTTATAACACAACTTAACTTAAGCAATTCGGGTAGCATAGAAGCCAATGCTGGTTTAATTAGATATTGGACAGGCAATATTGCTGGAGGACAAATTAGTTTAATTGGCAACGATACCATAACCCCTGTTGGAAGTTTACAAGTAACAGGTTGGCCAGGTAGGGCAGGAAATGCCAATGGTTCTTTCTTTAATGGTTTAATTAATAATACCTATTTAAAAACCAATCTGCCTATAATGAGCACCTATACCATTTCCTTTTGGTACAAAATGGAAGTGAACGGTTATGGAAGACAATTGAACTTAATTGCCAGCAATTCAACAACTGCGACTGGTTCTATAATCCTTGCAAAAACGGGCTCCAATTCCATTTATGTTTTTACAAGTGCAGGAGCAACAATTGGCAATGGTTTTTCAATAGGTGCAAATGAATGGAACCATATTACCTTGGTTAGAAATGGAAACAATTTTTCATTTTATGCAAATGGAAACTTAATCTCTAGTGGAAATACTATCAATACTGCCAACCCAGATAATATTGGTAATAATGGAGTAAACAATAATGGCAACAGTGCTATTGGCTGGTACGATGATATTAAAGTTTATGAAACTGCTGTTAGTGCAAATCAAGCAAAGGCAATTTATAAATCTCCAAGCTTACTTAGCATGCCAGATTTGAGCAATTATTGCATCGGAACAAATGCTCCTTTTGCATTTCAGTTTCAAAAAGATTCCATCTCAAGTTTCCAGTTTTTAAGAAATGGGGTTGTAGTGTCAAACGATACTTCCTTTAATTTCAATCCTCTTTTATCTACTGATACTTTAATAGGTTACCGCATTATAAGATCATGCGAAATTGAAACGATAAATATTAAATTGAAAAACCAAGGAACAAACCTAAACGATGGCATGATTCGCTATTGGACACTTAATGTGGAGGACAATAGAAGAGATTTAGTAACAAATCAGTCTGTTGGTTTTATAGGTACATTTACCCAAGCTACAGGTAGAACTGGCAAAGCAAATGCAGCCTTAAACGTGGCTTCTTTAGGAAATTTATTTTATCCTAATACCGCCATTCCAAGTACCAATGTTTCCGTTTCACTTTGGTACCAAAGAACCTCTGCCAGTTATTTTGGTGCTAGAACCATTGTTTCTAATAATCAAGCCAATGGTAATATTGCCAAATACCTATATGTAGATCCAAGTGGATGGCTTATCTGCGGAACAAATACAGCTAATGGAGGCGTTAATACTAATCAAAACATAACTACTGGCCTTTGGTACCATTTAGTTTACCACATTAGCTCTACAGGTACTGTAAAAGTATATGTTAATGGTGTTCTTAAATTTACCCAAACTGGCGTACCTGTTCACCCAATTACCTATTTTGGAAACAGACCAGATGGCAATGAGCCGGGTGTAGGAAATTACGATGATGTAAAGATTTACAATAGAGAATTATCAGCAGTGGAAGTGAGTAAACTATATGCCATGCCTTCCTTGCTCTCACATCCTTTAAACGTGAGTGCTTGCCAAGGCAGCAGCTTGCTATTAACGTATCATTTTGCAAATGTTGCAGGCAGAAGTTTCTCCTTTTCTAAAAATGGAACCGTGTTAAGCACAGATTCATTTTTAAGAATAAACAGTTTGAACCTAACAGATACACTTTATAACATGACCTTAAATACCAATTGTGGTATAGAAAATTATAGTATCAAAATTACTGTAAACCCTGCAGGCGGCGTCGGTCCAACCTTAACTTACACCAAAGCAACTTCAAGAATCACTGCTAGCTCCACTTTTAATGGTTTTAAATTATTTAGAAATGGAGTGGCAGTTGATTCGAGTAGTACCACTGGAAACATTAATTACCTAAGCACTAAATGCGGAAATTATTTTGCCCAATATTTTAATAACGGTAGCGCTGCTTGTCCTTCTGTTTCGCCAACCTTAACTATTAGCTTGGATACGGTAATTGTAAATGCAAGTTTATGTAGCGGCAAAGCCTATGTTTTTGGTAGCCAAAGTTTAACCGCCGCTGGTACCTATTACAGGACCGTTCTAAGTTCCCTTGCATGCGATAGTACCATTAGGCTGAACCTAAGTTTAAAACAAACTAGTTCGTCTGTTATCACTCGCTCAGGTTGTGGTTTAATAAGCATTTTTGGAAAGGTATATTCTCAAACTGGTCAGTACGAGGATACCTTAATAAATGCAGCTGGTTGCGATAGTTTGGTGACCTTAAATTTAACTGTATTTTCTGGCACACCTAGCGTTTCTAATGTAAGTGCAGATGTATGCAAGCAATTTGTTTATAGAAATAAAACCTATACGCAAACAGGCATTTATAGAGATACTTTGTTTGGCGCAAGTGCCACTGGCTGTGATAGTATAATCGTTTTGAACCTAACTATTCAACAAATAAATAGAGGTATCAATAAAGCTGGAAATACCTTAACATCATTGGAGACTGGTGCCAACTATGTTTGGTATAATTGTACTACTAATAGCTTAATTGCCAACCAAACCAATAGCAGTTATACGCCAACAGTAAGCGGTAATTATGCGGCCATTATTACAAAAAACAATTGTACAGATACCAGTTTTTGCACGCAAATACTTATCAATAATTGCAATATAGGAATCACGTATACGGTATTAAATCCACAAGATTCTATTGCCTGCAAAAGTTTAAGAGTTGCTATTAGTGGTGCTACACTTCCTATATTTACAAACGTATCTTGGACAAACAATCCAACAGGTGTAGATATTCAAATTACAGATTCTGTACATGTCTATAACGACCTTTGTCCGGAAACGTATTTGCTACGCATAACCGATGCAACAGGATGTAAAGACTCCATTAATTTCACCATCAATCAGCCAAGTGTGGGCTTACAAGGATATGGTGTTTCAAACATCAATATCTATCCAAACCCAGCGCAAGAGGTGGTGTTTGTAGATGGTTTAAGAGTTGGTTCGAACCTAATATTAAGAGACCTTAACGGAAAAGAATTGATTGCAACAAAAGCAACAGAAGAGAATATTCTAATGCCTTGCAGTCAATTAGCCGAAGGAGTTTATATCCTCTTGATCCAAGAAGGCGAAAACACCATCACCAGAAAATTAATTATCACAAGGTAATTAGCAACTGAATAAAAATAGGGGGGAAGAGCTGAAGGTTCTTTTCCCCTTTTTTTTTGGGTGGGAAGTTTTGAGATCATTTATTTAATAAGTATTCCAAAAACAAATAGATTTGATTTGAAAATATTTTAAAATTATGAAACAAAAGAAACTAATCCTATTTGGCTTTTTGATAACCTTAGCGATTATTTGTTATTCCCAAACTAAAGAGCCTAAAACAATAACAGTTAAAATACCACAAATAAAAATTGCACCAAGTTTATGTTTAGGTTATGTAAGTCCAGTTATGAATCTTGGAGGGAATACTGGATGGGGGCTTAATTCTCAAGTTAATTTCCCAGTAGGAAAATACTTTTATTGTGGTCTAAATTATGCTTTTCAAATAACTGGTCGTAGTGACAACTTCGAAAAAGGATTTAATTCTAAATTATACCAATTTGGAGGAGCAGCTGGGGTTAAATTTCAGGTAAAAAGAGATTTGGCATTCTCACTTGGAGCGATAATCAATAAAGGGTTTTTCATTCCACCAGGTGAATTAAAAACATGGAATAATGTTTATATGATGGAAATGGCTTTGAAATATAAATTAAACAACAGATTTAATTTTATTAATAAGATTCAATTTGGAGGAGGAAATGATATGGTATATAATTATTCTTACTATCCAGTTAATTATTTTGTGAACTATAGAACGGTAAATTTCATGTTTGGTGTTGAATTTAATTAATCCTAAAGACAATTTCATTTTAGGTTTACAGGTAGGATAGAATTTCTGTTGGAGTTGGATGGATTGAATAGTGAATCATTAATCAGATTTAATGTTTGACGGATTATTAGATTTGATTTTTAACTTTCGATTGAATAATCTGCTTAGAAGAATTTATTTTTCAGGTATAATTGAAACTAAATGTTGGCTCCAAAGGTATTTGGTATTTATTGGTAGGCTGAGGGTTTGTAAATCAAGCAAAGCATCCCTCAGGGGGCTATGATTTTAGTGTTATTTTTATCCGTTTATAAGGTCTAAAAGCTCTTTTCTGGTATAATTTCCTTCTATTCCTTCTAATGGAAATAGATAGTCACAAATTTCATTATCATCAAAAGGAAAAACCTCTTTGATTCCCTCAATTATGGTTTTTAAATATTTTCTGTCAGGTCGGTTTATCAGGTGAGAGAAATCTTCTTTAGATGTGAAGGTGAAAATTGGTTGTTGATTTTGCTCTCCTAAGTATATTAGATTTCCATACCACGATGGGTCCTTAAAAATCAACGAACCATTATTTATGCATTCATCGAAATTGATTTCTAGATTCCCTTTGAATTTTGTTTCTTGTTTTACAACATCAACGAATTGTTCTTTGGTAATTAGATACATGCGAGCTAAGGTTTGACTTTTATTATCAAAGGTATTAGAAATAAAACCAACCCCACCTTTGTTCCAACCACTCGATTCTTTTGCAAAATAAAGCCGACTACATATGTAGAATTCCTCATTATCTTCTGGTAGAGTTTTGTCCAGACATCCTTCATAAATATCTGGTCTACCATAGGGTTGGCCTCCTCTTATATAACATAAGAACCTTTCCATTTGTAAATTGGAGCCGTATGAGGCATACCAGACTTTATTGTGATCTTTCGTCATTTTTAAATTTTATCTAAAGTTTTGCTGCAATTCGGCGAATCCGAAGCACAAAACTATCTGCCTGTAATGAACTTGATACGAAGCACAGAGCTTCAATTAACCACTGAACCGCCAATTTCTTGCAGGTGCTGTTATGTGAAGCCTTTCTTCTCATTATCTGTGTTTGCAGTTGTCAAATTTAGAAATGTCAAACTTCATTTTTTCAATTTCATGTCGTCTGTCCTTGATTATTTCGTTTAATTGTTGCCAGTAATTTTTATTGTCGTCCCAAAATTTCGTGTCTGTTTCTAAAACATTTTTTAATAACGGTCCAATATCACCTTCCGCTAATAGGTCGTCTGTTAAGGTTTCAATTGCTAAAGGCATTAAAAAATAAAGCCCAATTTCTTGTCCAATCATTATTCGCAAGTCTTCTGTCGTAAAATCTTGAAGTTGTTTTTTGCGTAACGAATTACAAGTCTTTATTAAATATGAACCTTCGTCAGAACTTAATGTCGGCCAAACTTTTTTCTCAAGATTTTCAAGTGTCTTATGTCGCCAATTGTTTTCCATTAGCTTGCTTTTGTCAATGCGGCAAATGCCATAAGTCCAATTGTAAATAGGAATATTAACAAGTTGCTAATAAGTCCAATTCTATTTTGCGTTTTTGATTTTTTTTCGTCTGTCTTGTGCTTAAAACCTGTATAAATTCCAACTGTCGTAAAGGCTAAAGCAACAAACATAAAAAATGCTAAAATCATAGAGTATTTCTTGTCAACCTGATAATAGGAAAAAAAGGTAGCTGTCAAGAAAACTAAAGCCGTAATCGTAATTACTGCAATGAAAATTTTGAATGATGTCGGTTTTTTTTCTGTCATGCCGCTTTGATGTTTTCGTTGTCTGTTTCGTGTCTGCTAAGGTTACACATAACGTTTTGGCGCCTTGCGATGTTGCCAGATGCGTAGGCGTATGTTTCAGCTAAGATATAAAAATCTGCGTAACACAAAACAATCAACAATAACAGTTTCGGCAATATTGCAAGGCGCCTGTTACCAGCTGGCAATTCTGTCGAGTTACATAAATATTCCATAAGTCGTCAATGCTGTTAATGCTGCAATAATACCGATTGTCCTAAACATATATTTCTTGTCCACCGAGTAAATTTCCCTAATTTCTTCATTGCAAATTGTCCAAAGTGTCCCTGCAAAAAACAGCAATGTCATAATATGTGTTGTCGGTGAAGTCTGAGGAAATATGTTGTCCAGTGCAGGAAAAGCTGATGGTTCTCTTTTTAGCGTCAAAATAAAAAGTCCAATAGAACTAACAGCCGAATACGATAGAAAAATTGCTAAAAGTGTCCACCCTATTTTTTTACGTTTGAAAAACAAAATTGTCACTGTCGGAACAATAAGCAACGGTAAAAAATACAAAACCATACAAAAGTCCCATTTTGCTCCGCTGTCAGTAAACATAAAGCTAATCATTCCAAATTCTTTGTAGAGTTGAAACAGGAAAAGTCCACCGAAAACAATACTTACGATTTTAATAATCTTGTCAGAGTTTGGTGTCTCGGCTTGAATAGGGTTAACAGTTGAAAAAACCGAAGCTGCAATATTTTTCACTTTGTTTTCTACGTCCTTTCTCTTTTGGTCTTTTGCTTCTTTTTCTTGTTTTAGTGCATCAAGTTCCGCAGTCGCAATTTCAATGTCCCTGTCACTTAGTTGTCGAGATGCAAAGATTGTTTTTGCTGTCTCAACTGCTAATGGTTGAAAGTCGTCTGGACTATCAATAATTTTAAGTAAGTCTGTGTTACTGTATGTCCTAAATTTTTCTGTAAAATCGGTCATTGTTATCGCCTGTTTGCTTGCTGGTAACTTTCAGCTTCCCCGCAAAAAAATCTCCCAATACACCCAAAAATTGAAGATAACCCTAAGCTAGGCAAAATCATTTTATATATGTAGAAGTTGTTTTTTCTCATAGGGCCTCGTCTAATTGACTAAATCAAATATAAATTTTACCCATGCATTTCCAAAAGAAAATACATTGCAAAATGCAGCCTAATGAAATGGGTATTCTTGGGGTATTTGGGATAGGTAGATTTACTTAAATAGAGTAGGGTATTTGTTTTTGGTGATTGGCTTAAGGCTTTTTCTTTGTTTGTATTTATACCAACTGTTTATATAACCTAGGCCAAAACTTACAAGGTATTTACCGACGCAATAGATGTTTAGGCCAATTCTATTGGACTATTACATATATGCTTTCTGTATTGGTGGTTTGCTGGCGCGGTTTTTTGGTTCAAACCGAATTGCTTTTTTGTTTTTGTTAGTTTTGCTTACCAAGTTTGTTTCTACTTAAATTATGCTCAGCACAAGTGTGAAAGCGTAGGGTGAAATTTTCTGCGATACTCGATTAGCAGTCGGCTTTCTTTTCTGTCGCCTATTTGTGGAGTGGCTTCCATTTTCTTTTTTTGAAATAAACGTTGTTAAACTTCGGTGAATAAAATACTAAATGAAAACTCCAAGCCCGGATATTCCTAGCAAAATTATTATAAGGGTTTTACCAAAGATTTTCTTTCTAGTTTGTAACCAAGTCGCCATGATAATTACTGTCAATGGTACAAGGATAAAAACGAAGAATAAACTGAAACCAAATCCCATTTTTTTGCTTTGTTTATTGTTAGCTGTGATATCTTTTAAGCTGCCGCATATCGTTTCGCGCACTGGCGCTGTTGCCTCTTGGTAAGAATTTTTGGCGTTCAATGATACTGTTTCTTAGGAATACAATTTTCCCTTGATTGCAAATTTGGCAATAGTGACAGTGCGATGATTGACGTATTTGCTTTTTTGTCCACTTTTCTAAATTAAAAAAAATCGGAACATAATTGTCCCGACATGAAAAATTTAATCTCGTGTTAGTTTACCGATTACTCTTTTGTCTTTAGCTACAAATTTTGCAAATGCCAGCAATGCTCCTGTGACCATTATATTTCGGAAAAAGTTTACCATTTCCAATTCCTTTTCTCTCATTAAATCGGCAGTCATATTTTCTGTTCCTAACTCATGTCCCATTGCTCTTGGCAAATGAACCAAAACTGCCATTAAGATAACATACAATGCCATCAACGTATAGGCTAATTTATCATATTTCCCAATTACAGCACTTACAATGAAAAGTAGAATACAAACCAATGTAAAGTAGTTCCAAAAATAAGGAAATGGAATATAGTCAGGCACGAATGATGCCCCAACTTCAGGTTTACCAAAATGCAAACCAACATAAAGCAAAAACGAAAGTGGAAAAATATATTTTCCTGAGTTCAAAATTTTGTCCATTGTTTTGTTTGTTAGTTTGTTGGAAATGGAATAATTGGTCTGATTTCAACTGAACTCATTGGGTATTTCAGAATTGGGCAGGTTTTGCTCCATTCTTGCACTTCTTCTATGTTGTCTGACTTGCAAATTAGAAAACCTGAAACCAAAACACTGTCCGCTTCTTTATGTGGGCCAAATTTTACTTCATTGTTGTTTACAATTGTACCGTCATAGCGAATAGGTGCTGTATGAACCAATTTGCCTTGCATTGCGATATTGCCAATCCAAGATTGCCACTTCGGCATATCTTCAGCCATATCTTGTGATGTTGATACGTAGCCATTTTCGGCACCTGCATTGCGAAATAATAATAAATACTCTGTCATTGTTTTGAAATTTAAATTGTTAATAATGAGGCAAAATTCAACAATTAAATTTCTGTGGATGATGACAAAAGTCTACAATTTCAAAGCTGTGCTTTTAGACGGCTGAAAACATCTTTATTGATACCCAAATAGGATGCGATAAGTTTACTTGATACTCTTGTCATAAGCATTGGTCGGTATTCCATCAACCACTTTATCCTTTCTAAGGAAGATAGTGAAACAAAGGTATTTATGCGATAGACGGAATTGGCGTAAGAGGCTTCAAGAATTTGTTTGTACACTTTGTCGAACTGAGGAACAGTTTCCATCATTGTTTGAAAAGATTGTCTGTCAATTGCAAAAAGTTCACAAGGTTCAACCGTCCTAATATTTTCCGTCGCTGGATTGCCACTTCCAAAACTCAAAAGTTCAGAACACCAATTGTCTTCAATTACTATGTCTCTTGTTGTTTCGTTAAAGTCTTTGTCATAAACATAAACTTGTAAACAGCCTTTGGCAATAAAATAAACGTAATTGCAAATGTCGCCTTGATTTAAAAGTTGTTCGTTTCGTTTGGCGGTGATATGCTTAAATGTTGAAAGAACCTTGTCTAAATTTTCAAGGTCGTTTCCAAGTCGAGTTGTTATATGATTGCCTAAAACTTCTATCATTTATTGTCTGTTGTTGATGTTTGCAGTGTATCTTTTAGCATTAAGCCTAACCTTAAGCCCCTCCCGCAATATAATCTCCCAATGCACCCAAAAATTGAAGATAACCCTATGCTAGGCAAAATCATTTTGTGTAAAAAGAAAATGTTTTCTCTCATCGAAGCCTCGTCTAATTGACTAAATCAAATATATATTTTACCCATGCATTTCCAAAAGAAAATACCATGCAAAATGCAGCCTAATGAAATGGGTATTCTTGGGGTATTTGGGATAGGTAGAATTTCTTTAATGGGAGAGAGCTATTTGTTTTTGGTGATTGGGCTATGGCTTTTTCTTTGGTTTTGTTTTGGTGTGTTTGCATACGCGGTTTTTTGGTTCAAACCGAATTGCATTTAATTTGGTTTGAACCTAAGAAAAAAAAACAATTACTTAAATATTTTGTCTGTTTGAACCAAATTTAAATGCAGCGCAAAAAAGCTCAATAGGATTTGATGATGCATGTTTTTATGGCCTTAATTTTTTTAGGCAATTGTGCATTTCAAACCTTTTTTTTTTGATTATGGATTTACCGTAATTTTCAATGATTAGGAATGCCTTATTTTTCCCTTATCGGAATCCAAATTTCTTCTTCCGAATCTTCTGAATTGTTCTTGTATTTAGGACCAATTAGTTCGAAGTGAATTCTATCGTCTAAAACATATTTTGATTGTGGAACCCAAGTTTGGAAAATATATTGAAATGCTGCCGCCGCGCCTGCTGGTCCGCCTTTGTATAGAAACACCACATACAAACCGCCTTTAAGTTCTATGCTTTCTAAACCATCAGGAATATTTTCTATGGAAGTTACCTCAACCGCTGCCCATTTTTTAAACATGGTTTCAAAGGTTAAATCCTTTGCCACATCTATGCCTTCAAAATCTTGCATCGAAAAAAGGTTTGGTTCAACCCGATTTTTTATAGATGCTATTAAGGGCCCAAAACTTTGCCATAGCACCCTAGTTTGATCATTTTTGTATGAAGTGTATAGGCTTTTTCCTATCAATAATTTATCTGCTAAGGTTTCTATTCTATGCTCCATTTTGTAAATTTTATTAAAGCAAAATAAGTAAAAATAATTTGAGCAGTAAAGAGAATTTTATGATAGACTAAAAATTAATTGAAAATTTTTCTCCTCTATTCTCTAAGCTTTTCGGGCATCGTATTATTAAAGCGAAAATAGTTTGTAACATTTTATAGGTGCTCGTATCTAAACACCAAACAAATTTTAATACACCCAAAATGAACAAACTAAAATTCTTATTGATCCTAATTCTTTTTTCTATTTTATGTTTAAACGTATTTGGCCAAAACAATACTTATCCATTTGAGGTAGAAATAAGCGGTAAGGGAAAACAGGCCATAATTTTTATTCCAGGTTTTGCTAGCTCTGGCGATGTGTGGAAAGAAACTAAAATGAAATACGAAAAGGACTTTACCTGCTATACCCTTACCATGGCTGGTTTTGCAGGAGTAAAGCCACAACCCAATGCTACTTTTGTTAATTGGGAAACAGGCATTGCCATTTATATTAAAGACCATAAAATTGAAAAGCCCATCGTCATCGGACATAGCATGGGTGGTGGTTTGGCATTGGCTTTAGCATCAGATTACCCTAATCTTATTGGGAAAATAATTGTGGTAGATGCACTTCCTTGTTTGGCTGCTTTGTTCGACCCAAAATTTAAGGCTAAAGAAAAAACAGATTGCAGCGCAACGGTTCAGCAAATGACTACTGCTAGCGACGAACAATTTTATCAAATGCAAAAACAATCTATTCCCAAATTATTAGCCGACACCTCCAAGCAAGAAATGGTGATTGGCTGGAGTGTAAAATCGGATAGAAAAACCTTTGCAGAAATGTATTGTGATTTTTCGAATACCGATTTAAGAGAAAAGATAAAATCTATCAAATGTCCTTCTCTGATTTTATTGGAAGAGTATTTCCAAAATGTAAATCCAATAATTGTTGAACAATACAAAAACCTTGAAAACGCCAGTCTTCGTTACTCAACCAAAGGTTTGCATTTTATTATGTACGACGACCAAGACTGGTATTTTGAACAAATTGCTACCTTTATCCAATCCTAAGAATGAATAACTTAATCTATTTTATTCCCACCAAACAAGCACTCCTAATAGGAGCAGGTATTGGAATTGCAACTAAAAGTTTAGCCATTGGAATAATTATCCTATTCCTTTTTGGAATGGTTGCTTATATAAAATCCAAAAAATCTACCTCGTGGTAAATTTCGAAGAACTATATAAAACCTATTGGCAAAAGATATTCCGGCTCTGCATGGGATATGTTAACGATGCAGATATTGCAAAGGATATGGCTCAAGAAACATTTATAATTGTTTGGGAGCAGCTTCCAAAATTTAGAAATGAGTCGAGCATAAGCACATGGATTTTTAGAATAGCCACCAACAATTGTTTGCGACAAATTGAAAAGCAAAAACGATTTCCAAAATCGGAGATGCCAATTAATTTGGAAGAGGAAAAACCAGAGAGCCAGGAACCACAAATTCAATTTTTATACCAATGCATTTCAGAATTGCCAGAGATGGATCGCGTGATTATTTCTCTTGAATTGGAAAACATAAAGCAGGCAGAAATAGCCAATATTGTTGGACTATCAGACGCCAATATCCGCGTTAGGATACATAGAATAAAAGAAAAATTAACTCAAAAATTTGCCAGCCATGAATACTAATATAAACTTCAATGAGTTGTGGGCAAAGCAAACTTCACCACCACCAAATACAGAAAATTTGTTAGTGCAGGTAAAGAAATTAAAGAAGGCCAATTTGAGAAAATTGCTGCTCACCAATATTTTGCTTTTGGCAACTTCCATCTTCATAATTTTAATTTGGGTGAAATACCAACCACAATTTATTAGTACAAAAATTGGGATTATACTAATCATTTTGGCAATGACTATTTTCCTTTTTGTTTATAATAAGAGCTATTCACTTTTCAAAAACGGAAAGAATTGGCAAAGCAATAAAGACTACCTCAAAGATTTATTAGCCATAAAAGCCAAACAGCAATTTATGCAAAGCACTTTATTGAACCTCTATTTCATTTTACTTTCAACAGGATTGGCGCTTTACATGTACGAATACACTTCCAGAATGAAACCATTAATCGGAATCCTAGCCTATGTTATTACGGCACTTTGGATTCTATTTAATTGGTTTTACATAAGACCCAAGCAAATCAATAAACAACAAAGCGAGGTCAATAACCTAATCAACAAGTTTGAAGCTATTACCAAGCAATTGGAGTAGAATGTCTTTGGGTATTTGTCGTTGGTCTTTGGTTTGGTCTTTGGTCGTTTGTCATTTGTAGTTGGTCTTTGGTCATTCGTCGTTGGTCGTTGGTTTTTGGGTCGGTTTGAACCGAAATTAAGAAGCGAGAAACGAGAAACGAGAAACGAGAAGCGAGAAAGAGTCCAGAATCCAGAATCCAGAATCCAGCCTGCCCGAAGGAGCTTCAGCGAAGGCGGGAATCCAGAAACCAGACCATAGAACTTAAACGATTAAACGCATAAACGATTAAACAAAAAAACTTGCCCAAAGATGAAACAACAATCTAAGAGAAACAACAGCCAACAGCCAGCAGCCAGCAGCCAGAGGCAGCAGCCAGCAGCCAACAGCCAGCAGCCAGCAGCCAGCAGCCAGCAGCCTAAAAAAACATCAATTTACACCCCACCTTCAGTTTCTAGCTCTGTTTGAACCAAGAAAATGCAAGTAAAAATGCTTTAAATCAAAGCGATGAATAATTTCAAATAAAAAGTTTGGCAAAAAAGTTCAAAAGTCCTTTATTTGCACCTCGATTTTGGGCACTTAGCCTCCCGAAGTATTGGGAGATAAAGCCACAAATGGTCTCTTAGCTTCCCGAAGTTTCGGGAGATAGAGCAACGGTTTTCTAATCCGCTGGCCAGCGGACGAAGGTTCGAGTCCTACAGGGACACAAGATATTGAGTTGGTTTTATCTCATTAAAAATGAAACAAATGGTCTCTTAGCTCAGCTGGATAGAGCAACGGTTTTCTAAACCGTAGGTCGAAGGTTCGAGTCCTTCAGGGACTACCAGCATTTTGTCAGAAAGCCTGTCAGACAGTTAGTTTGACAGGCTTTTTATTTTCAGGGGACAAGGGCGGGGACATTTTTTATTTAATTGTTTTTATTTGTTTAATCTTAAAAATTGGAACAAATCCCAAATAATCAAAAAAATATGTTTGAAAAAAAGGTTTACTAATTGTTAAAAATGATTCTTAAAACTAACTTATAATTGAAATTAGAGTAGGAAAAAAATAATTTAATTTTGTATGCTTTACGAAAGACAAATAATACTTGATAAAATTTTAGGATGTTTAAATGGAAAAGACACTTATGGAATTGGCATTTTACTGAGGGAAACAAGGATTCTTTTAGAATTAGAAGAAAATAAGAACAAATATGAAACTTTACGTTTTTATTGTACCTGGTCATTACACAATTCTCTTGATAGAAATCCTTTATTATATGATATTTTGGATAAAATTAATATTGGCTTTGCATTATTAAATAATAATGAAGTAAATGAAAATGGCAGAAATCATATGTCTGAAGTTATTGACGCACTTCAATTGGAAAGTTTGCAAGATGACTTTGTTAAACTATTAAACACGTATTTTAAACTAAATAAGTTTTTAATAGAGATTACAAATTATATTATGTCGAATGATTTTTTAATAAAAGTCTTTGAAAATGTAATTCATAAAAAAATTTATTATTCTGAAAATGTTGGAGCTAAGTTACTTAATAAAATGAAGTCTACAATTGAAAATACGGTAAAAATAAATGAAATTAGAAGTTCATTTATTGATGAGAGTATTGAAAATATTGATTTAAGAATAAAGAAATCAAATTCAACTATAGTGCATTCAATTACTATAAGCCAAGTAAGCGAAAGAGCGGTTACTTTTACATTGACAACTCAAAGTCAAGGGAAAATTATAGGAAATGTATATTTTTAATATCATGTTGTTTTTAAAAAGATTTTAATCGGAATAAGGCTTAAGTAAACATTATCAATTTTAGAATTGAATTGTTAATTTTAAAAAAATCCTTTTTGCAAAAAGAAGGCTCTGAATTGATTGTTTTAACGTTATTTGGCATAAAACAATTAAAATAAAACTAACAAATTGAAACATTTCTTTTTTAATTTATAATTACAATAAGCTTTCAAATGAAACCAGCCTTAAAAGAATTATCCCTATAACTTGCCTTTACAATTAATACACAGTCAAAGTCCCAAACAATCCACAACATTTGGTAAATCAATTTTATTGTGAAAAGTGTGGGAGTATTTAACTTGGAATTTTGCAAAGTAAAAAGCTATTTCAATTTTTCTTCGTGATTTATTTCTTTAGCTATATTTATTGCACCTTGAAGGAATATTTCTAATATTGGATTTGAGTAAATAGCTAAAACTACTAACTCCATTTCTGCCGATGAAAAATTAGAAATACTATACTTTTCCTCTCCATCTGGCATTTTATAAAAAGCCAAATATGGCTGATTGTTTCTCTCTAATTCTTTTTCTATTCTGTTTTTCATAAGTTGTTTTGATTAAATTTTATTGATTGATTTTTTTCTTTTAATCGGTCGTAAAACCTAAATGTTGTTTTGTCTAAGGGAATGAGGTGGAGGATTGTATATTCCATAGGGATTACTTTTATCTCTTTCCCTTTTAAACTTTGCAGCTCTTTAAGGAACTCCATTCCAGTATAAAAGCCCGTGTTTAAGTTTGAAACACCTTGAGAGCAATTCCATACTTGACAACTGAATTGAGCTATGTTTTTGGTAATGTACTTTGTGAGGTAGGAGGGAATTGACCTTGGATTTTTTAAAGCAATTCTTTTTACATCAAAAAGCCGAAGAGGGTTTGAAATTTTCTTCCCTTGGATGAATTCCGCTTATTGCTTACAACTCTATACCGTATTTCCATACTTTTTTAATATCCCAGAATTTATCAGTAATTAAATGAAAGTGGATATTTCCCTCAAAAACTTCGTTACTTATTTGTTTCTGATTACCCACTTAGCATAGTAAAGTTATTTTCACAGGCATATACCGCAAATTATAATAGATTGTATAACTTTATTGCTCATATATAACCGTTATAAACAACCCCAAAAAACGACCGAGAACCAGAAATAAATGGAAAAAATTATAAAGCATTTCGACAAATACCTTCCTTTGGGCGACAACGAAAAAGAAGCCTTGACAAGTCGGTTGACGGAGCGTAAAATAAAACGGAAACAATACATTTTACAAGAGGGCGACACTTGCAAGTATTTTAGTTACGTTGTTGATGGGTGTTTTAAAACTTATGGAGTGGACAATTCTGGCAAAGAACATAACCTTCTATTTACTGCCGAGGACGACTGGATTACGGATATTGACAGCTTACACAAAGAGCGACCCTCCAAATTGTTTATTGAGGCAGTTGAACCTTCTGTTATTCTTCAAATATCTAAAGGCGACCTTTGGTATTTATACACCAATTATCCAAAGTTTGACAGGAACTTCCGAGTAATTATCGAAGACAAATATATTGAACTTCAAAACCGACTTCTTCAAACTTTCAGCACGACGGCATACCAACGCTATGAAAGTTTCTTGGATCAATATCCGAACCTTGCTAACCGATTACCCAATACACAAATTGCATCCTATCTTGGAATTACTCCCGAATTTTTAAGTAAAATAAGGAACGAGAGAGCAATAGAATAAATTACCCTTAATCTACATTAAGACTATTTCTTAAACCAGTTCATAGGTGTGTGCTTTGCTTTCATCTCATCTTTGTATTGTCAATTTTGACATAAAACAAATTCAATACAACAGATATGAATAATTCAAAAACAACAGTAGCGGTAATTGGACTTGGCAACATTGGGAAAGCCATCGCAACAAATCTAGTAAAAGGAAATCATACCGTAATTCTTGCTTCAAGAGATAACGAGAAAACAAAATCATTAGCAGAACAATTGGGCAACCTGGCTACCACGAAAGAAATAGTGGATGCTATAAAAGAAGCGGAAGTTATTATTCCTGCTATTTATTTCAACGCCTTAAAAGATTTTTTTCAAACGTTTTCAAAAGAACTGGACGGAAAAATAATTATTGATGTATCAAATCCCATTGCTCCTGATGGGAATGGTGGGTTCAAGAAAATTATTGCCGAAAATGAATCCGCTGGAAAAATTCTTTCTGATTTAATTCCCAAAAACGCTAAACTAATTAAGGCTTTTGGAACTTTAGGTGCTGTTTCACTAATAAATTCATCATTTAATGAGCCTGATAAAAAAGTTCTTTTTTATGCTTCCGATAGCACCAATAGTAGCCAACAAATTGAAGAGCTTATTACAAGTAGTGGTTTCGTTCCAATCAACGTTGGAGGTATTGACCAGTCAATAAAAATAGAAGTATTTGGCGACCTGCATGAATTTGGAGCTTTGGGCAAACCTGTTTCACTTGCCGAAGCGAAAAGCAAAATTTCTCACTCATAAAAACAATGTAATGAAACAATTAATAATATCTGCAATGTTGCTTATATCTATAGCATCTTGCCAAAACGAAACAAAAAATCAATCAAAAAATTCAACACAAGATAATATGGAACAGTCAACAGAAAAATCAGCATTAGAAAAATTACTTTTCTCTTATCGTGATGCTTTAAACACATCAGACGTAAATAAAGTATTGCCACTTTATACAAAAGATGGGGTATTTATGCCTTCCAATGCACCTTCAGCAATCGGACAAGACCAAATAAAAGGTTCTTACGAATTTGTCTTTTCGCAAATTCAATTAAACATCGAATTTTTTATAGACGAAATTGTTGTAAATGGCGACTATGCTTTTGTACGGACAACTTCTAAAGGCACGACATTAATTCACGCTAACGGACAAACTGTAGAAGAAGAAAACAGAGAACTTTTTGTTCTTCAAAAAACAAACGGACAATGGAAAATAAGCCGTTATATGTTTAATAAAATGAAATAGGCGGACAAGCAGGGCAGCCTATAAAAGAGGTATACGTCAGACGGGGTTTCCAGCTTCGTTTGACGCCTTTTGCGTATATTTGAATTCGGTTCTCCTTAACAGATGCAGAGGCAAAATCCGGCCCGAACTAAAGCCGCAAATAGTTTGTCATAAATCAATGACTTTGCCAAGTCATTGAATCTTATTCAAAAGATGGAAGACAAAAGAGTGAAGGATAAATAAAGTGGTGGAACTCAAACGAAGTGAATGGCCATGCTACCGAAAAAAAATTTGAGAGGCCTTCCAAAGACGACTCTCAACAGTAGTCTTTAATCCAACTATTGCTGCAAAAGACCTTTATATAAAATCGCTTCGACAATTGATAGACGATGAAAGCCAAATTGACTACGAGACTTTAGGAAAGGAAAAAACCAAACGAAACATCGAATTAAATAAAATAGTTGACGACCTTAACAAATTGATTACAGACAATTTTTATTTACGCATGGCACAGGAATTTCATTATGAAAACTATTAATATAATTGACGGAAGATAAACCACTACCATTTACCTGAGTAGACGAAAAAGGGTCGTGTCCTTCGATTCAACTCAGGAACCACATTGCTTTTTTGTTTTACTCTTTAGCTAGGTTCAAAACGAGATTGACTGAAAGCAAATTTTGACAAGGTCCATTTGAAAAATCTTATTATTCCTTCTTTCCTAAATAAACTCACGCATATAAAAAAAGGCAAGCCTGATTTCACCAGACCTGCCTTTTCATAATAGAATTTTGTCTTTAGAAAAATGTCTTATGCCGACAATTTATTGCCAACCCAACCAAGGATTAACCAAGGTCCAATGCCATCTAATAAATGTGCTAAAATATCTGGATTTTTGAACCAAATAAAATTGGTATAAGGCACAAAGCAAAAGGAAATAAAGCCTATTGCCAAGGATAAAAGGATATCATTTTTTAAACTTCTTTCCTTCATTTGTCCCATAAGCCAAAATAGCAACCAAGATATAATGGCACAAGTGAAGAATCCTCTAACCATGTTCATACCCATAGCATAACTATTGTTCATCTGGTAATTTAAAACTGCCCAAGGCTTGCCTTCAAACTTTTTCATCTCTTCTGCGCATTTTGCCTCATCATTCATAAAAGCTGGGTCGGGCTGACCCAATACATACATGCCCTCAGGTAAACCCGATTTTTCCATGGCCATCAATAAAGAATCTTGTAAAGGTGTGTAGCTCTGTGATGCTTTGTGAAAATTAGGCATGGCAAACGACATAAACAGCCAAAAGAATAAGACCACTGCCCCAATTAATGTAAATAATAAATGTTTTTTCATAAGTTTAGTTTTAGGTTTTGTATCTCAAATCTAAACAAATGAATTTAATTGAAAAGCCGCTTTCAACTTTTTTACAATTCATTTAACCAAAAGGTATTCAATTTCTTGTCTAAATTTATTCCACCATTTCGGCAAATAATTTTTCTAGGGTTTCTTCCGGATTATGGCATAAACCAGGATGTACTTTAGAACATTGAACCATGGTGCTGCGTGTAGCTGTTAACCATCTAAAACGTTCAGCAACGGGTAGTGAACCAATTAAACCACCAGCACTTTTACCCTCGCATATTTTAGAAAATGCAACTAAATGCTCCTCCATTTCTTTCTCATCAATTTGCGCCCACAAGGATTTTAAACGCTCAGGAGAAAGCACGTATTTTAAAGAAATATAATCCAAGTCCTTGCAAAAAAGTATTACACCTACATTCACAAATTCCTCCCGTTCTACCCTTGGAACTACCCGAATTATCGCATATTCAAACACCTTACTTTTTTGCATTTTCAATCTCCTTTATCAGGTTTTCGGAATGCTCCAATCTGTCTAAAATAAATTGTCCATAGGCATTTCTTTGCTCTTCGATGGTTGCATAAATTAAATCTGCCTCCAGCCAAACTGCCGGTATTTGGTCAATTATTTTTCTAATATTTTCTGCAGTTAAGTTCTGTTTGATCCAAACAAATGCTTCTCGAAATTGCGTTGCTTGAGGAAGTAATACATGTTTTTGAATCAACTCAAAAGGCTGCGATGCCTTGTTTGTCCAAGGGTTTCCAGAATGATGAAAGTACAATGCTGCTCCATGGTCTATAAGCCAAAGCTCTTTATTCCACCAAAGCATATTGGTGTTTCGTGCAGTTCTATCCATGTTCATCAAAATAGAATCTAAACAAACAATTAATGATGCCATTTTATCTTCTACCTTATATACAATTGGATCAAAACTAATGGAACCCGATAAATAATGTAAAGCCAGATTTAAACCGGTACTGGCTTTTAATAAATCCTGTATTTCCTCATCGCCTTCTGTTCTTCCAAAGGCTTCATCGAGGGTAACAAAAACCAATTCGGGCACCTTTAACCCCAATAATCGCGCTAACTCTCCTCCAATTAATTCGGCAATTAAAGCTTTGCAACCCTGACCAGCACCTTTAAATTTCACTACATACAAAAAGCCATCATCCGCCTCCGCAATGGCAGGCATGGAGCCTCCTTCGCGCAGCGGCGTAACATAGCGTGTAAGGTTAACAGTTCTTAGTTCGGTTACAATTGGATGCATGCTCAATATTACAAATATTTGTTTGAACCGAAAAATTGGTAATAGCTCTTGGCTATTAGCCTTTAGCCTTTAGCTATTAGCCCAATATCATCCAAAGATTTAATGAAAGAGGATTGTCTTTATGTTTTCATTCAATCCTCCAAATCCTTCGAATAAATGTGAGATAGATTGATTTGCCATTTATAAAAAGCTTAAATATTGAGATTCATTTAAACCCTTTAAAGAAACTTCCAAATTCTCAATCAACTCAGTATTCCCTTATCTAAGCTCCCTTCTCCCCAACAAATTGGTCGTGCGGAAATTTGAACAAAACGTTGAAAGTTGTCAAAGAACCATAAATACGTGTAATATATTGTTGCATATTTACTTTGTCCTCATCACTCAATTTCTCATGTGCATTGATGCGCTGTTCCAAAACACGTAACCTATCGCGAAGCATTACAATTTTATGAAAGAAGGAGTCTATTGTAATTTCCTTGCCTGCCATATTTTTATCACCGGGTGTTAGAAGCATTTTACCGCCAGTCCATTTGCCTGCTAAACTAACATGCTCAGGTATTTCCGACCAGCGTCTTAAAATTCCCATTAAGGTTTTTTCCATTTCCAAGCTGCTAATCATATCGTCTGGGGTATCAACTGCTTCAATAATTTCGAGATTATTGTCAAAACGGTGAATGTCTTTTTTGCCTTCTTCCACAAAAGTAATTTGATAATGTACACCTTTTGAGTTCACTACAACACCCAAACCATAATCTGGATGCCTTACTCTACTGCCTATTCCTAAGTTATCTGAACTTGCCATTTTTTGTTTAATTTTTAGATGTGAGCAAAATAATTTTTTTCATTGTAATTCTAAGGGTTTAATTTGTTAAAAATTTACTTAAATGATCTTATCTGATAAACGCATCTTAGAAGAAATGGAAGCAGGCTCCATACTAATTGAACCATTTAGAAAAGAATGCCTAGGAACAAATAGCTACGATGTACATTTAGGAAGGCATTTAGCAACCTATAAAGACCGTGTTTTAGATGCACGAGAACACAATAAGATAGATACATTTGAAATACCACAAGAAGGATTTGTTTTGCAGCCTAATACACTCTATTTAGGCGTTACAGCAGAATATACAGAAACCCACAAACATGTTCCTTTTTTAGAAGGTAAAAGCAGCACAGGCAGATTGGGTATTGATATACATGCAACAGCAGGTAAGGGAGATGTGGGTTTTTGTAATACATGGACATTAGAAATTTCATGTGCACAGCCAGTAAGAATTTATGCAGGAATGCCTATTGGACAATTAATTTATTTTGTGGTAGAAGGTGAAATTGAAACGATGTACAATACCAAAAAAGGCGCCAAATACAACAAACGCGGAGTAAAACCTGTTGAAAGCATGATGTGGAAGAATAAGTTTTAATTGTTTATTCCATATCAAATTTATTGCCTCCAAAATTTGATTGAATAATCAAAAATAATTGCTTTCAGATTTATTTGAAGGAAACCTTGGATAAGATTTTCAATTTTTAAACAGAGATTTTGCCTCTCAAATAAAATGATTGAAATTTTATTCGGAAATATTCGTTCCTTGAACTACCTAACGAAAACTAAATCCGTATGAACCAAAATTTCATGGCAAAAATCTTTGTCATTCTCTGTCTCATATTTTTTCAAGCAACAGCGCTTTTGGGTCAAACCAAAAAATTTACTATAAGCGGCTACGTTAAAGAAAAAGGGAGCTCAGAACTCATGATTGGCGCCAGCATTGCTGTTCCTGCCCTAAAATCGGGCACCATTTCTAATAATTATGGCTTTTATTCCCTCACACTTCCCGAAGGAAAATACCAAATTATAGTTAGTTATATTGGCTATGCTCCCAAAGCATTTTCAATAGACCTTACCCAAAACATTGAAATGGATATTGTGCTTGAACCAAGCTCTGCAATGAAGGAAGTGGTGGTATCGGCAGAGAAACAACAAGTGAAAGTTTCTGATGAAACCCGAATGAGTGTAATTGAGATTCCTATTCAACAAATAAAAGATATTCCTGCTTTGCTTGGTGAAAAGGATGTGCTAAAAGTTCTGCAATTATTACCGGGCGTACAAAAAGGTGGCGAAGGAAACTCTGGAATATATGTGCGTGGTGGTGGACCAGATCAAAATCTAATTATCCTTGATGATGCAATTGTTTACAATGCTTTTCACTTGTTTGGCTTCTTTAGTTTGTTTAATGGCGATGCACTAAAAAGTGTTGAATTAACCAAAGGCGGCTTTCCTGCCAGATATGGTGGTAGGCTTTCATCAGTAATTGAGATGAACATGAAGGAGGGCAATAAAGAAAAAATAAAAGGCGAAGCTGGAATAGGAGTTTTATCTAGCAGATTTGTTTTAGAAGGTCCGCTCATTAAAGGAAAATCTTCCTTTTTGATTTCTGCCAGGAGAACCTATTTTGATATTTTGGCAAGACCGTTTATGCCGCAACAAAATAAGGTAGGGTATTATTTTTACGACTTTAACGCAAAGGCGAATTATGAAATAAACCATAGAAATAAGTTGTTTTTGAGCGGATATTTTGGCAGAGATAATTTCTATTTTAAATCGAAATACGATAATAATTCTATAGACAATGGTGGTCTTAAATGGGGTAATATTACAGGTACCTTGCGCTGGAACCACTTGTATAATCCAAAACTTTTTGCCAATACATCCTTTATTGTTTCTGATTATAAATTCAATTTATATCAAGATAGTCGATCGAATGGAGTGGTTTATAAGCTAAGCTATACTTCTGGAATACAAGATTATACTTTAAAGCACGATATCGATTTTAGGCCCAGCACCAATCATACTATCAAAGCTGGCGCACAATTAATTCGCCACCAATTTGTTCCTTCTGCAATAGTTATCAAAGACGATTTTTCGGGTCAAAACCAAAACTCAAAAAATGTATTGATATCATTTGAAAATGCATTGTATGCAGAAGACGATATAAAAGTTAGTTCGAAGTTGCGCTTAAATCCTGGCTTACGTCTGACCCAATTTTCGGTTTCGGGTACCAATTATTTTAATGCTGAACCAAGATTTAGTGCAGCCTATAAATTAAAGAGTGATTTGGCTGCCAAGGCATCTTATGCAGTGATGAATCAATATGTACATTTGCTATCTAATACTAGCGTTGGTTTGCCTACAGATTTATGGGTTCCTTCAACGCCTCAAGTGAAACCAGAGCGTTCTTGGCAAATTGCAGGAGGCTTGGCCAAAGACTTTCTAGAAAAAGGTTTTGCAGTAACAATAGAAGGTTATTACAAAGAGGCAGGCAATATCATTGCCTATAAAGAAGGTGCCAGTTTCCTTGACTCTGACCCCGAAGAAGCAAGTGCATCGGGTAGTACCTCTTGGGAAGAAAATATTACTAGTGGAAGGATGTGGAGTTATGGTGCAGAGTTTTTATTACAAAAGAAAACAGGGAACTTTACGGGATGGATAGGGTATACTTTAAGTTGGACCCAAATGAAATTTAACGATCTGAATTTTGGTGAAAAATTTTGGGCAAGGTACGATAGACGCCATGATATTTCGGTGGTTGCCATGTACAAGCTTAGAGAAGAAACCAAAAACCAAAACGGTATAAAGTTATCAGGAACCTGGGTATATGGAACAGGTAATGCCATAACCTTGCCCATTGCAGAATACGAAGCACCTATTCATAATCCGGGTCACCAAAGTCCTTTCACAAATTATTATAATTCGGCTTCACAATATACTTCGCGGAATGCATTTAGGATGGCTCCTTACCACCGCATGGATTTTGGCATACAAGTGCAAAAGCAAATGAAACATTGGGTAAGAACTTGGGAGTTTAGTGTGTATAATTTGTATAATAGATATAATCCTTATTTCTATTATATCGGATACCAACCAACAAGTTATTCTAACAGAGTATTAATGCAAATTACCTTATTTCCTATTGTACCATCTGTAAGCTGGAACATTAAATTTTAAGACCATGAAACGAATTTTATATCCAATTTTATTTATACTAATTATTGTCGCAAGTTCATGCGAAAGAGAGGCCACTGTAGCGGTTCCAGAAACCAAACCTATACCTGTTTTATACTCTTTTTTATCACCAGACTCCAAAGAAATTCGAGTATCTGTTACTATGTCGCAACCTGTTTTTGGTAATGCCTCCTCCGGTGTTTTTAACCAAGTCCAGGAAGCAGTTGTAAGCATTAGCGATCAGCTAGGGAATACTAAAATTATTCCATTTTCCTCAGATGAAAATTGCTTTTATTTGGTTCAAACCGAATACCCTATTTTAACCACCAATACCTATACTATTGAAGCTAAATGGGGCGATTATAAGGTAACAGGAAAAACAACAGTGCCACTAAATAACCCCAATTTTGATAGCGCCTATGCTGAAGAAATTGGCGCAAGTCAGTGGGGAGATATTCAATATAGATTTTTGGTAAAATGGACTGATATTCCAGGTGAAACAAATTATTATAGAACCAGTTTTGAGGAAGTTGTTTGGAGTTCAGGATTTGGTGATAAAATGTTTAGCGATGTAGGTAAAGATGGACAAGTTTTTTCTGATAAATTTGATTACTATTCGTTTTCGGGCAGTTCAGCAAAACCATTAATAAATGCCTATTTAATCAATTGCGATAAGGTTTATTACGAATATCATCGCCGTAGATTAAACTATTTTGGAGATGATCCATTTAGCGAACCTGTGCAACAATATTCAAATACAATTGGAGGGTTAGGCGCTATTGGAAGTTACCGTGTTTCTATGAAAGAAATTCCAATTAACTAATCGTTTAAACCTTTGCCCTCTAGAATTGCGGGGATGCATTTTTCTATTCTAGACTCTCTTGTTTTGGTTTGCTTTGCTGCCGAAAAAAATAGGTTGTAAGCGCGTTGTCTTCCGGGTGTTAAGGCTTCAAAAGCTGTTTTTAATTCTGCGAATTCATTTAATTTCTGTTCAAATTCTTCTACGAGTTTTAGTTCAGAAATCTTTTTTAATTCAACTTTCAATCCCGAATTTTCAACTTCAATTGCTTCAAAAATATGGGCTCTTAATACATCTTCAAGCTTAAGAATTTCCTCTAAATTAGTAAACCTAATTTGCCGAGGTGCTTGAACGTTTTCGGTTTGTTGAACCAATATAGAATGAGTATCTTTAAGCAAAGCGCCTTTAAAAAAAAGGAAGGCACAGTATTCCTTAAAAGCATGTATTAATACAATGTTTTTACCCTGATTTGTATAACAAGGACAGCCCCATTTTAGTTCCTCGCTCAAGCCAGTAGAAAGAACAATAGCGCGCATTTTCTCAATTTCCTTCTTCCATTTTTTCTCTTTCGTAAAGTAAAAATCTACCTTAGGGTTCATCATAGTATTTATTCGGTTTGAACCAAAAGAATGTAAATAACTTTTGGTCTAAAGTGCCAAGATAAAAAACATTCAAAGAATTACAAATTTTCGCTCATTGTCCACCGAAGCCTTGACGTAGGTGGATGTTTAATCGTTTTTAGTTTAAATTTTAATAACTCATAATTAAGATCTCATAATTTATTACTCAAAACTCAAACCTCATAACTTAAAACTCAAAACTTAAAACTTAAAACTCAAACTCCCTATATTAGCAAAAAAATAATTTCATGAAAATAAGGTTCCTTCTCGTATTCATTTTATTTTATATCGGCAGTCAGGCGCAAACAATTACGGAAGCTTGGCTAAAAGAAAATTATACCAAAACAGAAACGCTCATTCCCATGCGCGATGGTATAAAACTCTTTACTGTAATCTATGCTCCCAAAGATAAAAGTACAAAGCATCCTATTTTAATGAACCGAACTCCATACTCATGTTCACCATATGGTGAAGGAAAATTCTCCTATCGTTTGTTTGCCACCTATTGGAAAGAATATGTTAAAGAAAATTATATAATCGTAATTCAAGATGTGCGCGGAAGATGGATGAGTGAAGGCGAATTTGTGGATGTTCGTCCGTTTATTGCCAACAAGAAAACCAATGCAGATATAGATGAGGCAAGTGATACTTACGATGCAGTTGAATGGTTGGTGAAAAATGTAGAAAGCAATAATAAAAATGTGGGAGTATTTGGAATTTCATACCCAGGTTTTTATTCCACAATGGCGGCCGTTTCTGGGCATCCAGCAATAAAAGCAGTTAGTCCACAAGCACCGGTAACCGATTGGTTTATGGGAGATGATTTTCATCACAATGGTGCTTTTATGATTAATGATGCCTTTAGTTTTTATTCGGGTTTTGGGCAGCCCAGACCAAAACCCACAACTATAGGACCGCGTAACTACATTAACTATTATACCCGCGATCAATACAATTTTTTTCTAGAAACAGGCGCTGTTAGCAATTTCACTAAACTTATGGGAGATAGCATTAAGTTTTGGAACGATTTAATTCAACATCCCAACTACGACGATTGGTGGAAAGCACGTGATGCAAGAAGAGCTTGCTATAATATTAAACCTGCAACTTTAGTGGTGGGTGGTTTGTTTGATGCCGAAGATTGTTTTGGTGCTTGGCGTTTGTATGAAGCCATCGAAAAACAGAATCCTAAAAGCAATAACAAATTGGTAATGGGTCCTTGGTTTCATGGAGGTTGGAGTAGGGGAGATGCTTCTTATTTGGGTAATATAAGGTTTGGTTCAAACACAGCCTTGCATTACCAAGAGAAGTTTGAAATTCCTTTCTTCCAATACTACTTAAATGGCAAAGGTTCTTTAAATAATTTGGCCGAAGCCAATGTGTTTTTTACTGGAGAAAATACTTGGCATTCATTGGATACTTGGCCTCCAAAGAACACAAAAATGCAAGAATATTATTTTAATCAAGAGGGCGGTTTGAGCCAAAGTAGAAGTCCGATAGTAAGTTCTTTTACAAGCTATACCAGCAACCCAAATAAGCCTGTTCCTTATACCGAAGATGTGGGTACAGGAAGAACAAGAGAATACATGACAGACGACCAACGTTTTGCTAGTAGAAGAACAGATGTGATTTCATTTATGGGTGATGTGTTAACAGAAGAATTAACCTTGGCAGGAACAGTGACTGCAGATTTGCAAGTAGCTATATCTTCTACAGATGCCGATTTTATTGTGAAGATTATTGATGTGTTTCCTAATGGATATTCATACGATACAACTGTTTTTGGTTATGGAAATGGAACTAATTATTTGATGGATGGTTACCAAATGTTGGTCCGCGGAGAAGTAATGCGAGGTAGGTTCAGAAATAGCTTTGAGAAACCGGAGGCGTTTAAACCAGGTATTGTTACTCAGGTAAAATTTGACTTACCTGATGTGGCACATACATTTCAAAAAGGACATCGCTTGATGATACAAATACAAAGCACTTGGTTTCCGTTGGTGGATAGAAATCCTCAGCAGTTTGTAGATATTTATCAGTGTTCGGATAATGATTTTATCCCCTGCAATATTCAAATCTACCACGATGAAACCCGCGCGAGCAAGGTGATATTGCCAATTTTGAAAGGTGCTTATTAAGGTCTATTTGCCTATTTATTGTTGCTTTGGAAAGGCTATCAAATAACTTTAGTTTTAGGTATTAATTGATAGGTTAAACGCAAATAGATATATTTTTCTTCGTAATTATTTTTGTAATCACCTTGGTCGTTAAATGGCATATAACCACCTTCTGCTTCAATTGAAATTGCATTTGTTAAATTGTATTGTAACCTAATGGTATTGCCTTGTCTAATTAGGGAATATCCTAAACTTTCAATTTGGTTTTTATTTTGGTTGGTGCTTAGGTTCAAAAAGAATTTCTTTTTTACAATTTCTAAGGTTAACAATGCTCCAAAACTTTCGATAGAATTAATGGGGATACCAGTAAAATCATTCATAGAACTTAATGAGTAATCGAGGGTTAAGTTTACCCTTTTACCAAATCCCTCACTTAAGCTAAAAAGGTAATTTGTATAGGTGTTGTTTGTTTCTGGGCGATAAATATCTTCACGAATATTTTCTCCGTAGTAGATTCTAAAATTGTGATTGATTCCCCAAAATTTAACTCTATAAAATAGGAACAAAGAACGAGTTGTTAATTGGTCTTTAATACTCGGTATTGCAAGTAATAAACTCTCACTATTTCTGGTTTGGGTTTGGTAATTTGCTGTTAGGGAAGGTAGTTTTGTATGGGGAGAAAAGGTAAATCCAGCGCCTCTAATTTCTGTTTTTAGAAGAGATGGTAAACTTTGATTTAGGTTGTTTGAGAAGTTTTGATAATTTATGCTTAGATTCAATTTTCGCTTAAATATACCAATCCTTTCAGTAACATTATACCCATTGTAATTTTTCCTTAAATAGGGATTGCCAAGAGAGTTAAATGAGCCTCCATTTTTTCTGTATTCAGCGGCAAAATTATGGTGTTTGGTATTGTGTTGAAAGTTGCCATAATAGGCTACCATATCAGTATTTGTAAAGTCCGTTGGAACAGTTGAGGCATTTATTATTAATATGTTTTTTAACGACATTGGGTCAAAACCGAGTTTAATTCCAAAAGTTGTATCCACTTGTTGCGGGTCTATTACACCATAGGAAATATCATTGGTTATAGCAGAAGCTGCTATTCCACCGCTTAAGACAATTTTTTGTTTGAATAATTTCATTACAATATCTGCTCCTGCTGCAATATTGTCTTTTGGCAGTACACCATATTTTATGGATGAGGTATCGTCTTTAATTTTAAGTGCGTTAACACCAAAAATAAAATTGCCTCTTTTGCCGCCTAATGCCAGCCTTGATGCCATCATATTTCTTTGATAGGTGCCTGGAACTAGATATTGACTATCGTTTATTACATTGCTTGGAATAAAACCATCTCCTATGGAATAGGAGCCTATTGAACCTTCAATTTTTTGGTTGAGTGAGCCTTGGAAAAAGCTGATAGATGTGTTTTTTGATTTTAATAAAACAGAGAACCCTCGCATCCTTATTCCTGTTAATATAAGTTTATCCAAGCTTGGGTTTATATCTCCATAATCAACTTCTATGCCTTTATAATGCAAACCTACCTGAAAGAAATCACGCGATTGTACTCCAGGTAAATTGTCGCTTGTTGTAAAATAACGGATGGGAATTGATAAATCCCCTTTTTGGATGTTTACATCTGCCGAAAAGGTAGCAGTAGAGGGTGGCTCCTGCCTGAGTGAGGCTCCAGTTCCGGTAAGTACCGTATTTCTGTTGTCCAATACTATGCCACCCGTTACTTGAAACGGCTTGGTTTTAGAGGAGTCGCTTGATTTTCCTTTAAGCTGCTCTTGGTTATAATTTACATAGAAAGTCCATGAAATGATATTCTTTTTTTTACTGCCCTTGTACCTATAGTTAAGAACCAAATGGTGTTTTCCGTTGCTTAAATTTCCTAAGTATAAAAATTCAACTTGTTTAGCTTTTAATTTATTGATTCCTTGAATTGGAATATTATCTAAATAAATTTGGAATTTTTGTTCTGTAATGGGTTGATTAAAACGAATAGAAACCAATAGATTTTCTGAACCAATAATAGAGTTAGGCCTAGGAGATAGAATTTCGTAATTTGGGTTTTGTGCGCATAAAGTCCAACCAATAGACAACATCAACAGGAGGCTATAGTACCTTGCGGCATACCCGTTCATAGTACACATTTTAGTCTAATGTTTTATTAAACTTTACATAAATCATATTGGTGACAGGTGCCGAAATAGGACTTTCAACTCCAATATTTGAAACGGCTTGAATGGTAAAACTATAATTTGTATTTAATTTTAATTGTGCGCTTGTAAAACTAGTAGCATTGCCCTTTAATTGAAATTCACTTGCCACCATATTGCCATTTTGGTAAACCCTAAAACCTTTAATATCGGGTTGTTTATAATTCCAATTAATGGTAATCCTTTCTAAAGAATCAATTTTAGAATTGCTTATTCTTGGGCTTGGCAAAACACCCGATGGAGCATAAACTGTTAAGGTATCACTTGGTTCTCCCAAGGTTTTATATTTACTTATGGGAACCAATACAAACTTGTAGTAATTGGCTGAAGTATTGTTTATAGGGTAACGAATGTTATTGTCTGTAATTTTAGGAATACTTGCTTCTAAATACATTTTTTGGTCGAACCTATTGCTTGCATACAATTGATAAGATTCTGTTAGAGTATCTGCTATTGGTTTCTGCAACCAATTTATTTGAATATAGGATTTATTTGATTCTCTAATAAATTTCCCGGTTAGCGATTTTGGTTTGTATAAATTAACCGAGGGCAAATAAAAAAACAGATGTTCTGTTGATGGAATTTTTGTTCCATCTTTATAAAGTGTGCTAATTCTAAATTTAATATAACTGCTAGGTGGCGAATAGTTAGTGTCGATAAATACACTAGGATTAGCTGAATAACTTGGAGTAACTTGACGAAAGGTGCCAGGTAATATTGCCTTTTCCAAAATAAAACCTTTAATATATTTGTTTTCAGATGGGGGAAATTTCCAAGTAATGGTAGGGTATTTGTCTCCCAAATTGGCATTGCATTCTATGGAGATTATTTCGGCCTGATTATAGGATTCTGGAAAAAGGTTTGGATCAAAAGGAATAGGAATTATTTTGCTCTCATGGTTGAAACTTGTTTTAAATGCCAATCCATATTCCGATTTGTCGCGTATGCTTTCTGAAAGATTAAAATAAGTATAACTGCCACCCATTTTAGAAAAAACTGCTTCTTTCGTTAACCTTACCCATTGGTTGTTTATTTTCTTGTAAACACAAAATCCTCTCAACAGAACCTTATCCAATTTCTTATCCGTATTCGTCCAAATAAATTGAATGCCTTTTTCAAGCCCTACTTTTTTGATTTCAAAACCAAATTCAAATTTTGTTTCCAACAAGGTAATACCATCCCAAGTGTAAGTGGCAATTGGTTTGTTGCTAACTCTATTGCCTTCCACACTAAATAAGGCATAGTCCGTTTCTACACCCTTTTGAATTTTATCATCCACCAATGCAAATCCATTTATTAATGCAAAATCATAATCCAAGGCAATGGCAAAAGATATATTTTTAAGCGCGTTTGGGTCAGACAGAATTTTATTTATATAGTCTTGGTGTGAGATTGGCTTTGTCTTTTTGTCTGCAATTAATTGGTGTAGTTTCTCATTTATTGTTGCACCTTTATTTTGGTCTGAACCTAAATTGGTATACGATTTATTTTCCTTAATCTCTGGAATAATAAAACCTTCATGAAGATTCTCCCAAGTAGTGCTCGATTTAAGTTTCTTTTTAATTACAAATCCTGTTTGTTTTTTGGGCCATTCTTTAAAAAACCAGATAAGCTTAAGGTTAGTTCCATCCAAACTTTCGCCTTTTAAAGCTGCTGTTTGACCCAAAGCAAAGTTTACCCCGATGAGGTGAAAACAAATTGCAAATGCTACAAATATTTTAAGTTTATATAGATATACTAACATAGCCTGTTGAGAATTGATTGCCCCAGAATGGGATTGAAATTGGAAGGGTTACCAAAACATTTGCGCCCAAGGATAAACTCCCATTATTATAACCAACATCTCCATTTGCCTCTGCGCTTCCTTGTAGGGTAGTGCTATAAACCCAAGTATCAAAATTTAGTGTTCCTGTTCCTGTAGCATTAACTCCAAAAGTTCCATTTATTCCATTTTGGTTGAAACCCATGTTTATATTGGAATTCATATTAAAATTAATGGTTCCTGTAATGCTATTTCCTCCTGCACTTACACCAAGTGAATAACCAAATCCGCAGGTGGCTCTTCCACTTAAATTACCGCTTAAGGATTGTAAACTATTCAAATTTCCACTTAGTCCTATATTCCCATTGGTGAGCTGAATTTTTCCTCCAAACATAGAGCCGCCCATATTTGCTCCACTGGCCGAAAATTGGTTGTTTCCAAAAGCAAAATTTACATTTAAATTATTGGAGGTAAAGATGAATCCGCTGCCAGGAATTTTGATGTTTGCACCCACACTTCCTTGTATAGTTTGGTCGGGAATTTTATAGGTAACATTGCAATTGCCATCAAAAAACTTGTTATTTTTTAATACGGCAACCGTGCCTGCTAAGGTTAAACTAACACTTCCATTGCCAAATTGTACCATTGATTCTCCTGTAACCTCACACATATTTCCAACATCTGCTACGCCTAATTTTAAGCCGGCAATGTAATTTCCTTGCAAGGGATTTCCAGGGCCGTTTACGTTTTGTAAAGAGTAATTATAACCAACTTTTCCGCCAATTTGGGTTAACTTTAATCCTGAATTTCCTAATGGTACATTGGCCTTAACAGTTATGGCCAAATACGCGTAGTTATAAGAATTGTTTCCAGCTCCTTCAGTACCTATATCTAGGGTGCCATCCATTCCAATGGTGGCAAAGTCTCCATTAAAATTACCAGAGAATTTATTGGTTCCAAACGTAGCTGTAAAACTTAAACTAGCTGGTGCTCTATTTAAACTGCCTGCAATTTGTCCAATAGTTATGGCACCTGGTTCATCAATTTCAAATTTGTCCACTGCAATCATAGCAGCGGTACCAGTAGCACTTATTTCTACTTTAGCTGTAATGGATAATTTACCCGGTGGGCCGCTGGTAAAACTTGCATTTTCTAAGGTAAATTTAAAGCCGCTGTATTTAATCATTCCGCCACAATTAAAGGTAACCAGGGCTCCATTTTCAATCTTAAATTGGTCCACATTTACTTTGGCATCAAATGAATTGTGCTTGGCTTTTAAACTGCCTTCTACTTTGGTTAAATCAAAATCTTGGTTGAAATCCGCATTTAAATTAAACTCATCTAAGGTCATTGTAAATGCTTTTATATCTGTTGCACCTAACTGTGCATTACACCCTCCACCATCTTGAAAGGTAAGTGATAAGTCTATTGAACCTGTTAGTGCTTTCATTTCGGATATGCCAACGGTTCCGCTACCAGCAGTTAGTTTAAATGAGCCATCTGTAACCTTTATTTCGGTACCTAAGGAAAGAGCTTTCAATTGAACTTTAAAGGCATTTGTTTTATAAGTTGGGGTTCCATTAATTACAAAATCTCCTGCTAATAATCCATCTGCATCTAGGTTGCCTGTATAGCTAGCCAATTTAACTTCTGCTCCATCACTTTGTTTACATAAATCAATAACTATACCCTGAATGCCACTAAAGTTATACGTTCCCGAAAAATCGCTACCACCAGAAAAAGTGAATGTAATATCAGAATTGGTTCCTTTTCTTAAATAAACAAATTGCTTCCCAAGAGATAAATCTCGGTCTTGTGGGTTGGATACATTTATGGTTACGGTTCCATTTAAACTTCCGGACTGGTTCACCGTTAATGCAATTTGTTTTACTTTTAATTCAAAGGTTTCTACCCCTCTAATGCTAATTGCTGGAACCACTATTTCACCCGTCCAATCGGCAGATACTTCACTAAGGGAACCATTTTCGCAATGCTTTTTGAAAGATAAATTAACATTGTTTTGTATATTAACCGTTCTACTTATGGCACCTTCCATTGTGAAGGTTAAACCCGTATTATTACTTTGATAGCTGCAATTGCCAGAGCCATCCACCCCTTGATTAATTGGGTTGGCATTTACATTAAAACTCAAAGGTCCAGCACTAACAGTTCCGTTTATTGGCTTGCAATTGCACTCGCAGGTGGATAAAGTTCCTTCATCTTCGTAGCTTATTCCATTAATTTCATACTTTACCTTAACAATCGCATTGTGCACACTTGTATCCAACAATTTAATATGAGCAGTTTGGCTTGATGCATTGGTGATTTGAACATTTGAGTTTGCGCAGGTCCAAGTATAATTGCCCACATTTAATGGAAAGGCACTAGCAGTTATGTCTTTTTCCCCTGTAGGACCTAAACATATTTCGTCTGGAATAGTAACCAAAATACTAACCACATTAAATTGCAATTGATGGGTACCGGTTTCGCTAACAATTTCATGTGCTCCTGGCGTATTATTGTGATGTGTACATCCGCCATTTCCAGATGCAGAGCCATTGTCGCTGCAATAATACGTGCTGCTTACATCGCCTGAAGTGCCAGTTCCATAAGGTCTACTATAACCAATTTGATAATCTATAGATAAAGTTGCAGAGGATTGAGTACCGGCTTGTGGCGCGGTTGATGCATCTACCTGAACCGTTCCATTCCAAGTTTTGTTTTCGTTGGGTGCAATAGAAAATTGACTTGGATCTAAACTATAGTGAATAGGTCCAGTGGTATTTACTGTAAAACTTCCGTTTTCATATTTATCGGTTGCTTTAGAATAGGAACCACTAAAACTGCTTCCTTGGCCAGTTTGCTGACTAAAATACATAGTGGTTACTTGGGTCCAAGCTTTGGAACAAAATAACATAAGTACCAGTAAGAGCCTTACTTGATTTTTCATAATCTTCCTATTTATTATTTCGGAATGCCAAATAATTGTCGAGCCATTTGATTGATTAACCAATCCCTATTACTTAAAACTTCTTGTTTAGATTGGATGGTAATAACTTGAAATTCGGTTACCTTGTCTACCTTAATAACAATGGCAACTTGCGATGGATTATTTCCAGCTGTAAATAATCCTGTTTGAGTGATTTTCCCCTTATCTGGAGGTGAAAGACTAAACACTGGTTTTGCATCTATTAACACTTGGTTGTCTTCATTAAAACAAACCACATTTAATTGAATCGACTCATTGGGTTCGATGGTTTCCACCTGAGGAAAAATAGAAATTTTGCTTACATATTTTGGCGTCTCCGAACCGCCGCCACTTCCACCTCCTTGTTGGGTGCCAGATTCATAAACAAATCGAAATACCTCGCTTGGTATAGCAATATTGCCTTTTGAACTTTGAATATTACCTGTAATTTGCCAGGCATACATAGTGTTATTAATTAACTTCTCCGCCGAAACTGGATACAATAAACTTGTACTGGTTAATTCTTTGGTTTGATACACGGGAATATTTCTAATTGCCTCCTCAGGGGTTTGATTTGGCAATACTTTATAAAGAGAAAAGTTAAATGTTTTAGTTTGTCCAAACCATTGAAATAGGGGATATGGGTTTTGGATTTTTTCAACACCCATATCAAAGCGGTTGCCCGGACCAATCAATTCTGGATTGTAGTTGGGATTAGAAACCAAAGTGCCAGCATCATCCCCATAAATAACTTCGTTTTTCTCGTTTAAAACCTCCAGTTTGTAAGTGTAATAGTCGGGAGGGAATGTCCCTCGGAGTTTAACAGCCTCCAAAAATTCATTTCCAATTGTCCCGTTTAAATCAAAAAGGTTAAAGTCTCTATTGGTTAATTGCACTACCTCGTTTTCTTTTACTAACTTATTCTTAAGAGAAATTTTGCCAAGATATCCAGCAGAAGAATTAAGCGAAACTTCTACCCTTAAAACCCTATCAACACCATCATTGAAAATTCGAACAAAAAATAATATAGGTGCAGATTTTGGGTTGGTAGGGTCTAAATCAATTAATTTAATGGTTTCTATTTGAAGTAATTCCAAACTGGCTTTAAAATTCCCTGTCAAATCAAAAACTTCAAAAGCATTTACTTGCTCAATTATTTCATTTTCGGTACTCAATTTTAGGTTCCTAAAACCTATAGGTGCAGAATTGGCAATACTTATAGAAAGCACCAATGTGGTTGGTGAATTAACGGTTACCTTTGTCACCGTAATTCCATCTCCAAATTCAGCTTTTGTAATTCCTTGCTTAAAATTGGAACCGCTTGCAAGCACACTTAAATCGTAAACTTTTCCTTGAATTCCAGACTTTGGACTAATATTTATTATTTGCTGTCCAATAGCAGATGTGGATGTGGCAAAAATCAATAGGAAAGTGAAAAACCATAAGAATAAATTTTTCATGTTTGAGTGAGTTATTATTCGAAAATAAATTTAAAATTATGATAATCAAACGGATAAATTTGCGTTTTGTGCAAATGGCCTTTCTAGTTAAAAAACGATTTAGGTTCAAAATGAAAGGATTTTAGATAACAAAAAACTCGCTGGATATAAGTAAATATACGCAAACTCGCTCGTCGGTAGTTCAATTTTTTAAGATTTTTTATTCCCTTTTTCCTTCCAGGTTTTTTTACCAAGTTGCAAGCAAAAAAATGATTTTGCAAAAATTGTATTTGTCTAAAATTAGTTGCTTTTATTTCAAATGCTAGTTTATTTAGGTTCGGTTTGAACCAAAAGGAAATTCAAAAGAAAGGACAAAAAGAGAGTTGAAATTGGTGGTTAGAAGCACAATAATTATTTAGGTTTTTCACCTCGGAATAAAATGGTTTAGGAAGAAGTAAAGTGGGGTCTTTTTTGATTAAATTGATTAGTTATTATTAACCTTTCTTAACTTTTCTATCAATTCGTTTTTTAGCTTATCCTCCATTCCGTATTTGGGTTCGTACCAAGCCAAAGATTCGTAATAATCTATGGTGTTAGAAACAGATTCCCTAAATTCAGTTGTTTGCATTTTCAAATCGGTTAGTAGCTTTTTGTTATCATAAGTATAATAATCACAATCGAGCCACAAGGGAATATCTATCCATTGTGAAATGTTATTTTCATGCAGAAATATTGAATCTACATTTTGTGTTTTTGCTTTTTTTTCTAAAAGGTTGGAGGCCGTTTTCACTAACTCCGAAATGGATAATTGGGGAAAGGATATAATGTTATAAGTTTCTGAACCAAGATTTAAAGTTACTAATTTTAGTATGGCTTGAACCAAATCCTTTACATAGGTCACCGAAAATTTATTTGTGCCCTGATTTGGTATCAATAGCGTTTTCTCGCATTTTATTTGATAAAGCCAATAATAAAATCTATCGGTTGAATCAAAAGGGCCATAAATTAATGAAGGACGAAGAATGCTATATCTTAAACCGCTTTTCTTTAGTATTCTCTCACATTCTGCTTTCCTGTTTCCATAAGTTGCGTTAGAAGTGTCAATACCTTCTTCATCTGAACAATTTAAGGTTGGGGCGTTTTCGTCTCTACAAATTGTTTGATTTATTTCATTGTTATAAACTGAACAAGTTGAAATAAAAATATATCGTTGAACTGATTTATCAAGGTGAGAAACGATATCAGAAAGCGATTTTGGAAAATAGCATGATAAATCAATAATGTAATCCCATTTTTCTTGGAAAATCTGATTTATATCTGAGGTGTTTCTATCGCCAATTATTTTTTTAATTTTCGGATATAATTCTGGATTTGTTATTCCACGATTAAACAGAGTAATCTCGAAATTATCTTGTGAAGTTAAACTTTCAACCAAGTGCCTTCCAATAAAATTTGTTCCACCTAAGATAAGTATTTTAAGCATGCGTTTGGTTTTCTATTTTGATATTGGAGTAAATCTAAAACAAATTCCTTATTAAAAACTATTTGGTTCAAACCGAAATTGTTTTTAAATTTATTATGTTATTGTTTTAAATAGTTTTTAGCCTAATAACTATGTAAAAACTCCTATTTGGTTATATAGCCAAGGTTATTTTTTCTTGTTTTTGTGCTTAGGTCTATTACATCAAAACGTCTTACTTGTGTAAAACTACCCATATCACTGTCGCTGTTTATGAGTATTGCTCCCACAAGAATAACAAACTTACAGTGGTAATTTGTTTTATCCACCAATTCATTTATACGATTATCAATGGCTTCGTACATTATTTCGGTTACTTCAAACAATGGGGTTTTAGCATTGAGAACTCTTTCTTTTTCGGCATAAAGAATTTGTTCAATAGTGTTCATTTGATAGTCTAACTCGGTAATGTTGCCAGCGGTAATTTGGTTGCTTATTAATTTGTCTAATGCTCCTTTTGCTGCCCCACAACAACTACTATTTTTGCTTTGCCCCATTCGATGAATTTCGCCAATTGTTCCATCCTTTGTAATACCAATATGTGGTCCATAATAAATAAAAACTGCACCCTCATCTGGAACATGGCTGGCAAATGCTCCCATACCCGTAAGTCCTGTAAATGGAAAGCCATTTAACCCACCCATTTTAAAAGGGCCTAAAAATTCTTGCGTTCTTATAGGATATTGAATACTATTTACATCATCACTACAAACACTGTCGGCAAGCATTACTAGATTGGGCTCTAAATCCAATTCATATTCAACAAAATCAATGATTTTGTTGACACTATCAATAGTTGTTATTGCTTTTGGATACCACTTATGAATGATGTTTAATTTTTCTCTTTTTTTCATTTTAATTTACTTAAAGTATGATATTGTTTTTGGGTTGAAGCGCTGGTGGCAAATTAGTTTCACCAAGCATTTCTCTCATGTCAATTTCAATAGCTCTGCTCATTTGCGAAATAGGAACATCATTTGCCGAGCCTTCAAACGGATTTTCGGTGCTTTCGCCAACTTGTTCTAAAGAGGTATAAACCCAAGAAATTAATACACTAAATGGAATTACCAACCAAACCAAATTTCCTTTCATAAAACCATCTACACTTTCGTTGAGTTTATCAAATTCTTTGAGCATGCCAAAAGGTAAAAGCAAACAAAATAGTTTAATAAAAAAGGAGTTAATAGTTGCAAACTGACGAGGGTAGGGGAAGTTTTTAATGCGCTCGCTTTTTCCTTGTTGGTCGAATAAATCCTTTATTGCTTTTTGCATTTCCACAAACCTATAATCTTCAATTTCTTTGTTGTCGAATAATTGCTTGGTGGCTTTGCTTTGCAAGCTCAAAAGCTGTGCAGCTTTGTTTTTTGTAGTGAGAATGTATTTCAATTCATCATCTGAAAGATATTTTTTCAATTCATCTTCCAGTGGAGTTTCCATTTCGGGAATAGAATAATATGCCTTGTATTCTATATTATAGGATTTGTTAGAATTTTCCCATGCCTTTGTATCACGCATAGCATAGCGCAAAGCCGTTAGCCAAGCAAAATGACGATAAACCAATTCTTTAGATTTTTCGGGGTTGCTAATAAAATCTCTACTCATGGTTCCCCAAGTTCGACTACTATTTAAAATGGCACCCCAAATTTGTCTTGCTTCCCAGGTTCTATTGTAGGTTTGTGTGTTTTTAAAACCAACAATAAAGGCAGTGGCTGTTCCTAATAAAGCAACCACCGACCAAGGAATTGCTATCCATTTTAAGCCTGCTACTTGATAAAAAAGAACGGGAATAATGCCAATAAGTAAAAGTATGTAGATATTTCTTCTTGTCCAAGAAAGAAATTCTGAGAATTTATAGGATCTACCTGAATGCATTATTTTTCTGTTTTTGAAACGAATTTACTAATAAGAATGCCAACTAAAACAACGGAATAAAATTGCCCAGCAATACCAAAGAAGGAAGTTATTAATTTAGTGTAATGTGTGTTTGGGGTAATGTCGCCAAAGCCAATACTAGTAAGTGTAATTGAACTAAAATATACCAAATCCATATAGGTTGAGGCTGGACAAGATAAATCAATTCCTTTGAAGGATTGTGGATTTTGATAGACAAAAAATTGCAAAAGAAAAGTGCTTATTTCAATGAGTAAAAAATAACCACAAGCCGAAGCTGAAATTATATCAGTATTTATATAGCTTGGTTTGATTAAATAATTTAGCACTTCCCATAAGATGAAAGAAAAGAAAACTACATAGCCAATATTTAGAAAAATAAAATAATAAGGATTGCTGCCCCAAAATGTTAAGCCAATAGGCAAGGCAAAAACAAGTAGAAAAAGCACTTTTTGAATTAGGTTTTTCCAATGACCTTTCTCAATAAAAACACCTACACTGGCTATTCCCAAAATAAGCATATTAATTGGCCAAATTACTTTGGTATAAAATGGTAAATCACTTAAAAATATTCCAATAAAGAGGTGTTGAACCAAAGCTAATAGCAATAATTCATATTTTTCTTTGTGTATGAAGTTTAAAATTGTCTGCATTAATGAGCCTTTACAATGTCAAAACGATTTTTATTTCTATAGTCTTTTTGTATCGGTTTTCAATTTATAAATTTCAAATGATTTTTTAAAACTAATTGGTTTGAACCAAAATTGGGTTTGGTGAAATTTACAAAAGGATGGTTTAAGTGTGAAATTTTAAGTTAAGAAGATGACCTTTTTAGCTAAATTAAATAGAAAAGTTTTATCCATGTTTTGGAATTCAAGATCACATTCACTTATTAATTTAACTTTTTATCTATTTTAGTTTTTATGCCGTAATGGTTCATTTCAAAACATGCACGACCCAGAATTATCGCTGGATGAATTCGATGTTTATTTGAAAATTTGCTGATAATTTCATCGTTTAGCAGCGTATGGTTTTTTAAAAATTCATCCCAATAATTGGATGGTATTAAATTTTCTTGTGCATATTGGTTTGCTGCATTTTCAATTTCGTTTTCTTCAATTTTAGTTAAGTCAAGAAATTTAATTTCTTTGTTTTCTTTTAAGTGAAGAGCAATGTGGCCAATTTCGTGCAAAATGGTAAATGCCAAATTATCAATTCTATTGTGTCTTAGCGTTAATGCAATTGCAGGATTGTTTTTCGACCAGAATGAATATCCATCAATTGGCGTTTTTTCTAATTTATCAATCATCAAAAATTTAATACCATATTGAGATAATTTCTTTTCAACTAGCTCTATGGTATTTTTGTTTTTATAAAAAATCTCTCTCAACTCATTGTTTAATTGAGGCAAGTTTTCAGAATGGAATGTGTTGGTTTTTTTTCTTTCTGCTTCATATTCCGCAAGAGATGTCCATGCAAATATGTTTTTGTTGTCTAGTTGAAGTTTTTCGCTTTTTTTGAAAAAGGCAAATTTTTTCTCTGAAAATTTATTTACTAATCCATCAATAGATTTAACCGAATAAATTGACTGAATAATAGAAATATTGACAAAAAGATCATTTGTTAAATAGCCTTTTTTGCCGAAATATTTAATAGGAACATACTGACTAACTATTTTCCAAATCTCTATATTTTTAATCTTTGCTATATTTTTTTCCTTGATCTTCGCATTGTCAATTTCAAATTGTGATTGAAATTTCATCCAGTAATCTGCTGAAATACCTAAAGATTTTTCTAATAGTATAGCAATGTCGGCTGTTACTGGTCTTTTTCCTTTTACGATTTCATTTAGGAATGAAGGTTTAACTCCCAAAAGAACAGCTAAGTCTTTTTGTGTTAAATCCTCGCGTAGCTCTAATTCATCTTTTATTAAAGTGCCTGGATGAGTAGTTTCAAATGGTATTAATGTTTTAGTTGCCATAATGTTTGATTTTTTAAGAATAATGATTACTTAACTCTACAATTTCACAAATGGTGATAGTATAAGGTTCTTCACCCTCTATTGACGAAGAAAATTCAATGCGATATTTATCATTCACTCGTACAGATTCCAAACCTTGTTTATCACCACTTAGCTTTTCATAATTCAAACTTTTAATTGGATATAAGTCCTCAATTTTATTAGCTACTCTTAATTTATCAATTGTGTTTTTATATCTCTTTATAATATCTTTTTGAAACCTATATTTTTTACTATTCGATTTTCCAAACGCATATAATTCTTCCAGATAGGCTTTTGTGAATTTTATTTCCATTGGGGGTAGGCAATTTCTCCCAGCAAAGATATGGAAGTTTTTTTTGATTCACTAATATAGTGAATAATTTTTAATTGAGCTTTGTCAGTTTTTTTTTAAATCACTTATATACAGACAAGTGGGGTATATGGAGTTATTGATTTTTTTTTAGCCTAGCATTAATTTCTGAGCAGAAAATATTATGTCAATAAGTGTCCTGTTTATTTCAAGAAATCGAAATTCCTTTATTTTAAGGTTTTTTTTTAATCAAGTTGAATCTCAATTTTGTTTCACTTGGTATCAATTTCAAACCAATTTGGTGCACTTGCATTTGGAAAACAATTTTTTATACTTAGTTTTTTTACAAATTGGCTTAGGGCTTTTTCCCCAAATCTCAAAGTCAATTCATATTCTGTTTGTCCATCTTTGCCAATAAAGGCTTTCAGTTGAACTTGCCTTTTGTTAATTACAAGTTTTTGAGAATAGTCATTCTCATCTTTTTTTAATAAAACGCCATCACACCAAAAGCCTTTTATTTGTTCATTAGCTGAATTCTCAAAAGCTTTACAAATTTCAAATTCTAAAAAATCACAAAAGTCTCGATCTAACATAAAGTCACTTAATTCAATTTGATAAATTTTATTACTGTGTTTTGTTTTATAGGAACTATTTGGTTCGAACCAAAATTGGGAATGTGTATATGGGTTAATTTTATTAGATTAGAAAGGCTATTTTAAGAATTGGTGTTTCAGATGAACATGATTATTCTATTACTTTCCACATTTTTTCATTGTAATATTCAAACCCACTTTTCATGAAAAAATTGCGGGCTATTGTGTTCTTTGTCCAGTGATTTAATTCAATATTTTCAATATAATTTGATTTGGCAAAAGTATGGGTAGCTTCCAATAATTGCTTTCCTATTCCTTTTAATTGGTATTTTTTCAATACTAAGATTTGATCAATCAAAATATAATTCCTTGAATATTGAAAAGGATTGTCGGCAAACTTTATTTTGAATAACAAAACATATCCCAATACAGTTTCATATTCCTTTGCAATAAGTGCTACTGCATTTTCATTGGTGAGGGTAGTTCTAAAAAAACTGCGGACAGCTTCCCTGTTATATGGTTTAAAAATATTGGGTTGCATTTGATGATGATACAATTGAATTTCTTCATTCATTTCAGCAAGCAAATTGTAATCTTTGGTTTCAAGTATTTCTATCATCAATAGTTTTTTGTAATTTCTAGCTCATGAAATAATTTTTCAAATAGTCCCATTTTATTATCGTTGATTTTAGTTGGGGAAATCCAATGTGTTTATTCAATATTGTTATTGGTGCTGTTTTTATATGATTACTGCTAACCTATAAATACACTTCTTCAACCCAAGCAAATCATACAAGCGGCCTTTTTCAAAAGAACTGAGCTAATATTTTTTGTAATTGTCGTCTTTTGTTTTCATTATTGTTCAGTTTTTTTTGTTCTACCTTTCAAAACTTTCTTTTTGAGTAATGATTTTTTTGCTAAAGTTGCCAAGTCAGAATTTGGGTCTTTAAACTGTTCGGCAAGTTCCGTTTTAGTCAGTCCCTTAAGGTCTTTTTGTGTTGTATGAATGCTTCTTGACATATTGTTTATCGTTTTACAATTGGCAATACCGATTGACGTTTTGGAGGATTTGCGATGGTATGCGTTTGAACTCAAATGTAACTTAGGGGAACGATTTACCAACTACTAAAATCCCATCAAACAGAGACGAATTGCGCGCCTATTGCAAATGTGTTATGTGCCGTATTATTGTCCAATACTGATGTTTAAATTCGGAAGTTCTACGTGGAGTTTAACTTTTGCTTTTAGTGCGGCAAAAACTCTCAGTAAAGTGTCCATAGTTACATTACTTGCATTGTTTTCAAGTCGTGAAATTTGTGCTTTTTGAACACCAATTAGTTTCCCTAATTCCTCTTGCGTCAAGTTTCTTTCTTGTCGTGTTTGTTTAATGGCTTTACCAATTAAGTCCATTTGAAGTTCGTATTCAAATACTTCTCGTTCAGGTGTCCCAATTTTACCAATTAGTTTGTCTTGAACTTGGTTTAATGTATATACTTTCATTTTTTCTTGGTTTTAACTTGTTTGTCTAATAAGTATTTTGTCCTAATGTTAACCGCTTTTTGAATTTCATTGTCTGGAACTTTGCTTCTCTTTTTAATAAATCCATGTGTCGATACTACCAAGGTATCTGTAGTTGAAGTCTTGTCCCAAAAGGCAAGTAGTCGATATTGCAATCCTTGATACAAAGTTCTAAATTCCCAAATTTCGTCCGATAGTTTTTTAAAAAGTTCGGGGTCAAGTTCTACTTGAGATTTACGAATATTGTAAAGTATTTTTTCGTAATGCTTCCGTTCTAAATTACTCAGAAATTCAAATGCCTCGTCTAAAAATATGATTTCAAAATGTTTGTCCACTACTTAAATTATTCATGAAGCAAAGATAGTGAAAGTTTCGTTAAAATGAAACTTTTGTGTTCCTTCCCTGTCGGTTGGTCGGGGCTGAAATATGGCACATAACTTATAAAATACTCTACTTCAACCCAAGCAAATCATGCCTTAAAAGTTCTCCTAAAAGAACACTAAAAGTGAAAATAAGATGTGCATTCAGATAAGGAATCATAGGCTTAGGCTTTTGCTTAACGAATATATACTAAGGATTTCCTTTATGCAATTTTTAATCACTGGGTTTAAGAAGCTTTTGATTTTGGCAAGCCTAATTTTGGTTCAAACCGAAAGAGATTTTTAAGATGAAATAGGATAGGAGGAGCATGCAATATTTTGGTTCAAACCATATTGCTTTTAATATTGGTTTGAACCAAACGAAATAAACCTAGAATAACCTTGAAGCTTACGGTGATTTGGTATAATGTGAATATTTATATCAAAAATTTATTTCCGTTGCGGGACACTTTTTGTAGCAATAAGCTAATAATTTTATGGTGTTAATTAATTTGCGGCCTGGGTTTTAATTTCCCCTAAGCGTCTAAGAATATTTGGGTAAAAATCTATCAACGTAGGATATTTGTCTCTTTGGGTTTCGTAAATTTTCAATTCTTCAACAATTTCTGTAACATAATCAAACCCAACCGATTTTTCATAGTCTGTTAATTCTGTGGCCGCCTCTTTTCCATATACGTTTTCAACAATTCTTATTGTTGTTGCTCTTACCATAAGTTCAAGCATAAAACTTTCCCAAGTTGCATATCCTTCTTGTTGTATTTTTTCCTTGATTCCAGGATACAGGTCAGTTTCAAACTTTTTACTTTCAGCCATAAATTGCTCAACAATTGGGTTAGAATAGTTATGACTGAATTCGTGGATTACCATGTCTTGTTCTAAATATATTTTGTCATATACAGGAATAGAATCTTTTGCTCCTCCCGGACCAATTAAGGCATAGAGTTCGTTTTGATCCGTTCTTTCAATGGTAAAACCTCCAGAATGAAGCAAAGGTGAAAGAATAACATAATATTTTGCGGGCTTTTTTGTCCCAAAATAGTTTTCAATTACTTGAATAATGTCTTTTCTGGTAAATGAATCTTTTACATCAGTTGCTATTTTATCTAGAAAAGTTTCTTGACTTTTAAAGAACTTTTCACATTGGGTTTCAGTGTAAAAATTAATCAACTCTTTTCTGAAAAGTTCCAATGAATCCGAATTCATAGGTCTAATACTAAAGGGGAAATTCACAGTCTGATTATTAGTAAATTCGGGAAAGTTGGTGTGTTGGAAAAGCCAATTTACTGCGTAGTCTGCAACAAAACCTCTTTGTACAAGTTTTTTGGCTAGCAAAACAGCAGTATGATTTTTGTATTTATTGAAATAGGCTAAAGCATTTGCTTGGTAGGAATTGGGGAATGGCGTTAATAGGGGATAGTCGGAAAGAAGAAATACAATATACATCGTTTCCACCCTTTTGTCTGTTTGAAATTCTAGATGTGTAGGGTCTTTTTGTCCATCAGAATTACCTGATTTTTGCACATTGGTATTGCACGAGAAAAGAGTCCATGCTATGAATAATAGGGTTAAGATTCGTGTCATAATCTTATGGGGATAATTACAAAAAAAAATATATTTATTAAACATCCTGCTGTCGCTTTATTTTTAATAAATCAATCATTAAATATAAAAAAGGGACTTCCTTAAAATTATGCATAACCTTAGTTTCAAATGGGAAGGCTTTTAGTAATGCAATATATTATATCTACTTGTTTCAATCAACATTGTTTTATTTAATTTTAAGAGGTTTCCAAAAGCTAACTCAATTTTGGTTCAAACCATATTGCTTTTAATATTGGTTTGAACCAAACGAAATTTCACTAGAAAAGACTTCAATTTAAAACGGAAGATGTTTGCTAATAGAGTTTCAATTTCGGTGCTCCAAAAGATGTAGGTCCGATGAGAGGAGGTAGGAGTGAATCTCCCCTGCGTTACTTGATTAGCAATACTTGTTTTTAGTTTGTCCAAGGTTCTTTGTCTCTAGCATTCACGAATTTTTCACCATCAAAAATGCATAGTCCCTGCCAACTTCCAAACCAAACTTGTCCTTTTTTGTCCTCGAGAATACTTAGTGTGACATTAGATGTTAAGCCATCTTTTGTTGTGTATTGTTTGAAATTTTCGCCATCATATTTGTAAACACCAAAACCTTCTGCCGTAAACCAAATATTTCCTTGGCTGTCTTCATATAAATTGTAAGTTTCTTCACCTTCAATAATGCTATCTTTAGTGAAGTTCGTAAATGTTTTACCATCAAACTTACTTACACCACCATAAAAAGTTCCTATCCAAATATTTCCTTTCCTGTCCTCTAAAATATCTGCTGTATTATTATCTACTAGTCCGTAATTAGTGGTTAAATGCGTAAACTTCCCCTTGTTATATTTGAATATTCCATTTCCATCAGTAGCAAACCACATGGTTCCATTTCTATCTTCTATGATTTTAAAAACCAATTTACCAGATAGCATAGGTTTTGCATTTTCTGCTTTTGAATCTGGCAACGAAAATGGTATAAACTTCTCTCCGTTAAATTGAAAAACACCTCCTGTTGAACCAACCCAAATAAGTCCGATTTTGTCTATTGTTAAGCCCCAAATTTCCGCATTCACACCTGGCAGTCCTTCTTTGAATGAAAAGGCTTTAAATTTTACACCATCGTATTTTATAAGCCCTACGGATGTTCCAAACCAAATATTACCTGCCTTATCTTCTACAATCTTTAAAACTCTAAATTGTGGCTTGATTCCATCAATGGTTATTTTTTCAAGTATTTGTCCATTATAGCGAATTATTCCATCTCCATTTGTTCCAAACCAATAGTTCTCTTTTTTGTCCTGATACATTGTTCTGACAAACTCTCTTACCATTCTGTTTAAGTTAGTGTGAATTTGAGGAAAGGTCGTGCTTTGGTTCAAAATGAGTGCTTGTGTGTTTACTTCAGTTTCTTTTATTTTAATAGCAGATTTTTCTTTCACTTGTGCTGTGCTCGATGTTATTTGAATCGTCAATAGAACTAAAATTAAGTACTTTACTTTAAATATCATCTTATCATTAATTTTTACCATAATGTTGGTTTTATAATTGTTCCTAAAGGTTTGGGATTAGAGTAGTATTGGATTAGGTAGCCCCAATTACCATGCAATACGAATATAACAAATGAGCACTTAATACCACTGACGCTCTTCATTCACCATAGCGGCTGGGCGTGTTTTACGTGTTTTAGCGGTAGTTTTTATTGGTGGCTTAATAGCCAATTTATGGCCACTTCTAAGGTATTATTGCCATAACAATACACATCTGGATAAACACAATTTCCATATTTCGTTTTGTTTCTGTCTGCAAATACACTTACAGTTAAGTTTATTCTTGAAGTATCAGATAAAGTGTATACACGATTGCAAGTTGAAACTCCAAATGTGTGTGTGCCAAACGACTTGGTTTTGCTTCGGCCTTTAAAGGCTATGGCAACTGCTTCTCCAGAACTTGCAGTAATACTATCTGTAAGAATTGCAACATAAGGATTAGGGGAATTTAATTGGTAGGTCTTAGTAGATAGCTCCCACCAAATACTTTTCTCATCAAATAGGTGTCCATTTTTATAGTTCCAAGTATTGAAGGAACTGTCGGGATAGAAAAAATATCCTAATACACCTTCCCCCAAAATAGGACCTACTGCAACTAACATAGGAACCATATCTCCTCCAAAATTTCCCCTCAAATCTACAATCCACCCCTTTAGATTTATTTTATCTTGTTTAGCAATTTTGTCTATAACAGAATTGATATAGTTTTTTTTCTGTTGTTCGTCACCCATACAAAAACCAATTCTAATATAGCCTATGTTTTCGGGTACAATTTCATCCTGCAATATCGGCAATGGAGCCAAATCGCTCGTATCTTGAGAAACAGCATTTGCAGCAAAATAACTATGATTGTCTTCTAATTTGCTTATTGCATAAGTAATTGAAGGATGTGTATTTTCGATTGTTTTCGACCCTTTTGCATGTCTATAAACATCATTTCTAAATTCTTCCCAATTAATCTTGTCTTTATTTATTGAATTGTTCTGCAGTAAATTAATTACTTCATCAATATAGCTTTTTGAAACAGGTGATAGATTTTGAGAATTCCCACAAGTTGTAAATAAACTCAATACTAAAATGAAGAATAGATATTTAGCAATAGTTTTTAGTCCCACCATAAATAAATTGTTCCTGTTCGTTTCATTTCTTCTTCAAGTGCATCTACTGTTTCTGTCCCTTGGTCAACAACGTCAGGGCAAAATTCATAGACTTCTTGGGCTAATTTTTTGAAGTCTATGTTTCTGTTCTTGATTTTACATTCGCAAAAGTCAGGGCCAATACCAATGGGTATTATTCCAAATTCGTTGTCCCATTTCTTATACCTCTCTATTATGTTGTTCGTTTCAATATCGTAGTTAATGCCATTTGTTTCGGCTAATTCCATAAGTTTATATGGGTCAGATGTTGCACCTGTCAAGCCCACTATGTAACCGTTTTGAGCAATTCCAAATATGAAAATGTATTTTCCTTGCTTTTTAAAATGTTCAAGATTGTCTAAAACAATTTTTTCTGCATTTTCTTCAGAGGTCAAACTGCAGATTGCATTTGGTTTTTCAATTTCTGAATATTCCTGTTCAAATTTCAACACTTCTATGGGGCGTTGCGTTAGCTTTTTCAAAAGCATGCCGTCTTCTTCTGAAAGATTTGCGTTTTTGCAAAGTTGCTTTTCGTTGTCTGTAAGAAGGTCTGCTGAAAATGAAATTTTATTCTTCGTTTTTCTGAAAATTTTTTCAAATAGTCCCATATTATTTTCGTTGATTTTAGTTGAGGAAATGCAATGTATTTAATCAATATTGTTATTGGTGCTTTTTTATAAGGTTACTTCTATCTTATAATTAACACTTCTTTAACCCAAGCAAATCATGCCTTAAAACTGCTCCTAAAAGAACACTAAAATAAAAAATAAGATGTGCATTCAGATAAGGAATCATAGGCTTAGGCTTTTGCTAAACGAATATATACTAAGGATTTCCTTTATGCAATTTTTAACTTTGAGGTATGGGACGCTATTAATATTGGCATGGCTATTTTTGGTTCAAACCATATTGCTTTTAATATTGGTTTGAACCAAACGAAATTTGCTAAAAGAAAACGAATAAATTCTTACTTCACCTCTGTTTTAATATTTAAGATTTGGTTCAAAGATCTTTTTATGCTGCTTAAGGTTTTACTATTACAGGCTTTAGTATGCGATTTAAACAAAAAGCAGCCTTAACTAAAAGGTCTGTTTCTGTAAATTTTTCTCCTTCTTTTTATTAGAAATATTAGTTAATGCGCGTGTTTAAAATTTGTAGAAAATTTAGCTCTTCCTTTAAACCAAATAGGGTTGCCAACTTGTCTAAAAATACTTCCTAATTAAGAACTACCTTATGGAATATCGACTTATTTTGGTTCGATAATTTAATTAAATAAATTCCCCTTGTTAGTTCACCTACGAATATTTCGTCTCTTAACTCCAGTTGAGTTTTGCTTAGGATAAGCCTTCCATTTATATCATAAAGTTCCAGTGTAAGTGCCTCCATAAGTTGGCCACTTTGCTCAATAAATATACTGGTTTTTGCAGGGTTGGGATAGACCTTTATTTCTGAAAATTTTTCATGAAAATCTATTCCCACCAACATAATTTCTATGCAATCTGAGGTATCAATGCAGCCATTTTTCTTAATTTCCACAGCATAACTTCCGCTTGAGTCGGCAGTAAATACTTTAGCATTTGCTCCTACAATAGGTGCATAAGCCTGGTTGCAATACAACCATTGATATTCTGCATTAGTTGCTAATGCTGTTAGCACAGCGTTATTCCTATTCACCGCTTTGGTTATTGTATTAATTACTAGGTCAACTATAACAATACTATCTCTATTGCTTGTGGAAATTAAAGTGTCGAAATACCTTCCACTTTGCGTGAAATACTTGGTGCCAAATTGAAATCCATCGCAAGCAGTTGCTTGAAATAAGGAAAATAAGGGTGCTTGTACTTTCCACACTTCTCTTCCAGATATAATATCGTCCACACTAAAATAAAGGTCGTTATTAACTGCAATTAAATTATAGGGTGTTGATGATCCAGAACCAAGCACAATATCCTTTACTAAGGAAACAGAATTAGCTATAAGTATCCATAATTCCTCTCCATTAGTGCCATTATTGGCAACAAAATATAACACATCACCCACTATTTCTAAATCCTTAGGATTTGATCCCATTGAACCCGGATAAATATCTTTCACCAGAAGTAAAGTATCGTCTTGTGCCACCCAAAGTTCACTTCCAAAAGTGGTTGAGTTGGCTACCAAATACAATTTGTCGCCTAAGGTATTTTTGTTGGATAAAGTAGCTGCATTAAAAACACTGGGCACACCTACTTTGTAGGCAGTGTCGCCAATGGTTTTCCATAGTTTTCTTACATTTACACCTTCGTCTGCTACAAAATAAAGTGTATTTCCAACAGCTATTAAATCATAAGGAGAGGAGCTAGTTGTTCCAGTATTAATATCTTTAACTAAATAAATAGAATCATCTTTTAATTTCAATAATTCCCTGCCAACACTTGCATCCTCTGCACTAAAATATAGAAAGTTATTTACCACCAAAAAATTCTCAGGGTTGGATGAGTTAGAACCAAGAAAAATGTCTTTTACCATATAGGCCGAGTCGCCCACTGTTTTCCATAATTCTCTACCATTGGCTGGCGATTCTGCAGTAAAATATAAAGCATGGTCAAATGCAATTAGGTTTTGCGGGATGGCAAATTTTTTGTAAGGAATTCCTTTAATTTTATAAATAGTATCGCCAGTTGTCATCCACAATTCATCCGTATTGGTGCCATAGGATGCGGTAAAATACAAAAGACTATCTACCACTGTAAAATTATCAGGACTAGAACCTGGAGAGCCAGTATATAGGTCTTGAACCAAAAAGGCAGAGTCATTATGCAATCTCCAAAGTTCTCTACCAGTAATGGCGTCACCTGCCGAAAAGTAGAGGTCTTCTCCCATAACAAATAATTCTTGTGGTAGGCTGTTTCCTGTTGGGTTTATGTCCTTTACCATATATGCAGAATCTCCTTCTGCTTTCCACAATTCGTGACCATTAACGCCATCTTCTGCACTAAAATAAACCGCATTTCCAATATTGGTTAAATACCTTGTAGAACTTAACGTAGAGCCGGGGTAAATATCTTTAACCAAAAACACAGAGTCTCCTGATGTTTTCCATAGCTCAAAATTGCTTGTGCCATCATTAGCAATAAAATACATTTCATCTCCTGCTTTAGTAAAGTTGCTTGGATTTGCTCCTTGTGGACCAGAATAAATGTCTTTTACTAAATACGGAACTTGTGCCAATGCAGATTGCATTGCAAAAAGGAATAAAATAAGTAGTAGTTGGTTACGTTTCATTGATTCTTTAAATGTTTTAAATATTGGGTTGTTCTTCCCTTGGTTTTTGCTTCAATTTGAAATTTAGGAACGGGTAACCTTGGTCAGTTTTATAAATTCCTAGAGAACTAATTTTCTATTTTTTTGTAAACTAGGGAAGGAATTTAATGTTCTTAGTCTTTCCAAACGCAGTTCTTTTTGAACCTATTTTTCTGTTGCATAAAAGCGCATTTTCCTTTTCATTTTTTTTACAATAGTCCAAAGGTTTGCTGCAGCGAGTTATGCAACTAGTTTGGGTTTGGTTTGTTGAGCCAAGATAGGGGAAATTTGCAAAAGAAAAATGTAAAATCATAGGTGGATACTCTTGCTTTGGAAGTTTAGTAGGATAAATTCCCTCCACAGATTTCACAGCAAGATCTTAAAACAAGTATTTTAGTTTAAGTAATTTGCAAAAGTACTTATTCTGTTCTTCGTCTTTATCAAACAACAGTTTTGCTAATTCTTAGAATGAGATTCCTTATCACCTCATCCAAATTTTGGTTCAAACCGAAATTTACTAACTGAATTTTGTTGGAAATGAATAGGAGGGAATGCCCCTAAAACCAACCTTGTATTTTGAAATAAAAGCAAGGTTGGTTTTTTATCTTCTAAAGATTTTTTATCATATCAATAAACTTATCTTTTGATATGGGTTTTATAATATAATCAGAAACGGCACTAATGGATTTTGCCCGAGTGATGTCGTCGGGAGAAATGGAAGAGGAACAAATGTAAATGGTAATCTTTTTGCCGAGGCTAGGATATAGTTTCACATATTCATCTAAGAATTGCCAACCATTCATAATGGGCATGCTTAAATCCAATAAGATAATTTCGGGCAAGGCATCCAAATCGTTTTTGTTGTCTATCAAAAAATTTAAAGCGTCTAATCCATTTTCAAATACTTTAATAAGCTCAATTAATTTAGTTTCCTGGATTGTTTTTTTTGTTAAGAAAACGAATACATCATCGTCGTCTACCAAAGTGAGTGTTTTAATTTTGTTCATTATTTTTGGTTTATAAATTCTACAAAAAAGGTACTTCCTATTCCAGGTTGGCTTTCTGCCCATATCCGCCCACCCATTGCATCCACTTGGGTTTTGATCATAAACAAACCAAAACCTTTTGCATCGGGATGTTTGTGAAAGACTTTTCTAATCTTAAAAATTTGGTCCTTATGCATCACCAAATCTATCCCAAGTCCGTTATCAGAAACCGATAATAGAATAGAAGAAGGGGATTGGTACTGAGTTTTTATTTTAATTATTGGAGTGCGGTTTGGAGATTTATATTTAAGTGCATTGCTAATTAAATTAGTCAATATACTTTCAATGTATTTTTGAGGAAAAAACAGATTGGAGGCTTCATTAATATCATGTTGAATACTGGCTTGGTATTCCTTTATTTGTGTTTCAAAACCAATCAAAATTTTCTCTAAACATTCTTTTAATCCTATTTGATCCGATTTTATTTCAGTGTCTTGTTTCACCTGAATGGATTCTACCAATTCGTTAAAAACCTCCATTAGATGGTTTACAACGGGTTTTATTTTAGACAGTACTTTTTGGGTTTCATCCTCATCTTGGCTAGTTTCAAGAAAATCAACCAACATGGAAATATTAATTAATGGTGCCCTTAAATTATGCGAAACAATATTGCAGAAATCTACCAATTGCGTGTTCTTTATTTCCAAAATACGAGCATATTCAATTGCCTTAACATTATTAGCCTTAATTTGCTCCACACTTAATTTGCTTTGCGTAATATCCGAGCGAATGGCAACATATTGATAGGGTTTGCCTACTTGGTTTAAAAAGGGAACAATAGTGGTATCTACCCAATAGGTGGAACCATCTTTTGCCTTATTTTTTAGTTCGCCCTTCCATACTTTTCCATTGGCTATGGTAGTCCAAAGGTCCTTGATAAACTCCTTGGAATGATAACCTGAATTAATTATTCGGTGGTCTTGGCCAATTAATTCTTCGGCAGAATACTTTGAAATTTTGCAAAAGTTTTCATTCACATGTTTTATAATTCCTTTTTGGTCGGTTATGGCTACAATAGCCGATTCATCTAGTGCATATTTGTAATCAGAAACTTCTTTTAGTGAAGTCTTAAGTTCTTCTTCTCCCTTTTTCCTATTGGTTATATCATATCTAATGGCCACATATTGGTAAGGTTTTCCAATGGCATCTAAAAACGGAACGATGGTAGTATCTACCCAGTAAATGGTTCCATCTTTTGCCTTGTTTTTTAGTTCGCCCTTCCATACTTTCCCATTGGCTATAGTTGTCCAAAGGTCTTTGATAAACTCCTTTGAATGATACGCCGAATTAATGATTCTATGGTCCTGGCCAATTAATTCTTCTATCGAATATTTGGAAATTTTGCAAAAGTTTTCATTTACATGTTTTATAATTCCCTTTTGGTCGGTAATGGCAATAATAGATGATTCATCGAGTGCATATTTATAATCGGTTATTTTCTCCATAACAATCACTTTTGGGTTAGTTAGGAAGCTTAAGAAAAAACAAAATTTCGAAAAGGGGTAAATGCCATTAGACTTGGCTTAAGGCTACAAGTTGGACTTGGTTTTAGAGCTTTAAATAGATGCAAAATTGCCTAGCCAAGTATGTTTTAAACTTAATCCAAGGGCAGACTAAACGTATTCTTTGAAATGATTCAAAGACAATTGGAGAGAGAGTTTTCTTTTATTTCTTAAAAATGGGTAGGCAAGCATTTATTACTTGTATAAATTCCAAGTACAATTTCATTTCCTACCTTAACTCAAAGTTATTAAAATAAATTACTCTAGGTCTATTTCCATTTGTAAAATTTTCTGTTACACCCTTCTTCATAAATCTAATTTTGGTTCAAACAGGTATGTATTTAAATTCGGTTTGAACCAAAGGAAATTAATAAATATTCATTCTTAATTTCCATCTCAAACTTTTCTAATAATTCTAAATGCTATACTTAGTGTTTTAGTACAATGATGTTTTTCTTGGTTCAAAACATACCGAATTATATTACCTCGTTGTGAACGGGAATATGAAATGGCACCATAACCTTCTTGCCATTGAAATTTACCTTCTAGGAATTAATTTTCATTAATCCATTTTGATGAAGATGATATCAATATTCTCCTCAAATTAGAAATTCGGACGATAAAAAAATTTGCTTATGAATAAAAAAAGTAAGCCCAATTATAGGCCATGATTTTCTTTCTTGATAACAATTTATTCAGGAGTAATTTTTGATTTTTTGATGCAAAAAACTGCTCTTCTAGTGGGTTCCGAAATTCCTAAACCTTCTTGCTTATAATTGCCTTCCGAAAAAGCAAATTCGGTTAGTAGCCAAAGTTCATTTTTTACAGATAAATAGGCATCTTCTAAACCAGGAGGATATTTTCTAGAATGGGAATTGGTCGGTTTTAGGATATTAGGTTTTTTAGGAGTATTGGCATTGATATCAATGTACATTTTATAAAAATTGCTTCTGTTGTCGGCACCAAAGCTTGTAGATAACCAAAGGATTGTTTTCCCGTTTGTTGCTTTGGATGCTACCATTCCTTGAATTTTCTTGTAATCATCGGGCAGCCTATAAACGGATATTTTATTGGTAGTAGAATTAAATTTTGAGGCTTCTTGCTGATTTTTTGGAGCCTTATACCAGGCCATTAAATTAGGGTCTTTGTCGGAAGGTTTTTCAGCGAATGTGCCTATTAAAATTGACCCTCGGTCTTTATCAAATGAAATAAATGAAGGTTTAATTGGTGCATTGTAGTTATACTCCTCCATAAGTATGTAGGTATAATCATAAATAGCCTCAGCTTCTGGTAATTTGATTATTTTATTATAATCATAAACACGGATTAGGTTATTACCTGGTCTTGAATCGGCAACATGTAATTTGCCATTAACTACAGAAATTCCTCCTGCATGCATATCTGGATAGGTCTTCTTGTTTTTATCTATAAGGAGAAGGTGTCTATAGTTTAGTGAAGATAAATCTACAACAGAAATCCTAGCACCTCTTGAATCATATTTAGATTCTTCTTTTCTTCCATACCAACTAACAAAAATATACTCCTTACCACCTTCATTTAAACCTGTAATCCCTTGTGGACGCCATTTTTTTGTTTTGGAGTCGTCAGAATCCCAAAGAAAGCCTCTTTCTGCATTTGGAAATTCTTCCATTTTATTGCCTTTCAAACTAACGGCTTTCCTATTCAAATCAAGGCTTACCAATTTAATTTTATTCGCTTGATTTTCTTTGAAAATATTCATTGAAGTAAGGCACAAAACGCATCCTAATAGGATTAAAAATGTGGTCGAAAATTTTCTTGTTAGCATGAAATAAAGTTTAATTGTAAGGATAAATTCGTATTGATTTAGATGCAATTAAAGTAAAATAACCAAATAGAAATGTAAAATTAATAGGATTGGTTCTCCAATGTCTAATTTAAAAAATAAATAGGGCAAGATAGAATAGGTTCCTAGTGGGTTTTGGGTTGGTTTGAACCAAACAAATTATATGGTCTTTGTTTTTTATTGGGTTGCCAAAGTAAATGAGTTCCAAAATTATTTGAATGTATGTTGGATGGTAATTGCAATTATTTTTTCAAGGTTTCATCCAACCAAACTTCTTCATAATTGTCCTTGCCTAATAAAAATCTAAAGCCGGTATCCAGACCAAAATAGTTAATTATCTCGGGTCTAATTTGTAATAAATGTTCAGCCAAAATTGCTTGAAAGAAATCTTTGTTTTTGGAATAATCACCAGCCCAAATATACCAACCAGAAGTGCCATCCTCTGTTTTAAGCCTTATACCATTCAATGGATTTTGATTTAAATTTAGCGAGACCCAAACGTTTAATTTTTTATTTATTGGGTTCCATTTAGAATTAAACTTTGAGCAAATTTCTTTCTGTTTTTCAATATGAGAATTCCAAAAATTATATTCAATTAGCTTATCAATATTATTTTCAAGTCTTTCTTTCCAAAGTTGTATATTAACCTTATTTATTGGAAAATTAGCCTCTTCATTATCCCATTCAACAATAGTATTTGTCATTACTTCATCTTCATCATTACATTCTAATTGATCAGAAAAAATTAGTGTAGAAGCAAACTTTGCAATTTCATTTTTGTCAATTTCATCTATAAGAAATTTATTACATAGTTGAATTAAATCTTTTCTTTGAATTTCCATTTTCTATTTGTTTTAAAACAACCATAACTGTCTAATTATTTTCCTTCAAATCCTTACTGCAAGCTAACTATTCCATTCAAATATGCTAAGAGTATTTTGGCTTTTTTGCTTCAATCAATTCTAAATATAATTTGGTTCGAACCAAAAATAGTAGAGGTGTGGTTTGGGTTTGGGTGCTGGGGTGAACGGTTTGCGTATATGACTTGTGGCGGTTTTCGAAGCACTTTCCTGTCGGTTTGCAACAAATTTACTTAAAAGCACAAAGCTTGAATTTACCACTTTCCCCGCCATAAGTTATATATGTTGTTATGGGCAGGGTTTTTCTTGTAATTTTCCATAAATCGTCCCGTCAATGTCGAACTGACTTTGTCCATATTCGAGTCTTATTATTTTTCCGCAATTCACTTGAATTACAAAAGCAAAGTTTTCCATTGAAGCTGACATATTTCCTGAACCATTCTCAATGTGGTCTAAATATCCTGGCAAAGCTTTTTTTAATGGCTCAATTTCGTCTCCGACTTTGAATTTTGGTATTGTCCTAGCCACAATTTTCTGTCGTATTTCGTCAGTCATAAAACGGTAAACTAAGTTTGGTGCAACAAGCGGTAAAAACCACAAGAAAAATCCTAGAATTATTGCTGGAGATAGAAAGAAAATTGTCTTTGTTATTGGTCTTTGGTTTAGTAAGTCGATTATCTTTTCTTGCTTTATTAAAAGCGAGTAGGCAAGTCCAAAGAAAAGTCCGACAAGAATTGCTTGGGGCAAAAACATTGTTACTAATTCAATACTTCTGAAAATTCCACCTGCAATTATTGAATATGTCAATGCTCCATAAACTGTCGATACTGGTATAAATAGTTTTGGTTTGAATAATTTTTTTGAATGGTCAAGTCGACTTATTGGCCAAATAATGAAAACGGCCCAAGCAATTGTTATGAAAAGGCCCGACCAAAAAATAATTACTCCGCTGTCGTCTGCTTTTCCGTCTTCCGAAACAAGGTAAATTGAATTGAGAATGTTCATCAACGTCCAAGCAATGGTCATTGAGAAAAATCCAATTGTTTGTTTAACGCTATTTATTTTCTGTGTCGTCATTTTTTACCTTGCCGCCAACTAATTCATAAAAGAAACAACCTTCCACAAGCGGCCCAAATAAGCTTGCTATAAGCATTGTACTTTTAAATCCGCAACCAATTTATAAATTAAATTTGGCTTTTTTTTTATTTGGTTCGAACCAAAAATAGATGAAAGAGATAGGGATTTGTTTTTTTTATGTTGAAGAATGGTTTGGAAAAGTTTGGCAGGAGCTAATTGAATGGTGAAAGTCTCCATCCTAAATAATATTGAATACGAAGTAGGTTGTTTTTTTAATAATAATTGCGGTAATCGAGTTAAGCTAACTATTAACGTTTTTGACTTCCATAAATGGTTGTACTACCATCAGAATCTTGCTTAAATTTTGTTTTGCAATAGTCATAACGATTAGCTATTTCTATTATACAAGAGTCGCTATCAATTAAAAATTTTTTATCTTTAAACTTCAGAAAATTGGGTTTGTCAATCGGATTAATTGAATCCCCTGAATAGGAGTTTAAGGTTAAGGTGTCATGATTTATTTTATATGTTCCATAAGAGTTTGTTAAGCCAAAATGTCCTTCCGATTTGAAAGTATAAGTCTTCTCAGTTTTGAAATGGTATTCCCATTTAGTATCTGCCCAAGAACCATAATAATCGCCATCAATGGTGTCAATATCTAAGGTTGCTTTAAAGGGAATCACTAAGGAAGTGAAAAAAAGCACTATTGAAATTTGGTTCATAATAGAATTGCACATTTCGAGTTTCAATAAAAAAATAAATACAGTGCAAGCTAACAATTTCAATCAGTATTTGCTCATGAAAAATCAATGCATTTCTGGATACAAAAATGTTTTAAAACATTTTGGTTCGAATCCAATGTCGGATTGGAAATCCGAATAAGCAAGAGTAACCAGTTTATAAATGATTTGTTGCGGTCTTTAAGGATTTGCAATTCCGCAAGAAGCGAACTTAACTAAGAATTGAATATCCTAAATTTAGGAATTTTTTCAACTTAAGCTATATACATTCTGGTGTTGGTGTTTTATTTTTTATACTTTATTGCTATTCCTGATGCTATTGGATACCAAGCCTGAAAGTCATACTTAATCTCAATAATTGCGTCTGCTTTTATTTCAAGGCCTTTCTTTTTAAGTCCTTCAAGAAGTTTTTGTGGAGTGTGAAATAATCCGCCGTCAACTTGAATATAACAAATTTCGGTATAATCACGCAATGGTAATTTAGTCGAGTATAGTTCTATTTCTTCTTTATCGGTTGTGGTTAAAGTTGCAATTCTTGTTGTTGTGCAACTACTTATAATTAGTAGAATTGTGAGCAGCCCCAAAGTAATTTTTCCCATTGCTTTATTTATCATAAAAATGAATTTTCAACAATAACGCTATTCCTTGATTTATGGTATCCTTTACTTCCACTAATTGGTCCATATCATAACTCCAATTTTGTCCTTGTCTTTTGGTTGTAGAAATTGCCCATAATTTATATGACCAGAGTACTCGTTAGAGACAATTATTTGCTTGTCGATTAAGAGAATGAAACGTAACTGTGTTTTATAATTTCCTTTGAAAATTGGAGTAGGGAAAATTTGAAATTCGTTGGAACCAAGTGGTAAAGTGAAATAACTATTTCCGCAAAAGCTATATATAAAATTTTCGATATCTTGCCATTCACCATTCCTATTTTTTGCCTGTTGAATAATTTCAATTATACCATCTTGCACCGGAACTTGAATGGTGTTTTTTGTTCCATTGATAAAATAAAGTTTGAATGCGAAATATTTATCTGCAAAAACTGTCAAATCAGTGGTGTCAATTTTGAGAGTGATTGAATTTACATCAGGGGAATTTCGTTTTCTTGGATAATTGTCTGGGCCAGCATATTTATGAGCTGTTAGGGGTTGGTTGATTTCTAAAGTATCAAGGTCCCACTTAGATAAATCAATTTTTGTGTATTCAAAGCCAAATTGCTCTTTCCAAACAAAATCACCTTTATAGTTTATGTAACCCCATTGATGGTTTTGTTTTACTCTGCAAAGTCCATTGGAGAAACCTCCATATTCTATTCTTTCAAATTGTGGTTTGATTGCTATTTTCCCTTCTTTGTTCATAAAGCCCCAGCCTTCATTAACTTCATAAGCGGCAAGTCCTTCCTTAAATTCCTCTATTACGGGTAGATTTAAAAGGGGAGTTACTAACTTCCCTGTGGTGTCAATAAAGCCTTTCTCATAATTAGGAAATGGAAAAGTTATTTGGGCAAGGCCGTCAGAAAAACTAGAAAAATCCATATCGGCATTTTGAGGTGATACTTTGGTTTTCCCAGTTTTGTCAATGTAAAATGTCTGGTTGTTTACATGGATTTTTGCTAGACCTTCCGAAAATTTACCATGGCCCATCGATGGAAATTCCGCTATAATATTTCCAGAGGTGTCATAGTATCTTGTAGTGTCGCCCCGCCAAAAACTTGAAAGACCTTCTTGAACCATTTCACCTTTTCCTCCCCAAACCTGAACAATTCCGTCATGAAATGAAGAGCCACCGCCATATGGATAATGGGTATTGAAAACTATTTTGCCTTTTGAGTCTATAACACAGACTTCGCCATTTATTTTTACAGTTGCCCTACCATAAGCAAATCGACTTATATTATTATGAGGAGTAAAAAATGCTATTGTGCCGTCTGTTTTAATAAATGCATATTGAAAAGATTTGTTTTTTTTAATGGTAACCATGCATAGCCCATCAGAGAATTCATTTACTTCAAAGTACTTTGGTTCAATAACAATTTTTCCTGTGGTATCAATAAAACCCCAAACGGTGTCCAAAAGAATTGGAGCAAGGCCTTCAGAAAATTGGCCTGCCTTTTCGAATTGACATTTTATTGCTATTTCACCATTTGAATTTATGTATCCCCACTTGCCAAATTCTTTAATAGGGAAAAGTCCATTTGGTTTATTGCGAATAGTTGTTTCACTACAAGCAAAAATCAAAAGAAAAATGGTATAGCTAAGTAGTTTTTTCATTTTTTTTGTAGGCTTGTTTTTAAATAAATCATTTGTTTTATAGTTTTTATTCAATTGTTAAAGCCATTTAATTTTTGCTCAAACTGTTTCTGGATATTGCCGCCTCCAAAATTTCTCCAATTTACAAATACCAATTTTATAAACATATCAATCACCCAAGCAACAGAACTCTACTTAAAAAACATTAATTATTAATTCCAAAAAGCTTTCAAATGGAATTCCAAAGTCAAAGGGGTTGATAAACGAATATACTGATTTACGGTGCATTTTGCATACTCATTTTGCTTGAGAAATGCTTGGACTTGAGTTAAATAAAATAGCTCTTTTGGTTCAAACCGAAATGCCTTTAGTTTTGGTTTGAACCAAAGAAAATATATAGAACAGGAGCTGAAATTAGCTGGAAAGAGGAGTGCGGTAGGCAATTAGAGAAGGTTCTCAAGCAAGGGTAAAAAAGGGGACGAGAACTTAAAATGAAATTTTCTCGGGTTGCTTTAAGGCCGATAGCTTATTTTGTTTCGATGTCAATTATTTTTTGGCCCTTATCTCCTAAATAATGTTGCAGTATTTTTTCATAAACTTTATACCCATCATCCACATTGGTAAATATTATTAGTCCTTGTTTTGTTTTTGGTAAAATAAAAACTATGGTTTGACAACCTTTGTCTGCTCCTCCATGAGATAAAACATATTCTCCATTTCCTATATCGTAAATTTCAAATCCAAGCCCAAAGAATTTTCCAGGTTTGGTTTCAACTTGATTTTTAATCATATCATTAAAAACAGTTTCATTTATTCCATCACTTTTCATTACACTAGTTAAAAATTTACCATAATCTTCAACTGTGGTCAATAGGTTGTCTGCACCGTTGGAAATTGTGTTTTTTTCTGTTTGGTAGGCAATTCCCTTATCGTTATAACCTATAGCAAATCTTAAACTGTCGGTTTTGCTATCCCAAAAATATTTGGTATCAGTCATTTGTAATGGCTCAAAAATTAATTCACTTGCTAATTCATTGAGTGATTTATGAAATTTTGTTTCAAGTGCTTTTCTCAAATATTCAAAACCTTCTCCCGAATATTGATACTTTGTTCCTGGCTGAAACTCAAAATGTAATTTTCCGTCATTATTGTTTCCTCGCCAATTAGTAAAACCTGTTTGGTGGCTTAAAATATGTCTTGTGGTAAGTAACTTAGAATTTTTATCTTTTGAAACATCTGGGTCAGTCCAATATTTATAAATGGGTTCATCTAAATTCCATTTACCCAAACTCACTAACTTTAAAGCCACTATTGTTGTTATTGGTTTGGTCAAAGAAGCCACATTGAAAATGGTGTTGTAAGGTGCTGAAATGCCTTTTGCAATTTCGCCAAAAACTTTCACTTGTTGCAACTTTCCATCTTTAATAACTCCAATTCCTAAGGTTGGGACTTTGTTTTCTTTCAACCACTTTTCTATTTCAGCATCCTTGTCGAATATTGAGGATTGGTAATTGGAAAAATTGTTGTCTTGGTGATTATAACTCAAACTTTTAGTTAATTTCCATATTCCATTTTCTAAAAGCCAAACGTGAGTGAAATTGGCTGAGCTTGCATAGGTTTCTTTTTTGCCCCCAACTGTTTCATAAAATTTATGGTTTCCAGTTTGTATTGCTCCGTATAATACTTTGTTTTTATAAAGTGGGTAAATTTGTAAACTTTCTAATATCAATTCACGCCTTGATTGGTAAGTAGTTGGCGATTTACACAACCCATTTCTTAATTTTTCTAAAAATTCATTTTTGTTTGAAATACTATCTTTATCATGAAAGAATTCAAATTTTTCACTTAATAAAATTTCAATCTGTTTAAGGTCGCAAGTATTAAAGCCAACCTCAAAAAGCAAACTATCTTTTGAAAGAATGGTTTTATACAATTCTGTGTTTTTTTCAACCTGTGCAAATGCTGAAAAATTTGTCAAGCAAAGGAAAACTAGAATTATTTTTTTTCTCATATTTTTTGTCTGTCAATGCTTGAAAGATGCCTGGTAAAATTAGTGCTAACACCAAACAAAGAAAAAACTAATTCAAGAGATAAAATGTAAAACTCGCAATAAAACCGACTAAATCCAAGTTCGTTATTTTTGTATTTTGAAAATCATATAATGTCCAAGAACTTTTAACAACTAAAACCCAAAACTATTTTGCCTCTAGCAGCTGGCAGCAACTGGCAGGGATTTGCTTTAAAGAATGGACTTTCTTCCTCGCTTCTCGCTTATTTCTGGATTCTGGACTCCTGGTTTCTTAAAACCCAAAACCCAAAACTCAAAACTCAAAACTCAAAACCCAAAGACCAAAACCCAAAACCCAAAACCCAAAACCCAAAACCCAAAACCCTACAACTTCATCGCCTCTTCAGTCAATCTGTTTTTATTAATAGGAATAACTCCAACCTCTTCGCATACCAAACCACCTGCTAGATTAGATAAAGCTGCTATGTCTTTGTTGGGAATACCCAGTGCAAGACATAAGGAGGCCACCGAAATAACCGTATCTCCAGCGCCACTTACATCGGCAATTTTTCTGAGGTGTGCAGGAACATATTCAAAGGTTATACCATCCGTAATCATCACCCCTCTTTCGCTCATGGTTACCATCACGTTCTTAAGTTCCATTACTTTCATCAAATCTTGTATGGTAGCTTCAAACTCTGCTGGGTTAGATGGATCTGCATCACGCTTAAATCCTTCTTTTAATTCTTTTAAATTGGGTTTAAATAAATCAACGCCTTTGTAGTCTATAAAATTCCTTTTCTTAGGGTCAACCACAACTTTAATATTTGCCTTATGCGCCTGCTGAACAATTTGATCAATAAGCATTGGTGTTACTACTCCTTTGTCGTAATCCTCAAACAAAACTACATCAGCAGCGGGTAATAAATCGTTTATAATGCGCTGACTCAAAACATAAGTATCGTACTCTGAGATAGGATGAGTTTGCTCATTGTCTATGCGTATCATTTGATGACCTTGAGCCATCACTCTTGTTTTAGTAGTAGTTTGGCGTTCCTTAGAACGAATAATACCTCCGCTATGAATATGTGCATTTTCTAATAAGGCAAGCAAATCATTGCCTTCCACATCGTCGCCAATAACAGAACAAAGAATAGGTTTTGCGCCCAAAGCTACTAGGTTCAAAGCTACATTTGCTGCTCCTCCCAATCGGTAATCTTTGTTTTGAACCGCCAAAACTGGCACCGGCGCTTCTGGTGATATTCTATCTACATGCCCAATTAAATAAGCGTCTATCATCACATCGCCAATAACCAAAACTCGTAGTCCTTCAAATTTATTTATAGTATCTTTCATTCTATCAATTTTTATTAGGCCAATTTAGCTAAAGCATTTTTAATTCTTTCTATTGCCATTGTTAATTTTTCGTCGCTGGTGGCATAACTAATGCGCAAACAATTGGGATTGCCAAAAGCCTCGCCAGTAACCATGCTTACATGACCTTCATTTAATAAATACATGCACAAGTCGGTGGCGGTTTCTATTTTTTCTGAACCAAAATGCATTCCCAAGAAATGAGATATGTCTGGGAAAAAGTAAAAGGCTCCATCTGGATGATTGCATTTAATACCCGGTATTTGAGACAAGCCCGCCAACATAAGTTCTTTTCTTCTCCTAAAAGCCTCCACCATTTTAAAGCTAGGTTCTCTGCTTCCCGTTAAGGCTGCAACTGCCGCTTTTTGGGTAATACCACTGGTCGCACTAGTAAACTGCGATTGTATTTTTTCGCAGGCTTGGGCAATTTCTTTTGGCGCTCCCATATATCCCAATCTCCAACCCGTCATGGCAAATCCTTTCGATAAGCCATTAATGGTTATGACTCTGTTTTCCATTCCAGCAAATGTTCCAATGCTGATATGTTTAGAAGAGAAATTTATGTATTCGTAAATCTCATCTGAGATAATAATAATTTCGGGATGCTTTCTAAATACTTCAACCAAAGATTCCAATTCGTCTTTGCTATATACAGAGCCAGTTGGGTTGCAAGGAGAAGAAAATAAAAACGCCTTCGATTTTGGCGTAATGGCTGCTTGTAATTGTTGGGCTGTTATTTTATAGTTTTGATCCAAAGGGGCGTCAATAAACGCAGGAACACCTTCGGCCAATTTCACCATTTCGGAATAGCTAACCCAATAAGGAGTAGGAATAATAACTTCATCTCCAGGATTAACTATCGCCATAATTGCGTTCATGATGGAATGTTTAGCACCTGTAGAAACCACAATTTGATCGGGAGCATAGTGCAAATTATTTTCCTCTAAAAACTTCTTAGATATAGCTTCTCTTAATTCTGGAATACCAGCAACTGGTGTATAATAAGAGAAGTTATTAGTAATTGCTGCAATAGCTGCCGCTTTTATGTGTTCGGGTGTTTCAAAGTCGGGTTCACCCAAACTTAAGCTTACCACATCAATTCCTGTAGCCGCCAATTCTCTGGCTTTCTTGCTCATAGCAATGGTTTGCGGCTCATTAATCTGAAAAACCCTATTAGCTAATGTTTCCATCCTTTTTTACTTGGTGCCGCGAATATAGGATATCCTTTCAGTTCCCGCGAACAAGATTTTTGGGTTTATTTTAGTAAATAATCCAAATACCTATCTCCAATAACTGCATTTTGCGCAAATCTTCCTTCGTTTAATTTCGGTTTGAACCAAAAAAATCAGGTTTAAGTTTCAATTCAATGGATTTTAGGCGATAACCCAAAGACTTTGATTTTTATAGGTTCAAACCAATTTTCATAGGCCTAGGTATGGGAATAGTTTTGCCTCACAATTAATCAACAAAAACATGAAAATTTCAAATCATCTAACCCAGGTTTTTTTAGCTACTTTTTTACTATTAGCTATGTTTGGTTCAGCCCAAACCGTAAAAACCAAACCAACCTTAACTGTTCTTAACATAGATACCAAAGGTATTCCTTTTGACCCAAGCCAAATGGGAAACCTAGCCAGAATTGAACTCGAAAAATTAGACCTATACGATGTAACCGATAGATACGATGTGGCCTATTTAATAGATAAAAACAAACTGAATATTACCAATTGCTATGGTAAAATGTGTTTGTTGGAAATGGGCAATATTATTAAATCTGATTATATGTTTACTGGTAGTGCAGAGTTATATGGCGAAACAATCATTTTTACCTTTAGATTGATTAATTTAAAACAAGCTGGGGTTGAAAAAACTACAGTTATGGAGTTCTTAAATTTGCCATTAGAATTGCAAAACATGACCGGCATTGTGATTCGCAAAATGTTTGATAAACCCAACGATGATGCCGAATTAGCTCGCTTAACAAAAAAGTTTAATTACGAAAATTCAACCAATAACCCCGATAAAGATTTATTAAATTTACAAGGTCCACGTTTTGGATATTCCTTTATTTTTGGTGAAAATGCCAAGATATTAAAAGAAGGAACCGAGCATGGTGGATTTGATGCCTATCCAGCTATGTTTCAATTTGGCTATCAATTCGAGAAACAGTATTTAAATGAGGGAAATTACCAAGCTTTATTTGAGTTTATTCCTATGATTTCTGGAATTGATCAGCAAATGTTTATCCCTAGCATTGCCTTATTAAATGGATTTAGAAATACAAAAAATGGTTGGGAAGTTGCAATTGGGCCATCTTTTAGCATTTCACAATACTCAGAAATGGGTTTTTATAATGGTAAATATTATACCAAAACAGATTTAAATAATATGGGACAAAGAGAAATTGAAACCAAAAGAAGATTGAATAGCAAAGGAGATATTGGTATTGGTTCAGCCTTAGTTTTTGGTTTAGGTAAAACAATTAAATCTGGTAAAATGAATATTCCTATAAACTTTTTCTTCACCATTCCTACCCACGATGGATTTAGATTAGGTGTATCTGTAGGTTATAATTCTAAAAATTCAGGTAAGTAAAAATAAGCATTCAGAAGCTTTGTCAGAAAAAGGCCCATTTGGGCCTTTTTTTTTGTTTTAAATCGGCCATTCTTGCTTGGTGTACTTGAGTTTTGCGCCAATGTTACCGAAAAAACGCATTGGTTAATTAATTGCCGAAAATGAGTGCGGACTGTGGTAGCATTTCACCTAAAAAGTGTTTTGTCATCGGTTCAAACCAAAACGTAATTTATAAACCATGAACTTAAATAATTTCACCATCAAAGCGCAGGAAGCTGTTCAGCATGCACAACAAATAGCTGTTGGTTTCTCGCATTCAAACATTGAAACAGGACATTTACTTAAAGGCTTGTTGCAATCAGATGAGCAAACCATTAGCTTTTTGCTTAAGAAAGTAGAAGCCAATTCAACTAGGCTGAACCAAGCCTTGGATGCAGTTCTTCAATCTTACCCCAAAGTATTGGATAATCCAGCACAGTATTTATCCAATTCGGCAAACCAAGTTTTAATTAAAGCACAAGCCTCTCTAAAAGAATTTGGCGATGAGTTTGTTGCCGTTGAGCATTTGCTTTTGGCTTTGCTTACCATTTCTGATCCTATTGCAACTTTGTTAAAAGATGCCGGAGTTAGCGAAAAACCATTGAAGGCTGCTATCAAAGAATTGCATGGCGGTAATTCTGTTAATTCCCAGAATGCAGAAGCGCAATACAACTCCTTAAATAAATTTGCCAAGAACTTAAACGAATTGGCTCAACAAGGAAAATTAGATCCTGTAATTGGGAGAGACGAAGAAATAAGAAGAGTTCTTCAAATTCTATCGCGTAGAACCAAAAATAATCCTGTACTTATTGGCGAGCCTGGCGTTGGTAAAACAGCCATTGCAGAAGGTTTAGCTCACCGTATTGTGAATGGAGATGTGCCAGAAAACCTAAAAAGCAAACGCGTTTTCTCTTTAGATATGGGTTCTCTAATTGCAGGTGCAAAATACAAAGGAGAGTTTGAAGAAAGATTGAAATCAGTAGTGAAAGAAGTTACCAAAAGCGATGGTGAAATTATTCTCTTTATTGATGAAATTCATACGCTTGTTGGTGCTGGTGGTGGTGGCGAAGGTGCCATGGATGCTGCCAATATTTTAAAGCCTGCCTTAGCGCGTGGTGAACTTAGGTCCATTGGTGCAACTACACTTGCAGAATACCAACGTTACATAGAAAAAGACAAAGCTTTAGAGCGAAGGTTCCAAAAAGTTTATGTAGAAGAACCAGATACCGAATCTGCCATTTCTATTTTGCGTGGCTTAAAAGAACGCTACGAAGTGCACCACAAAGTGCGTATCAAAGACGAGGCAATTATTGCAGCAGTAGAATTATCCCAACGCTATATTTCAGATCGTTTCTTGCCAGATAAAGCCATTGATTTAATGGACGAGGCTGCTTCTAAATTACGACTAGAAATTGATTCCGTACCAGAAGAATTGGATCAACTTGATAGAAGGATAATGCAGTTGGAAATTGAGCGTGAGGCTATCAAACGTGAAGGTGATGCGGCCAAGGTAAAAGACTTGGGAGAGGTTATTGCCAACCTGCAGGTTGAGCGCAACGAGTTAAAAGCAGAATGGCAAAGTGAAAAGATTTTGGTAGAAGGAATTCAAACTGCTAAACAAGAAATAGAAAATTTAAAGGTAGAAGCAGAGCAAGCAGAACGTGCTGGTGATTTTGGCAAAGTAGCAGAGATTCGCTATGGCAGAATTAAGGATGCAGAAGCCAAAGTAATTGAGTTAAAAAACAAACTTCAAGAGCAACAAGGCGATCATGTTTTGGTGAAAGAGGAAGTAGATAGCGAAGATATTGCAGATGTGGTGAGTCGTTGGACGGGTGTTCCGGTTACACGCATGTTGCAAAGCGAACGCGAAAAATTATTGCACTTAGAAGATGAATTGCACAAAAGAGTGGTTGGTCAAGAAGAGGCTATTATTGCCATAAGTGATGCTATTCGCAGAAATAGAGCAGGTCTGTCTGATCCAAAACGTCCTATTGGTTCTTTCATTTTTCTGGGAACAACAGGTGTTGGTAAAACAGAATTGGCAAAGGCTTTGGCTGAGTTTTTATTTAACCAAGACAATGCCTTAGTGAGAATAGACATGAGCGAATACCAAGAGAAACATACCGTTTCTAGATTAATTGGTGCGCCTCCGGGATATGTAGGTTACGAAGAAAGTGGCCAGTTAACAGAGGCTATTCGTCGTAGGCCATACAGCGTGGTTTTATTAGATGAAATAGAAAAAGCGCATCCAGATGTATTCAATATTTTGTTGCAAGTTTTAGACGATGGAATCTTAACAGATAATAAAGGTAGAACAGCTAATTTTAAGAATACCATTATCATTATGACAAGCAATATTGGTTCGCACTTAATCCAAGAAAAATTTGAGAACTACAACGACGATAACAAGGAAGAGTTGATGGCAGAAGCCAAGGTGAATGTGATGGACTTATTGAAGCGCAGTATTCGTCCGGAATTCTTAAATAGAATTGACGATGTAATTATGTTTACTCCATTAACCAGAGAAGATGTTAGAAGCATAGTAAACATTCAATTAGATGGAATAATAGAAAAGTTGCATGAGCAAGGTATTAGCTTTACAGTTACAGAGCCAGCATTAGATTGGTTAGCACAATTGGGCTATGATCCACAATACGGAGCACGACCATTAAAAAGAGTTCTCCAACGCAAAATTTTAAATGAATTATCAAAAGAAATTTTGATGGGAACTATAAAAAAAGATGCTATTGTAAGCCTTGATTTAGACAAAAACAATCAATTGGTTTTTACAAATAGTTAATTCCAATCAAAAATCTATTTCAAAATTTGATGCATTAAAATTTGAAATAAAAATCAAAAAGGTATGGCTTCAGCCATACCTTTAAAAAAATGCAACAAATCAAATTATTGATATAAATATTCAAAAAAATCAATTGGTTATGGCTTCAGTCATACCCTTAAAAATCCCAGAATAAATAGGGCTTTAGCCAAACTACAACATCCAATATTTGGCTAAAGCCTCAATTTTAATCCAATCATTCCATCCCTCCAAATAAACCTAGAGGCAATTGAATTTGCATCAAAATCAAATCAAATTTTTGATAATAAATTTTCAAAAAATCAATAGGGTATGGCTTTAGCCATACCATTAAAAATCCCAGAATAAATAGGGCTTTAGCCAAACCACAACATCCCATGTTAGGCTAAAGCCCCAATTTTAATCCAATCATTCCATCCCTCCAAATAAATCTAGAGGCAATTGAATTTGCAATTATTTATAACCTATAAATGGCCTTTGGTTCAAACCTAACTCCTAACTCCTAAAACCTAAAACCTAAAACCTAAAACCCAAAACCCAAAACCCAAAACCCAAAACCCAAAACCCAAAACCCAAAACCCAAAACCCAAAACCCAAAACCCAAAACCCAAACCTCCTTTAGGTTCAAACCAACCCCAACCAAAATTTACCAAAGACCAAAGACCAAAGACTAAAGACCAAAGACTAAAGACTAAAGACCAAAGACCAACTCCCAACGACTACTCCGCCACCACCACTTTCTTCGCTACTTGGAAATTACTTCCATTGATGCGCACAAAATATATTCCTGGCAAAACACCCGGTAGTTTAATGTTTAGACTAGTTTGATTTGGTGATAAGTATTGGGTATAAACTTGTTTTCCGTCAATAGCAATTAGTTCTATAAAGAGTTTCTCTGAACTCGGTTTACCCAGCTCTATAGTTATTTGCTCTTTTGCAGGATTTGGAAATACATCAAACGAATTTGAATTTTTACTTTGTTCATTTAACGCAGTAACACCATTTACTTTAAAGCTTAAATACCGAGTAGTGCTGCCTTTTATCGGACAAGCCCTATCGCTTGCATTTAGTGATAATAAATAAGGTTCTGTTCTAACATCTCCAAAAGTTGGAGTCCAGCAAAATTTAATGCTATCCTTTTTTGGACCGTTAATACCTCTACTTGAAGGATCGTATAAATGAGTAATTGTTGCACCTGCATTAAACAGCTCGTTTTGCTTATTCCATGTAAAATCTGTGGTATCACTTGAATTGGTATTGTCCCATGCACCAATGCTTATGCAAAATTGTTTTCCATAATCAAGGTTGTAAAAATATGCGGGTTGTGGGGTAGTTAATACACCAGCAAAATCGTAAGTTCTTATAACTGGTGGGTTATTACTAGGACATGTCATAGATTGAATAAAAATATCTCTGGTGACCTCTCCAACCAATTCCATTTTACCGTTTATTTTTTGCCATTGTTTTACAACTAATGGCATATTACCAGCAAATGAGCCTAGTGCGCGGTAACGAATTTCTCCAAATGAATTAATTTCAATTCCAGCTGGTGGTAAGGCAGGCGGACTTTGAATAGGCGCTCCTAAATATGGAAATGGGACTGTTGGTGAATAAGGAGTTGCATACGTAACTGGTGTATTTCTGTTTAGAAACATAGGTCCTTTTTCGTAACTTAAACTATCCCCATCGGGGTCTATTGCACCCATGGTATGGGTATTGTCTTGTCCTGCACAAACCACAAAAACTGGGTGATTGGTAAATAGGGGAGAGCTATTACAGTTATCTGCGCAACGGTTAATCATTATATCTGTATAATAATTTGTAGCGTTTGGGTTAACAATAGTAGTTAAATCAGATTTTCTACAACATTGCGAAAAGCCAATTCTCACCTTACAACAAGCGGATGGCACGGTGTTTAAATTTACTAAACCTTCAAAATAATAGACCTCAATACCAGGAGAAAAAGTTCCCGGTGTTCTAGACCCACAATTACTACAAATCGATTTTTCTGTTTTGCATAGCTGAACCACATCAAAAGCAGAAGCACTTTTTACTATTGATAAATCTGCATTGCCATAAGCAATATCTAAAAAATCTTTATCGAAACCTCTAATATCTACACTTACTTTGCAGCTAGAATTAAGTGAAGAAGGGCAATCGGCACAGAACTCTAATCCATTACAATCGCGGTACAATTTGATGCCAATTTTATAAACTCCAGGCGTGCTGGTGCAGGTATAGCTCATTTCGCTGCAAACCACATTGCTGGCAGAGCTTTGGTTCGAACCTAACCCTAAAAGTAATAGTAGGGATAGCATGATTTTTAGTAAAGTTTTCATAAGTCTTATTTTTATACCCACAAAGTTTGCTGAAAATAACTTAATCTCAACTTAATAATTAACTGCTAAATGGATATCTTAGCATTGATGTTTAGGGTTTAATCGTTTATGTGTTTAATCGTTTAAGGTTTGGTGCAAGTACATCCTAAGTTTGCCTCGCAAAGCGAAGCTTCAGCGTAGGTTTGGGGGTTTAATCGTTTATGCGTTTAATGTTTAAAAAAATCTGGATTCTGGATTCTGGTCTCTTCATTTTCTCTTGCACCTAGCTGCTGGCACTTAGCACCTGGCAGGGATTTACTTTTTTGGCATTACCTCAAAACTCATAACCACTATCTAGGTTCAAACCAACTCCTAGAATCTAAAGCCAGATGCTAGCAGCTAGCAGCCAGCAGCCAAACACCACAAGCAGCCATAACTTCCATCTTCCATGGAACCAAAATAAATTTATTGGTGACTATTAATTTGTTCTTTCGTATGTTTCACCCTTAAACATTTTTTTATGAATCGATTGTTACTGTTTTGTGCATCGCTATTTGTTGCCTTACAACTTAATGCTCAGCAATTTGATTTTGCTCCTCAACAAACTTACACGTATGTGTATCGTTTGGATTCTGCACAAGCAAGTTTTGCGTTCAAAAAAAATGTATTTGATACACCTTGGTTTTTTAATAATAAGGTAGATAGTTTTTTACAGGTATCACCCCGATTAGAACCGGGTGTTTATATACTTGCTCGCTATGTGGAACCTCATTTGGGATATCAAATTCTAACCGTTCCTTTAGGCAAAATTCAGGTAAATGCTTTCAATGGTATTGTGCAAGTAAGGTTGTTCGATTCTTCCTATAATCATCTGCCAAACGTGAGCTTTTGGGTCAACCAAAAATTAATGGAATTAGATACTCTTTGCGATTGTTATAATTTGGATAGAAAAAGCAAAGTCAGAGATTTTTTTATTAAGAAAGACCAATCTATAATGTTAGGTAAAATAGAAGGAGATTACAAAACCTATCCAACGCCACCGCCCGTTTCTTATGGTGGCACGCCCGCAATTTCGCATGGTTATTTTATTGTTAATCAACCCAAATACCATTCTGGCGATAGTGTTAAGCTTAAAGCATATATCTTAAATGGAAATGGTGTTCCTTTTACAAAGCCTTTGAAATTATTTCTTATTCCAGGTTATCAACCCTATAAAAAAGTTTTTATGGGCTATGTAAAACCAGAAACAAAAGGTGCCTATGTACATCAATTTAAATTGGCAGATACCCTAAAAATAGATAGAAATTACACCTTGCATTTTGAGGAAAAAAATGGCGCCAGTTTAATGAGTTGTAATTTTAACATCGAAGATTATAAGTTAAGAAATAGCACCTATTCTGCAGAAATTGAAAAGGCAAAAGTTTATAAGGGAGAAAAAATAAAGTTTAGGTTGAACGCAAAAGATGCCAATGATTTGCCGCTAACAGATGCCCGTGTTCGCTTGCGAATTAAAATGCTTTCCTTTCATAATTTTACTGGCAAAATTTTGTTTGTTCCCCACATTTGGCGCGAGAAAATGTACGAAACTTTTGTGGAAATGGATATCTCAAATGCAACAGAAATTATTATTCCGTCAAATGCGCTTCCTGCTTTAGACATGCAACTTAGAGCCGAAATTAGTTTTAGCAATGCCGCTGGCGAATTGCAAAAAAGAGAGATTAATTTTGAGGTAACTCAACAAAGCGATTATTATTCTTTCACTTATGAAGAAGGAACCCTTCAGGCCTTATTTATTTCCAATGGAGAAATGCCAAAAGTTAAGGCAATTTTAAAAGGATATTTATACAATGAACTAATACGATTGGATACCATTCAATTGCCTTCTACCCATTTTATTGATCCAAATTGCGAGAAATACCAATTGCTAGATTCTTTAGGAAAGGAAATACAATGGTTGTTTTTACCTCATATGCCACAGCCTATTTTTGTTGAAGGCAAACGTACCCACGATAGCATTTTTATTTCTGCTTATAATCCTGGAAACTTCCCTTTTTACTTTAGAATTTATAGAGATGATAAGCTGATATTGGTTGGCAAAGACCGCAATTTTAATTACAGAAAAGTAGATACTTCTGGCACTTCTTATAATATTATCTATACCTATATCTATAGAGGTGTTTCAACGATGCAAGAATCTGTTTATACGTTTAAAGAAAGAGAGTTAAATGTTAAAACAAATTTGCCTTTAGAAATTTATCCCGGACAAACACTTGCGGTTGATATAAAGGTTTTAAATTCTAATAGGAGTCCTCAAGCCAATGTTAACCTAACTGCATTTGGAATTAACTCCCAATTTGAAGGAATGTACACTCCTTCTTTGCCTTATTTTGGTGAGGAAAAAGATAGAATTCTTTTGAATGAAAGAACTCGTTTAGATGTTTGGCCATTTCCAAATCAATACTTGGCTATTAATTATATTTCCTATACCACTTTACTAAAAGCAGGTATCGTTCGTATTGGCGATTATCGTTTGCGTTATCCCAATGAGATATTGTTTGTGGCAAAGAAAAAATTGCCTCGCGCCCAATCTGAGTTTACTCCTTTTGTGGTGGCAAATGGCAAAAGGGTAGAGGTGAATTATATGGAAATAGATGGCAAACCAAATTATGTAAAAGGTTTGAACCAACCCAATTATTCGTTTTGGATTAGTGCTGGTAAACATGAAATTAAACTACGTACCAAAAGTTCTTTGTACACCATTCCTAATTTAGTTTTCACAGATAGTTTTAAATACATTTTAAGCTTTGATACACTTTGCCTCCCAGCAGGAATTACCAAGCAAGCCATGTCTTCTCAGTTGAGTTTTAGCAAAGAAGAAATGGAAAAGATTAAGTCGCACCTATTTATGTTTTTACCAAAGAATTTTGGGCTTACCTATAAAGATGTTTACTTGGTTCAGGACCAAAAAATAAGTGGATTTTTGTATCCAATAACACAACATTATTCCAATGAAAAGCGAGAAAATGAATTTGCTTATGGCTTATTTTCTCACGATTCCATTTCATTTATTGTAAATGGTTCTTTGTTTCATAAGGTTCGGTTTGAACCAAATAGCCGTTACGTGTATTTTAGGGAAAGAATCATCAGAGAAGAAATTGATTCTATTGAGTTGCCTTATGATTTTGCCTTTTTCAAAATTAATGATGAGTCGTTTAGAACATTATACGATACCGCCTTGCGTGTTATTATTCCTGAGCCAGAAGTGCATGATTGGGGCGCTGCTGCAAAAGAAAAAGAAAAATCAACAGTAGATGAGTTATGTTATTTTAATTTTCGGTTTGAACCAAAACAAAGTGAAAATGAGCTAAGATCTGATGTGTATTTCACTGGTTTAAGAGATGTGGGAGTGAGAAATTTTATTCTTATTAACCAACAAGATGAATTGCAAAGTATTATGAACCCTGCCTATACTTTGGGTCAAACCGAATTGAATTTATTGCTACAACATGGTACATACGATATCTATTTTACAGGTGAGAACAACCGTTTGGGCAAAATCTTAAACCAAGAAATCAAGCCAGATGGCATGCTATTAATTCGCCTTGATTCTACTGATTTTGTAAATTCTTGTCAAGAGCTAGAAGTATTGATTCCAAAGGCTAAACGCCTGCAAGAAATTTACCACATGCGCGAATCTATGTTGGTAAATTACCGACCAGAAGATTACGTAGAAGTTCGTGAAAAAACGAGTTTCCAACTTAGTGCTTCCGATGAAAAACCTCCCATTCTTTCAGGCTTTGTTTTTGATAAATACGGTACAGCCTTAAATGAAGTTATTATCACTTTAGAGCAATCTGGTAAAGTTAAAGGGATTTCCTTTTCTGATGTTACTGGTGGTTTTTTAATCAAAGACCTCGAGCCAGGAAATTACCAATTGCGCTTAACTCGCTACGGTTCATGTGTAACCATTATTCAACATGTTCCTTTGCAACGTAATAAAGTGCATAACCTAAGCATTCGATTACAAGAATGCGGTTTTGGAAGCGATGGTGGCAATCCTGCTCCAACAGTATATTTTGGTAAATCTAAGATTAGTAAAAGTGATTATATTAAGTATAGTGATACCAAAGAACCCTTAGAAAAAGGGACTGGAATGATAAAAGGGAAAATTGTAGATGCCAATACCAAAAGGGCTTTAGATTATGTGTCCATTTCGATAAAGAAAAATGGCGTAAATATTAGCAGTAGTTTGACCGATGATGAAGGCGAATTTGTTATTAAAAATTTAGCATCAGGTGAATATGATTTACACGCCTCTTTTGTTGGGTATAAAAATGTCATCATTTCTCAAATTCAAGTTAATAAGGATGAGATTCGGTTTGTTAATTTTAGCATGGAAGTTTCTAATAATCAAAATTTACAGGAAGTGGTTGTTTCATATAAAAGGTCTCTGGTTGATCCTGGGGGAGTAAGAGGAAGTACTACTAGTCATAAAGAGGTGATGGCGCTTGGTACTCGGTCTGTAAATAGTATAGCAGGTACTTCCTTGGGTGTTGAATCTCGATCTGGTGGCACTCCTAATTTTAGAGGAGCTAGGGCAGATGGCACTGCCTATTATATTGATGGTGTTCGTGTAAATGCCACCGCTACTAATACGCCAATGAATGCTATAAGCAATATTGAGGTGGTAACTTTGGGAGTGAACCAAGCCTTTAAAGAGGAGCAAAAATCGCGTTTGTTTGCTATGGCAAATAACCAAGAAGTAAAAGAGAATAGAGACAATTTTAGAGACTATGCGTTTTGGGTGCCAAATTTAGTGACCAATAAATTTGGTGAAGCACATGTGAGCATCACTTTCCCTGATAATATTACCCGCTGGCGCAATTTTATAATGGCCATGGACGAAGGTTTAAACACCAAAGTTTATACCCATGATATTAAAGCTTACAAACCACTTTCTGCCAGTTTATACATTCCAAGTTTTGCACTCAAAGGAGATAAGATTTTTATCAAAGGGAAATTAGCTAATTATACTGGCGAGGAGTTTGAAATAACATCAGCCTTCCAAATGAAGGATTCTTTGCTTCAAGAAAAAACACATTTACTCAAGCAAGGTTTAGTAGAAAAAACTTTGGTTCAAACCGAAAATTTAGATACCCTAATTTTAAGTTATAAACTTAATACCAAGCTAAATTATGCCGATGGTGAGAAATACCTTTTGCCTGTTCTACCTAATGGAATTGAGCAAAATATCATTACCTATTATTCTTTGGATAAGGATACTGTTTTTAATTTTTCTACAGAAGCAGAAGGTAAGTATACTTTGAGCTTAAGCAATAATTATACTCAGTTAATTCGCGACGAAATACAACGTTTAAAAGACTATCATTACGGTTGTGTAGAGCAAACTACATCTAAACTAAATGCCTTATTGGTAGAAAAAAGTTTGTGCAAATTATTGGGTGATTCCTTTCAAAACGAGGAATTAATTAAGATCTGCATTAAGCGATTGGAAGTGATGCAACAATCTAATGGAGCTTATGGTTGGTTCTCTCGTTCTGGTGCTGAGGTTTGGTTGACACATTATGTGCTGACAACCTTATTTGATGCGCGAAAAATGGGTTATCGGTCTCATGCTTACAGCAATGGAATTGCATACTTAAATAAACATAATGGTGAGTTTAATCAAAGTGATAAAATTAAGGCTTTACAGCTTCTTTTTGCCGAAAGAATTGATGTGGATTATACAGGTATCTTATCTAAAATTGAAGAAACTAATCTCAATTTTTATGATAGGCTTTTGATTACTTATGTAAAACAACAAATGGACTTGCCACATTTTTCAGGATTTTTATTCGAAGGAATTCAGAAAGATGCAGAAGGTGGAATTTATTGGAATACTCCTACTTTAAATATTTACCAGAATAGGGCCAATGCTGGATTAATGGCTTATGAAGTTCTAAAGAGAGACCAAGCAGATTCATCTATTTTGGCTGGTATTCGCAAGTATTATTTCAACGAGAAAACATTTGGAATGGGTGTTTATAGAAATACTTTAGAGTCGGCAAAAGTTTTGCAAACAATGGCAAAAGATATTGCCTTGAGCGAAAAAGGAACCTTGTTTACCAGGGTTAAATTAAATGGAAAAGACTTGGGAACACAATTTCCGATGAAGTTAAATTTAAGCAATGGCACTTCCTATTCCGTTGAAAAAACAGGTGCGAAAGGACGCATGTTTGTTAACCAAAAAGTTTTTGTAGAACAACCAAAACAAGATACCTTATTGTTTAAAATTAATAGCTATTTTACACAAGACAATCACCAAGTAGATACTTTGCAAACTAATTACCAAATTAATTATGTGGTAAATGTGTATAGCTTGAAAAATCAAGAGTATGTGATGGTACAAATTCCAATTCCTGCAACTTGCAATTACCTAAATAAGTTAAACAGATTCAATGCGGATGAAATAGAATACCACAAAGACCGAGTGATTCTTTACTTCAGGAAAATGCGCGCAGGCTCGTATAATTTTACTTTTAGTCTTGAACCAAGATTTGAAGGAGAGTTTACCTTATTGCCTGTTCAAGTAGAAAATATGTATGATCCAGAAGTGAAGGGGAATAACTCCTCTAAACAGGTTCGGGTAGGAGGGAAATAAGGTTGTGATTAGTTGATAATTTTAAGGTCATCATTCCAAATTTATTGAATTGCCTATTCGTAATTAGGATAAATTTTATTCTCTTTCACCTTACTTTTTACCTTACCGGTATTTGCATCAATTATCAATTTCACCGATTTAACTTTGGTGCAGCCATTGGTATGCTTGCAATCTCCTTTTCTGGTATACGAATATTTTATGGATTGAACCATCCATTCGGAAGTGGTTTCATTTAGTTTAACAAAGGGTTTATTGTCTCCATTTTCCCAATAAGCACCGTGCTTTTTAGCAATTTTTATTACGTCATTTATTTCACTTAATTTCCTTTCTTGTGCCCAAATTATATTGGTAAATAGAAGTAAACTGAGTATTAAAAAATTGTTTTTCATAAGGCTATTGCTTTCTGTTTAATGTAAATCGGTTCGCTAATTTTTGAGGTGATTTTTGTGAAATTAGATATTAAAATGAAATACAAAAGACATCTATCAAATTTTATCTTTTTTTGGTTCAAACCGAACTGGTTTTACTATAACCATAGAAATTAGAGCAAGTTTTTTTCAAAGCAAACACTGTTTTCAATGCCTATATATTGGCCGTAATTTGGAATAATTTGATACTTATTTTTTACATACAAGGCAATCGCATCTACCTGTTTTTTGCCTGTTTCTAACCTGCATTTTTGAAAGCCAAGTTCTTTGGTCCAATTCTCCAATTCAATAACTATTTTGCTTGCAATTCCTTTTCCTCGTTGATCTTTTAGCACATACATGCGCTTAATTTCCATCGCATTTGGGCTCAATTCTTTGATAGCTCCACAACCCACAGCTTCTCCTTCCTCAAAGGCAAGCAATACATATTTTATGGCATCTATTTTATTAAACTGATCGTAAAAACCATGCTCCTCGCCATCTATAAAGGCAAGTTCTTTGTCTAGTAAAGCAGCTAGTTTTATAAAATCACTATTCCCAGAATCTGTTCGTATTAATTCAATCATCTTCAAAAGTAAAAGAATCACCCAACTAAAACCACGAAAATTTAATAAGAAAATTCAAATAAGACATAGTCCATGAAGCCTATTAAAAACCCTTTGGTTCAAACAGAACCTTTTACTTTAAATGATGGATGTTTGTTTAACTGTTTATGCGTTTAATCGTTTAGGCTGCTGGCCTCTGGCTGCTAGCAACTGGCATTAATTGCGCAGATGCTGCTGGTTTGGATTTGCAACCCAAACCGAAATATTTGAGGATTTGCAATCCAACTTTATCAAACTTGGCTTAATGAATTATTAGTTCGATTCGGTTTGACTCTAATAGAAATGCTGCTGGCTCTGGCAATTATTTCTCCAAGATTTATGTTTCATCTTTGGATGATGTTTTTTGTTTAATCGTTTAAGGCTGCTGGCCTCTAGCAGCTAGCAAGTATTTGCTTTAAAGAACTTTCTCGTCTCTCGCCTCTCGCCTCTCGCTTCTTTGTCAACTCATAACTCTTGTCTAGACTCTGGATTCTAGACTCTTACTCTGTTTTAAACTCCGTTCTCCTCGTTCCTTTGTAAATTTCAAACTTATGGTAACGGCATTCTAAAGCACCATTGTATAACATAATCTTTTTGGAAGGAGCCAATCCCGTTTTCTTCAATGCCTCAATATTGGATGAAATTACCCATACATCAAAACCATTAAATTCCTTCTTCATTTGGTCGCCCATCATTTTATAGAAAGCACCAATTTCTTCTATAGGCAAACGCTCGCCATAAGGTGGGTTTATTATCATTAAGCCGCCGCCATCTGGTCCCTTTACTTCTTCAAAGCGTTTGTTGCTTACTTTTATATCTTCGTCTAAACCCGCACGAGTTATATTCTCTCTGCTAATTTCAATGGCTTTAAAGGTTTTGTCTGAACCAATAATATTTGCTTTGGATTCGCGCATAGCAGCAACTGCATCTTCCCTTACTTGAGAAAATATCATCTGGTCGAAATTCTTCCAACGCTCAAAACCAAATTGCGGACGATTTAAATTAGGCGGCATGTTTTTAGCAATCATGGCAGCTTCAATCAATAAAGTTCCACTTCCGCACATGGGATCGTAGTAATTGCCTTCGCCATTCCAACCAGTAAGCATAATCATTCCTGCTGCGGTAACTTCGTTAATAGGAGCAAGGGTGCTATCGGTTCTATACCCTCTGCGGTGCAAAGATTCTGCAGAGCTATCTAATGAAACAGTAACCTCATCTTGGTTGATATGAATGTCTACACTTAAATCTGGATGCGTTAAATCAATGCTGGGTCTAACTCCAAAACGTTCGCGGTATTGATCTACAATAGCGTCCTTACATTTCAACGAAACATATTGCGAATGGTTAAACAACTCGCTTTTTAAACTGGTACGAATCACCAATCTTCCTTCTTTATCGAGGTATTGGTTCCAGTTTATTTTCTTAATTCCATCGTATAATTGGTCTTCGTTACGTGCCTTAAATTTATTGATAGGCAACAAAACTTTAAGAGCTGTCCTCAAGCACAAATTGGCTCGGTACATCAAGGCCAAATCGCCTTCAAAACTAACTGCTCTATTATGCGCTTCAATCTTTTCTGCGCCCAATACTCGTAACTCTTCTACTAATAATTGTTCTAACCCAAACTGGGTTTTAGCCACCATGGCAAATGTTGATTCCAATTCAAAAATATTTAGGCCCCAAAGGTAGCCGAATTATCTGAATCCCAATAAATCGGTTTTTAGCTGAGATTCCTAGGGGATATAGGGTGAAACTCATTTGAGATATTTTCTAGTTTTGGTTCAAACCAAATAGAGCTAGGTTCAATGCAAATGAGTATGTTTGAACCGAAATAAATTCCCATGCGTTACAAACTACTTATTGTACTTCTTCTCATAGCATTTAAAGGTATTTCTTGCAAATGTGCCTGGACCAGCATTGAAGAAAATTATGCCAAATCGTCTTTGATATTTTATGGAAAACATATTGGTTCCATCCAAAATTCTTTCATTCATAATTTAAATGGAAAGCCCGTAATATTTGATCAATTTGAGGTATTGCGTTTTTATAAAGGCATGTCGAATAGCGTTTTGAAACAACAATTGGATGCCTCTGCTTCCGCACCTTACATTATTTCTATCCGCCAAAATTGCCAAGAAACTTCTTGTGGCTTCTGCTTTGATTCGGCGCATTATTATTTGGTGTATGCCAATCCTGTTCCGGGTAGTATGTTTATGGAACCCGCTATTTGCTCTCGCAGCAAGGAAATTGAGCAACATCAATTTATGGTGCCCAGTGCTCCAGATCCAGATGCTGGTAAGGATGAATCCCGCGAACTTATACGTTTGGCTCAAAACGATACTCTTGCAAAAGATTTTCCCAATAGCTACCAAGCTTGGGTAGAAAGCCTAAAATTACAAGAGGAAACCAAAATTGGTTTGCAAAAGCAACTTAAGAAAAAAGGCAGCATGACCATCATTCTTTCCACCACAACTCTTATTCTTTTAATTTATGTTTTGTTGGATTGGTTCAAAAAAAGGAAAGCCTAAATATTTGTAAGGTTTATTTCCACTACCCAAAATTCAAACCTCATAACCTAAACCTCATTAGCTCAATTATAATAAATGCTGATAAACAGGGCATGAAAACCTTACAAAATTAGCAAATATGCCTGGCGATCGCTCTATTTTAGCCAAAATTGAAGAAGTAATATTAGGATAAGAATAAGCAATATTTTAATTGGCTAATAGTATTCTTTGATGTAGTCATATGCTCTATTAAATAAATCTTCGTCTTTGATTTGATACTTTGTCCAAAGTACTTTTCTTAATTCACGTTTTACTTCTCTTTCTCCAACTGCTGAATTTTGCCAGCCATCAAAGCGAACCACTCTTACAATTTCATCAATATCATTTACAATCCGTTCTACAATTGCAGGAGTAGTATCAGTTTTTAGTTCGAGGAATAGTTCGGTAAGAGCTGTTTTTGCACTTTTTTGTATTTCCTGAGTTTCGGTTTGTTTTTCAGCTTGCAAGGTTTCTTTGGCTATTTGACAAAGTTCTTTGATGAATTCAATGGAGTTTATCAATCCTTTTTCGGCCTTATCCCTAATGGCTTCTAAACGCTCACTCAATCTTTTAAAAACAACATTGTTACCATGTTTAAGAAGCCTGCTGATTAATAATTTCAAAACTTTTTCAGCCTGACGGGGATCCTTTTTATTCATTAAATCATCAATCACTTCTGCTCCAAGAATAATTTCTTCCATATTGTGATTGATTCCTGAAACATGGATATGCTCATGAATGAGCGCTGTGGTTTGGGCACCTAAGGCATGCCATAAAAGTCTACCGTTGTCGTCTGATGCTGGTTTTACTGATGTGTAAATTTGCGATAACCATTTATAATCTTTTTCAAACTGATTTAAAATCAGGTCTGGTGACAGTGCCTCCCATAACTTTGTGAGACTACTAAAATCTTTTGCAAATGCATCTCGTTTCACATTTGTATTTATACAATCTTGAGCAGCTTGTAAACCTTCAAAGCCAAAAATACTTCGATCAACTCCTTCAAAATGGGCCAGACATTTTTCCATCCATTCAGGCAACTGTTCCAACAATTCATGGAGATTGGTGATAACTAATTTTACAGATTCTTCATCAAATGCTAGTGCTTTAGCTGTATCATCAAAAACACCAAAATAATCAACAATTCTCCCAAAGGTTTTATTTGGGAAAAGCCGATTTGTTCGGCATATCGCTTGCAATAATGTATGATCCTTCAGAGATTTGTCAAGATACATAGTTTGCAAAATAGGCGCATCAAAGCCGGTTAGAAGTTTTGCCGTTACTATTAAAAATTTCAAAGGAGAATCAGCATCATTGTATTTTTCAACAATTTTTTCCTGCTTGTCCTTGTCCATTGCCCATTTTTGTTTAAACTCAAAATCATCATTAGCAGAAGTGCTCATAACTACTTCACTTGCTTCTGGATTTAATAAATTGTCTAATTCTTCTTTATATTGAACACATGCACCCCGGTCGGGAGTTACAATCATGGCCTTTAATCCTTCTGGTTCTACACGTAATTTAAAATGTTCAACGATATCTTCAGCTATGGTTTTGACTCTCTCGGGTGACTTTAAAAATACTGCCATGTTTGCAGCTTTCTGACTAAGTTTATTTCGGTCTTCCTCACTTAAATCATTCGCCATTTCCCTAAATGCAATATCCAAACTTTCTTTATCAATGTGGTAATTTGGCAAGCGAGGTTCAAAATGAAGTGGTAAGGTCGCGTTATCTCTAATACTTTCCTGAAAAGTATAACGGCTTAAATAACCGCCACTATCTTGTTCGGCCCCAAATGCCCAGAAGGTATTTTTATCCGCCTTATTTATTGGTGTTCCTGTTAAACCAAACAAAAATGCATTTGGTAAAGCATTTCGCATGGTTCTTCCTAAATCGCCTTCTTGTGTTCTGTGTGCTTCATCCACCAATAAAATAATATTTTCTCTTTCATTCATATTAGGTTTTGCATTTCTAAACTTGTGCATCATCGTAATAATGATTTTTCGAGTGTCTTGTTCTAATAGTTCATGAAGGTCACTAATGCTATCGGTAGTTAAGGTATTTGGTATTTCAGCCCCGTTAAATGTTGCTGTAATCTGTGTGTCTAAGTCGGTTCTATCAACTACAACTATAACAGTAGGGTTTTGAAGATCTTGTTGTTTTCTTAATTTTTGGGCAGCAAATAACATAAGGTTTGATTTGCCTGAACCTTGAAAATGCCAGATTAGTCCTTTTTTTATTTTACCGTCTTTTACCCTTTCAACAATAGCGTTAGCACCTTCATATTGTTGATATCGGCATACTACTTTTATTTTTTTCTTTTTACTATTTGTAGCATAGATGGTAAAATATTGTAAAATATCTAGCAGGGTTGATGGTTTTAGCAAATGTGTCATTTGATTGGCCACATCTTGAAGACCTATAAAATGGCTTAATTCATCTTTATCATCTTCTATTCGCCAAGGTGCCCAGAGCTCAATTGGTGTTCGTACACCTCCAATAAATATTTCTTTACCTTCAGTAGCAAATGAAAATACATTGGGTACAAACAATTGCGGAACAGAATTTTCATAAATCGAATTGATGTCATGGGCTCCATCCAACCAGCTTACAGCTGGTCTAACCGGTGTTTTGGCTTCCCCAACAACCAGTGGAATTCCATTAACGAACATTACAATGTCTGGGATTTTGGTTTCCCGGCTTCTTATTTTAAACTGATTGCAAAGGACATAACTGTTGTTTTTTAGGTCTTCAAAATCAATCAATTTAATTGCAACATGGTCATGATTTTTACCAATTGGTAAAGTTACTTCATTACGTAACCACCTAGCAAATTCTTCATTGGCTCTAACCAGTCCAACATTATTTACTGCAATTAGTATTGCCCTCAGTTTATGGATAACTTCATCAGCTTTATCAGGTTGAGCATCAATATCAGGGTTAAGTCTGCACAGGGCTTCCTTTAAATCCTTTTCAACAAATACTTCTGCAATATCTCTCTTCAATAGTTCAGCCTGAACAAATTTCCATTTAACTGGATCTCCATATTCCACAGGATCCTCATTCACCATATTACCTTTAATGGCATTCAGGTTAATACCAGTCAAATGGTGAATGATAAAATGTTCTACGGTATTTTGTTCGTTGAATGACATTTATTCAATAATGATTTCAGCCTCAAACTGAATTCTCATTTTATACTTGGAATTGAAATATTGACGTTGTTCAACGTTTGAGTCATAAAAAGAAGGAAACTGATGTTTTCTATTGGCAACTATTGCTTTTCTTTTTTTAAAACTATAATAGTGATTAGGAATTTCATCTATGATTATCTTGGCAATATTTTCAATCTGATCCAAGCCTTCTGCCTGCCATGTATCTCTTTTGTTCTTAAGTTCAATTAACAAAAGTGTCGAATCATAGGTAAGCATGCAATCACAACGGCTATCCATTTCACCATTTTCTCTCAATACATCAATACAATAGTCAATTGCTGTAAACAAAACACTTTTGCCACTATTGTTCTCAACGGTTGCATTCCAAGTATTCTCTTCTGTTAGTTTTATTTTTGTAGGCGTTTTATCCTCTGCATCAAATAATCCAAACTTTTTTTCTTTTGTTTCTATTTGACAGGTAGCCTTAAAAAAATCTACACTCATAGTTCTTCTTCAATTTCTAATAATAAATCAAATAATTCATTTCCTTCACGAAGAGACCTATTTAGGTAATTTTTATCAGAAGGAATACCTTCAAACTCTCCAAGTTTTCTTATTGTACCATTTGATTCGTTTAATTCATAAATAACCAATTCTTCAGGATTAATTGTTGAAACAATTGGTACAATTTCATTTAGTTTATCTTTTAATTCCTTTGATTTTACTTTCTCTTTTAAGTCATCAGCCTTCACAGCCAATGAAATATAAGTTATCAAATACGGACTATGTGTAGTAATTACCAATTTGTTTTCTTTATCCGAGTTATTGAATTCCATTAAACTTTCCAACACATGTTTCTGTGAACTTGGAAATAAATTCTGCTCTGGTTCTTCCACTATATTAACAAAATGCCGGCAAAAAAACCTGCTGTTTACCTTGCTAATTTTTACTTTACTTTCAGATTCCGAAATACCATGCAAATGCAATAACTTCAAATCTCGTTCCCTGCGAATAATTTGATCTGTACTCAACGTTTGTAATAGTTTTTTTTCGTCCTGATGAATAAAGTTCAAAATATTTTTAGAAACCCAATACAGGGGTACAACAGAATGAAATCCACTTGCGGCACTAGAAAGTTTAAGTGGTTTATCACCAACAGTTAGGATTGTTTCATCTTTGTCTTCATCGTAACGAATTTTAGCACTATTTATAGGTAGGGGAAGCGATTTTCCAGCGCTATTTAATTGTGCTCGTCTGTATTCCACAGCAAAAGTTGACAAACTGCCAGCTAATAGATTAGAAATTTTATTTGTGTCCTTAATTGCCGATAAAAAATTTCGTTCAGCAGGAACATACATAATCTTTGGCAAATTAATAGTTGCCCGGCTATGCTTTTTTCCAGCAATAGAGCGATTGCCTTGTACACTTGGTGCTTGTAAACTTATAGTGTAATATAATCCTTTATATTCAAGAACAGAATCTGTATGAAAATAGTCCTCCATTCGATGATAAGCAAGCATTTCAACAAAATCGCTTGCAGAAATATTGGCATTAACATCACCCCTAATCATTGCCTTTTCAAGCCACATAAATGTTGAAATTAATTTTGCAACTGTGCTTTTTCCACTTCCTTGATTACCAATAAGCACAGTGACCTTTTTAATATCAATCCATTCATTTATTGTTCCATCTGAAAGTGTTTCAACAAAACCTTCCTTAATTGGGCCGAAATTTTTTATCCTTATTTTGCTCATTATTTTATTATTCCTATATCAAAATTAATTATTATTCAGATAGATATCTAAATACTTGAAAGTGTTTTTAAACTCATCATAATTTTCGCGGACATATTTGTTAGAGATATAAACAGTTTTTCCGTTTCCAGCTATTTTGTGTTCTGTGCTTTCCTTAAGTTTTTCAGAGGGTACAATCCAAAAATCTGCTGAAGTTGTTAAAAATTCTATGTTTCCATTAAAACAAATAAACGCGTAAAACAAATTTGGTTCAATTGGCAGTTTTCCTGAATTACCAATCAACCAATCGTTTCTCTTATTTACTCCCTTTACTTCAACCACACAAATAGCTCCATTATCAGTTTTTACAATAATGTCTACACCTTTTTTATTTCCAAGTGACAGGTATGCATCTTTGCCCGCTCTGCATAGCAAACTCATCATCAAATATTCTGATGCTAGGTTTGTATTATAATTAGTTTCTGCGCTTTTCTCTACCATAAATATTCAAATTAAATTCCAAGTTTATGAAAAAGTATTTTGTTTCTTTTTTTAGCATTGTCCTTTACTTGGTCAAATGTCATTATTTCAATCATACATTTAATATTTTTATTAAAACCATAATAGCCAAGTCCATCTTGAGTCTTATCTAAATTTGCATCTTCAGCAAATTGGTCAATTTTATAATTAACATCACAAACTAGATAAATATAAAACCAAGTATTATCATTAGTTGGATATTTACGACCATTCAATAACATCTGTTTACCGTCTCTAATTTTTCGAACATAATTATATAACTGAGTAATTGGATTATCATTTTCAGGGTCATACTGCCCTCGCATAGGCCTTTTAAACTCAACTAAAACTATCGAATTGAAGGAAGAACCTTCACCTTCAACAAATGAAATTGGATTGTTAAAAATTAATAAATCAGGCCTATCTATGCTATCTGTTTCTAATCCCTCAATTGTGTTTAATGGTTTATCAGAAGAAAGAAATGTGTGAAAACTAAGCCTTTCATCTAAAAGCCAAAGATTTTGGTCTTCAAATGAAATTTCCCCTGAATTTTTCTTAGTTGGAAAAATAATATCATGCACAGTTTTTTCTAATTCATACTTGCCTTTTTCATTTAAAGCCAATGACTGCTCAAAAAGCTCAATTATATATTTTCGGTGAACCACATATTGCGCAAGTTTCGATTTATTTATTTCAGAAAGCGTATTTATTACGTTCAAATATTTTTCTCTAATTGCATCTATTCCATCTACAGTTAAATATTGATCATATAATAATTCATTTACATTTTTTCTCGATTCAAAATCAATATCTTGATATAACTTATAAAGTTTTAAATCCAATTCTTGGTCAGTTGTATTTTCTGTAACTACAATAGAATCTAGTAACTCAGGATACTTATTTAAAATTAAGTATTGGGGCGCATCTTCGGCAACATAGTTGTTTATCCTTTTATATTTCTTCTCTTTATACTTGCTTACCACACTTTCAAATTGCAACCTTAATATTGGCTCAAGTTTGGCAAGTATTAAATTTTCATCTATAAGTAAATCATCAAAAAGTTTTTTCTTGCTAAATTTTATTTCTGTTCTTTCATCATTGGTGTTTTTATCTAAATACTCAGACTCAATATAGCCAACAATTAAGAAATACTTGCCCATTTCTTCATCATAAATTTTACCTTGTATGTCAGGAAAAACTTTTGAAATTGGAAAACTTTCAACCTCTCTATGATTGGAACAATATGACAACTTATGATTCGTAAATTCGTCATGTTCAAACCACTTTAAAATCCTTAATGTAAAATTGTGTTCATTAACTGTGAATTTGTCCTTGAAGATTTTACCAGAAGTTAGGTTTTCAAATTTCTTATTTAAATTGATGGTATGAGAGTCATCTTTTAGGGTGAATTTTATGTCTTTATTATTAAGAAAGTATATTAAACAATGTTCAATAATTCTATTTGCTATAGTTTCTGGTTTCTTTGGGCATTTACTTTTATAAGGCTCTTTGAATCCAATTAAATCAACCTTGGTAAATCTTTTTATCTTTTTGTCACTAGGAATACAATCTGATTGTTCAATTCCGTTTTCTTTTGCTAAAGTAAACTTAAATGTTCTTTTAAACGCATTATCTTCTTCAATAAATATACTTTCAATTCTTGCATTTGAAAAAGCTTTGAGCCATAAAAATCTTCCTAAGCCTTTTCCCCCTCTTAATGCTTTATGTGTAGAAAATGCTCTTTTAAAGGATGAATAGTTTATTTCATCAAATCCTAAACCATTATCAGTTATAGTAAACCCATTAATATACGGCAAACTATCATCCTCCTCTCCAAGATTTAAATTATTGTCTCTTTTTATTGTTATGGTAATTTGACCATCAACTATTTTAGCGTCTTCAATTGCATGAATTGAATTTACTATTGCTTCCATTAATGGAAGCAGCATATTCCTTTCTGCAAGGTCCAAGCTATTAACACGACCTGCTAAGTCTATTCCTATTATTTCGGCTGAAGGTTTTTCCATGGCTTATTTAAAAGTTAACCTAATATCTCATTTAACAATTTCACCTTCAAATTCTTCAAAGTTGTTTTTTGCTGCTTAAGTTGCTCCATTGTTGTATCAAACTTTTTGAATACTGAAATCAACTCTTTTTGCTTTTCTTTTTTTGGCAGAATAAATTCCTGCATAGCCAAAGTTTTATTTTTAATAGTTGGCGAGAGAGAACCTTCTGAAATTTGAACGGCTCTGCTCATAAAAGTGTCACTCTGCATGAAGTAAGGAAGAAAGTCTTTTTCGATGTGGGTTTCATTGGCCCTTAAAATCATGCTATGTGCCGATGCAATACCATTAAAATGCGAAACTGCTACCTTGCGTAAATAAGCTCTGCGTTTCCCGAAAATAATATCGCCTTTGTATATTTTTAGTTTAGTTCCTATTACATCATCTGGCGTTCCTGTTCTTTCAATTTTTAGGTTGTCGGCATCCAAATGTTCTAAGCCAACATAAGTTGTGAGTTCGGTTTTCTTTGGTTCAACTCTTTCTGAAATATTGATAGCTATTTTTTCAAACTTGACCGTTTCAAAATCCTTTGCTTTTAAATGATTTCCAAATTCTTGTTTTTCGCTAAACAAATCTTTGAGCAATTTATGTTTTAGTTGATGTAAATTCTTCTCCTGCCCATCCACCTGCTCCAAAGCCGTTTCTATAGATTGAAAAAGGGCAGCTATTTGTTTTTGCTCTTCGAGTGGAGGAAGAGGTATTTGGAATTGTTTTATATCAGTTGATTTTACACTGGCCTGATTAACGGCTTTTTTGGTATACTTTAAAACTTGATTTATGAATTCATCTGATTTTATGAAGTAAAAAAGAAAAGTATTGTCAATCTTTTTATTGTCAGAAACAAGTCGTAATAAATTTATGCCATGAATAACTTTGGCTTCAAGTTTAGGAACAATGGCACTCTTACCTATATGTTCTACACTATTAATATGACTAACTAAAATATCTCCTTCATTTAGATAGTCATCATTATTAACCTTGTCATTTGTCCATTTAGTTTTTGCTAAATCAAAACTTCCATCTGCTATTGTTTGAATCCTTGAAACTCTGTATTCACCTTCGTCATCAAATTGATTTACATTTCTTCCATTCTTTAAAGAAAGCAAAACGCTATCAAGTGCAACTCGTTTCCATATGTTTTTCTTTAAGTTAATCATGTGAAATACCGAGTTCTGTAAGTTTCGTAAATAAGCTTTTTAAACTGTTATTATATTCTACATTATTACTTTTTATAGCCTCAATTAAATCTTCAAGATTGTTTTCATTCAAAATTTCTTTGGGTCTCACATATAATTGTATATTCAGATTTGAATTATTTGACAATACCTCCTTATTTGTGTTTACACTTGAAAAGCCTTCGATTTCTGTTAATTGCTTATAGGTATCTATAATCATTTTAATGTGGTGCTTTTCCAATAAAGCATTTGTCCTTTCAATTCTAATTTCATCCTTTGCATCAATAAAAATGATTTTTCCTTTTCTTTCTTTTGGCTTTTTCATTCGACACACCAGCAAACAACTTTCCATGCTGCTGTTGTAAAACAAGTTTTTGCCCAAACCAATTACTGCATCTACATAATCTTCTTCAATCATGCGTTTGCGTATTTCGGCTTCGCTGTCCCTAAACAAAACGCCATGCGGCCAAAGCACTACACAACGGCCAGTTTCGGGGTTTAGGCTTTTCATTATGTGTTGTTGGAAAGCATAGTCTGCACAACCTTGTGGTGGCGTTCCCCAAATGTTGCGTCCAAAAGGGTCGTTCATCCATTTGCTTTGACTCCACTTTTTTACGCTGTATGGCGGATTCGCCATTATCACATCAAACTTTTTCAGTTCGTCATTCTCCAATATCTGTGGGCTGTCTAAAGTGTCGCCCTGCACAATCAAAAATTCATCTACATTGTGCATAAACATATTGATACGGGCAATGGCAGAGGTAATGAGGTTGAGTTCCTGTCCGTATAGTTTCAGCGTTCGGTATTCTTTGCCTTGCTCTTTCAGGTGCAAAGCGGCACTTAGCAAAATACCACCACTGCCACAGGTAGGGTCGTAAATACTTTCTCTGCTTTTGGGGTCGGTGATTTGTGTCATCAGTTTTACAACTGTTCTGTTGGTGTAAAACTCCGCAGCAGTATGTCCGCTATCGTCAGCAAATTTCTTAATCAGGTATTCGTAGCCTTCGCCCATAATGTCGTGGGGCACTTCGGCAATGGTGAGTTTCATTTTACTAAAATGCTCAATCAGGTCAAGCATTTTTTCGTCACTCATCCTGCGTTTGTTTGTCCATTGGGCATCGCCAAACACGTCATGCAGCATTTCAAAGTTGGCTTTCTCAATGCCGTTTAATGCCTTTTGTAAAAATGCACCCACATCAACGGTTTTCTTTCTTACGTCTTCCCAATGGCAACCATCTGGAATTTGAAAACGGTGGTTTTCTGCAAATTCAGCATAACTTAAATCACCATCACTTTCTGATAAAGATGTTTGAAATTCTTCATCCCATAAATCACTTACCCTTTTGAAGAACAATAAAGGGAATATATATTGCTTAAAATCAGCAGCATCAATCATTCCTCGCAGAATATTAGCCGCACCCCAGAGATAATCTTCTAATTGTTTTTGAGTCATTTTATATTCTTGAAATTCGACTGTAAATTTAGATTTAAATTGATTAAAACGAATATTAATGTGCCTGTGAAAAAAAGGTGCTTTTAGTTTGGCGAAAGGTCGGAAATTGGTTTGCGCCCAGTTTATGTCAAATTGCAATATAGTTATTTATGTGGTTGGATTCCTGTCAAAATTGTTATATACTCCTCAATCCCTAAAAACTCAATTCCACTTTTTCCCTTAAATACGGAATGCTGATATTGTGGTAACCGTGTTCTTCAAATTTACCTTTAAATATATCCTGCGTTTTGGTTTCGCCATGAACCAAAAATATATGTTTTATTTTCTTCTTGTTCTGGCATTTTAACCATGTAAATATTTCGTTGTAATCGGCATGAGCACTGTAATAATCCATCGACCTAACTTCTGCTTTTACACCAAATTCTTCTCCAAATATCCGCACTAATTTCTCGCCATTTTTTAATTTGCCTCCCAAACTTTCTGGCGTGCAATAACCTACCATTAAAATGGTGTTTTTAGGATTTTCAATAGCATTGGCAATATGGTGTTTTATTCGTCCTGCCTCTGCCATACCGCTTGCAGAAATAATAATACAAGGTTCCTTAAAGTCATTTAATGCCTTTGATTCTTCTACTTCTGTAATGTATTTTAAATTCTTAAACCCAAATGGATCTTTGTCTTTGTGGGCATATTCTAAAAAATCTTCTCGGTAACATTCTTGGTGTTGGCGCATAATTCCAGTAGCCTTTACAGAAAGCGGACTATCCACAAAAACCTTGATGTCTGGCATTCTTCCTTCGTTTACGGCTTTGTCTAAAATATAAATAATCTCTTGTGTTCTATCTACACTAAACGCAGGGATAATCAATTTGCCTTTTCTGTTTACACAGGTGTCTTCAATTAAATCCAACAATTCTTTTTCAGCATCTTCAATTTGTGGATGCAATCTATCTCCATAAGTGCTTTCGCAAATGAGGTAATCGCATTGCCTAAATGCTTGTGGGTCGCGTAGAATAGGGTCTTTGTACCTGCCAATATCTCCGCTAAAAGTAATTTTACAAACCTTATTGTCTTTGTTTCTAATGTCTAAATTAACAATAGCACTTCCCAATAAATGACCCGCATCGTTAAAGCAAAGGGTAACTTCAGAATCAATTTTTAAATGTTCATCGTATCCCAATTCTTCCATAAACGAGATGGCTTTTTGAGCATCTTCCTGCGTATACAAAGGTTCTATGGCACTCAATCCTTTCTTTGCTCTACGTTTATTGATATATTTTAAATCAGCAGTTTGTATATGTGCTGAGTCCATTAACATAATCTCGCACAAACTTTTGGTGGCAGGCGTACAAAAAATAATTCCTTCAAAACCTTCACTCACCAATCTTGGAATTAAACCACTATGGTCGATATGCGCATGAGATAAAATTAAATAGTCTATTTCCTTTGGGTCGAAACCAAAATGTCTGTTTAGGTCTTCTCTATTTTCTACATGGCCTTGAACCAAGCCACAATCTAAAAGTATTTTTGTTCCATTGGGTGTGGTAATAAGGTGTTTGCTGCCGGTAACCATTTGTGCAGCGCCAAAAAATTGAACTTGCATAGTATTTTTCTTATTGGTTCAGCCCACAAGTTAAAAATCTTTTTGAGACGAAAAAATCAAATAAGATATCCACCAAACTAACATACATTTGCTGGTTACCTGATAAAATTGTTTTTTGCAGGTAATTAACATTTAGAGTTTATATCATGCATTTAGCTATCGCCGGAAATATTGGTTCTGGAAAAACCACCCTTACAACATTGCTTTCAAAGCATTATAAGTTTGAACCACACTATGAAAATGTAGAAGACAATCCCTATATCAGTGATTTCTATGAGGACATGCAACGCTGGAGTTTTAATTTGCAAATCTTCTTTTTAAACTCTCGCTACAATACTTTGTTGCATTTGCAAAAGTCAAAAAAGAACATCATTCAAGATAGAACCATTTACGAAGATGCCAATATTTTTGCTCCCAACCTGCATAGCATGGGCTTAATGAGCACCCGCGATTTTGAAACCTACCAAAGCATGTTCGATTCTTTGAGCCAAACCGTTAAGCCACCAGATTTGTTGGTTTATTTGCGTGCTTCTATTCCTCATCTGGTAAATAATATTCAAAAGCGTGGTAGAGATTACGAAGATAGCATCCGCTTGGATTACCTAAGAAGATTGAACGAGCGTTACGAAGCTTGGATTACCAGCTACAAACCCAAACACCTTATTATTGAGGTTGATGATATGAACTTTGCAGACAACGCAGAGCATTTGGGAAATATCATCTCAAGAATTGAAGCAGAAATGAATGGCTTGTTTTAAACAAACTTCATTTAGAGAATAGAATTAATAAAAAAGGCTGGAAAATTTTTCCAGCCTTTTTTTATTTCTTTTTATTTCTTTTTGATCCAAACCTAGTCGACAACTATTTTTTGGTTCAAACCGAAACCTACAAACAACCTGTTCTACCGCCATCTACTGGAACGTTAATTCCTGTAATATAAGCAGCAAACGGACTAGCCAAGAAGCAGGCTGCATAAGCAATTTCCTTAGGTTCTGCAAATCTTCCCATAGGAATTTCACTTAGCATTTCTTTGTTCACTTCTTCAATGCTTTCGTTTTGTTTGCTGGCCTTTCCTTCTATAATTTGTTTCAATCTATCTGTACCGGTTGCGCCAGGTAAAATATTGTTTACGGTAATTCCCATAGGCGCTAATTCGGTAGCCAATGTTTTGCTCCAGCTGGCAACTGCTCCACGTATGGTATTAGAAACGCCCAAGCCTCTCAAAGGAATTTTTACACTGGTAGAAATAATATTTATAATGCGGCCATATCCACTTTGTTTCATTCCGTTTACCACGCCTTGAACCAAATGATGACTGCTCAACAAATGTGCATTAAACGCATTTAAAAATTCTTCTGGCTTGGCATTAAGAGCTGGTCCGGGGCCTGGTCCACCGCTATTGTTTACCAAAATTTGGTAGCTATAATGTGCTTGAATTTTAACTTCTAAAGCCTCTTTCACTTGCTCTGGTTTAGAGAAATCTGCCACCAAAAAATCATGCTTTTGACCATCTTCTGAAGGTAAATCGCGCACCACACGAGAAAGTAAATCGCCATTGCGAGCCATTAACGTAACATTGGCGCCCAAAGCTGCGAACTGCTTAGCAATTTCAAATCCAATGCCTTTGGTGCTCCCGCAAACCAAGGCATTCTTACCTTTTAAATTCATATCCATATGGCAAAAATAAGGGACTAATCTATACTATTTTGAATAATTGAATCCCAATGTTCCATTATTGTTTGCAAGTCCTTCGCAATTAATGGCTTTGATAAAAAGTCGTTCATTCCTGCTTCAAGGCATTTGGCTTTATCGTCGGTCATAGCATTGGCTGTCATGGCAATAATTGGAATATCCACTTTGCTTTTTCCATTTTGCCCACTTCTAATGCGCTGTGAGGTTTCGTATCCGTCCATCTCAGGCATTTGAAAATCCATAAAAATAAGATCAAATTGTTCTTCCATTAATTTTTGTAAAGCTATAACTCCATTCCCTGCAATAGAACATGCATACCCAAGTTTCTTAAGCATAGCTGCGGCCACTTTTTGGTTGATGATATTATCCTCAACTACAAGAATTTTTAGCTTAGATGGCTCTACTTTATCTTGTTTTATTTCTGTGGCTAAGGAGTCTTGAGGCTCTTCAATTTCTATGTTTAATTTGGAACAAAATTCCTTGAATAAATCCGTTTTCTTAAGGGGCTTAAATGCCAGCCAATCGTAGCCCAAAAGGTTGGCAGATTGCCTAAAAGAATTACTCTTATCTTTACTTAAGAATATTTTATAATCAAAAAAGCTTACAGGCAATGGGTTTTTGCGTTCTTCTTCTATCCAATTTAATTCATTGGTAACGCCTCTAATTAATATTTTCTTTCTGCTTGTTTCTGGTAAATCATCCAATTTAGAATTTACTATAAAGAAGCTGCGCATTCCCCAACTAGAAATCAAACTGGCAATTTTTTCGGCTAGAAAAGGATTCTCCTCCAAAATATAAGCAGCATAGCCAGATAATAGTGAGTTTTTCTCCCAAATGCCTAGGTCTTGTTTTTTTTGCAATAAGAAATTGGCAGAAAACCAGAAAATAGAACCTTCCCCTGGTTGACTACTAATTCCCACTTCTCCTCCCATCATTTCAACCAATTTTTTGCTTATGCTTAATCCTAATCCTGTACCTCCAAATTTTCTATTTGTAGAGGCATCGGCTTGCATAAATGGAGAAAACAAGCGGTTCAATTTGTCTTTGGGTACTCCTATGCCAGAATCAATTACTTCAAACTTAAGTTGGCAATGAGTTTCGGTTTGAACCAAAGTACTTACCTTTATTCTAATTTGACCTTTCTCTGTAAACTTTAGGGCATTGCTAACCAAATTAAGGAGTATTTGTTTGAGTTTATTTGGGTCGCCAATTAGGTTATCTGGAACCAAATTTCGCTCGATGATTAACTCTAATTTTTTCTCATTGGCCTTGGCAGCAAAAATATCTAATACCTCAAATGCTGTATTGGATAAGGCAAAATCTATTTGCTCTAATTCTAACTTACCTGCCTCTATTTTGGAGAAATCTAAAATATCATTGATTAAACTCAATAGAATTTCGCTACTAACCAAAACCGTATGCACATAATCTTTCTGAAGGTTGTTTAAATTGGTATCGTTAAGCAGATGCGTCATTCCAATAATTCCGTTGAGAGGAGTGCGCAATTCATGACTAATGTTTGCAAAGAATTCGCGCTTGGCTATATTGGCTTGCTGGGCATTTTCAAGGGCGTCGTTTAATTCTTTCGTTCTTTGAAAAACCACTTTTTCTAGGTTTTCACTTAAGTTTCTTAATTGCTCATTTTGTTCAAATAAGGCCAAACTTTTTTCTTCAAGTAGTTTTTCCGCTTGCCGCCTAGCGTCCCTTTCTCTATGAAAACGCTTCAACCATTTATTTTCAAAATCTAAATTATCCATTTAGGGAAATGGTAAATTTTACCGATTTATTTTCTAAAACTTCTTTTTCTAAATTTCCTTCTTTGTGGTAAAAATCCAAAGCTCCAAGAATTAATCCTTCTGCTAAGGCTCCGTAATGCCTTTCACTGGTGTAAATTAATTCAAGTTGGGTTGCACTTAAATAAGAAGATTGAAATTTGGGTAGTTCTGCGTCGGGATATAATTTTCTTACCTCAATATGGATGTAATTTTCTATGCTGGATAAAAAATCCAAAACATCCTTCGCATTATTTACAAAATGTGGATAGGCCGTGCTAAGTGTTTGAAACAAATACCTTCCAAATGCTACCAACAAATTCTCTGGCTTAATATTGGTTTCGGCACTTAAGGCTTGAACCAACAAATTCATCTCTTGATGGCTATAAGTGCCAACTGCTGTATATGCTCCTTTAGAAGAAACATTCGATTTTTCGATAATTGTATCTACCATGTCCATAGAAAACTCCTTTTCTACCATGGTCAAAAATTCTGTAAAAATTATTCCTTTCATTCTTTTTAAAATTGACTACCAAATAAAAACAAAAAAAGAAGAATGAAAAAGTTTTAAAAAAATCCAACAACTTCATCGAAACATCTTATTTTGCAACATGCAGTTTGTTTATCCTAGCTTTCTTTATGCATTGGGCTTATTAGCAATTCCAATTTTAATTCATCTGTTTAATTTCAGAAGGTACAAAAGGGTTGTTTTTAGCGATATCCGCTTTTTGCAAGAACTCACCGAGCAAAATAAAAAGCAGCAACGCCTAAAAGAATGGCTAATCCTTCTTGCTCGAGTTTTGGCTATTAGCTTTTTGGTTTTTGCTTTTGCTCAGCCATATATCCCAGGCAAAATAAAAAATTCAGGAAATCGAAATTACCAAGTAAGTATTTATGTAGACAATAGTTTTTCTATGCAAGCTGCTGGTAAAGAGGGAGCCCTTTTGGATCAAGCCAAAACCAAAGCTCGCAAATTGGTTGACGCATTTGGTGCAAACGATGAGTTTCAATTAATTACCAACGATTTTGAAGGCAAACACCAACGTTTGGTTAACCAAAAAGAATTTCTTCAAATGCTGGATGAGGTTTCTATTTCCCCAACTCACAGAAATTTGTCGGAAATAAACCAGAGGCAAAAAAGTCTTTGGGAAAAGAATAAATCTGCTACCCAGAAAACCTATTTCATAAGCGATTTTCAAGAGAATATGGAGCCAAATTCTTGGGAGAAAGATAGTCTTCATGCTTATTATTTAGTTCCTTTAGCTGCTAGCCAACAGCAAAATGTTTGGATAGATTCTGCGTGGTTAGAAGAACCTTTTCTTAAAAAAGGAAACCAAAATAAGCTAAAAGTAAAGCTTAGAAATGGGGGAGAGAATAGCTTCGAAAATCAAGCGCTGGTTTTAAAAATAGATGGCATTCAAAAGGTACTACAAAACTTTAGCTGCAATGCCGGTGAGTCTAAAGTTCTAGAAATGAATTTTTCTCTTTCCGATTATCAGTGGCATGGCATAAGTCTCTCCATTACCGATTATCCTATTGTTTTCGACGATTCTTATTTTCTTGCGGTTCAAGCTAAAGAGTTTGTTTCGATATTAACCATCAACGATGCGGAGGTTTCGCCAGCCATTAAAAAGGTATATGGTTTAGATTCTATTTATGCCTTAAAAGAGCAATCCATAAAACAACTTAATTATTCTTTATTTGGTTCAAGCAATGCTATAATTCTGTTTGAACCAAATGCAATTAGTACCGGACTTGCAGAGCAGTTAAATCAATATCTTTCTTCTGGCGGTGTGGTTTTGCTAGTGCCAAATATGAACCCAACTGATTTAGCAAGTATTCAAATTTTTCTTAATCCAGCGGGAATAAATTTGGGCTCGGTTCAAAAACAAGAATTAAAAGTTTCGAGAATAGAGTTAAAAGATGACTTGTTTCAAAAGGTGTTTTCAAAAATGCCAGAAACGGCCAATTTGCCAAGTGTTTATCAGTCGTGGCAAATTTCATCATCGCTTGGTTCAGCCCGAAAATTAATTGGCCTTAACAATGATTTGCCATTTTTAGTGCGTGCAAAATTGGGCAAGGGATTTATTTATGTGCTGTCAAGTTCCTTAAAAAAAGAGGCAAGCAATTTTTCTAACCATGCTTTGTTTGTACCTTTTATGCTCAATTTTCCTATTGTTCATCAAAAAGCAAATCAAGCTAGTTTTGTTTTAGGGAAAGAGAGTGGTTTTAGTTTTGAACCAAAGGAAAGTCAAAATGTGCTTACCCTTAAGGGAAACAACCAAGAACATTTGTTAGAGGTGAAAATCAAAGAAGGCGAGGGTTATGCAAAATTAAACGATCAAATAAAGGAAGCAGGAATTTATTCTTTAGGTTCAAACCAAACAGAATGGGCCAAAATTGCCTTTAATTACCCAAGAAATGAATCTGTTCAAGGATTTTTAGATACAGACAAACTAAAAGAGAAAATTGGTGCTGAGGTTCTAAATACTGATTTAACTACATTGAAAAGTAATTTAGAAAAGGACCTAAAAGGCGATACCTATTGGAAAATGGCGCTCTTATTTGCTTTGTTATTTTTGTTAGCAGAAATAGCTTTGATCCGATTTTTGAAATAAGAGTTTTTAGCTTTTCTGGTTTTATTCTACCTTTATTTAGAAAGGCAAAGGATTTTAAGGAAAATAAAATATATTTGCTAGCAATCTAAATGAAGGCAATTCACTCTCGGATGAAGTTATTAATAAGCAACGCCCAGGTCTGTGATATTCGATCACCATTTCATGGCAAAATCTGTTCTATTTGGGTAAGTGGTGGAACCATTGAACAGATTCTTCCTTCCTCTAAAAAAGAGCAAATCACTCCCAAAGGTTATAAAATTATAGATGCAAAAGGGCAATTATTAATGCCTGGTCTTGTAGACATGCGTGCAGATTTTTGCGACCCAGGGAATGAACAAAAAGAAAGTCTTCAAACTGGCGCAAATGCAGCCCTTCATGGTGGTTTTACCAATGTGGTTCTTTTGCCTGCCACACTTCCTGTTAGAGATTCAAAAATTGGTATAGAATACGTTTTGAACCAATCTCAAAAATTACCAATTCATGTGCATGCATACGGTTGTTTAAGTCATAACCGCGATGGCAAGGAAATGGCAGAATTATACGATATGAGTTTGGCTGGAGCACTTGGTTTTACTGATGGAAACCGCTCAATTGCAAATTCAGGTTTGCTCATGCGTTCTTTGTTGTATACCAAAATATTTAATGGACTAAATTTAGTTTTGGCCAACGATGCCTATTTAAGTGAAGGCGGCAGAATGCACGAAGGAAATGTGAGCACGCTTTTAGGCTTAAAAGGAATTCCTTCCTTGGCAGAGAATACCATGGTTCAACGCGATATTGAATTGGTAAAATATTCGGGTGGGAAATTGCATTTCTCAGCAATCACTACAAAAGAATCTGTGGAGTTAATTCGTAAAGCAAAAAAACAAGGTCTACCAATAACCTGCGATGTAGCTTTTGCCAATCTTTGTTTTACCCACGAAAACCTTGCTGAATACGATTCTAATTTTAAACTTCAACCTCCTTTGCGTTCAAAAAATGATCAAAAGGCTTTATGGGATGGAGTGCAAGATGGTACCATTGATGCAATTGTTAGTAATCACCATCCACAAAACAAAGAAAGTAAGGAGGTAGAATTTGAATATGCCTTGCCAGGAATGATTACCCTACAAACTTTATTGCCTTATTTACTTTCTAACAAACCAAATACAGTTAGCACCGACAAAGTTATTGAAGCCTTGAGCGCCAACCCTAGAGAAATTTTGGGTTTACCTTTACTTTCAATAGAAGAAGCTGCCGATGCAAATTTTATATTGTACCAAGAAGATAAAACTTGGGTTTATTCTAAAAATTATTCCCGTTCAGAAAACTCTCCGTTATTAGGTAAAACCCTAACTGGAGCTATAACACACGTGGTTTGCAAAGACCAATTACACCAATTCTAATGTTAACACCCAACCCATCACATATTGCCGTAGAGGCCAGTTTAGAAGCCATGTTAACGGCTTATTTTCCAAATACAGAGGTTAAATCTGTTGCCACAGAAATGTCTGCTTTTCTCTTTGATGAAGAAAGCGATTTCTTAACTAGAAGCCAAAAATTAGATTCTTGGTTGAACCTAAATCCAAAAATGGAAGAATTAGGTGATATCCTTTTCGATTTATTAATGGTGCAGTTTCTATCTGCAGAAGTTCATGAAGAAGATTATTTTGATTCTGATGAATGGAATGAAATAGAAAACAAAACTTTGGATAGAGGTTCAGAAATGTTGAACCTGTTTTTATATATTAGTGAGGCTAAAGAAGAAGAAGTTGAAATCTCATTAGATGATTTCTTAAATGAATTTTTATTGGTTGGCGAAGATGAGTTTCAAGATGAATATAGAATCTATGAAAGTCTAATTGTTAATGAAGATATTTTAGATGCCGATATGGATGCACTAAGAGAAATTCAAAAATCTGTAAAAGAAGAAACGTATTTAAAAGAGTATTTTGTGTCGTTGGTACTTTTCTTCCAACACGTAGAAGAAGGCATACCTGAAACCGATTTAAACAAATCTCTTTCGCCTTTTGAATTGGCAATTTTTAATACTATGTTAGCTTATTATAACAATTAAAAATAAATAGAAATTCTACCTATGGAACCACAACTACAAACCAACAAATGGCAAATAATAACTAAGTTTAGTCTTATTTATTCTCTATTAGTTATTGCTTTAAATTTAATTTTATACATATTAGGTTTAGCTACCAAAATGAATTGGTTTAGTACCATTATCATGCTAATAGCAGTTTTGGGCTCCATTTATTTTGGCATTATATCCAGAAGAAATAATACCCTTGGTGGTTATATTTCCTATGGTCAAGGGGTTGGCACAGGAATGCTAATTACCATTTTTGCTTCTGTTATTATTACCATTTACTCTTTTATTTTCATGAATTATATTGATCCTGATATGATGGAAAATATTATTACCGAAACTAAAAAGAAAATGATTGAGGATGGTACTAGTGAAGAGGCAATCGAAGCATCGGTAGGTATGATGAGAAAAATGCAATCACCAACCACTATGGCTATTTTTGGTTTTATTGGGCAAATGTTTTACGGCCTTATAGCTTCATTAATTGTGGCTGCTTTTACTAAAAAAGAAGATCCAGATTCTTCTTATAAATCTTTAGATAATTAAGAATGTTTGAACCTAAATTAGATATTTCTGTACTGATACCTTTCTTTAATGAAGAAGAATCCATTCCCGAATTATTGGCATGGATTGAACGCATTATGGAAGAAAATAAATTCTCCTACGAAATTGTTTTAGTAGACGATGGAAGCAAAGACAATTCTTGGAAATTAGTGGAGGAAAATAGAATTAGGAATGCAAATATTAAGGCAATAAAATTTCGTCGTAACCACGGTAAATCCGCTGCTTTAAATGTTGGCTTTCATGCAGTTTCTGGGGATGTAGTAATTACCATGGATGCAGATATGCAAGATAGTCCGGATGAAATTCCTGCACTTTACCAAATGGTAATGAAAGATGGTTATGATCTAGTGAGTGGTTGGAAAAAGAAACGGTTTGATCCTATTTCTAAAACAATTCCTACCAAGTTTTTTAATGCTGCTACCCGCCAAATTTCTGGCATTCAATTACACGATTTCAATTGCGGTCTTAAAGCATATAAATTAGAAGTTGTTAAATCAATTGAGGTGTACAACGAAATGCACCGCTATATTCCAGTTATTGCCAAATGGGCTGGTTTTACCAATATCACAGAAAAAGTAGTACAACACAGAGCGCGTAAATATGGTACCACCAAATTTGGTGGAATCTCTAGATTTATCAATGGCTTTTTGGATTTATTAACTATATTTTTTGTTTCAAAATTTGGCAAAAGACCCATGCACTTTTTTGGCGTTTGGGGAACGGTTATGTTCTTGTTTGGTTTCTTGGGTGCCCTTTACATTGGGCTAGAAAAAATTTACCTTGTTTATAAAGGCGATCATATAGAAAGAAATATAACAGACCAACCTTTGTTCTTTTTGTGTTTGGTAGCTCTAATTGTAGGTTCACAGTTATTCTTGGCAGGCTTTATTGGAGAAATGATTTCAAGAAATGCCACAGAAAGAAATGTGTATGGTATAACCAAACGTTTAGGCTTGGATGAATAAAATGAAGGTCCTTATTGTTGGTCCTGCCCACCCTTTGCGCGGTGGTTTAGCAACCTACGATGAACGTTTGTGCAAAGAGTTTATAGACCTCGGCCATTCCTGCGAGATTTTGAGTTTCTCCCTTCAATATCCTTCCATTCTTTTTCCAGGTAAAACTCAGTTTTCGTCTGATCCAAAACCACAGAATCTAATCATTCATTCTGATATCAATTCCGTTAACCCAATCAACTGGATTTTGGTTGGAAATAAATTTGCCAAGCAAAAATACGATTTGGTTATCTTCAGATATTGGATGAGTTTTATGGCTCCTTCATTTGGTACCATAGCCAGAAAATTAAGGAAATCTGGAGCAAAAGTTATTGCAATAACAGACAATATTGTTCCTCACGAAAAACGTTTTTTTGATAAGGTATTTACTAACTATTTTCTTAATTCATGCGATGCCTTTTTAAGCATGTCAAAAGAAGTGCAGCAGCAAGCGCAGGCACTTCAACCAGATAAAAAAGTGGCTTATGTGGCGCATCCCATGTACGATATGTTTGGTTCAGCCCAAATAAAAAGTGAAGCAAAAGAAAAGTTACGGCTTGAACCAAACACAAATTACCTTTTGTTTTTTGGCTTTATTAGAAAATATAAAGGACTAAGTTTACTATTAGATAGTTTTGCCTTGGTTGATAGAAAGGCCTTACACCTAAAACTTATTATTGCAGGCGAATTTTACGAAGATGCAGCTCCTTATATGGCTCAAATAGAAACTCTCGGGTTGCAAGATGATGTTGTTTTAAGAACAGATTTTATTCCCAATCCAGAAGTGTCTACCTATTTTTCGGCCTCCGATTTAGTGGTTCAAACCTATTTAAATGCTACTCAAAGTGGCGTTACACAAATAGCTTATTACTACAATAAACCTATGCTGGTAACCAATGTGGGTGGCTTGGCAGAATTGGTGCCACATAATAAAGTAGGATATGTTTGCGAATTAAACCCTCAAACCATTGCTGGGCATATTCAAGATTTTTATGCAAATAAACGCGAGCAAGAATTTTCAAACAATGCTGAGTTAGAGAAACAAAAATTCACCTGGTTGTATTTAGTAGAGCAAATTTGTAGCTTATAAATCAATTAAAATTCCGACAAGTTTTTAGATTCAACAATTTTAAATATACTTGTCGCTATGGAAAAAATCTACCTCAGCTTTAATCTTGAGCCAAAAAAGTTAATCAAAGTTTGGTTCTTATTTGTAGGCTTAATAATTGCTCCTTATGTTTTGCAATATGTTGCCTATACTTCAGGAGATGCTGAAAACTATCCAGTTCAAAGAGAGTTTTATTTAATAAGTTATTTGTATGCAATTCTTGTTGCCTTAGGATATGCCTTATTTTATTTCAAGTTTGCCACCATCCTTATTAATAGAATTGGTTACAAAGATACTAACCTTGAATTTACTGAAAATTTCTTTAGTTATTTTGTACTTATGATTGGTGGCATTTTATTATGTATTGTCACTTTGGGTTTTTATGTGCCTTGGTTTATTGCTAGTATAAATAGATTCTTTACAGATTATACCCGATACAAAGAAGATTATTTTGAGTTCAATGGAAAAGGGTCTTCCCTGTTTAAAATATTTCTACTTTGGATTGTAATTCCATTGGTATTAATAATTACTTTCTTCTCAGTTGTTTTTGCTGCCTCAGGTATGGCTGGTGGGCCTGCAAAACCCCAGATGCTAGGACAATATGCCTTTATTTTTCAGGTTGTTTTTCAAATTGCTTTTTATTTTATAACCATTCCCTTTTTCTTCCTTTCCTTTAAATGGAGAGTTAATACCAAGTTCAAAGATTTTCAATTTGAAATGGATCCCCCTTTCTTTAACACAATTGGTTTTATAGCCTTACAATTAACTTTAAGTGTTATAACACTTGGTATTTATTTGCCTATTGCTTTTGTTAATTCTTATCATTTTGTTTTGAACCAAATAAAAGGAGTAGGAGAGGAGAGAACTCTTCACCTTAACTATGAAAAGGAAACAAAAAAAGATTTCCTTTTTATTTGGGGGCAATTTCTTTTGGTGATTCTTACCATCGGATTTTATTATCCTTGGGCCTTTAAAAAAATGGGGACTTATATCTTGTCTAAAACCTCCTTGCAATTTATTTCCAAACCTTCCCAAACCATTGCCATTGGAGAATTGCCAAATGCTCAACTTTTTAGTCAGGCTTTAGCGGATCATTCCAATGAAACCGTAGATTAATTCAATTTTAGAATTGATTTTTTTTTACTTAATCCTTTTGGTTCAAACCGATTTTATGAATTCTTAGATTAAAGTTGGATTAATTAATTTTTTCTTAAAAAAAAACAATTTGCTCTTTAGTTGGATGCATTTTTAGATTTTACTTGGAATGCGACAATTAATTGCATTACTTTAAATTTACAAAAATATATGAACCCTTTGGAAAAGGTTTAATTTTTAAGAAAACTGTTCTTTTTATTGTTTCAAATTAATTATCTATTATGAAAAAAAATGTACTTGTTTCATTTGCAGAGACGGCACCTCCTTCTGCAAGTCCTTCAATGTTCGGTTCCCAAATTTCTCCCCATTCAAGGCGAAAATCGTCCTTGTTTTTTGGTATTTTCTTTTCTTTGATTTTTCTATTTATTTCTCAGGCAAAATCGCAATGTTATGCCCCTCCCAATTATTGCACCGCTATAACTGCAGCCAATAACGCCAATTATGGTATGGGTATACAAAATGTAACCTTGTATACATCTGCAATTCCATCCCAAATCAACAACAATTCTACAGCAGGAACTGGAACTCAAATTTATTTTGATTATACCTCGCAAATTGTAAGAGCAGGTGCTGGCGATTCTGTTTATTTCTCAGTAAAGGGTGGTAGCAGTAACCAAACCATTTTTAGAATTTATATTGATTATAATAACGATGGTACATTTGCAACTACTGCCCCAGAATTGGTATTTACTTCTCCTAATTTAACTGTGGTAAACACCGTTGTTAACGGTAGTTTTATTTTGCCTACTACATTAACTTCTGGCCCATATAGAGTTCGTGTTGCAAGTGACGGTCAAGGAATTATTCCTCAACCATGTGGTCCTATAACTTATTCGGCAGAGTATGAAGATTATACCTTAATGGTACCTTCTTCCAATCCAGATTTGATTTCTGGAGCAATCACCTCGCCATCTTCGGCAATTGTTGGTAACAATACAGTGGCCTTTAATTTTACCAATATTTCAACTACTACAATTACCAGTGTAGATGTTTCTTATCAATTGGATAATAATACACCAGTTACCCAATCCTTGTCTTCTATTTCTATTTTACCTGGAGCAACTTATACTGCAACTTTTTCTACTCAGGTTGCCCTTCCTTCAACTGGTACATTTAATTTAAGAGCATGGACAGACAATCCTAATTATTTAGGAAACAATACTCCCGGTAATGATACAATATGTAAGAACATTGTAACCTATTGTTCGGGTCCTTTATCTGGTACTTATACTATTAATCCTACTGGAAGTGGAACTACCAATTATAAATCCTTTGGAGGAATAGATTCTGCCATGGCATCTTGTGGTGTTTCTGGTGCAGTAACCGTTAATGTTACCCCAGGAATTTACAATGAAAACTTGATTTTTACAGCAATTCCTGGAGCTTCGGCTACCAATAATATTACCTTTAATGGTAATGGAAGTAGCTTATTGTTTAATTGCTCTGCTTCAGATATTGCATTGGTTCGTTTTCAAGGTGCAAAACACATTACTATTGATAGTTTAACTTTAAAAACCACTAATGCAACTTATGGTTGGGGTGTGCATTTTTACCAAAACTCAGATTCCAATACTGTTAAAAATTGTATAATTGATATTAGTACAGTTACATCTTCTACCGCAGCAAATTCTGCAGGGGTGATATTTTCAAATAGTTTAACTAGTCCAACCACAACTGGTAATACTTGTGTAGGCAATACCATTGAAAATAACTATATCAAAGGAAATCCAACTTCTTATGGTTTGTATTATGGAATTGTTGGTTGTCCTTCAACTTCATCTACTACTTATACTGGAAATAAATTCTTAAGGAATAGAATTGAAAACTTTTATATTTATGGTATTTATTGGTCGTATGGTAACAGAACCGTTTTTAGAGGCAATACCATAACTCGCCCTTCAAAAACTTTGGTTTCTACAACCTATGCATTTTATTTATCTAGTGCCTCAAGATCAGATACTGTAGATGCCAATATTATTACAAACTTATTCGGTGGTGCCCCAACAAGTACTGGTACTACCTACTTATTTTATGGAATAAATAGGTCGGGTTCTTCAACTGAACCTAATATTTTTACCAATAATTTGGCCTATAACATGAATGGCGAAGGAGCTCATTATGGCTTCTATTTCCTTACTAGTTACAATAACCACCTATATAACAATACCTTGTTATTTGACAATGCTTCATCAGCAAGTGCTAATGTAACTTATGGTTTATATTTTACAGGTGGCACCTCGGCTTCTAGTACTTTGAATTGTAGAAATAATATTTTTTCTATTACTCGCGGTGGTGCAGGTAGTAAATATGGCATTTATACAAATGGCGCTTGGACAACTGGCGCTACAGTTAATAAAAATGCTTATTACGGGATTGGTGCCAATTACAATATGGGATACTATGTTGGAACAACCTATTCTACCTTGGCAAATTGGAAAACTAGCCTTACCACATTAGATCAACAAAGTATTGATTATGCTCCAAATTTTGTAAACCCAGCTACTGGGAATTTCTCTCCAAGAGATGGTGCTTACGATGGTGCAGGAGATAATGTAATTACAATTGTACCAAGAGATATTACTGGTGCTACAAGGTCTTTACCAATGGATATTGGTGCCTTTGAAGCTAGTCCAATTGGTTTAGATGCTGCTATGAGTGAAGTAACAATGCCTGTCGCTCCCTATATTGCTGGTAGCAAAAGTTTTTCTGCGAAAATTAGAAATGCAGGTACCACAACAATAACTTCTGCAACTATTAATTGGAGTATCAATGGTGTCACGCAAACTCCTGTTTCCTATACGGGTACTTTAACTGGCGGTTCGGTTAGTTCAAGTATTTCATTAGGTACATATACTATTGCAGGTAATACTCTATATGATATTCAAGTTTGGGTGAGCAATCCAAATAGCTCCACAGACCCTAATCCAGATAACAACCAAATTGGTGGCTTAACTGCTGCTCAGGTTTCTGGTATCCTTACCATTAATTCTGCAGGTTCTGGAGCTGGTGTATTCACTACCTTTAAAGGATTTACAGATTTAATTAGTATTGGTGGTTTAGGAGGTGCTGTAACGGCAAATGTAACAGTTGGTAGCGGACCGTATACAGAGCAAGTGTTTTTAGGAGTTGTTCCTGGTGCAAGTGCCACCAATACCATTACCATCAATGGAAATGGTGAAACACTTCAATTTAACAATGTAAACTCGGGAAGCATTGGTATCTTTAATTTAATTGGTACCGATTACTGTTCTTTATCAAATTTGTATATTAAGAGTTTAAATACTACTTATGGTATTGGTATTATTTTAAGTGCAGGTGCTACTTATAATACTATTCAAAATTGTACCATTAATATAAGTTCAATTTCTAGTTCATCCTATTCTGCTGGTATTGCCTTTACAGCATCTCAAAGTAATGCTACAACTGCTGGCTTAAATGGTACCAACAATTTAATTGAAGGGAATTCAATTATTGGAAATAGTACTGGTGGTCCTTATTATGGAATTTCCTATTTGCCTACAAATACTAGTAATGCTGCCAATACTGGAAATATCATAAGAAACAATGAAATTAAGGACTTTTACTATTATGGAATTTACATGAGTTATAGCGCAGGTACTATTGTTACAGGTAATGTAATTTCCAGGCCAACTAAAGCTTCTCCAACCACTTTTATGGGTATTTATGCTTCCAACGGCTTGGCTCAAGATACCTTTGAAAACAATATTATCAAACAACCGTTTGCTGGATTAACTACGACTACAGGAACATTTTATGGAATTTATTTTGCTTCCGGAAATGTACCAGCTGCAAGGCCTGTAATTGTTCGAAATAATCAGATATATGATATTGTTTCAAATGGTGCAATTTATGGAGTTTATAAATCTACTACTGCCAATATTCGTTTTTATAACAATACCATTGTAGTAGACCATCCATCAAGTACTTCAACGGGTCTTACCTATTTATTTTATAGTACAAGTACGTTTTCTACCACCACGGTAAGAAATAATATTTTCTATTTGAACCGAGGTGGCTCAGGTGCAAAATACATTTATTATTTAAATACAACTGGAACCGGTTATGTTATTAATAACAATGATGTTAAACTATATACTTCAGGAAGTAATAATAATGTCGGTTATTATGGTGGTGCCTTTACTACTTTCGCAAGCTGGCAAACCGCTAATTCAGGTGCATTTGATCAAAATAGTGTAACTGCAGACCCTTATTTTAGATTGTATGTTGGTTCCGAATTTTACCAACCTGGTTCTGATTCATTAAATAATATTGGATTTTCTACACCAGACGTCCCACGGGATATTACAGGAGCTTTGAGAAGTTCTACACCCGATCTTGGAGTTTATGAATTTAGTGTACCAGCAGTAGATGCTGGGTTAACTCGCGTGGTTACTCCAATTAGCCCATTATCACTTGGTGGTCAAAACATAGATGTAATGGTTAAAAGTTTTGGCCCAACGGCCTTAACTAGCACCAATATAGGTTGGGAAATGAATGGTGTTTCTCAAACTCCTGCTACTTGGTACGGATATTTAGGTAATGGAGATAGTTCTTCATTTAATTTGGCTTATTACAGTTTTACCAATCCTGGTTTTTACAGAATTAAAGCTTGGACCTATGCTCCTAATGGGTTAACAGATAGTTTAAATATGAATGATACTATTAATGTTACCTTATGTACCGCATTAAATGGTGATTATACTGTTAATCCTGCTTTGCCTGCTACAGATACCAACTTTGTTAGCTTGAAAACCTTCCTTGAAACAGTGCAACTTTGCGGCGTAGCTGGCCCAGTAAAAGTAGCAGTTTCTCCTGGTTCATATAATGGTTCAATTGCATTATTTGCCGGTATTTCAGGTATTTCTGCTACTAACAATATCGAAATTATAGGAGCAGATTCTGCAACAACCAAAATTATACACGATGGTTCTGGTCAACGCGCCACAATTTTAATGAGCGGTGCTAAACATTTTACCTTTAGAAATCTTACTATTGAAAATACTGCAATTGTAGGTGGTTCTGGTGGATTTGGTGTATTGTTCACCAATGCAGCGGATAGTAATAGATTAGTTGGTTGTAATATTAAAGTGGCAACATTAACTGCAGGTTATAGCACTTTTGTACCAGTTCTTTCAACCGCAAACGTATTAAGTGCCAATACTGCAGGTAACAACGCCAACTACCTTACTATTGATAGTTGTACCATGATTGGGGGATATTATGGAGTGTCCTTATACAATAACTCAACTGCTAAATCAGAAGGAAATAAAATAAGAGATAGCAGAGTATTGCAAGCTTATTATGCAGGGATTTATTCTTTCTGGCAAAATAAAATTGTAATCCACCGCAATAAAATTACCAATACAGGTAACAATACCAATACGTCTTCATTTGGTATGTACATATACCAATGCGATAATGGAATAAACGTAACCAAAAATGAAGTTACGGGTCAATTAGGTGGTTATGGTACTTATTTGTACCAAAACTTTGGAACGTCCACCAATAGAAACATTTTTGCTAATAACATGATTCAATTAGGTTCTGCTAGTTACACTTCTTATGGTTTGTACGATGGTGGAAATGTGTATTCAGATATTGCGCATAACTCCATTCACAATACCTCTGGAGATGCATCCTATGTTAGTTGTGGTTTGTATTTTAATTACTCCAACCCTTCAACCGGTAGCAATGCAAGAATTGTTAACAATGTAATTAGTTCACCTAATGGTGCCATGGTAATTTATTGCCCTAATACAGCTTCATTGTCAACTAGTACCATGTTTATTGATAACAATTCCTATTATTCTCCATCAACTTATCCATTCCGAATTGTCAATACCATTTACCAGGCTTTATTTAATTATAGACTAGCAATGGGGGCATTTGTTCCTGGAATAGATTCCAATAGTATTTGGGTTCAACCTTCGTTTTTCTCAACTACAAACCTACGTTCCATCACTCCTCAATTGGATAGTATGGGTTATGTTTTACCTACCGTTACAGATGATATCGATGGTAATCCAAGAAGTACAAATGCTCCTGATGCAGGTGTAAATGAGTTCTTCAGACCTGGTGAAGATGCTGGTGTAATTGCTATCCTTCAACCTACATTGCCAGTGGCAGTTGGTTCTACAGATGTTCAAGTGGTAATCAAGAATTTTGGTTTAAACACCATTACTAGTGTAGATGTTAATTATTCTGCTGGTAGTACCGTTCAAACTAGAACCTATTCTGGTACCCTCTTAGCTGGTGCGGTAGATACCGTATTGTTTGATACTTCTAGTGGCGCTTTTGGTGCAAGTCAAAGGTTTGTATATACGGGTGGTGCGGTTACTCTTAAAGCATATACCACAAATCCTAATTTAACAGCAGATCCTCAAACATTAAATGATACCACATCAATAAGTTTCTGCTCTGCATTAAATGGGGTTTATACAATCAATCCTAGTGGTTCTGGCTCTAATAATTTCCTAACATTTGCAGATGCCATCAATAGATTAAATTGTGGTGGTGTAACCGGAAATGTAACATTCAATGTTGCTTCTGGAACTTATGTTGGTCAAATTGATTTAACAACCATTACTGGAACTAGCGATTCGTCGAAAGTTGTTTTTAAATCTGTTACCAACAATCCTGCTGATGTAACTTTAACTTCAAATACTTCCACTACCTTAGAGAATTATACCCTAAGATTAAAAGGTGTTTCTTATGTAAGTTTTGAAGCGTTTACTATCAAAAATTCTAGCACCACATTTAGTAGGGTAATTTCTATTAACAAACAGTCTACTAATAATACAAATACCAGCAATGTTACCATTAAGAATTGTATCATAGAAGGATACAATATTAGCAGTACTGCCGATCAGTATGCTGTTATTTATGGTCCAAATGGCGATAATGCAACCAATATAAATATCTTAAATAACCAGATTAGATTTGGTTCTTATGGAATTTATTTTGGTGGTCAAAATATCATTAATTTATATTCTCCTGGTTTGGTAATCGATTCTAATACTATATATCGTCCTTACTATATGGGATTGTATTTATTGAGTAGAAACAATACCAAAATCAGAGGTAATTTCTTAGATGGTCATCCTTCCTATGGTGCGTATAATTTCTATTTAAGCGGTGCATCCGGTGATTTGGAAATAGTGGGTAATAATATTCAAAGTACTTACGGTACTTATGGTATTTATATCGCTACTTGCAATTATTATGGTGAAACTGGTTTGGCAAGAGTGGCAAACAATATTGTTAATATGACAAGTACTGGAACCCAATATGGAATGTATTTTGCCAATGGCTCTAATTGCTATTTTATTAACAATACCGTTAATTGCGCTTCTACATCTACTTCCACTTATGCCTATTACCTTTCTGGTAATACCACTAGTGCAACGGTTCCACAAATTGTTCAAACCTCTAACATCCGCTTAATAAACAATATCCTTTATTCAAATGCGGGGTATTCTACTTACTATGCTAATTTCTATTCGGTTTCTGGTACATCAGAATCCAATAACAATTTGTATTATTCTGGTGGAACCAATTTTGCCTTTGTAAATGGTTTAAGTTATACACCGGCTTCCTTTATTGCTTCTTATAGAAATTTATTATATGCTGGAAGTGATAGAAGGTCTTTATTAGCTCCTATTACCTTTACATCTTCTTCTAACTTAACTCCATTAGTTAGTAGTTCTACCGCTTGGGCTTCCAATGGTAGAGGTGTTCAATCGTTCTTTGTAAATAAAGATATTTTTGGCAATCCAAGAAGCCAAATGGTTAGCACAGGTGTAACAGATATTGGTGCAGTTGAATTTACTCCAACAAGCAATCCTCCAAGTGCCACTTTAACAGGTTCAATCGGTGGTGGTAATACACAAGATATGATTGTGTATGGCGATACCGTAGCTCGTTTAATCTGGGGATACGGTGGTACCTTACCAACTTCTATCAATGCTACCTACCATACCGGTGCTTTAATTAATGAACCTACAAATGGTGGTAGAAATCCTGGTGCAGAATACATGGATGTATTTTGGAAAATTGCCCCTAATGGTGGTTCTGCCTACAGTTTTGATTTGAAGTTAAATTTTGATCCTAATATGCTAGGAACCGTTCCTTCTATGTCGGATATCAAAATGGCCGCTCGAGTAACTGGTGTTTCTGGCAGTTGGACCCATTTTGGTTCTTCAGCTACCTCTGTAGATAGCTTAAATTACAATTTTGAAGTAATTGGCTTAACCGACCTTACTGAGTTTACTGGTACAACCGACTTTGCGCCGTTGCCTGTTAAATTAACTCGTTTCGAAGCTATTCGCAATAGTAGTGATGCCTTGTTGTATTGGAATACTAGCAGTGAGGTAAATAGTAAAGCGTTTGAAATTGAACGTTCTGCCGATGGAAGCAAGTTTGAAAAAATAGGCACCTTAAAAGCAGCTGGTAATTCAAGCAAACTACTTAGCTACCAATTTGAGGATGTTCAAGCAGCTAACGCATACGCCAACAAAATGGCTTATTACCGATTGAAAATGGTGGATGTAGACGGTAGCTTCGATTACTCAAATGTGAGAGTAGTAGACTTTAACGACGCTAAAGATGCAGAGATTAAGGTTTTCCCTAATCCATTCTCAGATAAATTAACCATCACCTTAAGTTCTATTTCTTCTGAAAATGTACAAGTTGAAATTGTAGACCTATTTGGAAAAGTAGTGGCTCAACAATCTCAATCCCTATCAGTTTCAAACCCTGAAGTTTTAGTTCCTTCACTTTCTAAATTAAGTAATGGCGTGTATATCATAAGAATTATTTCTGGCTCTGATGTGCATACTAGAAAATTAATTAAAGAATAATACTTTTTAAGAATTCAAAAGCCCTTCATTTAATAAGTGAAGGGCTTTTTTTATGAACCTAATTCAGCTAGAATTAATTTTTTATTTTGCTTTGTAAAATAATCCCTTACCTTCGCAGCCCCTCAAAAGGGAAAATCTAAAGGAAAGGAGGTGCACATAATATGATCCATATCAGCGTTAAAGAAAACGAATCACTAGACAGAGCTCTTAAGAAATTTAAGAAGAAGTTTGAGAAAACGGGAGTTGTAAAGGAACTTCGTGCGCGTCAAGCATTCACTAAGCCTTGTATCAACAAACGTCATGAGAAAATCCGTGCAGCTTACAAATTGAAGATGCAACAAGAAGCTCAAGGATAATTTTTATCCTCTATAGAAAAAGCAGTCTGATTTTCAGGCTGCTTTTTTTTTACAATAAAGGGTAGCTTTTAAAATTAATTTAGCTATCTTGCTTTTATCAATCCTAGTATATGCTGTTGCAGGAGGCCGTTCAACAATACCTAACTTATGTGAAGTTTGAAAAGAAACAATCAATGCATTCTTTTCAGGCCTATCAAACCGATTTACAGCAAATTCAAGATTACCTTTTAATAAGCTATCAAGTTAAACTCCTAAATGAGTTTAACCATTTGCAAATCCGTTCCTGGATTGCCCAATTGATGAATGAAGGCATAAGCTCCAGAAGTATTTCCAGAAAAATTTCTACTCTAAAAAGTTTCTTTAAATTTTGCATTCAGCAAGATTGGGTAGAAAACAATCCTATGGTTAAAATTCAATTGCCAAAAATCACCAAAAAACTTCCTGTTTTTGTAGAACAGAAAGCAATGGAGAATTTGCTTGAACCCATTAATTTTGAAGATAATTTAGAGGGGAAACAAAATGAACTAATTCTTCAAATGTATTACGGTACTGGAATGAGACGTGCAGAGTTGATTGGCCTAAAAGTGGTAAACATCGATTTGTATAAAGGTCAACTTAAGGTAATGGGTAAAAGAAGTAAGGAGAGAATTATTCCAATAACCCGCGAATTGGTAGATTTAATTGCCAAATTTCTTGAAATGAAAAAACAAGAGGATATATCTTCAGAAAATTTATTTTCAAGTAAAGACGGAAAGCCCTTGTACCCAGTTAAAGTGCATCGTTTGGTTCATCAAAGTTTGTCAAGTGTTACCACCATTCAAAAAAGAAGTTCACATGTCTTACGCCATACCTACGCCACGCACCTTCTTAACAATGGTGCCGATTTAAATGCCATCAAAGAGTTATTGGGTCATGCCAACCTTTCTGCAACCCAGGTCTACACTCACAACAGCATTGAAAGGTTGAAAGAGGTTTATAAAAATAAACACCCAAGGTCTTAAATCCTGCTATTATTATATTTATAAGAAACCAAGGATTGTCTGGCAGGTACTTTCCTAGTTTCAAAAGAAAAGAAGATAAGTTATGAAGATTGAAATTCAGTCCATTCACTTCAAAGCAGACGTAAAACTGCTAGATTTTATCAAAAAGAAAATTGAGAAAACCCAAACTTTTTTTGATGGAGCGCAGTTAGCAGATGTCTACCTCCGCCTCGAGAAAGACAAGGAGAAAGAGAATAAAGTGGTGGAAATTAAAATGAACGTTGCTGGTTATCCAATTTTCGCCAAGGAGCAAAGTGCTACATTTGAAACCGCTACCGATTTGGTCTTAGATAAATTAGTTGCCCAAATAAGAAAACAAAAGGAAAAAATTCAAGCCAAAACCGCTTGATAACTAACAAAAAAAGGGATGCATTTTGCATCCCTTTTTTTGTTTATTCTACCCTAAATATGGGTATTCTTTTGTGTTCCTGCTCATAATATGGAGAGTGATGGTAAATAAAGCCCAATACCTCATATTTGTCATTTGCCTTTTCGGGATATGTCATTTTCCATCGCTCAAAATCTTGCTTTAATTTGGGGTCCTTATCCAATAAAGCCAGCGCATCATCTTCAAAAGCATAATCAGAAAAGCCTTCTTTTTCGTTTAAAAAGGCATCAAAAAAGTTCCAATAGGTAAACCCATCCTTTGCCTCAGGTACCAATGCCTCCATCAAATACCTAAGCCCCCGTTGATTCGTTGGAATCATCCAATCGCCTTCCCTTAATTCTATTTCTATTTTTTTAGTTTTGGTTCGAACCGAATTAGCTACAAAATGACCCTCATATGGAGCTTTTCCATATTGTATTTCTGTAATATATGTAGCCGTAACTTCCATTTTTTCAGGTAAAGCAGATCGTATATATATAATAGAATTTGCCTTTAATCGCTCAATTACCTTTACATTTTCTTTGGGAACAATAAAGTATTTAGGAATACCAACCGATAAGCCAGCAAAACAAGAGTCATAATAGGGAATGGTTTTCTCAAATGGCCTTTTTTTATTGTAATAATGCCTTTGATAATTCCCAAGTTTGCTTGGAATTTCCTCAAACTCATATCCTTTAAAAACTAAATTTTTATGGCTTTCTCTGCTTACCTGAAAATTGGTTTCGCAAGTACCTAATCCTAAAATCCATTTTTGTTGGGCTGTTTTGGTTTGAACTAAAAGGCTTCTTTCTTGAACGCAAAATTTCTGAAATGTTTCAAAAAGACTATATGTTGCTTTTACTCTTTCTGGATAAGGTTTAAGCATATGGGTTTCTGCCACAAATCCCAATGTGCCAAATAGTGCAGCATAGCCTGTAGAAAACTTTGGACCTTCCACAAAAACCTCAAAGCCATTTGGATCCGGAGATTGACCAAAAACATTTACATATGGACTCATTTCCCAGCCTTTTTTCTTCATGTCTTTGTATAAAAATGGATTCATTTCATGGTACATAAATTCCGAAGCTGGTCCACCCAACTTTTGCTTTTGGGTGCTAATTAGAGTCATGGTATATTGGTAATCTGCTCCATTAGAAGTATGAGTATCCAAAAATACATCGGGTTGCCATTTCTGAAATAACTCATAAAATGCAAAGGTGTTTTTCGAATCTGCTTTTATAAAATCTCGGTTCAAGTCGTAATTGCCTGCACTTGCTCTAAAACCTTTTTCTAATGGGCCATTTTGGTTGGCTCTTGTAAAGGTTTTTCTATTTTTCATCCCATCCACATTATAGGCTGGAATTACTAAAATGGTAACACTATCAGGGATAAGTTTGGGATTGTTTGCCAAGGCTTGTAAATACAAAATAGAGGCGTCAATTCCTTCACTTTCACCTGGGTGAATACCATTCATTATCAGCCAAACTACATTCCTTTTTTCTCCAATTTCGTTTGGTTCAAACCGCTTTTTCTTATTAACTACCAATACATGTAAGAGATTACCCTGATCTGAAAGTCCAATTTTTTGAAGCTGCATAAATTCACTCATCGAATCAATTTGTTGGTAGCTTCTTACCATTTCCTCATAGGTAGGTGTTTGGTTGCTATTAAATTTAAGTTTTGGCGATTGCGCAAAATTTAAAGTAGGTTTAAGTAGTATAAGAAGGAGGAGGGAAGCAAATTTTCTTGTCATTTTATAAAATGTGTTGCTGATTTTGCTGGCAATTTGGGTGAAATTTTCGAGAAATAAAGCAATAATATTTCGGTTTGAACCAAATTTTTTATGGGTGTGAGCATAAGGTTCTACTATAAAAGTTCACTTCCTTTAAGAATTAAGTAACTGATTGGCAGCTAAAATTCAGAAATTATAACTAAGCGAAGGTTAAAAATTTGCAAATTTGGAAGAAGGCTTTACTTTTGCCGGACTGTTACGCTTCAACGTTCTCTTTAAATTTTTTTTTGCTTCCTACTTGTAAACATCCCGCAAAACACTACATTTGCAGTCCTTTTGAAAAAGAAAGGTGAAATGTAAAAATGTTCTTTGCAGGTTAAGTTTCAGATAAATAGCTAATTAGCTTTTATGTGGGATTAAAAATAGACATAAACGTCAAAGGAATTTCTCAGGGTAACCTGAAAATAGATGCCACTTTAGCTCAGCTGGTAGAGCAACTGATTTGTAATCAGTAGGTCGCTGGTTCGATTCCGGCAAGTGGCTCCACTTCAAGTCCAATGGATTTGAGTGATGGGGAGATTCCAGAGCGGCCAAATGGGACGGACTGTAAATCCGTTGCGAGAGCTTCGAAGGTTCGAATCCTTCTCTCCCCACATTCATCCGCTAGAGCCTAACTTATGGCGGATAGTTTGGGCGTTTATGTCAAAAAAAAATTTATTATGTGTGAACATAATCAATAAAAAGCGAGAGTAGCTCAGTTGGTAGAGCGACAGCCTTCCAAGCTGTAGGTCGCGGGTTCGAGCCTCGTCTCTCGCTCATTTAGGTGAGCAAGTAACAGATTTCCAAATCTTTTATTTAACCATCAATTAGCAATTCATTGTAAAATGAATTGCTAAGCCTTTGTAGCTCAGTGGTAGAGCACTTCCTTGGTAAGGAAGAGGTCGGCAGTTCGATTCTGCTCAACGGCTCAAAAAACGAAAAACATAAACTTAAAATACAAAACACAATGGCTAAAGAAAAATTTGACCGCAGTAAACCTCACGTTAACATCGGTACAATCGGTCACGTTGACCACGGTAAAACAACCTTAACAGCTGCTATTACTAAAGTATTATCAGATGCAGGTCTTTCAGAAGCGCGTTCATTCGAATCGATTGACTCAGCTCCTGAAGAAAAAGAACGCGGTATTACTATTAATACTGCTCACGTTGAGTATTCAACTGCTAACCGTCACTACGCTCACGTTGACTGTCCTGGTCACGCGGATTACGTAAAGAACATGGTTACTGGTGCTGCTCAAATGGACGGTGCAATTCTTGTAGTTGCTTCTACAGATGGTCCTATGCCTCAAACTCGCGAGCATATCCTTTTGGCTCGTCAGGTAGGTGTACCTAGAATCGTAGTTTTCATGAACAAGGTTGACATGGTAGATGATCCTGAATTGTTAGAGATCGTTGAAATGGAAATCCGTGATTTGTTGAACAAATATGAATTCCCTGGTGACGAAATTCCAATTATTCAAGGTTCTGCTTTGGGTGGTTTGAACGGAGATGCTAAATGGGTTGCTAAAATTATGGAATTGATGGATGCTGTAGATAGCTATATCCCAGTTCCTCCTCGTGCAACTGAACTTCCTTTCTTGATGCCAATTGAAGACGTATTCTCGATCACTGGTCGTGGAACTGTTGCAACTGGTCGTATCGAGCGTGGAATTATCAACTCTTCAGAAAGTGTAGATATTATCGGTTTAGGTGCAGAAAAATTAACTTCAGTAGTAACTGGTGTTGAAATGTTCCGTAAAATCCTTGATAGAGGAGAAGCTGGTGATAACGTAGGTTTATTGTTACGTGGTGTTGATAAAAACCAAATCCGTAGAGGTATGGTTATTTGCAAGCCAGGTTCAGTATTGCCTCACACTAAATTCAAAGCTGAAATTTACGTATTGAGCAAAGAAGAAGGTGGACGTCATACTCCATTCTTTAACAAATATCGCCCTCAGTTCTATTTCCGTACCACAGACGTAACTGGCGAGTGCCAATTAGCTGAAGGTGTTGAAATGGTAATGCCTGGTGATAACGTAACTATCACAGTTCAATTGATCGCTCCAATCGCTATGGAAAAGAACTTACGTTTCGCTATCCGTGAAGGTGGTAGAACTGTAGGTGCTGGTCAGGTAACTGAAATTTTAGAATAATTAAAATTCAATAATTTTAAATGTTGGCTAGGTAACTAGCCAACATTTATTGTCTATACGGGAATAGTTCAATGGTAGAATGTCGGTCTCCAAAACCGCTGATCAGGGTTCGAATCCTTGTTCCCGTGCCAAATAAAGAATATGAATAAGTTTAGAGAATATATCAAATTGTCATACGATGAGTTGATGAATAAGGTTTCTTGGCCGAGCTGGGAAGACTTGCAAGAGAGCACCATCATTGTGATGATCGCTTCTTTACTTATAGCCTTGTTAATTGGGGTTATAGATTTGGCAAGTAGCACCTCACTAGGTTTTTTTTACCAATTATTCCAAAGCTAGGAATATTATTGATTGAATCATGACAGAAGAACAAGGATCAGAACAATTTAAATGGTATGTGGTGCGTGCAGTTACCGGACAAGAAAAGAAGGTAAAGCAGCAGCTAGAAGTTGAGCTCGAAAGAGCTGGCTTAACTACACAGGTTCCTCAGATTTTGATCCCTACTGAGAAAGTTTACCAAGTAAAAAATGGTAAAAAAACCAGCAAAGAAAAAGCATATCTGCCTGGTTATATTCTCATCAATGCGGATGTATCTGGAGAGGTTGGACATATCATTACTTCAGTAAATGGAGTAGTAGGGTTTTTAGGAGGAAAGGCAACACCAACTGCTTTACGTCCTTCTGAGGTTAGTCGCATTTTAGGTAATGTAGATGAAATCAGCGAACAAGGGGAAACCTTGGACGAACCATATATAGTTGGTGAAAATGTGAAGGTGATCGACGGTCCATTTACTGGTTTCAGTGGTGTGATTGAAGAAGTAAGTGAAGATAAAAAGAAGTTAAAAGTTATGGTGAAAATCTTTGGAAGAAGAACTCCACTAGAACTCAACTTCGGTCAAGTAGAAAAAGAAAGTTAATTTTAGAATAAAGTTCGGTTCAAACCGAAAAAAAATTTAGATGTTATGGCAAAAGAACTAACAGGTTTTATTAAGCTTCAAGTGAAGGGCGGCGCTGCTAATCCAGCTCCTCCAATTGGTCCAGCCTTGGGATCAAAGGGTGTAAATATCATGGAGTTTTGCAAGCAATTTAATGCAAGAACCCAAGATAAAGCAGGAAAAATTTTACCTGTTGTAATTAGTGTTTACGCAGACAAATCGTTTGATTTTGTAATCAAAACTCCACCAGTAGCTGCTCAGTTATTGGAAGCTGCTAAGATTGCAAAAGGATCTGCTGAGCCTAACCGTAAAAAGAATGGTACCGTAACTTGGGAACAAGTGCGCAGTATCGCTGAAGATAAAATTGTAGATATGAACTGCTTTAAAGTAGAATCTGCAATGAAAATGGTAGCTGGAAGTGCCCGTAGTATGGGTTTAACCATTACCGGTGATAGTCCTCTAAACAATTAAAATAATTAAGAGATGGCAAGGATAAGTAAGAAAAGAAAAGAAGCTTTAAAGAAAGTTGATGCTGCAAAAGCATACTCCTTAATTGAAGCGTCTAAATTGGTAAAGGAAATCAGCTATACCAAATTCGATTCATCGGTAGATATCGATGTTCGTTTAGGTGTTGATCCTAAGAAAGCAAACCAAATGGTACGTGGTGTTGTTGCCTTACCGCATGGTACAGGTAAAGACATTAAAGTGTTAGCTTTAGTTCCTGCAGATAAAGAAGCAGAAGCAATTGAAGCTGGTGCAGATTATGCTGGTTTGGATGAGTACATCCAAAAAATTGAACAAGGTTGGACCGATATAGATATTATCGTTACCGTTCCTGCAGTTATGGCTAAATTAGGTAAATTAGGTAAAATATTAGGTCCTCGTAACTTAATGCCTAATCCTAAAAGCGGAACTGTTACCCAAGAAATTGGTAAAACTGTAAAAGAAATTAAAGCAGGTAAAATCGATTTTAAAGTTGACAAAGAAGGTATTATCCATACTTCAATTGGTAAATCAACTTTTGCTCCAGAGAAATTATTCGAAAACGCTGTTGAGTTGATCCAAACTCTAGCTAAGATGAAACCATCTTCTGCAAAAGGAACCTACTTTAGAAGTGTACATGTTAGCAGTACAATGAGCCCGGGCATTACTGTTGATACAAAATCTATTCCTGGTATTTAATCTCATAATCAATGAAAAAGGAAGAAAAAGAACTTGTAATTGACGCATTGGTTGAGAAATTTAACCAGTACAAGAATATCTACGTAACAGATATATCTAGTTTAAATGCTCAAAAAACTAGCGAATTAAGAAGATTATTATTCAAAAGTAATATCACTTTAGAAGTAGCTAAAAATACCCTAATCCAAAAAGCATTCGAGAAATCGAGTCGTGATTTTGGTTCTTTAACAGATACATTAAAAGGTAATAGCGCCTTGATGTTCTGCGAAGACATGAAAGCCCCTGCAAAAGCAATTAAGGATTTCAGAAAGAAAGCAACCATTCCTACTTTAAAAGGTGCTGTAATAGATGCTGATGTATTTATTGGTGATAACCAATTAGAAACTCTATTAACCTTAAAAACTAAGAATGAGTTAATCGGTGAAATTATTGGATTATTACAATCACCTGCTCAAAATGTTATTAGTGCATTGCAATCTGGTGGAAATACCATTGCTGGTGTAGTAAAAACTTTATCTGAGCGTCCTGAGTAATATCAAAAAAAACAAAAAACATAACAATTAATAACAATTAAATTTTTAGAAAAATGGCAGATTTAAAAGCGTTCGCGGAACAATTAGTTAACTTAACTGTAAAAGAAGTTAATGAGTTAGCTAAAATTTTGAAAGATGAGTATGGTATTGAGCCTGCAGCTGCTGCTGTAGCTGTTGCCGGTCCTGCAGCTGCTGCTGCTGAAGCTCCAGCTGAAAAAACATCTTTTGATGTAATTTTGAAAGCTGCTGGTGCTAACAAACTTAACGTAGTTAAGATTGTAAAAGACCTTACCGGACTTGGCTTGAAAGAAGCTAAAGAATTGGTAGACGGTGCTCCAAAACCAATCAAAGAAGGTGTTGACAAAGTAACTGCTGAAGACTTAAAAGCTAAGCTTACTGAAGCAGGAGCCGAGATTGAACTTAAATAGTTCTAAATCAATTGATTTTGATATGTGACCCCGACTAATGTCGTGGGTCACATCTTTGTTTATGCATATCGTAGGATTGGTTAACTTTTTAATATAAATTATACATTGGCCAAAATTAATAAAACGGCAGATGAGAGAATCTCATTCGCATCTGTCAATCCTGTAATTGATTATCCAGATTTTTTGGATGTTCAGTTGCAGTCGTTCAGGGAATTCTTTCAGTTGGATACCACCTCTGAAAGTAGAACCAACGAAGGTTTGTACAAAGTGTTTCTGGAGAATTTCCCGATCACTGATACAAGAAATATCTTCGTATTGGAATTCCTTGACTATTTCGTTGATCCACCTCGCTACTCAATTGATGAGTGTATCGAGAGAGGATTAACTTATTCGGTGCCTCTTAAGGCTAAATTACGTTTGTCTTGTAACGACCCCGAGCACGAGGATTTTAAAACCATTGTGCAGGACGTTTATTTGGGTACCATCCCTTATATGACACCTCGTGGTACTTTTGTTATCAATGGTGCTGAACGTATTATTGTTTCTCAATTACATCGTTCTCCAGGTGTATTCTTTGGTCAAAGTTACCATACCAATGGAACCAAGTTGTATTCAGCTAGGGTTATTCCATTTAAAGGTAGCTGGATTGAATTTGCTACAGACGTAAATAACGTAATGTATGCTTACATCGATCGTAAGAAGAAGTTTCCTGTAACTACTTTGCTTCGTGCTATTGGATTTGAATCGGATAAAGATATCTTGAACCTATTTGAATTAGCTGAAGAAGTAAAAGTAAGTAAATCTGGTTTGAAGAAAGTTCTTGGTCGTAAATTAGCGGCTAGGGTTCTTAGAACTTGGATTGAGGATTTTGTGGATGAGGATACAGGAGAAGTGGTTTCAATCGAACGTAATGAAGTAATCATTGAACGCGATACCATTATCGAAGATGCTCATATTGATTTAATCGTTGAAGCAGAAGTTAAGACCATTCTTTTGCATAAAAACGAATCTAGTCATAATGACTTCGCAATTATTTTAAATACTTTACAAAAGGATACTGCAAATAGTGGTAAAGAGGCTCATGAGCATATCTATCGCCAGTTAAGGAATGCAGATCCACCTGATGAAGAAACAGCTCGTGGTGTAATTGAAAAATTATTCTTCTCTGAGAAACGTTACGATTTAGGTGATGTTGGCCGTTATAGAATTAACCGCAAGTTAAACAAAAACGAACCTTTGAGTAACCGTGTGTTAAGCAAAGATGATATCGTTTCCATCATCAAATATCTAATTGAATTATCTAATTCAAGAGCAGATGTGGATGATATTGATCACTTGAGTAATCGTCGTGTACGTACCGTAGGAGAACAATTATATTCTCAATTTGGTGTGGGTTTAGCGCGTATGGCGCGTACCATCCGTGAGCGTATGAACATTCGCGATAACGAGGTATTTACACCAACAGATTTGATTAATGCTAAAACATTATCCTCTGTTATTAACTCGTTCTTTGGTACCAATCAGCTTTCACAATTCATGGATCAAACAAATCCATTGGCGGAAATCACTCACAAGAGAAGGATGTCTGCCCTTGGACCTGGTGGTTTGAGTCGTGATCGTGCAGGTTTTGAGGTTCGTGACGTTCACTATACGCACTACGGTCGTTTGTGTACCATCGAAACTCCTGAAGGTCCAAATATCGGTTTGATTTCTTCTCTTTGTGTTCATGCCAAAATTAATGGTATGGGATTCATCGAAACTCCTTATTTAAAGGTAGAAGATGGTAAAGTGAAAACTGGCGAAAAAGTTACTTATTTAAGTGCAGAAGATGAGGAAGGCAAGGTAATTGCTCAATCAAACGCTCGCTACGATAATGAAGGTAACTTCTTAGATCATAAAATTAAAGCCCGTTACGAGGGTGACTTCCCAATGGTGGAGTCTGATAAGTTGGAGTTCATGGATATTGCTCCAAATCAGATTGTATCTATTGCCGCTTCACTTATTCCTTTCCTTGAACACAATGATGCGAATCGTGCATTGATGGGTTCAAACATGCAACGTCAGGCTGTGCCTTTATTGAAGCCACAAGCACCTGTAGTTGGAACTGGTTTGGAAGGTCGTGTTGCTAAAGATTCTCGTACCTTATTAATGGCTGAAGGTAATGGTGTTGTTGAATACGTAGATGCGAATGAAATTAAGATCCGCTACGAACAAACTGAAGTAGACAAATTAGTTAGCTTCGGTACAGATACCAAAACTTATCCATTGATTAAATTCCGTAGAACTAACCAAAACACTTGTATCAATTTAAAACCTATTGTTCGTAAAGGACAAAAAGTTGAGAAGGGTACTGTTTTATGTGAAGGTTATGCTACAGAAGGTGGCGAATTAGCATTGGGTAGAAACTTGCAAGTGGCTTTCATGCCTTGGCAAGGTTATAACTTTGAGGATGCGATTGTAATTTCTGAAAAGGTTGTGAAAGAAGATATTTTTACTTCTATACACATTACTGAGTACGAATTAGAAGTTCGTGATACAAAGCGTGGTGAAGAAGAATTAACCAATGATATTCCTAACGTAAGTGAAGAAGCTACTAAGAACCTAGATGAAAACGGTTTGATCCGTGTAGGTTGCGAAGTAGGTGAAGGCGATATCCTAATTGGTAAAATTACTCCTAAAGGTGAAACTGAACCTTCTCCAGAAGAAAAATTATTACGTGCTATCTTTGGCGACAAAGCTGGTGATGTAAAAGATGCTTCTTTAAAAGCTATTCCTTCAACTAACGGTGTGGTAATCGACAAGAAATTGTTTGCCCGCGTAAAGAAAGAGAAATCAGCTAAGCAGGATGATAAGGTGAAGTTGGCTAAATTGAAAGATGAGCATGAGAAAAACTTAAAAGATATTAAAGATATCTTGGTAGAAAAATTATTCTCTATCCTTTCTGGTAAAACTTCTTCTGGTGTTTACAATGTATACAACGAAGAAATTATTGCTAAAGGAAGTAAGTTTAGCATGAAGAATTTAAATGAGGTAGATTATTCAAATGTAATGGCCAACAATTGGACTGGCGATGCAGAAAAAAATGATTTAATCCGCACCATTTTAACCAACTTCAAAAACCGTCATAACCAAGAGTTAGCTGATTATAGAAGAAAAGAATATGCAATTAGCGTTGGGGATGAATTACCAACAGGTATTCTTAAATTAGCTAAGGTTTACATAGCTCAAAAACGTAAGTTAAAAGTGGGTGATAAGATGGCTGGTCGTCACGGTAACAAGGGTATTGTTGCTCGTATCGTGCGCGAAGAAGATCTACCATTCATGGACAATGGAAAACCTGTAGATATCGTGTTGAACCCATTAGGTGTACCTTCACGTATGAACTTGGGTCAAATCTATGAAACTGTTTTAGGTTGGGCAGCAAAAGAATTGGATGTGAAATTTGCAACACCAATTTTTGATGGAGCTTCAGATGATCAAGTATTAGAATTTACTCGTAAAGCAGGAATTCCAGATTGGGGTAAAACCTATTTGAACGATGGTTTATCAGGAAATCGTTTTGATCAACCTGTAACTGTAGGTGTAATTTATATTATCAAACTTGGTCACATGGTTGATGATAAGATGCATGCTCGTTCAATTGGACCATATTCATTAATTACACAACAACCTTTGGGTGGTAAAGCTCAATTTGGTGGTCAGCGTTTTGGTGAGATGGAGGTTTGGGCATTGGAAGCATATGGTGCTGCTAATATCTTACAGGAAATCTTAACCTTGAAGTCTGATGATATCATTGGTCGTGCGAAGACTTACGAAGCCATTGTGAAAGGCGATAACTTGCCTACACCTGGTATTCCAGAGTCGTTCAATGTATTGGCACATGAATTACGTGGTTTAGGTTTAGAACTTACACTTGAGTAAAATAATAATCGCAGGTAAAGGATTGGTTCAAACCAACTCTTTACCTGCTTCACATTAAAACAACCGCAAACATGTCTTTGAAAAAAGAAGTAAAAATAAAAGCGAATTTTACCAAAATACGCATTGGATTGGCCTCTCCTGAGAACATCCTTACGCGCTCATTTGGTGAAGTTACAAAACCGGAAACCATCAACTACCGCTCCTTTAAGCCGGAGATGGGGGGATTGTTTTGCGAGAGAATCTTTGGCCCAATTAAAGATTACGAATGTCATTGTGGAAAATACAAGCGTATTCGCTACAAAGGTATTGTGTGTGATCGTTGTGGTGTGGAAGTAACCGAAAAGAAAGTAAGAAGAGAACGCATGGGTCATATCAACCTAGTTGTTCCTGTTGCTCATATTTGGTATTTCCGTTCTTTACCTAATAAAATTGGTTATTTATTAGGAATACCTTCCAAGAAATTGGATATGGTGGTTTACTACGAACGTTATTTAGTATGCCAACCAGGTATTAAAACAAATGATGGTGTTCAAACACTTGATATGTTAACTGAAGAAGAGTATTTAGATATTTTAGATACTTTACCAAAGGATAACCAACATTTAGATGATGCTGATCCAAATAAATTCATCGCCAAAATGGGTGGTGAAGCTCTTTGGTTTATGTTGTCTAAAATTGATTTAGATACTTTAAGTTTCGACTTACGTATTAAAGCAAATACAGAAACTTCTCAGCAACGTAAAAACGAAGCTTTGAAGCGTTTGAAAGTAATTGAAGGATTCCGTAACTCTCAACGTCATGGCGAAAACCGCCCTGAGTGGATGGTAGTAAAGATTCTTCCAGTTATTCCACCAGAATTACGTCCTTTAGTTCCATTGGAAGGTGGTCGTTTTGCAACTTCAGATTTGAACGATTTATACCGTCGTGTAATTATTCGTAATAACCGTTTGAAGCGTTTGATGGAGATTAAAGCTCCTGAAGTAATTCTTCGTAACGAGAAGCGTATGTTACAAGAGGCAGTAGATTCATTATTTGATAATACTCGTCGTGTAAGTGCTGTTAAAACTGAAGGTAACCGTCCTTTGAAATCTTTGAGCGATATGCTTAAAGGTAAACAAGGTCGTTTCCGTCAAAACTTATTAGGTAAACGTGTAGATTACTCTGGCCGTTCGGTTATTGTGGTTGGTCCGAACCTAAAATTACATGAGTGCGGTATTCCCAAAAATATGGCTGCTGAATTATTCAAGCCATTCGTTATCCGTAAACTTCTTGAGCGTGGTATCGTTAAAACGGTAAAATCAGCTAAGAAATTAGTAGATCGTAAAGAAGCTATCATTTGGGATATTCTTGAAAATATATTGAAAGGTCATCCTATTCTTTTGAACAGGGCCCCTACACTACATAGATTGGGTATCCAAGCATTCCAACCTAAATTGGTAGAAGGAAAAGCAATTCAATTACACCCATTGGTTTGTACTGGTTTTAACGCGGATTTTGACGGTGACCAAATGGCTGTTCACGTTCCTCTTGGAAACGCTGCAGTTTTGGAAGCCCAATTATTGATGTTAGCGCCACACAATATCTTGAACCCTGCCAACGGAGCGCCGATTACGGTTCCTTCTCAGGACATGGTTCTTGGTTTGTACTACATTACCAAAGGTCGTAAGCATACTGAAGAATTCCCAATCAAAGGCGAAGGCTTAAGATTTTACTCTTCTGAAGAAGCTATTATTGCTTACAATGAAGGAAAAGTTCATTTACATGCATGGGTGAAAGTTCGTGCTAATGTGAAAGAAAATGGCGAGTTGGTAAGTAGGGTTATTGATACAACAATGGGTAGAATTTTATTCAACCAAGTTGTACCTGCAACACATGGATATATCAATGAATTATTAACTAAGAAATCATTACGTGATATTATTGGTAATATGTTCAAAGAAGTTGGTCAAGACCATTGCGCTCACTTCCTTGATGATATTAAATATTTAGGATTCCAATATGCATTCCGTGGAGGTTTGTCGTTTAACTTGTCTTATGTAAATATCCCTGACGAAAAAGAGGTATTTATTAAACAAGCGCAAGCTGAAGTGGATGAGATTTGGGATAACTATAACAATGGATTTATTACCAATAATGAGCGTTACAACCAGGTTATTGATATCTGGACTCGTATTAACTCTCGTTTGGCTGATACCTTGTTAAAACAATTAAAGGAAGACCAACAAGGATTCAACCCAGTTTACATGATGTTGGATTCTGGAGCGAGGGGTTCTAAAGAGCAAATTCGTCAGTTAGGTGGTATGAGGGGATTGATGGCGAAACCTCAAAAGAACTTGAGTGGAGGAACTGGAGAGATTATTGAAAATCCAATTCTTTCCAACTTTAAAGAAGGTCTTTCGGTTATTGAATACTTTATATCTACACACGGTGCGCGTAAAGGTTTGGCCGATACGGCTTTGAAAACTGCGGATGCGGGTTACTTAACACGTAGGTTGCATGACGTTGCTCAAGATGTTGTAGTAAATAGTTTTGATTGTGGAACCTTACGTGGTATTCCAATCAGTTCATTGAAAGACAACGAGGAAGTTGTAGAAACTTTATACGAACGTATCTTAGGTAGAACAAGTGTTCATGATATTTACGATCCATTAAGTGGTGAGTTAATTTGTAACGCTGGCGACGAAATCAATGAAGAGATTGCTCAGAAAATTGAGGATTCTCCAATTGAAACCCTTGAAATTCGTTCGGTATTAACTTGCGAAACCCGTTATGGTGTTTGTTGTAAGTGCTACGGAAGAAGCATGTCAACTGGTAGAGATGCCAGAATTGGTGATGCCGTAGGAGTTATTGCAGCTCAATCAATTGGTGAGCCTGGTACACAGCTTACACTTCGTACCTTCCACGTGGGTGGTACCGCATCTAACATTGCCTCTGAATCTCAGATGGTGGCTAAGTTTGCAGGTATCCTTGAATTTGAAGAAATTAGAACAACTGACTTGAAAAACGAAGAAGGTGCAATCGATACCGTTATAGTTGGTCGTCAGGGTGAGATTCGAATTTTGGATGAGAAAACACGTAATCCAATTATTACCATAAATATTCCTTACGGTGCACACTTGAAGGTTAAAAATGGTGAAGTGGTTGAAAAAGGTACATTAATTTGTACTTGGGATCCATACAATGCGGTTATTATTTCTGAATTCTCGGGTAAAGTTTCATTTGAAAATATCATCGAAAATGTAAACTACAAAGAGGAAAGTGACGAACAAACTGGTCACAAAGAAAAAGTAATTGTAGAAAGTAGAGATAAAACTAAGATTCCTTCAATCATTGTATCTGAAGGAAAAGATAAAGCAAGCAAAGAATACAATTTACCAGTGGGTGCCCATATCATTATTGAGAATGGACACAAGATTAAAGCTGGTGAGATTTTGGTGAAGATTCCACGTATTGTTGGAAAAACCCGAGATATCACTGGAGGTCTTCCAAGGGTAACTGAATTGTTTGAAGCACGTAATCCTTCTAACCCTGCTATCGTTACAGAAATTGATGGTGTTGTTACTTTTGGTGGTATCAAACGTGGTAATCGTGAAATCATGATTACTTCAAAAGATAGCGAACAAAAGAAATACCTAGTACCACTTTCTAAACATATCTTGGTTCAAGAAAACGATTTCGTGAAAGCCGGTTCATCTTTATCTGATGGTTCTATTTCACCTCAAGATATCTTGCGTATCGAAGGACCTTTAGCGGTTCAACGTTATATCGTAAATGGTATCATGGAGGTTTATCGTTTGCAGGGTGTAAAAATCAACGACAAGCACGTTGAGGTAATCATTCGTCAGATGATGAAACACGTTGAAGTTGGTGATCCTGGTGATACTACCTTCTTGGAAGGTGAGTTTGTAACTCGTTGGGATTTGAAACAAGCAAACGATTGGATTTACGATAAGAAAGTAGTTCTTGAGGCTGGTGATTCAACAACAGTTAAGCCAGGTCAGATTATCAGTGTAAGAAAATTACGCGATGAGAACTCTCAATTGAAACGTAAAGACATGAAATTGGTTGAGGTTAGAGATGCACAATCTGCTACTGTAACTCAAATTATCATGGGTATTACCAAGGCAAGTTTGGGTACACATAGCTTTATGAGTGCTGCATCCTTCCAGGAAACTACCAAAGTATTGAACGAAGCTGCTATTTCGGGTAAAGTTGATAGAATGTTAGGTTTGAAAGAAAACGTAATTGTTGGTCACTTAATTCCTGCAGGTACTGGTATTCGTGATTACGAAAAATTGGTTGTAGGTTCTAAAGAAGAATACGATTTGTTAATGGCTTCGAAAGAAGATTAGGCAACAAATATTTTAATAGAAACGGTCTTCATTGAAAAATGAAGACCGTTTTTTTTATGTGTAAACTTTTAGTTTTTGTTGACCCTAAATTATCCATTCTATTTTGATATTTATTGCTGTAGGTTAAAAGAATACTACCTTTGGCTGGTTAATAAAAATGGAATCATGACGGATTATAAACTTACCGAATACTCTCATATGGCGGGTTGCGGATGTAAAATTGCACCTGCAGATTTGGAGAAAATTTTATGCGAAAGAAGCAGTGTTTCCTTTAAGGAATTATTGGTAGGAAACCATAGCAATGATGATGCAGCTGTTTGGGATTTGGGCAATGGCACCTCTGTAATGAACTCCGTAGATTTTTTTATGCCAATTGTTAACGATCCATTTGATTTTGGTAGAATTGCTTCTGCAAATGCCATTAGCGATATTTATGCCATGGGAGGAAAGCCTCTTTTTGCCAATGCCCTATTAGGATGGCAAATTGGTGTATTGCCTTTGGAATTGGCTAATAAGGTAATGGAAGGTGCATTGGAAGTTTGCAAAGATGCTGGTATTCCTTTGGCTGGCGGACATAGCATAGACACCAAAGAGCCATTGTTTGGTTTAAGTGTTACTGGCTCTGTGGCAAATGAAAATTTAAAAAGAAACGATTGCCCACAGGTTAATGATAAACTATTTCTTACCAAGGCTCTAGGAACAGGAATCATAGGAACTGCAATTAAAAGAGGCTTAGCCGAGGAACAACATGCAAAGCTTGCTATAGAATCCATGTGCACACTTAATAAAATTGGCGAGAAATTAAGTAAACTTAATGGTGTTCATGCTTTAACAGATGTTACTGGTTTTGGCTTAATTGGTCATCTAATAGAAATGTGTGGTAATTCCTTTTCTGCTGAATTGAATTGGGATAAAGTTCCAAGATTTCCTTTTCTAGAATCCTATTTGGTTCAAAACGTAATACCTGATAATACCTATAGAAATTGGAATGCCTATGAGAAAAAAGTAGATGGTATTTTAGATATGACATCCTTTCAAATTTTAAACGACCCACAAACAAGCGGAGGTTTATTGATTGCAGCTTCTCCAGAAATTGAAGAGGAGTTGGTTCAACTCTTAAAAGAAAATGGAATAAACTTTTTTGAGCCTATTGGGTCTATTTTAAAACGAAATGACAAAACCATTTTGGTTAAATAGATTGTATTTGTTTTATTCGTAATAATTAAAACAAATACTTTATGCTTAAGAAATTTTTTATCCTTGGTTTCTTTTTAACCCTTACTTTAAGTTCCTTCTCGCAGAAAATTGATGATGTAGTGGGTGTTTGGATCAACCCAGCAGCCACAGGAAAAATCAAAATTTTTAGAACTGGAGATTATTTTTATGGTAATTTAGTATGGATTGATAAGCCTTTAGACGATAAAGGTAACCCAAGGTTAGATGATAAGAACCCAGATGTTAGCAAGCGCTCTAGAAAGTTGCAAGGCTTATTAATGCTAACTGGATTTACTTTCGACCCAAGTTCTAAGGTATGGGAAAATGGCCAGATTTACGACCCTAAAAGTGGTAAAACCTATAGTTGCAAAATGACCATGAATAGCAATGGTGAATTAGATATTAGAGGCTTTATTGGCTTGTCTGTTATTGGTAGAAGCGAAACTTGGAAAAGAGTTGAATAAAAACCTATAGTGTTTTGCTCAGTTCTTATTCTTAATTTGCCGCTGCATTAAATTATTTCCATGAAAAAAATTGCTCAAATTATTCTTTTCGTTGCTTCTGGGTTTGCCTTAAATGCTCAAACTAATTCTGGTTTTACCTATTCTACCGTTAACCAAACTACGGCTAAGGCAGCAACTATTAACTTAATGGAATTGCCTAATTTGCCAGATGCGCATATTATTAATATAAAAGCAGCACCTGCACCATTGAATGCTTCACAGGCTAAGAAATTAAGTTTGGATCAACAAAGAGCTACTTTTAAAAGAGGGCCTATTTTAAATAAGAAAGCAGGTGCAGCCGCTCCAACAGTTACTAAAAGTTTTAATGGAAATGTTACTCAAAGCACGCCAAACGACAATGATTTTTGCATTGGGAATAGTGGTAGAATGATTTCTTGTGTGAATACCAATATCAATGTTTTTAATGATTCTGGAGTTCAAATTATTGGAAAAACTTTGGCAAGTTTAGGTCAGGAATTGGGTCCATTAAATAGAACTTACGACCCTAGAACTATTTACGACCCCGTGGCAGATAGATATATTGTAGTTTATTTACAAGGAAGTTCTAGTTTAGATACTCGAATTATTATTGCCTTTTCAACTAGCGGTGATCCATCTAAAACATGGAATTTATATCAATTGCCTGGGAATATAACTGGGGATAGTTCTTGGAGCGATTATCCTATTATTTCTTTGAGCAAAGACGAATTGTTTATTACCGTAAATCGCCTAAAAGACAATACATTTTGGAAGAATGGTTTCTTGGAATCTTATATCTGGCAAGTTGATAAAAACAAAGGATTTGCGGGAGATTCATTGCCACAAAAAATTTATAATAATATTCAATTTAATGGCAAAAGTGTTTGGAGTATTTGTCCTGTAAAAGGTGGCTCTCAATTGTATGGGCCTGAAATGTATTTCCTTTCTCACCGACCATCTGATTTAACTAACGATACTGTTTTTGTGCATTATATAACCAATACCATAGCATCTGGAAATGCTGAGTTAGGAATGAGAGTTCTTAAAAATCCAGTGTCTTATGGATTGCAGCCAAATGCTTTGATGCCAAACGGAAAGAAATTACAAACCAACGACGCTCGTGTATTGAGTGCAATGTATGAAGGCGGAGTAATTTATTATGTTGGAAATACTATCGACCCACAACGTTTTAGTCCTGGTGTATACTTTGGAAGAATTCATGAAATTTGGACGAGCACACCTCGTTTAGAAGGAACAATAATAGCATCTGATACATTAGATTTTGGCTACCCAAGTATTGCCTATGTAGGTAGCGGAGAGAATGGCGATCACAGCAGTATGATAACTTTTTCTCATGTTTCGGATAAACAGTTTCCGGGAACATCTGTAGTTTATGTAGATAGGAATTTTAATATTTCGGAGCCAGTTTTTGTAAAGAAAGGCGAAGGAAATATTCAGTTGATAGGTGATACCGTTGAACGTTGGGGAGATTATACAGGGATTCAAAGGAAGTATAATGAATTAGGAGTTGCTTGGCTAAGTGGTTCTTGGGGAACGGCGCAAGGACAAAATAGAACTTGGATAGGAAGAGTTCAAACCAATGATTTAACTTCTGGTTTGAACCAAACAAATGAAACTATTTCAACAGGAAAAGTTTATCCAAATCCAAGTTCGGAGCAAGTAACGTTTGAGTTTGAAATGAAAACCAAAAAACTATTGGGTGTTGAGTTGAGAAGTATTGATGGAAAGACAACACAGCTATTGGTTAAAGATTGGGCTAAGCCAGGTTTGAACCAAGTCCGCTTAGATATTTCTACTTTGAATTCGGGAATGTATTTCGTTAATCTATTATCAGATGAAGGCATTGAACATACGTTTAAGTTTGTGGTGCAGCATTAGTTTGTTATTGCTTTATTCTTGTGGTGCTAGCAAAAACAAGAAGGAAGTAAATCAAGAAAATACTGTGATTGAACAACCCAAGCCCTTAACAGATTCTGAAACAGATTCGTTGAAAAATTATCTGGATGCAGAGCGTGCAAGGCGCAGGCAAAAGCAATGATTAGCTCTTTACGATTTCGATTATTTTATTCATTACCTTCTCGGTAGCGCCTTTGTTTTGGTTAACAAAATTTCTGCTTTTTTCGCTTACAGAATTTCGGTAATTCTCATCATTTAAAACCTTTGTTATCCAATTGTCAAAATCGGTTTGCTGGTTTATTATAGTAGCAATTTCGGTTTGAACCAATTCTTTTGCTTCTGGAAAACGGTTGATTTTTGGTCCGAAGGCTAATGGCATTCCAAAGGCTGCTGCTTCCAAAGAATTATGCAAACCATTCTCCCAATAACCACCACCAATAAAGGCAGCATCAGCATAGCGGTAGGTTCGAGCCAATAATCCCATGCCATCTAAAATAAGCACTTGAAAATTTTGAAGTGGGGTGGAAGTATTTAGTTGTGAATACCGAATACACTTACCTTCAAATATCTTTTCAATGCTTGCAATTCGCTCATCTTCTACAAAATGTGGAGCAATAATGAGTTTGCATTTTAGGTTCAAACCGATTAATGCTTTAGCTAAAAATGTTTCTTCATTTACATATGAACTGCCAGCCACAATAGTTAATTCTTGTTGCTTAAATTCATTAATATAGGGAATATCACCAAGGCTTTGGGTGATTTGAATCACGCGGTCGTAGCGGTTATCTCCAGTTACCATTTGCTGTTTGATTCCAATGGTTTTCAACAAATCTTCCGAGTGTTGGTTTTGATTAAAAATGAAGCTAAAGTAATGCAACATTTCTTGATGAAAAGCTCCTATAGGTTTAAAAAAAATTTGGTTCGACCTAAATTGGGCAGCTAAAAGGAAAACAGGGATTTTCTTATTTTCTAAGGCTTGTAAATAGTAATACCAAAAATCATATTTGACCCAAAAAGCCATTGCTGGTTTTAAGGTTTCAATAAGCCAATCTGCATTTGTTTTGGATTCGAATGGAAGGTAATAAACCGCATCGCAAATGGAATCGTTGAGTTTAGATTCGTATCCAGATGGTGAAAAGAAAGTAGCAACTAATCTGTATTGGGGATAGCTCTTTTTTAAAGCTTCCATAACGGGTTTGCCTTGCTCAAATTCGCCTAAAGAAGAAACATGAAACCAAATACTTTTTTCGGTAAACTTAGCCTCGTTTTCAGCTATTTTTTGGTTCAAACCAACCTGACCTTTACAAAGTTTATTAGCTCTAATATTAAAAGGTGAAATAGCCTTTACTAAAGTAAAATAGGAGTTTGTGCCTATGGAGTATAGTAGTTTACCAAGTGGTTTCATACTACTTAAATTGGAATTCGTTTTCTTCTTTGGTGTTTAAATAAATTGGAATCATCCAACCAAAGCGAAAGGAAGTGGAGTAGTCCATTTTTTTGCTTAAATCAAAACTTGCTTGATCATAATTATAAGCTCTGCGGTTATAGGTTTGCGCTTGCATTAAATCTAAACCAAAATATAAGTTAACAAAACGGTTTCTACTATGATAAATATATCCCATAAATTCATTGAAGGCAATTCCAGAACTTAAGCGATCGTAACCTTTTACGTAATCTGCATCTAGTTGGGGAATGTCGTTATCGTGTGGGGTAAGTTTAATTTTATGTTGTATATATCCGATGCCACCTTGAACAAAAATTCCTGAGTTCATATTGCGTTTGTTAAATCCAATAACTCTACCCACTTTAATATAGGCATCGATACCTCTCATAAAAACAGAATAATTTGCAGGTGCTCCATTAATGGAACTGATATAACCACCACTACAAATGAGGTTGTTAAGTATTTCTACTTCTTTTATTTCCTTGCCAAAAAGGTAATTCAACTCTCCAGAAACCACCCAATTGTTTTTAGTTTTAAACAATCCGCCTGTACCAACAGAACTAAATGCCCCATAAGTCTTACCAAAAGAACCCGATGGAACTCTATAATTATAAAGAAATTGAAGGTCGACCAATTTATTACTGAACATGTATTTGTCTTGTGCGCCCGCTAATAGCGGGAGGGTTAGGCAAAGTGTCAATAGTTTTCTAGCAGTTATTTTTAGGTTCATTCGAAAGCAAATATGCCAAATTTCGGCCTTATTCTAAAAAAAAATACATATGTGGGAATTATCAGGAAATATTATCCATTGTTTTTATATTTTCGTCGTAAGGTTTGCAGCCAAAGCAATTGATGAAAAGTTAACTTTGTAAGCAATTGCCTGCATTTACTTTTGAAACATTAACCAGAAAACAAAAAAATGAAAATCGTAGTAATTGGAACCGGCTATGTAGGCCTTGTAACGGGAACTTGCTTTGCCGAAGTAGGTATTGATGTTGTATGTATTGATGTAGATACAAAAAAGATTGAAAACCTAAAGAAAGGAATCATGCCAATCTATGAACCAGGATTGGAAGAAATGGTAATAAGAAACCATGAGAAAGGTCGTTTGAATTTTTCTACCAATTTGGGCGAAAATATTGCAGAAGCGGATGTGGCATTTATAGCAGTTGGAACACCTCCTGGTGAAGATGGTTCTGCTGATTTAAAATATGTATTAGGTGTAGCTAGAGAAATTGGTTCGCATATTACAGACCATATAGTTGTTGTAACTAAGAGTACTGTGCCAGTTGGAACAGCAGAAAAAGTTAGAAAAGCAGTTCAAGAAGAATTAAGCAAACGTAGTTTAGCTATAGAATTTGACGTTGCTTCTAACCCTGAGTTCCTAAAAGAAGGTGCAGCTATTGATGATTTCTTGAAGCCAGATAGAATTGTGGTTGGGGTTGAGTCTAAGAAGGCAGAAGAAGTAATGCGCAAATTATACAAGCCGTTTTTATTAAATGGCCATCCAATTATTTTTATGGATGTACCTAGTGCCGAAATGACTAAATATGCTGCAAATGCCATGCTTGCAACTAAGATTAGTTTTATGAATGATATTGCTAACTTATGTGAAATAATGGGTGCAGATGTAAACTTAGTTCGTAAAGGTATAGGCAGTGATCCTCGTATTGGTAATCGTTTTATTTATCCAGGTATTGGTTATGGTGGTTCATGCTTTCCAAAGGATGTGAAGGCGCTTATACGCACAGCATCTGAAAATGGCCATAACATGCGTATTTTGCAGGCTGTTGAAGAGGTAAATGAAGACCAAAAAAGTGTTTTGTTTAATAAGATTGCAGCACATTATAAAGGCGATTTAAAAGGAAAAACTTTTGCCATGTGGGGATTATCGTTTAAGCCAAAAACAGACGATATGCGTGAAGCTCCATCTTTGGTAATAATTGAAAAGTTATTGCATGCTGGTGCAAATGTTAAAGCATACGATCCAGTTGCTATGCATGAAGCTAAAAAAGATTTAGGTGAGCAAATAGAATACAGCAAAGATCCAAACGATGCATTAATTGATGCAGATGCTTTGTTAATTGTAACTGAGTGGCCTGAATTTAGAACGCCTAACTTTAAAGTAATGAGTAAGCTCATGAAAGAAAAAGTAATTTTTGATGGTAGAAATATTTATGATTTGGAAGAAATGGAAGAGCATGGCTTCACCTACTATTGCATTGGAGTAAATACAAATAAATAATATGGCAAATAAAAGAGTTCTTATCACTGGTGCTGCTGGGTTTTTAGGATCGCACCTTTGTGATAGATTCATAGCCGAAGGTTATGATGTGGTGGGAATGGATAATTTGATTACAGGTGATTTAAAAAATATTGAACACTTATTTAAATTAAAAGAGTTTGAATTTTACCATCACGATGTAAGTAAGTTTATACATGTACCAGGTAAGATTGATTATATCTTGCATTTTGCCTCTCCAGCAAGTCCGATTGATTATTTAAAAATTCCTATCCAAACTTTAAAGGTTGGTTCATTAGGAATTCATAATTGTTTGGGTTTAGCTCGTGTTAAAAATGCAAGGGTATTAATTGCATCAACTAGCGAGGTTTATGGTGATCCAATGGTTCATCCACAAACTGAAGAATATTGGGGAAATGTAAATCCAGTTGGTCCTCGTGGGGTTTATGATGAAGCCAAGCGTTTTCAAGAAGCAATGACAATGGCTTACCATACTTTCCACGGATTGGAAACTCGCATTGTAAGAATATTTAATACTTATGGTCCTCGCATGCGACTAAACGATGGTAGAGTATTGCCAGCATTTATTGGACAAGCTTTGCGTGGCGAAGATTTAACCATGTTTGGTGATGGTAGTCAAACACGCAGTTTCTGCTATGTGAGTGATTTGGTTGAAGGAATTTACCGTTTGTTATTGAGCGACCATGTTCAGCCAGTAAATATTGGTAACCCAGATGAAATTACCATTCGTGAGTTTGGTGAAGAGATTATCAAATTAACTGGGACAAATCAAAAATTAGTTGCTAAGCCATTGCCTAAAGATGATCCAAAACAACGTAAGCCTGATATTACCAAAGCTAGGGAGATTTTGGGTTGGGAGCCAAAGGTAAATAGAGCAGATGGCTTAAAAATTACCTACGATTATTTTAAGAGTCTATCTCCTGAAGAACTAAATAAAACAGCACATCGTTTCGATTAAAGTTTCTTAATTAATACTTAAAAGGTCGCTTTTCCACAAAAGCGACCTTTTTTTTTGTTTCCACCTATATGAATATTTGATTCGATACCCATATTTTTGGAAATCTTATAACATATGAAAAACATCCAAACACTAATTATTGCTTTTGCCTTTATGGGATTATCGGCATGTAGCAAATCAGACAGTACTGTTGATTCAGGTTCAAATAATAATAATGGTGGAGGTAATAACACCCCTACATTTTATTTTAATTGTAAAGTAAATGGAATTGCAACAGATTTTAAAGCAATGACCCTGGTAAAGGATAACCCAGATAATCCACAACAATTATTTTTGGTTGGAGCTTTAAGCAATACTGAGTTACCTTCACTTACATTTACATTAAATAATAAAGGTGGTTGGACAGATGGTTTATCTTATACACTAGATGAAAACGATTTTGTGAATACTGTAGAGTTTAAAAATGCTGCAAAGTTATTATTTAAAAGTACTGCCACACCAGCATCTGCCACAAGTGGATTAAGAATAAAATTTGATACCATTAAATTACCAAAAGGAGAATATGCATCTGGAACTTTTTCTGGAACTCTTCAATTAGAAGAAAATACCACTTCTGTTACAATAACAGAAGGTAAGTTTAAAGTTGAGTTTCTTAATTAATATTTGGTTCGAACCAAACCTAAAAAAAAATTATGAATTGGGCAATTCCACTGGTTGGTATTGCCCAATTTTGTTTAACTCCAATAAAGTAGAATATCCGTTTTCTGATCTTTTAAACATAGGTAAAAACTTTGCGCCATAAACGATTTCATTCAAAGCATAACTATGGCGAGTATGAATTACCTGTGAATAGGTATCGTCAAAAGCTTTAAACATAAGAATAATTTCTGGGTTCATGTCTTCTAATTCCTTTTGGTTTAAACCAAACATAGGACTCTTATCATCAATGGGGTGAACTATTGTCCAACTAAGTGATAAGGCATTTACCTTGGCCAACTCTAAATTAAGGTTGATAAACCTTCTGGTGCCTGCTTCTTTATCTTGGTAATTAAATAATAAAGTAGCTTCACATTCTATCAATTGGTTTTTTCTTGCATTGGCAATTCTAAACATAAAGGCAGTCTTATCTTGATAAGGTGAAATGAGAGCTTTTTCACTATATAATAATTTTGCATAAGGCCTAGAAAATCGTCCATATAATAAACCTGTTACCAAGGCAAAACTCATTAAGCCTAATAATGCTTCAAACGATGCAAGCAGGTTGGCCATATTACCAATTGGACTAACCCTTCCATACCCAACGGTGGTTAATGTTTGAGCACTAAATGAAAATACCTCAATGAATTGACTTGCCATACTGGTATGAAAAATACCACTTAATTCTTCTAGTCCAATTAGAAAATAACCTATGGTAAAGGATAAATTAATAAGGATAAAAACAAGGATAATCATGGTGTTAAAATAACTCCAAGGCATGGTGATTAGTTGATGAAATGGGTTTATACTTTGCAAGAAACCTTGACCATTTCTAATCACATTAAAGGTGCCATCTCTATTTAATAAACGGTCGCCTTGATTATTTGTTCCTGAGCCAAAACCAGTATATTTATTTGATTTAAAACGTTTCTGAAGTTCGGATAATCTCGACATAGATTTTATTTAGATTCATTTGTTAATTCAGGTAGTTTGGCTTGCAATGCAAACATTTCATCACGCAATCTGGCTGCTTCAATAAAGTCTAAATCTTTTGAAGCTTTAAGCATACGTTTTTGTGTTTCATCTATAGCCTTTTTCAATTGTGCCGCATTCATATAGTTTAGAACTGGATCTGCTGCAATATTGATATTTTCGTTTTCTATGTAAGGCATTCCAACAGGACGAACAATTTGTGAATCGGCCACACTTGTTTGATCCATGATATCTTGTATACTCTTTTTTACGGTAGTAGGAGTGATGCCATGTTTGGTATTGTATGCAATTTGGATTTGTCTCTTTCTTTCGTTTTCATCCATGGTCCTTTGCATGCTATCTGTAATTCTATCTGCATACATAATTACTTTGCCGTTTTCATTTCTGGCAGCTCTACCAATGGTTTGTGTTAATGATTTATCATTTCTTAGAAAGCCTTCCTTGTCGGCATCCATAATTGCTACTAAACTAACCTCAGGTAAGTCGAGGCCTTCTCTTAAAAGGTTCACGCCTATTAAAACATCAAATTTACCAAGGCGTAAATCTCTTAATATTTCTACACGATCAATTGTCTTTACTTCACTATGGATATATCTACATTTGATATTTAACTTAGACATGTATTTACTCAACTCCTCTGCCATTCTCTTGGTAAGAGTTGTCACTAGAATCCGATCGCCCATCTTAATGCGCTCGTCAATCTCATCTAATAAATCATCTACTTGGTTCAAACAGGGCCTTACTTCTAAAACAGGATCTAATAAACCTGTTGGTCTAATAATTTGTTCCACCACAATACCTTCGGCTTCTCTTACTTCATATTCAGAAGGCGTTGCACTAACATATATAGTTTGCGGAATAAGAGATTCAAATTCATTAAATTTTAAAGGACGATTGTCCATAGCAGATGGAAGTCTAAAACCATATTCAACCAAGTTTTCTTTTCTACTTCTGTCGCCACCATACATGGCTCTTACTTGTGGCATGGTAGCATGACTTTCATCTACTATCAACAGAAAATCTTCGGGAAAATAATCAATCAAACAAAAAGGTCTATCACCAGGTTTTCTTTGATCCATATAACGGCTATAATTTTCAATTCCGCTACAATAACCCAATTCACGAATCATCTCCAAATCAAAGTTCGTTCTCTCCTCTAAGCGTTTTGCTTCTAAAGGTTTTCCTATAGATTTAAAGTATTCAGTTTGCAAAACTAAATCATCTTGAATTGCCCGAATAGCCTGTTGAATTTGGTCTTTTGGCGTTACATAAATATTGGCAGGGAATATCGCTAAGTTGTCAACTGATTCTTGTTTTCTACCAGTGATTGGGTCAATTATTGTTAATTCTTCAATATCATTTCCAAAGAAAGAAATCCTAAAAGCAATATCTGCATAAGCAGGAAATACATCCACCACATCGCCTTTAACTCTAAAATTTCCTCGTTGAAAATCTGCGGTTGTTCTGCTGTATAATGAGTCAACTAAAGAATATAACAAGGTATTTCTAGAAAGTTTATCGCCCTTCTTTAAGCGAATAATACTGTTCTCATAATCTTTTGGATTACCTGCACCATAGATACAACTTACCGAAGCAACAACTACAATATCTCTTCTTCCACTTAATAAAGATGAGGTTGTTTTTAAACGCATTTTTTCAATTTCTGCATTTATCTGTAAGTCTTTTTCGATGTAGGTATTACTAGTAGGAATAAATGCTTCGGGTTGGTAATAATCGTAATAGGAAACAAAATACTCAATGGCATTATCAGGAAAGAACTGCTTAAATTCTCCATACAGTTGAGCTACTAATGTTTTGTTATGACTAACTATTAAAGTTGGTTTTTTTACTTGTTCAATAACATTGGCCATGGTAAATGTTTTACCAGAACCTGTAACACCTAAAAGTACTTGAGCTCTATCACCTCTGTTAATACCTTCTACCAAACTTTTAATTGCGAGAGGTTGATCACCAGTGGGTATAAATTGAGACGTTAATGAAAAATCCATTTTTATTATTTAGTTCTGTAACAATTCTTTTCTAAGTAAATCCATTGCCATTAAAGAGGTTCTTAAAATGGTACGTTCTCTATTGTCGCCCATATTAAAAACTTTTGCAAAAGTATGTGTTGGTGTAGCTAAGGCAATCCAAACAGTTCCAACAGGTTTTAAATCAGAACCACCTGTTGGGCCTGCAATACCGCTTGTTGCGATGCCATAAGTAGTTTTAAACTTATCTTTTATCTGTTGAGCCATTAACGTTACACATTCTTCACTAACTGCACCAAAGGTTTCAAGGAGTTCTTTGGGTATATTTAATTGTTCCTGTTTGATCCTATTATCATAACTAATTATACTGCCCATATAATAAGCAGAGCTGCCAGAAACTGATGTTAGTTGATGAGCTAAAAATCCACCTGTGCAACTTTCGGCAGTACTTACAGTGGCATTTTTTTCTTTTAATAAAACGCCAAGCACTTCTGTTAATGATTCATCCCCTTCGCCATAAATGTATTCTCCGATGCTTTCGTAAACAGCTTCAATTATTGGGTTCAACTCTTTTTCTAAAGCTTCTAAGTTTTCTCCATAGGCACTAAAGCGTAAACGTACTGAACCAATATTTGGAAGGTAAGCAAGTTTAATATAAGAAGGTAATGCATCTTCAATGGATTCAATTTTCTTTGCCAGAAAACTTTCACCAATACTGCAAGTTTGGAGAGTTCTATGAAGTATGCTAGGAAAAGAAAAAAGTGATTTTAATTTGGGTATTGCTTCTTCTTCAAAAATAGTTTTCATTTCAAAAGGTACACCAGGCATACTGATAAAAACTGTTTTATTTTCATAGAACCACATGCCAGGAGCTGTTCCATTTTTATTCCATAAAACTCCACAATTTTTTGGAAGCATTGCTTGCATATTGTTGGAGTCCAACATTGGCAAATTTCTTTTTTCAAAAATAGATTGAACAAATGCCAATACTCGTTCGTTTAGGATTAGTTCTGTATCAAAGTACTCGCACAAAGTTGCTTTTGTGATATCGTCTTTTGTAGGACCTAAGCCACCTGTTATAATAATAACATCGCTTCTATTTTCACCTTCACTTAAAGCCTGAAGAATGGCGTTTTTATTGTCGCTTATGGCAGATTTGTGGTGAACATTAATGCCCATTTTATTTAAGGTTTGACCCAACCAAGAAGAATTGGTATCTATTACTTGACCCAATAATAATTCATCGCCAATTGTTATAATTTCTGCCTTCATAAATGCTTATGACTTTATCTAATTTTATGTTTGGTTAAAGGTAAGCGATGCTAACAATAGAAAAAAATTCTTTGAAAGATTATTAGTAAAATTTATTTGATTCGATTTAAGTAATAATGTATAAAAAAATATACTACTTGACGTCATTCTTTATCTAAAATTTAATTGTATAGTCAATTGCTAATTTTACTTTGAATTTTATTCAAAACATAAAATACAAATAGATGAAGTCTGTTAAGTATTGAAAATACTATACACTTCAGCCATTGGTTATTTAAATGAATCACAATTACTACTTCAAAAATTATCAATGTCGAAAAACATTTTTCAAAAACTTAAAAAAAATGAAAGTAGTTAATCACATTTTTATGATAAGCATAATCCTTGGAGATGCTTGTAAAATCAATTGGTTCATTCATTTGCCCTTACTTATCAACAGGTAAGAGTGATAATTTTTTTCGACTGATTTACAATAGGTACTTGAAAATATTAAATACACTTATAAATTTGTTATTGTAATCAATCAAATTTTTATACAAATGGCAACAACCAAAAAAACTAAAAAAGCTGCTGCTCCTTCAAAAGGACCTGCTAAGAAGGCTGCAACTAAGAAAGCTGCTGCTCCTAAGAAAGCTGCTACTAAAAAGGCTGCAACTAAGAAAGCTGCTGCTCCTAAGAAAGCTGCTACTAAAAAGGCTGCAACTAAAAAAGCTGCTGCTCCTAAGAAAGCTGCTACCAAAAAAGCTGCAACTAAAAAAGCTGCTGCTCCTAAGAAAGCTGCAACTAAAAAAGCTGCTACTAAAAAGGCTGCAACTAAGAAAGCAAAGTAATTCTTCTTTCTTAAGAAGCTTTAAAATAAAAAAGGTCCCAAGTGGGACCTTTTTTATTTTGTAAACTTTCCTTATTTTTATAAAAACATTCAAGCAATGAAACTACGTACCTTCATTCAAATCTTAATTCTTTTTACCTTTTTAACAGCTACAGCCTGCAAGGTAAAACGTTGTGCTAGTTTCGAAAATCAAGATAAAGATTATAAACTTAAATATGATCGGAATGGGCGCGTGAAGCGTTAAGGACAACTAATTCATTCATATAATGAGTTGCTTGCTTGATGGTATTAATTTCAAAAAACAATAAAATCAAATTTAGGTTGCTTTGCTTCAATTTACATTTGTTGCCATGCAATTGAACATATTGCAAAATTCCCGCAAATAAATCTGATTGATAATAATGCTGTTTTTGTTCACTTGGGAAATAAGCCAATAGCTGCTTTTTCTTCAAGATTAATTTTTCAAAACCCATTTGCTTTCCTAATTCCCTTAACTTAATTAATGCAATTAAATCTTTTACTTCATTAGGTACTGGTCCAAATCTGTCTAATAATTGCGATTCAAATTGATCCAACTCTTCATCCTTTTGCAAACTACTTAATTGATTATATAGGTTCAAACGTTCTCCAATATTTCTAACATAATTATCTGGAATCAAAGCTTCCAAATCGGTTTCCAAATTGCAATCCTTTGCCTCTAATTTTTTTAGATTGGGTTCATCTTTAAATAGCTCAGCAAATTCTTCTTCTTTTAATTCATGGATTGCTTCATCTAAAATTTTATGGTACATCTCAAAACCAATTTCTGCAATAAAGCCACTTTGTTCACCACCTAATAAATTGCCTGCGCCTCTAATGTCTAAATCTCGCATGGCTACATTAAATCCACTTCCTAAATCGCTAAATTCTTCAATGGCTTGCAATCTTCTTCTTGCGTCATTGGTTAAACTTTGCATGCTTGGTACCAACAACAAACAATAAGCTTTCTTATTACTTCTTCCAACCCTGCCTCTCATTTGATGCAAATCACTCAAGCCAAACATGTTGGCATGATTAATTATTATTGTATTGGCGTTGGAAATATCTAAACCTGCTTCAATAATTGTAGTTGCAACCAAAACATCAAATTCGCCTTCAATAAATCGCATCATTACATCTTCTAATTTGTCTCCTTCTAATTGGCCATGTGCTACACCAATTTTCACCCCCGGACATATTCTTTCTAAATGATTTCCTAGGTCGTAAATATCTTTAACTCTATGGTGCACAAAAAACACCTGGCCACCTCTTTGTACTTCTTCCATAATAGCATCATGTATTACATCATCGTTGTAATTATACATGGTGGTTTGAACCGGTTGCCTATTAGGTGGAGGAGTATTGATGATAGATAAGTCTCTTGCACCCATTAAGGAGAAATGTAAAGTTCTTGGAATAGGCGTTGCTGTTAATGTAAGTGTATCAACATTTGTCTTAAATGCTTTAAGTTTTTCTTTTGCCGCTACACCAAATTTTTGTTCTTCATCAATAATCAATAATCCAAGGTCTTTAAATTTAGTATCCTTGCTCAACATGCGATGAGTACCTATCACCAAATCTAATTTTCCTTCTGAAAGTTTTTTCAAAACTTCCTTTTGTTCACTTGCAGATTTAAATCGGTTGATATAATCTATATTACATGGGAAATCTTTTAAGCGTTCTTTAAAGGTTCTATAATGCTGATTAGCCAAAATAGTTGTTGGAACCAAAATGGCAACCTGCTTGCTATCGCATATAGCTTTAAATGCCGCTCTTATTGCAATCTCCGTTTTACCAAAACCAACATCTCCACAAACTAACCTGTCCATTGGGTGCGGACTCTCCATATCTTTTTTTACATCCCAAGTTGCTTTACTTTGGTCGGGAGTATCTTCATACATAAACGAAGCTTCCAATTCAATTTGAAGGTAATTGTCTGGAGCAAATGCAAAACCACTTTGACCTTTTCTTGCTGCATACAAGCGAATTAAATCTCTTGCAATGTCTTTAACTTTTTTCTTGGTATTACTTTTAAGTTTTTCCCAAGCATCGCTGCCCAACTTATTCATGCGAGGAGCAGTACCTTCTTTGCCTACATACTTAGAAATTTTATGTAATGAGTTTATGCTTACATATAACAAATCATTGTCTCTGTATACCAATCTAACGGCCTCTTGAAGTTGGCCATTTATCTCAAGTTTTTCTAGGCCTGCAAATTTGCCAATGCCATGGTCAATATGAGTAACAAAATCTCCAGGCCTTAATTCTCTGAGTTCTCTAAGTGTTAAAATTTTATTGCTCGTGTATCCACTTTTAACTTTGCCTTTATAGAATCTATCAAATATTTGGTGTTCGGTATAAAAGGCTAGTTTTATTTGATGGTCAATAAAGCCATTGCTTAATCCATGGTAAACAGGATTAAATTTTACATCCTTGTCAAGGTCTTCAAAAATGGTATAAAGTCTTTCTATTTGCCTGCTGCTTTCACTAAAAATTAAATTGATAAAATCTCTACCCGAATTATCTTTCAGGTTTTCTATTAGCATTTTAAAATTTTTATGAAACAAAGGCTGTGGACTCATATGGAAATCAAACGTAATTTTGGATTTCACTGCTTTTCTAGTTCCAAATTCTATAAGCTTAAAATTAGTTAGCTGTTTGAACCAATCCTTTTCTTGCATCCAAGTTTTTTCTATGCCTTCATAGCTTATTTCGTGAGTGTCTTTAAATAATTCGGGATTGAATCTTTCTGCCTTTTCTAAACCTTTTGCTATTTGTTCCTTGCCAAGGTTTAAATCTTGTGTCCATATTAAGGTGTTTTCTGGCAAGTAATCAAAGAAGCTTTGTGTTTGTTTTATTTCCTTTTGAACATTGGGAATAATAAAAAACCTATCTACCTTTTTTATTGATAATTGATCTATTGGTTCAAAAATTCTAATGGCTTCAATTGTGTCTCCATTTAATTCTATCCTATAAGGTTTATCATTGCTAAAAGAATAAACATCTACAATACCTCCTCTAATACTAAATTGGCCAGCCTCATAAACAAAATCACTTCTATCAAAATTATGTTCTGTTAAGAATTCAATAAAAAACTCTAAATCAAAATTATCGCCTACCTTTATTTCGAAAGTATTTTGGTTCAAATCATTCTCACCCATTACCCATTCGCAAACGGCTTCAGCTGTAGTAATTACCCATTCGGCTTTAGAGTATTTTTGGTTCAAACGGTTTAATACTTCTGCTCGTTCCAAAACCATTTGGTTGTCTAGTGTCTCAGGTTGAAATCCTCTGCGGTAAGAAGGAGGGAAGTAATTTACAGTTTTGCCTTCCACCAAATTTTCAATATCAGCTAAAAAATACCTGGCCTCTTCTGCGGTACTGGCAATAATTACCATTGGGCAGTTTTTTTGTTGATATACCATAGCCGCATACAAAGCCGCTGCAGATCCTATTAATCCATTTAAGTGAATGTTTTTTTCTTTGGTTTGATCCAAAGCTAAAAGTAATTCAGTAAAGGTTTCTGAACTTAAATAACTATCGAAAATCTCGTTTAACTTCATAAAATAGTAAAGCCCGGTTGTTAGCCGAGCGGGTTTTTTGTAGGCGCTAAATTAACCTAAGAAATGGGAATGAAAATAACTTAATCAATAAATTTACAGAGGTTTTCTCTTAGCTTCTCTGTTTCAATTGGCTTCCTTAGAAATATATCAAAATAGGATTCGTATTCTTTGTTTGCTTCTGCGGTAATATCAGCTGTTAAAGCAAAAATGGGAGTTTCTTTATTAGCATTCGGTTTGGTCCTTATCCATTGAGCCGCCTCAAAGCCATCCATTTCTGGCATGTGAATATCCATTAAAATATAATCGTATTTTTCTTTGAGCACCGCTTTTGTTGCAAATAACCCATTAGAAACATGAGTGGTATTGATATCCCATTTAGCCAATAATTTAGAAGCTACCATGGCATTAATCATATTGTCTTCAACTAACAAAACATTCTTACCTTTTAGGTCGATTTCTGAAATGGTGGATTTTTCAATTGTTTTTTTAGCATGTTTTAAAGTTAGGTCGAAATAGAAAATTGACCCCTTGTTAACCTTGCTAATAATATTGATTTCACTGTTGTGCAGGTTTATGAGTTTTTTTACAATGGCTAAGCCTAAGCCAGACCCACCTTGTTTTCTTGTTCTAATATTTTGTGTTTGAGAAAAGCTTTCAAAGATTTCCTCTTTGTCTTTTTCTGCAATGCCAATTCCCGTATCTTCAATAGATATTCTTATAATGTCAGATCCATTTTGAAATCCTAAAATTCTCACCTCAATTAAGATCTTACCTTTATCTGTATATTTAATGGCATTGCCAATTAAGTTAGCGATAATTTGAGAGAGACGCGTGGAATCAAACTCATAAAATGAATGCAATTTTGGGTCAAGGCTGAGGTTAAGTTTTAGACCTTTCGCCTCTGCTAATTCAATATACGTTTGTTGAATGTTTTCGAAAAGGAAAATTAGAGAATCCTTCTTTTTCTCTAAACTCATTTTGCCTGATTCTAGCTTAGTAAAATCTAGAATATCATTAATAAGTAATAATAAATTATTGGAAGCGAATTTGAGGGAATCAATGAGTTTTTTATCCTCTTCATTAGCATGAGAATCCAATAAATTGGCAATTGTAATTACGGCATTTAAGGGAGTTCTAATTTCATGACTCATGGTGGAAAGAAAGTCTTGTTTGATATTAGCCAAGTTTTCTGCCTTGTTCTTTTTCTCCAACATTTCAGATCTTTCCTTCTGAATTTCAGATTCGCGTTTCATTGCTTCTACCTTATTGAGCAATTCAAAATTGTCGATAATGGTGAGCGTTTGGTTTTGAACTATGGCTTCTTTTTGCTTGTGGAATTCTTCCAAAAAAGCGAGTGCTTTGTTAGAATGGTCCAACTTCTTATACAATTGGTAAAGGTGGAAATTGGATTTGTATTTTACAATTCCAATTTGATTCTCGTAACTAAAATCTCTTGCCTTGGTAAGCGTTTCCATTGCCAAATCAAACTGATTACTCAATAAGTAATTTTCTCCTAGTTTTCTGTAAGTCATTGCAGTTCCTAAAAGATCGTTGAACTTCAGGTGGATTTTTAATGCTTCTAAAAAATCCTTGGTGGCAATATCGTATTTTTTCAGGGCCATTTGTACTTTGGCTCTTGCATAAATAGAAAATCCTAAACCTCTGGTATCACCTGTTTCTCTTTTCATTGCAATTGCTTGCTCGGCAATGTGCATGGCTTCAGAAAGGTTTTTCCTCTTAATATAAATTCCAGATAATGGGTTCAGGGCATTAGATTCTAAACTTTTATCTCCAGCAATTCGGGCTTGTAAAATGGTTTCTTGATAGGCTTCTACAGCTTTATTTATATCACCAAAATACTCGTAAATGGTTCCTAAAGATTTGTAAACTCTGCCAATATTTACAGCATCGTTGTTTTTCTTATAAATTTGAAGACAATCAATTAAATTTATTAGTCCTAAATGATAGTTATCTGTTTTGTAGTGAACCGAAGCTATATTGTATTTGGCATCTGCAATGCCTATTTCATCGTTAATGGTTTCAAAATAATTAATTGCTTTTTCTGATAATTGAGTTGAAAGTTTAAAGTTTCCTTTAATCATCTGAAACAATGACAAACGGGAAAGACTTTTTGCAATTAAATTAGGGAATTTACCTGTTTCACTTTGTTTAAGTGCTTCTTCAGCTAGAGTAACACTTTGGTTAATATCACTAACCCGTATAGTGTATGCTTGCTCTAACAGCGAATTAATTCTCTGCTCACTTGTAATTCGTTCTGCCATTTAAATACACATTTCATTCCAAACCAAATAAAGGATATTTCTTTTGAATTTCCTTAAAAAGATTTTTTAGTAGTAAAATTTTCCCTAGGTCCTTTTGTAAAGGGCTTGTCAGACTTGGTTAAATACACTCCCTCAGGTTCAATCCTGATTTTTTTCTGTTTGTATAAAATTCCAATAGCCTTTTTAAACACTTTTTTGCTCATGTTTAAGCGCGCTTGAATTTCACCTGGAGAACTAGAATCACCTAGGTTCAAAAAGCCTTTATTTTGTTTGATATGGTTTAGAACAATTTCAGTAGAATCATCTACATGTTTGAACCCAATTTTTTGCAGGCTTAGGTCTAACTCTTTATTGTCTTTTACCTTTTTTACGTATGCTTGAATGTTGTCTCCAATTTTTACTTTATGGTAAACTTCGTTGTGGTATAGCATTCCCATAAATTTATGGTTTACTACCACTAAATATCCCAAAGGAGTATCGTCAAAAATTACACCTTCAACCGCATCTCCTGCCTTAAAGCTTAGCGTTTCGTTAGATAAGAATTTTTTTATTTTGGTCGACCCAACTAGTCTTTGCGTTAATTCATCCAAATATAAATGAACCAAATAGGAGTGGTTTTCTTTCATAGGTTCCAATTGTTCTTTTACAGGAACCAATAAATCTTTTTCCATTCCCCAATCCATAAATGCTCCAAAACTGGTAATTTCTTTAACGGTTAAATGGGCTATTTCACCCAATTCAATTAATGGTACCAAAGTGGTTGCTACTGGCCTGTCTTCTGAATCGTTATAAACAAATACATCTAATAATTCTCCAACTTTGAGAGATTTAGGAACATATTTATTTGGCAGTAGAACTTCCTCTCCTTTTTTATCTGCTAAATACATGCCCGCCGCTGCATTTCTAGTGGCTGTTAAACTATTTCTTTGTCCCAACTTAATCATAGGTTACAAAGGTAGTTTAGTTTAGCTTAATTACTGCAAGTTTGGAGTTGTTCAATGGGATATACCCATATTCATAGCAGAAGTAGCATGTTTTTCCTTCTTCCAGTTCTTCGATGTGGGTATGGAAGTTAAAAACAAATCCTAATTCTTGGAATTTACGTTTAACAAGAGTGGTTTCGGTTTCCGTTTGGGCTGCAAATAGGTTTTCCAAAATGGTTCTGTTTTTCCGCAAAATGGCATTCACTTTTTTCATTTGAATGCCTCTACTACTATTTACCTGATTGTTGAAAGCACTACGGCAATGGTCGTCGCAGAACTTTTTGTCTTTACGCCCTGCAAGGGGATGCTGGCAAAAATGGCAATTATTTTTTTCCATGTTAAGGCTATTTTTCCTTAAGATAGAAAGTTTTAGGAGTTTTATCTGTTCCCAAAAATTGAGCTTCCAACTCTAACCAAAGTAGAGCCTTCTTTTACTGCCAATAAATAATCACTGCTCATGCCCATAGATATTTCTTTAAATGAAGGCGATTGGCTAAAATAGTTGTTTTTCAATTCCTCAAATAGGGTTTTTAATCCTGCAAATTCCTTTCTAATTAGTTCCTCATTTTCTGTATTACTAGCCATTCCCATTAAGCCTACAATTTCAATGTTTTCTAAGGGATTTAACCTAAGGCTATCCAATAATTCAGTCAACTCTGTTTGGTTCAAACCGAACTTTGTATCTTCTTGAGCTATGTATATTTGGAGGAGCACGGGTATAACGCGATTGTTTTTTAAAGCTTCTTTATTTATGGTTTCTAGTAGTTTATAACTATCCACCGAATGAATTAAACTCACAAAAGGAGCAATATATTTTACCTTATTGCTTTGCAAATGCCCAATTAAATGCCACTCTATATCCTTTGGCAGTTCTTGGTATTTCTCTAGCATTTCTTGAACCTTGTTTTCGCCAAATAAACGTTGGCCAGCTTCATAGGCTTCTAGCAGTAGTTCTTTGGGTTTTGTTTTACTTACAGCAATTAATCTGGCGGTAGCACCTATTTCTTGGTTTATTTTTTGAATATTTGCAGCAATCATGAGAGTAAATAATAGTTTCAAATATCTGTTTATCTTGTCTATTGTGCTAATTTTTTCGTGTAATAACGATGGATTGCAGACGGTAGACAAACCTAAAAACCTGATTTCGCAAGAGAAATTGGCAGAGATAATTTCGGATATTCACATAGCCGAGTCGGGCTTGCAGTTGAGTAATTTGTCTCCCGATTCTTTAAACAGAATGACTGCTGGGTACTATGATTTTATTTTTGACAAACACCAAGTAAAACAATCCGACTTTGAAATGAGTTACAGTTATTACCTTGGTAACCCTCCCGAAATGGATTCCATTTACCTTAAAGTTATCGATGGACTAAACTCCAAAGATTCTCGTTCGCGAGGTGTTTTGGTGGAACCAAGCAACCCATAATAAGTAAAAAATAGAACTTTGACATATCCTAAAAATATTGAGCAAAAACTTGGGTTCAACCAAGTAAAAGAATTAGTGCAAGCTCGCTGTCTTTCTCCAATGGGAATGCAGTATATAGACCGTATTCGTTTTGTAAATCGTTTTGATTTACTGGAGAAAATGTTGCAGCAAACCAAGGAATTTAAAACTTTGTTGCAGGAAGATACTCCTTTTCCAAATGAACATTATTTTGATGTTGGTCCGTGGTTACATAAAGCCAAAATTGAAGGCGTTTGGCTTCAAGAGGATGAATTGCAACAGATGAAATTGGTATTGCAAACCTTTCTTCAAGTTACTCGATATTTTAGAGAAAGGAATGGGAAATACCCTCAGTTAGAATCTTTATTAGAAGGATTAATCATCAATGATTTAATAATTCGTAGAATAGATAGAATCATCGATTTGGAAGGAAATCTGCGTCCAAATGCTTCGCCAGATTTGTCTAAAATTTCTTCCAAGATTGCTGAGAAAGAATCGGAGATTAGAAAACGTATTCAAAAGTTATTTGATAAAAATACCGATTTAGGTTATTTAACGGAACAAATTGGTATTACAATTCGTGAAGGTAGATTGGTATTGCCTGTTTTGGCTGAACATAAGCGCCATGTTCCAGGTTTTGTTCACGATGAATCTAATACAGGCCAAACAGTTTATATTGAGCCTTCGGAGTGTTTTGATTTAAATAATATGCTGCGTGAATTGCAAATTGCTTACCGCAGAGAACGCGAACGTATTTTATTAGAATTAACTGATCAAATCCGACCAGAAATACCAGAACTCGAAAAGAATTTACAGCGCTTAGGTTTGTTTGATTTTATTAGAGCAAAAGCTTTAACTGCTATTGCTATGAAAGCAGACATGCCTATTTTGAACAAGCACCCAAGTTTAAATTTGGTTAATGCTTACCATCCATTGCTCCGCATGAGTCATGATAAATTGGGATTGAAAACAGTTCCTTTGTCTATGAGTTTAAACAGAGATAAGCATATTGTGGTTATTTCTGGTCCTAATGCTGGTGGAAAATCTGTTTGCCTTAAAACAGTTGGTTTGCTACAATATATGTTGCAAACAGGTTTTTTAATTTCTTGTGATAGCCACAGTGAAGTGGGTGTTTACAAAGAAATGATGGTAGATATTGGCGACGAGCAAAGTATAGAAAATGATTTGAGTACATATAGTTCTCATCTATTGAGCATGAAAAACTTCTGCGATTTTGCAGATGGTAAAACCTTGTTTTTAATTGATGAATTTGGAACCGGTACCGACCCGCAATTTGGAGGACCCTTGGCCGAGGCCATTCTTCATCATTTAGCACAAAAGAAGGCTCAAGGTGTTGTTACAACTCACTTTAGTAATTTAAAGAATTTTGCTGCCAACTATTCGGGTTTGGAAAATGCAAGCATGTTATTTGATCATCAAAACATGCAACCACTTTATATCTTAGAATTGGGTAAACCCGGTAGTAGTTATGCTTTTGAGCTTGCAGTAAAGAGCGGTTTGAACCAACACATTATCAACTATGCAAAAAATAAGGTAGGAGATAAACAGCGAAAGGTGGATGACTTATTAGTGGAGTTGGAAAAGGAGAAGAGTCAAGTTAGTGAGCTCAAAGCACGGTTTACAGAAAAGGAAAATAAGTCGCAACAACTTTTGGTTCAATACGAAAAATTAACCGACGAATTAGAAAAGAACAAACGCCTTTTAATTAAGCAGGCAAAGCAAGAAGCATTGGCAATTGTAACTGAGGCCAATAGTAGAATTGAAGCCACAATTAGAGAAATAAAAGAAAAGCAAGCCGATTCTGAAGTTCAAAAAAAGGCGCGTACCGAAATTAAAGAAGAACTAAAAGAATTGAAAACCTTTGTAGAAAAGGAAAAGGTTTTGGAGTTAGAAACAAAACCGAAAATTTCTGCTGATCAAGAAATCAAAATTGGTGATTCTGTTAGAGTAATTGGTCAGGAAAATATTGGCGAAGTTATAAGTATACATAAGAACATTGCCAATGTAGCTATGGGTGAATTGCGCTCAAACATAAACTTAAATAAACTTGAAAAGTTAAGTAAAGCTGAGGTAAAGACTTCACTTAAAAATGCACCTAAAGGCATCGATTTAAATTCTAAGATGCAGAACTTTACCCATGAGTTAAATATTATAGGAACTAGGGGAGAAGAGGCAATAAGAGCAATGAACGATTTTGTGGATGAGGCAATTTTACTTGGCATTAAACAAGTTAGAATTGTTCATGGTAAAGGTTATGGAATCCTAAGAAAATTGGTTAGAGAGCAATTGCAACACAATAAATTTGTTGTGAATTGCCACGATGAGCACATAGAATTAGGAGGAGATGGGGTAACTATTGTGAATTTGAGAGTTTAATTATCCCTTAAGAAGTTCATCAATTTTCTTGATTATCTTATTGCTAGTTGGTTCTGTTATGGTTAAATAGTAATCAACCAACTCGCCTTTTTTGTTTATTAAGTACTTATGGAAATTCCATTTAGGCGACATGCTTAAGATGCCATTTTCTGATTTGTTACTTAAGAATTTATATAATGGATCTGCGTCTGAACCTTTTACTTTTATTTTGTTGAAAATTGGAAAGGTATTGTGGTATTTAAGTTCACAGAAATTTTGTATTTCAGCGCCATTCAAAGGTTCTTGACCTCCAAAATCGTTGCTGGGAAAAGCCAATATTTCAAAATCTTTGCCCGAATACATTTCGTATAATTTTTGTAGGGATTTTAATTGAGGAGTATATCCGCATTCACTTGCGGTATTTACAATAAGAAGGACTTTTCCCTTATATTTAGATAAGGAAATATCTTCTCCTTGGAGATTTTTAACTAGAATTGGATAAACGGTAGGTTTGGTCATGTATTGGCAACATACCTGTTGCTGTTTTGTTTGCGATTAAAATTGTATTTGTTAATTGGGTTCAAGAAATAAAATTACTTTAATTTTTGTGTTTTATTTTTTATTCTTTGATACAATCAGTAAGATTGCAGACTTACCTAATAGGAAAAGGCAAATATATAGGATGAAAGAAAACACTAAAATTATTATTATAGACGACGATAATGTTACCGTTTTTTTAAGCAGGCGTATACTATTTAATTTTGATCCTTCTTTTGAGTTTTCTTCCTTTTTGTCTGGTTTAGAAGCAATTGATTTTGTTAGAAACAATTATTTAGATAAGAATACCATAATATTGTTAGACATCAATATGCCAGATTATTCTGGGTGGGATTTCTTAAATGATTTTATGTTAATCGAATCTACTTGTCATGTGTTTATGTTTACCTCAAGTATTGATTTGGTTGATTTGGAAAAATCTAGAACATACAGCAAGGTAAAAGGCTTTATTTCTAAGCCATTAACTCCCGATAAAATTCAAAAAATTATTTCAGAATCTATTGGTTAATAGATTTTTAAAACAGCAAGCTGAGCTTCCATAAAATAATATTTGTATATACATATAATGTTTGTACATTTGTCCTCGAATTAAACAAAATAATATTTCAAATATGAGCACAAAATGGACAATCGATCCGATGCATTCGGAAATCGAATTTAAAGTGAAGCATTTAATGATTTCTACTGTAACAGGTAAGTTTACAAGTTTTACTGCAGAAGCAGAAACAGAAAACGATGAGTTTACAAATGCAAATATTTCTTTTTCAGCTGATGTAAACTCAATTACAACTGGTAACGAACAAAGAGATGGACATTTAAAAAGTGATGATTTCTTTAATGTTGAACAATTTCCAGCATTAACCTTTAAGTCAACACATTTAAGCAAAGATGCAAACGGTGCAATTACTTTAACTGGTGATTTAACCATTAGAGATATTACCAAATCTGTAGTGTTAACAGGTGAGTTCAACGGTTTAATGACAGATTTTTATGGTAATGTAAAGGCTGGTTTTGAATTGGCAGGAAAATTAAATCGTAAAGATTATAACCTTAAGTGGACCGCAACAACAGAAGCAGGTGGAGTTGTAGTGAGTGATGAAGTAAAGTTGATTTGTAACATACAAATGACTAAAGTTGCCTAAAATTATTTTGGGATGAAAAAGGATATTAAGTATTCAAAAGTATTGAAGGCTGCATTTATGGGCGGCTTAATTGCAGCAGGTTTAAATGTGGCTTGGCTTTATATTTTGGAGTTTGCCGTTAATATTCAAGGATTGCCAAAAGGATTTACAGTGGCAGTTGTAATTTCATCCATTCTTCCTTTATTAGTTGGAGCTTTGGTTTATGGGTTCTTAATAAAGAGTTTCTTAAAAGGCCAAATGCTATTCTATATTTTAAGTGTAGCTTTTGCCGTTTTTAGTTTGTTCCCTTCCTTTCAAGAAATATTACCCGATGGAAATGTGGCTCCAGCAAATTTTGCTTTGCTTACTGTTCCAATGCATTTAATTGCTGCAGTTGTTGGCGTTTATTTCATTGTAAAAAAGAGCGACTAAGTATTTATTTGGTTTGAAATAATTTCTAATTTCATTAAAATGCATCATGAGCGAAACCATTAAAAAATATAGTAATTCAGATATTACCATACAGTGGCAACCCGAGAAATGCATCCATTCAACTTTATGTTGGAAAGGATTGGTTCAAGTATTCAATCCTCGCGAAAAACCATGGGTGAAAATGGATGGAGCCAGCACAGAAGAAATTAGGGAGCAGGTAAAAAAATGTCCAAGTGGTGCTTTGAGCTTTCAAAATAATATACAAGAGGTTCGGTTTGAACCAAACGCGGTTGAAAGTGAAATTAGCATTGTGGTTACTGAAAATGGTCCATTATTGGTTCAAGGCAAAAGCTTAATTAAAGAAACAAATGGAACTGTTCACGTAAAAGAAAATACAACTGCCTTATGCAGATGCGGCGCTTCAAGCAATAAACCTTTTTGTGATGGCACACACCGTAAAATTAATTTTAAAGGATAAATTGAAACAGGCTGCATTTGTAAGCCTGTTTCTTTTAATGAGTTTTTCAATGCAAGCAAAAGATAGCATTTTATATGTGTTTGATCCAATGTGTGGCTGGTGTTATGGTTTTTCTAATATCATAAAACAAGCCTCTCACGAGTATCAAAATGATTTTGAATTTTCCATCCTCAGTGGCGGAATGGTAGTAGGAGAACGTGAAGGTCCTATTGGAGATTTTGCAGATTATATACTAGGCGCTTACAAACGTGTGGAAGACTTATCTGGCGCCACTTTTGGTGAACCCTATTTAAATCAACTCAAAACAAAATCTATTCATACTTCTTCAGTAATTCCTTCAATTGCATTGGAGGTTTTTAAGTCGTACCAGCCTCAATTGGCAATTTCTTTTGCCAGCGATTTGCAGAAAGCATATTATTTAGAGGGTTTAGATTTAAGGCAAGATTCAGTTTATATTGGTTTGATCCAAAAATACAATTTGCCAGAAAGTGAGTTTTTAGAAAAACTTCATAGCGAAGAGTTCAAAGAAAAGGCTTTCGCAGGATTTCAAGAAAGCGCTCAAATGGGCGTTCAAGGATATCCAGCGGTAATTGGTATTAAAAATGGTAAGTATTATATGCTAAGCAATGGGTTTACCGATTATAAAAACTTAACTTCACTTTTAGAAAAATTAAAATCGCTGTAATGGATCGTAAGTCTTTTATAAAGGCTAGTATGCTAATCCCTTTTTTAGGTATGGAAATCAAAGATTTTGAGGAGGCATTAGGCGAAAATGCCTTAATGGAGAAAATGCCTGTTTTGTTTGTAGGTCATGGAAACCCCATGAATGCGATTATGCCCAACGAATACAGCAAAAAATGGAAAGCAATAGGAGAACAACTTCCAACTCCCAAAGCTATTTTATGTGTTTCTGCGCATTGGCAAACCAGAGGCACACAAGTAACAGCAATGCCTCAACCCAAAACCATCCACGATTTTGGGGGCTTTCCAAAATCACTTTTTGAGGTGGAGTATCCAGCACCTGGAATTTCTTCTGCTTTAGCCCAAAAAACAATAGAGGCAATTAAAGAAGTGCATGTTACCAAAGACTTTGAATGGGGCCTCGACCATGGTTGTTGGAGTGTTTTAAAACCTATGTTCCCTAAAGCTAATATTCCTACTTTTCAATTGAGTTTGGATTATTTGTCCAAACCAGAAACGCATTTCAAAATTGGGATGCAATTGCAATCCTTGAGGCAAAAAGGAGTGTTGATAATTGGTAGCGGAAACCTAGTTCATAATTTAGGTAAATTGAGTCATGAGAATAAACCTCATGATTGGGCTATTGAATTTGATGAGCTAGCCAAAAATAAGATTCTTGAAGGAAATTTCGCGTCATTGGTTGGTTACAAAGGTTTAGGTAAGGCAGCGTCACTTTCAATTCCTACAAACGAACATTATCTTCCTTTGCTGTATACACTTGCCTTAAAACAAAGTTCCGACTCTTTACAATTTTTTAATGAAAGCATCGATATGGGGTCAATCTCCATGCGTAGCTTACTTATTGGAGCATAAAGTCCAATTTTTAAAACCTTCTTTTAAAATCGTGAATAAAAAGTAGTTCGTGTTTAACCTCTGAAAATTACTTTTGTGATGTGTATGCAATTGTAGATATAGAAACCACTGGTGGCCATGCCATGCAAAATAGAATCACAGAGATTTCTATTTTTGTTCATGATGGTCAAAAAATCATTGATCACTTTGAGTCTTTGGTTCACCCAGAAATGACCATACCTCCCTATATACAAGCCTTTACTGGAATTAGTAATGAGATGGTGGCAAATGCCCCACATTTTTCAGGCATTGCAGAAAAGGTATTTAAACTCTTGGATGGAAATATTTTCATTGCTCATAATGTAAATTTCGACCATAGTTTTATCAAACACCAATTGCAGGAATCTGGTTATGATTTGCAAGTGAAAAAACTATGTACCGTTCGCTTAAGTAGAAAAATTGTTCCTGGTCACCGTTCTTATAGCTTAGGGAATATATGTGCAGCACTTCATATCCAATTAGAAAACAGACACCGCGCTGGTGGTGATGCATTAGCCACTGTAAAATTATTTGAATACCTAATTGCTCACGATACAGAAAACCACATCGACGATTCCTTAAAACGTGGTTCTAAAGAACAAGTGCTTCCTCCCAATGTTAGCAAAAGCGATTTTGAAAAATTACCTAAATCGCCCGGCGTTTATTATTTTGTAAACGATAAAGGTTTGGCCGTTTATGTAGGTAAAGCCAAAAATATTAGAACTAGGGTAGGCACTCATTTTAGCGGCGATTTAAAAGGAAAGCAAAAGCAAAATTTCATGCGTGATGTGCATGGGTTCAGCCATACCCAAACTGGTAATGAACTTTTGGCCATTCTTCTGGAGAGTCATGAAATTCGCAGGCTTTGGCCAGATGAAAATAGAGCGCAAAAAAAGGTGCAGCAGGTATATGGCTTGTTTGATTATTTGGATCAAAACAACAAAATACGTTTTGGAATTGAAAAGGTAAGAAAAGACCAAAAGCCATTGGTTGCATTTTCTACACATGCTGCCGCATTGCAATACCTCAATGAATTAATTAACGAGTATGGCTTATGTCCTAAACTTTGCAATTCGCAAACCAATAAAGCAGATTGCATTCAGGTGCAACACAATATTTGTGATGGATATTGCTTGGTAGCAGAAAATGTAGCAGCCTATAACGCCAAAGCCCAAAGTTTCTTTGATTTTTTAACATCAGAAAGAAAGGCTTACTTCATCGTTGGTAAAGGTCGTAATTACAAAGAACAGGCGGTTATTATTTATGAACCTGGAAATTATATCGGTTATATTTTTGTTTCTTTAAAAGAGCAAATAGATTTCGACCATGTGAAAGAAAATGCTACACCATTAAAATTAAATAGTTTAATGGAAACCGTTTTAGCACAAATAGTAAATGGCGAAAAAAGCAAAGGCTATAAGGTATATACTCAAATGAAAATGGCTGTAGAGATTTAGGTTTCTAGGAAATAATATTTCTTAGAAGGGTTTAATCGTTTATGTGTTTGTAGGTTTGAAAGTTTGTAGGTTTAATTTATTCCTACCTAATCCGCGAACTCGGCTTTCCTTTGCGAACTCCGCGCGAATGGGTAAATAACCATGGAAGCAAAATTAAGACCAATGTCCAAAGACTAAAGACTAAAGACTAAAGCCCAAAGACCAATCCTCCTAGCTAAAGCTTCGGTGGATAAGACCAAAGACCTTCTTCTAAAACAAATACCCAACTTTAATACCTGTCCTAATTCCAAACCCATTTGTATATGGATTAATTTCAAAAGAGCCAGTTAAATCTTTTCCTACAGGCTTGTTTGGTTCAGACCGATAATTAGTTGGAAAACTTAAGCAAGCGCCAACGAAAGCATCAATTAAAAATTTATTTCTAAATGTTTTTTGGTAGCCAAATACGTATCCTAAACTAATTCCGCTTAGGTTTTCTTTATAAATTACAACCTTGTTTTGTGTTGAAGAATCCTGAATATAATAGTTGTTTTTGAAATTGCTATATCTCGCAAAATATTGGTGGTAAGAGCCATTCCATTTTTCATTCTTTTTTCGATATTTCCTGAAATCCAAAATATATTGAAACCCTTTAATAACAAATGGTTTGGTGTTGTTTTCATCTATGCCTAAATGAGTATAGACCAAACCGTTTTGTATGCTCCATTTTTCTGAAATAGGAGTTTCTAAACTTAGGTTCAAACTGGCCAAAAACGGACTAAGGACATTTACTTTGAGTGCGTAATTTTTGGGTGGTTCTTTTAGTAGCAAAGTTTTATTGGTTTGAGCCAAAAGTTGACTCAAAGAAATGAAGAAGAAAAAAAGCAGAATCGGTTTTTTCATTAGTTAAATCGATAGCCTAAATTTATTCCAAATCTACCCCAAATTCCATTGATTGGTCCCATCCAATCTGCTACTCTTGCCGAACTTTTTGTTCCTTCTTTTACTAGGCCAAAATTATAGCTTGGTCCTATAAAAACTTCGGTAGAAATGCGTTCAAAGAATGTCCATTTTCTCCCAAGAACCAAGCCAACACTACTTGTATTATAACGACTATGCGTTCCAAATTCCTCTGTATATTGGAATTTTAAAAAGGGTTCTACATAAAAACTCTTTGGTTTTTCTGGACTAAAATAATCTCTAAATCCTGCACCTATTACAAATCCTTTTATTTGGCCAGCATATAAAAAATCAAATCCATTTACCCATAAGTTTACCGAGGTTTCTGGGCTAGTATATTTTTCGTAGGAAAAGGATATAGAACCTAGTCCTAATGAAATTGGATTCCATTTAATTTCTTTGGTATAGGCAAATGGTTTTTCTCTTAGTTCTGTTTGAGCCAAAATTACTTGCGGTAATAGAAATAAAATGAAAATCAAGGGTTTCATTTTTGAAGTTTATAGCCTCTTAGGAATTCCACAATTTCCATTCGCTTCTTCGATTCCATTTGCACTTCCAACAATGAAATCCATCCATCCGAACATTTAATTTTTAAATAAGTTTTATGGTCACTTTGCCATGAACCTAACTCTGAAGAATTAGTAGAATCTTGCTCAAATTGTGCCCTAAAAACTTTCATGTTTTTATCTGCAAAAACCATAAATGCCGCAGGATATGGGTTCATACCACGAATAAGATTTATAATTTTTTCGCCATTTTGATTCCAATGAATTAGGCAATGTTCTTTAAAGATTTTGGGAGCAATTTTGGTTGAGTTTTCTCCTTGTGGTGTGCCTTGTGTTTTGCCTTGTTTTATTAAATTCAGCGAATCTACAATAACCTTCGCACCTAAATGCATCAATTCATCGTGAAGAATACCTGCAGTTGTTTCTGGCGTAATTTCAATTTCTGCTTTTTGTAAAATATCACCCGTATCAATTTCGTGTTTTAGAAAGAAAGTACTTACACCAGATTTTGTTTCGCCATTAATTATTGCCCAATTAATAGGAGCAGCACCACGGTAATCTGGTAACAAAGACGCATGCAAATTAATGGTTCCCAAAGGTGGCATATTCCAAACAATTTCAGGCAACATTCTAAATGCAATCACCACCTGTAAATCTGCTTTTAAAGATTTTAGCTCTTCAATAAAATTTGGGTCGCGCAATTTTTCTGGTTGCATTACATGCAGATTGCGTTCTTCTGCAAACTTCTTTACAGGCGATTGTTGCAATTGCATTCCTCTACCTGCAGGTTTGTCTGGAGCCGTAATTACACCCACAACATTAAAACCCGCATCAACAATTGCGCGCAAAGATTCAACTGCAAAATCTGGGGTTCCAAGAAAGATTATTCTCATGTTTGCGGTGGGGTTAATTTAATAAATCAATTTCGGTTTGAACCAAATTTGCCAAGTTTATAATATTTAAAAATTAGTTTGGATTAACATTCAATTCCTTTAGCAAGAAATCTGCTTTAGCAACTTTTTGTACGGTCCATAATACATACCGAATGTCAACACCAACGCTTCTGCTATAAGCTTCGTTCCAAGCATAATCATTAATAGTTGCGGTATATGCACGGTCGAAATTTACGCCAACCAAACTACCATCAGCATCCATAACCGGACTACCACTATTTCCACCAGTGGTATCCAAATTGTATAAGAAATCAACTGGTAGTTCATTTAAATCTGGGTTCATAAAAATGCCATAATCTTTAGCTGCGTATAGGTCTTTTACAATTTGCATTAACTCATATTCTTTTCCATCTTCTTTTTCAATAACACCGCGTAAAGTGGTAAAAGGTTTGTTGTATTCTGCATCGTTAGGGTAATAGCCTCTTACGTAACCGTAAGTAAAACGCAAGGTTCCGTTGGCATCAGGAATAAATTGTTTCTTTTGAAATGCACTTTTTGCATCTGCATATCTGCCTAATAGAGCATTTAAAGTTCCATTTCTTTGGTTGTCTATATTATCTGCTGCATTCATTTCCCAATTAATAGAATTGGCAAGCTTGGTTAATCCATCTTGAATCTTAGAGAAATCAGCAGAACTATCCGCTAATATTTTGAGCATGTATTCTCTATTGTTCAACTTAGTTTTACTATAAATTTGATCGATATATAAACTTCTTGCTTCTTCTGTTTTGTATTTGGCATAAAAATCTTCTACAGCACTTATTTTATTTTTCTTGTTATAAGCATGTGCATCTTCCATAACTTTTAAAATAGCAGCTTTCTCAAATACTGGATCCATTTGTCCGTACAAACGTTGAAAAGTAGTTTTCAATTTAGGTACTTGAACGCGAAGGAAATCTTGCTTTTCAGTTTTGCTTTTCAAGCTTAAATAACTCGCCTTGTAATTATCAACCGCAGCAGCCATTTGCAAGGTAGGTGCAACAGAATACACAAAATCGAAGAATAGATTTTTTGGAGCATTGTCAATAATCTCATCATACAATTTGTTGATGGAAGGAATTACTTCACCAAATTCCTTTTTTAGGTTTGGTTCAGACAGTAAAAATTCTTGCAATTGCTTTTCTTCTGCAAACTTTTTCTCTGTTAAACCAACTCTTCTAAAGCCTTGTAATTTGCCTTTAAAGTTTTTGGTGGTATTGGCTAAAGATTTAATTTTACCAGCATATTTAATTTGCAGGCTATCGTTCCCTTCACCCATTTGCTCCATTTTGTTGATTTCCCAATCAAACAAATCACTTACATATTTCAAGAAATAATCTTCGTGATATTTATAATACGAAGCAGGTTGGTTTCTATAGGTTCTTCCAGGGTAACCCAATACAAATACGAAATCATTTTCTTTGATACCGTTGACGTTTATTTTTAAAAACTTTTTAGGCTTAAACGGAACATTTTCTGGAGCATATTCTGCGGCGCTACCATCAGGTGCCACATAGGCGCGAAGGAAAGCAAAATCGCCACTATGACGAGGCCAAACCCAATTGTCTTTTTCTCCGCCGTATTCGCCAATACTTCTAGCAGGCACATAAACCACACGCACATCTTTTAATAATTGGTAGCGAAACAGGACATAGTTTTTTCCGGTAAACATTTCCGAAACCTCGCATTGTAGGCTGGGGTTCTTTTTGTTTTCTTCATCGGTAACTTTTTTGGTATTGGCCGCAATAATTTGCAAGCGTTGCAAAGGATCATTGGTGCTTTGAGTTCCCATTAATATTTTATCCGAAACATCTTCGTAGCTCGCAGTTATTTTGCAAACAAGGCCTTTTGCTTGTGCTTCTTGCTCGTGGGTATTTGCTAAAAAGCCTTCTTTAATATAATTGTTTTGAACCGTGCTCATCGCTGCCACAAAGCCAAATGCGCAATGGTGATTGGTTACTATAAGTCCATCATTGGAAACAAAAGAACCGGTACAGCCACCAACTCTAACAATGGCATCTACCAAACTAATTCCATTTGGGTTGTACAAAGCCACTGGATCCATGCGTAAACCCGCTTTTTTTAAGTCGATGTTTTTCATTTCCGACATGGGAAACATGCCTTCATCGGCTTTATGACTGCTAAATAATAGGGTAGATGCTAGTAGGACAAAAGTAAAATAAATTTTTTTCATACGAGGGCGAAGATAATTATTCTTGAGAATTGCCGCCAATGAGATTTTGGCTAATAATGTCCCTTTGCCGAATAAATATAAAGGGTGTTTTCAAGAATGGCATAAACAATTCTATTTTCTTTATCAATCCTTCTTGACCATTTTCCAGAAAGTTGGTACTTTAACGGCTCAGGCTTGCCAATACCTTCAAAAGGATTTTCTAATATTGCCCTTACTAAAATGGCAAATCGCTTGATAGATTTCTTATCACCAGATTTTTTGTAAAATTCGATATGTTCTAGGGCTTTGGGTAGAATAATTATTTCCATAAGTCATCGAGTTCTTTCAGACTTACTTTTTTTCCTTTTCCCTTTTTTATGTCCGCATCACCTTGTTCAATCATGTCTACAAACTCTTTGTTGTAGGGCGACTTTCCATCTTTTATTTCAAATTTAATTTTTAAGGCATTTAAAAATGCTGTCAAAGCTTCAATCTTATCGTCGCTGTTAGGATGGGCAATTATAATATCAGATGTTTTCATATTGAAACAATTTAGCAATGAAATTAATTTGAAATGACTTTTTCAATTTGTTTAGCAAAACAAAAGTATGAGTAAAAAACTTTTTAATCAACTATTCTGATACGAATACTTTTAGGGATAAAACAGTTTTTGTTAATGAAAATGTCAGTTCATTTGAACCTAGGTAAAATGAAAATTAGGCTGCGAAATTGAAAGGTTTTATAATACTAATTAGATTATTTAAGTGCTATTAATTTAAAATTTTTAGGTGTATTCAATGCATTTGTTAAAATTCTCTCCTCTGCATTTAGAAGGTCGTTTGCAAAACAGGCCTTTTCGATAACCTCATTTTGTTCCATAAATAATTCTCTACCAATACCTGCCACACAGCCAGAGGAAAGGGGAGGAGTGAACCAAAGACCATTTTGTTTCCAGAAAATATTGGAGGAGCTGGCTTCAATTACATGGTTCTCGGTATTTAATATTAGCGCATCGTCCAAATTGTTTTCTTGGGCCCAGAGGCTTGCCATTACATAAATCAAGGCATTGCCAGTTTTTAAATTTGCCAAAATTCCAGGGGCTTTTTGTTGGTCGGGGTAAATTCCTAAACGCAATACTTTTTCCATGGGTTTTGGTTCAAACCGAAAAACCTCTATAAAATAACTGCTCTGATTGCTGTCTGGCAAATAGAACCCGCCTGATTTTCGGTTCAAAACAAAACGGATACGAAATTGACTACAATCGGAGTTTTTTACCTTAAATTGGTTCAAAACTTGGGTTAATTCTTGGTGAAATTTTTCCTCATTTAACCCACATAAATCCATTTTTAGAATGGCGGAAGATTTTTCTAAACGCCTGAAATGTTGCGAAATATATGGTATTCCGACAGGTGTTGCCAATATGGTTTCAAATAATAAATCGCCGTATAGAAATGCTCTTTCCATCAATTTGGTTTGTTCGTAAAGGTAAAATCATACATTTGCCGCACCAAATTAAGTTTATTTTCAAATGAAAAAAGTTTATATCGTATCGGCAGTGCGCACACCAGTAGGTGCATTTAACGGAAGCTTAGCGGCTTTAACTGCACCTCAATTGGGTTCAATTGCTATTAAAGGAGCTTTGGCCAAAGCAGGTGTAGCACCAGAAATGGTTCAAGAAGTATTTATGGGAAATGTAATTTCCGCAGGTTTGGGTCAGGCACCTGCAACACAAGCTATGTTAGGCGCAGGAATTCCAAATACAGTTCCTTCAACTACTATTAATAAAGTATGTGCATCAGGTTCTAAAGCAATTATGTTAGCTGCTCAATCTGTAATGATGGGTATTAATGATGTTGTTGTGGCTGGTGGAATGGAAAGCATGAGTAATATTCCTTACTATTTAGATAAAGCCAGAAATGGTTATAGATTAGGAAATGGAACCATTATAGATGGTATGGTGAAAGATGGTTTGTGGGATGTTTACAAAGATTACCACATGGGAAATGCAGCAGAAATGTGTGCAAGAGATTATAAATTCTCAAGAGAAGATCAAGATGCTTTTGCTATTGAATCTTATACCCGCGCTCAAAATGCCTATGCTAAGAATGCATTTGCGGATGAAATTATTCCTGTTGAAGTTCCAGTTAGAGGTAAAGATCCAATTGTAGTTAGTGTTGACGAAGAATATACCAAGGTGAATTTTGAAAAATTGAAAACCTTGAAACCAGCGTTTGAAAAAGATGGTACCATTACGGCTGCCAATGCTTCTAAATTGAATGATGGAGCAAGTGCTTTGGTTTTGGTTAGTGAAGAAAAAGTAAAGGAATTAGGTTTGAAACCTTTGGCGCAAATTATTGGATTTGCAGATGCGGCTCAAGCACCTGAATGGTTTACAACTGCACCTGCTATTGCGGTTCCTAAAGCATTAAAAATGGCTGGTGTTGATGCTAAAGATGTAGATTTTTATGAATTGAACGAAGCCTTCTCTGTAGTAGGTTTGGTGAATATGCAAATCCTTGGATTAGATGCAGAAAAAGTGAATCCTCGCGGTGGCGCAGTAGCGTTAGGACATCCATTGGGAAGTTCTGGTTCTCGTATTGTGGTTACCTTGGTTCACGAATTATTGCAAGAAGGAAAACGTTATGGCGTAACCGGAATTTGCAACGGCGGTGGTGGAGCTTCTGCAATTGTTATTGAAGCTGTAAAATAATTTTTTATTAGCCACGAAATTAAATTGGTTCAAACCGTAATTTTTTGCGTTTGAATAGTTTGATTTCGTGGCTTCTTTTTTTATACCTATTTTTATTCCCTAATCGTTTTAGAATACATGAAGAAAATACTCTGCTTACTATTTGTGTTGTTGGCATTGGTTGAAGCCAAAGCTCAAAAGCAAAAAATTGATAGCCTTTCTTTGGATTCTTTGCGCGACTATGAATTAAGATTAAGTGGCTTAAGTTTTAATATGGTGCGCAGTTTTGATGAGGAGGTGCGCATTACCTCGGGTAGAAATTTTATTAGGCAAATGGGCCGAGCCATGAAAGTAAAGAACTCTTTTTACTACCCTTTTGATTCTCTAAAAAACGTAATGATTGTTTATGCTCCAGATATGTTTTTTAGAATCATAACTTGGAATGTGGCTACCGACGATGAGCGGTTTAGGTATTTTGGGGTGATCCAAATGAATCCTGAAAAGATTGCCAAACTAAACAAGAAACAAGAAATTTTTTATCCTTATTATCCTTTGATTGATAGAAGTGATAGTTTGGGCTCTTATTTATTTAAAGAAACGGATGCCGACCATTGGTTTGGTGCAGCTTATTATAAGATTGTAAAAAACACGTTCAATAAGGTAGATTCCTATACGCTTTTGGGTTGGGATGGAGCCGGACCAGAAACCAATAGAAAAATTGCCGATTATTTAGTTTTTAGGGAAGGCGAACCAATTTTTGGAGCACCCGTTTTTGATTTGAAAATAAATCGCAAACCCAAGTTCTACAGAATGGTTTTTGAATTTAATAACCAAGCCACCATGGCATTGCGTTACGATGAAAAGCGCAAGATTTTAATTTACGAAAATATAGTTCCAGATAAACCAGAGAACGCCGCTTTCTTTGAGCACTATTATCCCGACGGGAGTTTTGATTTTCTCCTCTTCAAAAACGGAATTTGGGAAAAACAGCCGGGGATGTTGGAGAAATAATTTGGTCTTTGGGGGGGGCAGCTTCTAGCTTCTAGCTTCTAGCTTCTAGCTTCTAGCTTCTAGCTTCTAGCTCCTGGCTCCTGGCAAATATTTGTAGAATGAATCAACGCAATTAAAGCCAGTAGCCTTTCAAGTAGAGCCAAACAGTATCGAACTATAAAACATTAAGCCAAGTTTGGTAAAGTCGGATTGCAAAACAAGCAACTAGCTTCTAGCCTCTAGTTAGTGGCAATAGTAAACAGACATCAAAATGACAAACAGTATTAAAATAATTCTTGCCCTTTTATTAATTGTTTTGACAAATATACTTGGACATTATTTTCCTCCGACATCAATAATGTTGAGTCCATTGACTATTGGGCTTTTGACAGTTTTACTAATATTTACAGATTTAAAAATAGGTTATCGTATTCTGTTAATAACATTGGCAATAATCGTTAATGACATTTGTATCAAAAATTTTGCTGGTGGTACTTACGATTTGGAAGGAGCAGGCTTTATAAATGCTTTCTTAATCATTGGTTTAATTATTTCGACAATAATAATTCTAATCAAAACTGTTGTCCTTAAAAACAAGAACGCAATCATTAAAATAATGCTGACATTAATGATGCCAGCCATCATGTTTTTGTATTTGCAATATTTCGGATTTTATGGTTTATCATTTTCCAAATCTATGAGCCTGACAAAAGAGAATGCAATAGAAAACAAGACATTCCTTTCTGACCTAGATTTTTCAGAAAGCGAAATTATTTATGATATTGACAGCATTCGCATTATTTCTGGGTGGACAGAAAAGGAACTTATGCTGAATCACAACTCTCTAATCCGTAACACAGAAGAAACAGGAAATATCAATTATAAGGTAAAAATCAAACACAATTTTAAGCCTTACGAATTTTCAATCTATTATAAAGTTAATAGTGAGGATGTGAATGGTGCAAACCCAGTTGACTCTGTGTTGGAATTTACGGCAAATAAATCAGAAAGTATTACCTTGACAATTTTTAAATTAAGAAACGGCTCTGTTAACAGAGACACCATAATAAAAAGGGTGACAATCAAACCCAAATAACCACTGCCACTAACAGGGTGCAATCGCCATTGGGGCTGATGTGGAAACGGCAATTTTTATTTTTGGAGGTAAACTACTAAAGTGATAATTTGTACTCGCAAACCCCAACAGCGGTTGCACCCAAAACGCTACTAGCAATATTTGCAGAAAGAATTAGCACATTTAAAGCCAGTTGCTAGTTGCTAGCTGCCAGTTGCCAGTTGCCAACAGCCAACAGCCTTTCCCTCAATTCCTCCCTGCTCTCGAAAGTCTATCATTAATCGCTCTTCCCAAATGCTCGTTGGGAAATTCTTCTGCTATAATAATTTTCACCTTCAACCTATCTGCTTCTCTAATTGCTCCAAATAGTTTTTGTGCTGCTTCCTCCAAATCTCCACTTGTAGATAGCACCAATTGTTGCGAAATAGGAATGTTTGGATTTGCTTTTTCAAAGGCAATAAATCCCATTTCATCATAATTGTATTCATCTAAAAAATCTTCTGGGTTCCCTATTCTCAATTTAGTTGCTGGCGCATAATGTTTGCTTAGCATCCCAGGGGCTTCTGGGTTATCGTTGTTGATGAGTTTGCTTTTGTCTAATGGCATTCCCAAAACGTCTTCTATGGCTTCTACAGATAAGCCTCCCAAGCGTAATAATTGAGCTTGCTCGTGCACAAATGAAACAATGGTAGATTCCAATCCAATTGTGCATGCGCCTCCGTCTAAAACTCCGCCAATCAATTTACCCAATTGTTTTTCTACGTGTAGCGCGGTTGTTGGACTAACAGTTCCAGATATATTGGCACTCGGCGCTGCTAAAGGGAATGGGAGTTGTGCCAAAAGTTCTAATACCAATGGATGATTGGGAATTCTAATGGCAACTGTTGTATGTCCTGCTGTAACAATATCTGGTATTAATTCCGATTTAGGCACTACAAACGTTATAGGTCCTGGAGAAAATTTCTTGGCCAATTGAAGTGCTGCCTCAGGTAAAAATAATCCCCATTCTTTAAAGCGTTCCAAAGAATTAGAATGAAGTATCAAGGGGTTAAATTGGGGTCGGTTTTTAACCTCGTAAATTTTAGCAATTGCCTTTCCATTAAACCCATTAGCGGCCAAGCCATATACGGTTTCGGTAGGAATAGCAAGCAATTCGCCTGCTTCCAAAATTTGTTTGGCGTCCTTAAGGTTGGTAATAATCATTCTCGACTGCAAATTAATACAAATCAAGCAAGTGTTGCAAAAAAGCTTTCGGCTTCTTTAAGTTTCGCTTTGAACCAATATTTTGGCTAAATCTTTTATTGGTAAATATAAGTCATACCTATAGATTTGAGAACCTAAAATTTTCCCCTAAAAATAAACTAAACACCATGTTAGAATTGCTATTTCTCATTATTGTTTTTGCCTCCATTTATTTGTTCTATTTGGGGACAGGTAAAAATAAACTGGTCCTAAATTTCTTTTCTGTTTGGATGATACTCATCAGTATGGCCGCCAATTTGGATGTGTTTAAGGATACATCTGCTTTTCCTCCACGCATCATGCTTGTTCTAGTAAGCAATATTATTTATGTAGTTTATTTCTACAGAAAATTGGATGTAAAATTAATAGAAAGCAGTTACCTAATTGGAATTCATGTATTGAGAATCTTGGTAGAAATTGTCCTTTTCTTACTTTTCCTAAAAGGCATGGTTCCTCAAATAATGACATTTGAGGGTTTGAATTACGATATTTTATCTGGTGTTTCTGCTTTGGGCATTCTACTTATTTTGCGTTTTTCAAATGGCGGTTTGAACCAAAAGTTATTTCGTATGTGGAATTATTTTGGAATAATTATGTTAGCTATAATTGTTGTGATTGCCACACTTTCCGCCCCAACTCCTTTTCAACAATTAGCATTTATGCAACCCAATATCGCTATTTTAAGTTTCCCTTATACCTTATTGCCAGCTATTGTAGTTCCTATTGTTTTGCTTTCTCACCTCTTATTACTTAAGAAAGGGTAATGAAATTTAGATTAAGCTTTTGCAATCCCTTTACCCCAATCATTGAGGATTTGGGAATGAAAAACGACTCCGAAATTATTGATTGCTTTAAGAATATTCCTTGGGAAGATTTCTTAGATAGAATTGTTAAAGTTGATAAAGATAAATTGGATTATTCTCCAACTTTAGAAATTATAGATACTTCTACAAAGCATGCAATTAGCATCTCTGCATTAGGAGATGGAGTGTGGTTGGTGTTTTATAAACGCCCAAAGTTAGTAAGCAAATGGTTTGGTTTGACCCAAATCTTAAATGAAAATTATAATACAGAAGTGGAGGTAGGAAATCAAGAACAAGTAATTGAATTTATACAAGCACTTTTAGAAAACAACCATTCTCATTTAGAAAACAAAATTCTCGACTAAGCTTTTTCTTTCATTTCAACCACATTTTTTTTGCTGCTTCTTTTTAACGTTTTTCGCGGCATGGAATCCACCTTGATTGTAGTAACTGGTCCAACCGCCGTTGGGAAAACCAAATTAGCCATTGAGTTGGCCCAACATTTTAATACAGAAATTATCTCAGCAGATTCCAGACAGTTCTATAAAGAAATGAGCATTGGAACAGCCAAACCTACAGCAGATGAACTTGCCCAGGTGCCACATCATTTTGTAAATAATTGTTCCATCCAAGAAGAATATTCTGCAGGCGATTTTGAAAGAGAAGCCTTAGATTTTTCTAAACAATTCTTTGGTTCAAACCGAAATATTTTAATTGCTGTTGGCGGCTCTGGCTTATATGTGAAAGCACTTTGCGAGGGCTTAGACGATATGCCTCCCGTAGATTACGAATTGAGAAACCACTTAATTGCTAGCTACGAAAAGGAAGGAATTAACTGGCTTCAAAAAGAAATGGAGAGGCTTGATCCAATCAAATTTCAAAGTGTAGATCAACGCAATCCACAACGCTTAATGCGTATGATTGAAATCCATCACCAAGCGCCCTTTATCAAAAAAGAAAAATTGCCTCGCCCATTCCGTGTTATTAAAATTGGAGTGGATTTACCTCGAGAAATTCTTTACAATAGAATCAACAAAAGGGTAGATCAAATGATGGAATTGGGTTTAGAAGCAGAGGTGAAATCACTACTTCCTTTTAAAGATTTGAATGCCTTACAAACTGTTGGCTACTCAGAATTTTTTGATTATTTTGATGGACAAATAAACCTCGATAGGGCAGTGGAATTAGTTAAACAACACTCCCGAAATTACGCCAAACGCCAGCTCACTTGGTTTAGAGCTGATGCCGACATAAAATGGTTTTCGCCTGATAAACAAAGTGATGTGCTAAATTTCTTGCCCAAGTTTTAGCGGTATTTTCATGTTAATTTATTTATACCTTTGCAGGCGAATTAAAATTAATGGACATTTTTCACCTTTTTCTTAAAGCTTCCACTTGGATATCGTTGATAACCCTAACACTAATGGAAATAGTTTTGGGAATCGACAATGTAATTTTTATTTCTTTGGTGACAACCAAATTGCCCAAGGATGACCAAAACAAAGCCAGAAAATTGGGCTTGTTTTTTGCCCTATTTATTAGAATCATTTTATTGGCTTTTATCAGTTATATAGTTCACCAATTAAAAGAACCCATTTTTTATTTATTAGATCATGGCATTAGCTGGAGAGACATTATTTTATTGGCTGGTGGTTTGTTCTTATTGTATAAAAGCACCCTCGAAATTGTGGAGTTATTAGAAGACGAACCAGAAGAAACTAGCTCAAAGGTTAATCCTACTTTTTGGAATGTGGTGCTCATGGTAATTCTCATTGATATTGTTTTTTCTTTTGATTCCATTATCACCGCTGTGGGCTTAGCTCAATTTTTACCTGTTATGATTTTGGCCGTTATTATTTCCATGATTATCATGTTATTCTTTTCGGGTGCCATTGCTAATTATATTAATAAACATCCAAGTATAAAATTATTAGCTCTTGCCTTTTTGTTGGTAATTGGTATCATGCTTTTGGTAGAAGGTTGGAGTCATGAAATTGCAGAAAAATACAACCTTAAAGGCTATGTGTATTTTGGAATGGCTTTCTCTGTTATGGTTGAAGTGCTAAACATGAAAATGCGCAAGAAAAAATCTGATCCTGTAGAGCTTAAAGATATTTATAAATAAGCTCATGCCAACTGTAAACTTTATTGATTGGGGCCAAGTAGATTACCAACAAGCGTGGGATCAACAAGAACAAATTTTTAAAACAATAGTTGATCACAAATTAGCCGAAAGAGAATTGCCTCAGGAGCAAAAAACTGTATTGGCAAATTCTGTAATTTTCTGCCAGCATCCTCATGTTTATACCTTAGGGAAATCTGGCAAGAAAGAAAATTTATTGTTAGACGAGGCTGGTTTAAAAAGAGTAGAGGCAACTTTTTATCCTATCAATCGTGGTGGCGATATAACGTATCATGGTCCCGGACAATTAGTAGGTTACCCCATTTTAGATTTGGAGCAATTCTTCACCGATATTCATAAATACCTTCGCTTTTTAGAAGAGGCTATCATCCTTACTTTAGCAGAATACGGAATTAAAGGCGATAGATATGAAGGTTATACTGGTGTTTGGTTAGATCCCGATAAACCCAATGCACGTAAGATTTGCGCCATGGGAGTTCGTTGTAGTCGTTGGGTAACCATGCATGGTTTTGCCTTCAATATAAATACTGATTTAAACTATTTCAAAAACATCATTCCTTGTGGCATCGATGATAAAGATGTAACGAGCATGGAACGCGAGTTGGGTTACAAATTAGATTTTGAAGGAGTTTCTCAAAAACTAAAAGCCAATATTGCCAAGCAATTTGAGTTTCAGTATTCTTAGTTATCGTTTTACCAAAAGTTTATTGCTCATTTTTTGTTTGCCATTGTTTAGCTGGTAATAATAAATTCCTGTAGGCAAACTGGCTGTTTCAATTCTTATTTTTTGAGCGCCACTTGGGAAATATTCATTGGCCAAATTCAGCACCAATTCTCCTTTGCTATTTAATAAATCTATTTGAACCAAACCTCCAATAGAAGGGAAGCGAATCATCGTATATTCATTGGCTGGATTTGGATAATTGCTTAAGCCAATTTGGTTCAAACCGATATTTTCTGAAACACTTGTTGGTGCACCGTTGATGAATGGAATAGTGCTAAAATTACTTCTTAGCAATTCGGTTAAATCGCTATCGCTAACTTCAAACCAGTCTTTAAGAATGGTGGCATAAACTTGTCTAAAATCATAGTTCATGGCCACATTATCTCCCGGACTAGGATTTGTTGGAATAACAGCATTTGGTCCAAAAATACCTCCGTTTAATTTGGCTCCAAATAAGAACAAAGGTGCAGCAGCTCCGTGGTCGGTTCCAAGGCTATCATTACTTTTTATTCTTCTTCCAAATTCAGAAAAAGTCATTCCCAAAACACGTTGGTCAATGGCCAATAATTTCAAATCATCCTGAAAAGCATTTACTGCTTCTGATATTTTTTGCAAGAGCGTTGCATGAACTCCTGTTTCAGTTCCTCCCGTTGTGCTTACTTGTCCGGCATGGGTGTCAAAGCCTCCAAGACTTACCATAAATACTCTTGTTTTTAATCCGCCAGCAACCAATCGCGCTACAATTTTTAATTGATCTGCTAAGGTATTTGTTCCAGCAGTTGGATACAAAGTAGAAAGGTTTGTTGCCTTATCTGCCGCAGCTTTTACACTGCCAGAATATTGTTGGGTTTGTTGAGCAACCAAGCGCACAAAAGTTAATTCGTGTCCCATTGGAGTATCTGGTGCAGTATCCACAGTTCCCGATACAAAATTATAAAAGTTGGTTGGGTCTGTAATGCTAATTCCTAAACTCATATTAGCACCTTGCAATGCAGGAGAAATTAATGCTCCAATTTGTATAGCAGGCGGGTCTGGGTAATTGGCGTTTGGGTAATTTGTTGGGAAGCCTGGAAACTTGGTGTCTAAATACCTTCCCATCCAACCTGTATCTTCATACTTATCTGCATCGCTAGCAGTAAGCCAAATGTCTGTAGAACGAAAATGAGAATAATCCTGATTGGGATAACCCACGTTTTGGATGATGCTTATTTTTCCATCGTTATACATGTTTTGCATATGCGTCATTACAGGATGCAAACCCGTAGCTTGAGTTCCATTTAAGGCAAGCACCTTTGATTCTGTAATGGTAATATTTCCTCTGGCTTCCACTAATTTTTCGTATTGATCCAAAGGGATAACAGTATTCAATCCATCATTTCCGCCATTCAATTGTATCAATACCAAAACATGATCTTCATTGCCTGCTTTGTTCAAAAATCCCAATAAGGGTGAGTCGGCAAAGGCTTCAATTGAAAAGCCATTGAGCACCACGGGCAATAATCCCGCTCCTATACTTTTTCCTATAAAATCTTTTCTGTTCATGGGAGTTTTATTTTAGCACAATTGATATTCTGCTTGACCAAACAAATATTTTAATAAAGCTTGAAGCCTTGTATTCACCGCGGCCTTATTGACTGTATTGCTAGGGTTGGCTATATAGGCATTCCAAGCATCCGTCCAATATGTATCGGTGCTTTGTCCCGATAATAAAAAGGAGGTTTTAAGGAAGTTTAAGGTGGTTGAACTCAATTCCATTGGATACAAAATTTTGACCAAATCAATTAACAAGGTATTGGGGTTGGCTGGGATGGAAGTATTGTTGGCCAAGGCAATGCAATCCATTATTAATTTAAACCCAAAGCGTGTTACTCCAGTATAAACCATGGCATCGCATAAGGTATTTCTTTTTGGTAAAGAATCTGAGTTGATCCAAAGCTCTGTATACTGTGGCTCTTGGTAATATGCAGGCCAACCAGCCACATTCGGTGGGTCGCCAATATCCTGACTTAATACCAAGCCATATTGTTGAGCCAATTGGTAATGTCCGTATTGTGTTTGAATGCTAGTAGAATCTGGAAACTGAATTTGAGTACTTCTGCACAAGCCAATAATATGGTCCATTGGCGATTTTATCATACAGGCCCTATTAAGTGGATCGAAAAAATGTTCACTTTTAAACAAGGTTTCTAGAACAGGTTTTATATCATAACTGTTGTTTCTTAAAATGGTTGCAAGTGGCGAAATTACATTGGCTTCAACCGTTTCATCAATAAGATAATAAACAAAATAGCGGTAAATTTTTCTGCAGATATATTTAGATACTTCTTGTTGTGCGAAAATCATCGTTAGCAAATCATCCAATTCTAAATTTCCAGCATTGAGGCCACTTCTGCCTGTAATTACGGTATTGCCATAAAAGGAAGAAAAGGTTTTATTTCCCGTATCGTGTTGGGTAGAATCGAAAAATGAAACACCTGTTCCTCTATTATTTCTCCAACCTGTTAATACTCTTGCGGCTTCTTTAACGTCTTGTTCTGTATAATGATTGGGTAGGTCTTTGCCTATGGTAAATAATTCTTGTAGCTCTCTTCCATAATTTTCATCGGGTGCAGTTTTGCCATTTTTTTCTCCATTTAAATAAACCAACATTGCCGAATCTGTGGTAATCATTTTTACCAACGACTTAAAATTTCCCAAACAATTAGCCCGCAACATGGCGTGATGTTTATAAGAAAACCGGGAGTCCTGAACCGTAATCATTTCAGTTGAAAAGTGATTGTGCCAAAACAAGGTCATCTTCTCTTGAATATTCCTTTCTTGGTTTAATAATAAACCTGTCCACCAAAACTTAATTGATTGTATTCTAGCTCCGTTAAGCAAAGGGTTATTGGGAGCATTTACCCAAGTTGATCCATAAGGCACATCGGGGTCGTTTTGATTTGGGTTCAAACCATAATGATTTAAGGGCGGGTTTGGTGCAGTGGTGGGAACAGTTAATAAATAATCCACTGCCTCACTTAAGGTTTTGGTTTTAAAAAAATCCAAATCTGCCTTGGTCGCACCAAATAAGGTTCTTCTTAAAAGGTGCATTATTTCTGCATCACCAAATGTTCCAGCATAGGCAGAAACTCCTGTTGATGTTTTCTGCAAACTCCTCGGAAGGTCTTTGTTGGAAGGGTCTACATAAGGATACTCTTTAATGCCAGTATCCGATTCGGTAGATTTAAAGGACAAAAATTCTTTGCGGTTTATTTTTCCCATAACCAAAATATTTTACTTAGGATAAAGGTAATGGCCAAAGGTTTAATTTGATACAATTTTTAAAATATGACAATTTTGTGCTTTTCAATCCTTTGCTTAGGTTTGAACCATGCAAAAAATTCTTAATTATATCAATGGCGAATTAATTGAGCCGGTATCCACTAATTTTATTGAAAATACCGATCCTTCAACTGGTGAGGTGTATAGTCTTTGTCCAGATAGTGATGCCCAAGATATTGAATTAGCTTACCAAGCAGCCGAAAAAGCTTTTCCTATTTGGAGCGAAACTTCTGCCAATGATAGAAGCAAGGTGATGTTAAAAATTGCTGATTTAATTGAGAAAAATTTAGATGAATTGGCTTTAGCAGAAAGCATCGACCAAGGCAAGCCTCTTTGGTTAGCAAAAAATGGAGAGATTCCAAGAGCTCAAGCCAATATTCATTTTTTTGCAACTGCTATTGAACATTATGCATCAGAAGCGCATCCAATGGGAAACCATGCTATCAATTATACTTTGCGCACTCCAATTGGTGTAGTAGGTTGTATTAGTCCTTGGAACTTGCCTTTGTATTTGTTTACTTGGAAAATTGCTCCAGCCATTGCTGCTGGAAATTGTGTGGTAGCAAAGCCAAGTGAAATTACTCCCATGACAGCCTATTTGTTTAGCAAAATATGTATGGAGGCTGGCTTGCCAAAAGGTGTTTTAAATATTGTGCATGGCTTAGGACCAAAAGTTGGTTCAGCCATGGTAGCGCATAAAAATATTACTGCAATTTCATTTACGGGCGGTACCAAAACAGGTGCAGAAATTGCTCGTGTGGCTGCGCCAATGTTTAAGAAATTGTCGTTGGAATTGGGTGGTAAAAATCCAACTCTCGTTTTTGCCGATTGCGATTTTGATAAAACAGTAAAAGAAGTGGTGCGTGCTAGCTTTACCAATCAAGGTGAAATATGCTTGTGTGGCTCAAGGTTATATATTGAAAGAAGCATTTACGAGAAGTTTAAAACAGCTTTTGTAGGACAAGTAAAGGCTTTAAAAGTGGGTGACCCCTTATTGCCAGATACCAAGGTTGGTGCCATTGCCAGCAAAATGCATTTCGATAAAGTTTTAAGTTATATTGAATTGGCAAAAGAGGAGGGAGGAACCATTTTATGTGGTGGCGTTAGTACCAATCCTGAAGGCAGATGCCAAACAGGTTATTTTATTGAGCCAACAGTTGTTGAGGGTTTGGGGCATTTGTGCAGAACCAATCAAGAAGAAATTTTTGGTCCGGTTGTAACCATACAAGCATTTGATACAGAAGAAGAGGTTTTGGAAATGGCCAATAGCACAGATTACGGTTTGGCTTGCTCCGTTTGGACAGAAAATTTAACCAAAGCACACCGAGTGGCGGCTAAAATGAAAAGTGGAATTGTATGGATTAACTGCTGGTTATTGCGCGATTTACGTACTCCATTTGGTGGCATGAAACAAAGTGGTGTAGGAAGAGAAGGCGGCTGGGAAGCCTTGCGTTTCTTTACCGAAGCCAAGAATGTTTGTATTAAAATGTAAATGGATTTAATTCCTGTTTTGGGTGAATAATTGAGGTTTTTTAATTTACTGATTAAACCTCCGTGTTGAATAGATCGAAAATTATTTTGGATTTACAATCTTACATCTAATATTTAATTGGTCCTTTTTTAAAATTTAATTGAGAAGGAAGGGTTGGGGTAAAAATTAGTATTTTTTTGAATTCTGTTTTTTGGTTGAATAATGCTTCGGCTAAAATTACCACCTCTTTTTCACCAAAATTGGAAGATTTACCTCTCCAATCCCAAAATTTCTTTTCATCGTAATCTAATTGGAAACTACCCAAATAATATTCCTCAAAATCCTGACCAATATTTAAAATGCTTTTTCCAAATTTAACACTAGAGTAAATTTCATTTTTATCAACTAGACTTTGATATTTTGAGTCTCTTAAATCACTATAAAAAAATAATTTTTCGACTTTACCAGATTTAATAGTTGCTTGTTTTTTTAGGTGAATTCCTATTGGGCTAGCATAAATAGTATGTTCTAAACCTTCAATAATTAAGGTGAAATAAGATATGCCTAACATGTTCTAAAAGAATTTAACTAAATCAAATCTATTAATTTATTCCATTTTACAAAATAATTCAGAAGGAATTATGGGGATTAAATAAGGAACGCACTTGTATCCCGAATGAAAGAAATTAAAGTTTTCAATTCAATTTTTCTTTACTCATTAAAAACGATTGATAAATTAGAATTATCCAAAAAAGATAGTCGTGCAGGTAGTTCATTTTTTGCAAGGGCCCATGCGTATCAATCCAGGGTGCCACAGCAAAAATGAGCACTACCCATGCCAATTTCAACCAGCTTATTGCATGTTTATTTTGGTTCAAACCGAACCTAAATAAATAGCTTAAAGCGATTAGCATGCTGGAGGAAATGAGAATTTCTTCTCCGTAATTCCAATGCATAATTTTAAAAATAGTTCCAATAAATAGGAAGGCAAAAAATACCATGGCAATTTTTCCTTGCAGGCTTTTATAAAAGGTTCCAAAATAAATCAAATACATTAAAGCTAGCAACCTAGCACCCGCAAGAACGGCGTAAAATTTGGGTTGTAATTCGGTTTGAACCAAAGCGCTGAAGTCTAAAAGGCTTTGTAGAAAAAGCAATAGAATGCCTATAATTACGATAGCGAGAAAGATTGGATTCTGTGTTTTCATTTAGGACAGGTAGTTTGGTGGCGGAATTTAACAGAAAAAACAAAGGCAATTTCAAAGCAAATTATATCTTCGTCGAAATTTACAAATCATGGATCAAGAACATAACCCAAATCAATTACAAATTGAGTTAAGCGAAGAAATGGCTGAGGGCATTTATTCTAATTTAGCAATTATTACTCATTCAAATAGCGAGTTCGTTATAGATTTTGTGCGCGTAATGCCAGGTGTGCCTAAGGCAAAAGTAAAATCAAGAATAGTTTTAACACCAGATCATGCCAAGCGTTTATTAATGGCTTTAAATGATAATATCAGCAAATTTGAAGACATCAATGGAGATATTGCCATCAACGATTCAACACCACCTTTTCCAATGAACTTTGGTGGCCCAACTGGCCAAGCTTAATTTGGTTTGAACCTAAATTTTGAAAAGCAGAAGGAGAAATCTTTCTGCTTTTTTTATGGATGTCCGTAAATATTTGATTTGAAAATACGCACAGCAATGCTCAATAAAACGATTCCGAAAAATTTCCGAACGAGTGTCAGTCCAGAATCTCCAAGCATTTTTTCAATCCAAGACGAGGATTTTAAAACGATATAAACAAATATTAGGTTCACCAAAATACCCAAAAAGATATTTGGTAAACTATATACAGCACGCATACTTATAATGGTTGTAAGCGTTCCAGAACCTGCAATAATTGGGAAAGCTATTGGGATGATACTTCCTGTTTTTGCAGCTGGGTCGTTCTTTAATAGCTCAATTCCCAAAATCATTTCTAAGCCAATAATAAAAATTACAATGGAGCCCGCAATGGCAAATGATTGAATATCTACCCCAAAAAGTTGTAAAAACTGCTCTCCAATTAATAAGAATGCAATCATCAAAGCCCCAGCAGAAAGGGTTGCCTTGCCGCTATCTAAATGATTTTCCTTATTCTTAATGCTAATAATTACTGGCAAAGAGCCAATTATATCAATAATGGCAAAAAGGGTTAGTGTAATAGTGATGATATCTTGAAATGAAAACATGGTGGCAAAGATAGCTTTGTACTCTCTTAAATTATTAATATTTTGCAACCGTGAGATTCATAAAAACATTAGTAATAAATTTATTTTTAATCGGGGTAGTAGTATACGTGCTCGTATGGCTTGCTGCACAAGTGTTGAGCGTTTATACCCGACATGGGCAATCCTTAACTTTGCCCAATTTGCAAGGCTTAAATATTGAGGAAGCCGAGAAAATTTTACAACAAAAGAAATTAAGGTACGTAATTACCGATACCGTTTTTGTTGATAAACTACCAAAATTGGGAGTTGCAGAGCAAAATCCAAATGCAAACTCAAAGGTAAAAGAAGATAGAATTGTTTATCTAAGCATTAATTCTGATGCGAGTGCTACCGTTCTTATGCCTAATTTAATTAATAGCTCTTTGCGTTATGCAGAAACTGTATTAACAGGTATGGGTTTGATAGTTGGTAATGTAAGTTTTAAGCCAGATATCGCTCAAAACGCTATTTTAGATCAATTGTGGAAAGGACAAAGTTTGCAGCCGGGTGTTAAAATTCCAAAAGGTGCTGCCATTGATTTAGTGGTAGGAGATGGAAGTGGGGGAGCATTGGTTTCCTTACCAAACCTTAAAGGCTTATCTTTATTAGATGCAACAAATGTATTGCAAACTTCGTTGTTGCAGCTTGGAACTGTTGTTTACGAAGGTCCTGTAAAAGATAGCAGCCGCGCTGTAGTTCAAAGGCAGAATCCTCCCTTCGAAGAAGGTGCAACGCTTTCAGGTGGTGATTTTGTAGATATTTATCTTTCTATACCTTAATGATTAAAACTAAAGGATTTTTACTTGGAATTTTAAGTTTGCTTTCTTGCTCCCTTTGGGCACAAGAGGTTAGTGTCCCCTTAAATTCTAATCCCAAATTGGCAAATAGCTCCAATAGAAAAGTTGAGCTTGCTCAAAATAAAAAAGCTGAAGGTGTTTTTCCTTTAATTGATTTTTTTGTTGGTTCTGGTAAGGCCAATCCCATTTATTGGCAAAGCAATTCGTGCTCTATAGCAAATAGAAAGTTAATATTTAATGCCTTAGATAGCAATGGAAATGTTTATCCAAGTTCCGTTTTTGGAGATGAAATAAGTAGCAATTCCATTAATACATTAAATGCTTCACAAGTATTTTTAAGCTTTACCCTTTCACCAGGAAATTCATATAAAGCGGATGATTCTTTACTAGTTTATGGCCTAGATAGATTTGGACAATGGCAATTGCTTTGGCAAAGTCCAAATGCCATGTTAGGTGGCAGAGAGGTTTTAATAGAATTGCCAGCATCACAATTTGGTTCAAGCATATTTGCAATTAAATTTAGTGCCTTTATTTCCAATCCAAGTACGGCAGATATTGATAATTTTGGGGTCTCTCAATTGGTATTAGCTAATAAATTAAGTTTGCCATTTTATAATTACCAACGTGTGTTTACACCTATTGATTCCATGGTAGTTTGGGATTATTTTGCGGCTCCAGATGTGAAGGTAAAATTGGGTGCTGATTTAGGCTATGTTTATGGAAATGTTGCCAAATTAGATGTGCATGATGCATTGGATTCTGTTTACTTTAATGCCAATAATACCTATAACGGAACAGATACTTTTTATACACATCCTTTCAATGTAATGGCATTTGAGGAGGCAGATACAATATTGTATTCTTTTGTTTTAAGGTCTGGTACCAACAATACTTTAAACGATTCATTGATTGTTGAATTTAAAAACAATTTAGGACAATGGGTAAGGGTTTTGGCACTCAATGGTATTGCTTTAAATAAATTTACAAATTTCACTTTCAATATCAATTCCGGAAGAAATAGACATGCTAATTTTCAATCGAGATTTGTTTTTAAAAGTAACGCAAGCAAAAGCAATGAGGCCTTTTATTCTTTATCGGGAATACGTTTAAATAAAACAATTGCCTTGCCGTTTTTTGATGATTTTTCAAATTCAAGAGTTAGGGTAAGTACTGAAAGATGGTTAGACAATTTTGTTTATGTTAACAATGATTTTCCAGTAAAACATCCAAGTATTAATGTGGCTACCTTCGATGGTTTGGATCAAAACGGAAATGCGTATTCTAAATTCCCAACCAAGGCCATTTGTGATTATTTAACTTCTTGGCCAATCAATTTAAGCAGCTTACAAGCTTCCGATTCTGTAATTCTAAGTTTTTATTATCAATACGAGCCACAAGGAACCACCAACCAAGTTTTCCCTGATGATTCGCTGATTATTGAATTGAGAAGTTCTGCTTTTGAAAAAGATTCTTTTGAAATCATAAAAATGATTGCGGCAGATGATTCTTTGTTAAATACATTCTACTTATTTCAATATGTAGTTACGGATCCAAAATTTTTCCATTCCGAATTTCAAATTAGAATCAAAAATAGAGGAAGCCAAAGTGGAAATTTAAGTCATTGGCATGTAGATTATATTCGTTTCAACAAAGGCAGAAAGCTGAACGATGCCAATAAAGATTTGGCTTTGAGCAATACGCCGCCAATTTATTTAGGACCTTATACCAGCATGCCTTGGAGGCAATATCAAGCCAATCAAGGGGCTTATTTGCATGAGGTAGATTTGTTGCGCTTGGTAAATCACGATAACCAACCTTATGCGGTGGATTATTTTAGAACTGTTTTAAAACCAGAGGGAGATACCTTAGATAAATACAATAATATCCTACCTACCATTTTGGCAACAAGTGATAGCACGGTAAGCATCGACAAAGGTTTTAATTTTTCTACCACTATTACAGAGGCAGATAGTTTTATTTTTCAAACTCGCTACCGGGTAAAAATTAGTGGCAACCAAAACGATAATGTTACGGGCAACGATACTTTTAGTGTTCCTACCATTTTTAGTAATTACTATGCCTACGATGATGGCACTGCCGAAAGTGGTTATGGAATTCAAAAGAAGACCAATGTGGGTGCAAGTTTAAAATACAAATTAGAGGTTCCAGATTCTATTGTTGGTGTTTATGTTTTTTTCAACCAATCCGAATTAGATGTGAGCACGCAACGTTTTAAATTAAAAGTTTGGAAATCGATTTCGCCTCTTTTTGATCCAGCCATTAACGATGTGGTTTTGTATTCTCAAGATGTAAACAAACCTATTTATACCAATCAAATTAATGGATTTACTTCCTTCTTGTTTTCAAATCCAATTGCAGTTACAGATTCATTTTATATAGGCTGGGAACAAACCAATGCCTTTTTATTAAACATTGGTTTAGATAAAAATTACAGGTTCGGTTTGAACCAAAATATGTTCTTTAAAATGGATGGAAGATGGTATCCTTCAGAAATAGCTGGTGCTTTGATGATTCGTCCGATAATGGGAAGATTTTATGGTGTTCCAACTGCAGTAAATGAAATTCAACAAAAGGAAGAAATTCAATTCAATCTTTTTCCAAATCCAGCGCATAATTTGGTTCAAACCGATTTAAAAAATGCACAAAATTATGCTGTAAAAATGATTGACCTTTCTGGAAAAGAGGTGGCCACATTAGTTGTTTCCAATAATCAAATTCAATTGCCAGAAGTTACTGAAGGATTTTACATTCTTATTTTTGAAAATAAATTAACAGAACAGAAATTCGCAAAAAAATTAATCATTCGTCATTAATAAAGATATGTCAGATATAAATATACACGAACTGCATGAACGCATGCAAAATGGAGAAAAATTAAACATCATTGATGTAAGAGAACCTTACGAATTTGAGGAGTTTAATATTGGAGCAACCTTAATTCCATTAAATGAGTTACCTAGTAAATTAGCCGAATTAAGTAACCTAAAAGACCAAGAAGTTATTGTTCATTGTCGTAGTGGCGCAAGAAGTAACAATGCCAAAATGTTTATGATGAGCGAAGGTTTTACCAATGTAAGAAATTTAATTGGTGGAATGATGGCTTGGCAAGCAGAAATTAATTAAGATTCTTCATTTGAAAAAGGCGTTTATTTTTCCATTTTTATTAATTTTACTAGGTATCGCCTTTTTCAATTTTTACTGCAATCAAAATTCTACCCAATCTGCCTCTCCCTATTTAAACCATTCGGATACCATTCATTATGTTGGTATGGAGCAATGTCGTGCTTGCCATCCAAGCATCTACGAATCCTTTATACAAACTGGTATGGGGCAATCGTTTGGCAGAGCCACAAAAGAAAAGTCTACGGCTAATTTTCATAACTTAAAACCAATTTACGATTCTAGTTTAAATCTATATTATCTACCTCATTGGTTAAAAGATACTTTATACATAACTGAGTTTCGCTTGCAAGGAAAAGACACCCTTTTCAAAAGAACTGAGCGAGTAGATTATATAATTGGTTCTGGCCAACATACCAATTCTCATTTGGGTTCAAGCAATGGTTTTATTTACCAATTGCCTTTAACTTGGTATGCGCAAAAAGGAAAATGGGATTTGCCTCCCGGCTTTGAAAATGGAAGAAATGTTCGCTTCTCCCGTGCCATCGAATTTGAATGCATGAGTTGCCACAATGCCATGCCTGTTCTTTCTCCTGGTTCTGTAAATAAATTTGAAAAAATACCCGAAGGCATCGATTGCGAAAGATGCCATGGTCCTGGCGAGGCTCATACAACAGAGAAGCATCATGGAATTTTTATTGATACCAGCACGCAAATAGATTATACCATTGTTAATCCCCGAAAGCTAAGTTGGGAACTACAAATAGATGTTTGTCAGCGTTGCCACTTACAAGGAAATGCTATTTTAAAACCAGGTAAAACCTTTGCAGATTTTAGACCTGGAATGCGCCTAAGTGATGTTTACGAAGTGTTTTCTCCAAAATATGAGGGCAAAGACGATGAGTTTATTATGGCTTCGCATGCGCAACGTTTGCAGTTAAGTAAATGCTTTATTGAATCCAATAAAACCAATAAATCAGAACCGGGTAAAGCTTTTAGTAGCATGAACCTAACATGCATTACTTGTCATAATCCACATGTAAGTGTTAAGGTAACTGGCAAGCAAATTTTTAACAATGCCTGTTTAAAATGTCATCAAGATAATTCTTGCAAAGAGGTGAAAGAAACTAGATTGCTTAACAACAACAATTGTGTTGAATGCCATATGCCTAAAAGTGGTTCAATAGACATTCCGCATGTAAGTGTTCACGATCATAAAATTAAGATTCCTATAAAAGAAAAACAACTTAGCGATCTTAGGAAATTTGCTGGGATTTATGCTGTAAACGCAAAGGAAAGCAATGCTCAAACCAAAGCAAATGCCTATTTAAATTACTTCGAGAAATTTGAAGGCGAAGCTATTTCATTAGATTCTGCCAATTTTTATTTGAACCAATTTTCGGATCAACCCAATTTTGCTGCTCAAAAAATTCACTATTTATATTTAAAAAATAATTGGGAAGAAATCATTCAATTGGCTCAAACCATAGATTTAAAATTAGAGAAAGATCCTTGGGTTTGTTATCGTGTGGGTCAGGCTTATCAAAATTTGGGTCGAACCAAAAATGCACAAGAGTCCTATATTTTAGCCACGACATTAGCCCCAGATAATTTATCTTTTATTAATAAACTGGGAATAACTTATGTGGAATTAGGGGAGTTTAAAAATGCCATTTCTTTATTTGGAGTTAGCTTGGCCAAACAACCCAAGCAAGCAGATGTATGGATAAATTTGGGATTTGCATATATTAATACAAAACAAAGTGATTTGGCCTTACAAGCCTATAATAAAGCGATAAGCCTCGATCCTGATAATTTTCAAGCCTTGTTAAATAGAGCAGCATTGTTCAATCTTCTTGGAAAAAAAGACAAAGCAAAAAAAGACTTACAACTAATTTTAAACGCAAATCCAGATAACCAGCAAGTAAAGGATTTGCTCCAACAATTAAATTCTGAATAAATGGTGCAGAAAGTAGTTTTGGTTTTAATTATTGAATTAGCAAATTCGTTACACTAAATTATTTATGCAGAAATCCTTTATAAATCCTAACGCTAAACCCGGCAAGAGTTTTAGAAACATTAGCTTGGTACTGCTTTTTTTGTTAGCTATTGCTGCTTATAAATTATACTCAGATGTGTTTAGTTCTAATGTAGGATTAAAATACAGCCAGGGCAAAACCTATATTTTTGTCCATTCCAATAAAGACATGAATCGTTTTTATAATGAATTGGAAAAAGGTTATTACTTAAACAATTTTGAATCATTTAGTCGCCTTGCTAATATCCTAAATTTAGATGAAAAAATTAAGCCAGGCAGGTACTTGTTAAAAGTGGGAATGAGCAATTATGATCTTATAAAAATGCTTATCAATGGAAGGCAAGAAACCATTAACCTAACATTTAAATATGCCGAAAGACTTGAAAATATTGCAGGATTTCTAGGGCGTAATTTTGAGTTGGATAGTGCTCAGTGGTTATACTTTTTAAAAGACACCAGCATTTTTAATAAATGGGGATTTGATTCTTTAAATACGGTTGGCATGTTTATTCCCAACACTTATAATGTTTATTGGAATACCAATCCTCTAGCTTTTTTAGATCGCATGCATAAGGAGTATAATTCTTTCTGGACAGCAGAGCGCATTAAGTTAGCTTTAGATTGCGGTTTGAACCAAAACCAAGTAAGTACTCTAGCATCTATAGTTCAAAAGGAAAGTAATAAAATAGATGAAATGCCTGTGATAGCTGGTGTTTATATCAATCGGTTGCGAATGGGAATGGCCTTGCAAGCAGACCCAACAGTAATTTATGCTTGGAACGATAAAAGTATAAAACGAGTTACTGGAATTCATACTGCACTTAATTCGCCTTATAATACATACCTTAATGCAGGTTTGCCTCCAGGGCCAATTTGTTCTCCTTCTATCCAAGCCATTGATGCGGTATTAAACTTTACCCAACACAAATATATTTACTTTTGTGCTCGCGAAGATTTTAGTGGCTACCATTCTTTTGCAGCATCTTTTGCGCAACATCAAGAAAATGCTACACGCTACCAAAGGCAATTAAACAAGCTCCAAATCAGGTAATTGAAAAATAATTTGGGTTAAGCTTTTGTATATTAAATTTTATTCATCGTATATTTGCGATATAAAATTAAGGCATGGCTGTTAACAAGAAATCACTATTTAGTTCAGAGGATATTGCCTTGGCAGAATTTGCCAAAGCCTTGGGTCATCCTGCAAGAATTGCCATTATGAAAGAGTTGGCAATACGCAACGAATGTATATGTGGAGAGATTGTAGAAGTATTGCCTTTGGCTCAATCAACAGTTTCGCAGCATTTACAAGAATTGAAAAAGGCAGGACTAGTGAAAGGCACCGTTTCTGGTGTGCGTTCTTGTTATTGCATCAATTGGGAAAACTTTAGCAAGGTGCAAGGTCTTTTCAATTTAGCCATGGTTGAAATAAATAAAAATCAAAAACAATGTTGTTAAATCATTAAAAGAAAAAATTATGAAAACAGATTTGGAATTAAAAGAATTGGTAAGAGAAAAGTATGCAGAAATTGCTAACCAAGACAAAGAAACAAATATGAGTTCTTGCTGTGGTAGCGGTTCTTGTTCTACAGAAGTGTATAATATCATGAGTGAAGATTATACAAAATTAGAAGGTTATGCAGTTGATGCCGACTTAGGTTTGGGTTGCGGAATACCAACCGAACATGCTTTATTAGCTCCCGGACAAACCGTTATAGATTTAGGCAGCGGAGCAGGCAACGATTGTTTTATTGCGAGGAGTTTTGTTGGCGAATCTGGTAAAGTAATAGGCATTGATTTTACCCAAGAAATGATTGATAAAGCAAGAATCAATGCTGATAATTTGGGCTATAATAATGTAGAGTTCCGCTTTGGTGATATAGAAAAAATGCCTGTTGCAGCAGATAGAGCAGACGTGGTAGTGAGTAATTGTGTGCTCAATTTAGTTCCAAATAAAAAGAATGTAATCAACGAAATTTTTCGTGTGTTAAAGCCTGGTGGACATTTCAGTATTTCAGATGTTGTGCTTAAAGGAATACTTCCTACAGAATTGCAAAATGCTGCAGAAATGTACGCGGGTTGTGTTAGTGGTGCCATTCAAAAAGAAGAGTATTTGCAGTTTATTCAGGAAGCTGGATTCAAAAATATCTTGGTTCAAAAAGAAAAAGTAATAAATATACCAAACGATATTTTGGCCAAATACTTAGATGAAAATGCTTTGAATGAATTTGAAACTAAAGGTCAAGGAATTTTTAGCATAACTGTTTATGCCGAAAAACCTGAAGCTTGTTGTACTCCTGGTGGTGGCTGTTGCTAATTGGTGAGCGATTATGAAATTAAAGTTTTTAGATAGGTTTTTAACGCTTTGGATTTTTCTAAGCATTGCTTTAGGATTGTCTGTATCCGTTGTTTTTCCTCAATTTGTTGAGGTATTAAATAGTAATTTGTTTTCTTCTGGAAGTACAAATTGGTTATTGGCAATAGGCTTATTATTAATGATGTTTCCGCCTTTTGTAAAGGTAAAATACCAAGAGTTACCTGCCGTTTTTAAGGATGTAAAATTGCTTGGCTTTACCTTATTATTCAATTGGATTATTGCCCCATTGGTAATGTTTACCTTGGCATGTATTTTCATGCAAGATAATCCCGAATATTTCACAGGATTAATCTTAATTGGAATTGCACCTTGCATTGCCATGGTTTTGGTTTGGAGCGAACTTGCTGGAGGAAATAGAGAGTACGGAACAGGTTTGGTTGCCTTAAATAGCATCCTTCAAATTTTATTGTTTAGTGGCTATGCTTGGTTCCTATTATCTGTTTTGCCTGCTTGGGTAGGATTAAAAAACTTGGTAGTGGATATTCCCATGTCGGAGATTGCCAAAACAGTTGGTATTTATTTAGGCATTCCGTTTTTGGCTGGTTATATAACTAGAAAAATTGTTTTAAACTTTAAAGGTGACAAATGGTTGAACCAAAAGTTTATTCCATTTATTTCACCTCTTACTTTAATTGCATTATTGTTCACTATTTTTCTAATGTTTTCTCTCAAGGGCGCAAGCGTTTTAGAGTTGCCATTTGAAGTAATTAGAGTTGCCATTCCACTACTATTATTTTTCCTTATTTTATTTATGTCGGTATTTTTTATTGCAAAATCTATAGGCATATCTTATGAGAAAAATGTAACTGTTTCCCTAACTGCCTCAAGCAATAATTTTGAATTGGCCATCGCTGTTTCAATTGGTGTTTTTGGTTTGCAATCTGGGGAGGCATTTGCTGGTATTATTGGTCCTTTGGTGGAAGTTCCAATTATGTTGGCCTTGGTGAAATTTGCTAAAAATCAACAAAAAAAATATTCAAAATCTTAAGTATTATTAAATGAAAAAAATACTCGTTTTATGCACTGGAAATAGTTGCCGTAGTCAAATGGCTCATGGTTATTTAGAGAAGTTCGCTGCTGGCAAAGCTGCCATTTATAGCGCAGGTATAGAAACTCATGGTTTGAACCAAAGAGCCGTTAAAGTTATGTTAGAAGATGGCGTTGATATTTCTTCTAATACTTCCAATAATGTTTTAGAATATTTGGATATTCCTTTTGATTATATCCTCACAGTGTGCGATCATGCAAATGAAAATTGCCCTTATATTCCTGGCAATGCAGAACGCTTTCATTATAATTTTCCAGATCCTGCAAAAGCAACAGGTACCGAAGATGAAATTCTAGAAAAATTTAGATACACCCAAGGTTTGGTAAAAGCTTATTGCCAAGAATTTTTGTTAAATAAAATCTAAAAAAAAATCGGTTTGAACCAATATATTTTGGTTCAAACCGATTAAATATTAATAGTTAGATTGGAGATATTAATCTCTTCTACCCATATAAATTTGAAGGTAATACAATAAGGTGGCAATAGATGCCAATGCTGCTACAACATAAGTACTAGCCGCCCATTTTAACGCATCTTTAGTCATTGGATATTCATCCTGTCTTACAATTCCTTTTGTATCCAACCAAGCCAATGCTCTTCTACTTGCATCAAATTCTACAGGCAAAGTAATAATTGAAAACAAAGTTGTTGCTGCAAACAAAATAATACCTGCTAATAATAATGCTGGGAAACTATTAAGTAACAAAATACCTCCTAATAAAACCCATTGCATGTATTTAGATGCAATGCTTACAACTGGCACCACACTCGATCTAAATTGAAGCCAAACATAGGCTTTAGAATGTTGCACGGCATGCCCGCATTCGTGTGCAGCAACTGCTGCGGCAATTACACTTCTGCCGTAAAATACGTCATGACTCAAATTCACAGTTTTCTTTTCTGGATGGTAATGGTCGGTTAATTGGCCTTCAACACTTTATACTTGTACATCAAAAATGCCATTGTCTTTTAACATCATTTTGGCAATTTCTTCACCTGTTAAATGGTTAGCTAAGCCAACTTGAGAATATTCTTTTACCTTAGATTTAAAGCGCCAGCTCACATAAAAGCTAAGCAGCATAGGAACGATAATGTATAAAATCATACTTGTTTATTTTGAGATGGATTTCTTACAAGGAGCGTACCATTCGCACAATTAGTACAATTATGGCAAAAAGGAATAGCAAAATGCTAATTCGATTTATTCCATGCATCACTTTTAGGTTAAATGATGACGGAGTGTCAGGGTTTGGCTTTTTCCAAAACAGAATATACTGCAAAAATTTATTCCACATAATGGCACAAAACTAATCAAAAATTGGGGATAGGGAAATTTGATTTTTAGTGTAAATAAAAAATATTTTTAGACTTATCTAAAAATATTTATAAGTTTGTGACATGTATTCGTTTACAGAAGAAAATTATTTAAAAGCCATCTATAAATTGCAAGAGCAATCGGATGCCAATATTAACACAAATGCCATTGCGCTTAGTGTTCAAACCAAAGCTGCATCTGTTACAGATATGGTTAAGAAGCTATCTGAAAAGAAATTGCTAAAATACGAAAAGTATAAAGGTGTAGAATTAACGGCGGAGGGAAAAAGGGTTGCAATTGAAACGGTTAGAAAGCACCGTTTGTGGGAAACATTTTTGCATACCAAGTTAAACTTTTCTTGGGATACCGTTCACGATATTGCAGAGCAATTGGAACATATTCAATCGCAAGAATTGGTAGATAAATTGGATGAATTTTTAGGTTTTCCTAAACACGATCCACATGGAGATCCAATTCCAGCAAGAGATGGAGAGATTCAAAGAGGAAATTTTGTACAATTAAATGAATTGAAAACTGGAGAAGAAGGTGTTATTAGTGGCGTGGTTAACCATAGCTCAGTTTTCCTAAAACACTTGGAGAAAAATGAATTAACCCTTGGCAAAAAAATTCGAATAATGGAAATTAGTGAATTTGATCAATCGGTGCAAATTTGGCTCAATGAAAATTCTAAAATGCAATTGAGCAACGAAGTAGTTAGAAATATCTTAGTTAAAAAGGGCATTTCTTATGAATAAACTTTCAGACAAATCTCTGAGTGAAGTGCATGAAAGTGTGGATGCAACTCAGAATAAAGGTAGATTTAAATCTTTTCTTGCGTTTATTGGTCCTGCCTACTTGGTTAGTGTAGGTTATATGGATCCCGGCAATTGGGCAACAGATATTGCTGGTGGAAGTAGGTATGGTTATACCTTAATTTGGGTTTTATTATTGAGTAATTGGGTGGCTATTTTATTGCAAAGTTTAGCTGCCAAATTAGGCGTAGTAAAGGGTTGGGATTTGGCTCAAGCTAGCCGCCAACAATATCCAAGTTGGGTAAATGTTTCGCTTTATGTTTTGGCAGAAATTGCCATTGCTGCTACAGATTTAGCAGAAATAATTGGTATGGCCATCGGTTTGAACCTACTCTTTCATCTACCCATGCTGTATGGAGTTTTAATTACTGTTTTTGATACTTTCTTGCTTTTGTTTTTAATCAATAAAGGCATCCGTAAAGTGGAGTTGTTTATAGTGAGTTTGGTAACCATTATTGGAATATCTTTCTTAACGGAAATGTTTATTGTAAAACCAGATTTTGGTGGATTGGCGGCTGGTTTTATACCTAGCTCTCTTACTGGTGATGCTTTGTATATTGCAATCGGTATTATAGGAGCAACCGTGATGCCCCATAATTTATACCTTCATTCTTCCTTGGTTCAAACCAGAAGAATTACCAGAAATGATGAAGGCATAAAACGCTCCCTTAAATTTAATTTCTTTGATTCTGCAATTGCCTTAAACGCAGCATTTTTTGTAAATGCTGCCATTTTAGTATTAGCTGCAGCTGCTTTTCATACCAATGGTTACAATGAAGTGGCAGATATCTCAGACGCCCATCAATTGTTAAGTGGGATTTTTGGTGATTTAGCTCCTGCTTTATTTGCCATTGCCTTAATTGCTGCTGGTCAATCCTCCACAATTACTGGCACTTTAGCTGGGCAAATAGTTATGGAGGGCTTTTTGAACCTACGAATTAGTCCATGGGCAAGAAGAATCATAACCCGATTGGTTGCAGTGGTACCTGCTGTTTTTACCATTTTGTATTACGGTGAAAGTCAATTAGGGGAACTTTTAATATTAAGTCAGGTTATTCTAAGCTTGCAACTTGGTTTTGCAATTATCCCTTTAATTCATTTTACAAGTAGTGAAAAATTAATGGGTAAGTTTTCCAATAAATTATGGATAAGAATTTTGGCTTGGTTTTCTGCTGTAATAATTGTTGGGTTAAACATTAAATTAGTTGGACAAGAATTAACCTCCTTTTTTATTTCAGATTATGGAAATTCTTTACCATGGCTTGTGCTTCTTTATGCATCTTTAGCATTTATTGCCTTTCTTTTAATTTATGTTACAATAAATCCAATTGTTACAGCGATCAAGGAAAAACAAATGATTCCTCACCAACCGATTCAAAAATTGGATTTAAGTAAACCCGACACATTTCATAAAATTGGTATCACTGTAGATTTCACATCACATGATGAAATTGGGATCAAACATGCATTGGATTTGGGTGGAAAAACTTCTCAATATTTTTTGATTCATATCGTAGAATCGGCAGCTGCAAAGCAATATGGAGAAGAGGTAATGGACAAGGAAACCCTTAAAGATTTGCAATGGATTCAATCTTATGCTAATGATTTAAAAGAAGCCGGTTATAATGTTGAATACCGTTTGGGCTATGGAGCAAGAGCTCGCAATATTAAAAAGATTAGCGAGGATTGTGAGTTGCAACTATTAGTAATGGGAGCACATGGCCACTCTGGAATAAAAGATTTAATTTTTGGTTCAACCGTTGATGCAGTTAGGCATATGGTTAAAATTCCTATTTTGGTTGTTCGCTAGATTATGAAAAATCCATTTAACATTGGCGATTTAAAATCGTATGAAATACTCGTTGGAGAAAAGGATACTGCCTCTTTTGAAAGTGGCTCGGTTCATCCTGTTTATGCTACATTTGCTTTAGGTAGAGATGCCGAATGGTGTTGCCGCTTATTTGTTTTAGAAATGAAAGAAGCCGACGAAGAAGGCATTGGAACTTTTTTAAGCATCGAACATCAGAGTCCGGCATTGCTAGGCTCTCAGGTTAGGTTTGAAGCCAAAATTATTAAGTTAGAGAAAAATGAAATTGTTTGTTCATACGAGGCAAAAATAGGAGAGAGGCTTATTGCAAAAGGAGAGCAAGGACAAAAAATACTAAAAAAAGAAAAGCTAGAATCACTCTTTAACAAATTATCGGAAAGGAAAGATTAAATTCGCCTCCCCATGAAGTGTGGGAAATGGAATGGCACTGAAGAAAGATATTCATATAGTAAATAAGAAGGCGGGATTTGAATACATCTTGTTACAAAAATATGTTGCAGGAATTCAAATTACTGGCACAGAGGTTAAATCAATTCGCCTAGGAAATGCGGGTATTAGTGATGCTTTTTGTTTTTTTAAGGGCGATGAATTATTTATTAGAGGAATGAATATCGGCACCTTTAAACAAGGAAGCCATTTTAACCACGAGCCTTTTCGGCTGAGGAAACTATTGCTAAGGAAAAAGGAATTAAACAAACTAAAAACCAAAGCAGCAGAAAAAGGAAACTCTATTATTCCACTAAAATTGTTCGAATCTGATAGAGGTTTTATAAAGTTAGAAATTGCAGTTGGTCAGGGTAAGAAGGCCTTCGATAAAAGAGAAAGTATAAAAGAACGTGATGTAGAAAGAAGTTTAAGAAGAACAGAATAAAAAAAATCCCGACTTGCAATAAGTCGGGATTTTTTTTATAAAATTTTGAGATGAAATTTAGAAAACAAATCCTAAACGAACACCACCAGTAGATACTCCAAATAGATTGTTAGAGCTTGATTTAGTAGTTTTATTTGTAACAGAATTTCCACCAATTTTCACTGTTGTTTCGCCTTCACCAACAGAAGTCATTCCAAATAAACCTAGGCCAAATTCAGCACCTACATAAACTCCATCAGCAATGTAGTAATCAGCACCCATCATCAAACCTAAATTTAAACCAAATACTGAACCAGAGGTTGTTTTAAATGAATTGTCTTTTACAACATCACCTGATGTAGGATTTGAGACTGCTGAGTTAGTTACCTCAGTTGACATTTTACCTCCTAAAGAAATTCCCAATTGAGCACCAGCATATGGAGAAAGTTTACTAGTTCCTTCAAAATGCATTTCATATCCAGGAGTTAAAGTTAAACCAAATCCAGTTTTGTTGGTAATGTCTGAAGTAACATCTCCACTAACACTTTTAACTGATGATTTGTCGGTACCAGATGCTAATCCAAAGCGAATTCTAAGGGCTGAATTATCAGCTAAAAAATAACGTAATCGAAGTTCTGCAGGCAAATTGTAGCTGATTGCAGATGTACCAGTTTGAAAATTCAAGTTAACCTCAGCAGTTTTGTTTCCAGCTGATGGTTTTTGAGCGAACGCAAAAGAACCTGCTAATGCGAATGCTGCAACAAGTAGTGTTTTTTTCATAAAAATGTTTTTATTTGGTAAAAACAAAGTTAAACGAAAAAGAAACCGCATTGTCAAGTGCTTGTAAAATTAAACTGGTAACTTTTTGTTTATTTGCATCCTTTTTATTACTAATATGCTATTAGTCAGCAAACTAATAGTTCTTCACTTTTCTTGTTGATAAACTATCCCAATTACCAGGCTTGATTTCCAATCAATGGCACAAAACGAAATTTTTCTAAAGCAATATTTTCAATGCTTCCATCCATCTTTTTAATAAGTGTATGCATTACCTGTTCTTTATTATCTCCAACAGGAATAATCAAAATTCCACCAATCTTAAGTTGTTCCAGCAAACTTGTTGGAATTTTTGGTGCCCCTGCTGTAACAATAATCTTATCATAAGGCGCTCCTTCTTTGTGTCCTTCAGAACCATCTCCTAAAATAAATGTACCTGTATAACCCAATTTTGTTAATAGCTTTTTGGTTTTTAAATACAGCTTTTCTTGGCGTTCAATGCTAAATAATTTAGCCCCCATTTCCATTAGTATAGCTGCCTGGTATCCAGAACCAGTTCCTATTTCTAGTATTTTATCATTAGGTTCAATATGTAATAATTGAGTTTGATAGGCAACAGTATATGGTTGTGAAATAGTTTGTCCTTCCCCAATAGGAAAAGCCTTGTCTTGATAAGCATGCCACCTAAAGTCCTTGTGAATAAAATGATGCCTAGGTACCTTAAGAATAGCTTGTAAAACCTGCTCGTCTTGTATTCCTTTTTCACGTAATTCCTTAACTAGTAGTTTTCTAGCCCCTTTGTCTTTGTATGTATCCGTTTCTGTCATTCTTCCTGCAATTAGCACTAAAACCAATTAATTTACCTAGTCAAAGTGTTTTTTTTCTCAACATTTTTTTAGGTTCGGTCTGAACCAAATAATTATAAATACGATTTTTATATGAGGAAGGTTTTTTTATTTGAGGTGTATAATTTTTATGATAAGTTAAGATAGGTCTGTTTAAATCTATTCTTTTAATGTCGCACTTATGCAGTTGTGCAAGGATACATTTGTGTTCATTAATAGCACCCCAAGCGAATGATAAATATTGGCATTGTTGGAGCCAACGAAATAAGTAAGCGGCACATAGAAAAACTAGTTGAACTTAAAGAGTTTAACTTAGTGGGTCTATACGACCATGATATGAGCAGTGCCTTGGGCATTGAGAATAAGTATGGAATCAAACGATTTGATTCCTATTCTGATTTAATTCATAAAGTGGATGCAGTTGATATACTAACACCAGTAGGTTCTCATTATCAATTTGCTTCCAATGCCATTCGTAATTGCCGCCATGTTTTTGTAAAACAAGTTTTAAGTGAAGATTTAGAAGAGGCAAAAGAGTTAAATAAGTTGGCAGATGAAGCAAATATTCAATTATATGTTTCCCACCACGAAAAGTTTCATCCTAATTACCAAATGCTTAAAAGGCTTTTGGATCAGCCATTTTATATAGAAAGCGCTAGGTTCGACCCAACTATTTTAAACTATAGTTTAGAAAATATGGTGTTTGATTTACTCTTAAATGAACTAGAGTTAATCTTAAACTTAGTAAAAGCCAACGTTAGAAAAGTTAGAGCAACGGGAGCTTGCTTGCATCATGCTCATGTAGATTTTATTAATGTAAGAATAGAGTTCGATAATGGTTGTGTGGTAAATTTGGTTTGTGGTAATTTTGAATCTGAACAAAAAAATGCCATACGCTTTTTTCAGAAGAATAGAACCTATAACCTTAATTTGGATAATTTTAAAATATCTATGCTAAATTCTTCTGTGCCTGATCACATTGAACACGAGCTAAATACTGCCAAAACCAAGAATATTTCTGATATGATCAAGCGTGAATTATCCTATTTTGCCGATTCTATCTCCAATCAATCCCTCAACTTAAGAACTCATTACGATAACTATCAGACACTTGAAGTAGCACATCAAATTATTGATAAACTAAATATCAATAAAAGATAATACTTTTGCGGCCTAATCGTTTAGGTTTGCTCATGCCCAAAAGAATACTTGGATTTATATTATTGGCTTTTTTAGGTATTACTTCTTGTAAACAAAGAGATGTTTTTGTACCTTCTTATATCCATCTTAAACCTGTTGTATTAACTTCCAATAACCAAGATGTTCAAGGATATCCTTCTGCAAAAGTTGAAGATGTTTTTGTATTTAGTAACGGAACAACGCGTGGCTTATTTGCTATAGGTGCAGATGTGCCTTTGCAAAATACAGGGAAAACAAATATCCGCATTTCACCAGCAATTAAATACAATGGCTATGGTGAACAAAAGGCCATTTATCCTATGTTCAATTTTTTTGAGAAGGACATTGACCTTACCGAAAATAAAGTGGATTCGGTTCAACCCGTATTTACTTATGTAGAAAATGCATTTTTCCCTTTTGTGGAAGATTATGATGGTAATGGCGTGCAGTTTGAATACAACCCTCAATTTAAATTAAATGGAGATACCATTATAAAAGATAATTCTGATAAAGCTTGGTTGCCAGGCAAGAATTCGGGAAGGGTGCAAATGGGAAGTGGTGCCAGTTCTGAAAATATCCTAGAAGTTTATTCCAAAGTTTTTACCAATTGGCCTACCTATACCGATTTTTATTTGGAAATGGATTATAAGGGCAATATTCCAATTACAGTTGGTTTGTACGCCACAAACGCACAATTTGAAACATCACGAGTAAAAATGTATATTACCAATCCAAAGGAGGATTGGAATAAGTTGTATTTAGATCTTCAGCCAGAAATAAATAGCAGAGGTTCTAACATTCAATACCGATTGTTTATTAGTTTTAATAGAGCCGATGTTGTAAATCCCGAAGCATGGATTGACAATATAAAAATTATATACCTTGATTAATAAAAGAAGAATTCATACCCTATTAATTGCTCTGTTTGATGGACTATCAGGCGGTATCAGTTGGTCTGTATTCTTTGCCTATAGAAAATACATTATTGAATCCGACAAGTTTGGGTACAAAATCCCAGTTGAATTAGATAAGAACTTTTATTTAGCACTTATTCTAATTCCCGTTTATTGGGTGATTCTGTATTTCTTAGCTGGTCATTACAAAGATGTTTGGCGCAAATCTAGAATCAACGAAATTTCAAAAACTTTTACTGTTACCGTTATTGGCGTTGTACTCCTATTTTTTGCCCTATTATTAGATGATGAGGTAAGATCCTACCAATCTTATTATAAGAGTATCCTAACTCTTTTTGTATTAAATTTCGGTTTGACCCTATTTTTTAGACTGATAGGAGCAAGTATTATTAAGAATTTACTAAGGAAGAAGAAAATTGGATTCAATACCATTGTGGTTGGAAACAATCAAAAATCCTTGCAATTGGTTCAAGAATTATTAAATGAAAGAACCACCCAGGGCAATATTTTTAAGGGTTTTGTAAGCGTAAATGGCGATGCCGATAAACACTTATTAAAAGATGTTTTAACCAATTTAGGGAATTATAAATTACTGCCTTCACTCATAGAAAAGTATGAGGTTGAGGAAATAATTTTGGGAATAGAAAGTTCGCAGCACAACGATATTAATAAGGTTACCAATGTTTTGGAGGATCAACAGGTGGTTCTTAAAATCATTCCAGATTTGTATGATATGATGAGTGGGCAAGTGCGAATGAATAACGTAATTGGAACCGCACTCATAGAAATTAACCACGATAGCATGCCTCAATGGCAAAAAGTGGTGAAGCGTGTTTTAGATGTTTTTGTTTCCGCAATGGTTTTGCTAGTTGCTTTGCCCTTATTTATACTGATTGCCATTGCTGTAAAGATGGGTTCAAATGGTCCTATTTTTTACCAACAAATACGCATTGGGTTTAAGGGAAAACCATTTCATATCTATAAGTTTAGAACCATGATTCAGGATTCAGAGGTTGCAGGCCCAATGCTTTCTAGCCTGAATGATTCTAGAATTACGCCTGTAGGCAAATGGCTTAGAAAATATCGCTTAGATGAAATACCACAGTTTTTTAATGTGTTAATAGGAGAAATGAGTTTGGTTGGTCCACGGCCAGAACGTAAGTTCTTTATAGATCAAATTGTTCAATTGGCACCGCATTACAAACATTTACACAGGGTAAAACCTGGCATTACCAGTTGGGGACAAGTAAAATACGGGTATGCCGAAAATGTAGAACAAATGGTAGAACGCCTTAAGTTTGATATTTTATACATTGAAAATAGATCCATTGCTATCGACTTTAGAATACTGATATACACAGTGTTAACGGTTGTTCAAGGGAAAGGCAGGTAGACTTTTTGAATAATTTGCCTTTTATTAATTGGAATATTTAATATGTTACTTATATTTGCCGTCCTTAAAAAATAATAAATAATGTTTGCAATAGTTGAAATTGCTGGCCAACAATTTAAAGTTGAAAAAGACCAAACAGTTTATGTGCACAGATTGGCACAAGCTGAAGGCGCCAGCATTGAGCTCGAAAACGTGTTGTTAGTTAACAACAACGGAAATGTGAAAATCGGTTTACCAACCGTAGCAGGTGTAAAAATCAACGCTACAGTTTTGAGTCATCTTAAAGGCGATAAAGTTATCGTTTTCAAGAAGAAACGCAGAAAAGGTTACAGAAAATTGAACGGTCACCGTCAATCTTTCACAAAAATTAAAATTGATTCTATTAACGCATAATTGTCAGGAGAAATAAGAAATGGCACACAAAAAAGGGGTCGGTAGTTCAAAAAACGGTCGTGAATCTCATAGTAAGCGTTTAGGCGTAAAAATATTTGGCGGTCAAACTGCAATTGCAGGAAATATCATTATCCGTCAAAGAGGTACTAAACATCATCCAGGTGAAAACGTAGGTATTGGTAAAGACCATACTTTATTTGCTTTAGTTGATGGTAAAGTTGTGTTCAAAAAGAAAGCAAATGATCGTTCATTTGTTTCTATTGAGCCAATTGCACAAGCATAATATTCAAACAAAATTGAAAAGACTATTCTGATGGTACTCTGGTATCATCAGAATTTGTTTTTTATTAACCTGTGGTAATTGCTGTGTGTGGGATTATTATAGTTTGAAATTGCGTTGCGATTTCACATCGATAATACTATCGGCAGCGGTAAAATAAATTATTGGGGGATTAGCTCATTTGGCTAGAGCGCTTGCATGGCATGCAAGAGGCGACCGGTTCGAATCCGGTATTCTCCACAAAAGCACCTTCGGGTGCTTTTTCTGTTTTTGGATTAGCTCAATTGGCAAGCGCGTCCCGAATTAACATCGGGAAGGCGACCGGTTCGAATCCGGTATTCTCCACAAAAGCACCTTCGGGTGCTTTTTCTATTTTTGGATAAGCTCAATTGGCAAGGGCGTCCCGAATTAATCACTCAAAACTCACACTCCAACCCAAACTGAAAATTTCAATTAATACAAATGCTTGACTAAATAGATAAGCACTTAATGCCAACTAACTTTTTCATTTTTCAAGTTACTTTAAATCGGATTTCGAGCATTCTATTTGACCAATAAAAATTATTTTTTGGAAAGTTCGATTCTCATTGTCTCAACTTGAAGAAGGCTGTTGGTTGCTGGCATCTAGTATTCTGGCTCCTAGCATCTGGCTATAATATTGCTGAATCATTCTTTAATATTTGCCAGAAGCTAGAATACCAGCAGCCAGTAGCATATATATTGCATTGATTATTTCTATAACATATTTGCCAGAAGCTAGAAGCCAGTAGCAGTTGCATGTGTTTTGCATTGATTCTATCTACAAATATTTGCCAGAATACTAGAGGCCAGCAGCCAAAATTTCAATCGGCATTTGGCTTCTAGCGTGAAGAATTTTACTCAAAATGTCAAAATTAAGTTTTTATAAAGCAACCTTTTTGCCCAGAAATAGTATCTTCCCATTGTAATTAGTATACATGAGAAAATACTTACTCATCCTTTTATTTTGGATTCCTATTTTATTGCAAGCACAAAATTGCAAAATTAGCACTGCAACTACTAAGGTATGCTTGGGTAATACGCTACTTTTTAATGTTTCATTTGATGCTGGCTATACTGCTAGCAGCTATAGTTGGAATTTTGGTAATGCTGCCTCAAGCTCTCAAGGTAATCCTGTTTACCAATACCCTGCTCGTGGTAAATTTGTGCCCAGCGTAACAATTAATTTTACAAATTCTACTAGTTGCACTGTTAGTGGCGATACCATTCAAGTGGTAGATAATCCTGTTTCTAACTTTAGCGTAACCACCGCATTAACCCAATGTTTTAAGAATAACCAAACTTGCATGAACGACCTTTCTGTACCTGGTGCAGATAATGCTCCAATTGATAGTCGTTTGTTTTTATATGGTGATGGCGGCTTTAGTAATGCTGCGCCAGGAACTGGCAATTTAATTTGTCACAATTATACCAACCCTTTAGGTGGTGTTTATACCCTCGTTTTGGAAGTAACTGATGCTAATAATTGTGTATCTAGAAAAGAACGGACTGATTACATAACTGTCTTTTCTAAAATGCAGGAAGTGAGTTTTAGAACCAATTACGTTACTCAATGTAATACCACACCTTCCCTTTATACTAATACAAGTAAGATTCCACAATCGCAAGTGAAATCCTATAAATGGGATTTTGGTGATGGAAATGTAGCCAGTAGTCCTTGGACAGGTTTTACACATAATTATACTACATCAGGTATTTTTATGGCTAAACTTTTTGTGGAAGATATTAATGGATGTAGAGACACCGCTGTTGTTTACCCTGCTGCAGAAAATTATGTGATTGATAGTACAATCTATTTAAAGCAAACCACTTCCTGTTATTACCATAATGGATTTACGGTTCACTCAAACAATAATTATGGTCCTGCTTCCCAAATATTTTGGGCCTATTATAAAGTTGGAAGCCCAACTAGAGTAGATACTTCCATTGCAATTTATACCGATTCTATCAACTTTCCCGATTGTGGTGAATTTCAAATTAGAATGTATGTTAAAATTGGAAATTGCTTTTTGAGAAGAGATACTACTGTGAAAGTTTTTGGGCCCAAATCTTTAATTGAAAAATTGGAAGACCCAATCATAAATAGCATTCAATGTGAGGTGCACGATACGGTCTTATTTAGAACACCTGTAGGCGACCATTCTTGCTTTTATAACAATGGGGCACTTCTTAGAATTTGGGATTTTGATGATGATTTTGCTCCACCTTGTACAACCGACACCAAATTGGGTTTAAATATTGGCTTAAATTGCAGATATAGTAAAGATAGTGCTAATGTAAAACATGCCTATAAACCAGGTGAAGACAAATGTTATTTTCCAAAATTAATATTAACCGATATTGTTTCTGGTTGCACTGATACAAGCACCGCTGCAATGAAACTTACTCAGCCAGATGCTGGATGGGATAGCCTTTCAACGCCAATCAGGAGAGGATTATACCATTTAAAAACCCATCCTTGTTTGGATCAATCAATAGAATTTTTCTTGGATGAAACCTTGCCTTTATGTGGTAGGCAAAAGGTGTGGTTTATGCCAGATTCTTTATGCCCCGGAGCGCAATGGATACCTCAAGATTCTTTAGCTATTTATTTTACTCATACCTATACAACTACTTGCGACCCTAACGGATATGTTACAACAGGTTTGATAATAAAAAATGGAAAAGATAAAAATGGGAACGATTGCTACGACACTGCATGGTACCACAATATGTTTAGGTTTTTTCCAATCAACCCTCTATTCACATTAACTAGGTTAAATACTGGTTGTGGCCCCTGGAATGTAAAATTGGCGTTTGCCGACTCTATTCAGGATTCCATTAAAACTGTAGTAATTAGTTTTGGGGCTACAGGTGGTTCTAAAGTTATAAATTTTGGCCCTACCGATTCTATAATCCCTAGTCAGTACTTTACGTATACTAAACAAGGAGTTTACAGGGTTTCTGTTGGTATTACCAATACGCGGAATTGTACTAAATCATACACCCAAGAAATTTATTTTGGCTTTTTACGATCGTTTAAACCCGAAAGGCCAATTCTGTGTTTAGGTGATTCTGCTCTGCTAATTGACGATATTAGTTATTATAATTCCGCTTATGCTTTTTGGCGAGATCCTTTGAGGGCGGCGGCTGGTAAAGAACAAATAAAATGGGATTTTGGAGATGGGCGAGGGTTTGTGCAAACAGGCGGCTTACCAAAATTTAAGTATCCAAAAGTTGGAAATTTCTTGCTTAAAATGGTTGCCATTGATAGCCTTGGTTGTGGTGATACCTTTACTTATTTACCTAGATTAAAAGTGGTGGATTTACAAGCCTTCATCAAACCCATGCAAGCAAGATATTTGTGTGCTCCTCAAATTTTAACCTTCACAGACCAATCATTATATTTTGATTCTAGCGCATTGTATTTCGAAAATCCATATGATACCATACGTTATTGGACATGGACTTGGGGTGATAATAAAGATTATAGTTTGATCCAAAATCCAGTTCATGATTATACAGCCAATGGAACATATACAGTTAAATTAGTGGTTCAAACAGGAAATGGATGCATTGATTCTGCTAGCATCCCAATTTGGATTGATGGGCCTAGGCCTTCCTTTACCATTGTTTCAGACACCGTTGGTTGTGCACCTTTTGAGGTAAACCTAAAAAATACTACCGGCTATCCGCTGGTAAATTGGCTATGGTATTTTAGAGATCAAAACAATGCCATTGCAAGTACTCAAATAGATACCAATGTGAAACATGTTTATACCAAAGGTGGGATTTATAAATTATACTTGGTTGGTGAAGACACCATATTTAATCCTCTTTCGGGTCAATATAAAACTTGTGTTTCTGTGTTTCCAGATTCAATGAATATTAATGCACCGGTAAGAACTATTAGGGTTATTGATCCTATTAAAGCTGGGCTAGAAGCTCCTGATACAGTTTGTATTGGTATTCCTTTTGAACTAGTTGCAAGGCCTGAGCAAATTGTACCTGGTTTTATGTGGAGCATGGGAGATACTTCTAAAAATAAACAAAGTCTTTACCCAGATACTATTTTTAACCATACTTATTTTTCTACTGGCACCTATAATGCAAGAATGTATCCTTTAATGACAGGAAATGTTTGTACTGATACCGCCGAAAAACAAATTACTGTCACAGATATTAAAGCAGATTTTGATATGGATGAATCTGAAACCCCTGTGGTTAAATTCATAAATAAATCAGTGAATGCGGTAAGGTACGAATGGGATTTTGGCCATTTTGTAAGTGGTTCAAGTAATTATAGTACTCTCGAAAATCCTACTCACTCGTTTATTGGAGATTCTGGTTCTTTTGTGGTTTGTTTAAAATCCTTTAATAGCCAGGATTGTTGGGATAGCATTTGCAAGAAAACCGAACCGGCTGATTTAAGGTTAAATATTCCTAATGTTTTCACTCCTAATAACGATGGTATTAATGATGCATTTGATATTGACATTGTTGGTTATACACAATATGAAATTGTGATTTATAATCGTTGGGGAAATAAGGTATTTGAAGGAAGTAAAGATGGTTATTTCAATGATGGAATTAATTGGAACGGAAATAATTTTAACAATGGAGCTGAATGTCCAGAAGGAGTTTATTTCTTTGTTTTTAAATACCAAATGGTAAATCAAACTTCACCTAAATTGGTAAACGGAACCATTACTTTATTAAGGGATAACTAAACCTAAGAGAATTCTTAATTGCTTTGGATGGATTATAATTATCCATCTTAATTAGATTTGTTATTTAAAAAGGATAACCTACACCAAAGTTAAAAATGGTATATCCCCATAATAAACCTAAATCAGTATAGTCTTTAAATACATATCTTGAACCAATAGGTTTCCTTGGGTCGAAAATAGGGAAGGAGGCGTCGAGTCTTAGGATTAAGAAATCTAGGTTCAAACGTAAACCAACACCTGTTCCTACTGCTAATTGTTGGTAAAAGGTATTGAAATTAAAAACAGCATCTTTCCTTCCATCTTCTTTTATTCTCCAAATATTTCCTGCATCACCAAAAATTGCACCTTCAATAAAATGGTTTAAAATATTAAAGCGGAATTCTAAATTAGCTTCCAAACGAACGTCGCCACTTCTATCTAAATTCCCAACATCATCGTAGGAGCCAGGGCCAATAGAACGTGGTAAAAATGCACGAATACTGTTTGCACCGCCAGTAAAGAATCTTTTATCAAAAGGTACATAGGAAGAAGAATTTCCATAAGGAAGTGCAATGCCTATTGCAAATCTAGATGCCAACCGATTGTTTTCGTCTAAGTATTTATTGTAGCGAATATCTGCAAAGGTTTTAGCGTATTGAAAATATTGAACACCTAGAAAGGTATTGTAACCACTATCAGATGGAGCAATATTGAAAACATTATATGCTAAATTTATGAAAGTACCTGCCAATTCTAATACGTCCCATTTTATGTATGTATAGTTTTTCTTGCGTATGTTAGATTGGTTATTAAAAACAAATCCATACTTAAAAGAGGTTACTAAGTTATTGCTAAATACACTTTGCAAATAAGGGTCGTTTTTGCTCTGCTCTTCCAACTGCGCACTGCTAAAATCAGTTTTAATATAACTTAACTCTACAGGGACAAAATAATGATTGATATATTGAAGGTTTCTTTGCCAAATAAAACTCATTCCATAAACATTCCTTATCCAATCCACATTCTTTTCCCAAATGGTAGAGGCTGTAAGTAAACTCCTATTGGTTGAATTGGTCCATTTTCTATCTAATTTTGGTAGTAATAAGAGTTTTGGGAAAATTAAACTTGCACTTAAGTTGGATTCAAAACTATTAAAAATTGGATTTCTAGGGATATTTGCACCTCGTTGAGCTTCTATTGAAATTCTGTAGGTTAATTGCAAAATTTCTGCATTATGAAAAATGTTTTTATTAGCCAAAGTAACCTGAGATGCCAAACCATAATTTCTACCTGTTGAGCCAGTAATTAAGTTAGATTGATCGGAGGTAATTGCCTGCGGTTCAAAAGTGAAATCGTATTTGTTTTTAGGTTGAACCCTTATAGTATAGTTAATTCCTGGTGTGTCTGATTTTTCATTAACAGGATTCGCTGTCATGTTTATCACCTTAAATAATTGCAAATCATTTAAGCGTTTAAAGGTGGCATTTGAGGATTCTTGATTGAATGTTTTATGGGGTTCAATCAATAAGGAACGGCCAATTATCTCGGGGTTTAGAGGGAATCCATTTGGTTTATAAATAAATCGGTTCAAATTTAAACTGTCCCTACTTTTTGGAAACGAATCATCTGTTTCTATTTCAAAATTTATAGATTTAATAGTATAGATTTTATACCTTAAAAAGTTAGGTTGATTGGCAATATTAATTCCAACCATTGCATGAAAATCACCCATATTGGTATCTAAATCTACCTTTACATAATCTTTAGAAAAAGTAAAATATCCGCTATTTCTAAATTGCTCGTTGACCCTATTTTTTTCCTTTAAAATGTTTTCTAAACTCAAGCGATTTCCCAAACGGATATCACTAAATTCTTTCATAGTTCCATACAAAGAATCAATGGTTCTATCTGCAATATGTTGTTCAATTTTATAGATATGATACGGTTTGTTGGTTTTAATATTATAGATTACTTTTTGTTTATGAAGTCTTCCTTTTACTTCATAAGTAATATCAGAATAGTAATAACCCTCCGTTCTAAGATAATTGTGCATCCCTTTTATGCTGGCTTCAATTAAACTCGAGTCTAAAATTACAGGTGCTTCTCCTGCTTTAGTTTGTAACGATCTTCCTAACCAAGATTCTGGAAATCTGGAACCCAATTTATACATTCTTAATCCAAATCTGGAGGTTCCAAATAAGCGTTTATTGGGTCTTTGTTTTACATAATCGTCTAGGTTACCAGCAAAAATTCTTGCTTCCTTTTTCTCTTCAACTTTTATTTGAGTTTTATAAAGTAAAGGTCCTTCTTTTCTGGCAAGTTTTGGTAAATTGCAAGCCTGCATTATTCCTGCAAGGAATAACAAAACAAAAAAGGTACGTATGTTAACTAAAGCTGATATCAAATTTGTAAAGTCGCTTGCCGATAAAAATATTCGTTATGCAAATAAGCTATTTGTTGCCGAAGGTAGCAAATCGATAACGGATTTGTTATCCTCATCGCTAGAAGTTAAAACTATTTTTGCAATCGAGGCTTGGTTCAAACAACAACCCAAAGAACTTTTGCAAAAAGCCCAGTGTATTTCTATTACTCAAAAAGAGCTAGAACAAATGAGCTCTTTGCGCAGCACCCGCGAGGTTATAGCTTTGTTTTCTATTCCTCAATTTCGGTTTGAACCAAACGCCGATTCTGGTTTAATTTTGGCACTAGACACCCTTCAAGATCCTGGTAATTTAGGCACCATCATTCGTTTGGCGGATTGGTATGGCATTCAGCAAATTTGGTGTACAGAGCAAACAGTGGATTGTTTTAATACAAAAGTCATTCAATCCACAATGGGTTCAATGGGTAGGGTGCAGGTGCATTATGGCAATTTGCCTGATTGGTTCAAACAGACCAAACTGCCTGTAATTGCAGCTGATATGGACGGCAAATCTGCAAAAGAATTTCAGTTTCCTAAGAATATGATTTTGCTAATTGGAAATGAAGGTTCTGGGATTTCTGCAGAATTGCAAAAATTTGTTAGTGCTACTATTAAAATTGATAGACGCGGAAAAGCAGAAAGCTTGAATGCTGCCGTGGCCAGTGCCATTTTGGTAGATAGGTATTTTGGTCAGGTTTTAAACTAATGGCATGGCTATTGTAAAATTAATATCCTGCCTACAAAAAATATGAGGTAAATTTTTATGGGAAAAATGCACGACCAATTGATTTTGAGTAATATAATAAGTGATGATAATGAGTCTTCTGATTTTATTTCCTTGCTAAGCGAGGAAGAAGAGGACAAAATGAATAAAGAGAACCTTCCAGAAACTCTGCCAATATTGCCGCTTAGGAATACCATTTTGTTTCCTGGCGTAGTAATGCCAATTACTGTAGCAAGAGATAAATCTATTCAATTATTAAAAGAAGCCTATAAAACCAAAGAAAAATTGGTTGGTGTTTTGGCTCAAAGGTCTGCTGATATTGAAGATCCTAATATAATAGATTTGTATGGAGTAGGTACTGTTGCAACCATTTTAAGAATGATTAAAATGCCAGATGGCAGTACCATGGCAGTAATTCAGGGTAAGCGCCGTTTTAGGTTAAACCAACTCAACCAAATAGAACCTTACCTAAAAGCAGATATTTCGGCAATTAACGAGCCTGAGTTTGAGTCGGACGAGGAATCAAAGGCCTTAGCAGAATCTATAAAAGACTATTCTCAGAAAATAATAAATATGTCGCCAAACATGCCAAGTGAGGCAGCTTTGGCAATAAATAAAATTAAGAGCCCAACCTTTTTGGTGAATTTTGTAGCTTCTAATTTAAATTCAGAAATTGAAGTAAAGCAAGATATTTTAGAGGAAATTGGATACAAACCAACAGCTCAAAAGGTATTGCAAGCACTTAAAAAAGACTATCAATTTGCAGAAATTAAGGCGCAAATAGAAAGCAAGGTTCGTGGTGATTTAGACAAACAACAAAGAGATTTTTTCTTACAACAACAAATTAAAGCAATTCAAGAAGAGCTTGGTGGAGAAAGTCCTGAGCGCGATATTGAAAACTTAATGAAGTTGGCTAGTAGCAAGAAATGGGATAAAAAGGTTGCAGAGGCTTTCCAAAAAGAAGTAGATAGAATGCGCCGCACCAATCCAATGGCGCCAGATTATGGCATTCAACTAAATTATTTGCAATTGCTATTAGACCTTCCTTGGGGAGAATATTCAAAAGATAATTTTGATTTAAAGCGTGCCGAAAAGATTTTAAATGAAGATCATTTTGGTTTAGAAAAAGTAAAACAAAGAATATTAGAATACTTGGCTGTTCTTAAATTAAAGAACAATATGAAAAGTCCTATTCTTTGTTTATACGGCCCTCCAGGTGTTGGTAAAACTTCTTTGGGTAAATCGGTGGCAAAAGCACTTGGCAGAAAATATGCACGTGTTGCCTTAGGTGGTTTAAGCGACGAAAGTGAAATAAGAGGCCATAGAAGAACCTATATTGGTGCCATGCCAGGAAGGATTATTCAAAATTTGAAAAAGGTGAAAACCAATAATCCTGTTTTTGTTTTAGATGAAGTTGATAAAATGGGAAATAGCTATAGAGGCGACCCAAGTAGCGCTTTATTAGAGGTATTAGATCCTGAACAAAACGGAACCTTCTACGATAATTTCGTGGAAATAGAATACGATTTGTCTCATGTAATGTTTATTGCCACTGCCAATTCTTTAGATTCTATTCAGCCTGCATTATTAGATAGAATGGAAATTATTGAAATCAATGGATATACCTTGGAAGAAAAGGTTCAAATAGCCAAGAAGTATTTAATTCCAAAACAAAAAGCCAACCATGGTTTGGTAACTAAAGATTTTGAGTTAACGGATGAAATACTTTCTAAAATTGTTGAAGGGTATACCCGCGAAAGTGGTGTGCGTGGATTAGAAAAACAAATTGCCTCAGTATGCAGACATGTAGCTAGAGAAAAGGTAATGAGTAAGAAGTTTACCAAGAAAATTACTACAGAAACAATCTTGCAAATATTAGGAGCAGATAGAGGCGAAAAAGAAATTTACCAAGGAAGTGATGTTGCTGGTGTTGTTACTGGTTTGGCTTGGACTAGCGTGGGAGGGGAAATTCTATTTGTAGAAAGTATTCTTTCAAAGGGTAAAGGAAAGCTTACCTTAACTGGCCATTTGGGTGAAGTAATGAAAGAATCGGCAATCACCGCCCTTAGTTATCTAAAAGCAAATTGCGAAAAACTTAAAATCGACCCAAGAGTTTTTGATAATTTTGATTTACATATTCATGTGCCTGCAGGTGCTGTTCCTAAAGATGGTCCTTCTGCTGGTGTTACCATGTTAACTTCTTTGGCATCGGTATTTACTCAGCGTAAAATTAGACCCCACTTGGCAATGACTGGTGAGATTACACTTAGAGGAAAAGTATTACCGATTGGTGGTGTTAAAGAAAAAATCCTTGCTGCAAAACGGGCAGGAATAAAAGATATACTTTTGTGTGAAGCCAATCGTAAAGATATTTTGGAGATTAGTGAGACCTACCTAAAAGATTTAACCTTTACTTATGTGAAGGAAATGTATGAAGTAATTGATTTCGCTTTGTTAGCAGATAAGGTTGCTAATCCTATGGATTTAACCGTTGTTGAGGAAACAAAGAAATAAATCGCAGTTAGAATCGAATTAATAAAAACACCCTTTAAATGAAAATTTAAAGGGTGTTTTAGTTTGTATAAATTTTATTGATTACTATCTTTTTTCATTAATTTACTATTGGCTTAAGAATAATTTTCTGTTAAGTTTGAAAAAATTTAAACAGCAAAATGCCATTGTTGTTTGAAGGTAAATCCTATGAAACCATGCAATTAACCAAAAGAGAAGAAGGTCGTTCAATTCCCTATTTTATTAAGTTTCTAACAACTATTTATTTAATTGGCTTATCCATTTTCGCGCTATTGCGTTTGGTATTGATTCTTTATACAGCACCTAAAAATATTTCTCTGTTTGATCCAATTACACTTAAATCTTTTGCTATAGGTTTTCAGTTTGATAGTGTGATTTTGGCTTACATACTTGCTTTGCCATTAATATTATTGTTCTTCCAAACTCTTTTTTCTATAAAAGGTAAGTGGCTTTTAAGGGTGGTGGTTATTTATTTAAGCATACTTTTTCCTGTTTTGTTTTTTATTGCAATCGCAGATATTCCCTACTTTAAATTTTTTAGCAATAGGCTTTCAGAAGCATCCTTTCAATGGTTGGGGAGTTTAGATGTAGTATTTAAAATGATAGTGGGGAATCGGGAGAATTTAATTTTTCTAATTATTTCCATTTTTGCAACATGTTTTAGTGTTTACTTTTTTTATTCGTTTACACATAGAAAATTAGTTGGAATAAACTGGGATGAGCAAAGGGAGAATTCAATGCGTAAGTTTCTATACGGATATTTTGCATTAGCAATTGTCCTTTGTTTTCTGGGTATGCGAGGCTCTATAATGCGTCCAATTAGGCAAGGAGATGCCTTTTATACTAATAATCCTTACCTAAATCAAATTGGTTTAAATGCGGCCTATTCCATTATGAAAAGTTATGTCACCAAGGTGAAATTAATGGACAATGAATTAGCATTAAAAAATTCACTAGAACTTCTAAACATAGAGAATCCACTTACTTCTATTTCACCTATTGCGCGCTTGGTTCAAACCGATTCTACCATGCGCAAACCCAATATTGTTTTGGTATTAATGGAAAGTATGAGTGCCAATTACATGAGCACTTTTGGTAACCAAAATAATTTAACACCCAACCTAGATAGTTTAGCCAAACAATCTTGGTTCTTCGAAAATGCATATAGCGCAGGCATTCATACCAATAATGGAGTGTTCTCTTCATTGTTTTCTTTTCCTGCTCTTAAAAGAATTAGGCCAATGAGTACGGTTCCTATTAATACCTATAGCGGACTTCCATTTACATTAAGACAAAATGGATATAAGAATTATTTCTTTAGTACTCACAATGAAAATTTTGATAATTTATCAGTGTTCATTCCTCAAAATTTTTACGATGATTTGTTTACCGCTGAAGATTTTCCTTCTGATAAAATTGTAGGTCCTTTTGGTGTTCCAGATGATTATTTGTTTACCTATGCAAATCAGAAATTTTCTGAGTTTGATTCTAATACACCGTTTTTTGCAACCATACTAACTACCTCTAACCACGATCCATATATCCTACCAGATTATTATAAAAATTCTCATTCGGAAAAAGATTTAAATGCAGTTTCTTATGCTGATTGGTCTATTGGGAATTTTTTAAAAGAAGCACAAAAGGCACCTTGGTTTGATAATACCCTATTCGTTTTTGTTTCCGACCATGGCTTAAAAGTAGGTAATAATCCTTATGATTTGCCGCTTTCTTATCACCATATTCCTATAATTTTTTATTCTCCCAAATTATTGCCTGAACCAATTGTCTATCCTAATTTTATTGGACAGATTGATATTTTTCCTACCTTAATGGGTATATTAAATGCTTCTTATATTAACAATACTTTAGGCGTTAACGTACTAAACAATAAACGCGATTGCATTTATTTTTCTGCAGATGATAAAATAGGTTGTCTAGATGAAAATTGGCTCTATATCTATCGTTTTGGAGGAAATGAGGGTTTATATAAATACAAAGATGGCGATTTAACAGATTACTCTCAAACCAATAAGAGCGAGTTTGAAAAATTACGTAAGTATGCACTTTCTCAAACTCAAACTGCCGATTTTATTATTTCGGGTAATATGGCACAAATACCACTTCCATAATTAATTTGGCCTTCTATTAATTCATGACATTTGTCAAATGATTTCGCTTGCTAATAACTTACTTTTGGGTAGTACGGTTTGAACCAAAAAAGTTAATAATGGAAAACAATAATTTCCTTCAAGGATTGTCTGATGATGAGGTATTAGAATCCAGGAAAAAGAATGGAAGCAACCAAATACAAACTGGAGAAAGAAATCACCTATGGCATGTAATTAAGGAAGTAGCAAGTGAACCCATATTCATTATTCTGGTAGGTGTTTCTATTATTTATTTTGTATTGGGTGAAACAGATGAAGGAATTTATATGTTGGTGGCCCTTGGAATTGTAACTGGTATTTCCATTTTTCAAGAACAAAAAAGCAGAAATGCAGCAGATGCACTTCAGAAATTATCTGCTCCAAAAACAAAAGTAATTCGCAATGGAATTTCCGTAACAATTGATTCTGGTGAATTGGTTGTTGGTGATGTTTTTCAACTTTCAGATGGTGACTTAATACCTACGGATGGTATCCTACTTTCGATGAATGATTTTTCTGTTAACGAAAGTATTTTGACTGGAGAATCTTTATCTATTTATAAAAAAGAGGAAGGAGAAAATCCAAAAATTTTCCAAGGTACATTGGTTACCACTGGTTCTTGCACGGCGCAGGTATATCAAGTTGGTTCGCAAACTGAGTTAGGTAAAATCGGTTTGCAAATTCAATCTATAAAAGAAGAGAAAACTCCTCTTCAAATTCAAATAAATGGTTTTATAAAATACATGCTTATTGCAGGGTTTATTGCCTTTGTTTTGGTTTTTGCAATCAACCTTTATACTTCCCGTAATTTATTGCATGCCTTATTGCATGGACTAACTTTGGCTATGTCTGTTTTGCCAGAGGAAATACCGGTTGCCTTTGCAACTTTTATGGCATTGGGAGCATATAGAATGTATCAAAAGAAAGTAATAGTTAGGTCTTCAAATACGGTTGAGTCATTGGGAGCGGCAACTGTAATTTGCTTAGATAAAACCGGTACCTTAACAGAAAATACCATGCGTATTTCTGGCACCTACCAATTTGTTTCCAAGCAAACTGATAATTTTATTATGGAGCCACCTTCCTATAATGAGGTAATTAATTATGCTATGTGGTCTTCAGAATCAGAACCATTTGATCCAATGGAAATTTCTATTCATGATTGGTATTCTAAAAATGCTCCTCAAGACCAAAGAGCCTTGTTTCAATTAGAACACGAATATCCATTGGGTGGCGATTCGCCCATTATGACTCACGTATTTTCTAATCTTGGTTCAAACCGAATAATAGCTGTAAAAGGTAGTATAGAAGGGGTTTTAAAACAATGTAGTTTGAACCAAGAAGAGCTAAAAGAAATTAATAAGAAGGTAAGCGAATTTACCAATTTAGGCTACCGTGTTTTGGGTGTTGCCAAAGGGAAAAGTGATTTGCTTGTTTTGCCAGATACACAGTTCTCTTTTGAATTTGATTTTGTTGGACTTATTGCTTTTTACGATCCACCAAAGAGCAATATAAAGGAAGTGCTTGCCAATTTTTATAAAGCAGGAATTCAGGTAAAAATGATTACAGGAGATCATCCTCAAACGGCTATTGCAATTGCCAACCAAATTGGTTTGCCTTTGGGTAATGAAATACTTTCTGGCAACGACGTTCGGGAAATGGATCTAAAAACACTTTCGGAAAAAGTAAAAACGGTTTCTATTTTTACTAGAATGTTCCCAGATGCTAAACTAAAAATAATTGAAGCTCTAAAGGCAAATGGGGAAATAGTTGCCATGACAGGTGATGGCGTAAATGATGGTCCGGCTTTAAAGGCTGCACATATAGGAATAGCCATGGGAGGCAAGGGAAGTGATGTGGCACGGAATACTGCAAGTTTAATTTTAATGGACGATGATTTATGGCACTTAATAGATGCCATTGCACTTGGTAGAAGGATTTATGAAAACCTGAAAAAGGCTATTAGGTATATTGTTTCCATTCATATTCCTATTATTTTAATTGTTGCATTATCCTTTATTGTATTCAATATAAACATTGAAGTATTCTCACCTATACATGTAATATTTTTGGAATTAATTATGGGTCCAACTTGTTCTATTATTTTTGAAAATGAACCCATAGAGGCAAATTCTATGGAGAAAAAACCAAGAAGTAAAATGGATAATTTCTTTTCAATTAGAGAATTAAGTGTTAGTATTATTCAAGGCTTGGTTATTAGCATTTCTTGTTTGGGTTTGGGTTATTTTTATTACCAACAAACGGGTGATGAAACTTTGGTAAGAACCATTGTATTTAGTACGCTTGTTTTTAGCAATGTGTTTTTAACATTGGCAAATCGGTCCTTTTATTTTTCTATTTTCACTACCATTAGGTATTCCAATAAATTAGTACCCATAATACTTAGTATATCTATTTTGTTTCTAGCATTTACATTATTTGTCCCGTATTTGCAGCATTTATTTAAACTCACTCCATTAAATTGGGAGCAATTAGCATTTGTTTTGGCGGCTTCTTCTGCTGGAGTATTGTGGATAGAAATTCATAAATGGAGAAAAAGAAAAAATGACCTTGAACTCAGTAAATAATTAAATAGACTTGTTCTGTAAAATAATAAAGAAAAAATGAAATATCAATTGTTTGGTCATACCGGTTTACGTGTTTCTGAATTGTGTTTAGGAACCATGGGATTTGGAACAGAGTGGGGTTGGGGTGCAGATGAAGCCACTAGCCGCCAAGTTTTTGAAACCTATGCTAACGAAGGTGGAAATTTTATTGATACTGCTAACAGATACACCGAAGGCACTTCGGAAAAGTTTGTTGGATTGTTTACTCAAGACGATAGAGACCATTTTGTTATTGCAACAAAGTATACACTTAAGGATAGAAATGGAGACCCCAATTATGCGGGCAACCATAGAAAAAATATGATGCGTTCGGTTCAAGAAAGTTTAAAGCGCATGAATACAGATTATATTGATTTGTTGTGGTTGCACATTTGGGATTTTACAACTCACCCAGAAGAAATACTTCTTGCTATGAACGATTTGATTTCGCGCGGTATGGTACATTATATTGGGATTAGCGACACACCTGCATGGCGAGTTGCTCAAGCTAATACTATGGCAGAATTAAGAGGTTGGAATAGGTTTGCAGGACTTCAAGTGGAATACAACTTAATTAACAGAACTGCTGAAAGAGATTTATTGCCTGTGGCCAAAGCTTTGAATTTGGCTCTTACACCTTGGGCTCCGTTGGCAGGTGGGGCATTAACAGGTAAGTATTTAAAAGGAGAAAAGGGGAGATTAACAGAAGCTTCTAAAAGGTTAAATGAAAGAAGCGTAAGCATTGCTAAAAAGGTAGTTGCTGTGGCCAAAGAATTGGGTTGTACACCAGCGCAAGTTGCAATTAGATGGACTATGCAAAGAGATCAAACTATTATACCAATAATTGGCTCAACAAAAGCGCATCAATTAACAGATGCATTGGGTGCTGCTCAAATTTATATTCCCGAAAATTTAATAATAGAGTTAAATGAAGTTTCCGATTTTGAATTAGGATTTCCTCATGATTTCTTTAATGAGCCTGGCGTAATAGATGTTACGTACGGACAAACAAAAGATGAAATAATTATGCGACCTTAAATAATAATTTGATGTTCTTCTGTAAGAATTCTTGAATTTTCTAGTTTCTTTAAACTCAAATCAGTTAAAGGTTTGTTTACAAATCCCATTACCAAAGGTTCAAAAGAAGCACGTTCTGCATCTTCTGGATCTACGGTAGAGGTTAGAATAAAAATAGGCACATGATTTAATTTGGTTGCCAAGTTTTTGCCATATTCCTCAAGAAATTCCCAACCATCCATTACTGGCATGTTTAAATCTAAGAAAATTAAATCAGGTAATTTCCTTTCACTTTCGGGAAGGTCAAATTGTGCATTTAAATAGTTAATAGCATCCTCACCATTTTCTGCTGTAATTACCTCTTCGCAAAAATTTGATTTCTTTAACCTGATTTCGCAAATCATTAGGTTAACATCATCATCGTCAATTAAGAATACTCGCTTGTGCATGTTATTTTAAGTAAAAGTACTTCAAATCTATTTCCAAAAAATCTAAATGCAAATGATTCACATTCAAGGGGTATTGTTTTCTTGTTTTTTTATTCTAAGTGTTAGTTACCTTCTTTTAATTGGGTTATTACATGTTTAATGGCTGTTGATTTTTGTCACTTTTTTTTCTGTCTGAACCAATACTAAATTAATTTGGTTCAAACCGGAACATTTTATTTATAAAAGTCTCTAAATGGGGCTGAGTTTTTTAACTCTAATAGATTTTCTTCTGTTAAAGGTTTAGAAATAAACCCAATAATGAGCGGATGATTTTTTGTGCGTTCCTCATCATCTGGGTCCAAACTTGAACTCAAAACAGCGATTCGCACCGAATCAAAAATAGCTCGGTATTTTTGATCAAATTCATTTAAGAATTCCCAACCATCCATCACGGGCATGTTTAAATCTAACAGAATTAGCTCTGGTATTTTTCTTATTTCTTCTTTAAGTAGAAGTTGGTCTTCAAAATATTTAATGGCCTCAGCGCCATTTTCGGTGGTAACCACTTCATCGCAAAACAAAGATTTCTTTAACCTAAGTTTACAAATCATAAGTGTTACATCATCGTCTTCAATTAACATTACTCTATTTAGCATAATTTTTACCTTTCAAATATTATTTCGAATGTAGTTCCTTCACCAATTTCACTTTTGGCAGTTATTTTTCCGTTCATTGCCAGAACGTGGGATTTTACCAAATACAAGCCCAAGCCTTTGCTATTGCTTTCTTTGCTAAACTTTTGATACAATCCAAATAATCGATCTTTAACCTTGTTTATATCCATACCAATTCCATTGTCTTTAATTTGTAAATGGAGGTTGTTTTTAACCATAAAGGTTGTGATTTCAATTTTGGGGCTAATATTTGGTTTGCTAAATTTAATTGCATTAGCAATCAAGTTTAGAAATATATTTTCTAAATAGGATTTAATAAGCAAAAAGTTGTCGCTTAATAAAGTAAATGAACAAATAATATTTGCATTAGAATTTAAAATTTGAGTGCTCAAATTTGTTTTTACTTTTTCTATAATTTCCTCAAAATTAATTGGCTCATATTTGTTTAAAGTGGTTTCTCTTAAAACCAAAGATTTGTTTAAATCATTTACTGTTTCGTCTAATTTTAACGTAGATTTTTTAAATCCATTAAAAAGGGTAGAAAGTGTTTCATCGTTAATGGTATTAGGATCAACCAAATCTATTATCCCTAATAGATTACTTAATGGTGCTCTAAGGTTATGCGAAATAATAAATGAAAATTGTTTTAGGTCTTTGTAGTTTTTCATTAATTCATCCACCAACTTCTCTTTCTCTTTTTCTAACTCTATAAGTTGAGTTATATCTTCTTTAACGCCTATATAATTGGTTTTATTTCCTTCTTTATCGAATACTGGAGATATGGTAGCTTGTTCAAAATACAATTCACCATTTTTTCTTTTATTACAGAAAATACCTTTCCATTGTTCATTGTTTTTTAATTTTTCCCAAAGGTTATTATGTGTTTCGGGTGCAGATAAACCTGATTTCAATATTCGTGGGTTTTTACCTATAACTTCCACTTCTGTATAACCTGATGCTTTAGTAAAAGCAGGATTAACATATTCTATATTGCCATCCAAATCTGTGATAATAATTGAGGTGCCACTTTGCTGAATGGCATGGCTAAACTTCCTAATTTTTTCTTCCGAAAGTTTCTTGTTAGTTCTATCAATTACACTTCCCATCATAGTAGGCTCTCCTTGGAACAAGGTTTTTGAACCAAAAATATCAATATGTATGATGTCGCCTGATTTGGAAATTAGCCTGATTTCTTGATTAGTTTCCTGAACAAGTCCCGTCATTAGGTCGTCAAGTTTCTGGATAAACTGTGTTAAGTCACCGGGATGAATAATATTTTGAATAGGTATATGGTACAATTCTGTTTCATCGTATTGAGTTAAATTGCAAATGGTTTCATTTACAAAAACAAAACCTTTTTTGCCAATCATTAGAATTCCTAAGGATGCGTTTTGAACCAAATTCCTGAATTTATTTTCCGAGGCAATTAAATCGTTTTGTTGTTTTTTTATTAATGTAATATCTAAGATTGATCCAAGCCAATGACTGATTTTTCCATGTTCGTTTTTTAGAGGTGTTATGGTTAATTTATTCCAAAACGATTTGCCATCTTTTTTGTAATTTAACAAATTAAATGTCCCCGGTATACCTTTCTTATAATGTTCTTCTAATCGAATAAGTTCCTTGATATCTGTTTCAATGCCAGTTAATATATTTGGACTTTTTCCAAGCAAATCCTCTGGTTTATATCCAGTAAGTTTTTCAAAGGCCCAATTGATGTGTGCAATTTCTTGGGTGTTGCTAATTTCATCCACCTTTAAAATCATCAAACAATTTGAGTTTTCATTAAAAGTATTTTCAAAAAGTAAAGCGCTATTTTCTAATAAACCACCCTTTTCATTTTTTTCTTTTGAAGTAATGATTTCACTTGTTTCCTCAGTTTGTATTGGGTTCTGAAATTTCAAAAAATCGTTAAGCGCATCAAACAATTTATTAATTGATAAATTGGTGTTAGCTTTATTTGATAAAAGATTGCTTTGAACAACCAAATTTGAGTTTCCTTCAAGTTTTACAGCATATGCAAATGAATTTGATTGAGGTAATAAATCAATTCCTTGTATTTGGTTTAAGCTTGTCCCTAAAATTATTCCAAATAGGTTTGAACCAAATCCTTTAAGTAAGGAAACATAAAAATCATAGTTGTCTAATAATGGATTTTTTGAAAATGGTTTGGAGGTAATCTCACCATTTTCGTAAATAAAATAATGCTGGAAAGGAGGTACATAAATTCCACCATTACTTGGGTAGTTTGGGGTACTTTTTTTATTCTGGGCAGTGTTTAACTTTAGACTAATTTTTTCCCAGTTTGCAATACTGCATTTTGGATTAAAATAGAGTAGAAATGTGCATCCAGAATATAGTTCTTCCAAATTTGGAAGAAGTAAGTTTAGCAAATCAATAGAATCTTCTTCTACTTGAATGCTTATCACTTTTTCTATGTTGGATTGGATTTTCACAAACTTTTAAATTTATAGTTCGACTAGATTAAAAATTTCTTTATTAAATATAGATTTAGCTACTTCATTGTTAATAGGTTTCTCAATAGTGTTTTTAATAAAATCAAAATGAATGGCTTTTTGTTTAATTTCATTAATGGCGTTGGAACTCAATAAAATTAGTGGTGATTTTAAATTCTTAATTTGATATTCATTGATAAAAGCCCATTTTTCATCTGGGTTTTCATCCATATCCAAAAGCAATACATTACTACCGTTATCAGGTTTTTCCTTAAAAATAGTTGAGATTTCTTGCGTAGATTTTAGAGAATAAATTTGATTTCCTTCAAAATATTTTCTCAAGAATCGTAGGTTCAGTTTTGCCGAAAATTCATCGTTATCTATCCATATTAGTTTCTCAATTGGTTTTAATTTGGAGGCAATAACAAGTTCATTTTTCAACGGAATATTAATCCGTTCCATCAATTTCTTGATGGCTAAATTTGCCTTTTCAAAAATGGATTTACTTGAAGATAAAATATCCCTTAAATCCTCATCCGCAATTTCTAAGTCTTGAACCAATTCTACAATTGCTTGTAGTTTATGAAATTCATGGCTAATCTCATTTGAACTTATTGTTTTTAACTCGTTCAATAGAGTTATTAGATTTTTAATGTCTGTTTCCCTTTGTTTAATATGGCTAATTTCATTAGCAATGAAAATTATTTCGTTTTCTTGTGTGTCAGAATTTTTTGTTAAAATTAGCTCCACAAGGTAATTGTGCATTACGCCAAAATTGTCAAGATTGTTGCTTTGGTAGGAAACTTCACCTTTTACCTCCAATACTGAATATAGATTTTCAAATTTTTGTCGAATATCATCAGGCATTAAGTCTAAAAGGTTTTGTCCTTTTTCTAGATTTTTTTCAAAAAGATATTTTCCAAAATCTTGAGTCTTTTTATTTGAATACAGAATTTCAAAATTGGTGTCTAATAAAATAAATGCCGAAGATGCTTTGGAAAGAATTTTTTCAATTCTTATGTCGTTTTGTTCTGCTTTATTTTTTAATAAAATTTGGTTTATTTCTGCCTTAATGTTTTCTGCTACCATATAAAGTAAATTGTATTCCTCATGCAAATACAATTTTTCTTTTTTGATAGGAAGCATTTTGGAATATCCAACTTTTATGATTCCCTTGGCACCGTCTAATGTTTCAAAAACCTCATCCACTGTAATTAATTCTGGATGGAATTTACCTGTTGAGTATTCCTTGTCCTTATATTTAATTTGAGCCACTGCATTTTCAGGGAATTGCCAAGCTTTAGGGATTCTATCACAAGCTTTTTGAAGTAATTCTTCTATATTAGATTTGTTGCTTGCAAAAATTTCTTGAAGGTCTTGCAAACAAGATAATTCTTTTACCCTTTCTTTCAAATGAGAATTAAATTCCCATGCATTCACAAAGGTGTTTGTCCAAACACAAATTAATTCCATTAAAGAAATCTCAGATTCTTGAAATTCGTATTCCTCTGGATAATTTACCTCAATTTCTGCATCGCCATGAAATTGGTGAATTTCTTCACACGAAATTTTGTTTATACTCTTACGGAAGGATTTATTGTAAATATGATAATCTTTATATTTAATTTGAACAGACAATAAATCTGGATGCTCAAATCCAATAGGAATAATATTCGTAATTTGATATAAACGTTCTTCAATTGAATTATTCTCTTCTGGGCTAATTTGGGATAATATTTTTAAGGTTTCAAAGGCTTTATTTTTAGAATCCTTTTCTTTTTCCGATTTCGCAGCCTTAAGTTCGGCAAGCTTAGCTCTTGTTATGTCTATTATTAATTTTGAATATCCGATAATTTCAAAATTGTCGTTTCTAATTGGAGATACAGATACATTTACATAAACTTTTTCTCCCGCCTTAGTATAATATTCTGATTCAATTCCATTAACCGATTCTCCTTTTATAATTTTAGATGCCAAATCCTTTTCTTGATTTAGATTCTCTAAACTAATAAAATCTTTAATTGGATTATGAATTACCTCGTCGTAGTTAAACCCAAATATTTTTTCAGCACCTTTATTCCAACTTGTAATAATGCCATTTAAATTCAAAGAATAAATTGCTTGATCCGAGGAATCAACAAGGCTGTTAATAAAAGTTGCTTTTTCTTCTAAGGCTTTTTTCTCTGTTATGTCCCAGGCAATAACCATATACTGGTAATTTGTTCCTGATGCATCCGAAAACGGATAAATAGTAGTATCAAACCAAATTTCTTTGTTGTTTGATGATTTTAATAAAAGGTTTCCTTCCCAACTTTTGCCTTCTTGAAGGTGAGTGAAAATTAAGTTCCAATCTTCCTTACTTTGTTGAGTTGTGTTTAGTTCTAAATACGATTTACCCAATAACTGATTATGATTCCAATTAAGGGTATTTTCGAAATTTTCATTAAATGAAATTATTCTACCTTCCGTATTTAAGGTGAACACAATTGAAATATCATTTAATACGGTTTTGTAATCACTTAATTGGGTTTTTGATAGGTTTAACTCTAGTTCTACCTCATTAGATTTTTCTTTGTTTTCTAAAACTCCAATTCCATAAGTTAAGTTTTGAACCAATCTCTCTAAAACAATTTTTTCTCGAGTATCAAATGCGTTTTTATTAGAAGAATAAATTGCCAAAACTCCTTTTTGATTTCCTTCTAAGTTTAGGTATAAAATAATGCTACTGTTTAAACCATTTGACAATGCCTTTTCCCTCCAAAAAGCATATTGATCATCATTTTCAATAAAATTGGTAACAGTAGTTTTTTGAGTTAATATACAATTGGCTGTTGGCCCTTTTAAAATTTCTGGTTTATTTAGGTCAAAGTATAGACCTTCAATAAAATTGGTGTCACCATCAAAGTAATTAGGAAAAATTATGCTTTCCTTTTCCTTCCCTTTTCCATAAAATGCCATCCAGGCCAATTTGTAATTCCCTTTTTCAACCAAACAATTTAGGATTCTTTTAATCAAATTTTCCCTAGTATCAGCCAATAAAATCTGGTTGTTTACCTCATTTAAAAGATTGAGTTCATGGATATATTTTTCAAGCGATTGTTCATTTGATTTTACCTTAGTTTCATTTTGCAGTGAGCGCAAGGCATAAGACAGATTGCTTGAAATTTTTTCTATAAAATTTATTTGAGATTCTTCAAATGCCTCTGGGTTGTTAGAGCCAATTCCAAATAACCATTGTTTGTCTTCACCTAATTGAAAAGGCGACATTAATACAGATTTTATTCCTCCTATTTCAGGAGGTAAAGATTTTCTATCTTCAGGGTTTATTTCTAGAATACTTGGCCTTGAATTTTGAATGGCTTCATTTCCTTTTTCAAAAATTAAACTTAGAAAGCCAGATTTTTTAAGAGACTCGTTGCTTATATAGCTTTCAGATTCCCTATACCAAATTTCTATGTTACTTGGATTTACTTTGGCTACCCAACTAATCTCAAAATTGGCCTTTTTTACTAGTATTTTGCAGAGTTCACCAAAAAGGCCATCCATTTCTTGGATTTCTAAAATAGATTCATTTATTGAGTTTAGTAATTGTAAGGATTTATTTTCTCGAATTGTTCTTTGTTCATTAACATTAATAGTTTTGCCAATACATAAAACAGCATTGGCATTTTGATTCCAATACATGGTCCAGATAATAAAAACCCAGTTGCCATTTTTATGCCTAAACCCAGATTCAAAGTTAACTGCAATGTCTTCTGAAGTAGAAATTTTCGACTCAATTTCATGCAACTTTTGATTGTCAATTTCTAAAAAGTCTTTAAATTTTTTTCCTAATAATTCTTGTTGGGTATAACCAAAATGGTAGTAAGCTGCATAGTTAGATTTAATACAAAATCCTTCAGAATTTATTTCCAAAATAATATTGGAAACGGGTTCATTTTCTGTAAGGTTTGCTTTTGTTTTCATTATATATTTTTTGAAATAAGGTAGCCTATCAATACCAAAATTACTTTAAATAGGTCTTGTAAAAAATGATTTAAATTATAAATTTTGATAGTAACATCGTGAAATTTAATGAAAAAATAAATAAAACACCAAATTGCATTTGCAAATAGCAATTTTTATCTTCATTATTAACCAGAATTTGTAAATTAGTTTTGTTTTCAAAGTTGAATTTATTTTAGGTATTTGGTTCAAACCAATTTTTTTAATAGAAATGAAGGAAAGAAATGAAAATATGGAAGACCAAGCTTTGAAGAAAGCAGTTGTTCCTGTTACTCTTTATTTGTTGATTAGTGTGTCTATTTTTTATGGAATAGATCAAATAAGTTTTTCTGCCACTAACTTACTTGGTGGTGATAAACAAAAATTGGTACATATTTTAGAGGTATTGGTAATTGGCCTATTAACTACTTTTATGATATTTTATTTGATTTATAAATTTAAATATGTAGAAATAAATGCCAATTTAAATATCTCTTTTATTTTTAGTTCTTCACCTTATCCCGTTCTTATTTGTAAACTAAAGGACAATTCAATAGTTAGCTGTAGCCCAATAATGAGTAGGGTTTTGGGTTATACGGCAAAAGAAATAAAGGAGCTTACTTTGCAAGAGTTAATTACAGAAAGTTCCTATAATTTAATCATGGGAGTTGAAGAAAACAAATATTACATCAATCGTGATTTTGAGGGAATTCATTTTATAGAGAAAAACAAATCCCTTCTATCAATTGCTGCCAATGTAATTAAGTATGAATTCTTAGATAAAGATTACTTGCTTATTCAATGTCATGCAGAGTCTGTAGGAGGAAAGACTATTTTTGAGGATTTGGAACCTAAACCTAACGAAATAAAAAGACCTTTTCAATTTTAAGCATAAAAAAACCAGCCTAAGCTGGTTTTTTTATGCTTAAAATCATTCTTTATTAATCTCTGTTTTCCATTAATTTAAAAACATCATAGCTAAATCCAGTATTGCTAAATCCTCCATCATGAAAAAGATTTTGCATGGTCACCAATCTGCTAAAATCAGAGAACATCATTAAGCAATATTCTGCACATGCTTCTGCACTTGCATTTCCTAGTGGAGATAGGGCAGAGGCGTAATCATAAAAATCACCAAAACCTTTTACACCACTACCTGCTGTTGTTGGTGTTGGACTTTGAGAAATGGTATTTATTCTCACTTTATTTCTTTTGCCGTAATGATAGCCAAAGCTTCTTGCATAAGATTCTAAAAGTGATTTTGCATCTGCCATTTCATTATAATCTGGGAAAACTCGTTGAGCGGCAATATAACTTAATGCAATTATAGAGCCCCAATCGTTCATGGCATCCATATTATAACATGTTTGCAATAATCTATGAAACGAAATAGCACTGATATCCAATGTATCGTGGTGAAATTTATAATCTAAATCGGTATATGCTTTCCCTTTTCTAATGTTCATGCTCATGCCTACAGAATGCAAAATGAAATCTATTTTACCACCCAAAATTTCCATTGATTTAGAAATTAGGTTTTCCATATCTTCATTTTTAGAAACATCACAGGGCACAATTTGAGCATTGCCACAGGTTTCTGCTAATTTGTTAATTTCTCCCATGCGCATGGCAATTGGTGCATTGGTTAAAACAAATTCAGCACCTTGTTCATGGCATTTTAGTGCAACTTGCCAGGCAATACTCTTATCATTTAACGCACCGAATATGATGCCCTTTTTCCCTTTTAATAAATTATTCATTTTTACAAATTGTATATTCTTGCCTGCAAGTTTAGGAAATTTACCTCGATTGGGAAATTTGTTTTTTGATTTTATATGGATTCTATCTCAATTTTAAACTCGTCTTGTCCACAAAATTCAATGCTTGTTCTATGGTATCAATGTTTACTTCATGCTTGCCCTTAAATTTAAGAAATTTTACACCCTCTACCTCTAAGGTTTTTGCTTGGTTTTGTATTTTCTCTTCATCAATCAATTGCTCCTCATCTCCAACTAAAAATAAAGTTGGCACCTTAAATAAGTTTGGTGGAGTAGTATCTTGAAATTCTTTGGCTATTTCGCCAGCAACCAAAATCAAATAATCAAAAACATTCGGGAAATGATATGCAAATCTGGTTTGAGTAGAAACTCCTTGACTAAAACCTAGTAGTATTTTTTTTGCCGAACCAAAGTTCTCCAATTCTATTTCATTGCTCAATTGCGTTAGGTAAGATAAATAGTCCTCAATTTCACGTTCGCGTTCCAAGCTTGTCATCCAACTGGCAACAGGCGTACCCCTAAAACCTCTCGAATAAAATTTGTTAAGTCCTTCTGGCGCAATAATAAAGTGGTTTGAACCAAGACTTTCAAAAGGTGCAATCAGGTTTTCTGCCGTTTGCGCATAGCCATGAATTAAAAACCAAATATGTGTAGTTTCTTTATTTAGAGTTCCTAAGGTAAAATACCTTGCTGTTTTTTCAACTTTAATATACCGCTTTTCCATCTTTTTTGGTTCAAACCAATTTTTCCTATGCATTTATAGAATAAAATTAGCCTCTGCAATGGCCAACATAGTGCAATTTAAAATTAATCCCTATTTTGCCTGCAAATTTTACAAGATTTCGGTTTGAACCAATATTATTAAATGAAAAAAATAATTTTCTCCCTTCTGATTCTCCTTGCAACAACTTTGGTTCAAGCCCAAGATGTTTTGGATTCTATCTCGGCACACAGTTGTGATTGTATATCTAAGTTAAATTTGAAAGACATGCCTAAGGAAAAGCTAACCATTGAAATGGGTTTGTGTATGATGCAGGCAGCCGATCCATATTCAAAACAACTTAAAGCAACCTATGGTATTGATATGGCCAAAGTTGATAAAGGCGATGGTGAAAAATTAGGAAGATTAGTGGGTTTAAAATTAGCTTCTAATTGTTCCTCATTCAAAGATTTAATTTCTGTTATTACTTCAGAAGACCAACCTTCATTTTCATTAGAAGGAACTATTACAGATTTTGTAATTGAACAATTTGTTACTATTGTATTAAAGGATGAGGATGGAAGAGACCAGAAAATTATTTGGTTGGATTATTTCAAAAACTCAGAAAAACTCCTTAAAAAGGGCAAAAATAAAAATGTAGTTATTGAATACGAGGAGCGTGAATTATACAATCCCAAATACGAAGATTACATCAAGTATAAAGTAGCAACAGGAATAAGATACGAAGAATAAAATGACTAAATTGCTTTCTGTTTTTGGTTTCCTTCTAACATTTTTACTGCCTGTATTTTTGCAGGCAAAGAATCCCAAAATTAGAAAGTCGTACGATGTTATTTCTTACCAAATTGTTTTAAAGGTTAATCCTGATAAAAAATGGATTGAAGGTTCTAATACCATTAAGTTTAAAGCACTTAAAAACATGAAAAGTATGGAACTTGATTTGTTTCCTCAAATGAAGGTTCTCAATGTTTCTAATTCTAAGGGCTCCATTACCTTTTCAAGAGATAGTTTTACTTTTTCCTTCCCATATCAATTAAAAAAAGGAGATAGCGCAGAATTAACGGTGGCTTTTGAAGGCTCACCAATAGAAGCAAAAAAAGCTCCTTGGGATGGCGGTTTTGTTTGGGCAAAAGATAGTTCCAATAATCCTTGGGTGGGATTGGCTTGCGAGGGTTTGGGTGCATCCTGCTGGTTGCCTTGCAAAGACCAGTGGGATGACGAGCCAGAAAGCATAAGCGTTAAATTAATTGTTCCAAAAAATTTAGTTGGCGTAAGCAATGGCCAACTGCTTTATTCAAGAAACCATGCCGGTAATTTAAAGGAATTTAATTGGGTGGTTAATTCTCCAATTAATGTTTATAATATTTCTATAAATGTAGGAGATTATGAACATTTGCCTGATGTTTTTGTTAATTCAAAAGGTCAGCAATTAACCTTAAATTATTATGTTTTAAAATACAATGTAAGGGCTGCAAAAACTCATTTTCAACAAGTGAAAAGAATGCTTAAAACTTTTGAAAAGCATTTTGGTCCTTACCCATTTTATTTAGATGGTTACAAATTAGTAGAAACACCCTATTGGGGAATGGAACATCAAAGTTGTATTGCCTATGGAAACAATTTTAAAAACAACAAATTTGGCTTCGATTTTATAATTATTCACGAGAGTGGTCATGAGTGGTTTGCAAATAGTATTACTGCCGCAGATAAATCGGATATGTGGATACATGAAAGTTTTACCACTTACAGCGAATCAATTTATGTTGAAGATTATTACGGAACCCAAAGAGCCACAAATTATTTGGTAAGTCAAAAAGGCAATATCAAAAATCAATTACCCATTATTGGTCCAAAAGGGGTAAATTACAATAGACCCGATAACGATATTTATTATAAAGGTGCATGGATGCTTCATACCATGCGAAACATGTTGGACAATGATACACTTTGGTTTCAAACCTTACTTGATTTAAATAAAACTTTTTATCACCAAATTGTAACTACTGAACAAATTGAAGATTTTTTATCAATAAGGACCAGGTATAATTTTAAACCATTTTTTGATCAATACCTCAGAGTGGCTGAATTGCCAACAGTTGAATATTTTATGAAAGAAAAAAATGGATTAAATGAATTGCACTACAGATTAGTTTCTAAAAAGATGAAACTTAAAATGCCCATCAGGGCAATATTAGAAAAAGGGAAATACGATTATCTAGAAATTGGTCCTAAATGGAGAATAATTGATTTGCCTTATATTGATGAGGCAGAATTTAAATTAGATGAAAGAAATTTCTTAATTCAAATAAAAAAAATAAACCCCAACTAATTGGGGTTTTTATAAATTAGAATTTAACTTGATTTCCTTTTTGGGTTTCTTTTTCAGAATCAACGGTATCAGAATGTTGGTTTTTATCTGTTGCCATATCTTTTAATTGATCCAATTTTGCAGGAACTTCTTTGTTTGCGTCCTTCTTTGCTTGTATTCCTTGGATTCCACTTTGGCTATTGCTTACATTAAACATAACAACCAATCCGCCTACCACAAATACTTGGCTCACTAAAAATATTTTCGACCAAGCTCTTCTGCGGTTCATAAAGCCAATAATGTTAATGGCTAATAAGATGATAAAAATAGTAAGTAGCATAATCTTGTTGTTTTATGATATATATGTTTCAATTATGATTCCAAAAAAATAAAATGTCCTTTAGTCCAATAATAGCAAGGGTTTCAAATTTGTGTTCATTTTTCGTATTACTTTTTTTCGGTTCAAAATGGGATAATGAATTTATTTTTGAACCTAATCATGAGGTGGTGGTGCTCCTTGTGATTCTCCAGAAAGTGATCCTTTTGCTTCCTTATAAACATCATCAAAAGGAGTATCAATTCCAGGGAAGAGATCGATTTGGTATTCCATTTTCAATTCCATCAAAACTGCCAGAGTAATTCCTATAATAAAGATAATATAAATTACTCCAAAAACTTGTTCCAAAAGTTGCGACTTTTCCTCATTCACTAAATCCTCCGTCTGATTATTTTTTTTTTCAGTCGAGGTTTTGGGAAATAGAGGATCTGTTTTTTTTAATATCTTCAAGGTTGGACAAATGTAAATGAAACAATATTTATTTTTCTTAAATTTTCGAAATGATTTTGGCAAGCAATTTGCAAAAGTTTTACATATTTTTACAACATGAAAAAATCAATAGCATTTTTACTCGCAGCCTTTGTTACCCTTACTGTATTTGCCCAAAAAGACGACCAGACCATGCCTAACATGGTTTTGAAAGACATGAATGGCAAACCCAAAAACATGTCGGATTACTCTAAAACAGGAAAAATTACCATCGTTAGCTTTTGGGCAACTTGGTGCTCTCCTTGCAAAAAAGAACTTAATAATATCAATGATGTTTACGATGATTGGAAAAATAAGTACAATTTAGAATTAGTAGCAGTTTGTACTGATAATGCTCGTAATACTCAAAAAGTAAAACCTTATGTAGATGGTCAAGGTTGGGAATTTGATGTGGTTATGGATGTTAACCAAGAGTTTCAAAGGGCTTTAAATATTGTTCAAATTCCTCATACCTTTCTTTTGGATCAAAACGGAAAAGTTGTTTACCAACACAGCGGTTATGTAGAAGGCGACGAATTTGCTTTAGAAGAAAAAATTAAGTCGTTGATGGCAGGTAAATAAATGAAATTTAAATACCTTTTATTGGTGTTTCAAGCCTTTTGGGTGTTTCAAATAAACGCTCAAAAGGCTTCTTTTTTTTATAGCCCTGAACCAAATTCTTCTAAGGAGTTTTGGGGACAATGGAATCATTATTCCTTATCCAATCCTCTAATTCCTATAACTTTTCATCCCAATCCAACCACAGATTGCTCTTTTGATAGTTATGGATGGAATGGACAACCCCAATTTTTATGCACTTGCAACAATATAGACGCTGCAAGAACTTTAGGAACTTCAAACTTATGGCCAAGTGGTTCTTTAGGCCTTTCTCTTTCTGGAGCAGGGGTTTCTGGTTTAGCCTTATGGGATGGTGGTTCAGCCAGAACCTCCCATAGAGAATTGTTAGGTAGGGTTTCTGTAATGGATAGTCCAAGTACTCTTAGTAGCCACACAACAGCGGTTGTAGGAAATTTAATTGCAACCGGAATTAATTCCAATGTGCACGGAATGAGTTACCAAGCTCAATTAAAAAATTGGAATTTCTCAAATGATAATGCCGAAATAATTGCTGCTGGTCCAGATTTGTTGGTTTCTAATCATTCCTATGCTTCAACCACTGCTTGGCAAAATATTGGTGGAAATTGGTATTGGTATGGAGATTCCTCATTGAACCAATTTAAGGATTGGAAATTTGGATATTATGATAACCGAAGTAGAATTTGGGATAGTGTAATGTTCCAAAATCCATATTATTTAATGGTAAAGGCAGCAGGAAATGATAGAGGTAGTGCAATTGCTCCAGGCACCACGCATTATTATTGGAATGGAACTGCTTGGGCTCTCACCAATACAACAAGAGACACCGTTGGCCCATATGATTGCATTTCTACTTTTGGAACTGCAAAGAATTTATTAACCGTAGGCGCTGTGCAAGTTTTGCCCAATGGTTTTGGTGGTCCAAGTTCAATTTCTATGCTGTCTTATAGCAGTTGGGGCCCAACCGATGATGGAAGAATAAAACCAGATTTGGTTGCCGCAAGTGGCTCCATCCTTTCAACAGGCTCAAGCCACGATTCTTCTTATGCCACCTTAGGGGGAACTTCTATGTCATCGCCAAATGTTGCCGGCTCTTTACTTTTATTACAACAATATTTTCATCAAATTAATGGTCATTACTTACGCAATTCTACCTTAAAAGGTTTGGCTATACATACCGCTGATAGATGTAAAGCCTTGCCTGGGCCGGATTATCAATGTGGTTGGGGATTGCCAAATATGCTAAGGGCAATATCGGTAATTCAAGACTCTATCAACAATACAATTCAAGAAAATACACTTTTAAACAACGATACTTTTGAAACCGATATTTATGTAACCGCAGGAGATACAGTAAGAATAACAATTGCCTGGACTGACCCAAAAGGAATTACTTCTGCACCCGTTTTTAACGATACAACACCAAAATTGGTAAATGATTTGGATTTGAGATTGTGTAATGTTTTGGATTCTGTGTTGGCTTATCCCTTTATTTTAAATCCTTCCAATCCCAGCATAGCTGCAACTACAGGAGATAATTTTAGAGATAATATTGAGCAAATTTATGTGCCTAGTTTACCTGCTGCTAGGTATCGCATTAAGGTGTCTCATAAAAACCAATTATTAAATCAAAGTTCGCAAAATTTTTCGCTGCTCATTAGTGGGGCTCCTCTGTATACACCATCCTTACCAGTTGCTTGGCTAAAATTGAATGGGCAAGTATTATCTTGGAAAAGCACCCAACTTAATTGGGAAACAGCTCAAGAAATAAACAATTTAGGTTTTGAAATTCAATATAGTTTGGATGGGGAATTATATACACATGCAGGTTTTGTGAAATCCCTAAAAACAAATTCTTTTTCGGTTTCTAAATACCAGTTTCTTCATCAACTAAATAATGGAATTGGTTCAAAAATATATTATAGAATTAAACAAATAGATATAAATGGCTCTTCTTCGTATTCTAGAATTATTGTATTAGAAAACGATTTGGATTGGAGGGTTAATAGCATTTATCCAAATCCTTTTTCTCAAATCATAACCATTCAAATTTCTTCAAAAAATCCAAGCGAAAATGTATTTAACATCTACGCAATGACAGGTCAGTTGGTTCATACCGAAACCAAAATTATTAACAACTCAGAACCTGTTTTAGTAGATTTAAGCGGTTTGAACCGAGGCGCTTTTATACTTGAAATAAATGAAATTGGAAGTGACCAATTTTATAGAGGAAAGATAATTAAGAATTAGAGTTAAGAGTTAAGAGTTAAAAATTAAGAGTTTGGAATTAAGAGTTATTTTAAACGCCTTTCATCCACTCGTCTAAAAGTGCTTCTGAGGCAGAGCTAATTGGTGCTAAAGGCAAACGAACTACATTTTCGCATAAACCCATTTTACTCATTACATACTTTACTCCGCCTGGATTTCCCTCTATGAAAATACCTTTCATGAGTTGGTATAATTGATAATGTATTTGACGAGCTTCTTCAAATTTTCCATCTAAGCCTAAGCGAACCATGGTGCTAAATTTTTGCGGATATGCTTGGCCAATTACAGAAATCACCCCCGACATGCCCATTGCAATAAAAGGAAGGGTTAAATTATCATCACCAGAAATGATATCAAAATCGGCTGGTTTTTCATTTAATAAATCCATGAACTGCTCAGGGTTACCGCTTGCCTCTTTTACTGCCGCAAATTTTTCGCTGGCATTTGCCAAACGCAAAGTTGTACTCGCTGTCATATTGGAGCCAGTCCTTCCTGGTACATTATACAAAATAATAGGTATAGGACAAATTTCCTGAACCTTCATATAATGTTGGAAAATTCCCTCTTGTGTGGGCTTATTGTAATATGGACTTACAGACAAGATTGCATCAAAGGGCGTAAAATCAAAATGCTGAATGGTTTCTAAAACTTCGCTTGTGCTATTGCCTCCTAAACCAGCAACAAGAGGAACACGACCATTGGTATGTTTTGCTATAAAAGCATAAACATCCTTTTTTTCTTCTTTGGTTAAGGTTACACTTTCTCCAGTAGTTCCTAATGCTACCAAGTATTCTATGCCACCAGTAATGCAATGGTCAATAATTCTTCCTAAAGCATCAAAATCTATGCTTAGGTCCTTTTTAAAAGGAGTAATTAATGCTACGCCAGTTCCTCTCATGTCAGTATATATTTAGGTTCAAAAGTAAATTTTATTCAATTAATATTTGGGGAATTCCCTTGTCTTCCTTTAGAATTTGCAATTAACTATCGTATTTTTCTAATTGCTTAATCATTACAGCAAAATCTTTTGGATAGGGTGCCGTTATATGGTAATCCTTATCAAACAAATGAAAACTAATGGAGGATGAGTGTAAAGCAACACGTTTCATCATGGGCTCTTCATTTTCCCATTTGCCTTCTTTAAATTTCGGTTTCATTTTAGAAAGAAAAGGCATTTTGCCTCCATAGGTTGTATCTGCTACCAAAGGGAAATTCTGTGATGCCAAATGTATTCTAATTTGGTGCAACCTACCGGTTACAGGTAAGCAAGAAAGCAAGGTATAATGGCGGTAATTTTTTATTGTAGTTACTATGGTTTCACTAGGTTTTCCATCGCGCATATCTACCTTAGCAATGCCTTTAGCGGATTGACCCAAAGGTAAAACAATTTTTTGCTCAACTACTTGCAAGGTGCCGTTTACAATTGCATGGTATTCTTTTTTTACCTCTCTTTTTTCAAATAACATGGCCATCTCGCGGTAAACTGCTTCGTTTTTTGAAATCACCAACATTCCACTGGTTTCTTTATCTAAGCGATGACAAAGCTGTAAGTTTTCATCGTGTTTTTTTGCCTGACGAATAATAGAAAATACATCGCCATGTCTATCGTCTAACGAAGAATAATTGGCTGGTTTATTAATGAAGATAAAATGCTCATCTTCTTCTATAATCATTCCTTTAAAGGGAATTACCTTAGGTTTATCCATGCCGCGAAAATAGACTAAAATAAGCATTTAGCCTTTACAAAACTCTTATAATTTGTTTATTTGAACCTAGCTTTATGTGGGTTTTAGAATGCTATTTCCTAAAAGGTGGATTTAAACTACTAAAATGCTAAATTAATTTCGATCCATTTGGAACCTTTATTTTCGGTTGGTTCAAAACGATATAACCGTTTTCATCTGCAAAACCTGTAAGTAAAAACTCCGACATAAAATCTGCAATTTGCCTAGGTTCAAAATTTAATACACCTATTATTTGCTGACCCAAAAGTTCTTGACAGGTATAATGTTGCGTTATTTGTGCACTTGTTTTTTTAATTCCATACTCGCCAAAATCTGCCCAAACTTTATAAGCTGGTTTTTTTGCCTTGGCAAATTCTTCTGCTCTTATTATAGTTCCAACTCTCAATTCAACTTTTTCAAAATCTTGCCAATGTATGGTTTCTTTTATTACTGGGTTTGCCATCCTTTTATTCTGTTAATTCTAACCAACGCAATTCTTTTTCATCAAGATTGAATTTAATGCGCTCAATTTCTAAACTCCATTTGGTTAATTCTTCGTGGTTGCTTCCACCTTGCAGTAGTAATGTTTCTAAACTTGTTTTGCGCTCATTTAATTCAGCCATTTCTGTTTCTAATTGCTCTAATTCGCGCTGTTCTTTAAAGCTTAATTTTCTTTTTTCAACTGGTTTTGGTGCTTCTATTTTTGGAGCTATTTTTGGTTTATTGAGTTCTTGTTTAGCCAAATAGGCTTCTTGCTTTTTCTCCTCTACCTCGTTTAAATAATCTTGGTAGTTTCCATTAAAATCGCGGATATATCCTTCTCCTTCAAAAACAAATAATTTGTCAACCAAATTGTCCATAAAATACCTGTCGTGAGTTACCACCAAAAGGCATCCTTCAAAACCTTCCAAAAATTCTTCAAGTACATTTAAGGTCTCAATGTCCAAATCATTTGTTGGTTCATCCAGAATTAAAAAATTTGGTTTTTGCATTAAAATGGTAAGCAAATACAAACGTCTTTTTTCTCCACCGCTTAATGCACTCACATAATTGTGTTGCTTTTTGGCATCAAATAAAAACATGCGCAATAGCGCTATAGCCGTTAATTTAACGCCTTTTCCAACTTCTAAGTATTCTGCTATATCTGTAATAACCTCAACAACTCTTTTGTCTTCTTTTATTTGTAATCCTTGTTGTCCGTAGTATCCAAATTTTATGGTTTCACCTTTTACAACTCTTCCAAAATCAGGTTTTTCTAATCCTTGCAATAGGTTCAAAAAGGTAGATTTACCAACTCCATTTTTACCAATAACACCAATTCTTTCTCCTGGTTTAAACAAGTAAGTAAAGTCTTCTGCAATTTTTAGGGCTCCAAAACTTTTAGCCAATTGATGCACTTCTAAAATTTTACTTCCCATACGCTTCATTTGCATTTGAATCTCAACCTGAGAATCATCTTTTCTAAAAGAAGCTTTTTCTTTGGTTTCGTAATAGGCATCAATTCTACTTTTAGATTTTGTAGTTCTGGCCTTTGGCTGCCTGCGCATCCATTCCAATTCTTTACGAGCTAATTTTCTTGCTTGGTCGGCTTCCTTTGCTTGGTAGGTTTCACGCAATTGTTTTTTCTCTAAGAAATAGGCATAATTTCCTTTGTAAACAAACAATTGACCCAAGTCCAATTCAATAATTTCGGTACAAATGGTATCCAAAAAATACCTATCGTGGGTTACCAATAACAAAGTAATGTCTTGTGATTTTAAATAGGCTTCCAACCATTCAATCATTTGAATATCTAAGTGATTGGTAGGTTCATCCAAGATCAACATATCCGGACTTTGAATTAAAACTCTTGCCAAAGCCAAGCGTTTTTTTTGTCCACCACTCAATTGGTCTGCTGTGTGGTTAAGATGATGCTGTAAGTTTAATTGAGTTAAAATGGTATGCACTCTGGCCTCTATATCCCAAGCTTGCATATTATCCATCATCTCCATGGCATTTTGCAAGCGGTTTTGCCAAGAAACATCATCTGGATTTTGCTCTAATTCTTCAATACAAATTTCATATTCGGCAACCGCTTTTAATATTTCATTATCCGAATTAAAAACCGCTTCCCATACATTTTCTTTTGGGTCAAACTGAGGCTCTTGCTCCAAATATGCCCATTTTATATGCCTGTCTATTACCACAGAACCTTCATCTGGCTCGTCGCATTGGGTTAATAAATTAAGTAAAGAGGTTTTTCCAGTACCGTTTTTTGCAATCAATGCAACGCGGTTACCTTTAGCCAATGTATAGGAAATGCCTTCAAATAAGATTCTCTCTCCAAATCGTTTCGACAGATTTTCTGCCCTCAAATAGTTCATGGGTGCAAGGTAGGTGGAAATTAGAAATGAAAAAATTGGCAAATGCTAAAAATCAAAATTCATGTTCAAGCTTGCATTTTGCGTATTTTTTTTTGGGTTCGGTTTGAACCAAAACTGATTTTAGATAAAAATAGGAGGTGCTAATTGTAAATGTATTGACCTTGTAGGAATAAAATGTAATTCAGAGCGCTATATTTGCACCTCAATTTTAGGAAATATGTTCAAGTTTAATACAATAGAGGAAGCGATAGAGGATATAAAAAACGGCAAAATGATTATTGTGGTGGATGATGAAGACCGCGAAAATGAAGGAGATTTTCTTACTGCCGCCAGAAATGTAACGCCAGAAATTATCAATTTTATGGCCAAAGAGGGTAGAGGTTTGATTTGCGCGCCTTTAATTGATAGTCGTTGCGCTGAGTTAAACTTAGATTTAATGGTGCACGATAATACTACTTTGCACGAAACGCCTTTTACCGTTTCTGTAGATTTGTTAGGTAAAGGCTGCACCACTGGAATTTCTGCTCAAGACAGAGCGAAAACGGTTCAAGCATTAATTGACCCAAATAGCAAACCAGAAGATTTTGGAAAGCCAGGTCATATTTTCCCATTAAAAGCAAGACCAGAAGGTGTATTAAGAAGAGCTGGTCATACAGAAGCTGCAATTGACTTTGCTAGATTAGCTGGTTTTGAGCCTGCTGGTTGTATAGTTGAAATATTGAACGAAGATGGAACTATGGCTCGCGTTCCTGATTTGATTAAAATAGCAGAGAAATTTGATATGAAATTGGTAACAATTAAAGACCTAATTGCTTACCGATTGGAGAAAGAATCCTTGATTCAAAGGATAATCTCTGTAAATATGCCAACTAAATATGGCGAATTTGTATTAACTGCTTTTAAACAAATTGATACAGGTGAAGAACATTTGGTTTTACAGAAAGGCGTTTGGGAGGAAAATGAACCTGTTTTAGTGAGAGTCCATTCTTCCTGCATAACTGGTGATATTTTTCATTCTTTACGCTGCGATTGTGGCGACCAATTACAAAAGGCTATGGAGTTGATTGAAAAAGAAGGAAAAGGAATGGTTTTGTATATCAACCAAGAGGGTAGAGGCATTGGTTTAACAAATAAACTGAAGGCCTATAAATTACAAGAGCAAGGTTTGGATACCGTTGAAGCTAACCTTCAATTAGGTTTTAAAATGGATGAACGCGATTATGGTGTAGGTGCTCAAATATTGCGTGCTATGGGTGTATCTAAAATGCGATTAATGACAAATAACCCTACCAAACGTGCAGGCTTAATTGGGTATGGATTGGAAGTAGTGGATAATGTTCCTTTAGCAGTTAAACCAAACCCACATAATAAAAAGTACTTAGATACCAAGAGAGATAAAATGGGTCATGAATTTAAAGCGGAGGCTCAATAAAAAATGCTTCCTGCTTATCAGAAATATTTAGATAAGGCCAATAAAAATAAGGGCGAGAATAAGAAGTTTTTAGAGAAACTCAAAAAGCAGAAGCCTACAGGTTTAGATTCATTGGTTCAGGAATTAAACGATTTAGCCTTTGAAGATATTGATTGCTTGCAGTGCGCAAATTGTTGCAAAACAACGGGTCCTTTGCTTTTAAACAAAGACATTGACCGCTTGGCAAAAAATCAAAAACTTAGGCCTGCTGTTTTTACCGAACAATTTCTAAAAATAGATGAAGACAGCGACTATGTTTTTAAATCGATGCCATGTACGTTTTTGGGAGAAGATAACTATTGCAATGTTTATCAAGATAGGCCAAATGCGTGCAGGGAATTTCCGCATACACACCAAAGAGACCAGTTGCAAAAATTAAAAATTACCTATCAAAATTCTTTGATTTGCCCGGCAGTAGCAGTGGTAGTGGAGGAGTTAAAGCAGAAATTAACCTAAGGAATTTGCATGTATTTATGCGTTTGTAAACTAATTTTCCAATGAGGATTTTTCTTTATATACTCAATAATTTCCGGTACCATTTTATCCGCTTGATCCCATTCTGGCTGTAAGTAAAGTTTACATTCAATAGAAACCGATGCGGCATGTTTTTCCGCCCAATCAAAGTCGCTTTTATTAAAAATAACAACCTTTAATTCGTCTGCCTTCCGTAATACATTTGGCAATGGGGCCTTAAATTTTTTAGGAGAAACGCAAATCCAATCCCAATGGCCATTTAAATCATATGCTCCAGAAGTTTCTAAATTGGTTTCAATTCCCTTGTCTTGTAATTTGCTGCTAAGATCCTCCAAAGAATGCATTAAAGGCTCTCCTCCAGTAATTACAACCATGTGTGTACCCGATTTTTCAGCCATTTCAACCATCTCATCCAAATCAACCAATGGGTGTTTACTAGCATCCCAGCTGTCTTTTACATCACACCAAACACAGCCTACATCACAACCACCCAAACGCAAAAAGTAGGAAGCTCTGCCACTGTGATAGCCTTCTCCTTGAAGCGTATAGAAATGCTCCATTAATGGCAATTTGTTTTTATGATTTTCCTCTTTACTTGGCATGCTAAAATTTACTTTTGATTAATCACATTAAGGTAGTGTACTATTTGGCTAGCTAAGTTTTTTATATCTCTGTTTGAACCTAAAGAAATCAAGCCATCATTGTAGGCAAGGTTCCCCGGCATTTCAACACCCATTGAATATTTACTTTTGCAAAGAGTGCTTAAGGCTTCTAAGGGCAATTCTTTTTCAAAATAGAGGTTCATCATAAGATCAAATGGATGGCTGATAAAATTGCCAATTTTATTAGGATCAGGCAAATTGAAAAAGGTTAATTTTTCTTTCCAAAAATATTCAGAACTAATATGAAATTTTTTATTTTCAGGAAGGGTTTTACTATTAACGTAGCCCATCATCCAAACCTTTTTTCCTTGTTCTCTAAGATAATTGGCAACAAGATTTATTTCCTGTTCGTGTTCTTTTGTATCGGCATTATAAATAATACCTATATCCTGAATTTGGCTAAAAGTAGGAATAGAGGTATTACCATTCTGTTTGTTAACAGGTTTCTTAAGTAAAATCCTACCAATCTTATTTTTTATATTTTCAATCAAACTCATAAAGCAAGGCAATAATAATTTAAAACCAGTAATTATCCATTATTGGGTAAGTGTTTCAAGAGATTTGCTTGGCATTAATTTCTTTATTTTACGCAATATTCCCATATACAACGACTTGTCGAAAAGAGCAGAGTCATTGGCGGCTTGGTAGGTAATAAACAACCCTAGAGGAATAAAAACTAAAATCCCAAACCACATTCCCTCCATGGGAGTCCAAGCTTCTGTTTTAGCAGCTTTTTCTCCTGATAAGGAAACAATATGGTAGCAAACATACAACAAAACCGAAACCACAATAGGCAATCCAAAACCACCTTTTCTAATGATTGAACCTAAAGGTGCGCCAATAAAAAACATAATGATACAGGCAACTGATAATACAAATTTCTTATGCCACTCAATTTTATGTTTGATCCTAAGTTTACTTAAATCGTTGTATTCGCCGATGCTATACTCTACAATATTTTTTACACTTCTAGCAGATGTTAAGGCACTTGAGTATAAAGTATTGGCTGGTATTTTATTGAAATGACTAGTAATATCTGGCTCTTTGGTGTTAACTAAGATTTTATTGGAATCATTTATAACAATTGTTCCGGAGCTATCTGCGAGCACTTTGCCAAAATAATAGTATGGTAAAACAAAGCCTTTTAATTCACTATATTTCTGCTTGGCAACTCGGTCTAAGGAATCACTTGCATCTCCCAATTCAAAAACGTTTAACATTTCCCAATGGTGCTTAAATAAGTTTTCATCGGTACGGTTAAACTTAAAACTATTCATATCAAAGGCAATTCTCTCTGTATTAAAAGCCATGCTCGAATGCTGTTGAGAATAGTAATACCCTTTTACACGCTCTAATTCCTCGTACCTGCCACCTTCAATTAAATCTAGGAAAAGATAACGTTTATCCTCACTCATTTTCATGGAGCCACGCTTGGCATAAATAATTACTGGATGAAGCTGGCTTTCCCTTTGGTCGTAAATTAATATATCTTTTAATTCTTGGGTATGTCGGTCTTTGTCGCCAACACGTATGGTAATTCCTGGTATATCCTGACTAAAAACTCCAGCTTTAATTGCTAGAGCAGGTTTTTGTTGGCGAACATCATAAAGGAGTGTTCCTCTTTTTAAATTTGCTTGAGGGATAAGAACATTGGAAACAAAGAATGCAAAAAGTGCTATACCTAGCATCATTACAAACATGGGTCTAAACATTTTCCAAATAGAAATACCAGATGCTTTGGCTGCAACCAGTTCATAGCTTTCACCCAAATTACCAAACGTCATGATAGATGATAGCAAAACGGATAGTGGAAGGGCTTGTGGAATAAGACTGGCAGAAAAGTAAAATAAGAGTTCGCCAATTATTAACCAATCTAAACCTTTACCAATAAGCTCATCCACATAAAGCCAAATCATTTGCATCAATAAAATGAGCATCACAATTAAGAAAGTTGGGACAAAGGCTTTCAGGTAATTCCTAATAATGAACAGATAAAACTTCTTCACTCTTTATTTATATTTGGCAGATATGGAACAAAAATGGACAAATAATTTGAATAATGACGAATTCAATTTCATTCAAGATACTCATTACCCAATTTTAAAGCGAAATGCTATTGAAAAAATCAAAGCTCAACTCTTTTTGTTGGGTGAAGAAATGAATCAAAAATTCGACCAAAAAGGGTTTAAAATTAGTTTGGGTGAAAATTATTTAGAGATGCCTTATGTGGTTTTAGATTATCCTAAAATATCTGGAAATGATTTCCCTTTTTTGTTCCGAACATTTTTCTGGTGGGGGCATCCTATTTCCTATCAAATTTTGGTTCAAACCGAACCCTACAAAAAATTAATTGAAGCTTGGTTGACCCAAAAAGAAGAAGGTGTTTTTGTTTGGGTAGGTGAAAATTTATGGGATAATAATTGGCAAGGCAATGGTTTTGTAGGTTTGAACCAATTAAATGAGGTGCAAAAAGAAATGGTTTTAAATAGAAATTGGTTCAAGCTAGTGGGAACAAAAATCATTAAAAAACCCGATAACTTGTTTAACGAAGCTATCGGGTTTTATGAATTTTATATAAAGGAAGTTTTAGCCTCCAAGTAAAGTTCTTAGCTCATGAACTTGGTTTTCCCATAATAAAATCGAATTCTTTTCATCAATTGGATCAACAAAATCTGTTACCACCAAGGCAACATCATCTGTTAATTCATCTTGTTGAATTTCAAATTCAAAATATTCATCAGGATGAGTATCCTTCCAACGAAATTTAATTCCTTTTGATGGGGTTTTCTTTAATAGTTCAGCAATGTTTTCATCGCCATCCCATTTAAATTTATAGAAGTTGTTATATATATCAACGTCGTTACAAAACCATTGTGATAAGCCAGAAGGGGAACTAATGTAATTAAACAACATCGATGGCGATGCTTTAATTTCAAATTCCATTCTAATTTTTTTCTTTAAACTCTTTACCATTACTCAAATTTTTATAGGTCAATGGCAAATATATATTTTTAGCTTACACTGCCAAGTTTTTTTGTAAATGAACTTACTTTTTTCTTAAATTTTAATTAAAAAGGTGTTTATCAGGGTTGTTTTTTTTAATGATCCGACTTTTTGAGGGTGAAACCAAAAGTTGTTCCTTCTCCAACACTACTTCTTACATTAACAGATTGTCTATGCGCCTCCAAAATATGTTTTACGATAGCTAACCCTAAACCAGTTCCGCCTTCCTGACTTTCCCTTGTTCTGCTTTTATCTATTCTATAAAATCGTTCGAAAATTCTATTAAGATGCTCTTTGTCAATGCCAGTTCCATTGTCTGATATTTCAATTAAAATGTTTTCATCCATATCATAAAATGCAGCGGCTGTGATTCCATTTTCTTTTCCATATTTAATAGAATTAGAAATCAAATTCACCAATACCTGCCTAATTCTATACCTATCTGCATAAACATAAAAAGGAATATTGCACCCTTCTTTAATTAATAATTGAACCTTTGTATTACTAAATTGTTCGTAAACATCTTTAACTAGAGAGGTAATATCAAACCGCTCAAACTCCATGGTTAATTCCCCACTTTCCAACTGAGAAATTGCCAATAAATCTGCCACCAAATCACTTAACCTATCCGCACTTTTAGCTGCTTTTTTAAGAAACCTAGAATTTACCTGAGGGTCGTCTAGGGCACCATCCAATAAAGTATGAATATATCCTTGAATATTAAAAATGGGAGTTTTTAATTCGTGGGATACATTACCCAAAAATTCTTTTCTAAAATCGGCCAATCGTTTTAATTGGTCAATTTCCATTTTATTATCACGAGCCCATTTTATCACTTCCTTGTTCATTTCGCCAATAGGATCTTTGTCCCAATCGAAATTACTTAAAATGGCATCGTACTTTTGGGTTTTAAGGCTATGAATTGTCTTGTAAATAAGTTTAATCTTTCTATAGATAAAAAACTCTAAGGTATAGAAAAACAAGAAAAATGAAAGCCCAAAACAAAGTGTAAAAATTATTACCGTATCTATTATTTCCCATTCGCTCATAAAGAAAGAAACTACTCCCAAGATGGTTGAGAGTAGGAGGGAAATCAAAAATGCGATATGAACTGGTTTTGGGTTTCTAATCATATTTCAAACTTGTAACCTACTCCCTTCACTGTGCCAATATATTCATCTCCTAATTTCTCCCTAATTTTACGGATATGAACATCAATAGTTCTATCAACTACTAAAACTTCTTCGCCCCAAACTTTTTCTAAAATATATTCACGCGTAAATACTTTACCGGGTTTAGAGGCCAATAAAAATAGTAACTCAAATTCTTTTCTAGCTAATTGGATTTTTTGTTCTCCACGATAAATTAAGAAAGACTCACGATCAATAATAATGTCTTTAACTTTAATTGTAGGCGCAACAATTTCTTTGATTTTTCTTCTTAAAATAGCGCTTAACCTAGTTACCAAAACTTTTGGTTTAATAGGTTTAGCAATATAATCATCTGCACCTGCATTGAATCCTTCAATTTCAGAATATTCCTCAGCTCTAGCTGTTAAGAATACCACATATGTTTGGCTAAAATCAGGGTCAGATTTTATCAATTTGCAGGTTTCAATTCCGTCCATAACCGGCATCATCACATCCAATAAAATTAAATCTGGTTTAATTTTTTTTGCAATGGGCAATGCTTCTTTTCCATTTTGGGCTGTCCAAACCTCATAACCTTCCTTTTTTAGGTTATAAGTAATAAACTCAAGAATGTCTGCTTCGTCGTCTACAACAAGGATTTTACCGTTATTTTCCATTTTGTCAATTAATTTGTAATAATCCTTTAATCGGTTAATTGAAGTATTAACGAATTGTTATCAAAACGTTAACACCTAAAAGGATTAAAAGCCAAATACCTCTTTTAGTTTCATTTCCAGTTCTTTACCTCTTAACTTTTTGGAAATAATTTTCCCCTCTTTATCTACCAAAACTGTATAGGGTATACCTTCTATGCCATATAAACTTACAATAGGAGAATTCCATTTTTGCAAATCAGAGCCATGTGTCCATAATAATTTGTCTTTATTAATGGCATCCATCCAATTTTCTCTGTTATCATCTAAGCTTACCCCAAAAATTTCAAACCCAGAGTTTTTGTATTTATTATATAATAACACATTACTTGGATTTTCTTTCCTACATGGTCCACACCAACTAGCCCAAAAATCAACCAAAACAATTTTTCCCCGTAATCCAGAAAGTGAAACGGTTTTGCCAAATGGATCATTTAAAACAATATCCGGAGCAAGCGAGCCTTCCGCAGTTTTCATTAATCCTTCAATTTTTTGATGCAATTGCACTGCATATTTCGATGAGCTAAATTTTGGATAAAGTGTTTTGTCTACCGCTGATAAAAAGGTTAAATCTGGTTCAGGTAATAAAAAGGTAGTAGCAAAATAAGGCACCATCGAATTGGTTAGCGAACCAGCATAGGTTTTAATAGCCTTTTGATGTTCTTTTTGCAAACTGTCAAATGAGTTCCTAATTCCTTCCATTACTTTTTCGGTTAACATCGCATCTGTATAGCTCGAAAAGCGCTTGTTTAGTTCGTCGCTCTTAATCATAAAATCATTGTTAATCATATACAATTGTTTCAATTCCTCATTTTCTAGGGAGTTTTCAATGGTATAATTTTTTATGCTATCCGAATTTATGTTAAGTGTAAATTGGCTATTGGTATCAACCAACAAAACCACATCCCCTTTTTCAAATCTCAAAACACAAAAGGTTTTTTCTTTTAAAATTCCATTCAAAAGAAAATTTCCATCCATATCCAAAGAACAAGTATCAATTAATACCATTCCACCTGGTGTTATTTCTTGCAAACTAACCTGACGAATTCCTTTTCCATTTAATATTTTTCCTTTAACTATTGCGCCACAAAGTTCTTCTACTTTTGGCTCGCTACAAGAAATGGCAAAGATTCCAAGTAGAACAAGTATGAATGAAAATTGAGTATATATTTTTTTGTTCATGTGTTTTCCTTTTTCTTATTTTTCTAAAGATGCTTTAATCATTTGAGTACTTAGTTTAGGATCAGCCTTACCTTTACTTGATTTCATAACCTCACCCATAAACAATCCCATTAAACTTTGTTTTCCTGCTTTGTATTCCAATACTTTTTCAGGGAATTTAGCTAAAGCTTCATCAATCCACTTTTGCAATTCACCCGAATCGCTTTCTTGCAATAGGTTCAAACCTTCTGCAATTTGCAATGCAGATTTATGGTGTTCCTTAATCATTTCTGGGAATAGCCTTTGTGAGGCAGCGCTATTGCTAATTTTATTGGTATCAATTAAGGCAATAATTTCAGCTATTTTAGAAGGCTGCAAAACAAAATCACTAATGCTTAAAGCCTGTTCGTTTAAATAACCTTTAATATTTACCATTAACCAATTGGCTGCAGCTTTTGCATTGCCAGTATGTTTCAAAATTTGCTCAAAATACTCTGCTATATCTCGGTTTTCTGTCAATACCTGAGCATCATAATCATTTAGGCCAAATTGTTTTGTAAATTTAGCATAAAGTGCTTTTGGTAGTTCTGGCATTTGCTCTCTAACACCTTCAATAAAATCGTTTGTTAGGTGCAAAGGTGGCAAATCTGGTTCAGGAAAATACCTGTAATCTGCGGCACCTTCCTTGGTTCGCATGGTAAAAGTTAAACCTTTAATTGCATCAAAGGTTCTAGTTTCCATGCTCAATTTTTCACCAGTTTCAAGCGCAATAATTTGACGGTTTATTTCAAAATCAATGGCTCTTTGCACATTACGCATGGAGTTCATATTTTTTACTTCCACCTTGGTTCCAAAGGTGGTAGAGCCTTTTAACATCACAGAAATATTAGCATCACATCTTAGACTTCCTTCCTCCATGTTTCCATCGCAAATATCAAGGTATCTAACCAGTTTTCTTACCTCCATTAAATATTGAAAAGCCTCCTCTCCAGTTTTAATTTCTGGCTCAGAAACTATCTCAATCAAAGGAACTCCAGCTCGGTTCAAATCAATTAAACTGTCATAAACATCTTGGTCGTGCATGCTTTTTCCAGCATCCTCTTCCATGTGAATTCGGGTCAAACCAATTTGTTTTGTAACTCCATCTTTGGTTCTTATTTCTATGCTTCCACCAGTACAAATTGGAGTTTTATCTTGTGTAATTTGATAGCCTTTTGGTAAATCTGCGTAGAAATAGTTTTTCCTAGCATAATATTGATTTTCGGCAATAGCACAATTACAAGCCAAACCCATCTTTACAGCATTTACTATCACTTTTTTGTTGTGTTTAGGCAATGTGCCAGGGTGACCCAAGCTAATTGGTCCAACCTGAGTGTTGGGATCGGCACCATACGAATAAGGGTCTGAGCTATAGGCCTTGCTATTTGTAAGCAATTGGGCGTGAACTTCTAAGCCAATTACAGCTTCGTATTTGTCAAAATCAATTTGTGTTGTAGCAGTAGTCATGATAGACCGCGAAAATACACAAATCTGTTATTAAATTGGTGTATTTTCTTGTAAATCTACCGCAGAAAAAAATATGGTATTTAAGTCTAATTCAGCTTCAAATGCTCTTATTTCCTTGGTTCAACTTTTTAAGGTTTCGGTTTGAACCAAATAAATGAAGTATTATGGTGTTTGGGTTGAGAATTTTCTAGCCCCAATTAGTTCTTCGTAATGGAATTGTAGGTTTTTTGTATATACCAAAATCATGTATTCATTTTCGGTTTGAAAATGGTTTCCCTCTAATGAGGTTTCTTCTGCCTTGCCATTTTCATTTTTGATAGCATAGCAATATTCAAATCGTCCTTGCTTCATTGGTATTTCCAAATCGTAACGCTGCCTACTTTTATTATAATACATTTTATAGGCCGGGTCTAGCCGCCAATCTGTAAATTCTCCAAAAACATAAACTTCCGCATCAGGTGGTACACCCATGGTTGACGATAAATAGAAGTTTACATAAGCATAATCTCCATCTATATCAGAATTATTTCCTTCCTTGTTTTGAATCAACCTTTTTCCGTTGTAATCAATATAATTGAAGTATTGATTGGCGCCTCTACTTTCATCAATATTTAGAATTACATGTATTACAGAATCGGTTCTTTTGCTCCTAACATTGGTAGAAAATTGCCTCAAATTACGAATGTCGAAAAAACGAAACTCATTGCCTCCATTAAAAAGGGATTTGTCTAAATAAGAATATTCCAATTTATTATTCGACATAAATTGTGGTTTCAAATCAGTAATGGCATTGTCCCAACGACTATTTTGCATCAATACAATTTTGATATCATCTAAAGGATTTACAACTTGAGAAGGGTTTATGCCCACACTAAAAATAACTTCCTGTTTAGTAAAACGATATTCTGCTAAAGATGCTGGCCTAGCTAATCCTTCAATGGTGGTAGAATTATTCATTACCATCATTCTTCGCGTTAATAGAAGGTCTTCTTCGTCGTAATTTCTAAATACTTTTACAATATAATTTCCTGCAATACGGGGTTTCATATTGTCATTTGGAACTAAAATATTGTAATGAACATATTTTACATAGGTATTGGTAGAAAACTTGAAATCGCTAATATTATCAAGGGTTAACCCTGATAAATATTCATTTTGATTGAGCGCAGTTGGTTTCCAATTTACATCGCAATGAATAAAGGTATATTGTAGGTTTTCAGAATTTGGACCCAAAACATCAAAACTTAGTTTTAGTATTTCACTACTGTTTAGTGATATAATTGGGTATCGGTCATCCGTTCCGGCTTTGCCAAAAAGTACTGTTTGAACACGACTATCAAAAACGCGGTTTTCGAAAATTTCTGCATTTACCAATTGAATGGTGAAAAGTAATATGGAGAGTAATTTGAGTTTAAGCATCACACAAGTTTAGGTAAATTATCAGAATTACTAAACTTCCTTGCCTAATAGTTTATTGTATATTTGTTGCCTCAATAAAAATCAATGAAAATTATCGGAATTATTCCTGCCAGATTTGCCAGCACCAGATTTCCTGGAAAACCCCTTATTGAAATAAATGGAAAGACCATGTTGCAGCGTGTTTATGAGCAAACCATGCAAGCCAAGCAATTGTCAGAAGTACTTATTGCTACCGACGATGAAAAAATCGCCCAACATGCTCAATCCTTTGGTGCTAAGGTAGTTTTAACAAAAGCAGATCATCCAAGTGGTACTGATAGGTGTTATGAAGCGTATGTAAATTTTGGCGAAACCTTCGATTATGTTGTCAATATTCAAGGGGATGAGCCCTTTTTAGACCCGCAACAAATTGATGAGTTGGCTGCTATTTGTGATGGTAAAACCGAATTGGCAACACAAATGATTGCGGTGGATAATGAGTCCGTTTTGTTTGACCAAGGAGAGGTGAAAATTGTAATGAACCAAAATAAAGAAGCGCTATATTTTAGTAGAATGGTAATTCCATTTATTAAAAATGTGCCTCAAGAAGATTGGCATAAACACCATCCTTATTTTCGTCATGTTGGTATGTATGCCTATAGAACCGATATTTTGGAGGCATTAACAAAATTACCACCATCCTCTTTAGAAAATGCAGAGAGTTTAGAGCAGTTACGCTGGTTAGAAAATGGGTTTAAAATTAAATTGGTTCAAACCGAATTTGATAGCCATTGTATTGATACACCAGACGATATTGAAAAGGTTTTGAATTTACTTTCTAAAAAATAAATTTAAATAATTTTGGTTCAAACCATTTGTTTTTTATTTGGTTTGATCCGAATATAAAAGGTATTTCTTACGAATAGCTCTATAATTAGTTAGACCTGGCTGCCAACTTTTCCTAATTTCCTCTTCAGTTTTTCCAGCAATAATTTGTTTTCTTAATTGATCAGTTCCAGCCAATTTTTCAAAAAATGAAGTAAAGAAATGTGCCGAATCTGAATCTGCTTTGTAAAGTTCAATTAACCAATAAAGATTTAATTTTCCTTGAAATGGCGCTATATTGTTTCCATAATCACTTAATAAAAATCCTTGGCATTTCTTTCCTTCAAATGGAGGATGTTCTGCAATACCAGGCAGGTTTTTAGGGGTAAAAGTGTCTGAACCTAAGGTGCAATTTGGTTTTCCAACTCGTTCAAAGGGCTTGTTGGTTCCTCTTCCCACGCTATAAGAGGTTCCTTCAAAAAAACACAAGCTTGGATACAAGTATACACTGCTCATATTTGGAAGATTAGGTGAAGGTTTGATAGGTAAAGAATAAGGAGTTTGATGGGTATAATTTTTAACAGGAATAACGACCAAATTGCATTTTATTTTGTTTTTAAGCCATCCTTCCCCATTAATCATTTTTGCATATTCACCAATTGTACAACCATGCACAACGGGCACAGGGTGCATGCCAACAAAGGATTTAAAGGCAGTGTCTAAAATTGGCCCATCAACAAAAAAGCCATTTGGGTTGGGTCTGTCTAAAACGATAAGTGTTTTCTTTTGCTCTGCACATGCCTCCATTACATAATGAAGCGTAGATATATAGGTATAAAAACGAGCACCCACATCTTGAATATCAAAAATTACGATGTCTAATTTCTTTAGTTGAGCTTCGTTTGGTTTCTTATAACTTCCATATAAAGAATAAACAGGCAATTTAGATTTTTCATCCACAAAGGTTTTCACCTTTTCGCCAGCAGAGTGGTCGCCTCTAAAACCATGTTCAGGAGCAAAAATGCAAACTAAGTTTATATTCTTTTTTTTGAGAAAATCCACCAAATGTTCGGTGCCAACCGAAGAGGTTTGGTTAACTACAAGTCCTACTTTTTTGTTTTTAAGGAGTGGCATGTACTTGTCAACTTGTTCGGCTCCAACAATTTGGGCATTTGTTGAGCCAAGATTTAGTAAAAAGCATAAAAGCCAAAACCAGTGTTTATATTTGACAGATAAAATGAAGGTAAGTTTTTTCATTGCAAAAAGATTAATGGCTCAAAAGCCTTTCCAAAGAAATGGAAAGGGAAGCGGATTTTCAAAGTTGATTATCAACTTGGCGATGGCTGCTGTATGCGTAAGTGTAATGGTTATGATTTTGGCCACAGCTATTGTAAAAGGATACCAACACCAAGTGCGCGACAAGTTAATTGGTTTTAATGCCCCCATTCAAGTTTCTCATTTAGATTTAAACAACAGTTTTGAAAGTCTGCCTATTGAGCGAGATTCAATTTTTGAACATTTGGTTGCAAGAATGGATGGAATAAAATTTATTCAAAGTTATAGCACTAAAGCAGGTATTATAAAAACAGAGGAAGCCTTTGAAGGAATTGTATTGAAAGGAATTGGCTCCAACTATAATTGGGATTTTATTTCCAAACATTTGGTACAAGGTAGCTTACCCAATTTATCAGATTCACTTCCTGTAAATGAGGTTTTAATTTCTTCGATAACTGCCAACAGATTGGGCTTTAAGCTGGAGGACAATGTTTTTATTTATTTTATTCAAAACCCTCCACGTGTTAGAAAATTAAAAATTGTTGGAATTTTTGATACCGGTATGGGTGAGTTAGATGAATTGTATGCCTATATAGATATTAGGCAAGTTCAAAAGTTAAATAATTGGGACATAAGCCAAATAAGCGGTTATGAAATAGGTTTGAACCAAATTGAAGAAACCAATAACAAAAGAAATGAGCTAGCAATGATTACTCCATACAATATGGGATTGAATAGCATTTTTGAACGCTATCCTGCACTTTTTGATTGGTTGAATTTATTGGATTTGAATGTGGTAATTATCTTGTTATTAATGGTGGCTGTTGCAGCAATTAATATGATAACTGCTTTATTAATACTCATTCTGGAAAGAACACAAATGATAGGTTTGTTAAAGGCAATGGGAGCAGAAGACAGGCAAATTAATAAAGTCTTTTTGTGGATGGCAAGTAGTATAATTTTAAGAGGCTTGTTATTAGGAAACGCTTTGGGTATTGGTTTTGCATTGCTTCAAGATAAATTTGGGATTATTAAATTGGATCAAAAAGCCTATTATTTAAACCAAGTGCCAGTAGAAATTAATTTATTGGATTTGTTGAATATCAACTTTTTTGCCTTTGTAATTTGTTTGGTAATATTAGTAATTCCTGTGAGATTGGTAAGTAAAGTTAATCCTGTAAAAAGTATCCAATTTACTTAGATAAAATGAAAAATTGGGTGCCACAATTCATAAAGTTTCCTCTCTGGTGGATTTTTAAATCTCCACAAAGGAAGCTTGGTTGGTTTACCTTGAAAAACGATATTCTTGGATTAGGAATTTATTTAAAGAATATGGTATTTCCTCCCAAGAATCTTGTTAGCATTAGTGTTTGTGTAGGAATTTATAATAGGAGTGAACAATTTCTCACTTATTTTATTCCTTCATTGGTTTTGTGCGAGCATCAAGAATTAATAGAACTTTCTATTTTTGATTGCGGTTCTACCGATATTCCTGATTTGGAAAGGAGAATAAAAGAAGTATTCAAAGGAAAACTAATATTTAAGAGCAGTTCTGAGAAGCCATTTTCAAGGGCCTACACTTTTAACAAATCGGTTCAACAAGCAACTGGACCAATTGTATTTTTGTGTGATGCCGATTTTTCTTTACCTATGGATTTGGTTCAAAAATGCAATGGCTTTACTTCAAATAATACATTTTGGTTTCCCATTGTATTTTACCTTTACAAGAATAAACCAAATAAATATGGTTCCAAAAATGGCGAATGGATGATATGGGGAGGGAAGGGCTTGTTGGCTTGTTCTCGCTTTTTATACCTTAAGTTGGGAGGCTTAGATGAAAGTTTTACCGTTTGGGGAGGGGAGGATGAGGCATTTTGGTTGAAATGTCATGCTGCAAATAGCATTATTATACGCAGCAGGGAAAAGAGTTTATTGCACCATTGGCATCCAAGTTTAAATCCTAAATATAAAAAACTAGAAGAGTTATCAGATAATGGATTGCTGTAGTATATTTGCAGTTCGATGACCCAACCCTTGGTATCAATAATTACACCGTCATTTAATCAGGTTAAATGGCTTGAGCAAACCATCCTATCGGTATTAAATCAAACTTATACCAATATTGAATACATCATTATAGACGGAGGGTCAACGGATGGATCAAAGGAAATTATAGAAAAGTATTCAGATAAATTGGCTTATTGGCAATCTCAAAAAGATGGCGGCCAGGCTGATGCCATTAATATTGGTTTTAGAAAAACAAAAGGGGAGTTGGTAGCCTATTTAAATGCGGATGATTTATTGGAACCCAATGCTGTTGCAGGTATAATAAGTGCTTATGAAGTTAATCAAGAGTTTGGGATTTTTTACGGCAAATGCAAAACCATAGATTCTGAAGGCGTTCTTTTATCAGAAGGGGCAGGGAATCAAATTCATTTTAACAATTTGGTAAAAGATGGGATGTTGCCCAATATTTATCAGCCAGCATGTTTCTTTAATGTTGCCTATTTAACTAGGGATAATTTTGTGGTAACAAAATATAATTATGCCTTTGATTATGAGTTAATCCTTTCTATTTCCTCTCAAAAAACCTTATTGTTTTTAAATAGAGATATCGCGAGTTACAGAGTTCATGATAACAGCAAAAGCCATTTGCACAAAATAGAAGCATATAAAGAAAAGCTTAGTATCCAGGAAACCTATAGCAAGAAAGATTTCCTGGTTCTAAAATGGAAACGATTAAAATTAGCGATTGCTGAAAAAACCGGTAAGATTACAAACGGTAAAGCCGCACTTTAAATTCTAGTTATTTAAGATATCTATTAGCTTTAGCATATCGGCATTTAAGTCCTTTTTCATGGTAATTGAATCGATAAAAGGAGTAAGTCTTATTTTATTATCTATAAGGCCAACCATCTTATTTTTTTCGCCAGCCAATAATGCATTCACTGCGCCATATCCTAGTTTAGACGCCAATACTCTATCGTAAGCAGTAGGTGAACCACCTCTTTGGATATGCCCTAAAATTACAACTCTAGATTCAAAGCCAGGAATTTCCTTATTTAACATACTCGAAATGGCTTGGGCTCCACCTTCAAAATTTCCTTCTGCAACTACTACAATTGAAAAAGACTTTTTAGTTTCATTTCTACTTCTAAAAAAATCTATAAGTACTGTGTGCTCTTCCTTCACCTCTGGCAGCAATACCATTTCTGCTCCACCTGCAATTGTTGCTGCTAAAGCAATAAACCCTGCATCGCGCCCCATTACTTCAATAAAGAAAACCCTACCATGACTATCTGCAGTATCTCTTATTTTATCAATCGCATCAACCGCTGTGTTAATGGCAGTATCAAACCCAATAGTTAAATCTGTACCGTAAAGGTCGTTATCAATGGTTCCAGGTGCGCCGATAGAAGGAATACCATATTCATTGTAAAATATTTCTGCACCCGTAAAAGTTCCATTACCACCAATACAAACAATACCTTCAATACCTTGATCTACCAAATTCTCATATGCCATTTTTCTTCCAACTGGCGTCATAAAGGCTTTGCTTCTCGAACTTTTTAGGATTGTTCCTCCACGCTGAATAATGTTACCAACCGATCTTGAAGTTAGTGCTGTGAAATTATCTCCACCTTCAATCATACCTTTATATCCTTGCATAATTCCAACTACCTCCACATCGTTGGAAATAGCTGTTCTAACAACTGCTCTAACACAAGCATTCATTCCAGGAGAATCGCCTCCAGATGTAAAAACCCCAATTTTCTTCATGGTGTAAAAATAAAAAAAGGCCGCTTCATTTGAAACGGCCTTTTAATAATATTTGAAAAATATGACTACAATTCAGTCTTAACTTTTAATAAAATTTGACCAGCATCAGAAGTAGCTATATTTCCAACTAATACAAATCCTCTTTTACCGTCAGCTTTTTTGAATGCAAATACTTGTCCTATTCCTAAATTAGCAATTCTATCTTGAGTTCCAGTAGTGAAATCAACAATAGAAATTTCATCTAAGAAAGTACTTCCTTGCAATGCATCAAAATCAGATGAAGTAATGTCTGGAGTTAATTTCAACATAGTTTTGTTTTTTGAAGGCCAAGCTGAAACTTCAGTAAACCAACCGCTACCAGATGTAAAACCATAATCAGGAGAGTAAATAGCATTTTGAACGCTACCAGCAGAGTTGTAGAAATACAAGAAATCAATTTTAGCTGAATTATCTTTAGCTAAATCACTTCCAACTGAACCTGCACGGTAAGTTCTAAAACCATCTGAAGTACCCAAGAAACGATACTCGTTAGTAGTATTAGCTGGTCCACCAATTAAGATTTGACCTGAAGTAGCCATACTAGAAATTGTTACAACATAAGTTGTGTTAGCTGTTTTACCTTTATCATCTGTAACAGTTACAGAATAAGTAATAATGCTACCTTCATCAATTACAATTGCACCAGCAATAATATCTTGGTGAGTGTAAATTACATCTTTAGCATCATAAGTAGCATCCTTGATAGTGTTTGTGCTACCACCGGTGATTGCTCTAGTAATGGTTAATTTTTTGATTTTTCTATCAGTATCAGCTGAAGCTAAAACTTTAATTTCAATTGAATCAACTGATAAAGAAGCTGAGCTAGTTTTAACTCCATCATTTACTGTTAAAGTAGGAGCAGCAGATTCTGTAGTTGTAGGATCGTCGGTTTTATCACCACACGATGTAAAAAGAAGTGAGCTACTAATAGCAGCTAATACAAACATTGATTTGAATAGTTTTTTCATGTTTTAGTTTAAATATTGATTTGCAAATTAAAGGATTTATTTATTATAATGCTATTAATTAGATGTTACTTCTCTTGGTGATTCAGATGATTCAAAAGAATCATTTCTAAATTCATCAAAATTATAATCTGGCATTAGGTCAGTTTTAATATAGGTTACAGTTTCATTTAGAGCTTCAACAAATTTGTTAAAATCTTCTTTGTACAAGAAAATTTTGTGCTTTACAAAATTACCATCTTCAAAGCTTTTTTTGCTTTCTGTAATGGTAATAAAATAATCCTTGCCTCTAGTTGATTTTACATCAAAGAAATAAGTCCTTTTTCCAGCTCTAATCTTTTTTGAGAATATTTCTTGACTCTCATTTTTGTTGAATTCGTCCATGCATTTTTTCTATAAACGATGGCAAAATATGAGTTCACAGTTTGTTTTCAAAACATTTTTTCCACATATAATAAAAATAACACAGAATCTATTCTAATTGTTGTGCTTCCTCTGCAATTTGCTTATTATAAAGGTCACAATAAGAGCCACTTAGTTTAATTAATTCTTCGTGCGTGCCAAACTCAATTTTTCTGCCATCTTCCAAAACTAAAATTTGATCTGCATCTTTAACAGAGGAAACTCGATGGCTAATAATAACACTTGTTTTGTTTTTCTTAATTGCATGTAGGTTTTTTAATATATCCGATTCTGTTTTGGTGTCCAATGCACTTAAACAATCATCCATAATTAATAAATCTGGATTTTTAATAAATGCCCTAGCAATTGCAACCCTTTGTTTTTGTCCTCCACTTAAGGTAATTCCCCTTTCACCCACTCTAGTTTGGTAGCCTTCTTCAAAACCCATGATATTTTCATGTAAGGCGGCCATTTTAGATGCATTAATTACCTTTTCATTTAAATCTTCGGCGCTTTGGTTCAAACCGAAAGCTATATTATTTTGAATGCTATCGCTGAATAAAAATACGTCTTGAGGCACATAACCTAAATATTTTTTCCATGCATTTAGGTTACAGTCTTTTATATCTAAATCATCAATCGTTATTTTCCCTAGGCTTGGGTCAAACATTCTCAACAACAATTGTATTAAAGTGGTTTTGCCAGATCCAGTTGAACCTAAAACAGCGAATGTGCTTCCTTTAGGTATAACAAAACTTAACTCATTTATTGCTGGAATTTCTTTGCCTGGATAGGTATAGCTTACCTTTTCGAAGCGAATTTCTTTTTCAAAAACCAAATTAGTTTTATTGTGACTAAGCATGGATGGTTTGGTTTCCAGAAATTCATTTATCCTTGCTTGGGAGGCAGCGGCCCTTTGGATCAAACTGCTTGTATACCCTAAACTTGTTACAGGCCAAACCAAAATACCCACATAAATTACAAATTCTGCAATATTTCCTATGCTTGCATTTCCTGCAATTACTTCCAAACCTCCAAAATAAATAGTAATTAAGGAACTTAAGCCTGTTAGAAAAACCATAAGTGGGAAAAAGAAGGCATCCACCTTTGCCAAACTCATTTGCTTTTCGCGGTAGTTTTTGGTTTCCACCTCAAAAGCTTCTGTGCTGGCTTTTTCTGAGGCAAAAGCTTTTATGACGCGGATTCCAGAAAAGGCTTCTTGAACAAAGGATGTTAATTTAGACAGCTGTGCTTGAATAATATCGCTTCGGGTATTTATTAAATTATTCACCTTAAATATAGCAAACGATAAAATTGGTAAAGGAGAGATTACCAACCAAGTTAACCTGGCATTAACGCTAAACATTACTATTAATACCAAAATTATGGTAACCACTAAATTAATGGCGTACATAATTGCTGGGCCAGCATACATTCTTACTCGGCTCACATCTTCACTTATTCGGGCCATTAAATCGCCAATGCGGTTTTGTCTGTAAAAGCCTTGATCCAATTTTTGGTAGTGTTCAAAAATCTCATTTTTCAGGTCGAATTCAATTAACCTGCTCATTACTATTATGGTTTGGCGCATGAGGTACATAAAAATACCTCGGATAACCGCAAAGGCAACCACCAAAAGTGTAAAATATAAAATTGCGCTGGAAAGCTCTTTTACTAAAAGCGTTTTACCAACCGCATCCGTTTCTGGGATTTTTGTTAAAATTTCCTTAATTAAATCAATTGCTTTTCTAACCAATTGGGCTGGAAAAATTGCAAATAAATTGGAGGCCGCCACAAATAATACCCCAAGGAGTAACCTTTTGCGGTAGAGAAAAAAATATTTTCGGAGATGCCTTAGTGCTTTCAACGTTGCAAAATAAAGAAAAACCACTCACATTCAGCCTGCCTTTTTTTTTGAACTTGAAAAACGAAAAATAAAATTACTTTTGCGCCACTATTGAAAGTAAAATCTAATCCAATTCATTATGGCTGAACAAGAAATATTTACTCAACTCGCTACCTACGATCATGAACAAATTGTATTTTGTAATGACAACGCAACTGGCCTTAAAGCCATAATTGCCATTCACAATACTGTTTTAGGTCCTGGCTTAGGTGGTACACGTGTTTGGAATTACGCAACAGAGGCAGAAGCCATCAATGATGTGATGCGTTTGTCTCGTGGTATGACATACAAAGCAGCCATTTCTGGCTTAAATTTAGGTGGTGCAAAAGCCGTAATTATTGGCGATGCTACTAAAATCAAAACCGAAGCTTTGATGCGCAAATTTGGTCGTTTTGTTGAAAACTTAAACGGTAAGTATATTACTGCTGAGGATGTAAACACAACTACTAAAGACATGGAATATGTAAACATGGAAACTTCTCATGTGGTAGGTTTACCCGAAAGCATGGGCGGCGGAGGAGATCCTAGTCCTGTTACGGCGTATGGTGTTTACATGGGAATGAAGGCAAGTGCCAAACAAGTTTTTGGAAACGATAGCCTTGCTGGTAAAAAAGTAGCTGTTCAAGGTGTTGGTAAAGTAGGTGGACATTTATTAGACTTCCTTCATAAAGAAGGTGCTGAGTTGTTTATCTCGGATATTAATGCAGATACTTTAGCTCATTATGCTTCTAGAGTTGGTGCTAAAGTGGTTAATGGAGAAGAAATTTACGGTTTAGATGTAGATGTTTTTGCTCCTTGCGCTTTAGGTGCTATTTTAAATGATGAACATATTGCTCAATTGAAATGTTCAATCGTTGCAGGTGCTGCCAACAACCAATTAGCTGATGAAACCATTCATGGTCCAGCTTTGATGAACAAAGGAATAGTTTATGCTCCAGATTTCTTGATTAATGCAGGTGGTTTGATAAACGTTTATCAAGAACACATTGGTTACAACAGAGAAACTGCACAACGCAAAGCAGAACATATTTACGATGTAACTTTAGAAATTTTAAAAATTTCTGCTTCAGAAAAAATTTACACGCAAAAAGCGGCTATGAACCTTGCCGAAAAGCGTATTCAAGATATTTCAAAGGTTAAATCAACCTATTAATTCCATTCCATCGCGCAAGCGATAAACGTTCTTTTCTTTTTGGTTTTTTAGTTCGTTTATCGCTTGCTTTGAAAACATATTATGTTGAACCGAAGATTTTTACGCATCAAAGCGTTTCAGGCTTTATACAGTTTTTCTAGAGAAGAGGGTGGAAAGCCTTCTTCTTATAAGAAAAGGTTATTGGATGGACTGGATAAAACCTATGAGCTATATTTATTGTTGCTTTCCTTCCCTCAGGAATTTAAGCACTTTTTGGTTCAAGAATTAAATGCAGAAAAAGCAAAACACTATCCTTCTGCAGAACAAATTGCATTATTAGATTTACTTACTTCCAATAGGGTAATTCATACTCTCGAAAATAATTTTGCCTTTCAAGAGGCATTGAAACAAAATACCGTTGTTTGGAATGGTCATACCGACTTGTTTAGAAAATTATGGTCGGAATTGAAGAACCACGAATTAATAATCAATTTCTCAAAGTCTGCACACAATCTTAACGACGAAAAAGCTCTAATTTCTGGGATGCTAGAATTTATGGTGGTAGATTCTGAACTCTTTGAGGCTTATATCGAAGAGCGTTATTTGAATTGGGACGACGACCAAGTTTTGGTATTGAGTACTTTGCAAAAGACGCTTCAAATGCTTAAGGAAAACTCCAAAAAAGTTTTGCCTGAAAAGCATAAAGACGAAGAAGAAGACCTCAAATTTGTTAAAGATTTGTTTGAATTAACCATCGAAAAAGACAAGGAATTAATTGAAATGATTGCGGCCAAAACCCAAAATTGGGATCAAGACCGTATTGCTTTGGTAGATTTGATATTGATGAAAATGGCTCTTTGCGAGGTGATTTACTTCCCTTTTATTCCTGTAAAAGTGAGTATGAATGAATACTTGGAATTAGCCAAATTGTATAGCACTCCAAATAGTCATGGTTTTATAAATGGAATTTTAGATAAGGTGCAAATAGACCTTAGAAAAAATGATAAAATTAAAAAGTTAGGAAGAGGTTTAGTAGATTAATTTTGAACCATTAAATATTTTATAAAAATGAAAAAATTATTTTTTGTGGCCACATTATTCTTTTTATTTTCTTGTGGCAATGATCCCAAAAAAGCTTCTGGTAGTTTGGTTACAAATCCAATTAGTGCCGATGATACAGCCGCAAGTTTAACAGACAAAATGCCTATCATGACATTCAGTGAAAATATTCATGATTTTGGAATGTTAACTGATGGTGAAGTAGTAACCTACAAATTTAAATTTACCAATACAGGTAACGCAGATTTAATTATTTCTAATGCAAGTGCAAGTTGTGGTTGTACTATTCCTAGTTACCCAAAACAACCTGTAGCGCCAGGTGAAGAAGGTGCCATTGATGTGCAGTTTAATAGCAGTGGAAAAGTAGGAACTTTTGATAAAAATATTACCATTACTTCTAATACCATTCCCAACCAATTTTACTTGGTTATTAGGGGAGAGGTAAAAGCCAAAGAAACTAAGTAAACCCAAATCACTAAAAATTATTTAAATAAATTATAACCCATGTTGAACCAAATTTTATTAATGGCTCCACCCGCTGGAGGCGCTGCTGGAGGTGGAAACCCAATTATGTCTTTCCTTCCTTTGATTTTGATTTTTGTGGTTTTCTATTTTTTCATGATTTACCCTCAAATCAAAAAGAATAAAGCACAAAAGAAATTCCGCGAAATTCTTGGAAAAGGAGATAAAGTGATTACAATTGGTGGTGTTCATGCCAAAATATTAGAGGCAACAGAACACACTTTCTTAATTGAAAGCGAAGGCACCAAATTAAGAATCGATCGCACTGCCGTTTCAATGGAAGCTTCTCAAGCCTTGAACCAACCGGCAAAAGAAGAAAAGAAATAGAAATTTTAAAAAGAGCCTTTACTTTGAATAAGAGTAAAGGCTTCTTTTTTAGTAAGAGGTTTCGGTTTGAACCAAATAAAGGAAAGCAATATGCTGAAAGTTGGAATAACAGGAAATATTGGAAGTGGTAAATCTACCATCACCAAAATTTTTGCCCAATTGGGTATTCCTATTTACGATGCCGATTCCCGTGCAAAAGCAGTAATGGTGGAGGACCCAATTTTGGTTCAAGCCATAAAAAAATTACTTGGAGAAAACTCCTATTTTGGAGATGGAGCCCTCAATAGAAATTTTATTTCAAGTCAGGTTTTTAAGAATGCAGAATTGCTAAATGGATTAAATTCATTGGTTCACCCAGCTGTAGCCAATGATTTTGAAACTTGGGTGGCAATGCAAAATGCTCCCTATGTTTTAAAAGAAGCCGCTTTATTAATAGAAAGTAAATCCTATTTAGTTTTGAACCAACTAATAGTAGTATTAGCCGATGAAGAAATTCGATTAAAAAGAACCATGCGCCGCGATGAAGCCGATGAAGAAATGGTGCTATCCCGCATGCGCAACCAAATGCCACAAGAGGAAAAGGCGGAGTTTGCCCAATTTCTAATCTACAATAACAACGATTTATTAATTCCTCAGGTGATGAAAATTCACCACCAATTATTGGAACTAGCAAGCAAGTAATCTTACTTAATTTTTAGCTTAGCAAATTTCAATACCAATACCTTCTTCCCAGAAGATTCAAAATCGATAGTAGCTTTTCTATTATCTCCATTACCTTCCATAACACTAACTATACCTGCGCCAAATCTTTGGTGTTCTACTTTCATACCCACTGCTAAATTGCTGGTATCGTCTGCTTCAAAATTTGGATCAACCGGAGCCTGACTTACTGCTGCCCTAGGTTGTGGTTTGGTAAAGGTTAGTACTTTTTTTGGTAAGCCGCTCATGGTGCCACCAGTTCTTGATGGACCATCACGTTGCTCGCTTAAGTTTCCTCTCGCTCCAAACATGTTTTCAAAATGCAAGAATTGAGGGTCTAGTTCGGATAAAAACCTACTAGGTTCAGAATTAACAATATTGCCAAATTTAAACCTGCTTGTTGCAAAACTTAAGGTTAGTTTTTTCATGGCTCTAGTTAATGCCACATAAAACAAACGTCTTTCTTCTTCTAATTCTTGTCGGCTGTTTAAGGCTAACTGACTTGGGAATAAATTTTCCTCCAAACCTACTATGTGCACGTATTTATACTCCAATCCTTTTGAGGAGTGAATGGTCATTAAACTCACATGATCTTGATCTGGATCTTTGTCTTTATCATCGTTAGTAAGCAAAGCAACATCAGCCATAAAATCTGCCAAGGTTCTTGATTTAACTACACCTTCGTCGTCTACTATTTCTTCTAAGCTAAATTCTTTGATTCCATTTAGCAACTCTTCTGTGTTCTCGTAACGTGCAATTCCTTCAACGGTTTTGTCTTCGTATAAAGATTTTAAAACACCACTCGATTTAGCAATGTGCATGGCAACTTCATAAGCATTGTTTTCTAACATTACTCTGAAGCTTTTTATCATGGTAACAAAATCTTCTACGGCAGCCATGTTTTTAAAACCAATCTGCCCAATTTGTTCCATCACTTGCCACATGCTAACTTTATGCTGATCGGCAACAATGGCAATTTTTTCTAAACTGGTTTTACCAATTCCTCGAGTTGGGTAATTGATAATTCTTTTTAGTGCTTCTTCGTCGTTTGGGTTCAAAACTAAACGGTAGTAAGCCAACAAATCTTTTACTTCTTTTCTTTGGTAAAAAGATAATCCACCGTAAATTTTGTAAGGGATATTTAACTTTCGCAAAGCCTCTTCCATGGAGCGACTTTGAGCATTGGTTCTATATAAAATAGCAAAGTCTTTATTCAAAGCTTGGCTATTCATCTTATCTTGAAAAATGGCAGAAGCTACCATTTTACCTTCTTCATTATCTGTCAATGCCTTAAAAACACGAATGCGTTCACCAGGTTCATTGCTTGTCCAAACCTTCTTTTTTATTTGGTCTTTGTTCTTTTCTATAATACTACTCGAAGCATTTACAATGGTTTGTGTGCTTCTATAGTTTTGTTCAAGTTTAAAAGTTTTTACATCTGGAAAATCTTTTTGGAACCCTAAAATATTTCTAATGTTTGCACCTCTAAAGGCATAAATACTTTGTGCATCATCTCCTACAACAGCAACATTTTCGTGCACTGCGGCCAGTTTCTTGATAATCATGTATTGTGCATGGTTGGTATCTTGAAACTCATCAACCATGATATACCTAAACATATGTTGGTATTTATGAAGTACATCCAGATGGTTGCTAAAAAGCTTGTGGGTATTAACTAGCAAATCGTCAAAATCCATTGCTCCAGCGCGGAAACAACGATCTTGATATGCCTTAAATAAATGTCCAAATTTTGGTCGGCCACTGCTGGCGTCGTTTTCTTCAAACTCACTATTGCCCATGTATTGCTCAGCGGTGATGAGCGCATTTTTTGCAGAGGAAATTCGACCCAACATATTAGAAGGCTTGTATAATTTATCGTCGAGTTTTAATTCGCCTAAAAGGGTTTTTATTAAACTTTTGCTATCGTCAGAATCGTAAATAGTAAAATTTCTTGGATAGCCTATGCGTTCACTTTCTTGGCGAAGGATTCTTGAAAATATACTGTGGAAAGTTCCCATCCATAGGTTTCTAGCCTCTGAACCAACGGCAGCATAAATACGGTGCCTCATTTCTTTGGCAGCCTTGTTGGTAAATGTTAACGATAATATTTGAAATGGGTCTACATCGTGCTTTAACATGTGCACAATGCGGTATGTTAATACCCTTGTTTTTCCAGATCCCGCCCCAGCAACAATCATTACTGGTCCATTCAATTGTTCTACTGCTGCCCGTTGCGACGGGTTTAATGTCTCTAAATAATCCACTAGGCGAAAGTAACTCGAAAATAGTTGGATTCTTGCTTAAGATTTCAACACTTAACAATAATAATTAATGTTTTTATGAACCTAAATTTGGTTCAAACCGAAAAGAAAATTATTTGAAAAAGGGAAGTAAAGAAATACTATTTGATATAGTCTAAATCTATAAAACTCACATTTGGCGCAAAGTGAGCAAATATTTTATTAATGAACACGATAAGTGAAAACGGAACAATAAGAATAGAGTAAATGCCATAGATTAGCATTTGCCCCATTGGAGAAATATTGGTTTGTTGGTTTTTCATGGTGTTCAAAAATAAGCTACCTTTTTGCATAATTGCGCTTGGTTTAGAGCGGATTATACACATACGAATATAAATAACATTTATTAATAGACAAAGGTTTTCGTTAATTAGTCCAAGTGGCTTTTTTTGCTATTTTTTTGGTGTTAAATAATGAATACTTTTGAAAACCAAAAAAAGAAAGCAAATGCAAAACCAATATTTAAACGAAAACAAAGACAGATTTTTAACAGAACTATTCGAATTGTTGCGCATTCCTTCCATCAGCGCAGATAGTGCCTACAAAAAAGATATCATTTCCGCCGCTCAATACATTTCAGAAAAGCTAACTAAGGCTGGGGCTGATAAAGTTGAAATCTGCGAAACCGCAGGAAATCCCATTGTTTACGGTGAAAAAATTATTGACCCTAGTTTGCCTACTGTTTTGGTTTATGGTCATTACGATGTACAACCTGCAGTTCCTTTAGAATTGTGGGATACTCCTCCTTTTGAACCTACAATTCGTAAAACTTCGGTTCATCCAGATGGCGCTATTTTCGCTCGTGGCGCTTGCGACGATAAAGGTCAGGTTTACATGCATGTGAAGGCTTTTGAAATGATGATGGCAACTCAAACGCTTTCTTGTAATGTGAAATTTATGATTGAAGGGGAAGAAGAAGTTGGTTCAACCAATTTAGGCCCGTTTTGTATTGCCAATAAAGAGCGCTTAAAAGCTGATGTAGTTTTAATTTCAGATACTTCCATCATTGGAAATGATTCTCCAAGCATCGACTGTGGCTTACGCGGATTGAGCTATGTAGAAGTGGAAGTTACTGGTCCAAATAGAGATTTGCATTCTGGCGTTTATGGTGGGGCAGTGGCTAATCCAATTAATATTTTAGCAAAAATGATTGCCAGCATGCACGACGGAAACAACCATATTACCATTCCTGGATTCTACGATGCAGTGCAAGAATTATCTATGGCAGAACGTGATGCTTTAAATGAAGCACCATTTGATTTGGAAGCATATAAAAAAGACTTAGCTATTAACGATATCTGGGGTGAACAAGGATACAATGTATTAGAACGCACTGGCATAAGACCAACCTTGGATTGCAATGGAATTTGGGGCGGTTACATTGGCGAAGGTGCTAAAACTGTATTGCCTTCAAAAGCTTTCGCAAAAATTAGCATGCGTTTGGTTCCTAATCAGGTTTCGCATGATATTACAGAATTATTCCAAAAACACTTTGAATCCATTGCACCAGCTGGCGTAAAAGTGGTTGTTAAACCTCATCATGGCGGAGAGCCCGTTGTTACTCCAATTGATTCACCTGCTTATTTGGCGGCCGAAAAGGCAATGGAAACTACTTTTGGCAAAAAGCCAATTCCTACAAGAGGAGGTGGAAGTATTCCTATTGTTGCCTTGTTTGAAAGAGAGTTGGGTTTAAAATCTGTATTGATGGGATTTGGTTTAGATAGCGATGCCTTACATTCTCCAAACGAACATTATGGTTTGTTTAATTATTACAAAGGCATTGAAACCATTCCTTTCTTTTATAAATACTTTGCCCAGAAATAGGACCATTCTAAATTAAGAAAGTGTTTAATTACACTATACTCTGATTAGTTTTCGTTAAATTTTGTCAATTTGCGCTATTGCTTCGTTTTTTTAGAAGCATTGCGCTAATTTGCGGTGTTCGTAATTATTACTGCCCACGACAATTAATTTATGAAAATAAAAAAGACTGGATTTGGTTTGAACCTATTGATTGCAATTTTATTTGCCATTCTTTTTGCATTCCAAACTCAAGCTCAAAATAAATATGGATTTGAGTGGATTAGAACCTATCAACCCTATTTAAAAATTAAGGTTAATCAAAAGGGTTTATTTAAAATTGATTCAGCCGCATTGTCTGCGTGGAATGGCAAAAATCCTCGGAAGTTTCAATTGTTTAAGAATGGTAAAGAGCAAGCTATTTTTGTTGCAGGTGAAAGCGATGGGGTTTTTAATGCCAATGATTTTATTGAATTTTATGGTACTCCAAATGATGGAAGTTTAGATCAGTTTTTATACAGAACAAATGCCGAACAACCGCAAATGTTTAGGAGTATTTTTTCGGATACGGGCATTTATTTTCTAACTATTTTACCAGATACCTCTTTGGTTCAGCCCTTACGTATTTCTGCCTTCACAGATATAGATTATGGTAATTATACGCCGGAACCCAAACTTGTAATAACTCAACAAGTTGTTCCTCAAGAAGATTATTATTACGGCGCCTACCTGGCTGCAGATGAAAAATATTACCTATCAGAATATGGCGATGCAGAAGGAATGATGAGTGCGTTGATTGGTCAGGGGCAAAGTAGATATTATACCTTTCAAACACCATTTGCCACAAATGGAATTTCCGCCGAAGCTGAAATAAAAATCATTGGTGCCTCAGATTTTTTTCTTCCCAATGCCACTCAAGCCAACCACCATGTTAAGATTTTTACTATTGCAAATAATCAAACTCCAGTCTTAATAATTGATACCACTTTTAGAGGTTATGGTGAACAGAAATTTACAAGAAGCATTCTTAGTACTCAATTAGGAGATTCAACTCGTTTCTTGGTACAAGTAATTAATGATATAGGTGTAAGTAGCGATTTTATTGGAGTTTCTTATATTCAACTTTCGTATACTCGAAACTCGTTTTTCAATGGAAGTAAACTAGAAGAATGTCTTTTAAATACCAGTATTTCGGGAGCCAAAACTTTACTTCAGGTAAATAATTTTATTGGGTCTGAACCAATTCTTTGGGATTTGAAAACCAACAGTAGGGCAGTGGGTACAAAAAATTCCAATCAAGCTCAATTCTTACTTCCTTTTTCATCTGGATTAAGAACCTTGGTTCTTGCAGATGGGCAAACTAATTTATCTAGCAGCCAATTGTTGCCCATTAGTTTTGTTGCTCCAAATCCAAATAATAACTATCAATATTTATTGATTTCAAATAAGCAATTGCAAAACTCTGCAGAGAATTATAGGACTTATAGAAGTAATAAATACAAAACATATTTGGCATATGCAGAAGACTTATCAGATTATTATTGCTTTGGAAATTTTCACCCATTAGCTATTAGAAAATTTTGTGAGCATGTTTACAAAGAGCAAGCCACTCCACCTCAATTTCTTTTGCTTTTGGGTAGGGGCTATCAAAATAATTTATTAAAAGCTGATCCCAGAAACAACGCGTTAAATTTGGTTCCCGCATTGGGTGTTCCATCTTCGGATAATTTATTTACCAATGGATTTACACTCACAAACGGTGCACCTGCCATTGCAACTGGAAGGATTCCTGCCAGCACAAATACAGAGGCAAACAATTATTTGCAAAAAATAATTTACCTTGAAACCAACTCAGATTCAATTCAAAACTGGCGTAAACATTATCTGCATTTGAGCGGTGGTTCTTATGAATCTCAGCAAGTATCCTTTAAAAATCAATTGGCTTATTTGGGGAACTTTGTAAAAGATAAACCAATTGGAGGCGATGTGTTTTCTTATTACAAAAGTTCTACTGCACCTACAGATAATAATTTGGAAGGCAAACTCATAGGACATTTAAACGATGGGGTAAACTTTATGACTTTTTATGGTCATGGTTCTTTAACCGTTTTGGATATGAGTTTCGGGGGGATTAATGATTTATTGCCAAACCATCATACCGCTTTTTATTATTTCAATGGCTGCAATATTGGAAATGCCAACGATGTGGATCCATTAGGAACAGGTTTGGTTTATGGCAAAGATTATATCTGTGCAGATGCCAAAGGTGCAATAGGTTGGTTGGCTCATACCAACTTCACTTTTACTAATCATTTGGAATACCAAATGGAACAGTTATACAACCAATTTAGTTACCAGAAATATGGAAAAGAAATTGGCTTACAAATAAAAGCAGCCTTGGAAGTTACCTCCCAAACCAATGAAGCTTTTGCTCGTTCTCATGCTTTGCAATTATTGCTTCAAGGAGATCCAGCTTTAACTTTATATTCACCTAGTAAGCCTGATTATAAAATTGCCAACGAAGATTTATTTATCTCTCCATCCAACGCCTCGGTTCAAAACGATTCTTTTGCAGTTGGAATAATATTACACAATTTAGCAAAGGCGCAAATTGATACTCTTGAAATAAAAGTTACTCGCAAATTACCCGACAATTCCATTATCGAGTATTTACTTTCCCCTATCATGGGTCCTAATTATTTGGATACCGTCTACGCTTGGATCAAACCATTATTAAAAAAAGATATTGGCAACAATCAGTTCGATGTAGAAATAAATCCTGCCAAAAAGATTGATGAAATTGCTTTTACCAATAACCAAGCAAGTATCAATTACTTCCTTCCGGGAAGTGGTTTGCAAGCGATTTTGCCTTCACAATACGCAATTATTTCTTCGGATACCGTTTCGCTTTTGGTTCAAAACAATAATTTATTTGCCGAAGCCAATGAGTATTTGTTTGAAATTGATACCAGTTTAGCCTTTTTAGAAACTAGTTCTTTTTATAGAAAGAGTGAGGTAATTACGGCCAATCATATAGCCAAATGGGATGTGCCTTTAGCTGCTAATGATTCAATGGTTTACTATTGGCGCGCTAAATTGAATCTCCCCGAGGCCGAGGGTGGAATATGGGTTACACAGAGTTTTGTTCACATAAACCTAGGACCAGAAGGTTGGCATCAACGCAAGTATCAGCAGATTAGAAATGCTAGTGCCCAAACTTTTATCGAGTTTAATGATACAACGAGTAAAATTGAGTTTAGTAATAATGAATTAGTATTAGGGATTGAGAACAGACGTTGGGATCACAGAAGGATGGGAGTGGTAATTCCTTATTTATTAAATGCAGGTGTTGGAACATGTATTTCGCAAGGAACAGTTGTTTTAGTATTTGAACCTTTCCAAGTTGATTTTCCTTATGAACTGCCAAATTACCCTTTTAATTGTGCCTTCGTTCAAAGTAATAAACACGACCAAAGTATTCGCTATTATTCCTTTAATACCAATTTGCTTTCTGGAGAGCAAGAATTGGCTAGACTTATTGATTCAATCCCTGAAGGATATTATGTAGCTATGTTTTCGAGGTATAGCACCAATATTCAAAATTGGGCTCCAAGCACAAAGGCTTTATTCGGTAAAATTGGTTCTCAAAAAGTAGAACATATTCAAAGTCAAAATACAGCTTGGGCTTTAATTGGTAAGAAGGGTGAGCCACTTGGATTTGCAACAGAAGACACCGTAATTAATAATACGCTTCCTTCAACTTTACCTCCTTTGCAATCCGACATTCAAGATGAAAATTATTTGCGAATTAAAAGAAATATAAAACTTAAATGGTACCAAGGAAATTTTGTTTCAGCACCAATTGGTCCTGCCCAAAAATACAATGAAATTAACCTAAATATTCGTGAAGAAGATCCAGTAATTTCTGGCAGATGGTGGCTTAATGTTTTGGGTATAACTAGCACAGGAAAAGATACTGTTTTGATGGCAAATCAAACCTCCAATAGAATTGATATTAGCTGGATAAATTCAAAGAATATTCCTTTTATAAAATTACAGTTTAATTGTGTGGATAGTACTTACCGCACACCTCACCAAATAGATTTTTGGCAAGTTAGTTTTGAGCCAACACCAGAGTTAAGCGTGGATATAAATAAGCAATATGCTTTTCATTCGGAGGTATTATCTCAGGGCGATACTTTGTTGTTGAGCTTGCCTATGATTAATTTGGGTAAACGAACTATTGATACTACTTATGCATCGCTCGAAATTTCGGATGCCAATAGGTTAATTCCTTTCTCAAAACTGGTAAAAGTGCCTCCAATTGGTTCAGGCCAAAATTACGTTTTGAACCAAAAAATACCGACCCATATTTTGCAAGGTATCAATAGCCTTCAGATAAATTTAAACGCCAATAAGGAACCGGTAGAAAGGACTTATTTGAATAATTTTTATAAGAAATCCTTTCTGGTAAATGGTGATATTGCCAATCCATATTTGGAGGTAACCTTTGATGGAAAGCGAATCATGAATAGAGATTTTGTTTCTCCTACTCCAAGTATTCGTATTAGTTCAACCGATAAAAATGCCTTCCTATTACAAAAAGATACCAGCACTTTTGAGTTGTATTTATTACGTCCCAAAACTTTGGATTACGAGCGTGTAAATTTGAACAGCAGTGAAGTGCAATTTATTCCTGCAGTAGAAGGAAAAAATGAAGCTATGTTGCTCTACCAGCCAGAAAAATTACCTGATGGCATTTATTCATTAAAGGTTCAAGCTATAGATGCTAGTGGAAACAAAGCTGGAGTAAATGATTACGAAATCGACTTCAATGTTTTAAATAAGAGTACCATTTCACAGTTCTATCCTTATCCAAATCCTTTTACCACTCAGATGCGTTTTGTATATACGCTAACGGGTTCTAAAATTCCAGATCAATTGTTAATTCGTATTTTAACCATTAATGGTAAAATAGTACGTGAAATTCGCAAAGATGAGTTTGGTCCCATGTATTTTGGTAGCAATGTAAGTGAGTTTGCATGGGATGGCACCGATCAATATGGAGATAGATTAGCAAATGGGGTTTACCTTTACCAAGTATTCACAAAAATTGAAGGAAATTCCATCGAAAACAGAGGAACCAATGCCAAAGAGGAGGCTACTTTTTTTGTAAATGGTACGGGGAAAATTTATTTAATGAAATAGCAAAGGCAATTTTTTGGTTCGAACCAAATTATTAAAAACAAATGCCTTTTGGAATCAATTTCTGTGTTTTATCTTTTTTTAATTGCGTAAAAAATTACACTTTCGCAGGATATTAATACTACAATTATGACAGCACCTAAAGTTGGAGACGTGTTTACCCACGACATCACTTACACCCAAGAACAAGTTAATATGTATGCCCAAATTAGCGGCGATACCAATCCTTTACACGTAAATCAAGAAGTTGGAAGCGCCAGCATGTTTGGAAAATGTATCATTCACGGACATTTTAGCGCAAGCGTGTTTACCAAAATTTTTGGAACCTTATTATTTCCAGAAGGCCAAATTTACATGAAGCAAAATACAACTTTCTTAAAACCAATGTTTGTTGAAACTCCTTATCAAGCGGTAATAACCGTAAAAGAAGTTTTCCCAGAAAAGAACAGAGTTTTATTTGAAACCAAAGTTGTAGATGTAGCAACAGGTGCAGATACCATTACCGGTGAAGCTTTGTTGATGAATAAAAAACATTACGTTTGGTAATAAATTAGGGTAATTAATTCCTCAATGGCCTAAATCCTGAATCAAAAAAATTGGTTCAGGATTTTTTTTGTTCGTTTTGAACCAAAAAATATTTTAAAAAAAAAATTAAAGAATATGAATTTTTTACGCAGGATTTTGCCTTTTGTGCACCAGAAATTATTTATTTTTTTCCTTAGTTGATTAATGTCAGCTAAATTTCTTCCTTAGATAGTGGCTTGTTTGAGCCCTATTGATGATAATTTAATGCAGATAGCATTGAAAATAAAGAATATGTACTAATTTTGCGCCCGATTTCAGGACCCAAACTGATCTCCAATGAAAAACAATTATATTAAATAATACTATGGAAAACAAGAACATGTTTGAATCTTTTGCAGATATGCAAAAACAAGCAGCCGAAACTTTTACAAATGCAGCCGAAAATATGCAAAAAGCTATGAACGGTGCGCCTGTAGATTTTAATTCTGATATCTTCAAAAAATGGTATGATAGCCAAATGGCTTGGTTCAATCAAGCTCAAGGTGAAAACAAAAATGTTCAATCTTTTGAGTTCTTCAATAACTGGATGACCCAACAAATGGAAATGGCTAAAAACTGGCAAGAAATGAGCAAAAATGCATTCTCTAGCATTCCTCAAATGAACAACATGAACGCAGAAATGGGTAATATGATGAATATGTTCAATTCTTGGAAAGATTCTTTGTCGAGCACTTATTCTGAAATGATGAATAATATGAACAACGGAACTGCTAAAAATTCTTTCTCTGGTTTATTCAACAATGCAGAAATGTACATGAAAATGTATGAATTAATGATGCCTATGATGAAGAGCTTGAACGATAAGACTTATACTCCTGAAATGTTCAAACAAATGTTTAACAATGAAATGTACAAAAACATGATGGACAAAATGTTCAACATGCAACCTGATTTCATGAAAAACATGATGGAAAACATGAACGTTTCTTCTAAAGATGCAATGGGTAAAATGATGGATATGAACAAAAATATGTTCGATACCATGAAGAACAACATGACTTCTCAAATGGGAAACATGATGCCTAATGATATGTTTGGTTCTATGTACAGCAACTACACAAACATGTACAACCAAATGAACAATGCATTTGCTCCTTTAACTAAATTAATGCCTGTTAACGGTACTACTCAAAACATGGATGCCATGAAAGAAATGAGTAATATGTTAACTGCTTATAACATGAAGAATAGCCAAATGCAATACATGATGTATACCACTGGCTTAAAAGCAATGGAGAATTTCTCTGAAAACCTTTACTCAAAAATGCGTAACGGTGAAGACATGAAAAACTTCAATAACCTTTACCAAGATTTCTTAGCTAACTACGATAAAGAATTTATCGCTTTATACGAAACCGACGAATATTCTAAGTTAATGGGTGAAGTTAGTGCTATGCAATTAACTTTAAAGAAAAACATCGAAAAGCAATTGGAAAAATCAATGAGCAACTTGCCTTTGATTAACCGTAGCGAAATGGATGAGTTATACCAAACTATCCACGATTTGAAAAAACGTATCAATATGTTAGAAAAACAATTGGATACAGACGTAATAGTAGAAGAGCCTGCAAAAGCTGCTCCTGCTAAAAAAGCGGCTAAAAACGCATAAAGTTTAGGGTTTGTTTATATCTAAGGCCGCAGATTTAGGTTAACGCCTGATTTCTGTGGCTTTTTTATTAACTTATTTTTCTATAAATCGCTTCATTAAAATAATATTACATACTATGAATAATTTGAACTTTTCGGAAATGATGGATGAACTTCACACCACTAGCCAAAAGATGGTGAAAGGATATGAAATTTTGTCCCAAATGGAGGAGGTAGAAGTTGCTACCACTCCTAAAGAATTGGTTTGGCAAAACGACTTGGTAAAACTTTACCACTACAAACGTGATACTCCTGCTAAAAGCAAAATACCTGTTTTGGTTTCTTTTGCAATCATGAACCGTCATGATGTATTGGATTTGCAACCAGATAGATCTTTAATGAAAAAATTATTGGACGAAGGTTTGGATATCTATATCATGGATTGGGGTTATCCAAAACAACAGCATAAATTCTTAACCATGGAAGATTATATCCTAGGTTTTATGAACGATGCAGTTGATTTTGTTCGCAAGTCGACCAAAAGTCCTAAAATTCATAAAATGGGAATTTGCCAAGGTGGAACTTTCAGTGCCATTTACGCTTCTTTATTCCCAGAAAAATTAAAATCATTAACCGTTTATGTTACTCCTTTCGATTTTGGTGGTAACGAATGCATGCTATACAAATGGACCAAAGACATCGATGTAGATGTAATGGTTGATAGCTTAGGAATTATTCCTGCTGATATGTTAAACGCTGGTTTTGGTTCTTTAAAACCTAGTGCTGATATGAGCAAATACCTAGGAATGGTGGATGTAATGCAAGATGAAGCCAAATTGGCTAATTTCTTACGCATGGAAAAATGGAAAAATGATTGTCCTGATTTAGCTGGTGAAATGTTCCGTAAATACATCAAAGATCTTTGGAGAGATAACAAATTAATCAAAGGTGAATTTGAATTAGGTGGTCATTTGGTAAACCTTAAAAACATTACCATGCCTTTCCTAAATATTTATGCTACAGAAGACAATATTATTCCTAATACTTCTACCAAACCTGTTATGAAATTAATTGGTTCAAAAGACAAAGAAGAATATGCTTTCCCAGGCGGACATATTGGTGTGTTTGTAGGTGGTAAATCGCAAAAAGAATTAGGTCCTAAAGTTGCCCAGTGGGTTATTGATAGAAGCTAATTAAACAGCAATAAAAAATAAAAAAGTTGGTTCGGTTTGAACCAACTTTTTTTTATGCCTTTTTCTTTGCAAAATGAGCTTCAATAAACTCTAAACTTTGCGCATTGAAGCACATTTCTTTAGTTAAGCCGCCCTTACGTGCTACTTCTACCCCATAAAACATATCGTTGAAACCTTCCACTTCGTGCGCATCTGGATTGATGCTTATCATCACACCTTTGTTGAGCGCATAATCAATATATCTCCAATCCATATCCAAGCGATAAGGATTTGCATTTAGTTCCATTATAACGCCATTAGCGGCACAAGCATCAATAATTTTGAGGTGGTCTATTGGGTAACCTTCTCGCATTAATAATAACCTTCCAGTTGGGTGACCCAAAATTGTGGTATAAGGATTTTCAATAGCTGCAATTAACCTGCTCATTGCTTTTTCTTCTGTCATCTTTAAAATGCTATGTACGGAGGCAACTACATAATCAAACGACTTAAGAATTACCTGACTATAATCCAAGTTACCATCGTATAAAATATCGCATTCTATTCCAGCAAATATTTTAAACTTGCCAGCTAGTTTTTGGTTCAACTTAGCAATTTCTTGTTGTTGTAATTCAACACGCTCTTCTGATAGACCATTGGCATAAAATGCACTTTTACTATGGTCTGCCATCCCCAAATATTGATAGCCTTTTTCTTGACAAAACTTGGCCATAGTTTCAACCGTATGCAAACCATCACTCCAAGTAGAGTGGTTGTGTAATGGTCCGGTTAGGTCGGTAAATTCAATGAGTTTGGGGAGTTTGCCTGTTTGCGCTTTTTCAATTTCTCCAAGGTCTTCACGTAATTCAGAAACAATAAATGGCAATCCTGCTTTTGTATAAATTTCCTCTTCAGAGTTGAATGTATTTTGGTTTGAACCTAAAAGCGCCAATACTTTTTCGGTATGGGTTTGAACCGAACTGAGTTCAAATAATTTCCATGCAAATTCAGATGGAGTACAATAATGAAGTTGCACCGAAAATCCATCAAAGGTAAAATGCCCATCTCCAGTGAATATGCCCGTTTCGGAAACTAATTCCGATGAAAAATCGGATTGGTTTTCTGTTGCGATAAGCAAATCTATTTGGTGCAATATTTCGCACTTTCTTCTGATTTCGCCACATAAAGAAACTTGTTTTGCTAAACTCAAAGTTTCTAGTTTTTTTACTAAAGCTTGAGCAATAGGATAGGCTTTGGCATAATGAAATTTATTAGCGCTAGCAAACATAAATTCAATTTGTTTGATAACTGCTTCCTGAGTTTTTAATCCAAAGCCTTTGAATTGTGCCAACCTATTTTCCTTGCAGGCGTAAAGCAATTCGCCAATAGATTCCACACCCATTTCTTTCCAAATAACTGCCACCTTTTTTGGACCAATACCTTTAATACGCATGATATCTCTTACGCCTTCCGGAGTAGCTTCAAGTAATTCACTTAGTTCTTTAAACGATTCGGTGGTGAATATTTCATGGAGCTTTTGGGCAATGCTTTTACCAACTCCTTCCATGCCCTCCAATTCTTGCAAACTTTTGCCATACAAAGGCTCTGGCATTTTATCTATTCTAAAAGAAGCGGAGGCAAACGATTTTATCTTGAATGGATTTCCTCCATGCAATTCACTTAAATCGGCATAAAGTTTTAATAAATCGGCAATGTCTGAATTAGTCATTTTTGAAATTTTGGTGAAACTACAAAAAAATGTTGAAAGTGATTTTGGTTCAAACCGAACTTATACCAAATTGATTTATTTTTACTAAAAACCAATTGGGATAGTAAATTACTTTTGAACCTATATTTTTAGAATTTATTTCTCCAAACCAATAGTAAAACACCAAGAATGGAAATACCCACTGCCAAGAAAGATTGAAGTGATATCTTCTCTTTATAAAACACAACAGAAACAAAAAAGAGCAAGGCAGGCAACAATGAAAACAAGGTTTGTGCTACCGAGACTTCTAGCTTGGTAGCTGCTAATAAAGAAAAGGTAACTCCTATGATGGGTCCGAAAAAAGTGCCCAATAAAACTGGCTTAACTCTATTGCCTTGAAGTGTAATTAATTTTAATTCGGTCCAGACATTTAATTTAGTTGCTCCAATAATATAAACTGTAAGGCTGGCAATAAACATTCTTACCCACGTGGCATACATGGGATTAAAATTTGGACCAGAAACTTGAAATCCTTTTTTTGCCAAAACCAAACCTACGCCTTGGCAAATGGCTCCCAAGCTTGCAAATACAACTCCTTTCCCAAATGAGCCCATACCTTCCGCAGAAACATCTTGCTGTTCTGTTCTAGAAAGGATTAAAAGTAAAACTCCTAAAATGGCCAAGATTATTCCTCCAATTCCAATAAGGTTTAGAGTTTCGTTGAGTAGGAAAAAGCCAGCAAATAAGGCTGCTCCAGGAGCAAAACAACCAAATAAACTGGTTCTTCTTCCTCCTAAAATTCGATAAGCATTAAATGCAAAAAAGTCGCCCAAGGTGAGGCCAATAAATCCTGAAATGCCAAACCAAAAATACTGTTGCCAAGATATTTGCGAGAAAAGAATTATTGGCGAAATACCTTGACTAATACTAACCAAAAAAGAAAGTGCTATGAAAGCATACAAAAGCCTAACGCGGTTAACGCTTGCAGGATTGGAAATTTTGGAGGCATTGGCAAACGATAAGGTTGCGATGGTCCAACTAATAAGAGTAATTAGGGCAGCGAGGTAACCAATATTAACTTCCATGGAGTTCGAATACTTCGTCCATTGTTGGAAGCACAGATTCTACATTGCCTAATTCTTCTAGCGATTTTTGCATGGCTCTCAATTGAGGTTCTTCCCCATGTACGAGAAATACTTTCTTCAACTTTTTACCAGCCTTTATACTGTTTTCGGCCGTTCTAACAATATAAGAATAAACCTCATCGTGGTCTGGATGTGAGCTATAAACGTCTGTTTTAGCTATTTGAGCATACACATTTTTATCCTGGTTTTTAATGCGAATGGTGGATTGACCCAATAACAAGCGGTGACCTAAGGTTCCTTCTGCACAAAAACCAGCAATTAAAATAGTGGAATACGGATTTTCAATATTGTTCATCACATGCTCTTGAATCCTTCCTCCTTCAACCATTCCTGCCGCAGAAATTATAATACAAGGATCGTAATAGTTCATCAATTCATCGTGTTCGCTCATGTTTTCTAGGTATTCGATACCTTCAAAATTGAACAAACTACCGTGCTCCTGCATAAAATTATGTGCCTCTTGGTTCAATAAATACGCATGTCTTTCGTAAACAGGAGTGCTCTTAATAGCTAAAGGACTATCCACAAAAACTTTTAACCAATCGGGTATCAATCCGTTTTTCTTCAATTGATTAATGGTAAAAACAATTGCTTGAGTTCTTCCTACACTAAATGCTGGAATCACCAAACGGCCTCTAAATTCAACGCATGTTTTTTGGATATAATTCAACAACTCGTCCTCTGCACTTTTTTCAACAATATGCTTTCTTCCTCCATAAGTAGATTCGGTAATTAGGTAATCTGCATCGTGAAAGATTTCGCCATTTCTAACCAATTTACTATTGCTTCTTCCTAAATCACCAGAGAAGCCTACTTTGGTGGTCTTCCCATTTTCTTTAACTGTAATTTCAATACTTGCAGCTCCCAATAAATGTCCAGCTTCTAAGAATTTAATGCTTACAGATGGGTTTACCTCAAAAGGAATATTCAGTTTTAAGGTTAAAAACTGCTCCACACATTGCTTCACATTTTTCTCGGTAAATAGAGGCTTTGCAATAGAATCTCTTCTACCTTTTTTTGCGCGAGCCAGGTTTTTTCTATAATCGTGAAATTGAATATTGGCAGAATCAAATAGCAAGTATTCGCTAAGTTCTGCGGTAGCTGGAGTGCAAATAATATGCCCCGAAAACCCTTGGTGAACCAATGCTGGCAGGTTTCCAGAATGGTCTATATGAGCGTGGGTTAATAATACCAAATCAATATCTACTGGCTCAAAGGGAAATAAATTGGGACGTTCAACTGGATTTTTTTTTACCTCGTAATCCATCCCGCAATCTATTAGAATATTGTACCCATTATCTAGGCTTAGCATATACATGCTTCCAGTAACTTGCCTAGCGGCACCTAAAAATTTTAACTTCATTATAGCTGACTTTCGCCTTAATTTTAATGCGCAAAGAAAGTAAGAATCTTTAACTTTGTTCCATATACACCTCCATATGCTCGAAATTTTAACTCAAAACCCATCCTTAGTGAACGATTTTTTAACCGAAATCCGAGATGTAAACATTCAAAAAGACCGAGCTCGGTTCAGGAAAAATGTGGAGAGAATAGGGGAGATATTAGCCTACGAAGTAAGTAAACATTTACCGCGCAGCCAACAAACAACCAATACACCTTTGGGCGAAAAGTCGGGTGAATTAATGTCCTCTCAGCCAGTATTGGCAACTTTTTTACGAGCGGGTTTGGCCATGCACCAAGGTTTTCTTAATTATTTCAACCATGCAGATAATGCTTATGTTTCTGCCTACCGTAAACACACCAACCAACATGAGTTTGAAATTGTGGTGGAGTATTTGGCTTCGCCTAGTTTGGAGGGGAAAACCTTAATATTAATCGATCCCATGTTGGCAACTGGCAGAAGTATGTTTTTGGCCTATAAAGCATTGTTAACAAAAGGCAAACCTGCACATGTTTTTGTGGTGAGCTTAATTGCTAGCGAGCAAGGAATAAACTTTATTCAACAACACATGCCCGAAGCCCATATTTTTACTGCCGATGTAGATCCGCATTTAGATATAAATTCGTATATTGTTCCAGGCTTGGGAGATGCTGGTGATTTAGCCTTTGGTGAGAAATTATGAAATCAATAAAACTACTTTTTCTTGTTGTTATCTTGTTGATTGGTAAATGGAATTTTGCTCAAGAAATTAGTTTTGTTAAAGGCTCTCAAATTACCACTTGGAAAGCCAATACCTCAGATACTTTGTATATCTACAACTTTTGGGCAACTTGGTGCAAGCCTTGTATTGAAGAACTTCCCGCTTTTGAAAAAGTGGCTAAAGATTATCAAGGAGAGAAAGTGAAAATCATTCTCGTAAGCAACGATTTTAAGAAACAAATAGATTCTAAACTCAAACCTTTTTTGGTTCAAAACAAAATACAAAGTGAAGTTGTTTTTATGGACGAAACCAACCCTAATAACTGGTTAGGTTTGGTAGACGAAAACTGGAGTGGAGCCATTCCTGCAACCTTATTTGTGTATGGAAAAAAACATCAAATTGGATTTCACGAAGGAGTTTTGACGGAAGAAGAATTGATACAATGGATAAAAAAATACATACCATGAAAAAAATACTAATAGCATTAATTTTAGGGTTCGGTTTGAACCAAATTGCGTTTGCTCAAGAGACCGAAAAGAAGGGTTATCAAATTGGAGATATAGCCACAGATTTTAACCTAAAAGGTGTTGATGGAAAAATGCATTCCTTAGCTTCATTAACAGGTAGCAAGGGTTATTTGGTAATTTTCACTTGCAATCATTGTCCGTATTCTCAGGCTTACGAGCAAAGAATTATAGAGCTACATAAAAAATATGCGGCTAAGGGAATTCAAGTAATTGCTATCAACCCCAACGACCCCAACCGTGAGCCAGACGATAGTTATGATAACATGGTTAAACGTGCTAAGAAATATAAATATCCCTTTAATTATTTGGTAGACGAAACACAAACTGTTGCCAAGGCATACGGCGCCACTAGAACTCCTCATGTATTTTTATTAGATCAAAATATGCAAGTAGTTTATATGGGTGCAATCGACGATAATTTTGAGGAACCAACTCAGGTAAAGGAAACCTATTTAGAAAATGCTTTGAACCAATTATTGGCAGGATTGAAAATAGAAATGCCTCAAACCAAAGCCATCGGTTGCAGTATCAAATGGAAAAAATCCTAATGTTTTTTTGGTTCAAACCGAACCTTTAAATTACAGCATAGGTGCCATAACCTCTTGCGATAAGAGTTTGCACGCCATTGTTTTCTGTATAAATTTCTGCTTCTGCAAAATGCAATTTTTGTCCGGCTTTTATTACATAGCCTTTGCAAAAAGCAACTGGACCTAAGCCTGGATTTAAATAAGAAATTTTCATTTCTGCTGTTACAACTGCTTGCCCTTCTTTAACCAAAGTAAAACAGCCAAAACCCATTACTAAATCGGCTAGGGTGGCAATAACGCCTCCGTGTAAAAAGCCAATTTGCTGACGGTGATGTTGTTCTATTTCAAGAATTCCTTCAACTATACCAGCCTCAATTTTATTTGCCTTAAAACCTAAATGGTTCATAAAATGATTGGCTTCCATTTTTTGAGGAATAAGTTCTTTAAAATTGGGGTTTTGGGGAATAAACTGCTGCACTTTTTTTATTTTTTGAAAGGGTTTTACTACTTTGCGAAGATAAGAACTATGCCAGTGCAATCCATCATCGTAAAATCGTATTCAGATAATTTATACCAAGCCGCAGAAAATGGGTCTTACGATCACTATATATTTTTTGAAGCCAACCACATAAGTACTGTGGTTGCCGATGCCAAGAACAAACAGATCATGCAAATGAATGTGTTTACGGCCAAGGATGTAAATTTTTTAAATTTATCCTACGATGAGCTCAAGCAAATTGAACCATTAAAGGAGGAATTGCTTCTGAAATTCAAAGAAAGAAAAGTAATTGTTTCATCGCCTAATTGTACACTTGTTCCAGAGTCATTGCTTAATGTTGTAGAAACAGAAGCGTATTACGTTTTGAACCAAAAATTGCTTCCCAACTCCCAGGTTTCATATTGCAAAATGCACGTGCAACAAACCGCTTGTATTTACAATTTGAGAAATGAATTATTGAAAATGGTTCGTTTCAATATGCCAATGGTAGATGTATATCACAGCAGTTTGTTGTTTATAAAAGCAGTGGAAAGTCAGGCTTTTGAAAATGGAAATTCTAAGTTGCATTTACATGTTCATCCAGGATTTATTGAACTCTTAAATTTTGATGGGCAAATACGTTTTTACAATAATTTCTTGTTTGAAACCGAAACTGAAATTGTGTATTACCTTTTGGCAACAGCAGAGCAATTGCAGATATCTCATGGCTGTGATGTGGTGCTTTACGGCAACTCGGGTCACATGACCGATTTGCATGCCTTACTTTCTAAATATGTTCGCTCGGTTCAATACGGAATAAAACCAAAAGCATTTGCCTATCCATTGAGCTTTAAACAATTTGCCGAACACCAATTTTTCACCGAATCTTCTGCTTTGTTGTGCGAATAATTAGCGGAGAAAAAAAAGGTATTCTGTTGCATGCTCCACCTAATTTACCCGTTAGGCCAACAACAGACAGAGCAAAAGAAAGCCTGTTTAATATTCTAGAAAATAATTTCCATCTCGATAATTTAAGTGTTTTAGATTTATTTGCCGGAACCGGTAATATCAGTTACGAGTTTGCAAGTAGGGGTGCACAAGCCATACTAAGTATAGATCAAGATGCAGGTTGTGTGAAGTACATGAAATCTGTTGTGCAAAAGCTAGATTTTACCAGCATGGAAGTAAGAAAACAGGATGTGTTTGCTTTCTTAAAACAAGCCAACGAATCCTTTGATATAATTTTTGGAGATGCACCTTATGCCTTAGCAAAAATACCAGAAATACCAGGATTGGTTTTTGAAAAAGGCCTTTTAAAACCAGGAGGCTGGCTCATTTTAGAGCATGCCACCATGATGAAATTGAACCATCTTCCACATTTTTTTGATGAAAGAAAATACGGACAATCCACATTTTCGTTTTTTAAGTCAGAGCCTCAATAGGTTCAAGCCAATTAATTATAAAAGTTGGTTTTTATAAAATAGAATTTACTTTTGAATCAATTTCATCCCATGAAGAAAATTGCCTTATTCCCCGGAACTTTCGATCCAATAACCATTGGTCATGTAAATATCATAGAACGTGGCATTCCCATGTTCGACGAAATAATTGTTGGTATTGGTCATAATACCAACAAGTCTACCTTGTTTCCTATTGAGAAAAGGTTGGAATGGATTAATGAAATTTACAAAAATGAAGTTAAGGTGCGTGCCGATTACTATGAGGGCTTAACTGTAAATTACTGCGATTCTATTGGCGCTAAGTATATTTTACGCGGCATTAGAAACATGGCAGATTTTGATTATGAGAAGAACATAGCCCAGATGAATAAAATTATTTATCCCAAGGCAGAAACCGTTTTTCTTATGTGCGATCCTGCTTATACGCCAATTAGTTCATCGGTAGTTAGGGATTTAATAAGAAATGGGGGAGAAGCTTCTGCTTTTGTGCCCAAGGAAGTAAAATTCTAGGATTGAGATTTTCTTAATTCTGTCAAAACATCTCTAATAGATTCATAAGAATCTAGCTTTTCCAAATCTAATTCCTCAAAATTTACCCATTTCACTTCAGTAATTCCTTCCGATTCTTGAGGGATTAATTCTCCCATAAAATCAGAATCCATAATAAACCAATGGGTGATTTTTAAAAAGCGATGACCTTGTAATTTGTAGGTATGGTAGCTATTTTGAAAAAAGTTGCGAATCGATAATTTGTCAATTCCACATTCTTCTTCAACCTCTCTCAAAGCGCCCTCTTCATTGGTTTCCCCTGGATCAATTTTGCCTTTTGGTAAATCCCATTTGCCCAATCTTTTCATCAATAGCAATTGATTATTAGCGTTAAAAACAATGCCTCCACCAGCGTGAATATTGGTGAAATGGGATTTCAATGATTGAAAAACAGCCGTAGGATCCTCGCAAATTAGGTTCAATCCCAATTGATTTTGGTCCTCAATTTTACGCACCTTTTCCATTAAGGATTCTTGGCCAAAATAGGTTTCTGTTGGAATACTAGAATATATTTCTCCCAAATCTGAAGAACTTGTGAGAAGAAGGGGCTTATCGTTAATGAAAAATTTATACATTTGTGGGATGCAAATTAGTGAATCAACCGCAGCAAAGATAGCAGAATATTTACTCGAGATTAAAGCGATTAAACTTCAGCCTAATAATCCTTTCACTTGGGCCTCTGGATTAAAGTCGCCAATCTATAGCGATAACCGTCTATCCCTTTCCCATCCTCACATTCGCAGCTTTATTAAATTTGCCTTGGCACTCGAAATAAATAAACATTTTCCTGAAGCCAAAGCAATTATTGGAGTTGCTACAGCCGGAATTGCACCTGGTGCTTTGGTTGCAGATGCCATGGAATTGCCTTTTGGTTACGTTCGGTCTGAACCAAAAAAGCACGGAATGGGCAAGCAAGTAGAAGGCGATATTCACCCTGGCGATAAAGTTGTGGTGGTAGAAGATTTAGTTTCTACTGGCAAAAGCAGCTTACAAGCAATAGAAGCTTTAAGGGAGTACGGTGTTGAAGTTTTAGGTCTGGCAAGTATTTTTACCTACGGATTAGATTCAGCAAAAAAGAACTTTGAAATGGCTAATTGCCCGATGTTCTCTTTGAGCAATTACAATGCTTTGATAAAAGTTGCCCTTAATAAAGGTTATGTTTCAATGGAAGATAAGGAAGTGCTTTCCAATTGGAGTAGTAACCCAGAAGCGTGGGGGAAATAAGTAGCGGTGGCATTAAAATTATCTAGAAACCCCAAAGAAGCAATCTATGCCATATATCTTGGCTTATGGGTTGTGCTATGGTTTATTTTTTTATACCCTCTTATTCGTTTGGGTTTAAGTACTCCAAAGTTTTACCGCTTTGCTCATTACGTTAGAAAATTTTGGGGAAAGATGCTATTGTACTTTGGCTTTGTGCGTGTTTACATGCATTACGAAGAACCAATAGACACCAATCAAGCTTATATGATTGCTCCAAATCATACCTCTCAAATTGATATTGTGACCCTAACCGCTAAATTGCCATTGTACTTTAATTTTATGGCAAAAGCTGAGTTAGAAAGAATTCCTTTCTTTGGCATTTGGTTCAGAACAATTGATATTTCTGTTGAAAGAAAAGATGCAAGAAAAGCAGCATTGTCTTATAGAAAGGCCTTAAATTGGTTAGACGCTGGGCATAGCATGTGCATTTTCCCAGAAGGTACAATCTCTAATAAAGTGCCGCAACTCATTTCTTTTAAAGATGGTCCGTTTAGAATGGCCATAGAAAAACAAATTCCAGTTTTACCAGTTACCATCATAGGAAATTGGATTGTTTTACCCGACCAAGGTATTTTTGGTGGAAGCCCTACCAAGGTTCATCAATACATTCATAAGGCAATTCCAACCAAAGGTTTAACATTAAATGATATTGAATCTTTAAAAGAACAAGTATTTCAAGTTATTAATAATAAATTGCACGAAAATGGATATTAACGACGAAATGGTTGACCATTTGGCCAATTTAGCCAAACTCAATTTTAATGCAGAAGAAAAGGTAAACATCAAAAACGACCTCAATCGTATATTAACTTATTTTGAAAAATTAAATGAAGTGGATACTACGGGTGTGGAGCCTTTGATTTTTATGAGCGAAAATGTAAATGTTTTGCGTGAAGATATTCCTCACCAAGAAATTGGTAAAAAAGAAGCCTTAGCTAATGCCCCAAGCAAGGATAGCGACTATTTTAGGGTTCCTAAATTTATGGAAAAATAATGGCAAACTTGGTTATCGATATCAAAGGAATTGGTAAAGCCTATCGCATTGGTGAGGTAACCGTTAATGCCTTAAAAGAAGTGGATCTTCAAATAGAGCGTGGCGAATACGTTGCTTTAATGGGGCCTTCTGGTTCTGGTAAATCTACCTTGATGAATATCTTGGGATGTTTAGACACTCCTAGCAAAGGCAAATATTGGTTAAACGGCACAGATGTAAGTCATATGTCGGATAATGAATTAGCTGAAATTAGAAACAAGGAAATTGGATTTATCTTTCAAACCTTTAACCTTTTAGCCAGAAATACTTCTTTAGACAATGTTGCTTTACCCTTGGTTTATGCAGGTATTAGCAAAAAAGATAGAATTATTAGAGCAGAAAAAGCCCTTACTAGTGTTGGCTTAGGAGATAGAATGGACCACAAACCAAATGAACTTTCGGGTGGTCAGCGCCAACGTGTGGCAATTGCAAGAGCATTGGTAAATACGCCTTCTATTATTTTAGCAGATGAGCCAACAGGTAATTTAGATACCAAAACTTCTCATGAAATTATGGAGTTATTGGAAGAAATTCACAATGCTGGCAACACTGTTATCATTGTAACTCACGAAGAAGATATAGCCAAAAGAGCAAAACGTATTGTACGTTTAAGAGATGGCGAAGTAGAAAGTGATGGACCTAATTTAGGATAGTTTTCCCTCCCAATAAAAATAATCAGGATTTGTTTTTTCTAGTTTTGGTTCAGACCGAAATAACCCAAATACCGTTGACCCACTGCCGCTCATGGCAGCGTAAACAGCACCTTGTTTATACAAGTAATCTTTAATAAATTTTAGTTCTGGAAAACTGGGAAATAACGACTCTTCAAAATCATTTTTCAAATGCTCTTTCCATGATTCAATTGGCAGTTCAATAATTTGTTTCAAATCAATTCCTGCTTCAAATTCGCTAGGATTTATATTAGCAAAAGCTTGTGCTGTGCTTATATGAATATTGGGTTTAATTAGTGCCAACCAATACTTGTTTAAACTAAATTCAGAGGGCTCCAAAATTTCTCCTCGGGCTGAACCAAAGCAAGGCTGATTGTAAATAAAAAACGCACAATCACTGCCTAATTGTGCCGCATAATTAAGTTGTTTTTCTAAAGAGATTTTTAGGTTGAAATACTCATTAAGCAAACGGATAGCATATGCGCCATCGCTAGAGCCACCGCCTAATCCAGCGCCCATTGGGATGGTTTTTAGCAAACAAAATTGAACGGGTTTTAAATCATAATCTTGTGCCAACAAACGATAAGCTTTTAGTATTAAATTGTTTTTTGTTTCTCCTGCAACAGGCAAACCTTCTTGCCATAAATGAGCTCTTTCTCCATCCACTTCCTCGGCATCTCCAATTTCTAAAGCATCACATAAAGGAATAGGGTAGAAGAGGGTTTCCAAATCGTGAAAACCATCTGCGCGCTTGCGCAAAATTTTGAGTCCTAAATTTATTTTACAAGGAGGGAAAACTAGCATGTTTAAGAAAATAAGCGAGGGTCAAATGTAAACGGTTTCACCCAAAGTATGCGCACCAGTTTTTGGAATTTTGGATGCAATGGATTCAATAAAATATTGTATTCGTAAGGAACAACAGCAGAAGGAACCTTAAGAGCTAATGACTCAAAATTTGTTACCCAATTATCTCCCATTTTAGCAAGTTCATATGGTGCAGGATAAGTATTCCAAGTGCTTGACAAATCTTCTTTTTCCCAAACAATAATTTCTGCTTTATCCTCTATTTCTATGCATGCCAATTTAAAGCCTCTTAATCCCAAAACGCCCCCACTATTGCAAGCAACTTCCAATGCAGCCAAAGATGCATGAGAAGCAGTATAAAGCATAGAAGTGCCTACAGAATTCCATCTGCCTCCATATTGTTTGGCCCCCATTCCACTGAGATCAGATGCATAGGGATTTCTTGATAATCTAAATACCTGCATTAAGAAAAAACGCCTTGTTCTAACCTTCCTAAAACTTGCAAAACCATATGCACACCAAAGCCAGTATCTAAAACAGAAACCGGACTTAAACCATTAAGTGCTTGGAGCGGTGCATGCAACCATTGCCTGCAAGTATTATCATCACTAAAAACTTGGGTGGCTTTGGCAAATACCAAGGCCATTTCTATGGCTTGCTCTGAGGAAAAAATATCTAAGGTTGCATTAGCTGGCAAGCGCTGAAATGTTCTGGAGCTGATGTGCAATAGAGAACTCAGGGTTTCTAAATCTATCCCCATTTTTTTTGATAGTGCCAACAAGGCTTCTTTTTTAACGCCGGTTCTGGTGGCTTCTACCAATAGTAAATCATTAGAAAGCGGCCTCGGAAACCCAAGCCAATTAGCTACTAAAACATCTGTGCTTAAGGGCGAAATATCGTAGGATGAAAATTCTTCCTGAACTTCGTTTGCCTTAGTTTTAACGATTTTTCTTGTATTTTTATAGGTTCCCATTTTCTTTTACCTCCCGCCAAAAATACAACATTTTTACATTTTTGTCAACTATTTTATCCATTCCACTATTTTTTTCAAATACGTGGTGGTCTCAGAAACTTCATAATTATCCAAAAATCCTCTATTTATTTCTTTCTGCTTTTGGTTCAAAACGATTTCTAATGTTTGCTTAATAGGATTGTTATTTGGTGTAATTTTTTGTTCCCTATAAAATTCTCCCAATTCATTTTCGGTCTCACCCACCACAAAGGCGTTTGCTCCTCTCAATAAATCTCCCAATCCTCCTTTATCAAATCCAATTACTTGGGTTCCAACCAACAAACTTTCGTGTGCCACTCGGTTCCATCCTTCTCTAATAAATGGCATGGCCAAAGTGTATTCAGATGCTGCCATTTCTTTTAAGTATTCTTCAAATTTCTCAAAATATCTAACCTCATAACATGCATGTTGATATACTTTCTCAGCATCGTTGGTGCTAAAATAACAAGCATATCCTTTGGCGCTTAATTTTTCTGTTAGCAGAAATAATTCGTTGCTGTTTTTAAACGAAACCTGACCCATATGAATTTGCTTTTTCTTTTCTGTTTTCTGATAAGTGGAATACAGTTTCGAATCAAAAAAATTGGGAAATAGAAATACTTGTTTTAGCTTATAGTACTCGCTGAAATACCTCTGCCAAAAGGGGGCTACAGCCACAAAGGCCAATTTTCTTTTGCTTATCCAAGTCGAAAAATTTACCAGGCCATGGTACCATTTTCTTAACGATTTACTCTTTCCATCATAGGTATCGTAATAATGCCAAACCACTATTACTTTATTTCTATTAAAAAGATTTCTTAAAATTACCGGAATTGCCAATCGTGCCACACATACATTGATATCTGCATTGCCATTTTTAAACGCCCACCAAAAGAGTTGTAGGTGTTGTTTTGGGTTTTCAAAATAGTCCCACTGCCTACATTCTGTAAACTCAATTTGGTTCGAACCAAAACTAGAAAGGAGTTGATTGCACAGATAGTTTTCATGCAAATAGCCTCCACTTATTTGTTTGCCATGACTTAAGTATTTAAGAGTTATAGGTTTGCTCACAATTGAATTATTTCAGGCAAATTAAATCAAATTAATCCTACCTTTCCTTTTTTTATTCATTCGGTTTGAACCAAAAATAACAAGAAATGCCAAGTAAGGAGGAAATGATTCTTCAAACTCAAAAATGGGTTTTGGAGGTTGTAGTAGGAACAAATTTTTGTCCTTTTGCTGCTAAAGAAGTAAAAAATAAAACCATCCGTTATACCGTTGCTAATGAGGGTACCAAAAAAGAGAAATTAGATGCTGTTTTATCAGAATGCATTCTATTGGATGAACATGCGGATATAGAAACCACACTCTTGCTTTTTCCTAATGAGTTCCCCAATTTTTTAGATTTCTTAGATTTTGTAGTCGCTGTAGAAAGAATGATGTACAAAAAAGGATATGAAGGCATTTATCAAGTGGCTAGCTTCCATCCCGAATATTGTTTTGAAGGTTCAGACGAAACAGATGCTGCCAATTATACCAATCGCTCTATTTATCCCATGCTCCATTTATTGCGCGAAGAAAGTCTTGAAAGAGCTTTAGAAACTTTTCCTAACCCAGAAAATATTCCCAATCGCAATATCAACTTCGCCCGCAACAAAGGCTTAGCTTATATGAAACTGTTAAGAGAACAGTGTATGTGATTATTAGTTTAAATTAAAATCATTATGTTACTGATTGTACTATTTTGATGTGGCTAAAATTAATATATCCTGATTTACTTTGTCACATTTTAAAATATGACAAAGTAAATCATTGGAAAATAATATTCATTTTTCTATTAATTATAAATGCTTTCTCTTGAATAAGAAGGGTTTTAGTAATATTCCACTTAGCCCAATTTAATATTAAGTAAGTTTCCTAAACATTCTTTGCCTTTCGCCTAATTAATCACATTTTAAATTGAGACATTTTTTTATAATATGCGGGAAAGGTTAAATGAATAACTTTTTTTAGATGAGAGTAAGAGCCTATGATACAAACAAAACTTTCAAAACCCGATGAGATTTCAAACCCTAGTTTTTCAACAAGTCAGGAAAACTTGAAATCCCAATCGCAAGGAGTTCCAGATTGCATAAGTAATTATACAATAGAAAGTAAAGAACTTAGTTTAAGTGATAGTTTTACTGCTCAATTTGGTCTGCAAATTCTATCTCCCCAACAAAACAAAGAGCACTTCCAAAATCATATTCATCCAGAAGATAGGGATAGAGTTGAAAAGGAATTAAAGCTGGCATTAAGCCACGAAAAAACTGAAATACTAATCAGGCATTTTCGCTTTCTTAAGGCAGATGGACACTATGTTTTTGTAGAAGAAAAACTTGTTTTTCTAAAAGATAAGCAACAAAAACCCACTCAAATTTTAGGCTTGCTTAAGGATGTTAGCAAGGAGCAGTTTCAAGAACAATTGGATATTTTGAGCCAAAAAGTTATGGAATTGAATATGGAGGCTGGGGTTAGTTTAGAGACAGTTCTTTCTTATTACCTAAAAGGCATTGAACAAATGTTTCCAGAGGTGAAAACTTCGGTATTATGGGTTAAAAACAATTGCATTTATAATTTGCTTTCTCCATCATTAGATCCTGGGTATATTCAGGCAATTGAGGGACAAAAAATTGGTTTGAACCGAGGATCTTGTGGTACTGCTGCCTTTCTAAAAGAAAGAGTTATTGTGTCCAATGTATTTACCGATGAAAAATGGAAGGACTTTAAATCCTTAGCTCAACAATATGATTTTTCGGCTTGTTGGTCGCAACCTATTTTTAATAAAACTGGTGATGTAATTGCAACCTTTGCTATGTATTATAAAGATTGCAGAAATCCCAATACCTATCAATTGCAAGCTATAGATAAATCCAAAAGTTTGCTCTCCATGTTGCTGACTAATTATTTATATGTTCAAAATATTGTTGAGAATAATACCAGATATGAATATGTAAATAAGGTAACAAAGGACGCAATTTACGATTGGGATTTAAGTTCTAATCAGCTTTTTTGGGGCGAAAGTTTTACTCGTATGTTGGGGTATTTGCCCGAAAATCTAGATTTTTCAAATGCTAGTGTTTGGGAAGAAATAATATATTCTGGAGACTACGAGCAATACATAGAATCCTATAAGGAATTTACTTCAAAAATTGATGAGGTAAAATGGGAAGCAAATTATAGGGTGAAGCATGCAAATGGTGCTCTCCTTTTTGTAAAAGAAATCGCCTATTTATTGCGCAATAAAAATGGTAAAGGAATTCGCATGATTGGTGTCCTTCGTGATGTTTCCGAACAAATTAAACGAAATCAGCTAAGTCAACTTCAGGTAGAGTTGTCTGAGATTTTTAAGACAGAAAAATTTCTAACAGGTATATTAGATAATGTGCTTTCGAAATTGTGTGAATTTGGGTTTTTTCATACCGGCGAAATTTGGCTTACATCAACGGATGAAATTAATATCAATCTAATTTCTACTTATGCCAAAGATTCTCTTTCTAACAGGTATTTCGAAAAAAGTAAACATCTAAGAATCTTGGTTAAAGGCCAAGGAATACCTGGTTTGGTTTGGAAAAATGAAAGTCCAATTTTATTAAATGATATCCAAAGCAATTCGCTTTTTGTAAGGAAAGAAGCTGTAAAGGAGGCAGATTTAGTAGCTGCTTTTGGATTGCCTATTATTCATGGGCTTGAACTTATTGGTGTTGCCATGTTTTGTTGTAGGCACAATATTTCAGAAAACGAATCGGAGTTAGAAGTACTAAAAAATTTAGGAGAATTTCTGGGTGCAGAAATTGCCAGAAAACAGCAAGAAGAAGAAATGTATTTGTTGTTTGAAAGTGCCCCAGAAATAATTGCCACTGTTTCTCCTAATGGTTATTTTGCAAAAGTTAATCCTGCTTTTGGCAAGGTTTTGGGCTATGCTCCAGATGAAATTATCAATAGACCCTTTTCTGATTTTTTACATCCCGAAGATCTTTCTCAAACCTTAAAGGAATATGGAGAAACAATAACAGGGGATAGAAACGCAGATAATTTTGTAAATAGATATATAACAAAGGATGGGAAAAGCAAATGGATTTCTTGGAGCTCTTCGGATGTGTTTGGGGAAGATGGATTTGTTTTTGCATACGGAAGAGACATAACTGAGTTAAAGGAAATGGAAAATTTATTGGAAGTGGCTACCAAATTTTCCAAAGTAGGAGGCTGGGAAATATCTTTCCTTAAACCTGAAATTAATAATATTTCTTGGTCGGATATAACAAGGCAAATATTTGAGGTAGATAAGAACTACCAACTTAGTTATTCGATGGTATTTAATTTTTTAAACGACAACGACAAACAAATTGTTCAGGCTGCCATGGATTTGCTTCAGGAAAAAGGCTTAGGATTTGATTTTAAATTATTGGTTCAAACCGCCCTAGGGAATAAGCGTTGGGTGCGTTTAATTGGAGAATCTGATTTTTATAATGGCAAATGCACCCGAATTTTTGGTAGTGTGCAAGACATCCACGACGAAGTTTTGTTGGAGTTGGAATTGCAAAAATTACTTGCAGAAAAAACAGATGTTTTGGAAAGTATTGGAGATGCTTTCTATCGAGTAGATTCCAATTGGGTAGTAAATTATTGGAACCAAATGGCGGAAATTGTTTTAGAAATGCCAAGAGAAAATATACTTGGTAGAAATATTTGGGAAGTATACCCCAACGCTATTGATTCTGGATTTTATAGGAACCTAAATTTAGCAGTTTTAGAAAATAAAAAGGTTCATTTTGAAGAATACCACCAAGATTCCCAACATTGGCTAGAAGTGAGTGCCTATCCTTCAAAAGATGGACTGTCTGTTTATTTCAAAGATGTTACCCAACGCAATCAATCTTTAGAAAAAATAAAACAATCTAATGAGCGTTTCGAAAAAGTTACTGAGGCTACTAATGATGCTATTTGGGACTGGGATTTGGAAACAGGTTCCTTGTATTATGGAAAAGGGTTTGAAACATTATTTGGGTTTGATCCAAGTAAACTCGAGCCCAACGTTTATTCCTGGGAAAATTTTTTACATCCAGAGGATAGGGAAAAGGTGAGAAGTGAAATTGAAGAAGCATTAGATAATCCAAGCAAGAACCTAATTCAAATGGAATATCGATACCAAAAGCAAGATGGGTCCTTTGCTTTTATTTCCGATAGATGTATCATTATCCGAAATCCTAAAGGTAATCCAATACGCATGCTTGGTGCAATGTCTGATATAACTCCTCATATGGAATACCAAAGGTCCTTGCTTAACCTAAACCAACGCCTTGCCAACCACGCTAAAGAATTGTCTATTTCAAATAAAGAATTAGAACAATTTGCTTATGTAGCTTCTCATGATCTCCAAGAACCCTTGCGAATGGTAAGCAGTTTCTTAACCTTATTGGAAAAGAAATACAAAAATAGCCTCGATGATAAAGCACATCAATACATCCATTTTGCTGTTGATGGTGCCAAAAGAATGAGACAAATTATTCTGGATTTGCTCGACTTTTCTCGTGTAGGGAAGAATGATGGCGAGGAAGAAATGGTTTCACTTAATAAAGTAATTGACGAGGTTTTAGCGCTTCAACGAAAAACAATAGAAGAGAAAAAAGCAAAATTTGAAATTGAAGAATTGCCTGAAATCTTGGCTTTCCGTGGTCCTATACTTCAGGTTCTTCACAATGTAATTGGCAATGCATTAAAATATTCAAAAGACCATGAATCTCCTCTTATTCAAATAAGTTCAGAGAAGGTGGAGGGAAATATTGAAGTGGCTATTCAAGACAATGGAATTGGTATAGAAGAGGAGTACTTTGAAAAAATATTCATTATTTTCCAACGCCTTCAAACCGACGAAAAATATGGTGGAACAGGGATGGGTTTGGCTATCGTGAAAAAAATTATGGAGAATTTAGGTGGAGAAGTAAGGATTAAGTCAACTCTTGGCAAAGGCTCCGTATTTTACCTTCTGTTTCCCATCAAGTAAAGTTTTAAAACAATAAAAAATGTAAATGAGATTAATACATATTTTACTAGTAGAAGACAACGAAGGTGATATATTACTCACTAGAGAGGCTTTAGAGGAAAGCAAAATACTAAATGAACTTACCGTACTAAGAAATGGTAAAGATGCCATAGATTTTGTTCTAAAGAATGGCAAATTTGAAGGAACCCCATTGCCTGATTTAATTTTGTTGGATATTAATTTACCTCTCAAAAATGGCCATGAGGTATTGCAAGCACTTAAGAATAATGATTCCGTAAAAGATATTCCAATTATTATGCTTACCACCTCCTCTGCAGAAAGGGATATACAAAAATCTTATGATAACCATGCCAATTGTTATATTGCTAAACCAGTAGAGGTATCTGAGTTTTTAGATTGTATCATCAAAATGGGCGAGTTTTGGTTAAGCATAGTAAAACTACCCGGTAAAAATTAATTTATGCAAAAAGATTCCAATGCCTATCGCATCTTACTTATAGAAGACAATCCTGGTGATGCTCTTTTGGTTCAGGATTACTTGGAGGAAAATATTTTAGTGCCTCAAATTTCATTGGTAACTTGTTTTGAGGATGCCCAAAAAAAACTAAATGAAAATGAATTTGATTTAATTTTTCTTGACTTAACTCTTCCCGATAAACAAGGACTTGATTTAATCAACGCCATTTTACATTTGGCTCCTAATATTCCTATAATCGTCCTTACTGGTTATGCAGATCAAAACTTTGCTATTAAATCACTTTCTTTTGGAATTGCAGATTATCTAATTAAAGAGGAACTCAATGCCACAGTTCTCTATAAAAGTATTTTATACAATATAGAAAGAAATAAGATTTTAGTAAATTTAAAAGAGTCGGAGCAACGATATTCCAATTTGTTTCATTTAAGTCCACTTCCCATGTGGGTTTTTGATCATACTTCTTTGCGAATCTTAGATGTAAACAATGCGGCAATCGAGCATTATGGTTATTCCGAGCTGGAGTTTAAATCACTTACCATTCGAGACCTTAGACCCAATATCGAATTTATTAAATTGGATGAGGTTCTCCAAAAAAAACGTGAGGATAATGATTTTAAATCTATTGGTAATTGGATACACCGAAAAAAGGATGGTAGCTTAATCCAAGTTGAAATTAGCAGTAAGAGTATTTTGTATAAAGGATGTGAAGCACGTATCGTGTTGGCTAACGACATATCAGAAAGATTAAATCACATTCAGAAACTAGAGTTACAAAACCGTGCCTTTAAAGAGATTTCTTGGATGCAATCTCATGTTGTGCGCGCACCTTTAGCCCGAATTATGGGTTTGGTAAGTTTGTTAATTGAAGAGGATACCAGTGAAACTGATAAAAAAGAATTCTTAAAACACCTCAACAATTCAGCAAAGGAATTAGATCAAGTTATTTTTGAGGTGGTTCAAAAAACCTATGAGGTAAACAAAGATTTTGAGTAAGCAAATTATAGAAAGTGTTTCTTAAACTATGTTTTTTATTAATCCAAAGCCTTTTCGTTTTTTGTATACTTTTTAGGTTTCGGTTTGAACCAAACCTAAATGAAATAAGTTTTTCGCAAGCAAGATTTTATTATGTAATAGGTCGGATTTTGCCATTAGAGGATTGTTTTTTTTATCTTGCCTATCGGAATAATAAATGCTTTTTATGCCTACACACCTAACTAAGTTTGGACTGTTTTTTCTTTTTGTATTGATGAGCAATTTTACCTTTGCCCAACGCGATTACTACCACCGCGATTCTACGAGCTACAAGGTTTCGGATAAGCTTACCTATATCGCTGGCAAGCGCCATCTGTATGCCAACAAGGAGAATACCATAAGCTTATTAAAAGATTTTTCTGTGCCTGGAGATACTACCTTCTACATACGTGATATGGATTTTATAACAGAGCAAAAAGGATATGTATTAGTAGGCCGAATGTATATTGGTAGCGAAACCTATTTATTTAAAACAGAAGACGGAGGCAGTACTTTTGGTTTAGATACCAGCTATTACAATGCCTCACAACATAAGAGCATCAATCAGGTTCAATTCTTAAACAGCCAAACTATAATTTTATTTGATGGCTATTACGAATCGGGTTTGCTTAAATCATTGGATGGGGGCATAACTTGGGAGCCTTGGTTCTATAGTTTAATTGCCCATTATTTTCAAATGCACAAATGCCAAAACGGAACTTGGTATGTGATAGGAACCCCCGGTGATGGATTTGCTAGCTACAGTTTTCCCTTGGCAGATTCCATGTGGACAATCAAAAACTTGCCAAATTTTATGAGCGGTTGCCACAATTCTGCACCACATTGCATAAAGGTTTTTAGAAATGGAGGAAGCGATAGGGAAACAGATTTTATCGTCAAACAAATAGATACCCTCAGCAAAATTTGTGGCCTCAAAACCACTCTGTCCGAACCAATCCAAGCCAACGAAATCCTAATTTACCCCAACCCCGTTTCCTCAAATATCTGTTTGATAAAAAACGCCCTACACCTAAACTATCAACGCCACGATACCCAAGGAATCCTCCACCAACAAGGAACCATCCCCAGCAATCACCACCAACTCGACCTAAGTCAACTCCCCAAAGGAATATACTTTATCACCCTAGGTAATCATCGGCAGAAGATACTTTTGCAGTGAGTTTAGGTGCCTGGGACTGCGCTAAATAGCTTCAATTTTGCTTGATGTTTTCGCCTAAGGTATTTGAAAAAGATGTTCACAGCTTATGAAGGTATTAACAGAATAGTAAAGCTTTAAAATTTTTAGTCGGACAAGAGTGAATTTTTATGTTTAACTTTCGGTTTAATATTCAATATTAATTTCCCTATTTGCTTATTTAAAATATCAATACCCACACCTTTAGGTTCTTCAGTGGCGCTTTTTTTTTGTTCTGTTTGAACCAAAGTAAATGAAATATTTTTAAAATAAGCCATTTACCTAATCGTATTTTGTTCAAAGTAGAATAGAAATTGGCAAGTAAACCAAACCGCAATCCTTAGCTAAGCGTTTGTTTAAAGTTATATGGCACCATCCAATAATTTCTTTTGATAGCCAAACATAGCAGAAGGAGCATGCTAATTATTATATTTGGGTAAACTTCAGAATCAATACCTTAATTGTAAATATGTTAAATCTACCCCAAACTCCAATTAATTTAAGAACCATTTTGATTTTGGTGTTAGGTGTTTTATTAACCTTTTCAAGCTGTAAAGCTAGGTATGGTTATTTGGAAAAATATAAGGTTGATGTTGTTAAGAGCAAAGGAAATTCACCTGCAAAACGAACCTCAGTACCTATAAAAAAAATAGAAAGCAAAGAGGAGCGTAGTAATGAAATATCAGTTTTTTCGAGTCTTAATTCATTACCTCAAATTAATAAAAACTCCAAACAAAGGGTCATTCTGGCAGATAAATCTAAGAAGGATAAATTGGAGTTCCCCCAAAAAGGGCAAAGTATTTATAAAGAGAAAATACCAAAAACGAAAACTGATTTGACTTCTCGTGTTTATGGCTATCTTTTTTTTGTTTCTCTTATTGTAACCACGTTAGTAATTTTATCAACTCCCGGTTATTTATTATTCTTTATAGTCGTATTCATTTTCTTTTTTCTCTTAATCAAATTTATTCAGAGCCTCATAAGATCTAGAGGTAAGGAGAAATTGAAGCCAGATAACGTAGACCCTAATAAACGACGCAAAAGACTTAGAACAATTCTTTGGTTATTGTTATTTTCTATTTTTGTTCCCTTCATTTTCACTGAAAGCCTGTTACTTTTAACATTTAGTATCATTTTTCTTTATTTTACTTTTTTACTGGTCATTATATTTTGGGCTATAATCCACGAACGTAAAATAGGTAGGAAGTTGTTTTATTATTTGGCAACCCTTTATACCCTCTTTATAATTTTTATATTAGGATTTTTATTCTCGTTTTTCTTTTTATAGTTCCCAGTTTTTAATCAGTGTGAGTTGAGAATTATGTTTTTTTTGCAATTGCCTATATAGTAATATTATTCTTATACTGCCTTTCATAGTTTAGAAAAAGTCAATTAAAAAGTTTCAATTTTATCCTTATCTCTATTGAATTTTGGACAATTTAAAGGTGTGGATTTGTCAAGGTAATCATATTTAAACATGTCTTTTATTTGTTTTAAATCGCAAATTTTTTTTGCAGTAACTACTACCAATCCTACTTCAAAAGAATTTGTTTTCCCTGCAATGGAAACTCCTAAAAAATTTGTTTCAACAGCACTGTATATTTTAAGGATGGGATTTATTTGATAGCTAAACATTATGGAAGGATATAAATTGTTATTTGCTCCATAAGGATTGAAAATAGGCAACTTTAATCCACCGCCACCACTAATTTTTGCTCCAACAGTTAATTCAAAATTAATAGCAGCATAAGTAAATTTATTTTGCATTTCAACTCTTCCATAATATGCATAAATTAGATTTCGGTTTCTTTTTCCTTGGTATATTAACGCAGTTTGAAAACTTATTCTTCTTTGCAATTGGTATCTGTTGAGTAATCCTATATTTGGTTCAATCACATTAAAACCGGCTATACCTGCCATAAAATAGGGGCGTCCAGTTTTATATCTATTGTATCTTAAGCCCAAATCCCAATTTGTGGTATTGGATAAATCGAGGTTGGCATTTTGGTTATTGGAAACATATTTAATTCCTCTAATTGGATCTAACTGGTCTGTAAATGTATATTCGTTCCAATCAACACTTTGCGTAATTACCCCAGGTCGAATACCTATACTGAAGCTATTTGATTTGTTAATTGGAATCGTAATTCCAATATTAAAAGAAGCCTTGTTGATTTTTAAATAACCATCCCCTTGTGTTTCTTGAGAAACCAAAAGGCCTAATCCTAGATAAGTTTTACAAGGTGAATAATCTAGACTAATGGTAGAATAATTAAATGGTCCTCTAACAGGATAAAAAGATGCTCTGCTAGTGGTACGTATACCTATTTTGCCAGGTCCATCCCCTCCGCCATAAGAAGGGTTATACTCCATTCTTCCATATTGAAAACAGGTATTGGTTGGGTCTTGTGCAAAGCCAAAACTAATGCTAAATGCAATTGTAAGTAGGGTAATTGTAAGTCTCATCGTATTAGTGTTACATTACCTTTTTTTGCAGGTTTTTTAGAACCGGGATACAACATACCTGGCCAATTGTCCCCATTTGTAAAGGTGGCTTCAATAGTCCAAATATAGGATCCTGGCAGGCAATTACTTCCATCCTTCATGTTTATTCCATCCCATCCAACCGCTGGTTTGCCGTCAATTAGTGCTGTGCTTTCCCAAATTATTTCACCCCACTTATTAAATATTTTTAAATGATAGGATTTTAATTCAATTCCTATAGGATTAAATATTCTTACATCGCCCAAACCATAATCGGGTGTAAATGCATTTGGAACATAAAGGCCATTCCAATATGGTTCGAGGCAGATTTTTTGCTCGGAAGTGTCCATGCATCCATAATCTGAGCTTACTGTTAAGTATATCAATCTGCACTTCAATGTGTCAATCTCATCATAAGTAAAAATAATGGTTTGACCTGTGCCAGTTTCGCCTTTCTCAAAATCCCAAAAATACCTTAATTGATTTTTCGAATTTGCACTAAACCTAAATGTTCTGAATGGTTTGTTTGGATCAGCCGATTCAATTATAAAACTTGCATCAGGTGGCGGATGAATGGTGATTGCACTCGTTTTTGTAATGCTATCTGCGCAAACCAGACCTGCAAAGGCAATCAATTTTATAGAATAAGTACCAACAGTATCATATTTATGGGTAGGGTTTTCCAATGTTGAATAATTTCCATCTCCAAAATCCCAAAAGTAGGTTTTACTCAATTTGCTCTTGTTTGTAAATTTAATGGAATCTCCAATACAATAGTTTTTTGTTTCAATTGAAAAGTCAGGTACTGGTTTACTAAATATTTCGAAAAAATGTTCAGTTGTATCGTAACAATTGTAAGCATTACTGGTTACCAATTGAATTTTATATTTTGCTATTCCATCATAAAATTGAACTGAATTGGTATTGGTGGAAGTATTGCCATTGCCAAAATCCCACCAATATGCATTACCACCTATACTCAAATTGTTAAAGCTTACCCATGCAGGTCCGTTACAAGTGTCTCTTGGAGAATAATCAAATAGTGCAGTAGGTATTGGATAAACCTCTATTTGTTTGGTTGTTGAATCTATACAACCTTGAATAGAGGTAGCAACTAATTTAATAGTATATGTTCCTGGATTTTTAAAAACGTAATTTGATTTTTGTCCAACTGCAATATTAGAGTCGCCAAAATCCCATGAATAAAAATGGTTATAATTACTTATTGCCTCAAAATTAAATGTTTGATTTAAACATCCTCTAATACTATCTGATGCAATAGAAATTATTGGCAGATCGTAAATTGTTAATGAGTCTTTTATTGTATTCTTACAGGTGTTAAAGTTTGAAGTAAGGGTTGCTGTAAAAACTTTTTTGCCTGGACTAAGGTATTTGTGCGTTGGATTGTAAAAAGTAGAGGAATCCCCATCTCCAAAATGCCAAATTATAGATCCACTATCTGTTAGATTTGAATTAAATTGAACCGACTGATTAATACAAATATTCCCAATGGTTTTAGTAATAGTAAATTTGGGTTTTGGATAAACATAAATCATTACACTGCTAGTGTCGTAACTGCAATTATTATTTACATATTGTCGTACTTTATAACTTCCCGGGCTAGAGAATGTATGAACTGGACTTGAATCTGCTGAGGTACCACCATCACCAAAATTCCAATGGATATTGGCGCCTCCATAAGAAAGGTCTTTAAATTTTACTACTAAGGATTCACAACCATCCTGCACATCTGTACTGAAAAATGATTTTACTGTATTTGGCAAAACAGTAATATATTTTGACATAGAATCTATGCCACAAATATTGGATACAATGAGACGAATTTTATAAACCGTTGGTGTATCAATAGTTCTATAAATAATTGGCTTATATGGATAATCCAAGTTGAAACGGTTGCTACTATCTCCATTACCAAAATACCATTTTATTTCTTGCGGTATTCCAACACTAAAGTTGCTTAAATAAATTTCTAATGGAGAACATCCAATAAGCGTATTAGATAAAAAGATTGCGGTTGGTTTTGGAAGAATTCTTACAGTATCAAATTTGGGGAAATTGCCACACACATTGCTTACATTTAACCTAATATAATAAAACGTATCTGTAGTTAAACTTTGCAAATAGGTTTGTATAGGTGGTATTGCACTAATACTGGTATTTCCATTTCCAAAGGTCCAAAAATAACTTGCCCTATAAACATTATTAGATTGGCTTGTAAAAGTTACATCTAATGGGCTACATCCAACAGAATCTGTTTTAGAGATCTCAACAGTGGGAGGTACCTGAACTGTTACATTAGCAGTATCATAACTAGTTCTACAAGTATTAACTGCTTTTAATGTAATAGTATAGGTTCCTTCAAACGGAAAGGGTTTGAAAATAATTGAGTCCTCTGTTGTAATGAGCGTGGTTCCATCTCCAAAATCCCAATAAAATGTATCTACACTTCCAAAAGAGGAATTGATAATTTTCAACTTGCTTGGATTACTCGCATTGGAACAAATTAAAGTATCTTCTAAGGTAATGTTTGCTACAGCTCCAGATAGGACATTAATTGGTTTGCTTACTGTATCCCTGCAACCATTAACAGAGGTTGAAATTAAACTTGAAATGAAAAGTGTGTCTCTATAAATTGAACCTGAATAACTATGCGTTGCTGAATCTATATTGGTATTTAAACTTGTTCCATCTCCAAAATTCCAAATATAATTTGCTGGTTTCTTCACAATGGATTCACTAAAAAAGTCAATTGGTAAGGGTGCACAGCCAGAGTCCAAACTGCTTGAAAACATACTAATTGGGTTGGGGAAAACCAGAAAAGGTTTAATTAAGGTGTCTCGGCAGCCATCAATATTGGTAGTTATTAGTTTAATTGGATAAATTGAATCTACTAAGCCAAAATGTGCAGGGAAGAATAAACTTGTATTTAGATTGGAAGGATTGGTAATGGTTGGACCAAGTTTTAAACTACTCCATTGGTAAACTCCAGAATATTGACTTTGGTTATTAGTAGTAATTGAGATTGGCCCACAAGAACTATCAATATTGAATTTGAAATTTGTTATTGGTCTACTTGGAATTCGAACATTTTTTTGAACGCTATCTATACATCCAAAATTTGATTCTGCAGTCAAGGTTATTTGGTAGTATTTGCTAACCCCACTTTGATTGTCTGGAAAAGAAATGGCTACTTGGGAATTGCTGGTATCATTTGAAATTCCCACGCCTAATGGGTTAATAAACCATCTAAAACTAGTATTGTTTATTGGAGGAATTTGAGTACTAATATTATTCGCTAATAGTAGTTTTGGGTAGCATAAAAACGTATCACTTAATCCAAAATCAGGGTTTGGTAAAGGTTTTATTATCAATTGTTTTGAAATAGAATCTAAACACCCTGTGCCTCCAGCTAAGGTAACTAGTTTTATATTTATAGTTGTATCTGAAATTCCATAATTATAAAAAGTGAAATTAGTGTTTTTTGAACTAACGATATTGTTTGTTCCTCCAAGTTCCCATCTGTAAGTTAGGCCAGTGGTTGGTATACTCAAATTAATAAATTGAATATTTGTTCCACTACAAGTGATACTATCAATTGAAACAAAATTAGGTTTAGGGTTTTCAATGGTATAAAACCACATTTCCATACTGTCGTTCTTACAACCATTTTTACTTATTGCTTTTAGTTTTATTAAACCACTGTCAGCTTGATTTGGAATGCTTGTACCAGGAAATGTTAATCCGCTTCCTAAGTAAATTCCATTTCTATACCATTCATAAGTATTGTTTGCATTAATAAATGCTTGCGCCGAGATATTACTTGAAGTTATATTAAATGGAGCACAAGAAGTTCCAATTAATCTTGTAAACACCGCTTTTGCATTAGGTTTAACTACCACAGAATTTTCAAAAGTATCTTTACATCCATGTTTGCTAGTAGCAATTAGGCTAACAGAATAGGTACTATCATTAATAGTACTGTTAACAAAAAATCCTGAATCATTAATGCTTGTATGATTATTAGATAAGCTAGACCAAACAAAGCTCATACTGTTTAAAGGTTCAGCGTTTTTAGGATTGGAAATATTAGTAAACCTTACCCATCTTGGTCCACAACTATCTTGAGTAATGGTAGTAAATTGTGCTAGAGGTTTAGGGTAAATGGTAACAAGTCGAGTTAAAGAATCTAAACAACCCGTTCCTGTTCTAGTAGCAATTAGTTTAATGGAATAATTGATAGAATCATTTCCATTATTTTGATTAAAACTAAGGTTAGGGTTTTGAGTTGAAATATTTGAAAAACTTGCGCTAGAGTTTGGTTCAACACTCCAAAGCCAATTAGAACCTACATTAGTAGTATTGTTATTGATGGCAACAGTTGAAGGCCCACAAAAAGTAGGAGGAACAGTAAACTGAGCCAATGGTCTTCTGAGAATGCTAATATTTCTTGTTGTGTCATGAATACATCCATCCACACTAGTGACCCGCAATCGAATAGTATAAATAGTGTCGATACTCAGTTGGTTATCTGGAAAGGTGATGGAAGGAGTGCTAGAAATTGTATCACTAAATGTTAGTAATGAATTGCTAGAAGGAACCAAAAGTTTCCAACCGTATGTGGTAGTGCCAGCTTTGAATAAACTAGAGTTAGTAGGAGCAAGAATTGAGTTGGCACAATTACTATTAGGAATAGAAAAGTTTGCCAAAGGTTTAGGATAAACTAAAATGGATTTGCTTATAGAATCTTTACATCCAGAACCAGCAGTAATTACAAGTTTGGCAGTATAGCTTGCATTTGCAGTATTAGATGGATTAACAAAGGTGATTGGGAAAGGATTTCCAGCCCCAGTCGATGCTCCATTGCTAAATGTCCAAGCTGAACTTACTCCTGGAGAGGAGGTATTAGTGAAGTTTACAGTTAGTGCACTACAACCCGTATCAGCACTTGTGGTAAAAGCAGGAACGGGATTTGGAATTGTTCTGAACCAAATTTCCATGCTATCATCTTTACAACCATTTTTGCTTATAGCTTTTAATTTAATTAAAACAGAATCGTTTGCATTATTTAAATAAAAGTTAGGGAAGGAAAGGTTTGATCCAATTAGAGAATCGTTTGCATACCAATAATAATTGCTATTGGCATTAGGAAAGGCAATTGGAGTAATTTTAGGGGTAATATAAAATGGTGCACAATTAACAATAGAACTTGCTGTAAACACCGCTTTTGCATTAGGTTTAACTACCACAGAATTTTCAAAGGTATCTTTACAACCATGTTTGCTAGTAGCAATTAGGCTAACAGAATAGGTACTATCATTAATAGTACTGTTAACAAAAAATCCTGAATCATTAATGCTTGTGTGATTATTAGATAAGCTAGACCAAACAAAGCTCATACTGCTTAAAGGCTCAGCGTTTTTGGGATTGGAAGTATTAGTAAACCTTACCCATCTTGGTCCACAACTATCTTGAGTGATGGTAGTAAATTGTGCTTGTGGTTTAGGGTAAATAGTAACAAGTCGAGTTAAAGAATCTAAACAACCTGTTCCTATTCTAGTAGCAATTAGTTTAATGGAATAATTGATAGAATCATTTCCATTATTTTGATTGAAACTAAGGTTAGGGTTTTGAGTTGAAATATTTGAAAAACTTGCGCTAGCATTTGGTTCAACACTCCAAAGCCAATTAGAACCTACATTAGAAGTATTGTTACTGATGGCAACAGTTGAAGGCCCACAAAAAGTAGGAGGAACTGTAAACTGTACCAATGGTCTTCTGAGAATGCTAATATTTTTTGTTGTATCATGAATACATCCATCCACACTAGTGACCCGCAATCGAATGGTATAAATAGTGTCGATACTTAGTTGATTGTCTGGAAAGGTGATGGAAGGAGTGCTAGAAATTGTATCACTAAATGTTAGTAATGAATTGCTGGAAGGAACCAAAAGTTTCCAACCGTATGTGGTAGTGCCAGCTTTGAATAAACTTGAGTTAGTAGGAGCAAGAATTGAGTTGGCACAATTACTATTAGGAATAGAAAAGTTGGACAAAGGTTTAGGATAAACTCTTATTTGTTTTTGGACAGAGTCTTTACAGCCTGTTAATCCAGCTGTAATTATTAGTTTCAAAGTAAATAAACTGTCAACCGTATGAGAGTAATTTATATAATTAATATTGCCAGTATTGTTTGAAGAACTAAGTCCGTTTCCATAACTCCAATTCAAAATAACACCTGGCGTACTTGTATTGGTATAAATTACATTTAAAGGGCTGCATCCAATGGAATCATTTACCAAAAAACTTGCCTTAGGGTTGCTAATTGTTCTAAATAATCTTATTAGTGTATCGGGTTTGCAGCCATGAATATTAGTGGTAATTAAACGATAATACAAAGTGTCATCAGCATTAGAAAGCGTAGCGCTTGGAATATTTGTACCAGAACTTGTACTTAATATATTAAATTGTTTGTCTAATATTTCCCAAGTATAGGAGTTAACCGCATTTGGATATTGCTGAAGTGAAATTATTGAATTGTCAATTATAAATGGTGCACAAGATGAATAGAAGGATGCATTAAAATCTGATTTTGGAAAAGGAAAAATAGTAATAGTGCTATTTGCTGTATCTTTACATCCCCATTTAGAACTCGCAATTAGTTGAACTGTCCTAACACTATCAATTACTCCATAGTTTGTATAGGTTTTTGTTTGATTTATACTCGTATCAGATGGGAAATTAGAAAACGACCAAACGAAACTCATACTGTTAATTGGCTCTGAATTTTTAGGGTCAGAAATATTACTAAAGTTAACCGTTAATGGTGAACAACTAGAATCTAGAGGTGAAATTGAAAAAGCAGCTATTGGTTTTGGGTAAATTAATATTGAATTGTCAATTGTATCTGCACAACTAAGTGTGGCATCATTTCTATTAGCAATTAATTTAATTCCATAATTAATTGGTAGGTTAGAATTGTTTACAGGGAAAATAATTGTTGGGTTTGTAGAGCTTGGAGATACAATTGAAACTGTTGCACTTGGGTTTGTGCTCCACAAATATGAACTCAATACATTTGAAGTAAGATTTGAAATTGAATAACTTGCCGGTCCACAATTCACTTGGCTACCAGTATAAAATTGAGCATTAGGTCTTCTCCTTAATGCTATTTGCTTACTCACGCTATCTCTACATCCAAAATTTGTAACTGCTACTAATTTGAGGGTATAATTAATATCTATAATTGTTTTATTTTCGGGAAAAGTTCCTATAACATTTGGGTTTGAATAATTGTCCAAAATTGAATTTGAAAAACCTCCATCATTACTTACAGTCCAAAAATAGCCAGAGATTGTTGCAATTGAATTTGTGCTTGAATTAACAGCAAAAGTATCTAATGCACATTTTTGTGTAGCTATATTGAAATTTGGGTTTGGTTTTGGGTTAACTGTAACCACTAAGGTATCGCTTCCACTGCATCCACTACCTGCCGTAAATGAGTATATAAGTTGGAAGCTTCCTGCACCTGTTATGGATGGGTTAAATAAGCCACTTGAGCTAACTCCATTTCCGCTCCAAGTACCGCCAGTGCTTGGGTTAAATCCACTTAATTGAAAACTAGGAGAGTTTTCGCAAATAGAAAAATCGGACCCTGCTGATACAATTGGAGGTGAAATTATTGTAACTATAACCGTATCACTGTTTACACATAAATTAGAATTTGTATACGTGTAAACTAATGAATAGGAACCTAGAGGCATGGCGCTTGGGTTTAGACTATCACCTATTACATATGATCCACTCCAAACTCCTCCACTTGGAGTTGCACTTAATAAATATTTCGGTTGATTTGAGCATTTTGAATAATCACCTCCAGCATTTACTATAGGCAATGGATAGATTGTTATGGTATCAGGATTACTTGCTAATGAAAATGTTCCAATGCATTGTCCACTGCTAACAATACGTCTAAAAATACTTGTCGAGCCCAAAAGACCAGGTGAATAATTTATGAGGGTATCGGCAACTCCAAGGTTTACCCATATTCCACCAATATATTTTTGCCACTGGTAATGGTAAATTCCATTACCACCAATAGGATTGGATCCATTAATTATTGGTGAAATAGTACCAATACAAACCGCTGAATTCGGATAAATTGAATTGGATGAAATTGCAGGTAAAACTGAAATTAGAATAGAGTTAGAAAAAAGGATACATGTTCCCGATGTAGTAATTCTTCTATAATAGGTATTGCTTGTTAAAATTGGTGGTTGATAGGTCAATAATGTGGCTCCAGTTATATCAGAATAAATGCTTCCATTTGCACTTTGTTGCCATTGATAAGTGTAGGTTCCAGATCCCCCTGTAGGTGTTGGGCCTGTTAAAATAGAAGGCGATTGTCCATAACAAATGGTTTGGTTAGAGCCTATGTTTGCAACTAAGGGTTGGTAAATAGTAAGTTTAAGTGTATCTAAATTGGGGGCACATTTTCCATTTCCAACGCTCCACTCAAAAAAATAAATTCCATTTATTAAATTAGAAATAGTTGTAGTAGCCTGACTAATATTTGAAATGGTTGGACTATTTGGTCCAGATAAAAATCGCCAAGTGCCTATTCCTGAACTAATAGAATTGGCAGAAATAATTCCTATTATGGGTGTAGATACTGAATTTAAACAATAACTTGTATCTCTAGTAATAGCAGCTGATGGCAGTGAATCAACTTTTATCCTAACACTATCTGAAAGCATGGCTGGGCAAACACCATTTTGAACCATAACCCTATACCATGTACTTTGGGTAAGGTTTAAATAATTAAAAGGATTGACATTGCTACTTGAAATAATTGTTGACCATGTACCTGGTAATGTATTCGCTTTTTGCCACTCCAAAATACTTCCTCTTGATCCTATTAAATTAAGTGCACCGCTATTTGTGTTTATACAAACCGTATCAGTTCCGGTTAATATTCCTGCCACGGTAGGGGAGTCCACACTTATTTGTACATAAGGCGTTTTTACTTCACCGCAAGCACCCGCTGCTCCAGTATTTAAAACAACTCTATATTTAGTTGTTTGAGTTAAATTCGAAAATGTATAGCTAGAACTTGTGTAAATTATACTATCAAATGTTAAAAATGGAGCTATACTTCTTTCCCATCTTAATATGGTCCCCGAAAAGCTTGATAAAATAATTGACCCTGAATTATTTCCTCCACAAACAGTAGTATCTTTATCTAAATTCCCTGGAGTTGGACTAGGAATTATCGTAACATCATGGGTTAAAGGAGAACCATTGCATGAGCCAAACCATGGAGTAATTGTATATCTAACCACAGAATTTATGGTTCCAATATTGTAAATAGTTTGAGCTATTGGACTCAGAGTATCGGTTGATTTTGGATAATAACCATAAGTAAGTATCCCTGCTGTTCTTGCCGTATCATATCTAAATAAAGTTCCACTTACATTTGAATTTAATTGAATATTAGTTTGTGTTCCGCTACAAATAGTGCTTGAACCTAGAATACTTAATACAGGAATTGGGTTGACTGTTACTGTAAATATAACTGGCAAGCCAACACAATTACTTGGGGAGGGGCCAGTAGGCGTGATGGTATATCGAACAACGGCGGGAATTGTACCTGTATTAACCAATGTTTGGTTTATTGAATTTGTTCCATTTGAGTAACCTGTCACAGTTCCACTAAGAATAGTAGTTGTATAGGTATAGGTTGTACCTGGAATAGGTGATAAAGGCGTATAACTTGCTAAAGTTCCTGAACAAATAGTTTGGGAGTCTCCAGTTATTGTTGGTAATGGATATACTAAAACATAAATAGTTGTATCAGGCGAGTTACATCCATTTGCTGAGGCATGAATTACATATTTAATACTATCAATTGCATTTAACGAAGAATTTATTATTTTTTGATTTATTAATCCAAATGTTGGCGTGGTCTGATTTGAAAATCCTGTACTAATACCCTTAATTGATGTGGCCGTCCATGTATATAAAGATGAATCAACCGTTGAAAAGATTGTTAAATTAGTAGAATCTCCTGAACAAATAGATTTATTAGCTGATAATACATGTGGTATAGGATATACAGTTATTATAACATCCACCGAATCTCCAAAACAATTAGTGCTTAACTGCTTTGCTGTAATTCTATAAATAAGGGTCTCAGTTGTTGATCCTATATTAAAAATTGTTTGTGAAATTGGTCCTGTTGACCCAATTGAATCGCTAGAATACCCTATAATGTTTGGAGAGTTTGGAATTGCTCGCCAATAATAAGTTACTGCACCAATCAAATTATTGGAAAGTGAAATAGCAGTTGTACCTCCTGAACAAAACGAATCATTAACAGAAATTGTTGAAACAATGGGTTGAGGATTTATAATGATATTTTGAGTGTCTGGTAAAGAAATTCCGCACTCATTTGTGGCTGTTAAAATTACTCTATAACTAATTGGTAATGTAGTGAAATTTGTAAACCGTATTATTGGATTTCGACTTGTACTGCTACCATTTAAAAAAGTAAACCCAGTTTGAGGTCCTGGGGTTTGAGTGATACTCCAATTGTAGGTGCTTATATTACTAAAACTACTATCATATGTTGGATTATGATTTACATCAATCGGGCCAAATACAACTGTTTGCGAATCACAATAAATTATGTCTGGGGGCAATGTAACAACAGGAATATCTTTAATTATAACAAGCGTGTCTTTGAAAAAATTACCTTGACAGGTATTGCTAATAGTTAACCTAATAGCATATTTCCCTTTTTGGCTAAATTGGAATATTGGATTGACACTATTTGAATCTGTTCCTGAAAGGTAGGTATACCTATTGCCAGGAGCTAGAATAGTTGAGGTTGAACTATCCCTCACAGACCAAGTATATATAGGAGTTGCACAACTTAATAATGTATTTGAAGTATTATTTATAGTTACAATATTGTTTTTACAAGCATTACTTGGGTTTAATGAAAATCCAAAATTTGGTATAGGTATTGGCTGAACACAAATTGTTTTAGTAATGGAGTCTGCCCCACAGGTAAAAGCGGGATTTAATAAATAGGCTGGAGATTTTATAATAAGCTTAATTTGATAAATTCCAGGAATAGTAAATCTGATTGTAATATTATCACTTGCCGAAATTATTGGGGACATTGTGCCAGATATCAATGTCCATCCGGTGGCTGGAGTAATTAACCATTCTGGAAAACTAGTTGTATCGCAAGAATTTGGAGGGCTGGGGTCCACAAATTTCCCAGATAAAGATGAATTTGAAAATGTTACATTGGTATTAATGCAAGCTGGATTATTATATGAAAAATTTGGTTGAGGTTTTGAGCTAAGTTGAATTGGTTCAACTGTGGCAGCTGATGAAGCACAAGAATTAACAGCTGTAATTCTTAGGTGAAACGAATTATCGTAACTTCCTAATGAAACAAAACCACATGAATTTGAATTGTAATTTTTTGTGTATGTAATGGGTGGAGGATGAACATATGATGTTTCTGCTCCTTTATCGTTACTTGTTATGAGGTACCTAGTTCCAGGGCTATTACCAGTAAAATTTGTAATTGGAAAAGTATATGTCTTTGCTATGCACTCACCAGTAGTATTTCCAGGATTACCTAGGCCAATACTCGGATTTGTGCCAATATAAATATATTTATTTCTTGTTGTAGTGCATCCTCCTAATCCAGTAACAATCAGCTGAAAATTATATTCTCCTTGTAATAAATAAGTGTGGGAAATAATTGAACTAAAGGTAGAAACATTTGTATTAGAAGTTGCATCTCCCCAAATGAATGAATAATTGGAATTGACTGAATTAGTGGTTGATGAATTTGCTAGAGATAATTGAAATGGGATTGTATTGTTACATTTTCTAATAGTATCTGGGTCAAGATTCCCTGAAGGCACGTTTGCAAAATTACCAGATACCAATAAAGAAGCATAAGTTCTTGCAGATGGCCTTGGAATTACCGTTATGTTTTTGGAAATACTATCTGAACAACCATAAATATCTGATGCTAGAAGTGATATACCAAAATTGACATATGTAGAACCAATTGAGGGATTGAAAACAACATTTGGAGAACAAGAATTATTGGAATTAGGAGTTCCACTAGGCCCAGAAAAGGTCCATAAACAATTAAATGTTCCAAATGGTGTCGATGTGTTTTGTAAATTTATGCTTGTCCCAGCACAGGCACTATCAGGTGTAAATGTAAAATTTGGGGTAGGTTGGGTTATGGTAACGCCAATCAGAGTATCTGAAACAATTGAACTAGGAGAGGTACTAATAACTCTAATTGAATAATTATTTGAAATAGTGGCAGTTGCTGGAACTGTGATTGAAATAGACAGTGTGGTTCCAGAATTTGAAACTATTGGTGAGGAAAAATCTCCTGCGAAGGAAGATAATTGTGCTACGAAAGAAGAACCAGGGGTCCCAGTAGTATCAAATAGTATAGTATAATTACCATTTTTACATAAATGTCCAGAATTTCCAGAGATTCTTACATTATTTATTGTTTGCCCTGTAATGGTATTTGAGTAGATTAAGCAGAACAAAACGAGTAAAGAATGAAATAGCTGGCCAATGCTTAGTTTCATGGGAACAAGTTAGCAATTAGTTTCAATCTGCAAAATGTTTTAACTCAATTTTCATGTTTTATTAACCATGGTCGTTCAACTTTGTGGGCTCAATAAGAAACTATTTGCCAATTTCAGACCCAAACACTCTGGCATATCCCATAAATCCCTCAATTCCCCCAAATTATAAATTGCGTTTGGTGTAAAATAGTGCTTGGCAGATGTATGTAATCCAAATTAAGATTCCGCGTATTTGCGAAATATGCAAATGAGAAGGAGTTTTCCTTAGGTTCAAACCTAGTATTAGCAATTTGCATAAGAATTTGGGTTGCATATACGAAATATCAAACTATTCAGCCTTTTCTGTTCCAGCTAATATGTCAATACTTGCAGTACAATTTTATACATATAAAAATATGAACAAGAACAATTTATCTAGCTTCAATGCTAAAATGAACAATTTCTCTGGTTTGATTGATGTAGTGAAGAAATTTGGAACAGCCTACAACCCATCCAACACAAACCTATCCCTAACCGCTTTGGAAACCTTCTTAACTGAAGGTCGCCTAGCCAATAAGAGGGTAAACGATGCAGAAACGGTCTATTTAAATGCCGCTACCCGAAGATCGAACCTCTTTAAAGACCAAAACCAGATACTTAGCCGTATTCTTGCCATTTTGCAATCGGAGGGGGTAGACAAAAACCTTTACCACGACCTTAACCAAGTAGTGAAACAAATTAAAGGTTACAGCAAAAAGCAATCGGCCCCAGCGGTAATAGGGGAGCCACAGCCAAACAAACATACCGGTGCCTACCTTACCCTGGAAAAAAGAGCAGAAGATTTTTTACAGGTAATTTCATTTCTTGAAATGATACCCAATTACCAACCCAACAATACCGAACTTGAAATTACAGCCCTAAAGGCATATCAATTAGAAATGGAGCAGATAAATGATGTGGTAGCCACTTCTGAGAATGCCCTAAGCAATGAGCGCCACAAACGCGATTTGCTTTTTTACAATGAAGAAAATGGAATCATAGTAGTAGGCCGCCAGGTTAAAGCCTATATCCGAGGCTCCTTTGGTAGAACCAGTTCAGAACACCTTCAAGTTATCCCATTCAAATTCATCAACCGCGCAAGCTAAGAAAGCAGCTTATTTATCTTCCAAAAAAAGTCATCTCCAGTCTCGGGGATGACTTTTTTTTTATCTCGGCTTCTGGGCTGCTAGCCTCTGGCTACTGGCATCTAGCAGGTTTTGCTTCTCCACCGAAGCTTTAGCGAAGGTGGATGCTTCTCCACCGAAGCCTTGGCGTAGGTGGATGTTCCTCCACCGAAGCTTTAGCGTAGGTGGAAGTTGTTTAATCGTGGTCTAAATTTGGGTTTGTAGGTTTGCTTTGCAAGCCGAAGCTTTAGCGAAGGTTTGTAGGTTTGAGAGTATGTTTAGGGTTTAAAGTTTAAATTTTTCTCAACTTAAAACTTAACACTTAAAACTCATTTCTTGTCACCACACCCGGCCCATCAGCCTCGACGTTGGTTGGCTTCGACTGCGACGGATGCTTTTCGAATATGTGATAATTATTTCAGTCGCGCTCAGCCACCATCGACTCCCAGTTTTTTTCTTAGAATTTCGCATACACGCATGGTGGCTGAGCTTAGTCGAAGCCCTGCTCCAATGTATAGACAAGATAATCAACCAGTAGAATTTCAAAAAGCATTACCATTACGCAAGGTGGCTGAGCTTAGTCGAAAGGTTGGTGAGCTAAGTCGAACCAGCCCCGCTCCAATGGGAAGACGGCTTCGACACGACACATGATTTGAGTAATCCGAATTATAATACAGTCTGCTCAGCCACCATCGACACGACACAAGATTTGAGTAATCCGAATTATTATGCAGTCTGCTTGGCGCCTGAGCGGAGTCGAAGGCCAGCCACCTGAGATACTCAGTGTCTTCTTAAAGATTTCGCCTACACGCACGGTGGCTGAGCTTAGTCGAAAGGTTGGTGAGCAGAGTCGAACCAGCCCTGCTTCAATGTATAGAAAAGATAATCAACCATTAGAATTTCAAAAAGCATTACCATTACGCACGGTGGCTGAGCTTAGTCGAAAGGTTGGTGAGCAGAGTCGAACCATGGTTGGTGAGCAGAGTCGAACCAGCACTGCTCCAATAGGAAGGTCAAACTTCCAATCAGCAGAAAACTTAAAACTTAAAACTTAACACTTAAAACTCAAAAGCATTCCTGTCTCGACTCTGGATTCTCAACTTAAAACTTAAAACTTAAAACTTAAAACTTAAAACTTAAAACTTAAAACTTAAAACTTAAACCTCTTTTCTCGCCTCTCGCTTCTCGCCTCTCGACTCTGGACTGACCTAACACTAAGAACCTAAAACTCAAAACTCAAAACCCAAAACCCAAAACCCAAAACCCAAAACCCAAAACCCAAAACCCAAAAGCATTCCTATCTAGGCTCTGGATTCAACTTAAAACTTAAAACTCTTTTCTCGCCTCTCGCTTCTCGCTTCTCGACTCTGGACTCCTATGTTTGAAAATTATTAAATTAGTAAACATAAAGTGAAAAAGTGTGAGAGCCGATTGTGGACTAAATAGCTCGTAGAAGTATATTGATCCAGAGATATAGCCTCACTCTTTTTTATCTCTTAGAGTTTGAACAG
>JAIOYZ010000014.1 GCA_021740845.1 Bacteroidia bacterium
ATTAAAGCCTATTCTTCAAGGATGGTTAAACTACTTTCAATTAGCAAGCATGAAAACCAAAATGGAAAGAATAGATGCCTGGTTACGTAGACGACTGAAAAGGTTCCGACTAAAACAATGCAAAAGATGCATTGGAATCATTAGGATTCTTAGGAAATTGGGTTTTGAAGAAACACTCTGTTGGCGAACGGCACTGAGCGGGAAAAGCTGGTGGCGACTGAGTAACAGCCCTGCCACATCCATTGGAATGAACAACGCATGGTTCTCAAAAATGGGCTATTACAGCCACTATGAAAACTACATGCGGCTTCATCGGAAACCGCCGTACACGCAAGTACATACGGTGGTGTGAGAGGACGGCAAAGAGAATTTATTTAAATTATCTTTGCCTCCTACTTAATTGTTCTTGGTTCAAACCACTATTCCCTTACCCAAATATTAATGGAATATGGCTGAACGATATATTTTCTTTTTCCGCCCATAACTGTTTCGTAATATTGGGCAAATTTGGCTTTTAGCGCAATTTCATTGGAGTTGCCAATTAGTTTCCATTTTCCAATTGGAAATTCTATTTCTAATTCTTGCATTTTGGAGCCAGTGTTAAGCATAACAAACACTCTTCCTTGGATAAAATAACCCAACATGTGTTCATCTTTTGGTTCAACAAAAACATAGGCAAGGTTTGAAAACAATTCTGGGTTAGTAGTTGAAGAATTAAAAGCAGGCAATGGCAGCAAATATTTTTTACGTATTTCTAGCAACCCTTTCCAATAATTGAGCATGTTTTGGTAATCTGCATTCTGGTAAGGTTCGTTTCTATTGGGAGCCTTTTCTGGGTTTAGTTTCTTTCCAATATTTTCCCAGATAAATTGGTTTGCATTGCGCATGTTGTAAGTATCGCGCTTACCATGAAAATATATTTTACCACTAGGTATTTCTTTTTCAACTTCGCGTAAAGGAGCCAAACCTTTGCTACGCATAAACTCAGAACCACCGTTTATTACAAGCGGGCCAGGTGTTGTCAATAGCAAGGTTGCGGCAATTTTATAGTTAATTTCATCTACTCCAAAACGGCCATCAAAACCATAGGTTGCAAACTGGTCTGCCAATGCAAAGTTGTCGTGAATGTCGAGATAATTTACCGCGCTATTGATATTTTTTTGAGTAGGAAATGTGCAGGTTAAACCTTTTTTTACATCGTCTCTTAAAAGCGCATTTCCTCCTGCCCATCCGCGGTCGGTTTCTTTGCTGTTTAATTCAAAAACTGGCCCTTTGTATGTGTTTCTAGCATCATCGTTAAAGTAACAAATGGGAGCATCTTCTTTGTACCAATGCCAGTTTGGGTTTTTATTGTATTCTGGGTCGTTACTATCAATCCAAGGTTCGCCGTAAATAATTATGTCTTTAGGGAGTTCACTTTTTAAGAGCAACAAAGTTTCTTTATCTGTTTGGCCGGCTAAATCTATTCTAAAACCATCTACTCCAAACTCTTCAATAAAGTGTTTGCATTGATCAATAATCCAACGTTGTGTCATGTAGCGGTTTTCGCTTTTGGTTTCGTTGCCATATTCACCAATGTGTTCAAGGTTTTTGGTACGGTAATAATATTGTTTGTCAAATGCATTGAAATGAAACAAATAAGAGCGGCCATCCATGTTTTCTGCAGTATGGTTAAAAACAAAATCTACAATAACAGCCATATTGTTTTCGTGGAATTTCTGAACCAAATCCCTAAACTGCTCTCGCTCTGAACCGGGTTCTGTTCCTTTTTGGCGGTAACGGCTTTCGATGGCAAAGCTGTGTGAGGTTCTGTAACCCCAATCGTAATTCTCAGTTGCAACACCTTGTTCAATCATGTACGGGTCGTTTTTAAAAGCTGTTTCCCACTCATCTTTTGGCCAATGCAACATTTCTTGAACAGGCATTAAGTGAACGGTATTAATTCCTAATTTTGTTAAGTAATCAAAACCAATTGGCTGACCAAGGCTATTTTTTAAGCCACTCACACCCATACCAGCAATGGTTCCTTTTAGGCTTTCATCTATGGGAAGCAAATCGGTAAAATCTTGAACATGCACCTCATAAGCCATTACCTGTTCCATTTTTGGGCGGCCATTTTTTAGCGGCTTGGCTGGATTGGTTTTATGCGCAACTCTACATTTTCCAAAGCTATCATCACTTACTCTTGCATAAGGATCGCTAACATGTACTGGGTTGGTTTCGAAAAAAGAATTGCCTGGATCATTAAAACCATGCACCGTAAAATCATACCAATAGCCCTCTAAATTTTTTGGAACAAATGCTTCCCAGACACCCATTTCATCAGATTTCATTGCAATGATTTCGTCTGCTTCTTTTTGGTCTTTATTTTTATAAAGGTATAGTTTTAGTTCAGTAGCTCTAGGAGAAAAAACTCTAAAGCTGGTGCTTTTACCATCTCCAGAAATATTTGCCCCAAGTTCTTTATCACTTTTTATCGTTTTGAACCAAGGTTCCCAAGAGCACAGTATTTTTTCTTTTAATTCGGGAATTTCCAAATAGTAAACACGACGCCTATCGATGGATTTTTCTGGAGTTAATGTTATGTAGATAGGAGCGTTAGATGGGGTTAATTTTTTATCATTTACATCTTGTAAAGTATAAGATCTATCGCTTTCCATTTGGTTGAACGACATTGCTTCACCAGCAGCGTTTTTAAGCAAAAACGAATTGGCTTTAAAATCAATATTAGGCAAGTTTTTGGCGCCCTTAATTATCACCATGATTTTACCATCGGCTGTAATTCCAGGGTTTATTGAAAGGGGCTCAAAACCTTTCATATAAACCAGGTTTCCTCCCTCCAAATTGGGTGCGGATTTGGGAGGGTCCATCCATTTACCATCCTGTGTTCTAAATTTAAAAGGCATAGAAGGTTTAATTTTTTCGTTGTTGGGGTTATAAATACAAAGTTTCCATAGTCCATTATCTACCTTATTCAATTGGTAATTTGGGTCTTTTAAATCTTGGCTCCATGATCTAAAAGCTCCTGTAACCAAAACACCTTGTGGTTTTATTTGGTAAATGTCTTCTGAAAAAAGAAAACAAAGCGAATCGTTTTTTTGAAAATATCCACTTAACCAATCGGCTTGTGATTGTGCAAAAGTGAATAATGGGCTTGTCAGAAAAGACAGAATAAGGGCTAGGTAAAATCTCATAAAACGAAAGTCGGTAATTTGAATTAAAAATCCCCGTAATTATTTTGGCATTTACTTTGGGTTTTATAAGTGTAATAGAATTTCAATAAAAACGAATAATCCCTTAGAACCCATGTCAAATCTGCTAGGACTTAACAATTCAACAAACCAAATCACGCTTCAAAATGATAATTCTAGTCCATTTTGGGAAATAAAGATTTTGTTGGTAGAAACAAATCCCTCAGTAATTAGAATGGTAGAAAAAGTTTTAGAAGACTCTTCTGTTTTGCATTTTTTAAGAAGGATTGATACGATTCACGATTTAAACTTTGAGTTGAAATACAATAAGCCAAATTTGGTGCTGAGCGGAAGAACAATGGAAGGCTTTAGTGCCAAGAATGTTTTAGAGCAGGTTGAGATGTATACACCTAGTTTACCCGTTTTGGTTTTGGCTCCAGATTTCAATGCAGAAATGAATATTCAATTGGTAAACCAAGGAGCTTACGATATTATTTATCATTCAGAAATAAAGCGATTGCCTAATGAAGTTTCCTTTTTATACAAGGCAGGATTAAAGAATCGCGCATCTTAATTTAACTGTAATTTACATTCGGTTCAAACCGAAAAAAAAGAAATGGATTAAACCTTTTCGTTAAACTTGCGTCTCAGGTATACAAAACCATTGCATGAGTAGCGAAATTAGTGATAAAGAACTGATACAACAATTTAGGCTAGCTAGTTTAAAACAGCGGGCCTTTGAACAATTGTTGAAGCGCTATAGCAGAAAAATTTATTGGCAAGTAAGACGCATTGTAATTAGTCATGATGATGCCGATGACGTAGTTCAAAATACGTTTATTAAGGTATGGGAAAAGCTCGAAGATTTTAGAGAAGACAGTCAGTTTTATACCTGGCTTTATAGAGTAGCCACAAATGAAGCTTTGGCTTTTTTGCAAAAGAAGAAGGCGGATAGAAATATTAGCATGGAGGAGTTGCAAGAGAGTTTGGGAGAGCAGTTGGTTGCAGACGCCTATTTTAATGGCAACCAAGCCAGCTTGATACTTCAGAAAGCGATATTAAGTTTACCAGAAAAGCAACGATTAGTCTTTAATATGAAGTACTTTGATAATATGAAGTACGATGAGATGGAGGCCGTTTTAGGCACAAGTGTTGGCGCATTGAAAGCTTCATATCACCATGCAGTAAAGAAAATTGAACTAATTGTAAAGGAGTCATTAAACCATTCAAATTTTGGGAGCTCTAACTAGTATGGATCAGGAAATTAAAAATAGTGAGGAATTTATTCGAGCATTTCCGGTGGAAGGAGGGTTTAATGAACCAGTAAACTATTTTGAAGAGTTGGATGCGGATATTTTATTAGAAATTAGGTTAAGAGAACTAATCTCCAAGAACGAAAACATAGAAATTGGGTTTGAGGTTCCAGGGTCTTATTTTGAAACCTTAACAGAAAAAATACAAGGGAAAGTTGAAGAAAAAGGAGCCAAGAAAATTGCTTTGTTTGGCCCTTATTGGCTAAGTAAATTAACAGGTATTGCGGCAATCTTTATTATGCTTGTTGGTTTAGTTTTCTTTCGGTCTGAACCAAAAAGCATTTCAGAAATTAAATTGACAGAGGAAGACATTGCCAATGAATTAAGTCTAGGAGATTTGAATGCGGTATTATTATGCGATGCAGGTTGGTGTAATGAATTGGAAGGTTTGGGTCAAACCAATAAAAAGAACTCAGAAATTTGGATTGAAGAAACGGATTTAGAATTAATAATAGAAGAATTATAAAGGAGAAAGAAATATGAGAAAGAGATGGGTATTATTTAGCATTTTGAGTTTTGTATTTATGGGTGTTACCATAGCACAACCAAGAGGAATGGAAGAAAAGCGGGAAAAAATTGAATCGATGAAGGTTGGATTCATTACTCAAAAACTCAATTTAACAACAGAAGAGGCACAGAAATTTTGGCCTGTTTACAACCGTTACAATGATGAATTGGAAAAATCGAGGAAGCAGTTTAGGGGCAAAGTGTTGGAGGAAAGAAAGAACGTAGACAACATGACGGAGAAGGAGGCAGAAAAAGCATTGGAAGATATGTTAGCCTATAGAGCATCTGAGGTAGAATTAACACGGAAATATACCGAAGAGTTTAAGAAAGTTTTACCTGCACAAAAGGTGGTGAAGTTGTTTATTGCGGAGCAGGAGTTTAAGCGAGAGTTGCTAAAACAATTAAAAGAGCAACACAAAAACAGGCAATAAATTTAGAGCCTTTTTTATGAAAGCAGCAAGGGCAACTTTGCTGCTTTTTTTCAGTAAAAACACAAATAAAAATCATGCAATTTTTTTCTATATAAGGAGAATTGGCGTTTTATATTTGCGCCATGCAAAAGCAAACTAAGGTTGTAACCGCCCAAGAAGCAGTTCGCCACATTCAGTCCAACTCGCGCGTGTTTATACATGGAAGTGCAGCAACACCAATTACTGTTTTGACTGCCTTAATGGATAGAAAAGAGGAGCTTAGAAAAGTGGAGTTGGTAAGTATAAGTACATTGGGTTTTGATTTGAATGATCCTTCTTTGGAAGGACATTTTTTTATCAACTCGTTGTTTGTTTCGGAGTCGGTAAGGAAAGCAGTAAACTCGAGTAGGGGAGATTATGTTCCTGTTTTTTTGAGTGAAATACCTAAACTTTTCCATGATGATTATTTGCCATTAGATATTGCAATTCTGCATGTTTCAACACCAGATAAACATGGATTTGTGAGCTTGGGTACTTCAGTGGATGTGGCACGTGCAGCAGCATATAATGCAAAAACAATAATTGCTCAAATTAACCCCAATATGCCAAGAACACATGGGGATGCATTTATTCCACTATCTATGATTGATTTTGTGGTAGAGGTAAATGATGAGTTGCCTTCTGTAAGTTATTCCGAAAACAGCGATTACGCCTGTGAACAAATTGGAAGAAATGTTGCTGAATTGGTAGAGGATGGAGCCACACTTCAGTTGGGTATTGGAACTATTCCAGATAATGTTTTGCGCAATTTAGGTTCACACAGAAACCTTGGTTTACATACCGAAATGTTTTCTGATGGAGCAATAGATTTGATTAAGAAGGGAATTATAAACAATAGTCAGAAAAAGATTGTTCAAGGATATTGTGTAAGTGGTTTCTTAATTGGAACCAAGCGTTTGTATGATTTTGTGGATGACAATCCTATTGTGAAGTGTTTGGATATAAGTTATGTTAATGACCCTAGAACCTTAAGCTTGAACCCAAAGGTAACAGCAATTAATAGTGCTATTGAAATTGATTTAACCGGACAGGTTTGTGCAGATTCGATTGGGATGTATCAATATTCTGGAATAGGCGGGCAAATGGATTTTATTAGAGGGGCGGCATTATCTGAGAGGGGTAAGCCAATTATTGCTTTGCCATCTAGAACAGGAAAAGGGATTTCTAGAATTACACCATCTTTAAAAGAAGGAGCTGGTGTGGTAACAACTAGAGGCCATATTCATTGGGTTGTAACGGAATATGGAGCTGTAAATTTATATGGAAGAAACATGGAGCAGAGGGCAGAATTGCTTACTAGCATTGCACACCCAGACGACCGTGAAATGCTTGAAAAGGCTACCTTTGAGCGCTTTTTAAAATAAATTAATAATAGGATTCGTAGAATTTTAGAGCAAGCCCTAAAAGCGGATCGTAGCCAATAAAAGTGTTGGTTTCTACTTTTCTGGAATAGGAGAAGAATTTTTGCGCACCATCTGTTGCAAGATAATGGTGGTTTTCGTGAATGGTAAAATCTGGGTCGAGTTCATCTGGGAGCATTTCTAGGGCTGCATCAACAGAGCTTGGATCTAAAATGGTTTTGGCATATTCAGAAATTGCCTTTTCTTTTTGAGTTTTGGTACCATAATAACCACCACCATCGAGGTACATTTCTAATAAATTCATTAAAGGAAATGAGTCTTTAAAAATACAAACTCCTTTTGCTGAGATTATTTGAAAGAATACAGAGGCCGTGTATTCATAATCTCCAACAACCGAAAACCTAAAGCGGTCCATTTCTGCAGTATCTGAAAAATAGAAATAAGCCGAAGTGTCTTTCCAAACTTTTAGTGGAATAGGTCTTTCCACATATTTTGGAAAGCTAAGCATGTGTTTTTTGGGGAGGTAAGTTGAGAAATTTCCACTTACTTCTGGTGAATCAAATGGAAAAATGACCTTAGGATGCAGAACTTTGGAGTACAAATTTTGCACAACAAAAAATGCTATCAGGGTAAATAGGATTTTGATTTTTATCATAGCCAAGGGTTTCATAATGGTTTAAATAGGGGTTATTCTAGTTTAAACGGATTTCAAAAATAGCAGAATTATTGAAAGGGCAATGTCAAATTTTTATTGTGAAATCTAAGTTGGTTCAAACCGAAACCACCGTTATTAATTGGTCTTTTAAGAAAGTATAGGTTGAAATAGCAGCCAAATTTTATATGAGCTTGAGAGCTTAGGAAGGATTTTCTTTTATTTAAATTGTTTTTTCATATACTAATAATTATCAGTGTATTTGACCAGATATATTTTTAATTTTGGCCTTATCTTAGGATGATATTCTGCAATTAATAATTATTTTATTAATAAGGGATAGAGAAACAACTTTTTGGTTTTGATAAATAAAGGAAATCTGCTTTTCTTGCTTACTATGCTATGGACAAATATCCATGCACAGACGGTTTATTGCCCTCCCAATATCAATTTTGAAAACAATAATTTTAGTGGATGGACCCTTTATACAGGCGGCTGTTGCCCAATTAATACTCCTACTTTATCTGGGCCTGTTGCTGGTAGGCATACTATAACGTCTGGAACAGGTTTGGATCCATATGGTTTGTTTCCTGTTGTAGATCCTGCAAAAGGTTTATACTCATTAAAACTAGGAAATAACTCAGTTAGAGCCCAGGCAGAAAGGGCAAGATATTATGTTCATGTTCCGAGTAATTTAAATAATTATAGCCTTTTATTAAAATATGCGGTTGTATTAGAAAACCCTTCACATACACCTGCTGACCAGCCAAGATTTGAAATTAAAGCGTATGATTCTATAACAGGCGTCCCCATTTCTTGCGCCCAATTTAGTTTTGTTGCTTCCTCTGTTTTACCAGGATTTAGTTTATCAACTTTAGGCTCTAATGTGTATTACAAACCATGGTCGTTGGCGAGTTTAAATTTGAGTGGTTTTGCCGGAAGAACTGTTGCTGTTGATTTTGCAAGTGGCGATTGCGATAGAGGACGGCATTTTGGGTATGGTTATGTGGATGTAAATTGTGTTCTTTTTGAGGTGAGCTCTGTGGCTTGTAAAGGGACTTTAACATCAACATTAACGGCACCACCAGGTTACCAACATTATAGGTGGTATGATTCTACATTAACCACATTGCTTGATACAAACCAAGTTGCAAGTGTTCCAACTCCTGCAACCTTTAACAAATACACTGTTGTGCTTACTGCCTATCCAGGTTTTGGTTGCGACGATACTTTAAGCACTACCCTCTATGTTTCGGATACTAAAGTAGTGGTGGCAAATGATACACTTATTTGTAAAAACAAGGCCATTCAACTGGTGGATACAGCAACTAGTAATGCTCGGTTTGAACCATTAAGTTTTAGTTGGAGTCCGAGTGTTAATTTAAGTTGCTCCACTTGCTTAAACCCAATTGCTTCTCCTGGTGTTCAAACCAAATATGTTTTGAGTGTTACAGATAATAATGGTTGTGTTGTAAAGGATAGCTTAACGATAAGTATTAGAAGTGATAGCATTGTTTTGCAACCACAAAACGTTTTGGTTTGTAAAGGCCAACCAGCATTATTTAGGGTTTCTATGTCTGGTGTTGGTCCTTATACATATCAATGGAGGAAAAACGGAATCCCAATTGCATCAACAAATAACGATACCTTAAGTCTTACAACGGTTGCATATAGCGATACTGGAAATTATTCTGTGCTTATTAATTGGGGTTGCGATAGTTTGTTATCCAATTCGGTTTACTTGAGAACATTGCCAGGCATACAACTTTTGGAACAGCCCGAATCTTTGGAAAAGTGTTTGGGTAAATCTGCTACATTTTTTGTGGAAGCCCATAGCTCTGCGCCAATTGTTTACCAATGGAAAAGAAATGGTGTAATTATTCCTGGGGCAAATTTAGACTCTTTATTTCTGACTAGCATTTCTCCTATAGATTTAGGTTATTATCAAGTTATTCTTACATCAATTTGCGATACCATTTACTCTGATACGGCAAGATTGAGATTATTATCCCCACCAAGTATTGAGGAACAACCACTGAGTAAAGTTCAGTGTATTGGAGATACATTTTCTATAAAGGTTAAGGTTGAGGGTGGTCCAGTTCAATATCAATGGATGAAAAATGGAGTTCCTATTCCGGGAAAAATCTTGGATAGTTTATTGTTTTCTCCCGTTCTCCATATCGATTCTGGTTCCTATTCTGTAAGAGTTATTGGCGAGTGCGACACTTTGCTATCATCGGTTGCAGTAATCAGTTTAAATAGTCCACCAAGTATAAGTTTACAGCCAAATTCTTTTACGGGTTGTTTAGGTTCGAACCAAACCTTTAAAGTAAATTCAATTGGTGCAAGCTCTTACCAATGGTATAAGAATGGAAATTCAATTTTAGGTGCAACACTTGATTCTTTAATTATTAACGGGATTCAAGCAAGTGATACAGGAAACTATTTTGTTACGGTAAAAGGAAATTGCGATAGCATCAATTCGATAGAGGTAAAACTTGGGATTTATATGGCCCCTCAAATTTTGGTTCAAACCGATTCTTTAAATGTTTGCGAAGGAGGAAGCGGATTGATGAAAGTATTAATTGGCGATATAACAGGAGTTAGTTTGCAATGGTTAAAGGGGAATTCAATACTTTCTAATGAACAAAACGACACGTTAAATTTTACAAATATTGGTTCATCGGATACGGGATATTATAGGCTTAGGATAATTTCTATTTGTGATACACTTTATAGCGATTCTGTAAAATTGAGCTTGTTACCAAAAACACAAATTGTGCTTGAACCGCAATCTGAAATTAGGTGTTTGGAAGATACATTTTCATTGAAAACACTTGCAATAGGATTTGGTGCTATCAATTATCAATGGTATAAAAATAATACAGCAATAATTGGCCAGCAATTAGATAGTCTGGTTTTTACCTCGGCTGCTTTTGCAGATACAGGAAGCTATTTTGTGATTGCGCAAGGTAATTGTGGAATTGATACGTCATTGGAGGCTCATGTGTTTTTAAATACTCCACCCCAAATTTTGGTTCAACCAGATAGCATATTTGTTTGCAAAAATGAGACAGGAAGTTTGAGGGTTTTGGCCTTGGGTGCAAGTTCTTTTCAATGGTACCATAACGGTGTAATTTTGCCTGGAGAAATAAAGGATACCTTATTTATAAATTCTGTAATGGATGCAGATACAGGCAACTATTTTGTTTCAATAAAAGGCAATTGTGATAGCCTTTTAACAAGGGAAGTTTATATAGCTTATAAGCCAAAACCTGTTATTAGTTTTGAACCTATTTCCATGCAAAAATGCGAAGGAAGTTCAGGGAATTTTGTGACAGGAGTTGTTTCTGATTTTCCTATAATATATCAATGGATAAAAGATGGAGTTGAATTGCCAGGTAGAAATATAGATTCTTTGAACTTGGATACGATACAACTTTCGGATACTGGCTATTACCAAGTAAGAGTAATTTCTGGTTGCGATACTTTGTATTCAGATTCCGCTACGCTATCAGTTATAAGGAATACCCAAATTGTGCTTGAACCAATTACCAATAACAGGTGTTTTGGCGACCAGTTTTCATTTACAGTTGAGGCTACAGGGTCTGATTCTTTGAGTTATCAATGGTATAAAAATGGAATGCCTTTATTTGGTGAAGTTGCTGATTCACTATTAATTTTTTCTACTCAATTCTCGGATACAGGAAATTATTATGTTTCTGTATATGGCGCATGTGGCCATGTAAGTTCGGATACTGTGAAGCTGAATATGAATACGCCACTGCAATTTACCCAGCAGCCAAATTCCTCAATTGTTTGCCTTTATTCTGATTGGACTGTTTATGCAAATGGAACAGGATTTAACACCTATCAATGGTATAAAAACAATGGAATATTGGCAGGAAAAACAGCAGATTCTTTGGTTCTTGCCAACCTGAATTATGCAGATACAGGAAGCTATTTTGTGATAGGGATTGGAGCTTGTGATAGCCTTTTTTCTGATACTATTCAAATTACAACACCCCAATTATTGTCGGTTACAAAACACCCAATAGATATTATTTCGTGTGCGGGAAATACGGTAAAATTTATTTCCGAGATTGTTGGTGCTGGGCCAATAAGCTACCAATGGAACAAAGATGAGAACCCAATTTTGGGTGCCAATTCAGATTCATTGGTCCTTTCTTCAATTACCCTTTCTGATACTGGTTATTATCAGCTTTATGCGGTATCAGCTTGTGATACTATTTTTTCTGATCCAGCTCGATTGGAATTGGATGGAATGCCAAGTATTGTTGGTTCGAACCAAGTTTTTGAGAAATGTTTATTAGAGAGTTTTTTACTAAAAGTAAACAGCACAAGTACTTCGCCAATTACCTTTCAATGGAATAAAAATGGATTGCCAATTTTAAATGCAATAGCCGATTCTTTGTTTATTCCAACTGTTGCAGCAAATGATACAGGCACCTATACTGTAACTGCAACTGGCCTTTGTGGCACAGTAAATTCTGATCCTAGTTACCTGCAATTAGCGCCCAATACAAGTGTAAGCAAGCAACCAAGCGATTTAACAAAATGTATTGGCGATGATGTTTTATTAATTAGCAGTGGTTTAGCAGCTACAAAAATTGAATGGTTTTCGGTTACCCGTGGATCGCTTAATGTATTTTCAGACACATTAAAAATCAGTTCAATTCAAGCAAATGATGAAGACTTATATTTTGCCCAAATTTCTGGAAATTGCAATTTGGTTGAAACAGATACTGTTGGACTAACCGTTAGAAGTTTACCAATTGGAACCTTGCCCGATACTAGCAAGATCTGTGTAAATGCGAGTACTATTTCAATGCCTGGTTTTTCAAATTATTTATGGAGCACAGGCTCTATTAGTTCCTCAACAAATGTTGTTACAAGTGGAAAGTATAAGGTTTGGTTTACAGATAATTTTCAGTGTAGAAATACTGATTCTACGGAGGTTATAATCTTGCCATTGCCAGGTGTATATGCAGGTGAGGACACAGTTTTTTGCAATGAATTGCAGCTTCAATTGAATGGAGTTGCAAAGGATTATAACAATGTTTTATGGACCTATACTGGAAATGGAAATTTTAGCAACCCTACTTCGGTTCAAACCATATTTATACCCCAAATAGCGGCTGGGGAATTGGGAATAATTACCTTAAGTGCAACCAATAATTGCGGTGAACAAAGTGATTATTTACTTGTGAATTTAAGCCCAAAGATTTTGGCAAATTTTGCACCCGAAGACACCTTAGTATGTGAGAATAGCGCACCTATTTTGCTTGTACCAGAAAGCACGGGAGGTTTATTTACTGGCCTATATGTTTCTGGTAATTTGTTTGATCCAAAAGCGGCTGGTAAGTATTTGGTTCAATACGAAATTGAAGACAATGGCTGCAAAGATTTACAAGAACGTTCAATTGAAGTCTTAAAAACTCCGGTAGCCCAATTTGATTTTTCGCCAAAACCACCAACAATTGATTTTCCTGTTGTATTTCAAAACAACTCTTTATTTTCAAATACATTTTTGTGGGATTTTGATTTTGGGAATACAAGTAATTTGGATAGCCCAGAATTTCACTTTGAAAAGGAAGGAATTTATACTATTCAATTAACTGCTTATAATTCTATTTGTTATGATACCACAAGCCAAAGTATTCTTTTGTTAGGAAGCAATTTTATTTGGGCTCCCAATGCCTTTACGCCCAATGGTGATGGCACCAACGAGAGGTATCATGTAATTTATAAAAACAGTAAACCTGCTACCATATCCATTTATAACCGTTGGGGAGAATTGATGTATCGGTCCAACAATTTAAGTGAAGGATGGGATGGGAATTACAAGGGCAATCCTTGCAAATCTGATGTGTATTTTTATGTGGTTGAATATTTAGACAACCAAAATGCAACCAAATTATTAAAAGGAAATATCACCTTGTTGCGTTAATTTTTTCTTTCGGTTTGAACCAAAGAAAAGTGAAAAAAAATCTCTTGATTTGAAGAATATCTAATTAAATTTTGATGGTGAAAAAAGGTACCATTTACTGTTTATTTATTGTTTTCCTTTTTGTTGGGTGCAATGCTCGTTATTCTTATTTAAGTAAGGTAAAAGGCATCCCCAAGAAAGGCAGTATTAGAGTTGAGATAACAAATAAAAGTGGGAGTTTATTGGATGCTCAATTTGAAAATGAAGTTGGAGAATACATATACAACCGCCTACGGAAAGAAGGGTTTCATTTAACTGATAAGAATCCGAAGTATTTGTTAAAAGTTGAAATGGAGGTAGATTCCTCCCTAAATCATGGAATTGCCTTTGCAGGACCTGGTCCAGGATCCTATGCTTATTCTAGAATGAGCAAGGGAATTGACTTGCAAATGGAAGCAAGGATGCTAAATTCTAATTCATTTGTTTGGGAAGACCGATACAATTTGTATTTTTTCAATGAAAAAAAGAGGGATTTAAAGCGTTGTAAAGGAGTAATTAAATACATGCTTTCTGGATTTAAGCCATAAGAATAATAGATAAAGATAAATAATGAAAAAATATAAAACATTGAGAGAGTTCTATCCTTACTATTTAAACGAGCACAAAGATGCTACCTGCCGTGCTTTACATTTTACGGGTACTTCCTTGTTTTTTGTTTTTTTAATGGGCGCATTTTTGTTTCATAATTTAAACATTCTTTGGTTGTGTCCGCTTTCTGGCTATGGGTTTGCATGGGTTGGGCATTTCTTTTTTGAGAAGAATAAACCAGCTACTTTTCAATATCCACTTTTTAGTTTGCTTAGCGATTTTAAATTGTATTTTGAAATAGTTGCTGGAAAGGAGAAAATTAATCCTACTAATTTGCAGTAATTTTTTTTTAGGTAACAAGTGTTACCCTATAAAAGTTGTCATTGACTTAGATTCGTTTGTAAAATAATCATAAGCAAACATGAAAAAGTCTTTTGTTACTCTTCTTTTCTTACTGCCATTAATAAGTTTTGGGCAATTTACTTTTAAATTAAATCCATTAAATATTGCAGGTTTGCCAGGATTGCAATCCTATAGTTTTGCTCAAATCGACGGAAAAATAATCTTAATTGGCGGTCGTTTGGATGGACTACATCAAAGACAACCCTTTGCTTCATTTGCAGCAGCTAGTAACAATACTACTATTTATATGATTGAACCTAGTACAGGCAAAATTTGGAACAGCGCCCTTTCTGCCTTACCTACTGGTTTACAAGAGCAATTGCAATCTACCAATATGCAATATTTCCAGCATCACGATACCTTAATTTTGGTTGGAGGTTATGGTTATTCCGCTACTGCAGGTAACCATATTACTTTTCCAAATGTAACTACCGTTTCAGTTTCAGGTTTAGCCAATGCAATCGAAAAGGGAGAAAGCATTGCGCCTTTTTTCAAGCAAATTATTAATCAAAATTTGGCGGTAACTGGTGGTCATTTAGAGATGTTGAACGATACCTTGATTTTAGTTGGAGGAAATAGATTTGATGGAAGGTATAACCCAATGGGAAATCCTACCTATACCCAGCATTATACCAATGAGGTGAAGAGATTTGTGTTAACAGAAAGTGCTGGTACTATTTCTGTTTCTCATTACCAAACTTGGTACGATTCATTGGAGTTGCACCGCAGAGATTACAATTTAACACCGGCTATTTTTGATACTAATGAATTAGGTTTTACCGCCTGGTCTGGAGTATTTAGATACGATGTTGATTTGCCGTATTTAAATAGCGTTGATATTAAGAATAATGGTCCAATTGCTCAACATAGTTTTGAGCAAAAATTAAATCAATACCATACTGCTAATTTAACCATTTATGATTCGGAGAATAAGGAACTAAATACCGTGTTTTTTGGCGGAATAGGACAATACTATTATTCGAATGGAACTTTAGTTAGAAACGATAGCGTTCCTTTTGTAAAGACTATTAGCAGAATAAAAAGAAATGCCTCTGGTGTAATGGAGGAAAGTGCGATGAGCCTAGAAATGCCAGGTTATTTAGGAGCAAGTGCAGAAATGGTGTTGAATAGCAATATACCTCAATATGCAAACAGAGTAATTAAGTGGAATGAATTGAATGGTGATAGTGTTTCATTGGGTTATATTGTTGGAGGAATAAACAGTACTAAAGCCAATATCTTTTTCATCAATAATGGCACGCAAAGTAGTGCATCTTCTACCTTGTATGAAGTTGTTTTGGTAAAAGATGCTAGCACTGGTTTGACACCTTTGCGCAAAACAGGATTTAACTTACAAGCATATCCAAACCCTACAGGAAATAAAGTTTATTTAGAACCAATACCCGAAGCTACAGATGAAATATTATTGAGTAATTTGAAAGGTGAGGTATTAACTGGTTATACTATTAATTCGCTAACTGGCGCATTAGATTTATCTGAATTATCGCAAGGAATTTACCTTTTACGTGTTAAAACGCAAATGGGTTTGCAGCAACTTAAGTTGGTAAAGAATTAAGAATAAACTTCCAAAAGCTTGTTGAATTGACTTGCTTATTTTGAGAAGTTTTTACCTATCTTGTTGAGCTAAACATTTAGGTATGATTAACTATAATCCCAAGGATTGGTTTGGGTTAATTTTTAAATTTCATAAAAGTGACACCTTCCGAAAATTATTTTGGGTAATTATTTCGCTTGCCTGCTATTCTTTAATTCTAGCATATTTAGAAATCGAGGTTTATAAATTAGACTTTAGTTCTACGCCAGCGCTTCATTCTATTTTAGGATTTGTATTATCTATATTGTTGGTGTTTAGAACCAATACGGCTTACGATCGATGGTGGGAAGGACGCAGGTTATGGGGGAGTTTGGTTAATAATTCAAGAAGTTTATCTTTAAAATTAAAGAGTTTGGTTCAAACCGAACCCAGCCAAACATACAAAGAATTGCAAGAATGGATTGCTTTATACCCAAGTGTTTTGACCCAACATTTGCGCTCAAAAAAAGCCAAAGATAATCGCATTCCAGAAGCAGTTCATCAGCCCAATTTTGTACATGGGAAAATTCATCAATTGGTTCAAACCTTAAAAAAAGAGCAGCACCTAAGCGATACACATTTGTTGTTTTTGGATACTGAACTAAGAGCCTATTCTGATATTTGTGGAGCCTGTGAGCGAATCAAAAACACACCCATTCCATATAGCTATAGCTTGTTTTTAAAGAAGTTTATTTTCATTTATATTATTACCATGCCGTATGGTTTTATTAAAGAATTTGGGTATGGAATTATTTTAGCAACCACCTTTGTTTTTTATGTTTTAGCCAGCTTGGAATTAATTGCAGAAGAGATTGAAAATCCGTTTGGGGAGGATGCAAATGATTTGGATTTGGAGCAAATATCAAAAACGATAGAAAATAATATAAAAGAAATTGCTTAGCCTTTTTGAAAATAGGTCGCCCGGGATACCAGATGAAAGCAATTTGCAGCTATTACCTCAATTTGGAGAAACCAAATGGGCTAATAAAATATACAAACAACTAAGAGATGAAATTGAATGGGATCAATACCACATTCAAATATTTGGAAAGCGAATGCCCCAACCGCGTTTAACTGCTTGGTATGGCGAAACTAATGCAGCCTATTCCTATTCGGGTATTCAGCTAATTCCAAAGGTTTTTACACCCTGTTTATTAAAGATAAAGGCACTTGTTGAAGAAGTGTGTGAGCAAAAATTTAACAGTGTTTTGTTGAACCTATATCGCAATCAAAATGATAGTATGGGTTGGCATAGCGATGATGAAAAGGAGTTGGGAGAAAACCCAGTTATTGCCTCCTTAAGTTTGGGTGAAACTCGTGTTTTTCAAGTTAGGCATAAAACTCAAAAAGCACTCAAAGGTAAGTTGGAACTTACGCATGGAAGTTTGCTTATTATGAAAGGAGAAATGCAAAGCAATTGGCAACATGCGGTTCCAAAATCTCGGAAAGAATGTGGGCCAAGAATTAATTTAACTTTTCGTAAAATTTATTAGGGCAAGCTTACAAATCCATTGCTGTTGCTACCAACTCAGCAATGTCTTTCACCTCAATTTCTGCTTCTTTGTTGTGGTGTTTAATTCCGTCTCTAAGCATAGTCATGCAAAACGGACAAGCAGCTGCTACTACATTTGGGTTAGCCTCTAACATATCGTCTGCACGTTCTATGTTCACCTCTTTGGTTCCTTCTTCTGCTTCTTTAAACATTTGTGCACCACCTGCGCCACAGCATAAACCATTGGCTTTGCTACGTTTCATTTCTACCAAAGCGCCGTCTAATTTTTCAATAATTTCTCTAGGAGCTTCGTAAATATTATTGGCTCTTCCAAGGTAACAGCTATCGTGGTAAGTAATTCTTTGTCCGGCAAAGGCACCACCTTGAATGCTAATTTTTCCTTGAGAAAGAAGTTGATTGATTAATGTGGTGTGGTGTAAAACCTCATATTCTCCACCTAAGGATGGATATTCATTTTTAAGGGTATTGAAGCAATGAGGGCAGGCAGTAACAATTTTCTTGATGCCATATGCATTTAATGTTTCAATATTTTGCATGGCCATCATTTGAAACAGAAACTCATTTCCAGCACGTTTAGCTGGGTCTCCGGTGCAGGCTTCTTCTGTACCTAGGATGGCAAATTTTATTCCTGCTGCATGCAAAATTTTAGCAACTGCTTTGGTAATTTTTTGCGCACGCTCATCAAAACTTCCAGCACAACCAACCCAAAAAAGTATTTCAGTCTCTTCACCTGCAGCCATCATATCGGCCATGGTACGTACTCTAAATTCGCTCATATTATTTTCTTTTTTAAAACAAAAGGTCTTTCGCCCAGTTATTTAATCATTTTAAATTCTTTAAAAAGTCGGTGTTATTCTTGTGTCCAATTAGCTCTATCCATTGGGCTAAATTGCCAAGGTGCTTGGTTGTTTTCCATATTGGTAAACATGCTATTGATAGGCGCTGGAGCAGAACTTTGTTCCATTACTTTAAAGCGGCGCATTTCTACAATAATTTCCATCGGATTGATATTAATTGGGCAAGCTTCTACACAAGCATTACACGTATTACAAGCCCAAAGTTCTGCCTCAGAAATATAAGAATGCAAGTTCTTTTGATCGTCTACAAAGCTTCCATTATTGGCATCAATATTCTTACCCACTTCATCTAATCTATCGCGGGTGTCCATCATAATTTTACGAGGAGAAAGCACTTTACCAGTTTGGTTTTGCGGACAAACACTGGTGCATCTACCGCATTCCGTGCAGGTATAGGCATCCATTAGGTTTTTCCAAGTAAGGTCGGTTACATCCTTTACGCCAAAACTAGTTGGAGGTTCATAGCCCTCAGGAACAACAGCGCTTGGATCAAGCATTAACTTTACTTCTTGTGTAACAGAAGCCATATTGTTTAAATTTCCTTTGGCTTTAAGGTTAGAGTACCAAGTATTAGGAAAAGCCATAATTACATGGAAATGCTTGCTAAACGGCAAGTAATTCATGAACAAGAAAATGCCAATAATATGAAACCACCAAGCAATACGCTCTGTGTAAATGAGCGTTTCTGTGCTAAATAAATTGTAGATAGGAACCACCAACCAAGAGCTAATAGGGAAAGAACCCGCAGCGATATAGTGGTGAATGCCTCTTGCTTGTAAAATTTGATCTGCGGCATTCATTTTTAGAAGAGCACCCATTAGAATTATTTCAATAAAAAGAATGGTGGCAGCATCGCGGTTGGCAAAACCTTTTAATTCTGGACTCTGAAACCTAGCAAGTTTAACAATATATCTTCTCGCAAGAAAAACGATGCACGAAACCAAAACACCAAAAGCGAGAATTTCGAAGAAGCCAATTGCCACATCGTAAACCGGACCTAAGAAAGAGAGTACGCGGTGGGTTCCAAATATTCCATCAATAAGAATTTCTAGCACCTCAATATTGATTAAAATAAACCCAGCATAAACAATAAAGTGGAGAACAAATGGAACGGGACGAACAGCCATTTTGGTTTGGCCAAATGCTACTTTGAGCATGGTTTTCCAGCGTTCTGGCTTGTTGTCTGTTAAATCAATGTCTTTGCCCAATAAAATATTTCTGCGAATTTTTCCAACATTCTTAGCAAAGAAATAGGTGGCTACTCCGCAAAGTGCAATAAAAAGTATTTGTGCAATCATAATATGGTCCTATCCCACAATATTACATATTTGGTTTGAACCAAAAAGAATTTTAGCCTTTTTTCTAAAAAATTATAGTATAAATAAGCACAAAAGGGCAATACTCAGGTTTAAGAAAGCTGGTTTAAAAATGCAATTCGGTTTGAACCAAATTAATTTATGGTAGAACTAAATCTACACAAACGGGAAGGTGATCAGAAGGGTAAAAAGTTCCGTTATTGTCTGTGATGATTTCGAATTTCTCAAGCCTAAAGTTTGAATCCCCAAAAATATAATCGATTCGTTTGCAAACGGTGGATTTTGTTTCAAACCCCTTGAAGGTGCAGTTTTCTTGGGATTCGATGGCTTTGAAATAATCGGCAAGTATTGGCTCTGGGTTTTGTATAATGGATTGGTAGGCTTGGGTATTAGGTTCACTATTAAAATCACCAGCAAGTAGTACCGGAAATCCTTTAGCCAAATCATTTATTTTTTGGAGTATCAAATTTGCACTTTCGGTTCTAGAAACTTCTCCTAAATGATCCAGGTGGGTATTGAAAATAAACATTGATTTTTGGTTGGCATGCATTTTCACTTTTGCATAGGTGCAAATTCTAGGAAGCGCAGCATCCCAGCCAATACTGCCAATAGAATCGGGCGTTTCGGAAAGCCAAAAAGTTCCAGAATTCTCCAATTCAAAATTGGCCTTTAAGAAAAAGATGGCAGAATATTCTCCCTTTTGTTTTCCATCATCTCTTCCAATACCCACATAGAAATAGGCAGAAAGGCTTTTTTGTAAATCGAGCATTTGGCTATGCAGAGCTTCTTGAATGCAGATGATATCTGGATGTTGTTTGTTAAGCAAATCAGCTACTTTAGCCTTTCTAAATTTCCATTCGTTAACGCCATCACTCGCCGTTGCATAGCGAATATTATACGTAATTACACGAAGGTTTTGAGCCTTAGTTTGTCCAAAAAGAAGTATGGTTAGAATGAATAGGAAGGATAACTTTTTCATCTTTTTTTCTTCAAATGTATAAAAAGCGGAAGAGGATTGAATTAGAATGGTTTGTAAATTTCGATGAGCACATTTTTTGGCATAAAGTAATCACGGATTTCCTCTCTTTTGAAATGAAGCCACTCATGAACTGCAAATAGACTTATTCCAACGCACATCTATTTTTTATTTAGTGCCACCAAAATCTCCCTAAAACTTGCTAATCCTGCTTCTAAGTTTTCAATAATATCCTCTGCCAATATTTCTGGGTCGGGAAGATTATCAAGGTCTGCTAATGATTTGTCTTTAAGCCATGAGATATCTAAACTAGTTTTATCTCTTGCAATAATTTCATCATAAGTAAACATTCTCCAACGTCCTTCTGGATTGGTTTCGGCATTAAATGTTTCTTTGCGTTTGTGACGATTTGTGGGGTTATAGCATTTTATAAAATCCTTTAGAACATCTATGTTTAATGGATTTTTCTTTAAGGTATGATGAATATTGGTGCGGTAATCATATACCCAAATTTCTTTCGACCATGGATTTTTACTAGCAGGTTTATTGTCGAAAAAAACAACATTTGCCTTCACGCCTTGCGCATAAAATATTCCTGTTGGTAAACGGAGAATGGTATGCAAATCTGTTGTTTCCAATAATTTCTTCCGTACGATTTCACCAGCACCACCCTCAAACAAAACATTGTCGGGCAATACCACAGCAGCTATTCCTGTAGTTTTAAGCATGGACCGAATATGTTGTACAAAGTTCAATTGTTTGTTGCTGGTGGTTGCCCAAAAGTCTTGACGGTTATAGGTTAAATCGTCTTTCTCTTGTTCGCCTTCGTTATTGGTAAAAGTTTGAGAACTCTTTTTTCCAAAGGGAGGATTGGCTAAAACATAATCGTAAGTTATTGGGGAGGCAGCAATTAATGCATCGGCAGGGGATAGAAAATTATCACTTTCTATATCACCAATATTATGAAGAAACAAATTCATCAAAGCCAAACGTCTAGTGCCAGCAACAATCTCATTTCCGAAAAAGGTTTCCATTTTCAAAAACTTGTTTTGCTCTTTATTTAGTTTGTTGTTTTCTACAATATAATCATAAGCCGCCAAAAAGAAACCACCAGTTCCGCAACTAGGATCTGCAATGGTTTTCATAGGTTGTGGTTGAACACATTCTACCATTGCGCGTATAAGAGGACGAGGCGTAAAATATTGCCCAGCACCACTTTTTACATCTTGAGCATTTTGCTCCAATAGCCTTTCATAAATATCTCCTTTTACATCTGCACCCATAACTAACCATTGCTCGCTGTTTATCATATCAATGATTTTAGCGAGCATGGCAGGGTCTTGAATTTTGTTTTGGCTCTTGGTAAATATCTGACCCAATATTCCTTTTGCAGTGCTTAACTCACGCAGCAAAGTTGCATAATGCAATTCAAGTTCTGCACCTTTTTTGGAGGTTAAACTTTCCCAATTATATTCTTTTGGTATAGGCAGTTTTCTATTGTGCGGTGGCTTGGCATATTCATCAGCCATTTTTAAAAATAGCAAATAGGTGAGTTGCTCTAAATAATCTCCATATCCTACGCCTACATCACGAAGGGGATTGCAGAAGGACCATACTTTGGAAACTATTGAGGATGTGTTGTTGCTCATTTTATATTTTCATAATTTAATTGGAGTTTATGTCCTCCAAATGTGAAATTCAATTCCTAAAATAAAAATCCCATAAAAATGAGCTGCGATTCAAATTATAATAGAATTAGCCCCCATTTCAAATATTGTCTTTATTTTTTTAATTTATTCTTCAATTGTAAACTCCTCCAACATAAGATGGAATTGAGTCTATGAAATGATTTGAATTTGCCAATTCATCCATGGCAACAGATTTCCAATAGTTTATTCCATATTGAATTTTCCACCTATTTGATTTATTTCGAATGATGTTTGAAATCGATGTAACAGTTAGCCTTTCATTAAATTCCAACCTATTTGATTCAACGTCATCGATAATATCTGAAATTAAACGGTCTATATTCTCATTGTATTTAATTATTAGATTAAATCGATTGAAATGAGATTGTATTATATTGTAAATGTCAATGTTAATGCCATTTTGATTAATGTGAAATGTAATCATGGGAGTATTATCTTCCTTAAAAGTTAAGGCTCCGAATAAAAATTGTTCATTTGGAATAATATCATTGTAAAAGTGTATTATCGTTCTTTGTGTAGCATTTCTCCAAAACTCCTTTTTTATGCTATTGCAAGTGGTACAACAAGGAACTAAATTCCTTGAAAGAATACTAAATTCTGGGAATGCACCTTCAGGCACATAATGATCAAAGGAAGAGCGAGTATTTATTAAACAATAAGGACAGGTATGTTTAAATTGTGTTGATTGAATATTAATTATCCTATGTAATAATAGGTCTCTAGCTTTTGTTTTAATGTGATAACAACCACGAAGGTCTGATGCAATGGGATCACTAAAAGTAGTTGGTTCAATTTCGAAAATATTTTTAAAACTATTCAAATACCTTCCATATTCTGTATTTAAAATTGGTCTAATTCCCATTAATCTTTCTCTAGCTATCGATTCCTTATCGCTTACAATTAAATCAAATTCTGAAAGTTCATTGCAATCAAGATATTTTAGGTTTTTCATATGAATTTGTTTTTAATAGCCTCCAAATAAAGCATAGCATTTATACTTAATCCATTTTCAAACAATTCATTTTGGTCAAATCGAGTAAAATTTAATTTATCAAGATAGACCTTATAAAGTTCTTTAACATCAATTGTTTCAAAAACAGTACTTGTAATTGTTGAAATATTTTCACCAAAACTTTCAATAGGAAGTTTCCTAATAATTGGAATGTTTCCTAATCTATCAAATATTGTGATGTATTTAGATGGGATATCCTGAATAATAATTGGAGAGTGGGTAGAAATTATTGCAAATGAATCAAAATCTTCCAAGATGCCATAAAAACAATTAGTCAAACCCGATATTGCTGATGGATGTAAATGGGTTTCTGGCTCATCAAATAAGATAAAAGTCTCATTTTCAATATTTGCAATTAATTCTGTTAAAATAAATAAAATAATGCTTTGGCCAGAACTTAATCTTTTTGCCTTTTGGTATGAGATAGTTTCTACCCAATCTTTTGTTAATTGATATGGGTTTTCAATTCCTAAATTTTCTAAATTTATAATTTGACCTATTCTGTTGTACCAAATATGAATCCTATCATTCTCAATAATTTTAATCAATGAAACCTTTAGTTTTGAGCTTAATCTATCATCATTGATAATTCCATCATCTTCCGTTCTTAATCCTAGATATTTATAGCTAAATACGGTCGTTTCCGGAGGTTTAGGGAAATCATCGAAAAGGCTGTAAGAAATAGCAATTACTTTATTAAATAATGGATTATATGGTTGGAACTTATTTCTTTTATCAACACCACTTATGGAATTTACCATGCTACCTAGAAATTGTGTTTTTCCTGTTCCGTTTTTACCAATTATAATATTTAATCTATATGGTAATAATTCTGTATTCTTAAAATCAAAATAGACTTCATGGTGGGCTTCTGCACCTTCAATTTTAACTTTATAGTTGAAAAATAAATTCTCATTCACTTTTCTTACATTTTCAAATAGAAGCAATTTTGCCTCATTTAAAGCCTTTTCTGCAGAGCCAAAACGGATTAAACTAGCTACAAAGCCACTTTCTATTTTAACTTCCTCAAATAAATCATCATTTATTGAGATGTCATTAATACAATCCAAAACCTTTGTGAAACTTTCAGGGGCAATTTTTTTTATATTTTCATAAAATTCTAAGGATTGACCAAGGGAAAAAAAATTCTTTTCTAGCCTATAAAATTCAATCGGGATGTTAGTGTAACTGTCATTAATGTCCAATATCTTTATACTGCCAATTTCTTCATAATCATTCCTTGAATTATAATAAAATAAATTAAATAATGTATAAAAACCAAAATCATTCCAGCCATCTTTTATAAAAACGTAACATGGGAAAACAGATAATAGCGGCAATGAATCCTTATATCCTTTTGAGTAAAAAATATTCTTCATTATTGCTAAATTAATTTCCCTTCAAACGCCTTTTTTAAAATACTTTGTTTCAAGGTTTCGGCTTGAACCAAACTTTGGCTGATAGTTTCTTCTATTTTATCACATACAGTGAGCTTGCTTTCTAATTCAGAGACGATGAGTTGTTGTTCTTCCAATGATGGTATTGATAATTGGAATGATTCCATTGATTTTGTATTTACAACTTGCAGCACTCCTCCAACTTTCATTTTTTGCATTCGTTGTCTTTCCGCATTAAGTCTATAACATATAAATTTTGATGAAATGATTTCAGGATTTGGCCGAAGAATAACTGCGTTTGAAACTTGTGCAACTTTAATCGTATCTGGAACAATACAAGCTTTACCAGAATCACCATGTCTTGCAATTAAAATATCACCTGGAATCACTTGTGATTTTTTATTTTTATCATTAAAAGTTATTGTAACCTCCCTCATATCGTGATTGAGAAATTCATTTTCCCCAATATGAGTGGTACTTAGGAACATAACTCCTCCAGATTTAACAATATGCGCTGTTACTGGACCAACATATCCAACAACTATTTTCAAGGAAGCGTCTTTTAATTTTAAAGATTTCCAATTATTTGTTCCACTGGTGAGCCTCCCTTCAAAAGCCCATTTCAACAAACTTTGCCTATACACTTTTAATTGCTGTTTGGCGGTAAGCAATTGTTGTTTGCCATTTTCTAATTCGCTGAGTAGTTCTTCTATTTTGAAAACTATGGCTTGTTGTTCGGGGAGAGGGGGTATTGGCAAGTCCAGGTTTTTTAAAATTCCTTGACTAATGTTTGGTTGTGCTCCACCAATTCCTTGTTTTACTAAATTTGGTTTCTTGTAAAACAAAAAATGATAAAGGTAGTTTGAATCTATTTTGTCATTTTTGAAAATGCCGCATATAGCTTGATTTGTAGAAGCATCAACACCCAAGAATGCAAGCTTACCGATTGTAGCTCCATAAAGAGCAATTAGCAATGTTCCTTTTGGAAAAACTTTGGCACTTGAATTTTTAATTGCTTCTTCTGAAATCTTTTCTTCGGTATCTAGTATTAATCCTCTGTCCAACTCACCTGATTTTACCCAAGGTATTTTGCCATTGTAGTAATTGGCTTTTTGTCTACTTGGTGTACCTCCGCTTGTTGTATGACAAACCTCACCCAACTTTTGGAGTTGCCAATGTTTCGGTAATAAATCTATTTCATCCATGTCTATTTAATAAATTTGTCGACAATACCACTTGGCATCGTAGGGGAAGAATCTTCTCTTAGAAGGCCTGAATCTGCTCTGCTAAATAAGGACTGCATAATAAGTGTTCTTTCACCTTTTTCTATGGCATTATCCTTAATTAAAGCCAAATAAACAAAGGTCAATTGTTCTCTCTCCTCTGCATCTCTTGATAAATGAAATGAACTAAACATAACTTTAGATATCGCTCTAATTCCGAATGCTAGCAAGGAAATAAAGGTGATATAAACAATAGACCATCTTACGGCAATGCCTTTATCTTCATTGAAAAAACTTTTTAACATTCCTTCAGGCGTTAGCCATAACAAAATATATAAGGTAATTGTACCAAAAACAATTAATCCAACTAACCATTTTAAAGCATTCCATCCTTCTTTGTTCAGTTTTTCAGCTCTTTTATTCCAATATTCAGCAGGCTTTTTTAGTCTTAATAATTCTTCGTAAGTTTTTTCTAAGGTTAAAATATTTTCACTTGAAGTAGTATGAAATGATTCAATTATATGTTTAGTACGATCATACCATGTATTAACCTCAAGTTCCTTAGAATCTTTAAAGTCATTGATTCGCGTTGCAAATTCTTGGTAATCCCCATTTACTTTGGCAATATGATTTGAGACTTGTCCTTCAGAATTTGAAAGATAATTCAAAAAATCACCCTTAAGGTTATTAATTGATTGCTCTTCTAATTCTCCTCTTTCCTTTATTTTAGTAGTATTATTTCTTGTAAACTCAAAGGCAAACAAAGTGCCTAGGTAAGTATCTTTATTTTTTAAATTACCTACACTGCCATTAATAAATTCGAAAGCGCCTCTAAATTGTTCAATATTATTCTTTAACAAATCCAAAAGAAAGGGTGTTTCTGGACAATCATATGTTAATGAATGTCTTAGATTTGAAATATGGGGAAAAACGTGCGTCTCCCAATTTACTATAAGATTTTGTGGGTTTTCACCAACAAAATTTTGAATAAAATAGACAAATTGCTCTTTAAGAATTCTAAATAATTCTTTTGATTTATTAAGTTCCTCAGGCATGTTATCAGATAGATTCTGCCAACCAGCATATTGGTTAAAAATGTATTCAGAAAATGCACTTACAGTTTTAAAATTCAACTTTAGTCTAATATTGATAAAATCAATATTAATATCTCTTTCATTAAACCAAGCAATGCTAGGAGAATTTGCTATAGCCAAATTTACGTCTTCAATTTTCATTTAGTTGATTTTAAGTTTAAGACTTCTTTTTTACCCAACATTAGATATTATTTTACCCTAACAACCAATTAATAACAACACCCACTATAATCGAAAAAGCATAACTCATCATGGTTCCAACCAAAACGTATTCACTTCGCAGGCCTTCTTCTTTCTGGGCAAAGCGAATTATACTTTTACCTGTTATTAAAAAACCAATGGCTTCATATTGGTTCAAGTATACAAAGGTTATAATAATCATGCGTTCAAACATTCCTATGAGTTTACCTCCATGTTCTAATTTCTCTTCATCACTGTGTGCGGTTGTTTTTTCTATGCCTTTTAAGACAAACTTCATGGCATAGCCAATTGGCCACATTACCAAAACATAGCCAAATACCAATAGGCTAATCCGAAAATTTACAAATAGAAGCGCCATCGCATTTAGGATTTGATCCCATATATTTTCCCATAATGCCCAAACTATTACAATACTTAGTAGGTGGATTAATTGATCGGCAAAAAACAGGGATGACTCTTTAGTAGGAAAACTCTTTTGAAGACTACATTTAATGCCATCAATTAACCAATGAGCCAAAGCTAATACCACTGCAATTTTCCATGAAAAGCTTAGTAATAATGTTGTTAGAAACACCACCCCAATATGTAGAAACATGTGTTTGGAAAACCATTTTTTGTTGGCTACCATGGAATCGGTTTGAAAAATAAAATCAGCAAATAATTGCGAAAGCAATAACCTGATTAAAATGTTTCCCTGCTCCAATGTAAAAAATATCAGTTCATTTTTCATATCCTAGCTCTCCAATTCCTGATAGATTGTTTCATAGCGCAATACCATTGTATGAATTGCATTCCATGACCCATTATTTGACCTTTGGTTAACGGCAGATTGTGCTATATTTAGTCGTTTAGCTATTTGTATTTCAGTATAACCAAGCAGTTTAAGATAGATTACTTCACATTGTAAGGCACTATTTCTTGCAATAATACTATCCAACAAGTTACATTCTGTTTCCAGTTCCAATTGGTAGTTATCATCAGTTGCAATTCCTATACTTTGTTTACTACCTTTTAAGTTATCTAGTGTTCGGCCAGAAAATAGAAATGCTTCACCATTTGCTTTTCCAAGAGATTCTATTTCTTCTTCACCCTCACCAATTCCAATTGCTATACGTGTATCAAACATCCATACAGGGTATATCATTGATTGATTTTTCAAAGGATTTTCTTTTGACTTCAATTCAAAAGCTTCACTTGGATTTAAATGTTTAATAAAGGTTTTAATCAATAAGGCAACTCTAAGTGCATTTTCAGGATGCGGCAATAAACACTGAAAACTATCTCCCCTGTACAATTCATATTGCATGTTATAGTCTTTACTCAATAATTTCAGGGCAGCATCCACTTCATCAATCAACATCTTCCGTTCATTGGATTTCATTTTTGTTGATTGTATTATATCTCCTGTTATTACTGCTTTTTTCATAGCTGCCAATTTTATGCAATATAAGTCTATAAACTTATAATACCATATTATAAGCCTTATGCCTTATATTTATACATTATAAGTCCTGTGACTTATAATTGAGCTTCATTAATTCTATTACTTATTTCTCTAAATATCTCTACTAATCTTATTTTTCTCTACCCACTTTTTCTACAGTGTAATTTGAACAATTTTATAATTGCCTTGCTTGTTACAAGTCAAATAAGCCAACAAAGCTAAATACGGAAAACTTGTTGGTTCAGTCAAATAAGCATCAAATAAAGAACAACTTGAAAATAAATAACTTACGATATTTTTTGAGGCTCTAGTGGATTTCCAGTCAAATAAAACTCAGCCCATTCACATTCTTTTGGCAGTTTCAAGAGCCTATCAATAAATTTATGTAGTTCTTTTTCTTCCATTATGCAGCCAATACCTCATTTAATTCGTTAATAATATCCTCTGTTTTGTCGCCAAATAATTGCCACATTTTCCCTAATCCACCATGTGAATTAAATGGATTCAAATCGAAATCATCTTTGTCAATATGGAAACTACTTGCCACATAATCTTTTATCATTCGCAGCCATTGCATTTGCTCTTCGTTAAAGCGATTGTGTTTACCGGCATTCTGCTTAAATATCCATTCCCTAAAATTCCTGTCTACTATGTTGTCAAAGCTACTAAGCCAGCTATCAATCCCTAATTCCTTTCTTATAATTGATACCAATAATGTTAAATCTTGTTTTGGCTTTTCGGTTCGTGGTAAACGTTGTATTAATTTCCCTTCTATTTCGGCATCTTCTACGCTTATGTAAGCATCCCATAGCAATGGAAGTTTAATTGCAGGCTTATCCTGAACCAACAAATCAAAAACTTCTTTAATCATGCGATAAGTTAATTCTCGTCTACGATAAGGTTGGTTGTAGAATATTTGAAGTGCCAATAATTCGTTTTTATGTTCTTGCATCCATGCGGCAAAACTCGCTATCAACTCTTTTGCATTGCTTAGGTTGTCTTTGTCCCATCCTGCATGTATCACTTCATCAGGGTTAACTAAGTCAATTTTTTGTTCGTGTGCTTTGCGAACATTTTCAATGTATTCATTTAACTCTCCAGTAAAAACCTTGGCAGCTTCGTTTTGCAGTTTATCAAAAGCTGTTTTAATCGCATCCTCAACCACCACTTTTCCTAGATGTTGTTTTTCTAATTTAATAGTATGTTCAATTTCTTCAAGTACATCAGGATTAAATGCATTGAGCAAATCCTTCACTACCTGCGAGACGCTTTTTCCTCCAGCTTTTTCAGAGAATGTGGTTCTTTCCTTTTCTGTAATTTGTTTGTCCAATCGGGTTAATCTGTTGGCCAATGTGGTAAATAAATCTTCTTCTCTTGCGCCAACAGCAATTGCTTGCAATAAGTCTTTAAGAGGAACACCTGGTTTTTTTTCTAGAGGCCTACTATCTGTTTTTAAACTTTTTGTTACACCAATGGCATCCACAATAACAAAATGATCTTTAGTAAATTTTGCAGTAGGTGTTACCTTTCGTAAACTATCCAAATCAATAGTTCTCGTTCCGCGCCCTTTCATTTGCTCAAAATAATTGATGCTTTTTACGTCTCTCATAAACAACAAACACTCTAAAGGTTTAATATCTGTGCCTGTTGCCACCATATCTACTGTTACTGCAATTCGTGGGTGGTAATCGTTACGGAATTGAGATAAAACAGATTTCGGGTCTTCATCTGTTTTGTAGGTTATCTTTTTACAAAACTTGTTTTCTTCTGCAAACTCTTCCCTAACTATGTCTATTATATCATTAGCATGGCTATCAGTTTTAGCAAAAATCAGAATTTTGGGAACCTCAAACACACCATTTTTATCGTATCTATCAGGAAACATTTCAGGTAATCGTTCCTTTAATGTTCTGATTATGGTTCTGATTTGATTTGGATTTACAACGTCTTTATCCAATTGTTGCTTCGAATAATTTTCATCTTCGTCCTGTAATTCCAATCGCTTTTTTCTGCTTAGGCGTTCGCGTGTTTCAATGTATTCACCTTTCCAAAGTGTTGCACCTTGTTTTGTTATTTTGGTATCAATTATATAAACTTCATAGCCTACGTTTACATTATCTGCCACTGCCATTTCGTGAGAATATTCACTCACTAAATTTTGGTCGAAGTAGGCAATTGTTCTCTTATCGGGAGTAGCAGTTAAGCCAATTTCAAAAGCATCGTAATATTCCAAAACTTGCTTCCACAAGTTATAAATACTTCTATGGCATTCGTCGATTACAATGAAATCAAAAAACTCTATTGGCATTTTTCCATCATACTCAATGGGTGGAATTTCCTTAGGTTTCCAAAATGTTTCATTCGGGTTTTCTTCCTCTGCACCTTCGTCTAATTCAGTTCCCTTTAAAATAGAATACAATCTTTGTATTGTGCTAATGCAAACCTGACTATCACTAGCTATGTAACTAGATTTTAGCCTTTGAACACTATATAGTTCAGTAAATTTTCTATTGTCATCATTTGGAACAAACGACATAAATTCCTGTTCTGCTTGTTCTCCTAAATTTTTGGTGTCTACTAAAAACAGAACTCGTTTTGCTTTTGAATATTTCAACAGGCGATAAATTGCTGTTATGGCCGTGAATGTTTTTCCAGAGCCTGTTGCCATTTGAATTAAGGCTCTCGGTCTGTTTTCTTTAAATGAGGTTTCGAGTTTTGAAATAGCATTTACCTGGCAATCACGCAATCCATCTATTTGTAATATTGGCAAATCCAACAATCTTTTTCGGAGCGACTTGCCTTTTTTTGCCCAATCTATGAGCGTTTCTGGTCTATGAAAACTAAATATTTCTCTTGCCCTTGGTTTGGGGTCGGTAAAATCTGTAAACCGGGTTACTTCCCCTGTACTGGTATAAACAAAAGGTAGAAGTTCATTTTTTAGATGCTTGAGTTTTGCACTTGCATAATTTTCACTTTGTCTTTCGTGAATATTCATTCTATGGCCTTCTTCCTCACGTTTGGCCTCAATTACTCCACATGGTTTGCCCTCAATAAATAAAACATAATCAGCAGGACCAACATCAGTCAAATATTCTTTAACAGCAATACCCTTTCCCGCACTCAGATTAATTTGTTTAATACTCTGTATAACCCAGCCACAGGCCATCAACTGCTTGTCAATATTATCTCTTGCTATTTGCTCTGGGGTTTGATTTGCCATAACCTAATTCAAATCAAATATAAGGTGATAAATTACTAATTTTCAACTAATGGGTTTATAACAATTGAAATAGTAACATCTTACAAAATCAAATCACTTCCTTTTCAGCAAAATCGGGTAGCTTTGGTTCAAACCGTTTTACAAGAAATTAGCAATTGATAATAGCCGTTTTCTAAATCTGAGATAGATAATTCTTCTAAGTTTTGTTGTTCAGTTGCTTGCCAGGTTTGAACCAATTTTCCTTCCAAAGTATACATTTTGATTTCTTCAATAGGGTAGGCTGAAGAGGATTTTTGAATAAACAGAACACCTTCGCTTGGGTTTGGATAAACTTTGAAAACCAAATTCAATTTGTGTTCTAGCATTCCTGTTGAAATGGTATGACTAACTTGATTTGAATACACAGAAAAAAGGTCGCTTCCATTCATACAACTATTGTCTTTAACCCATTCAATTAAATAGTTATTATTTCCAACTGCTGGAAAAGAATCTAGGTAATTGGTGCTTGTGTTTGATAAACTAGAAAGAAGCTGGTAAGAGCCATTATTGCTTCTTCTCCAAACTTTTTGTTGGCTGCCACTTGCACCTTCATACAAACTCCAAGATAAGTTAACCCCACTTGGTAATAATGTTGAACCAAGATGAATTGCCCTATGAAAACTAGAGAAACTAGATGTAGCCCCACAACTATCTACCGTTTTTATTTTGTAATACATTTGAGGGTTGGTGGTACTAGGGTCCATAAAAGGCAGAGGCGCATCAAAAGGAACAGAATCAATTAGGGCATAGGTTCCATTGGGAGTTAAGCTAGCATAGATTAAATATTTGGCTGTTCCAACAGAAGGAGTTTTATACCAAAATAATTTAGAAAGGTAGGTAGAAGTGTCGATGCTGATGGCACAAAATTGTTGACCACTAAATGGTGTTTTTGGAGTAATCAAAATAGAATCTTGATAAGTGCAATTGTTATTGTCTATACAAATTGCCTTGAGCCAGCCTGAACCTATGTTAAAAGCATTATTTCCTTGTTGAATAGGATTGCTTTGCCAGTTAATTACAGTTGGCGGATTTCCTCCAGAAATTGAAATACTAGCGCTTGCATCCATTTTGCCTAAACAAGATTCTTGGGAGCTGCTAATCGTTGAAAAGAATTGAGGAGGATTAGCTAAGCTTATAAGGGTATCTGCAGCACATTGGTTGGAGTCGAGCACATAGAAATGTTTGGTTCCAGAACCAAGAGCGCTAAACAAATTTGAGGAAGTAAAGGAGCCATTTTCAAGTTTGTATTGAAAAGGAGATTTGCCATTGATGGGAGCAAGTTGCACTTTTCCATTTTGATTTCCGAAGCACAAAATATCTTGAAGTATTGATGGGTTCAAAACTAATTTTTGAGGCTCTTGAATGCTTATAAAAACAGAGTCTTTTTGTTGAACCGAATCTTCGGCATATATCCAATAATTTCCAGCTGGCAAACCAGAAAACTGATTGGAATTTTGATAGGTTTGGTTGTTAATTTTGTAAACCACTGGACCAACATTTTCAACCACACTAGTGCTAATGCCTGCTTTAGAATCACCAAAACAAGGATTTGTTTGATTTTGAATTGCACTTACTTTAAAGGCTGGAATAACTATAGAATCCCAATAGATATAATTGCCGCAAGGGTTTGAAACAACTAGTTGAAATTTGTAGGTACCTCCCTTTAAAAACAATTTGCTTGAAATGCTATCGGCTTGAATTGTTTGAAAAACATTACTTCCGGGACTGGTTTCAAATTTCCATTGTGTTTCAAATTTGTTTAGAACATGATGACTAAAAAGAACATATTTAAAAGAATATTTTCTGGTACTTGTTTTCGTTTTTGCTAAAGCTAAAATTGGTGGGCTTGTACTTTTTTCAAATTGGTAAACTTGGTAAGAAATTGTAGGCATTGGATCAGATTTTACAAAAGTTTTTGTGGTTAAAGTGTAAAAGCTTTTGGAGTTTGAAGTGTCTGGCATTGTCCAACAAAACCTTGCGCTATCCAGTCTTGGCCCAGTAGTAGCCCTGGTGGCGGGATTAAACGATCTATATATAGTTAAGGAATCGTTGAAATTTGTTGGCTTGAATTCTAGGAAAGTGGTGTCTAACAGGGAGGAACTGGTACCAACTACATATTCGCAATAAGTTTGACCTGGGCATAAAGCAACATGCTTAATGGTGGTTGTAGGAGGATTTATTATAATTCCTAAGGTATCGTAAGTTCTAAGATTAAGAGTGGATGTGCTACTGTTTGGATAGGGTGTTATTTGGAAATTAGTAGTTGACTCCCCAATATTTTCATAAATTCCAGAGGTGTTTTTTCTCCATTTTATTCTTTTAACATTAACATCAGCCACAAAAGACCCAATAGGTCTAAATAGTAACAAACCATCAGCAGTTAAATAAAGAAAGGCTGGATTGATTGCAGGGGAGCCAATATATGGGAAAGGAACAGTTGGAGAAAATCCTGGTTGATAGGTTGCGGCCACACCATTACTTGTATAAATTGGGCTAAACTCATAGGATGTAGAATCAGTTTTGGGGTTATTGTCAGAGGAAAGGTCAATTACTTGAAATTTATTGCTGTTAATTAAAAAAGGCAAATCTGTCAAATCGGCAAATGGGCTACCATTAAAATTAGCACATTTGTCGATAATTGCCTCATTGTAATAGGGCAAATTGGAAGGATTTACCAATACCGTGTTTGAAGAGCTTTTGCTTCCAACATTTATAGAAATTCGCACTTTGCAACAAGTTATAGAGGAAAGGTTTATTTGCCCTTGAAAGGTGTAAACTTCAACGCCAATTGGAAATGTTCCTGGTGTTCTTGAGCCACAATTGGAACAAATGGTTTTTTGTGTAATATTCTGGATTGCGTCAAACCCAGATAAGGCGGTTACCACTTGAAGACTTTGACTCCCCAAATTAACACCATTGCAAGTTCCGGATGCACCGGTTAACAACATAGAAATTGAGCAGCTTGAGCTTAAACTTGTAGGGCAATTTGCACATAGTTCCAACCCACCACAATCACGGTATAATCTAACGGTAACATTATAAACATTTGGTGTTCCTGATTGCTGACAAGAAATTTGAGAACCCACTATCGCTGCAAAAAGGTTTTGGTTTGAACCAAAAAGTAAAAAGAAAAGCAAGAAAAATTTAATTGATGTTTTCATGGGGTTTTTCATTTATGGAGCAAAATGCAAACGCAAATTATAGGATTGCCAATAGATTTCAAGGTATGGTGTCTTAAGACTTTCTTAAAGTTTATAGTTTGGTTTTTTATTTAGCAATAATTAAGAAGATAAGGTTTGGTTTTGGATTCATTTTTAGAAAGTGTTCCGGTAAACTATACGTTAAAAATGACAAATTTAGGTTATAGTTAATTTTGAATCCAAAGCATAATGTTCTTACTTTGTGGCTATCTGGCCCTTATTAAACACCAGTTTTTTGCATGAAAATCATTTATAGTTTGCTGCTTTCTCTGTTTTTTTCCCTTTCAGTATTTGCACAAGAAATTGTTATATTAAGTCCCGCTTTTGCAAGCGCTTCTGATAATAATGTTAGTATTACCTACGATGCTTCCATGGGCAATGCTGGCTTATTGGGACAATCAACTATCTATGCGCATACGGGAGTTATTACAGATTTAAGCACTAGCTCAAGCGACTGGAAGTATGTATTAACCAATTGGACAACCAATTTGCCAAAAGCATTGTTAACTCGTGTTGGAAGCACCAATCAATATACCTTATCCATTGGGAATATTAGAACGTTTTACGGTGTTCCAGCAAATGAGAAAATATTGAAATTGGCTTTTGTTTTTAGAAACTCAGATGGCTCTAAAACAGGTAAAACCCAATCGGGAGGAGATATTTTTGTGGATGTAAATCAAGGTGTTTTTGAGGTTAAATTAAATAGCCCAACCAAAGCAAGTTTTTATGCACTTACAGATAGCGTTTTCATAAATGCTACCTCTTCTGCAAAATGTAATTTAAGCCTTTTTGCCAACGGAAACCCAATAGCTACAGCATCTAACGACAGTCAAATTTCTTATTCAAATATCTTTTCTTCTTTTGGTTCAGGCCGAATTAATTTAGTAGTGGAAGGCGATAATAATGGCAATAAAACATATGATACCAGTTATATTATGCAAAAGCAGAGTGCCGCCATTTTGCCTTCTCCTGCTGGAATTGTAGACGGAATAAATTACATAAGCGATACGTCAGTTATTATTCAACTCTATGCTCCTTATAAAAACTATGTTTATGTATTGGGTGATTTTAATAATTGGGAGTTTTCTCCAAACTATTTAATGAATAAAACGCCCAATGGAATGCGTTATTGGATTCAGTTAAATGATTTAAAGAAGCTAGAAGAGTATGGCTTTCAATACTGCATAGATGCTGAGCAATTGAAAGTTGCCGATGTTTATGCCGATAAGATTTTAGACCCTTACAACGACAAATGGATTAGTGCAACCACCTATCCAAATTTGAAGCCTTATCCTGTGGGCAAAACCACAGAAGTAGTCTCTGTTTTACAAACAGGGCAAAGTGAATTTGTTTGGAAGAACAGTGCATTTGCCAGACCAAACAAAAACCAATTGGTTATTTATGAATTGCTAATAAGAGATTTTATTGGTACCCACGATTATAAAACCTTAACAGATACACTTTCTTATTTTAAACGTTTGGGAATAAATTGTATTGAGTTAATGCCAATAAATGAGTTTGAAGGCAATGAAAGCTGGGGTTATAATCCAATGTTTTATTTTGCTCCCGACAAATATTACGGTAGCAAAGACGACTTAAAAACCTTTGTAGATGCTTGTCATGAGCAGGGAATTGCAGTTGTTATTGATATGGTTTTGAATCATTCCTTTGGGCAATCGCCAATGGTAAGAATGTATTTTGATGCGGTTAATAATCGTCCTGCTGCAAACAACCCTTGGTTCAACCAAACAGATAAACATCCTTTTGGAGTGGGTTATGATTTTAACCATGAAAACCTGGAGACCAAAAACTTTGTTGATACCGTTTTAACTTATTGGGCAAAGCAATACCATGTTGATGGATTTAGATTTGATTTATCTAAAGGTTTTACGCAAAAGTATACTACAGATGCTGGAGCGTGGAGCGCTTACGACCAAAGTAGAGTTGATATTTGGAATAGAATTCAGACCAAAGTTAGAAGCTACGATACTTCTTCTTATTTAATTTTAGAACATTTGGGGGATAATTCTGAAGAGAAAGTTTTAGCAGATATGGGCTTTATTATGTGGGGCAAAATGACCGAAGCTTATGCGGAAGCTTTAATGGGTTATAATAATTCTAAGGCAAATTTATCTTGGGCCAATTATAATTCTAGAAGTTTTGCTGAACCAAATTTAGTGAGCTATGCAGAAAGTCATGATGAGGAACGAGTAATGTTTACCAACCTTACTTATGGAAATTCAAATGCCAATTACTCCACAAAAAATGTAGCAACTGCATTGAAAAGGGTGGCAACATACCATGCACTATTGCTTCCCTTGCTTGGGCCAAAAATGATTTGGCAGGGAGGAGAATTGGGTTATGAAGTTTCCATAAATACCAATGGAAGAACAGGCAACAAACCGTTTAAATGGGAATATTTACAAGATGCTACCAGAATGCAAACCTTCAAAGAAGTGGCAGCCTTAGCAAAATTAAAACAGCATGTTTCGTTTACCTCAAACAACTTTGAATTTAATGTGGGTTCAACCGGGAAGTTTTTAAAGGTTAATCACGATAGCATGAACACCATTATTGCAGGTAATTTTGATATTGTTAGTGGCAGTATAAAACCGGTTTTCCAGCACACGGGTTGGTGGTTTAACTACCTAACTGGAGACTCTATTGAGGTTACAGATTTAAACATGAATTTAGTATTGAACCCAGGAGATTACGTAGTGTATACAGATAAAAATTTGATGTCAGAACCTGTTAGAACTACTGGAATTTCTGAGCAAAAAATGGGTTCAACTTTAAGCGTGTTTCCAAATCCCTCTCTTGGCGCATTTTTGGTTCAAACCGAAACCGAAAAGATTTTAGAAATAAGGTTGTTTGATTTAAGTGGAAAAACGGTTTACCAAGATTTAAATTTAGGAAAAGAAAATTCAGCAGAAGTTATAACGGAAGGCTTAAGCAAGGGCATTTATATTCTTCAAGTAAAAACAGCTAGGGGCGGTTTGAACCAAAAAGTTTGTATTGAGTAAGTTTTTATTTTTCTGCTAGCAAAGCTTCTTTTGCCTTTTGTAATTCTGCCAATTGGGCCTCGCTTACTTTTGGATATTTGAGCTTTAATTTTTCAAATTCGTAATACACTACAGAACCCAAACACAATCTGGTAAACCATTTATCGTCGGCAGGGAGGATATGCCAAGGGGCGTAATTTGTAGATGTCGCACTTAGCATTTCTTCATATGCCTTTTGGTATTCGTCCCAATGTAGCCTCTCTTTTGCATCTGCTGGTGAGAATTTCCAATTTTTAGCTGGATTATCAATTCGTTCTATAAAACGAGCTTTTTGTTCGTCTTTTGAAACGTGCAAAAAGAACTTGAGAATAAGGGTTCCGTTTTCGCTTAGATTTTTTTCGAAGCGGTTTATTTGTTTGTAGCGCTTTTCCCAAAACTTGTGGTCTATGTCTTTTATAGATTTTATGCTTGGTATATTTTCATTAAGGATATATTCTGGATGAACGCGAGTAACCAAAACGTTTTCGTAATGAGAACGGTTAAAAATTCCAATTTCGCCTTTGCCTGGTAATTCTTTGTAATGGCGCCAGAAATAATCGTGATCGAGTTCAATGGAGGAAGGAGTTTTGAAACTTGCCACCTTAACACCCTGAGGGTTTAATCCAGACATCACATGTTTAATGGCGCCATCTTTTCCGGCAGCATCCATAGCTTGAAGCACAATGAGTACGCTATGTTTGTTTTCGGCATAAAGCATGTCTTGCATTTTTGCCAATTGAAGCAAGCCATCACTCAAAATTTTTTCACCCTGGTCTTTGTTAACAATTTTAGTTTCGAAATCGGTATTGTATTTTTTAAGTGAAACTTTCTTTCCCTCTTTAACAACAAGGGTTTTGAGGAAATCTTGGAAAACTTTTTTAGTGCTCATTGTAAGATTAATTTAGGTTTGAACCAATTAAATGGTAACCAAAAGTAGTCAAAAAAGGATGAATGTGCATAGATTATGCCTTGTATAGGAAACACGTTTTATTAGAATTGGTACCTTGCTTTTAAAAAAAAGAGGATGTTTACTAGCGTTGATTTACCTATGCCAGATGGTGGCCCACATTATTCTGAAACAGATTTTAGTTTGTTTATTGTTGAACCCTACAATACGCTTACGGCCTTTATTTTTGTGGTATTGGGCTTGTATTGGGTAGTTCGTTTAAGCGATCAAACCAAAACTCATACTTTCCTTTTCTGGATGTCGGTTTTGCTTTTGACTGGCGCGGTTGGAGGAACCATTTACCACGGGTTTAGAAAGTGGCCTTTCTTTCTAGCCATGGATTGGATGCCAATTATGTTGATAATCCTATTCACAGTTTATTATTGCCTTTATCAGGTTTTGGGAAACCATTTAAAGGTGATTCCCGCATTTCTTGGTTTTATTGGCTTGCAATATTTGGGAAGGAAATTTGGTCCAGAGGGGCATAATTTATCGATAAGTGTAAATTATATTTTGATGGCAATAATGGTGCTAATACCCATTTTTTTGTACTCGGTGAAAACCAACTATAAGGAAGTTAAATGGGTTGTAATAGCGCTATTTTGTTTTGTAGTTGCCATTGGGTTTAGAATGGCAGACCATTCTGAATTATTGCCTATGGGAACCCATTTTTTATGGCACGTGTTTGGTGCCGCTGCAACCCATAGTATGTTTTGGTATCTCTATGAAGTAAGGCGAATTCCTAAGAATTAATTAGGGATTTTATTTGTTGGCCTTAATATTTGGGTCAAAAATCGCATATTTGCAACTATGAGTGTACGTCAAGAGAAGTTTGCAGGTTTTATCCAAGAGCATTTGGCGGAAATTTTCCTTCGCAATCCCGAGTATGTAAATCGGGAGTTTGTTACTATTAGCAAGGTAGAAATTTCCCCAGATTTGGGTTATGCCAAAGTGTATTTGAGCATTATTAAAACTCAAAATAGAGCCAATTTATTAAGCATTATTAATTTACATGCTGTTCCTATTAGAAAGCAATTGGCCCTAAAAGTGAGAAAACAAGCACGCATAGTACCAGAACTTAATTTCATATTAGACGATAGCCTAGACTATGTATTTCATATGGATGGGGTATTGAAAAAAGTTCAAGAAGAAGACGAAAGAAAAAGAAAAGAAAATCTATAAACGGAAACATGAATTACGATCCTATAAAGAAAGACTTAGGTATAGTTTTTAACCAGAATACCACTTTACGCAAACTTTTTTACTCCTTACTCAATCTTTTGTTATTGCGTACGTGGCATGTTCACCGCGAATTAAAAGCTTGGATGAAGAAAAACACGAGTGCTCGCATTTTAGATGCTGGTTCGGGGTTTGGTCAATACAGTTTTTACATGGCACAAAAAGGCAAACAATATACCATTGATGCCATAGATGTAAAAGACGATCAAATTGAAGATTGCAATCAATTTTTCAAAAAATGTGGGTTAGATAATGCAGTTTTTGCTGTTGGAGATTTAACTCAATCTATTGCACAAAACAAATATGATTTGGTAATGTGTGTGGATGTAATGGAACATATTTTAGAAGATGTTACCGTTTTCAAAAACTTTAATGAAGCCATGAAACCTGGTGCCATGCTTTTAATTTCTACACCTAGCGACCAAGGTGGAAGTGATGTGCATGAAGAAACTGGTGAAAGTTTTATTGGCGAGCATGTTCGTGATGGTTACCCTGTTGAGGAAATGGCAGATAAATTAAAACAAGCAGGTTTTGAGAAATTTGAAATTTTATACAGCTATGGCGCACCGGGTAAAATTGCTTGGAAATTGAGCATGAAGTATCCAATGTTGATGCTAAATACGTCTAAACTGTTTTTTGTACTTATTCCTTTCTATTATATTTTAACCTATCCATTTAGCTATGTTTTAAACTGGATGGATACCAACTCAAAACATAAAACTGGAACAGGATTGATTGTTAAGGCTTGGAAATCCTAAGCTTTTTTGGTTCAAACCGAACCTTGACCTTTCTTGCCCTTAGTTAAAAGCGCTATTGAATATTCCTTTTAAAATAGCTGGTCGGTATTTTTTTTCTCGCAAAAAACGAGGAGGTTTTAATGCTATCTCCTTAATTTCTTATATCTCTCTTTTGGGCTATGCTGTTGGAGCCGCTGCCCTTTTAATTGTGCTTTCTGTTTTCAATGGTTTTGAGGCTTTGTTTACCAAAATGTATAGCAATTTTGATGCAGACCTTCAAATTGTGCCTGCAACAGGAAAGTATATACAAGTAAGGGATTTGCCTATAAACCAGATTCAAAAACAAGGTTGGTTAAAAGGCATGGCGCTTATTTGGGAGGAGAACGCCTTGCTTCGTTATGATGGTAAACAAACCATTGCCACTATTAAGGCGGGTGATGAAAATTATTTAAGAACCACACCTTTAGATAGTCATTTGTTGAGAGGCTCTTTACTTCTTCAAAATGGCGATACTTCTTTTGCTTTAGTGGGCGAGGGAATTGGTTATCAATTGGGAATTGACCCTGATGATCAATTTAGGTATTTGGGAGTTTATTTACCCAAAAAAGGAAAGATGGACATGCTAGATCCAGAAGGAGCATTTGCGCATGGAATTGTTTTTCCTGTTGGCGTTTTTAGTGTTCAAGAAGAGGTAGATAATAAATATGTTTTGCTTCCATTAAACTATGTTTTCAATTTAATAGAAGACAGTACTCAAATAAGTTCTGTAGAAATTAGAGTGAACCAAAATGCCACAATGGAAGAAGCCAAGGAGGAGTTGAAGGTTATTTTGGGAGATAGGTTTAAAGTGAAGAATAGATTTGAGTTGAGGGAGAGTTTTTTCAAGGTAATGCAATCAGAAAAGAGCATTTCTTATTTTATTTTGGTGTTCATTTTATTAATCGCAGCCTTTAATACTATTGGTTCTTTGTACATGTTGGTTATTGAAAAAAAGAAGGACCTTCAGTTACTTTCCACCATGGGTTTACCAGCCAATAAAGCAGCACAAATATTTATCGTTCAAAGTTTATTTATTGCCATTAGTGGTGGGCTAATAGGAATTGCTTTGGGCTTATTTGTTTGTTGGGGTCAAAAAGAATTTTCTTGGGTTGCCTTACAAAGCAATGGCAGCACTATGATTAGCGCATATCCAGTAGTGGTGAATTATATGGATACCTTAAAAGTTTTCTTTACTCTTTTAGGAATGGGCCTTATTACTTCTCTCTATCCAGCTTGGAAGGCAAGGCAATTTGTAAAAGAAAGTTAGAGCTTTAGTTTTCTTTGTAAAGCACTTCTAAAAGTGTTTGTCCTACCGCCTTTAACGTATTTCTATCAATCACATTAATTTTATCATTAACGGTATGCCAATGGGCAGGGAAATGCGATTCTGTACTTTCTGTATAATGAATCATATCAATTGTAGGAATCCCAGTTAATTCATTGATGTATTTATGATCGTCTGTAATATAACCACCTTGGTAATAAAAGAAATAATTAGTATACCCCAATTGAACTCCTTGGTCCCAAACTTTTCTTAAGGCAGGCTCAGCGAATTTCATACTAAAGCCTTCCCAAATAAAGCGAGCATTATAAGCACCAACCATATCTAATAAAACGCCATAGTTTGCTTTGTATCCAATTTTATGGGGATTCTTTCCCCAATATTGCGAACCAAGGCAATAGGTATCACCACCTTGGTCTGATTTGCCTAAATCCTCTGCATCCAAACAAATAAAATCAACGCCAATATTTGGTTTAGAGATACTCATTGTTCTGGCCATTTCTAACATTACAGCAACGCCACTTGCACCATCATCAGCGGCATCAATAGGTGTATTGTGGTTAGCAGGGTTAGGGTCGTTATCTGCGTATGGACGGCTATCCCAATGTGAGCAAATTAAAACGCGCTTACTTGCCTTAGGATTAAAAGAAGCAATGATATTTTTTATTTGCAATTTTCTTCCATCCCAATTGGTAACACTTGCCTTTTGTTCAATTACCTCATCTGCATATTTGCGGAATTCATTTGCCAAAAAATTGCCACAAGCAGTATGTGCATCACTGTTGCAAACTCTTGGTCCAAAAGCAACTTGTTTTTCAATAAAAGAGTAAGCTGAATCTGCATTAAATGACGGGCTAACCATAACATAACTTGGAGTGGTTTGAACAGGCTCGGCAGCTTTCTTTTTAGGTTTATCGTTACAAGCAAATAGAAGTATGCCTGCAATAGGTATTATTTTTATCAACGATTTCATCGCTGTAAATGTAAGAAATTACAAAACAAATTAGAGGGGTAAAACCTATATATTCGTATTTATGGATTATCTCAAAAAAATAGGTTTGCTTGGATTTTGTTCCATGGCGTTATTTGGTTCAGCCCAAAATTCATTTAATAGTTATTTAAAAGATGCAACTACATCAAGGGAGCATTCTTTAGACATTTTAAAAATGCGTGTTGAAGTTTCGTTTGATGCCCAAAAGGGCTTGGTAAAAGGAAAGGTTTTGCACCAGTTTAAAGTATTGCAAAAAAGTGTAGATTCTGTGTTTTTTGATGCGCCAGGCATTCAATTTAGCTCTGTAAAACTTAATGGTTTGAACCAAAAGTATTCTGCAACTGATAAAGGTATTTGGGTGGTTCCAAGTAAGGCATTTAGTTGGGATCAAACAGGCGAAATTGAGTTTGTATATACTGCTACTCCACGAAAAGGAATTTACTTTATTGGCTGGAATATTCCTGAACCAAAAGTGCAGGATGCCTTTGCAGTTCGCAAGCAAATTTGGACACAGGGTCAAGGTATAGACAACCGATATTGGATACCCATGTACGATGATATGAATGATAAATTCATTACTGAAACCATTACAACTTTTGATAAAGATTATCAAGTTTTGAGCAATGGAAAATTACTAAGTAAAAAAGCGAATAAGGATGGAACCATAACTTGGCACTATGCTATGAGCAAGCCACATGCGGGCTATTTGCTAATGTTGGGAATAGGGAAATATGCGGTTGCCACGGCAAAAAGCAAAAGTGGAGTTCCTTTAAACTTTTGGTATTATCCAGAATTTGCAGAAAGAATGGAGCCAACATTTAGGTATTCTGCCCAAATGATTGATTTTTTAGAAGCTCAAACTGGCATTCCTTATCCTTGGGAAAGTTATAGCCAGATAATGGTTCAAGACTTTTTATATGGTGCCATGGAAAACACAACGGCAACTATTTTTGGTGATTTTTTCAATGTGGATTCTAGAGCATTTTTAGACAGAAATTATATTGGAGTTAATTGTCATGAGCTTACCCACCAATGGTTTGGAGATTATATTACTGCCAGAGATAGCAGAGATGCCTGGCTTCAGGAAAGTTTTGCAACCTATTTCCCAAAGCAATTATCAAAGGTTTTGGATGGAGTTGAAGAATGGGATTGGCAAAGAAGAGCGCACCAGAACTCGGCAATAGAGGCGGGTAAAAAAGACAATTTTGCGGTGAGGCATACTTCTGGAGGAACAGCCCGAGTTTACCCAAAAGGCGCTGCAGTTATAAGTATGTTGGAGTATGTTTTGGGAGAGGAACAATGGAAACGTGTATTAACGCAATATTTAAAAACGCATGCATATGCCAATGTAGAAACTAATGATTTGCAACAAGCAATTAAAGATGTTTTGGGTTTGAACCTAGATTGGTTTTTTGACGAATGGATTTTAAGAGGAGGTGAGCCCAGTTATGTTGTGCATTACGAAGATTTAAGTTACCAAGATGGAAGCAGAGCAACGGAAGTAGCTATTGAGCAAATTCAGAAAACGGATGAAACAATTCATTACTTTAAAATGCCAATAATTATTGAGGTTTATTACCAAGATGGAAGTAAGGATGAGATAAAGGAAATGATGGATGAAGCGTTTGAAGTGGTGAAGATTCCGAATAGGGATAAGAAGAAAATTGCTTATGTATTGTTTGATCCAAACTCCAATATTCTAAAACAAGTTCGTTTTAAGAAAAGTATGGATGAGCTTCGTTTGCAATTAAATGGAGCAAAGCATATGCTTGATAGATATGATGCATTAGTTGCTATGAGATCTTTTTCTGTGGAGGAAAAACGAGAATCACTTCTTCAAGTTTTGCATAGAGAAAAGCATGAGGGAATTTTGATGGAAGCTATTTCGCAATTGGCGTTGGATCAAACCGAAAAAAGCCAAAACGCTTTACTTAAAATGGCAAAATTTGGTAAAGCTTCTGTAAGAGACCATTATTTTAAAACTTTAGAAATTAGCGCTTTAAATGCGACAAGTTTTGAAATGGCGCTCAAGGATAGCAGTTATGATGTGGTAAAAACTGTTTTAGAAAAACTATGCCGTTACCAGCCACAAAAGGCTTCAGATTATTTAAAATCAACTGAAAACGTTGAAGGAATGTTTCATACTGTAAAGATGAAATGGCTGGAGTTGAGTATAATTAATAAGATTGGTGAAGAGGAGGCGAGAGCTCAGTTGTCGTTTTTTGCAAGTTCGAATTTTGAGTTTCGCACAAGAAATCAAGCTTTTCTGGTATTAAAATCTACCAATACTTTTAACGCTCAGGTAATAGAAAGTTTGTTTCAGGCCATGCTTTCTACAAATGGAAGACTTGCTGGTCCAGCTTCTGAATTAGCAAATTATTTCTCAAGTAATTTAGAATACAGAAATCAAATGAAATCCTTTTTTCAAGAGCATAACTATTCTGAGAAAGAGAAGGAAATATTGTTGAAAAATATATTTTTGTTAAAGAACTAATCCTAAAACTATGAGAAAAATATTACTATTAACTTTTTCTTTATTTGTTGTTGCAAGCTTGCAAGCACAAATAAAAAAATACTCTACATCGAGCGGCGAAATCATTTTTTCTTTCGCAGATTATAAAATAAACAATGAGCAAGTAAATACACCAGTTCGTTTCACATGTTTCTTCCATTTGGGCGGATATGAGCATTTTGATTTTAATGATAAGGTTGGTATATATACTGGTTTAGCAATTAGAAATGTAGGGTTTACCTCTAAGAATAATTCAGGAGACACTTTAATAAAAAGAAGAAACTATTATCTAGGCGTCCCCTTGGCAATTAAGATTGGCAATTTGAAGGAAGACAAATATTTGTTTTTTGGTGTTGAGGGAGATTTAGCATTCCATTACAAAGAGAAATTATTTGTAGCAGAAAAAAAGGTAGATAAAACACCAATATGGTTTAGTGATAGAACCAATACTTTTATGCCAAGTGCATTTGTTGGGGTTAATTTTAAAAGCGGTTTGAACCTAAAGTTTAAATACTATTTAAAAGATTTTTACAATAAGGAATTTATCTCTGGTGGAGTTAAGATTTATGAAAATGTAAGCAGCTCACAAATGTTTTACTTTTCATTGGCAATGAATTTAAGAAACTCTAATTATTCAAATAAATCTTATAATAAGGGAATTTAGGAATAATTTATGAAATAAGGGTATACTGAAAATGGATGTTTTTATTTTGTTTAACCGCTTAAATAGCCATAACGCTAATTAAATTAATAAACTGACTTCTAGGCATTTTTCGGGTAGAACTACTTAGTTATACATGGTAAAAATTAACGAAGAATTAATAATTTGCAAATACTATGATTTGTACCTGCCCGAATTGTGATTATTTTTTTCCACTAAATTTAGAAGTGGTTTTAACCAAAACATTGGAACATGTTATTTGTCCTTGCTGTGAAAATCCATTTACAAACTTTATGAACCTAGAAGAGGAAGCAGAGTTGGAAGTGGAAAAAATAAAGGATGAATTGGTAATAAAGAAAAGCCTTCAAAACCTTGGAAGATGGTTTGAGGATTGCTAAAATTGGGCAAATTTTTCTGCCTTTTCCAGAATTTCAATTTAAGTAGAAATACGTTTATCTTAAAAAGTCGTAGGTTTATCCTTAAATTCTTACTCTTCAACTAAAATAACTTGTAAGCTAAGTAAAGAAATAGATTTTTGACGCTCAAATTTCTATTTATGCATACCATTTTAGGGTCAACGGGTATTATTGGTTTTCATACGGCAAAGGCATTAGCAAGCTACTCCAAAAAAGTTCGCTTGGTAAGCAGAAACCCTATTCAAATTAATGGCAATGATGAGTTGGTTAAGGCAAATCTTTTAGATTTCTCTGAAGTAAAAGAAGCTGTAAAAGGTTCTGAGGTTGTTTATTTGTTGGTAGGATTAACCTATAGTGTGGAAGTTTGGAAAAGAGAATGGCCTATAGTTATGACCAATGTGATAGAAGCTTGTAAATTGCATAATGCCAAACTTGTTTTTTTTGACAATGTATATTCTTATGGGAAGATGAATGGAATTATGACTGAAGAAACTCCATTTAACCCTTGTAGTAGAAAAGGAGAAATTAGAGCTGAAGTTGTTACCCAACTCTTAGAGGAAATGAAATGGGGAAATATTGAGGCCGCCATTGCAAGGTCTGCAGATTTTTATGGACCAAAGACTCCAAATACATTTATTGGCCCAATGGTATTTGAGAAGTTTTCTAAAAAGCAAAAAGCTCAATGGTTAGTTAATGAAAACTATAAGCACAGTTTTACTTATACACCAGATGCTGGATTAGGTTGTGCAATGATTGGAACAACACCAACAGCATTTGGACAAACGTGGCATTTACCTACTCATAAAGATGTTTTAACTGGCAGGGAGTTTATGGAATTGACTGCAATGGCCTTTGCTGCACCATCCAGGTTTCAGGTTTTGCCAAAGTGGTCTATTAAAATGGCTGGTTGGTTTAATCCAATTATAAAAGAAAGTTACGAGATGCTTTACCAATTGGAAGAAGATTACATTTTTAGTAGCGTAAAATTTGAAGAGGCATTTAAATTTGAACCCACTTCTTACAAAAGAGGTGTGGTTGATACTGTTGCATCCTATCTATAAATCCAAATTGTTTTTAAGGTCGCTTTGTTTTTTGCTTATTTCCAATACTTTTGCAGTGCATTAAGAATTCGCTAGCTAGCGGATGCCAACCGGGAAGAACGCCACGGTGGTAAAACAATGCGGACTTTCTTGTCAAATATAGTTCCACCTTATCTGAAGAGAGTTCGAGTTGTTTCTTAATTAATTTTGAAAACCATTAAACAAAATAAACTTAGAACATGGCTTATTTATTCACGTCAGAGTCTGTAAGTGAAGGACACCCAGACAAAGTTGCCGATCAAATATCGGATGCATTAATTGATAATTTCATGGCCTTCGACCCTGAGTCGAAAGTTGCTTGTGAAACACTTGTTACTACCGGTTTGGTTGTACTAGCCGGCGAAGTAAAATCTAAATCTTATTTAGATGTACAAGAAATTGCCCGCGGTGTTATTAGCAAAATTGGTTATACCAAAAGCGAGTACATGTTTGAAGCAAATTCTTGTGGAATTATTTCTGCAATTCACGAACAATCTGCAGATATTAATCAAGGTGTAGATCGTAAAAAGAAGCAAGATCAAGGTGCTGGCGACCAAGGAATGATGTTTGGTTATGCAACTAACGAAACAGCAGATTATATGCCATTGGCTTTAGATTTAGCGCATAAGATTTTAATTGAACTAGCTGCATTACGTCGCGAGAACAAAGCAATTAAATACTTACGTCCAGATGCAAAAAGCCAAGTTACATTGGAGTATGATGATGACAATAATCCTGTACGTATTGATGCGATAGTACTTTCTACTCAACATGATGACTTTGATAAAGAACCAAAAATGTTGGCTAAGATTAAGGAGGATATCGTTAAGATTTTGATTCCTCGTGTTAAAACTAAGTACAAGAAATTTGCACATTTATTCAACGATAAAATCACCTACCATATTAATCCAACTGGAAAGTTTGTAATTGGCGGACCACATGGCGATACAGGTTTAACTGGTCGTAAGATTATTGTTGATACATACGGTGGAAAAGGCGCACATGGAGGAGGAGCATTCTCTGGTAAAGATCCTTCAAAAGTTGACCGTTCTGCAGCATATGCTACTCGTCATATTGCTAAAAACTTAGTTGCAGCTGGTGTTTGTACCGAAGTTTTGGTTCAAGTATCTTATGCAATTGGAGTAAAAGATCCAATGGGTATTTTCATTGAAACTTATGGCACTGCTAAAGTAAAAATGACTGATGGTCAGATTGCAAAAGTGGTAGAAAAATTATTCGACATGACTCCTTATGGTATCGAAACTCGTTTGAAGTTACGTAACCCAATATATAGTGAAACTGCTGCATACGGACATATGGGTCGTAAGAATGAAGTAGTAACTAAAGAATTTAAAGGTCCAGATGGTAAAATGACTAAATTTAAAGTTGAGTTATTTACTTGGGAAAAATTAGACATGGTTGATGCTGTTAAAAAAGCATTCAAGATTAAATAAATCAAGAATTCCATAAAAAGAAAGCAGCTGAGAATTCTTAGCTGCTTTTTTTTGCTTTGGTTCGAACCAAATTTTTACGCAAACTACTTTGTTTAATATTATTGGTTCAAACCGAAACCATTATGACCCTACTAAAAGGCTGGTGTTTAGGCGCATGGAAAAATTAAGAAGAAATTAACAGAATTATGATGATGAGGTAGTTAAAACATTCTTAAAAATTTCAATACATTTGATTTATACGAATGGTGTGATAGTCGGATGAATAAACGCAATTTAAATTTAAATAAAACTTTTTTGCTAATTTGGATAAGTATCCTTAGTTGCAATTTTGCGTTTTCTCAGGTGGTTAAAATTAGAGATTTAAAGGCAAAAATTAAGAATCACACAACAGAAGACACTACCTTAGCCAACCTACTTTCTGAATTATCTTTTACCTACCATACTATTAGTCCTGATAGTACTCAATTTTATGCCAGTAAATCATTGGTATTGTCTAAGAAGATAAATTACGTTTTAGGAGAAGCAAACTCATATAAACATTTGGCTATTGCAGCCTATATTTTTGGTGAAAATAAAAAAGCGATTTTCCTTAATTCGAAAGCACTAACCATTTACCGAAATATTGGAGAAAGGAAAGGAGAAGGAGCGGTATTAAACAACCTTGGCATGATTTACCATAATGAAGGGAAGTTTGATTTAGGGTTAAGTTATTATGAAAGAAGTTTAAAGATTAGATTGGAAATAAATGATAAAGTTGGTATTGCTGGAAGCTATAATAATATTGCAAACTGCTATACAGACAAAGGGAATTATGCACTCGCAATTCAAAGACTTTATGATGGATTGCTTATCAGGGAAAGTTTAAATGATACTTTGGCTATTGCAAATAGTTATGCAAATATTGCAGGGGTATATTATTTATTAAAGAAACTTGATGAAGCTATTATTTATGGGCAAAAGGCTCTAGACCTTCAAAGATTAATTGGAGATAAAGAGGGGCAAATTCAATCTGAGGTAGCTTTGGGTGGAGTTTGTTTTGAGAGGGATGATTTTATGGGGGCATTGGATTATTTTTTAAGGGCAAGGGCAAATTCCGAATTAACCAATAACCTTGGAAATATTGCGGTAGCAGAAACAAATTTGGGTGAGGTATACAATGCATTAAACAAACCAGATTCTGCAATTTTCTACTTAGAAAGCGCATTAGGATTTGCTCAGAGAATTAATGATGCACAAGGTGTTGGTATTTGTGAATTAGGAATTGGGAAAGCCTTGGTTTTAAAAAACCAAGTTAAACAGGGAATCCTAAGATTGGAAAAAGGCTACAAGGTTGCAGAAGAAATTGACAATAAATTACATACCTATGAGGGTGCAATGTATTTGGCAGATGCCTATGAGAAGATAGGAAATACGGAAAAGGAAATTTATTATTTAAAACAATCAATTCGTTATAGAGATAGCCTTTTTAGTGAAGAAGCAAGAAACAAAACCTATGAGATTGAGTTTAATTACATGCTTGAGAAAAAGCAGAATGAAATTGCGTTGTTAGAAAAAGACAAAGCCATTCAAAAGGTTAAGAGCAATTTCCAGGTTTTATTAACAAGTGGTTTGGTGGTTGTAGTTTGTATTTTGATATTATTTATTTTCTTTATCAATAAATTTAGGGTAAAAGAGAAGGAAGCTAAAGGGTTTATTCTTAAACAAAAAAACGAAATAGAAGAGCAACGCTTAAGTTTAGAAGAGTTAAATTTATACAAAGACAAAACCTTCTCTATTCTTTCCCATGATTTAAGAAGTCCTATTTCCTCTTTAACAAATGTTTTGGAATTGATGGATCAAGAAGTGCTTTCGGAGGAGGATTTTATTTTAGTTAGATCTTCCTTTATTGGGCAATTAAAAGCCATTAATTTGTTATTAGACAATACCCTTCATTGGTCGAAAAGCCAAATGAGTGGAGAGCATTTGCCTAATAGAGAAAAGGTTCAATTGTTAACTATTGTGGAAAGAAATTTTGAGCTGTTTAAACAGAATGTGGAGCAAAAGGAAATTAATTTGAAAACAGATTTTGCCGATGATTTTACTGTATTTGTTGACCCGAATCACCTAGATATTATATTAAGAAATTTAATATTCAATGCCATTAAATTTACCCCCAATTTTGGAAATATTTTGGTGAAAGGATTCCTACAGAATAATAGTGTAATAATACAAGTTGAAGATACTGGAATAGGCATGAATAAAGAAATATTAGATACACTTTTTACCTATAAAAATAAACAAGGAAGTTTTGGAACAAATGGCGAACGTGGAGCTGGAATAGGATTAATACTAACAAGAGATTTTATTGAGCGAAATCAAGGGGAATTAACGTTGGAGAGTAAGGAAAATGTGGGTACAACCTTTACAGTAACTTTTCCTGTTTTATAAACTGCCGTATTCGCTTTTTTGCAAATTATTTTCAATATTTTAATTCCTCGCTAAAATGAATTTTTCGGTAATAATAAAGGCGTCGTTTCTTGTTGGAATTCATTTTTTGTTTATAGGTATAAGTACTAGGGCTCAAACAAATTGGAAGCTTATAAAGGATGAAAATGATATCCAAGTTTATACTCGCAAGGTTCCAAATTATGATATTGAAGAAATAAAAATTACAGCTAAATTTCAATCATCCGTTCAGGGCTTTCTGGCTTTACTTTTAGATGTTCCGGTTCAATCGCAGTATATTTATGGTTGTACTTTTGCAAAAATGGTGCGAGAAGAAAAGCCCAATCAACATTTGTTTTACCAACAGATTTATATGCCATGGCCATTCAGCAATAGAGACGGCTATTTTTTACAGCATATTTATCGTGAAAAAAATTCTGCTACAATTTTGGTTCAAACCGAAGCTTCTCCTGCAGCTTACCCTAAAGAAATAGATTATGTAAGGATACCCGAATTAAGAGCTAGTTGGAAAATTATACCTATTTCGAGCAAGGAATTAATTGCCGAATACCGGGTTTTATTGCAGCCAGGAGGTGAGGTGCCTGCGTGGCTAGTAAATTTGTTTATTGATAAAGCCCCATACCAAACCATTCTTAAAATGAGAGAATTAGTAAAGAAACCAACTTATCAAAAGGCGCTTTTACCGGACTTATATTAATTTGGGTTGAACCAAAAAAGAACAGATTATTAAGTTTTGTAATCCTATAATAATATAGGTTTGCTTAATTGGATTCATATTCTTAGTTTCATAAAAAAATACAACATTGAAAATTATAGGAATAACAGGCACCTTAGGAGCTGGAAAGGGTACTATTGTTGATTATTTAACAACACACCATGGCTTTACACACTTTTCTGTTAGAGGTTATTTAATAAACATTCTAAATGCAAAAGGAATTGAGGTAAACAGAGATTCATTAACGCAAACAGCAAACGAATTGCGTGCAAACAATAGCCCAAGTTTTATTGCAGAAGAATTGTACAAGGAGGCAGTAAAAAGTGGCGCTAATTGTATCATTGAAAGCATTAGAACTGTTGGCGAAATTAATGCCCTAAGCGCCAAGGGAGGCTTCAATTTATTTTCTGTTGATACCGAAAGAAGATTGCGTTATGACCGCATTTTGCTGAGAGGTTCAGAAACAGATCATATTTCTTTTGAAACCTTTTCTGCCAACGAAGAGCGTGAAATGACATCCACAGATTTGAATAAGCAAAACCTTAGTGCCTGCATGGCACTTGCTAATTTTCATTTTACCAATAACGGCACCTTTGAGGAATTATATAAACAGATTGATCAAGTATTAGAAAAATTGTAGAAACATGAGTTCAATTACAGAAGAAAAATACATTCGTCCTACATGGGACCAATATTTTATGGAGGTGATGGATGCTATAAGCAAACGCGCCACCTGCGGAAGAGGTAGAAGTGGATGTGTAATTGCAAAAGACAATCAACTTTTGGTAACAGGCTATGTTGGTTCTCCCATTGGATTGCCACATTGTGATGAGGTAGGACATCAAATGAAGAAAATGATGCATGAGGATGATAGCATTACCGAGCATTGTGTAAGAACGGTGCATGCAGAGCAAAATGCCATTTGCCAAGCAGCAAAAAATGGTGTTGCTTTAGACGGTGCAACGCTTTATTGTCGTATGACTCCCTGCCGAGTTTGTGCTATGTTAATAATAAACTGTGGAATTAAGCGAGTTGTTTGTGAACGCAAATACCATGCTGGCGGCGAGAGTGAAGATATGTTGAAAAGAGCAGGAGTGAGTTTGGAGTTTTTTCACAATGAGGTTCAATCTTATGAGAAGGGGAAGTAATAAGAGTAACTAAATAGCTGTTAGAGATAGTAGATGGAGATGGTAAAGAAACTTGGATTATCTAGTTTAGTTTTTGTTGTTGTAATTGAGTTCGTATTGCGCTTAAGTGGAAATTATAAAACTCCAAATGAACGTGTGGTTGGTATTTATTTTTACAGGTACCACCAAAAGGGTGAAGGTTTTTTACACCAATGGAAACCCAATAAATTAGTGGATTATGAGCAACCTGAATTTAGGTACCTAAACCAATACAATGAATTTGGATTGAGAGAAATGGCATTAGATAGCTTTTTGGTTGATTCTGGTTCTATTTCCGTTCTGTGTTTGGGAGATTCTTTTACAGAGGGTGATGGAACACCCTATGATAGTACTTGGGTAAAACGAACTGAGTATTTGTGTAGGCAAAACCAAAACAGCAAATACATATTTTACAATGCGGGGGTTTGCGGAAGCGATATTTTTTTTAACCATCAATGGCAGAAAACTGAGATAATGAGATTGAAGCCAAAACAAATTATCGAATGCATTAATACTAGCGATATAGATGATGTGATTTGGAATGGTGGGGTAGAAAGGTTTAATACAGATGAAACTTGGTCGGGTAAAACAGGGCCTAGATGGGAAATAATTTATAAATATTCTCATTTATTTAGGGCGATTGTGCACATATTTCTTAGGTATAATAATAATCTAATTAAGCCAGGGGGAGAAGATATAGCCATCCAAAAAATAAAAGAAGAATTGATAAGAGAGCATGATTGGTGTGAGGAAAATGGAATTAAATATTCCGCTGTTTTGCAGTTATGTCCGCATGAATTGAAAACAAAAAATTATAGTGGCAATAAACTTTTCAAGGAATTAAGTAAACTTAGTTTTGTAATTGATTTGAGTAATGAATTACAAACACAAATCACCCCTAAAAACTATTTAAAGTATAGTTGGCCTATGAATGGCCATTTTAACTCTATAGGATATGGCATTTTGGGTGATGTTATTTACAATAAACTTTATGGAACTTCCAATTAAAAGGGGCGCTTAAAATCAGTAATTGGAGCAGCTTCTACCCATCTACTTGTTTTGTTTTTTAGAGGTTTGGTTTGAACCAATTTCTTAAGCAATGATAAAGGCCAAAGTAACAGGAAAAAAAGCAGCGTTAAAATTATTGTCCCATTTATTTGTCCTAATTTTTTCCCTAGAGCTATCCAGCTTTTAACAATTAGTTTGGCAAATTTTGAACTCAACAAACTGGCGAGAATTAGCAATGAAATAAAGTAAATCTGTGGTATTTTGAACCAATAAGCAAAAAATCCAAATCCAATACTAATGGTAAGAATATGAATAACTAATTGCTTTTTTGTCATTAGAATAGAGGGTAAATAAAAGTAGCAACAGCAGTTCCTTCGGCAGAAATCATTAGAATGCCGGCCACCAAAAGCGCCAATAACACTGGAATGAGCCACCATTTTTTTTGATGCTTTAGAAATGCAATTAAATCAGAAAGAAACTCCACGCTATTTATCTATTAAATGTCCATCCAAAAATAAGCAATCTATTTCAGTATTAATAAAACATCGAATTGCCTGTTCTGGACTACATACTATAGGCATATTATTTACATTAAAGCTAGTATTTATTAAAACACCATAACCTGTTTTAGCTTTAAAAGCCTTAAGGATATTTGTTATTATGGGATTGCTATTTTGGTTAATAGTTTGAATTCTTGAAGAGTAATCCACATGAGTTATTGCAGGAAGAGGAGACCTTTTTTGATTTATTTTTTCAATGATATCTTCCTTATGAGATGTTGGGAAAATTTGGAAAGATTCTGCAATTTTATGCACCATAAGCATATAAGGAGATTCATGATTTTTAAGAAAATATTTTTCGAAATCTTCCCGTAACATTATTGGAGCAAAGGGCCTAAAACTTTCTCTTTTTTTTACCTTAAGGTTTAAAACAGATTGCATCTCTTGTATTAAGGGATTTGCTAGTATGCTCCTTGCACCTAATGCTCTTGGGCCAAATTCCATTCTACCCTCAAACCAGCCAATTATTTTGCCATTTAAAAGCCTTTCCACAATGGCATTTTCTAAATTTTCCCCACTTAAATACTTGCTTTTTAAGTTTGCTTTTTGAATAGATTTTTCAATTTCTAAAGAAGAAAATGATGGTCCTAATAATGCGCCTTTCATTGCATCGGGAAGAACAACTTTTCTTATGTTATTAAAATACATATAGTGAGCAATCCATGCTGCACCCAGAGCGGCACCAGAATCTCCAGCAGCTGGTTGAATATAGATTTTTTCAAACAACCCAGATTCCTGAAGTTTTCCATTTGCTACAGCATTTAATGCCACTCCTCCCGCCAGACACAGGTTTTTGGATTGGGTTATCTCCTTTGCATAAATGGCCATTTTAAGAATAACCTCTTCCAAAACTTGTTGCAATGCTTGAGCTAATGCAAAATGTTTTTCGGATAAGGTTTCGTTTGCAGCTCTCTTTTTAAATCCAAATAAATTTTCAAAAAGAATGTCATTGGTCATTCTCATGGAAGTGGAGTAGGTAAAACATTCTTGGTTCAAGGCAATAGAGCCATCTGTATAAATGGTAATTAAATTGGTTTTTATTAAATCAATATAGGTTTGAACCAAAGGAGTTGAGGGAGTTGCATATGGGGCCAACCCCATCACTTTGTACTCTCCCGAATTTACTTCAAACCCCAAATAATAGGTAAAAGAGGAGTATAATAGTCCTAATGAATGAGGATAATGAATTTCTTTTAAAGTTGATATTTGATTTCCTTTACCATGGCTAATGGAGGCCGTTGCCCATTCTCCTACACCATCTATAGTAAGTATGGCAGACTCATCAAAGGGGGAAGCATAAAAAGCGCTTGAAGCATGGGATAAATGATGATTTGAGAAAAGAAGTTGAGTTTTCTTCCAATTAATTTGGGAATCTATTTGTTTTATTTCTTTCTTGATTTTGGATTTAAGAAAAACCTTTTCTTTTAACCAGATAGGCATGCTTTGAATAAAAGATTGAAAACCTCTTGGGGCTGTTTCAAAATAGGTATCTAATAAACGTTCAAATTTTAAAAAGGGTTTATCGTAAAAAACAATGGCATCCAAATCGGAGGAATTTATTTTGGCTTCTTTGAGGCAATAGGTAATTGAATTTAACGGAAAGGAAGCATCATTTTTTACCTCAGTAAACCGCTCTTCTTGCGCCGCAGCAACTACAGTTCCATTAACCAAAATTGCAGCAGCCGAATCGTGGTAAAAAGCTGAAATACCAAGGATTTTCATAAACAACCAAAAATAATTTATATTCGCATATAAAAAAATAGTGTTACAGTTTTGCAGTATTTCCAGTTCCTCTCACCTCTTTAAATCCTTTGCTTTAGCAGATAGTTTGGCCGTGTTTGGATACAAGTTGCATGTCTTGGTAACAGACTCTAATCTTCAAATTGATAAGCCAAAAAATGTTGAGCTATACTTTATACAAAACTTGGTTCAAACCGAATTATTAAAGAAATTTAGTAAAAAATATTTGGCAAAAAGGGATAAACTGAGATGGGGCTTAAAGCCTTTTTTTCTTTTGTTTCTATTAGAGAAATTTGAAAAGGTGGTTTATGTAGATAATGATACGTATTTTTTTGGTAACCCATCAACAATTGAGAAATTGCTAGAAACGAGCACGGTTATTTTAACCCCTCATTTTTATCCCTCTAATCCCCAAAGGGAACAAAATTGGTTAGAGGCAAATTTTAGGGTAGGACTTTATAATGCAGGTTTTGTAGCCGCCAAAACTTCTGCCAAGGAGGCTTTGGCTTGGTGGGCAGAATGTTGTTATTATAACCTTAAAAAGTTGTACCGCCGAGGTTTGTTCGACGATCAGAAATACTTGGATTTAATGCCAGTACTTTTTGAAAATATTTTAATATTAAAAGATAAGGGATATAATTTAGCTGCTTGGAATTCTCAAAATTATGAAATGGAGAGGAACTCCACTGGGGAGGTTTTTTTATCAAAAGAGTTTCTTCTGGTTTTTATTCATTTTTCCCATATCAGTATAAAGCAATATTCTAGGCAAGGACATTTCTTATTCAATGAGTATACCAGGTATTTGGAGCATTTAAGAAAGTATAATTCAAAATACCAATTCACTGATGAAAGAAGATGGTATGAACTTGGTGCTTATTTTAATTTTATATGTTGGAAGATTCAGCGATTAGTTGAATAATTGTGGTAATCAATCATGAAAGAGAATCAACAGCACCATATAGGGCTTAACATGCCTGAGCAAAGAAAATATTATATATTTCTTTGCCTAGTTGTTCTTTTGGTTTTTGGGAATTCGCTTTTCAATGGGTATAATTTTGACGATAACCTGGTAACGATGCACCATCCTGTTACCTCTAAAGGGTTAAAGTCGTTGGGAACAATTTTTACTAGTTCTTATTATAGCAATAATGCAGATATTAGTTTTGGATACAGACCTATTACACATTTAAGTTTTGCAATAGAGCACCAGCTTTTTGGTGAAAAAGCCTTTGTTAGTCATTTAATAAATCTATTGATATTTATTGGTTGTGTGGTCTTTTTTTTTACTGTTGTAGCAAATTGGTTTGGTAGCGATTCTGTTGTCTGGGCTTTTCTGGCGTCTCTTATTTTTGCCATACACCCTATTCATACCGAAGTAGTAGATAGTATTAAAAATAGAGATGAGCTATTGGCTTTTTTGTTCTTGATTTTAACTTTTTACCAGCTTAATAATTTTATTTCAAAGGGAAAATGGATTCATATTCTCTATGCAATCATTTTTATTTCTCTAGGTTTACTTTCCAAAAAGTCAATTTATCCCATAGTATTTATTGCTCCAATTTTTTTACTTTTTCTTTCAAAATTGTCTTTGAAAAAAGGAGTCTTAATTAGCCTGTTGATACTAACTTTTTCGGGTATTTTTGCCTGTGAGTTTGAGTTTAAAAACTTGCCGATTCTTATTCTTATACCAATTTTATTTCTATTGTTTTTGGTATTGTTTAAGGAGCGTGATCGTATTTTAGTTCGTTTAAGCACCCCATTTTGGTCTTTATTTTTCGAGTATTTTATTCTATTAAGTTCATTTGTTTTGGCTGCTACCGCCATCTTGAAGGAAGATTATTTATTTTTTGTAGCAGGCAGCATTTTGTTTTTTATTCTGTTTGCTTGGCAAAGCTTTAAGCCTTTATACTTGTTATTGTATTCTATTCAGTTGTTGGCAATTGGTTATTTTTTACATATAAGTGTGCTCCCAAGGATAGCCTTATTGGTAAACACTTTTGGGCTTGTACCAATGCTGATGAATAGGAAAGTGCAATGGCTTGGTTTGTTTTCTTTCTTTTTAGTTATGCTGTTTTTGGTGCTGAATAAATTTGGTTTAGGCCAATTATTTTTAGCAATAGGGGTGTTTTTAGTAATTTTACCAGCAAAGAAAAACAAGTGGCTTTCTTTGGTTTTTTTAGGAGTTAATTTACTCGCCTCCTTCTTGTTTTTTCAACTAAGTTATTTTCACCTAGTACTTACTGTTGTAGCTATTTATTATTTGCTAATTAAGGACTCCAAATTGTTGATTGGAAGAAAATTTAACACGGAGCTTTTGACCTTATTATTTATTATACCAATAGCATTTTTTCAAGGTACTCAAAGAACTACGTATAAAAATTTAATAGATGGATTAACATCTACTAAAATAATAGAGTATGAGGCAAAATCTATTAGCCAGTCAGAGAATGGAGCTAAAAGGAATAGCGAAGGTAGAAGTTTAAATTATGTTGAAAACAGTTTAATTGGGAATCAAACAATTGAAACAAAAGTTACAAGCGGTATAGTTACTTTAGGAGAGTATTTACGACTTTTAACTTATCCAAAGGAGTTGCTGTTTTATTATGGATATTCTCGAATAGAGAACAGCAGTTTTTCCAATTCTAAATTTTGGTTTTGGCTTCTAGTAATTATTGGAATTTCAGTTTTTGTGTTGGCTAATGCCGCTAAAAATAAGTTGATGTTATTTGGCTGGTTTTGGATGGTTTTTTGTTTGCTTTTGTTTAGTAATTGGGTTGAACTTGTGGCAGGAATGGTTGGTGAACGACTTGCTTTTTCTGCCTCAGCTGGGTTTTGTATTTTCCTTGTTGGATTTCTTAGACAATTTAAACCTTCATTGAATATCAGAAGGCCTGGCGTTTTTGAATACGGCATTTTAGTAGTTGTTTTGGGCTTGTCGTTAAGGACAGTAGCAAGAAATGGCAATTGGGATAGTCCGTTGGTTTTAATGGAACATGATGTTGATGGTGATAATGAAAGTGCATATGCCAACCACATGTATGCATTAACTTGCATGAATGTCTTAACCAATCAGAAAGCACAAAACGCTGTTGGTTTGAGCCAAAAAGCTGAGAAAGCGCTATTGAAATCGGTTCAAATATACCCTAGCTATTTTAATGCAAATTTTGATTTGGCCCGGCTTTATTTAATGCAAAGCAATTTTATTTCAGCAAAAAAATATTTGGATATTTGTTACCAGTTGGATAGTTCAAATCTTTTTGTTTTAGAAGAGTTGGCCAAAACTTGTTTTGATTTGAACCTACTAGATGAAACCATCCTATACTCTAAAAAGTATTTGGTTAACTACCCCCAAAACGAAAACATTTATGAAATTCTGACTTATACCTTGTTTACAAAAAAGCAATACCCAGAGGCAATAACTTGGGCTGAGAAGGGTTTGTTTTATTATCCTAATAGTAAGAATCTAAGTTTGTTGTTAAAGGATATTCAAAAGGAAACGGAATCCACTTCAATAGAAAAAAACTAAATTTTTTTATTTGAACCACTTATGAAACAGACTCGTTTTTTGTTTGTATTTCTTCCTAAATTCTTGGTGGTTTAAATTATAATTTGATTTATAATCTATAGTTTTAAGGGTAGTTAATTCTTGTGGTTTATTTTGCATTATTTGGTGCACAGATTCATTGAAAAACCTACTTGCATCCACCAAATCTATTTTCTCATTTTGGCGATAATAATGGATTAATTCTGATTCTACAGATACCACACTTACAGAGGCTGCTGGTCTAATTTGATTGGTAAAATTGGGTAATGAACCATGGAAAACATTGTGTGCAAATACAATGGCATCTCCACGTTTTGCAGGAACAGCCACAAGCAAATCTTTTACATCTTCAAAATCTACAAACAAGGATGGCATATTGATAGACCGGAGAGATTTGAACCATTTGTGAGTCCCTTTTACTATTTGTATGCATCCGTTTTTTTCATCAACGTCAATTAAGGGACAAAACACGCACATAGATTGGTATTTGGATTCGTCTACCACGTTCCAATCTTGGTGTAAGGAAGAAACGCTTTTTTCTCCAGTCCCCTTAATCAGAAAAGCACCACCACCGGGTTTGTAATTCACAAAATTTTGGTCGAGGGAAGGTTTGTAAATTTGGATTAAGGTTTGGTCTATTTTTTCATTAAATTCAGTGTCCTTATCTTTTACGTTGGAATAGATTTCATGAAGGGATTCAATTCCAAGTTCTACATATAATTTATCAATTTCTGCCAATTGATTTGTATTTAAAAAATTTGGCAAAAGAGTAAAGCCTTCTTTTTCAAATTGTACTTCCTTACGAGTGTCTTTGAATATCATGATAGATGCAGGACATGGTAATTTTAACAGCAAATTAGGTAAATTGGGCAGTCTTACAAAAGGATTTTTTTGGATTAATGTTAAAGGTTAAGCTTTGCTTTCAATCCATTGCCAAATTGGCCATGATTTATCCATCCAATGGTGATATACATGCACCAAGGACGCATTGTAAGTTGTAACAAAACCATCATCTGTGAGTTGGTTTGTATCTTGGTTTACTTGAACCCCATTATTATTGAAATCTGCAATAAAATTAAATTGTTTTGAAAGTGTTGGATGGTTTTCTAATCCAAATTCCCACGCCGTTGCAATTAATGTGCCTTGGTCGCGGGTTTTCCAATTGGGTAGGGTAAAAATGTGCATGGTTTTTTCGAACCAAGAATTTAAGAAATTATGACTTTCATTGTTAAATAAAAATACTCCACCATTCCAATGCTGCCAATTTTTATCTTTTATTTCAATTTTAAATTCTTGATTGATGTATTCTGTTAAATGATTGCATTCATCAAACCAAATGTCTTCACCTATTTTATTATACCATTTTTGGTTCCATTTATTGTACTTTAAGCCTGTGGCTTTTTGCATTTTTTCAATATCCATTTCATACATTACAATTGCCCCTGAAGTATCGTGCCAAGTGCGTGATTTTTTATTGAAATGGAATTCCTTGTTAAATTTAAAGATTGGATAACTAGTAAAATACCTCACAGCAGTTATGGCTTTTTTAAACCATGATTTTTTGAGTAAATCAAACTCTAATTGTAAGGCCTTTGATTTGGATTTAAGCGCTTCATCTTTAATGCTTGTTCCTTGCACTTCTGCTACAAATTCATTAAAAATTTCACGGTCTCTTTCACGGGTCTTTAAGCAGCCACAATTTATAGCATAGGAGCTAAATTTTCTAACTTGGCAATGGTCTGGGGCAAAGCGAATGGGAGCTATAAATTCGTTAAAAATGGCATCACAATTTGAGGAAACGGCAATAATATCTGTATCCAAATAGCAATATAAATTACCTGAAGGTAAAAATTTATGAATTCCCGTTTTCAAGTATATGCTAGCTTGGTGGTGGTTATAGTTTTCTGGTGTTTTTACATCAATAATTGAATCGTGTTCAATTGGCAATTCATTTCTATTAGAATCAGTGAGAACAAGGATATTATTTTTACTATATTTTTTTAAATACGACAGAGAGAAATGTAGCGTATCTATATGCTCTTTAGAGCCACATACTACAAACACAAAAGTTCCCTTATTCATATGTATTCGTTTTGAACCAATTTGTCATTTCTGCAATGCCATCCTCTAAATTGCAAATGGGTTTGTAGTGTATATATTTATCCAATTTTTGAGTATTGCTATGTGTGCTTAAAAGTTCATTTTCTGGAAGAGGTTTGCTTTCTATGTGTAGAGGTTTTTTTAATTGTTTGGCAATGCATTCTGCGTATTCTCTAATACTTATAGGTTGACCATAACCAATATTAAAAATCTGATGGGAACCTTTTGGTTCAGAAATTATTTTGGCAATAACCAACTCAATACTTTTTACCACATCACTTACATGGGTAAAATCTCTAAACACTTCGCCGTTGTTATACAAGTTTATTTTATTACCTGCATCTATGGCTTGCATAAATTTATAAGCAGCCATATCTGGTCGTGTAAAGGAGCCATAAACGGTAAAAAACCTTAAGCCAATAGCGGTTAATCCAAATTGTTTGCAGTAGTTTTCAATCATTATCTCGCTCATTTTTTTTGTGGTGCCGTAGTAAGATAATTGAAGGCTAGTATCTGCGTCTTCCACCATTTGGGATAAATTGGGGGCATAAACACTAGAACTGCTGGCATAAATTATATTCTTTATCCCATTTAAACGACATTGTTCTAAAACATTAAAGGTTCCAGCAACATTTGTTTCAAAATATTTTGTGGGATGTATGAGAGACCCTGCAATTCCTGTTTCTGCGGCTAGGTGTACCACCACCTCTGGAGATTCAGACAACTTATCCAAAAAATTTAATTTGATATCAGCATGTTTTAATTGGTTCAAACCGACTTTTCTTAGAGCTATTGCAGAAGTGGGTGACTCAATTAAATCGATGGCGTTAACAAGATGGGTGTTTTGCAATTGTTTTTGCAAATGATAACCAATAAAGCCCGCACCACCTGTAATGAGAACTGATGTCATGTTTTTTCGAAGAGTTTTTTGAGCAATATACGTGTTCTTTTTAGTCAATCCATTTTCTAAACCATTTTTCCATAACCAATATTTTCCAAAGTTTCCAATTGTAGGTTTCGGTAAGAAGTTTATCTAGGTATTTTTGGTTGATGATATGATGTTTAACCAAGGAGCTATTAGCAAGTTCCTTTTTGTAAAATTCCAAATTCATGTAATAGCTATCTGGTCCTACAAAACCTTGCTTTTTTCTGTCTAATATTTCTTTAGGCAGATAGTTTTTGATATTTTGGAACAAGAGTTCTTTGGTTTGATTAGGATTGTAATAATCCTTCTCAGGTATAGAAAACAATTTTTCGAAAAGAGTGTGATCCAAAAATGGAACTCTCACCTCAAGGGAGTTGGCCATGCTCGCTCTATCTATTTTGGTTAGAACTAATTCTCCCATAAAACACTTCATATCCATCATTTGAATTGATTTTAAAGGAGATAAATTTTTATTAAAGTGTTTGCGGTAAAACCAATGAACATCCATAGGAATAAATTTATGCAAATTTGGATGCAAGAGCTGTTTTAACTCATCAGAATCAAACCACCCCATTGCCATTGAATTTGCATAAAAAGAAACGGTGTCTTTTGAGAAGAAAAAGTCGAACCATCGTTTCTTTTTGGAAAGGAATTCATGTTGCCAGGTATAACCTCCAAATATTTCATCTGCACCTTCGCCACTTAATACCGCTTTTACCTTGGTTTGAGCCAATTTGCTAACAATATAGGTTGGAATAATAGAAATATCAGCAATGGGTTCATCGTAAACATTTGCCATTAAATTTAAAAGCTTTAAGCTTTCCTCATTTGCTTGTACACTCGTGTTTTCAACACCTAAGGAGTCTGCTACAATTTTGGCAAATTGGTCTTCGCTTTTTTCCCAATCCTCAAATCCAATAGAGAAGGTTTGTGGTTGATGCCCAGCTTGCTTCATGTAATAAACCAAAGCGCTGCTATCGTACCCGCCACTTAAAAACGAACCTATTGGAACATCTGCTCTTGTATGTTCTTGAACGGATTTGGCTAAAATTTGGTTCACCTCATTTACCAAAATCTCTTTCATTTCAAAGTTTTCCTCCGATTTTAAGGTCCAATATTCTTTGGTGGAACTACTTAATGTTAATGTGTTTAATTCTAAATAATGTGCAGGAGGTAGCTTGCATACATCTTGCCAAATGGTTTTTGGAGAAGGAATATAACGGTACACAAAATAATCGGCTAACGAACTAAAATTAACTTGTTTTGGAATAATACCAGAAGCCATAATGGCTTTTAGTTCTGAACCAAATAAAAACGTATGGTTAATTTTAGCATAATAAAGTGGTTTAATACCAAACCTATCGCGTACCAAGAAAAGTTTGTTTAAGGTTGTATCGTACAAGCCAAATGCAAACATTCCTTTTAATTTTTGCAAACAATCAATTCCCCATTCTTGATAGGCAGCAAGTATTACTTCTGTATCTGTTTCGGTATTAAATTCATATTTGTTTTTTAATTGTTCTTTCAGTTCTGGGTAATTGTATATTTCTCCATTAAAAGTTATCCAAATTGTTTTTTCATTGTTAGCTAAAGGTTGTTTTCCTGCTCGGCTAAGGTCTAAGAATGACAATCTTCGATGACCTAATGCAATATTTTTTTGAGCATTGAAGTATTCACCAGAATCATCTGGGCCTCTGTGAATAAGAGTGTCTAACATTTTGCCAAACTCCTCTTCATTAATTTGTTTATTTAATTCAATTTGACCAAGTATTCCGCACATTTTATTTGCAATTTTTTCCTAGGTAGAACTTATTGAATCGATTTTTTTTCATTCGTTTGGGATATAAGAGATTTTTTGGTTTCAAAATATATGGGTCATTAAGGGAATTTGTTGGTTGCATTCGGCTGCTAAAATAGTGTGGTTCAATTTCACAATTTGTTGTCACAATTTGTAGTTGTTTTTTATTGTTTAAAACATATTCAAAAACAAGACTGTCGAAAAACTGGAGGCTGTTTCTATCTGATTGAAACAATTTTTCCCATAAACCAACTGAAATCAAAAGACCAGAATTTCCGAAATGCCTATTGGTTCTATGAATATTTATATCGGATAAATTATTTTTGATTAGGTTTTCATACGAAACAACTTTGCTAAATTGAGAATCAAAAACAACATAAGGATCGCTTGGATCAAAAATATAAGCACCAGATTTTAGAAAAACTATTGGAAAGGAATGTATACCAGGTAAAGAAATAATCCTGGATTTCAAATGCAATAGGGAATCTGCCAATCGGGTAAAAAAGGACGACCGATTTTCGCACCAGATTGGAAATTCATTTTTATTTCCCTTATTGTAGCAGTCTCTTAATGAAATGGAATTCCAATTCTTAATGTTAATAGAATGGGAGGAATGTCCCAACTCTGAACCAAGTAATTGGAAAGAAAATATTCCATAAACAAAATCTGAAAGGTAAAGAGCTTTTAAATAGTTTTTTGTTTCTTGATTTGTATTTTTCGATTCTATTTTTTCAAATAATACATTTAAATGAGACAAAGAAGAATCAAAGGACAATGGAATATTTTCATAAAGGGTGTCTGGAATGTATTCCATTCTTGTTTTCTCAAATGATTGTTTCTCTATAGAAATAGAATTAAAAACAACTGTAGCATCAATGGTTATTGTTTGAATCCAAATAAACCAGTACCCAAACAAACCAGTTAAAACTAGGAAGTAAAAAAGGGAAGTAAAATTTTCTTTAGCAGGCAAATCTTTAAATTGATTAAATGTTTGTAGCGGTTTAGTAACAAGTACCTCAAGTTTTATGAAGTGAATTAACGCAATAGTTTTCTAATTTTTTTTAAAATTTTAGGTTCAAACTCTTTTGAATAAAGTGGTTTTTTCTTTAAATCTCTTCCAATAATTTTAAATCCATAATAAAGAATGTTATTTACTAAAAGAGGAACATACGTTAACAGAATTCGGCCAAAAATAATTTTTAATAGGTAAATAAGGTTTAAATAAAACGCATGAAGTGAACTTCTGAAAAAAGAAAGGAAGTATGGGTGAATGAGTAAAACAACAAGATAGCCTAAATTAGTTTGTATGGCTGAGAATATTAATACCAAAGTACTGCAAATAACATATATTTTGAGTGGCTGGTTGTTGCTATTGTTTTTCTTTTTAATCCAATTATACAGGATGGTAAGTAAAACAAATGTTGGAATAAGTAATAGTACAATTTGATTGGAATATAAATATACCTCAACTAAGAATGCGATTAATATTGGCCAAAGGATCCAATTAATATTTTCTACAATTTTTTTAGCTAAGGAAATATTTTCAGTTGCAAGTGTTTTCACCTTACTAAGTTTATCGTTTTCCAAATCTTCCAACTGATGTAGGAGTATATCTTTTAATCCAATTCCAAAATTGAACAAAAGGAAAAAAATCGGAAAAAAATAAAAATCTAGATATAAGTTGATATAAGCGATTAATATCAATTCAGGTATTACATGTGCATAAAGTGCATCAGTTATAGCACCCCAAATTCCTTTTTCTTTGAGTCTAATTTTTGGGGTAGAATAGAGAATGAGCAAACTGATTAGAACACTCAAAAAAACGGTAGTAGAAACCGCAACTAAATGCAGTAAGGCCAGTCCAATTAACAGGATGCCTGCAATTAATCCAATTAGGATTTTAGGCTTTAAGTGATTTGTAATATTGGGTTTTCCAGCTAGTTGATCCTTTTCTTTATCCCAAAAATCATTTAATAGAAAACCGGCAATTCCTACCAATAAATAGGCAACTAAAATGGGAAGAAAATTATTTATTGCCTCATTTTTTGACAGTGAAAAAGCCAATACAAAAAGCACAAAATAATTGCAATACAACATAAAATTGTAGGTAACAAAAGATCTAACTCGATTGTAAATATGTTGGATTGCTTGCATTACCAATTCTCTGTTACCTCCAGAAACCATGCGGCAGTTAAGCACTCAGAACCGCCATAAAAATTTCTGTCCTTTGAAGTGAAATAGCGAAAGTTTTCAAACTGTAGTTTGTTTAAATTTATCCTGTCCAATAGGACGCTTTTTATTCTTTTACAAAAATCAGGGTCCTCAAAATAGTTCGCAATTAAAAAAGACAATAGAATTTCTGGGGTTTTGGTTTGGTCTGTTATTGAAGGAATGCAATTCAAAACACTTTCCCTTAAAACAGCGAATTTTTTGACGCCCTCCTGATAAGCTCTACTAATGTGGTAGGCAACAACTAAGTCGTTATCATAAAAATGTTTGTTATCGTTTCTTGTTTGCCAATTTGTTATACAATAATTTATTAGAGGTTCGGTTTGAACCGATTGGCCCAAATACATCATAGCATTTGCCATTACGCCCAATTCACCATCCAATTCATGTAACATTTTGGCTTGAAGTGTTGGCTTTATTAAAGACTTTTGTTTAAATAATTCAAATGCTAAAGACGGATTCTTAAATAGCATTTTGGGTGAAGGCATTAACCATGTTTTTAGCGAACCATTTTCTTGAATATTCTCTAAAAACAAATCGGTATTATCAACTGGTTCCTTCAAGTATCTCAAAATAAAAGAACAGATAGCTGTATCATCTAAATCTGGTGGAACTGGATTTCTGCAATTGTCTAATTTCCAAAAGCGCCAGATGTCATTTTTTTCTTTGGTTCGAACCAAAAATTCTTTACCAGTTTGAACCAAAGAAATAGCTTTTGTTTCTTTTGATTTTACTAAGGAATACAGCACATTGGCATGAATAAACGGAGAAGGAAATGTGTAATGCCAAGTGTTTTTATCCAGGTTTGGGTAGTTTTCGTACGTTGGAAAATGAGCTTTTTCTTTTAAAGTTGTTTCAAGCAAATTGAATGCATTTTGGCGAAGAGAGTTTAGGTTATCCAGGCTTTCCTTGTTGGCAAATAATTCCATGCTGGATAAGCCTCTAACATGGCTAGAGTGTCGGTATTTTGGCTTGAAATTGTTACTTAAACCCAAGGAAGGAAAGGCAGTTAATAGTTCCTCAAATGCTATTTGAGCCTCTTGTTTTGCAAGGGTTGCACCAATACAATAATGAGGTCCATAACCAAACGAAAGTATTTTTCCTTTTTCTCTATTCAGGTTAAATGTATTTGGGTCTTTGAAAATTCGGGGGTCACGATTTCCGGCGCCAATAGCTAAACCTATGGTTGAATGGGCAGGAATGACTTTTCCTTCTAAAATTATTTCGGATTTGTTAACTCGCTGTATGATTTGAGTGGGCGCTTCAATTCTAAGAGTTTCAAATAAAAAGTCTTGAATTAGCGTTTGGTTCAAACCGATTTGTTTTTGAAGTTCTGAATTTTTTAATAGCAACAATAAGGCAGAAGATACTAAGTTGGGTGTGGTTTCATTTCCTCCTAAAAGTAAGACTTTGATAAGGTTTAACAAGCTTTCTGTATCCCACGATTTAGCTTCTTCATTTAAAAACAAGCTTGCTATTCCAAAATTGCTACCTTGATTTTTTGCCTCTTCTATCCAACCTTGCACAATTGGTTTTAGTTCATTCCATTGCTGTATAGCAAATTCGGTATTGTAAATTGATTTGCTAAGCACTGCCCCTTCAGACCATTTTTTTAGTTCGTTAGTAGAATCTGGCTTAATTCCCAAGAGGTTTAAGATAACTAGCGTAGAAAAGGGCATAGCAAAGTCTACCAGTAAGTCGAAGGAATTTTTGTTCTTAAGATTTCTAATTAGTGATTTACAAATTTCTCTGTTTTGAGCTTCTAATTTATCAATCCTATTTGGAGCAAGGATTCCGTTTTCGGAAATCAAAACTTTTTTATGTCTGGTATGTGCAGGGGGGTCACAGTTTAATAAAATGGGATCAAAAGAATTACTTCCTTCGGAGGAGTATAATTCAAAATTTCCAAGGATTTCTTGAATTTCTGAATAGCCAATAATTAGCCAACTATTTGTTTTTGAGAAATAATGAACCTGTCCAGTTTTCCTTAGTTCCTCATAAACCGCATATGGGTTTTGTGAAAATTCAAATCCAGTTAAATCTAATTCCATTACCATTTTCTCAGTTGCCCAATATTCGATTTTTAGTGTTCAAAAGAAATTGTTCATCTGCTTGGTTTTCCATGCGCTCATTCAGAAGCAATTCGCAATCCTCTCCAATTCGGTGCCTGAGTTGAAGGCTATTTTCTTCTGCAATTTTTACTAGTTTATTTGCAATTTCCTCTGGGGAAGTAAAGGATGGAAACCAGTTTGAGTGGTGAACTTTATCTAGTAATTGTTTGTATTCAATTAAATCTTTCTCGGCAAATTCTATTTTTGATTGGTAATTATTGTCCATAATTCCACCTGGTTCAATTAACTTTACCCTAATGCCAAATGGTGCTAATTCATACATCAAAGATTCTGTAAAACCCTCTAATGCCCATTTGCTTGCATGATACACTGACAACATGGGAAAGGTAGTTAAACCACAGAGAGAAGAAATGTTAATTATAGTGCCATTTTTTTGAGATTTAAATTTAGGCAAAAGTGCTTTGATGGTAAATAAGGTACCAAAAAAATTAACGTCCATTTGCCTTCTTATTTGTTCATCCGAGCAAGCTTCAAAAGGGCCAGATAAAACAAAACCTGCATTGTTTAGCAGCAAATCAATTTGTGGTTCTAAGGAGGAAAGTTTATTAATAAATTCAGAAATTTCTTTTTCAAGAGTGAGATCTAATTGGTGAAAAGTAACATTTGGAATTTGGTGTTTTTCAGTTAATTTTTTTAGGTTCCTAGTTGTAGCATGAACCCTCCAATTGTTTTGGGCAAAGCACTTTACTAATTCGAAGCCAAGTTGGGATGTGCCTCCGGTAATTAGTGCACATTTAGTAAATTTTTCCATACAATTCTTCTCTTCTTTTTTCTCCATTGGCAAGTGCCTTTGAAAACTCATCTGGAGTTAAAAGCTTGTTAGTATTTGGAACAAAGCCAAGTGATTTTTGAAATGCAGGGCGATTCTTAAAAGTTAAGTAATTTGATTTCATAAAGAACTCCTCATTAATTTCAAAAACCTCAAATCCTTTTTCAGGTTCCTCCTTATTGAAATAATAATAAACCGGTTGTGTGTATTTGGGTCCAATAAGAATTTGAAGTGCATAGCGAGGGTTTTCAGATTTATTAAGGTCTGAGAAATGAATAACACCATCTTCAAAAATCACACATTCTCCTGCCTTACATGAAATAGGTTCAAGGTAATTGTCTAATAGGGTTTGCTCAAAATTATGGAAATAATAGGGCACATCTAATGTGGCAATATCAGGCACTATTTTATGACTGCCCTTCACTAATGTAATGGTTCCATTCTCTGTACTGGTGTCAACCAAAGGGCACCAAATGGTAAAGGAAGTGAATTTTTCTTCAACAACATGTGTCCAATTTTGATGTATTTCAAATTTCCCTGCACCGGGAGGTTTTACGTAAAAGTTGGCATTCCAAACATGGTAATCATTAAAAAGTTCCTCCACCAATGGGTTAAAGAAAGATTTGAATAATTGGTTAGTTGCCCGTTTATAGGATTCGTTGGTATCTAAAAAAGTGCAATGATAATTTGAGCTTCCAGACCTGTTTGGAGCATAATTATCGTCTGGTTTAAGTAACAATAATTGGTTAAGAATGGAGTTGCTTTGTTCGGTAGTTAACAAAGTTTTTTTTACAAACCCATCTTTAAGATATTGTTTGGTGTCGTTTTCGGATTTAAAAAGTTGCCTTGTTAGCATAGGATGAAAATTATTGAAATAGGTAAGATATAATCTTAGTAGGAGCAGTTCAAAATTAGGGTGAATTAATTAATTTTAATTAGGTGTTTTTCGATTTGCAAATTCATTTAGAAACACTAGCTGTTTTTGAAAAAAATTGTGTTTTAATTTTTGATCCGATTTCTGAAACGTTGTATTAGAATAATTACTGGAATCAATTGGAAGATTTTCAAATTCAGAGTTTTCTATTTTTGTAAAAGTTGCTAAGTTGGAGTATCCTTTATTTGAAATTAGATTAGAACCTGGAATAACGCATTCCATTCCTTTACTTAATTGGAACATGGCCCATTTGAGGTCCCACGATTTTGGAACTTTTCTGTTGTTGTCAAAAGAATTTAGGAGAGGTTTTAGGATAGAAGTGTTAAGGTCGTTGTAATTTTCTGTGAGGATAAAACGATCCCAAAAGGAATAATCTTTTGGCATTGATTTCCATCTATCAGCCCAAGTTGCCCAACCCCAAAAGGGCATTCCAATTGGAACTGTACAATACATTTCAGCATCATGCAAAGCGCCAAGGTTAGTTCCGATTATGCTTCCTATCTGTGAATTGTTTTCATGTTTCTCAAGCATTTGTTCGCAATACTTAAAAAATTTAGGAGAAGGAATGGTATCATCTTCTAGGATAATGGCCTGTTTTTCTTTTTCAAAAACAATATCTAAAGCGTAGTCAAAAATGTGTAATACTCCTTTATGTGAATTTGGAATAATCCACTCAAAAAAGAAGGATTGGGGATGAGATTGGATGAGTTCTTTGGTTTCTTTAACAAATAACTTTTCCATTTCATTTTGTTCAGGATCAGAAACGATATATATTTTCCTTTTTTTTATGGATGGAAGTGAACCAAGAATAGGCTTGAGATTGTTTGATTTTTTATGTGTAAAAAGGACAATTGGGGAAAGAGTATTAATCTTGGTCATTTTAAACGAGTTATCTGGAGTGTAAAAGAATTTAATGGCTCGTATTTTACTTCATTGTAAAATGAATGGGTCTCAAAAAAATCATCCACAGCTTCTTTGCAATTCAAAAATTGAGAATAATAGTCATCAATTAATAGGACTCCACCAATCATTAATTTGGGATAAATTAATTCTAGGATTTTATATGTTGGTTCATAGAAGTCAACATCAATACAAGCAAAAGCAATAGTTTCTGGTAAATCATTTGGGTTCAACAATAGAATGTCTTTTTCAACAAAATGTACATTTGTTTCAAGCTCAAATTGCTCCAATAATGAAATCACATTTTGTTTGTAATTTGGAATATTGCTTCCAATAGAAAAATATTCAATGAATGCTATATCTTTTTTGTTCTTGATATTTGATATGGGGATTTTAGAAAAAGTATCGTAAATAAATATGGTTTGGTTGATCGCTAAGTCTCGCATTAAGAATTTAAAAAAAGCGGTACAGCCGCCTTTCCATGCTCCCACTTGCACCCAACTACCCTCCTTAATATTGGGAATTAGAGGCAGAACTTTCAAGCAAGATTGGAAAAAGCTTTCTGGTAAAAAAGTAAATTCATGGGCAGGCAAAATCCATTCTTTTAATTCTTTGAGATTTTTAAATGATTCTAAAGAAGTTTTTGGTTGAAGGAAATTTACAAATTGGTTGGTAAGACTTAAAGGTCTGTTTTTCCTGTTGAACGCAATAAAATCAGTGAGCAATTTTTCTACCTCAGCTTCTAAAATTAATTCATTAGGCAAAATAAAATTTGACAGATTATTGGCAATTTTCATCTTTTTTTCTGGGTTAGAAATAAAAGCATATTTGCTATCGATGGGCATATAGGAGGCTCCTTCACCTACACCAATATTAGTTATTAAATTCACAGAAGGAATAATACACAAGCCCTTGCACATCCAAACATCAAGCATCCATTGGATATCCCAAGAGTCTTGATTGCCCATAGACAAAGAACCAAATGAGCTTTTCCATGTTGATTTTAATGGCGAGGAGAGATTTGATGATAATTTTAGTGAGTTTTTTTTCCAGGTGTCAAAATTGGGATTAAACAATTTCCATGCTCTACTCCAGGTGGCCCATCCCCAATTAGGCAGTGTAAATTTCGAAAAAAAATACGAGGTTTTGTTTTCGTGAGTTCCATCAAACATTAAATTTGTACCACTTATTTGCATGACCCTGTTCGAGTCAGAGTACTTTTCTAACAGATCCTCACAGAAATAAAAAAAAGTGGAGTTTGGAATACAATCATCCTCTAATATGATTGCCCTTTCTCTAATTGAAAACACATAATTTAGTCCACTAATTATTCTTTTACTTAATCCAATTTTAGTGGTTGAATAGTCTCTATACACTAAAGGATTCCAATCTAATTGTTCCGTAATTTTTCTTGTTTGGTTACAGATGTCAATTTCAATTTCTGATGATGGACCATCTGCAAAAATAAAAAGTTCTTTGGGCCTAATTTGCTTAATTTTTTCAAACAAAGCTTTAGTTTGTGCAGGTCGTTTATATATAAAAATTACAATTGGTGTTTCCATTTAATGTTTAGGATTTAATCCAATATGCCAAATAATCTCCAATTTCTATTAATGGATTAGTAATTTGTGATGATTTCCTGAAATCTAAAATAGCTTCTTTGCAATTTAAATTTTTGACATTATAATCATTGATTAATATTAATCCTCCAACACTTACTTTTTCATAAAGCATGTTAAGTGCATTTTTTGTTGAAGCATAAAAATCCAAATCAAGATGCAACAAACAAATTGATTCTATTTGGGCCTTATGAAGAGTTTTATTAATATTTCCTATTAAAAAGTTAGTAGTTTCATCAAGTATTCCAAAATCACATAGAAAGTTCTTAACCTCATTAATTTGAGGAGGATTTATTTTGAATTCGGATGCTTTGTTAAAGGTAGTTAACTCCTTTTGTTGCATGTTTTCTTGGTCAAAATCAAATCCAGTCCCAAAAAAATCTGCTAGCCACATTTTTCTATTCATACTTTTCCAAGTTTCATCTAATAGTGAACGAAGCAAAATAGCCGACCCACCTTTCCAAACTCCACATTCTACAATATCCCCAATAATTTTTTTTGAATTAATATAATTACATAAATTTTCAATATGAGTTAAATCTTGCGAATGCAACAAAACATCCACTTTCTTGTAATTTAAAAACACGTCAAAATCGTATTCATTAATGTTTTTAGGCACAAATTCTAATTTTTTTAGTATTGATTTGTAGTTATCATTATTTGAAGGCTTTGGAGTTTGGGAAGCCATTTCGTCCTTAAAAATTTCGATGGTTTGAATATCTTGGTTTTGGATAGTATCGGTATTGATAAGATAAATAGAGTCTATTTCTGATTTTTGATAAATGCCTGGACAAACAGCTGTATAGTTTTTAAATATGGGCAGAGAAGACAAAGCGCTCTCAATTTTCTTCCCTCGTACTGTTTTAGAGTAATTTTCTTTGAAGTCTGGTAAATTTAATAATAGGTTTACTTTTCTGTATTTCTCTTTACCACAACTAAGCTCAATTTCATGTGAATTTTGAAGGTAAGGTTCATCGAAATATTCTGATAGAAATTTTTTGAAAATGAAGTCGCTAATATAAAAAAGTTCTCTTGTTTCAATTTCGCTTTCTGTATCCTTAAAGGCTTTGTAGATAAGTTTTTTAGGATTGAATTTTGGGGAATAACCGAATTTTTCTAGGAATTTCTTGGATTCTTCCAATCTTGTGAATTCCTCTTGATCACATTTTACCATAAAGTAGAGTCCTTTAATTGGTGTTTTTTCTTCGAATGAATATTTTAAAGAAAAAGTAAAGCCCGCTCCACCACTGGTTGGATCATTGTTAATATGTCTGTTTTCGTAATCTTTATAGAATATTTGTGCTCCATTCTCTCCTAAAATATTTTCGATATCATGGAATGATATTTCATGTAAAAAGGTAAAATAAAACTTGATGGATAATAGGTTTTTTTCTTCAATGTTTAAACCGATATAACTTTTATAAGGCTTAGATCTATTTTTTTTTGTTTCCTGAATTTTCTTATAAAAATGAATAAAACTGCTTGAATTGATTAGTTCATTTAGCCAAAATAAGGTTTTCTGATAATTCATAAATAGATAAATGCAAAGATGATTGAATTAAATTTTTTGCCAGCCTGCTTGATAATTCCCCAATCGCTTTAGCTCTGCCTTTAGTTTATTTTCCTTAATAAATTGATTAACTGCTTCACCGCAATCAGTTGAGGAAAGGTAATAATCGTCAATAATTACCCAACCTCCAGAGACAACAAGAGGGTAGAAATAGTTTAAACAATTATATGTGGACCTATAAAAATCTACATCAATATGTAAAAGGCTAATAGATTCTTGGGGATATTTTTTATAGGTGTTTTCAATAAATCCTTCCACGATGTTTAAATTCTTATGCAGGTTAAATTTGCGAAACAAATCCAAAATATCACTAGGTTTTGGTTCATCAACATTTTCAAGATACTGATTAAACCACTTTAATGTCTCAATTTCCTTTGAGGAAGTAATTGTTTCTACATTAAATCCTTGGAATGAGTCAAACAACCACCATTTTTTTTCGATTAGTTCAAGTTCTTCAAATACGGATTTCATATATAAAGCGCCTCCACCTTTATATATTCCAATATTGACAACGTTTCCCTTGATTTTATTTAGGGCCAAAATTTTAGCAATTTCATTGAATTTTTCAAAAAAGTCGATTTCAATGAAGGTGAGTTTGGAAGGATTAAAAATTAACTCTTCAAATTCACTTAGGGATTTTACTATACTTGGCGCTTGAATAAAATTCAATATGTTATTAGAATTTGAATGTACCATTTGGGATTATTTAATATTAAATTTCAGTCCATTTTAATTGAGGTAATAGTGCACCATAAATGTTTAAGGAACTTAAATCTATTACCAATCCATTTTTTCTGAAAGTTGGCTTAAATTGGATTACATTTTTATAGGCATTAGACACGTCAATTTTTTTTTCATTTAGAAATGTTTTAGATGTGAAAGAATGATTTTGATTGGAAAGGGATTGGTCTAAGTTTTTGAAAAACCATATATGGAGAGAGTAAATTTGGGAATTGAAAAAATTGGATGGAAACTCACATTGAATACGTGGATTTTCCGCTTCCGTTTTTTGGTTAAATGAACCACCTATAAACGGACTTGAAGAGAAAAGTATGTCTCCATTTAAATTCGATATGCTGATTAATAAATCAAGAGTTTGATTTGATTTTTTTTTGATGTATTCAATTTCTAAAATAAGTGGGAGATCGGTGAAAAAGGGAGCATTTTTATCTTCATTTTGCTTTAGAATAACTTGCTTTAACTCAACTAAATCTATAGGGTGCGAGGGTTTAAATTCTTCAATTTTGCAATTTTTAGTTTCAATATTAATGTTGTTTTGGGATATCATTGATTTTTCCAAATAGTGAGTAAGATTTATTTCTTCTGTTGGCACTAGTCCACCTTTTTCTAGAAATATTTGTCGACTAAATTTTTCTAATTCTTTTGAATTGTGACTCACTAAAATAATTGATTTGCCAAATTGAATTAATTCCTCAATTTTCTTGTGAGATTTTAGTTGAAATTCTGCATCTCCCACACTCATCACTTCATCAAACAGGTAAATATCAAAATCGAGGTGAACCAAAATGCTAAAAGCCAAACGCAGGTACATTCCGTTGGAGTAGTTTTTTACTGGCTCATTAATAAAATTTCCAATCCCGCTAAAGGCAACTATTTTCTCAAATTGTTGTTTTATTTCTTTCCTTTTAAAACCTAAAATTTGACCATTTAAATAAATATTTTCTCTTCCGCTTAACTCCTGATGAAACCCAGCTCCAATATCCAAAATGCTTGCTACCCTACCTCTAATTTCTACTGAGCCACTTGTTGGTTTGGTTATGCCTGATAAAATTTTTAACAATGTGCTTTTTCCGCTTCCGTTTGGTCCAATTATGCCAACAGCTTCTCCCTTTTTTATTTCAAATGATACCTCATTGAGTGCCCAATGCTCATATGTAACATTTCCATCAACATCTTTTACGGGATGTTTTAGTGTGTATTTTTTTGACAGGTTTTTAACCTGTATGACAATGTCCGAACTCATACGTAATCGCTAAATTCACTTTCTTTTTGATTATAGAAATACATGCCAATAATACATAAAGCCGTTACTATAAAAAAGTTAATAATCCAAACCCACTCAAACTCGCCAAAACTAAAAAGTATCCAGCGCCAAAACTCAATTACATTTGCCATAGGATTAAAACTCATCAAAAAGGATAGTCGTTCTGGCAATATATTAGTAGAAAAAAAGACTGGAGTAAACCAAATACCAAAAGTTACCAAATAGGGTAATAAGTGAAATAAATCTCTTTTTTTATAGGCAAAAGTGGCTATCCAAAAAACTGGCAGGAGGCCGCAAATGGCATTAAAAAGTATTGCAAGAGGAAAAAATATAATATTCCAAGAAATGCTTATTTTATAATAAATAAGTAAGGGAATTAATAGTAACAAACTCAAAACCAATTCCACCAATGCAATTACCATTTTAGAAAAAGGCAGAATGCTTTTTGGAAAGTAAATTTTCTTTATTGTATTTCCTGCGTCTTGAATGCTCGATGAACCTTGATAAACGATATAAGAAAAAAAATTCCAGCCAATTAATCCACTTAAAACATAAACTGGAAAGGGTAGGTTATCTGCCTTCCAATTAAGAATGAAACCAAAGAAGAAACTATAAATTATTAGGGCTGTTAAAGGTTGTAAAATTGACCAGCCCATACCAATTACCGTTTGCGCATATTTTACCTTTAAATCACGCTTTGCAAACACCCAAATAAGGGACCGGTAGCTCCAAATTTTTTTGAAGTATTCAACAAAGCTATCTGGCTCAGAACTTATTTTTCTTATAATTTCCATTATTAACTCTGGTGTTGAAAAACACAAAAGAAACCTTTCTTTTGTATTAATCCATCCAACACATGCAAGCTATTATTTTTTCTTTATTTTTGACTAGTTAACTTTTAGCGAATAATCTTTTTACTATTGCCACGAATTGCACATATAATAAATCCTGTGGATGTTTCCATTGAAGATGAATTTTACACTTCGCAAATGTTAACATTTTCATCCATGGTAGCTGCCCGAGATTTTTCGAAGGAAGCGAGTTCTATTTTTTTAGGTTCAACCCAATTTGATTCAGACACTTTTTTGTTACCTGATGGGTTTAGGTCCCTTACGAGTTTAACAAAATCTATTTCTGATATAAATCCCAAGTTAGTTGAAAAGAAATTGCCACTTATAGCAGAAATATTTTCCAAGTTTGTAGAATTGCCTGAATCAGATTTTTATATTTATACCAATGCAGATATTGGTTTAATGCCCTTTTTTTACAATACAGTAATCGACTATTTAAACCAAGGGCATGATGCAATTGTAATTAACAGAAGACGAATTAGTAAAAAGCATTTGAAGCAGGCTAATCTAAATATAATTTATGCAGATTTAGGGAAATCACATCCAGGTTTCGATTGTTTTATTTTTAAGAAAGAATTGTTGAACCAATTTGTTTTAGGAAATATTTGTATTGGCATTCCTTTTATTGAAGTAACCTTGGTTCACAATATTGTTGCATTTGCTAAAAATCCATTATTTATTCCAGATGCACACCTCACTTTCCATATTGGAATGGAGGTTATGCCAAAGCGAAACAAATCTTATTATCAACAAAACAGAATAGAGTTTTTTACTAAAATCCAACCCATTCTTAAGCCTTATTTTAAACTTAAAAAATTTCCCTATGGCGCGCTTTCACTCCCCCAAAGGGCCGTTAAGTGGGTTTTAAACCCTAGTTTATTTTCACGTACGTATTTAAGATTGGAAGGGGAAAACCTTCTAAATGAAATTAGATGGCGTATTTTACAAAGGTGAAAACAAGGAGATTTACAAGGCAATTAATTTTTCCAAAAGCTTATGTTTCTGTTTGAACCGAACTTGGTCTAATCTAAACAAATCAAAATCTGCATTTAAATTAGCAATCCATTCGAAGCCTAATAGTTGGTTGTATTCTATTGCCGCAAAGTTCGACTTTTTTACTTTCGCAAATATGGTAGATAAGTCCAAGGTGTTAAATGCAAAATCTAGAATTAGCAAAGATGCACCCAGAACAGCCCCAGTGCCGATAAAATTTGGCTCACCAATAAACAAACCTGCATGCCCAGTTTTAGAAATTTTATCGATTTGGTTTAGGTGAATTAATCCAATAGGAGTTTCCTTTAAATAAATTATATAATAAAAATCTGTTTTGCTTTTTTCTATCTGTTTGAACCAATTAATTTGTTGCGCTTCACTTATTTGTTCCTGAAACTCCATTTGGTTCAAAACAAATTTACTATTACGCCAATGCCTTACCAACTCAATTTCATTTGGTTCAAGCCGACTTAATTGAAGCCCATATTTGATTAGTTTTTGCAAATTTCTGCAACAATTACCTTGTCTAATTCTTGGTTAGACACCCATATTTGACGAATATACTCACCAATAACTCCGAGTGAAAACATGATTAAACCCGTTGAGAAAAAAATGGCTACGATGAGGGATGTAAATCCAATTGCAACATCATAAAATAGTTTCTGAAAAATATAATAACAACCAATAGCAAAAAAAGCGATGGAAAGGAATACTCCCAATCGGCTAATAAATTTTAGTGGAAGTGAGGAGTGAAGAAAAAGGATGGTATAGGCCAAAGAAAACAAGGAAACACCAGAATATCCAGATTTTCCAAAAAGCCTGCTATGGTGGGAAACCTTGTTGGAACATACAATGGATGAGGAGTGTATTAAATAATCATCGATAAAATGAAATTTACTTTGTTTGGATTTAAAGGCCACTACCGCCTCTTTTTTCATTAATCTAAATGAAGTTACTAGTTTGTATTTTTTTGATTCAGAGCCTAAAATAAGTTGCAAGATTTTGGTTCCACTGTTTCTGAAAAAGGAGTGTTTTTTTTCTTCAAAAGTGCCATAAACTAAATCTGCATTTTCTTCAAGCATCTTTTTATGAAGTTGAATAAGTTCAATTGGGTTATGTTGCAAATCATCGTCCATTGTAGCAATGAACTCAGCTTTGGAATGAAAAAATCCAGTTGCTGTTGCACTGTGTTGCCCGTAATTCTTGGCTAGACGGATATATGTGATTTTAAAATTTGCGATTCCCAATGAATCTAGCAGGGTTTCATGCGTTTTGTCTTGGCTTCCATCGTTAACAAAAATAACATGAAGATTGAAATAGGCCGATTGTGCCAATTGATTTATGGAAGAAATAAGCTGTTTAATACTTGCTGTGGAGTTGTAAACAGGGATGACCAAATCTAAATCCTTCATTTTTCAATTATACAAAATTTATAATCAGAAGAAAGATAAACCAGCGCACTTGCCAAAGAAAACCCTACTCCAAACCCACAAAGTATAGCCCTTGTAACTGAATTTTTGTTAGCATAAATACCCAAACTTAAAGGAATGCTGGCCGATGCGGTGTTTCCAAATTGGTACAAAGTACTTGGAACTTTGTTTGAATCTAAATTTAAACGTTTGATTAGAGAGTCGTTTATTAATTTATTTGCTTGGTGAAAAACCACCACTTCTTTTTCAGGAAATTCAATTTCTGCACGTTTAAAAAGTTCTCTTAAATGGTTTGGAACGAGTTTTAAAGAGTAATTAAACACATCAATTCCATTTAATTTCATAGTTTTATCTTGTAGAAATATTGCATTTCGTCCACTACCATCCGTTTCTAAATTGAAATGTGAAATCATACCTGTGTTTTTTTTCTCGATACCTGAAATACTAACAGCATCCGAGAAAATAGGCAAGGTGCTTTTATCATTCTTATCGATTAGTTGTGATGAGAAGTCGCCACAGCACAAAATGGCCTTAGCATTTGCCTTCGAAAGTGAATTCATTATACTCATCACAGTATGAATTCCATAAACAAAACCGCTGCACCCAGAATTTATATCATAGCATAAAGTACCCAAGGGAAAGTTCATTAACCCATGTATTTGACAAGAAAAAGAAGGAATAGGTGTTTGCAAAGATTGAGTTACACAGATTAGCACATCAATTTGGGACGGTTCCCAATTTAATTGCTCTAATAACTGGGAAATGCCAAGCTGAAAATAATTTTCAATTTTATCTGATTCAGGGGCAACTCTTCTAAATTTAATTCCTGTATGAAGAATTAATTGTTCTTTTTCTAATCGTGTTAATCCTTCTAAAAAGGAGTTATCCTCTTGGTTTTTAGGAATAACTATTGTTGATCCAACCAATTCAAAATTAGGTAATTTACTTAACGCCATCTAAATTTTTGGCAATAAGCTCATAAAGGTCCTCTAATGTTGTTAAGGAAGCTAAATCAGCAGATGAAATAAATACACCATAAATTTCATTCACCTTTGAAATAAGGAGAAGTGCATTTAATGAACTCCAATTGGGCAAAAGTCTAAATTGAGTTTGGGCCGAAATTTTATTCGCTTCTAAAACCATTAGTTCTGAAGCAATCAAGGCTTGGAAACCAGAAAAACTTACTTTTTGGGAATTCTGCATATTGGTAACAAATATATTTATGAAAAGGTGACAATTAAAGGTTTCAAAATCGGAATAGCATTAAATTAGTATGAATTTTACAAATCTTTTTTGTAAAATATTTTATTCAATGTAACAATATTAGGTTTTTTATCTACGAAAAACATATTTTAGCATAAATTACCAAAACTGATGGCACTAAAATTACCCGCAACTATCATAAAGAAAGTTCTTTTGCTTTTTAGCCTTTTTCTTGTCTTGTTTATGTTTAATAGTTCCTCGCTTAAAGCACAAGGAACTTATTATGTTCCATCTTCTCACATTTCAGCGGTTTATCAAAATTGCAGTGGAAAGCTTAAAATAAAAGTTCTGTATCAAGATGTTGGAAATTGGGGTGCAAACAACATTAAAATTTACTACAAGAACAATGTAGGTGTTTATGTGCCTATTATGGAGTTGATAAACAATAATTCATATAGCTATGGATGGTCGGATAATTATGCGGGAAGCAATCGGTCTTATTCTTATAGGTCGTTGAGTGGTGCTGTATTATCCAATGGGTACAAAACAAATGAAGGCTCCTTACATTATTTTGATTTTTTATGGGATGTTGCAGCAGATGCTTATGCCAATAATATTATTACTTTATCTAGTGATGGAAGTGCTGGTCCAAATACCTCTTGGACGCATACTGTTTCTAGTAATAATGCAATTATAACCTATCCAATTCTTTCTCCGCCCACAGCCCTAACAGCTTCCGATCAGGAACATTGTGATAAGATTTCTTTGTCGTGGTCTGCACCTAGTAGTTTTCCTTGTTCTTATTCTTACAAAGTGTATAAGAACAATGCAGCTTATGTTACTCTTTCAAGCTCATCTACTAGTTATGACGATACTAATGTTGGAAACGAAATTAACTCATATAAGATTAAAGCCATCCACAATCCCACTGCAGGAGGAACCCTTGAAAGTATTTACTCAAACCCTTCCAATGGCGCTAAAAAACCCGGATTAAGCGCACCTGCAGCTATTACTGCTAGCGACAACGATTGTAGCGGTAATGTTAATCTAACTTGGAGTTATTATTTAGCCAATCCTTTAAGTTTTAAAGTTTATGAGTCTACCTCATCTACAGGAACAGGAACTTTGGTAGCTACTGTAGATGGAGGCGAAAGAAATTATCAAAGAATTGCACCTACCAGAAACACAAATTATTATTATAAAATAAGTACAGTAGGTATTTGTGGAGAAACCTTTTCAACAAATAGTTACATGGGTATGTCGCCTACAACTCCAAATGCACCAACAAATATAAGAACGAGTGTAAATTCTACGAACACAGGCATTGAAGTTAGATGGAACGATAATTCGAACGACGAGAATGCATTCATTATTGAACGAAGTTTGCAAGGAGGGGGTTCAAGCACCTTGTTTACTGTTTCGGCTAACGACACTGTTTATACGGATTTGGATGCAACCAAATGTGTCAACTATATTTATAATGTTAGGTCGCGGAACAATTGTCAACCGGGTGGTGTGCCAGCTACTGTAACATCTACAAATAGGATGTTCCCAGATTTAACAGCCACATTTAATGGAACAACAAATAAACTAAAATGCTCTAAGGGATATTTCCCTAACATGATTCAACTAGAGTGGTCTACAGTTAATGTAGATATCATAAACCAATACCGCATTTATAGAAAAGTGTACGGAAGCAGTGCCGACTCAGTAATTGTGGGTACAGCAAGCATAGGTGAGGGAACATTTGCAGACAATAATGTTGCTTCTGGTGTGTTGTATAAATACACACTAATAGGAGTATTAACGTGTGCTGGAACAACAAGGTATTCAAATATTTCAGAAGATGTAGGATTTAGAAGTGCATCTGGAACGGTGAGTGGAAGAATATCTTACCAAGGAGGGTTTGCACTAAAGGATGCCAAGGTAATGGTAACTCCAGCAACAACTAGTTTTCTTGGCGCTTCAATTTTGTTTTCTGGCGCTGGACAATTAACCGTTCCTGCAGCGAATGTCTTAAGTTTTACCAATGGAATAACTACAGAGAATTGGTTCAAAACGCCTTTGGTTTCAGGAACCCAGACCTTGTTAAACATACAATCTGGAACAAAATACTATAAAGTTAGTTTGGTAAATAATACGGTTGAGGTAAAGGCATATAATGGGTCAACTTTAAAAACCTTAATAAGCACTTCTACCTTTTTGGCTAATAACTTTAACCAAGTTACAACAAGCCTGAAATCTGATTCCATATATATATATTTAAATGGAATTAGATGTGGTGGGTTATCGCTTTCTGGATTTACCTTATTGCCATTGAATAATTCTTCAATTTTAATGGGTAATTCCTTTAACGGGTATTTGGATGAAATAAGGTTTTATAATAAGTATAAAACTGCCGAAAATGTATCAAGCGATTATGGCAGAAAAGTTAATCCCGACGATGAAGGTCTATTAGCCTATTATATGTTTGATGAAAATGTTACTGGGTACAATGGATTTTTTGATTATTCCAAAACCGTTAATGTCTATAACGAAAATCATGGAACTATGGTTGGTGCTTCCTTTAATACTTCTACTCCAAGCACCTCTCAATTGGCCTTTGCAAGTTATACCGACGAAACAGGAAGTTATATTGTAAGCAATATAGGATTCTCATCAAGTGGTCAGGTGTTTACCATTACACCTTCTTTTGAAACCCATTCGTTTTCTCCAGTGAATAAAACAGTGTTTATTGGTGAAGGTTCAATTGTGTTGAGCCAACAAGATTTCATAGACCAATCTTCCTTTGAAGTAACTGGAACGGTATTTTATGACAATTCAACTTGTCCAACCGAAGGAGTTAATTTTAGAATTGATGGCGAATTGGTAATTAAAAATGGTGTAACCGCTAGTTCCAATAGTTTAGGTGCATTTAGCTTGCAAGTTCCCGTTGGAAATCATGTAATTACAGCCGAGAAAAATGGACATACCTTTAGTGAGGGAAGATTTCCATCAGGAACAGGCACTTATAATTTCCAAAATGTTGTAGCGGGAATAGCTCTTAAAGATAATACCTTAATTAAGGTTGTGGGTAGAGCCGTGGGTGGTGGAATTGAAGCAGCCAAGAAACCAGGTTTAGGTTTATCCATTAATAATATTGGAAAGACAAGACTACATTTTAAATCCCAATTAGGAAATGGTTGCAGCAGAGTTTCAGTAACAACAGATGATACCACTGGGGAATTTGTAGCTTACCTATTGCCTTTGATTTATACCATTGATACCATGAAAGTTTTAACCAATCCAATCGCAGGATTTGGTATTCAATCGGTATTGGATTTATCTAATGTTACAGAAGTGCAACATGCCTATGATACTACTTTTATAAGTGGAACCAATATGGTATCTCAAATTGATTCGGTTTCATTTCATGTAAGAAAAGACTTTATTTATTATACAAATCCAAAATTAAGTTTCTCTCGCTTGTTTAATAGAACAGCTACAGATACCGCATTTATTGGAGAAATTGCAATTGCAATAGATTCAGTGACAAGTATTCCCCTTACACCAGTAAATCCGTTTGTTTATCCTATTTTTAGGCAATACAAAGATTATTCTGCTAGGGTTTACGCCTATGATGAGTATGAAAACAATGACCATAGTCCTGTTGTAAAGTATAAAGTTCCTTTGGATGGTGTTCTTCAAGTAATTAATGATTTGGCTTCCGTAGAGCAAGATTCTATGCTCACTCAAGTAACAAATGGTTCTGCGATTTATACATTTAGGGCAGCATCCCCTGAAATGTCAAAGAACACTGCAAATGATACCTTAAGCTTTACAAGAACCATGCAAGCCACCTTCTTTACCCAAGGAAATAATGGGTATAGGAATGTTAATTGGCTTCCGGGTCCTGGTAATACTCCATTTAGAGGTATTGTTTTTGGAGGACGTACCTCTGGCTCTAATTTTATTACCAAAGGTCCAGAAAAGGTTGATTTAATTTTAAGAGACCCTCCAGGTACTGCTAGTAGTGCTACATGGACAAAAAACACCTCTTACAATACAATTAAAAGATTTTCTACCTTAAACAATACAGAGGGAAGTTTCCTAGGAACCGTGCAGGTTGGGGCTAAATGGGAAACAGGGGTTGCTGCAATTGCCTTGTTTGCTATTGAATCTGAAATTGCAGGTAGTGGCGGTTTTGGTGTTACAAAACAAACCACTGCTGGTACCAATGGAGAATTAGTTGAAAACTGGAGCTCTTCCATTAGTATTTCAACTGGTTCTGGTTCTGATCAAGTTGGTTCTAATGCAGATATTTTCTTTGGTCATTCTACCAATTATGCAATTGGCCTGGCCAATAACCTTATGTTAGTTGAACAATCAGTTTGCGGATTGCCTAATTCTGTATGTGGTAGCATCAATTACAATGGATATAGCATTGGTATTAAACAAAGTTTGGCTGTTAACCCGAAGCAAATTCAAACCATATTTGCCTATACTGTTGGGGAAATAGAAGATATTGTTATTCCAAATTTGGAGCGTACAAGAAATTTAATTTTGGCTCAAGGCAAAAAAGCAAATAATCAAAATAGGTATATCATTAACTTCACAAATACGGATGATCCAAATTATGAAAGAAAGTATGGTGCCAATAACGACGATCCAATTTGGGGAGCAATAAGAAATAAGAATAACCAATTGGTGGAGGACCCAATTGATAGCACAGGCCCAAGTTATACCTTTTTACCCGACCAACAGTACGATATTGATTCGGTGAGAATGTTAAATGGACAAATTCGTTTGTGGAAGGAAGCTTTAGCAAGAAATGAACGTGAAAAATATCTTGGATTTGAATTGGGTATTGGGGTGAACCTAAATTCAGGTTCTAATCTAAGTGTTGGAAAGGCTGCTGTTACACGTGAATTTGCCTCTACCAGAAGTAAGGAAGAAACATCCTATGAAGAGGTTTATTTGGCGCACGATGAAGCCTATAATTTTCACGCAACTTCAGGTGGTAGCGGAATCAATTTTGATGGTAGTTTAACTTTAGGTGAAACCAAAGTGCATGACGATGGTAGTTCGGCTGATACCTCTGTTACTATTAGTTATACATTAAATGATGGCGATGATGGCGATTTAATTTCGGTAAGTGTTTTGGATCCTGGAACTGGAAATGGCCATATGTTTAAAATGATAGGAGGTCAAACATCTTGTCCTTATGAGGGAATTGAATGGGCACATTATTATAAACCAGGTGATACCACAGTTGCGACAACAAAATTTGAGGATGAACAGAGTGTTAAAATTACTAACGGTACTGCCCAAAGGCATGTTCCTAAGATTAACATTCCTCAACCGGTTAAATACAATGTTCCAGCTGAACAGCCTGCAACATTTACGCTACAATTAAGTAATGAAAGTGAGTCCCATGACGAACAAACCTATAAAATACAGATTGTAGAAGCATCCAATCCAAATGGTGCGGTTTTAACAATTGATGGTTTAGATCCAAATCGTGAATTTACGGTGCCTTATGGCTCAAGCATTTCTAAAACACTTAGTGTTACTAGAGGTCTGGAGTATTACGATTACGATAATATTTTGATTTTATTTAAGTCTCCATGCGACGATGAAATTGTTGATACAGCTTTTGTTTCGGTGCATTTTATTCCAACTTGTACCCAGTCTGTAATTTATTCTCCTGGTGATAAATGGACGCTTAACAACAGTTTTGAGGATACCATGAATATTATCATAACAGGCTACGATTATAATTTTGGTGGATTTAAAAATGTAACCTTCCAATACAAGGCTTCTTCAAGTTCGGTATGGAATATTTTAGAAACTTTCCATAAGGTAGGTTCAAATCCAGATGATGTTCTAATACCAACCATACAACCTTATATAGAATACAAATGGAATATGAAGCAAATGGTGGATGGTCCTTACGATATTAGGGCGGTTAGTACTTGTACTGCACCTGGTTATGCCGATGCTAAAAAAGAATCCAATGTTTATTCTGGATTGGCAGATAGAATTAACCCGAGTCCGTTTGGTAACCCAAGTCCTGCCGACGGAATTTTATCTCCTAATGACGAAATTCAAATTCAGTTTAATGAGCCTGTTGATAATGCTTCTTTGACTTATCAGAATTTTGATATTAGAGGAGTATTGAATGGTAGTGCTTTACAAAACACGGCTAGTATCTATTTTGATGGAGATAACGATTATCTGGAAGTACCAACTGGCTTAAATTTGAACCGAAAAACCTTCTCATTGGAATTTTGGGCAAAACGCCAAGGTTTAGGTGAGCAAGTTGTCTTCTCGCAAGGCATTGATAGCAATCAGTATATTTCTATTGGTTTTGATGCTAATAATAAATTTAATTTCAGAATTGGTTCAAATACTGTTTATGGCAATACCGCTGTTACCGATACAATCGCCTTCCACCATTACACTGTTTCTTATAATTATGATTCTGCCCTTTGTGAGTTATTTGTAGATGGTGTAATTAATAATACAGGCAATACCCAAATTTACAACCAATACGATGGAGGAGGAAAAACAATTATTGGAAAACTTTCTAAGAATAACAACCTATTCTTTAAAGGTAATTTAAGAGACTTTAGGTTGTGGTCGAAAGTTAGAAATTCTTCTGAAATTTTGAGTTCTATTAACTTAAGCTTACGAGGTACTGAAGCAGGTATTATGGCCAATTGGAGAATGGATGAAGCTGATGGTAGTGTTGTAAATGACTATATTAGGGCAAGACATGCTACTATTTACAATGCAGTTTGGGAAATTAATCCAAAAGGCAAAGCCTACCGAATTGTTAATCAACCTATCGAAGTAGGTGCAGCAGATTTAGCGTTTACCGAAGAAAATGATTTTACTGTTGAGTTTTGGTTCAAAGGTGACAATACAAGCAATGAAGTGGCTCTGTTTTCTAATGGTAGAGGCGACTCAACAGACTCGAATCCATTAATTAAGTGGAGCATTGAAAAAGATGCTGATGGAAAAATCTTGGTGAAGCACAGAGGTTATAGTTTTGAAGCAGTAAGCACCAATTATTTTGATGGAAATTGGCATCATTTTGCTTTGGTTTTACAGAGAGCCACAAGTATGGCGGCCTTTATTGATGGAAATCAGCAAAATAGTATTTTCCCTAGCGACTTTAAACAATTTGGTGGAAGTAAGATTTGGTTAGGGGGTAGAGGATTTCAACCTTCTGGTTCTTCTGAAACCGTGGATAGAACATTTAATGGGTATTTGGATGAAGTTAGAATTTGGAATTCAGCACGTAAAGTAGAACAAATAAACCGCGATAGAGTTAATCGTTTAGATGGCTCTGAATCAGATTTGATTTTCTACTTGCCTTTTGAAACATATACCTTAAACTTGGGTGTGCCAATTTTAACTGGTAGTGTAATAGATATGAAATCAACTTCCCGTTCTATTATTGGTAGTTCAGCTGGAGGAAGTGGATTGGTAAGCGAGTCGCCAAAGATTAAATTACAAAGACCTGTTCAATCTATTAATTTTACCTATTCTCTAAATCAAGATAAGATAATACTTACTCCAACCACTTTACCTGCCTTAATCGAGAATGTAACTTTAGATATTACCACTAAAGATGTTTATGATTTAAATGGTAATAGAATGCAATCTCCTAAAACGTGGATTGCCTACGTAGATAAGAATCAGGTAAAATGGCAAGACCAAGACTTTAACTTTACCAAGAAAAAAGGTGAAGGTTTAACATTCAATTCCAATATTGTAAATTCTGGTGGAGCAATAAAACAATTTAGTATTGAGAACCTGCCTTCTTGGTTGTCTGCAAGCCCTTCCTCTGGTACTATTTCTCCTAATAGCTTTAGAACAATTGAATTTACAATTGATCCAAATGTAAATATTGGTACCTACGAAAGTGAAGTTCAATTGTTAACCGATTTTGGCTTTCCTGATGGACTATTGATTAAGTTAAAAGTATTTGCGGATTTACCTTCAAGTTGGACTATCAATCCAGCACAGTTTACCAACTCTATGAGTATTGTTGGTCAGATTCGAATAAACAACGTTATTTCAACCAATCCAGATGATAAAATTTCTGTCTTTGTAAATGGCCAATGTAGGGGACTTGCTTCTTTGCAATACTTCCCTCAAATAGACAGGTATTATGCATTTATTAATGTCTATAGCAATGTTAGCTCTGGAGAAACCTTGCAATTCAAAATATGGAACGCAGGCGAAGGAAAGATTCACTCAGATGTAACTCCTGAAATTCCATTTATTACCAATTCTCAAATAGGAACTATTTCATCTCCACAAGTATTTAATGCCAGTGATAAATTAACAAGGTATATTCCACTTTCAACAGGTTGGAACTGGATTTCATTTAATTTATTAATGAAAGATTCGAACAATGTGAATGCTTTATTTAAGGACTTAAACAGTACAAACGGGGATTTAATTAGAAATCAAACCTTGTTTGCCGATTATTCAAGTTTAAATGGTTGGGTAGGTAGTTTAAGCAATACACAAGGTGGCGTTAAACCTCAACCTATGTATAGCTTTAGGTCTGCTAATTACGATACATTAACCATTTCAGGTATAGAAATAGACCCAACCACAAAACCAATTGATTTGGATTCTGGTTGGAATTGGTTAGGTTTTATTTCCCAAAGAAACCTGAGTATCACAGAGGCTTTCTCTAGTTTGAACGCAAGCTCAGGGGATTTAGTTAAAAGCCAAACCCAATTTGCTTTGTATGATCCAATTATTGGTTGGGTAGGAAGTTTAACTACCATGACTCCAAATAAAGGTTACATGTATCGTTCGGGAGCAAGTACTGTTTTTGCTTATCCAAAATCAGCTATGTTCGGCAAAACTAACTTGCCAGACAATGAGTATAAGAGCAATTATTTTAGGCTTGAACCTAGTAAATATGAGTTTACCATGAATGCCATTTTAGATGTAGGCATTTGCGAAGAGGCTTTGAGCTCTGGTAGATTTAGTATTGGTGCTTTTTATGGCAATGAGCTTCGTGGAGCTACCAAAATTACTCGCTTAGCAAACAACACTAATTTTTACTTTCTTGCTTTAGGTGCAAATTCTGCAGAAGAATTACACTTTAAATTGTTGGATGAACAAAGTGGAAATACCATAGATTTAAAAGAGACCCTTCAGTTTAAGAACAATCAGATTGTGGGTTCATTGGAATCTCCTTATAAATTAATGCCTATAGGAAACTTTGATTGTACCAATTTCTCGTCCAAAATTCAAAGTCAAGTTTCTTTGTTTGCCTATCCAAATCCTTTCACACAAGGCATAACACTAAGCGTTAATGGTATGAACGAACCTAGACTAAAAGTTAGCGTTTATGATGTAACTGGTAAATTATTGGATCAGTTTACAGCATTTACCAATGGCAGTAATTCAACCAATATCGAATGGAATCCTACTTCTAGAGGGATCTCTATTAGCTCTGGATTCTATTTTGTGGAGGTAAGTAATTCCAAAGAATTGGTTCGAACCAAAATCATCAAAAATTAATAAAAACATAAACACCTTTCTCCAGCGAATTTTTTTGTTGGAGAAAGGATTATAAAGATAATAAACTCAAAACCCATGAAAATTAAAATTTTATTCTTGCTTTTGTTTGCGGTATTCGCCCAGCAATTGGCTTCTGCAGCCGCTCCCACGTGGAGTGTTGTTCCGGCTTCTTATCAATACTCCATGACAGTTACTGCTGTGGCAAATATTAATTGCACCGAGTTAACCAATCCAAGTAATAGGGTTGGGGCTTTTGTTAATGGTGTTTGTAGGGGAACAGCCTTAACAAGTTCTGTAATTAATGGAAGATACATTGCCTCTATGGTTGTTTATAGTAATTTAACCTCGGGTGATACCGTGGTTTTTAAAGTTTATAATTCTGGAACAGACGTAGTTTACGATGGCGTTGAATCTATTTCATTTCAAGACAATGCGTCTTTTGGCGTGAGTTCAAGTCCTTATGTAATCATTAATAACAATACTCCAACAGCCATTGGGTTAAGTAATCTTATCGTTTCCGAAAATGCAGCTATTGGAGGCACAGTAGGAACTTTATCAAGCACAGATTTGGATTTGGGTCAAACCTATACCTATACTTTGGTAAGCGGCACAGGAAGCACAGATAATAGTAAGTTTAGTATTACAGGTTCTCTTTTGAAAACCGCAGCCACCTTGAACTACAGTTCTCAGCCAACCTGCGCAATTAGAATACGAACTACCGATAATTTGGGATGTTCCTTTGAACAAACCTTTACCATACAGGTAATTGATGAAAACACAGCACCTACCCAAATTTTATTATCAGACACCAGCATTTTTGAAAACAGTGCTATATTAACTGCTCTAGGTACTTTTTCTGCGGTTGATAATGATTTAGGAGATACCTATTCCTTTTCATTGGTAAGTGGTACTGGCTCTACAGACAATGCTTCCTTTAATATTAGCGGTACTTCATTGCTTTCTTCAATTCAATTCAATTATGAATTAAAGTCATCATATAGTATAAGAGTTAGAGTTACAGATAGTGGAAATAATACTTTTGATAGGGTCTTTTTAATCGCCATAAAAAACGTTAACGATGTTCCAAGTAATGTTCTTTTGAACTCTAATTCCATTGGTATATCTTTTATGGAGAATAAACCAATTGGTGCTACTCTTGGAACCTTAGCCACCACAGACGAGGACATCTCAAACACGTTCTCTTATTCTTTTGTAAATTCACCTGGAAACAATAATTCTGATTTTACCATCATTGGAAACCAACTGCGTACCAATAGCTCCTTTGATTATGAAACAAGGCAGAATTATGTTATTTATATTCAAACCAATGATGGAAATGGTGGAACATTTACCAAGCAATTTAGCCTTACTGTTACAGACAGCAACGATGCGCCAACGGCCATTAACCTAACCAATAGTTCTATCCAAGAAAATTTACCTATTCACTCTTATGTAGGTACGCTTTCTACCACAGACCCTGATGGCTCCGGAACATTTACCTATGCATTGGTTAGTGGTGCTGGAAGTGGTGGAAATGGAAGTTTTGCTATTAGCAACGATAGTCTTTATACCACTGCTGTTTTCGATTACGAAACTACGTCTAGTTATAGCCTTCGAATAAGTGTAAATGATGGGTTTGGTGGGGCCTTACAACAGGTTTTCACCATAAGTATAATAAATGTGAACGATACTCCAACTAATGTGGTATTGAGTTCAAATCAGCTTCCTGAAAATAGTACTGCCAATTCAGTTATTGGTGCTTTTGCTTCCACAGACCAAGACGTTTCAAATACTTTTGTTTATGCATTGGTGAGTGGAGCTGGAAGCACAGATAATTCTAGTTTTAATATTTCAGGCGCAAATTTACGCTCCTCCTCGGTATTTGATTATGAGGCAAAAAGCCTATATAGCATCAGAGTAAGAACCACAGATAACAATGGCCTGTATTATGAAAAGGCCTTTACCATTCAAATTACGGATGCAACAGATGTACCAAGTAACATTACACTTTCTAACGATAGTATAAGTGAGAATTTAGCTAGCAATACTTTAATTGGTACTTTGAACGGTATTACTCAAGATGCAAGTGCTAGTTTTACCTATTCATTTGACAATACTAGTTCAAGTAATGATAATGCTTATTTTGTAATTAATGGCTCGCAATTGAAGAGCAATGCCATGTTTGATTACGAAACAAAAAGCACTTACAATGTCTATATTACTGCTACAGTAGGTACCGCATCCTATAGTAAGCTTATACAAGTATTTGTTAAGAACCAAAATGATGCACCTACAGACATAGCTTTAAGTATAAATACAATTAAAGAAAATAAGCCCAGCGGTTCTTATATTGGATCGTTTTATACAACAGATGCAGATGTAAATAATACGTTTGCTTATTCCTTATCTTCTGGTTTAGGTGCCACCGATAATAGTTATTTTAGGGTGAGTGGAGATAGTTTGTATACCCAAGCGGTTTTGGATTTTGAACAAAAGAATACGTTTTCAATACGAATTACTACTACTGATAATATGGCAGGGCAGTTTTCTAAGGTTTTTACCATCATGGTAAATGATAGTAATGATGCACCAACAGGATTGTCTTTAAGCGCATCAGCCGTGCAAGAGAACCAAACCGTTGGAACAGCAATTGCTACCTTTTCAACGGTTGATGCAGACGCCAGTCAAAGTTATACTTACTCCTTAGTAGGCGGCCTAGGTTCAACCCATAATAGTTCGTTTTATATCCAAGGTAGCCAATTAAAAACTAATGCTGTTTTTGATTTTGAACAACAAACCACCTATAAAATTAGAGTGCAAACCAATGACGGAAATGGTGGCACTTATGTAGATACTTTTTCTATTTACGTTTTGAACCTAAATGATGCTCCAACGCAAATTACGTTGAGCAATGCTACTCTTAAAGAAAACAGGTCTGTAAATACTTTAGTAGGAAATTTAACTACAACTGACCAAGATCCTTCGGATGTTTTTGTTTATTCTTTTGCCAATGTTTCTGGAAATGATAATAGTGCATTTTTTATAAATGGTAGCCAAATAAGAACCAACCAAATTTTTGATTATGAAAGCAAACAAGTGTATAATGTTTTCATTCAATCTTCTGATGGTTTGGCCAACATAACTAAGCAGTTTGTTATTACCATACAAGATAGCAATGATGTACCAACTAATTTGTCGCTTTCTAATACAGCGATTGATGAAAATGCTTCAACAAGCACCTTTATTGCTACACTTAATTCTGATGATATAGACATCGCTCAAACATTTACTTATTCTTTGGTTTCGGGAACGGGTTCTACAAACAATGCTAGTTTTAGGATTAGTAACGACACCCTTTATTCAAATGTTGTTTTTAATTTCGAATCTAAGTCTTCCTTTAGCATACGAATTAGAACAACGGATAACGGCAATTTGAGCTATGAAAAGCAATTCGAGATTACTATAAACAATACCAATGATGCACCAACCGACATTCAATTATCTTCTAATGAGATTTCGGAGAATAGAGCGGCAAGAACCACCCTTGGAAGTTTTGAAACCTCAGACCAAGATGTATCAAACACATTTTCATATGCCCTTGTAAGTGGTGTTGGTTCAACAGATAATAATGCCTTTGTGATTGTAGGAGACAAATTGCAATCCAATCGAATTTTTAATTATGAACAGCAAAATGTATTTTCAATTAGGGTTCAAACCAATGATAAAAATGGTGGCTCTTATGAAAAAGTTTTTTCTGTTCTTATAAGCGATTCTAATGATGCTCCAAGTAACATTGTTTTATCTACAAGTATCATTGCAGAAAATCTGCCAATAGGTACTAAAGTTTGTGATATTGCTTCGGTTGATCAAGATGTGAGTGATGGGTTTTTGTATTCATTTGCCAATGTGCAAGGAAATAACAATAGTAACTTTTTCCTTATTGGAAATGAGTTGAGAACCAATGCCACTTTTGATTATGAGACCAAGAATTTTTACATTATTGTTTTAAGTTCTACCGATGCTTCTGGAGCTTCCTATACCAAGCAGTTTGTTATAAATATTAAGGATAGTGTAGATGCTCCAACAGGTTTGGATATAACCAAAAGCTCCTTAAATGAAAACGAAGCTCTGGGTGCATATGTGGGTACATTGAGTGCAACAGACGCCGACCAAATGACTGGATTTGTTTATTCTTTGATACCGGGCTTGGGTTCAAATGACAATGGAGATTTTATGATTTCTAATGATTCCCTACTGGCTAATGTAAGTTTTGATTTTGAAGTTAAGAAAGCATATTCTGTTAGGATTCGAGTAACAGACCAAACAAATGCTTACTACGAAAAAGTGATTGGAATCTCCATTTTAGATGCCAACGATGCCCCAACAGCAATAAGCTTAAGCGCTGCTACCTTGTCAGAAAATGAGTCAACGCTAACGGAAATTGGAAAATTTTCTACAAGTGATATTGACGCTAGCGATGTGCATACCTATACTTTTGTAAGTGGCGCGGGAAGCACAGACAATGCCTTGTTTTTATTAGAAGGAAATACCTTAAGAAGTAATTTTACTGCAAATTTTGAGGTTAAAAATTCCTATACTATTCGTGTTGCATCCACCGATAAAGGTGCAAGTAGCATTGAATCAATTTTTGTATTAAGCATAAAGGATGTAAGTGAAAAACCTAGTATTGCGAATCAATCTTTTAATATTTCGGAGAACTTACCTAAGGGAACTTCTGTTGGCACTGTTGTTTCAAGTAGTCCTGATGCTGGAGCAAACCTTGAATACTATTTTGTTTCTAGCAATAGCTTGTTTTCAATTGACCCAGCCACTGGTGAAATTGTAAGTGAGGATGTTTTGGATTACGAGAAAGGTAGATCCTATTCCATTTCAATAGTTGTGAAAGACAATCAACTTGCACCTCAATTTGATACTGCTACCATAACTATAAATATTGAGGATGAGATTGAAACCAAACAAGAATTACCTGTTAACAATTATTTGTCTCCAAATAATGATGGCGTAAATGATTATTTTGTAATTGAAAATCCCCAATTGTATGCTGAGTATAGTTTGATGGTTTTTAATGAGGTGGGAATGCAAGTTTTTTATGTAAGTAATAACTACCAAAACAACTGGGATGGAACCTACGAAGGAAAGGCTCTTCCGCCGGGTGTTTACTTCTTTGTTTTGAGAAACAGCAAAACAGGCGTTGATTTTAAGGGTACAATTAACATTTCTCAATAATTTAAAAGAAATAAATTTATGAAAGCATTAATGAAAATAACAGTTGCCATCGCATTAATTTTATTATGTATACAGGCAAATGCTCAAGACCGTTCAGGGTATTATACCAATTTGCTGAACCCTTTTTTAGTGAACCCTGCCATGGCTGGTAGTTTTGATAATGTACATACCGTGTTTAATGCCAAAACCATGGTAGGTGGAGCAGCGGCATCACCTCGTACCTTAAATTTTGGTATTCATTCACCATTGATGAACAAAACATCTGGAATTGGGGCAAAAGTAATTACGCATTGGGTTGGGGCATACCAAATTGTAAATGCAGAAGCGGCCTATAGTAAGTTGGTTAGATTGAAAACAGACCATACCCTAACTTTTGGATTAAGTTTAGGTTTTATGCAAAACACTTTAAGAATGGACGCCTTAACATCAACGGTTGATTTAAGTGATCCAACTTTATCTACTCAAAACCTAAATAAGATAAGGTTTACTAGTGGTGCTGGAATGGTATATAGATTTAAAAACAAGGCAGAAATTTATGCATCCTCACCCATGTTAACTACGGGTGATTTAGGTTTAAATGGTTTTTTTGTAGCTGGTGCCAATTATAATTTTGATTTGGGTCAAACTGGAGATTATCAATTAAAGCCAGCTGTTAATTATTATAATTTTATTAACTCTCCTAAGATGATTGATTTATTGGTTACTGGAAATTGGCAAAAAACCGTTTTTGTAACTGCTGGATATAGAACAAGTGGTGCTGTAGTTTCAGGGTTGGGATTTAACTTTAAAAACGTTACGATTGGCTATAATTTTTATTACCATACAGGAAACCTGAATTATTTAGCACCTGCACAAAATGAAGTTGCGTTAGCTTTCAATTTTAAGAGCCCAGAAAAGAAAATAAAGAAAGAGGATGTAGTAAACGATCAAATTATCCAAGACCAATTAGATAAAATTAACAGCAAAATTAACGGGATTATTAACCTTGAGAAAACAAATCCGGGCTATTTAAATGTTAAGAACGAATTGTCTAAAATTAACAAAGAATTAGAACGCATTTTGGTGAAGTATAAAATTGAGAATATTGACCAATTGAAGAAAATCAAAGAACTTCAAACCAATATTGAGCTCATAATTGCTAAATACAATGGTTAAGAGTTTATACCTAACATTTTTTACCCTATTGCTTTTGTTTAGCAATAGGGTATTTTCTCAAACGGATAGCACCAAATCTGAGATTCAGAAAGAGGCTTTGCAAATGAGAGAAACACTCAATAAATATTTGTCGAACCAACTTTTAACCAATGAGGGTACCGGTAATTCTAATGTTAAAGCTACTTTGGTGGATTCCATTTCTACCTTAATTAGCAAACAGCATATGGAGCTCGAATTGTTAAAAACTAGTTTGAAGGATATTGAAAAGGCAATGGATGAAATAAGGCAAAAACAACAAGCCTTAGAGAGTTCTGATATCCTAGTGTCAGGAGTAAAAAGTTTGGGAACGAATTCTTTGGAATTGTTTTTTTCTTTTGATGGAGCAAAATTAACCGAACAACAAATTCTGACTTTAAATCGATTTATTGGTAATCAAAAAATTTCTCAAATTGAATTAACTGGATATTCAGATTGGGTGGGTTCTGAGAGATACAATAAAAAATTGGGGAAACGCAGGTGTAATTCGGTAAAGCAAAGCATCTTTAGAAAAGGAATAAAAGTAGTTTTTGCTGAACCTATCGTCCTTGCAGAAAACAGTTTTTCTGATGCTTCTTTTTGTAGGAAAGTTCTTGTTATATTAAAATAGTATTTCTCCTTTTGTTTCATGGTCCAATCTGTTTTTATTGTTAAATTGGGTCTTTGGGTATTTTTTTATTTTATAATTTGTTTGGTTCAAACCGAACCCACCTTAAAAATTTTTAGTTGATACATGCAGGAGTTAGATGCTTACCAAATTAAGTTTATAGAAAGCGGGCACAATGCTGCCTTGGCAAGCATCATTAGAAGCAGTATTGAGGCTTTAAACCTTCCAAGCGAGGGAACAGCTCATTCTGACCCAACTACGGATGATTTAGCTAACTTGTTTACAAAAGATAAATCCGGGTATTTTGTTTTATTGGAGAACGACAAGGTTTTAGGAGGTTGTGGGATTTACCCAAGTTCTGGTTTGCCAGAGAAGCATGCAGAATTGGTTCGGTTTTTCCTTGACCCTTTGGTGCGTGGTAAAGGATTTGGCAAAATACTAATGCAGAAATGTGAAGATTTGGCTAAAGAATTTGGATATACTCATTTGTATTTAGAATCTTTTCCAGAGATGGAAGCTGCTATTCATTTATACAGAAATTTTGGCTACCAGAAACTTGCCGCACCATTAGGTAATACAGGCCATTTCGCTTGTAATGTATGGATGTTAAAGGCATTATAATAATTGCTATATATTGCTCTAAATGTTAATGTAAAACCTTCGGATTTATATTGCAAGTTTTTGCTTCATTAAGTCTTCTTGTTAAACATTAACTCAAAGTGTTTTTTGGTTCAAACATTTTGGTTTACCCCAACCCAATTTTTGGTTCAAAACTAATTCTTATAATAAACCAAACGCACATAATTTCCTATGAACTTATGGAAACTAACGGCAAAAGCATTTTATTTAAAGTAGGCAAATATGTTGGTCCTATAGAAATTGAATTGCCAGAACTAGGCAAGGGCATTTATATTTTAAGCATCTTACACCAACGGGTTATTTCAGTAAAAGCTTGCTTAAATAAGGTTCGGTTTGAACCAAAATAGCGCTAGTATAGGAGAAGTAAAGGAGCATTTAATTGCTGAAAATAGTTGGCTTGATTTGAAATAAGCGGCTTCCCAAATGGATAAATCGGATAATGTGCTTACTTTCGCGCTCAAATGAGTGATAAAATTATACCCTGCCCAATTTGCAAATGCGAATATACCTATGCCATGGACCATTTAATGGTTTGTCCTGAATGCGCACATGAGTGGAACCCAAGCGAAACAGAAGGCGATTCTGAAGGTGCTTCTAGCGGATTGGTAGTAAAAGATGCCCATGGAAATTTGCTTCAAGATGGTGATTCTGTTAGCATAATTAAAGATTTACCTGTTAAGGGGTTTTCAAAAGCCATTAAAGTTGGAACCAAAGTTACCAATATTAGATTGGTAGAAGGCGATCACAATATAGATTGCAAGGTACCCGGTTTTGGCGGCATGGCCTTGAAAAGCGAATTTGTAAAGAAGGTTTAAGAAAGGACTTAAGCTATTAAAAAATTAAGCTTTACTGCCTAATTTAATTTGATAGCTATGCAGTTATTGGCAGTAATTTTTACTGAGTTTTGCCAAGTTTTAAAACCATTAGTTGCTGAATAGGTATAAATACCTGGACAAATTTCTACGGTTACGGCACCCGGTTGTCCGCAATTTGGTATATTAGAAACAAAGCTGGTGATTGTTCCTGCAAAATCGTTGTTCATAAGAATATCAATCGGGGCTTTGTAACCAAGGCTATCTGTATAGAAAACCACTTTTCCAGATACACAAACGCTTACATCATCTACGGTATAATCAGATACTGTTTCAGCTTTGTTAAAAGCCTCTAATTTTACGGAGTACAAGCCATTTCTATCAAAGGAATAAGAGATGGTATTGCTAGAAGCTGTTGAGCCATCCGGGAATGTCCAACGCACGTGGTGTGCATTAGTAGATGTGGAGCTAAAGGTTACAAACTCATCTACGCAAGGAGTATAATTAGAAATTGAAAAGCTTGCAATGGGATCGGTATCTGATTTTTTACAGCCAGAGTTTAGTATAAAAAATACAAGGACTAGGAGAGGAGCTATTTTTTTCATGGTTACTTTTTTTTATTTCGGTTTGAACCAATTGGTTTTTAGCAATTGTTCAATATAATCTGCAATATTAAGGAATACTCTGAATTAACAATAATGTTGCCAATAACCACTTAAGTTGGAGAAATAGGATTTGCCATATTTGGGTTTTTTGACCCATTCTTATTCCTAATAATTTGAATACATTTGTTTGTTGAGCAGCTATTTTAGATGCTATAATTAATTAACTAATACCATATCCATGAGAAAAAACATCCTCTTTTTTTGCCTAGCTTTTGGCCTTCTGGGGTTCAAAGGATTTTCCCAATCCTTAAACAATGTTCCTATTAGAGATATTGATATCAAATACTTTGAGGTGATTGCGACATTTAACCAATCCAATGTCATGACCTCCTTCAACCTAGATTTGGGTCAAAGCAACCGAGCGTTTTACAATAAGCAAATTACCATCCGCGACCAAAACGGAATAGTATTGAAATTTTATTCGATGGTAGATGTTTTGAACTTCTTTGCCAAGAATGGATTTGAGCTAGATGAGACCTATACAATCAGCAATGGAAATATTCATTACAACCATTATGTTTTGAAGAGGAAATAATAAGAACTGCGAAGATGTTGGAGTAGGAATCTATTTATCTTAAAAGATTAAAACCAGCACTAATAGATTTAGACTTGGGTTGATTTTTAAGTGTATAGTTGAAGATGGCAAGATAAACTCCAGTTGCAGCGCCATCGCCATTCCAGCCTTCATTGATTGTATTTGTTTTGAATATTTCGATTCCCCATCTATTGTAAATAAGCAGTTCGCAGGTTTCTATATTTTTTGCTTTGATAATGGGTTTGTAGGTATCATTTAAACCATCACCATTTGGCGTAAATGCATTTGGCAGGAAACAAATATCTGCGCACATTTCGTCAACCACAATGGTTTTGCTTTCTTGGCAATTAAATGAATCGGTAACGGTTAAAATATAGGTTTCTGTTTTGCTGTTAAAAATGGTTCTTGAGGTTTCGCCAGTAGGTTGCCATAAATAACTTTTAAAGTCTTTCCCAGCATCAAGCAATATTTGAGGTACCTCATCAAAACATACATTTGTGTCTTCATTTAAGGGAATGACTATTTTGTTTTGAAGTTTTATTTTAACGGTATCAATTTGGTAGCAATCTGATTGGTTTATTTTTAACCAAATGGAATTGCCCATAATTTGAGTTTGAGAAAAGGTTTGATTAGGATAAGTGCCACCATTGCTCCATAAAAATGATGCGAAAGGGTTGCTATTGGTGCTAAATAAATCAATCTGATTTTGTCCATAACACAAAAAAGTATCTATTGGCAAACCGCTAGTTAAATCACCAGAAGGGATAAGGTTAAAACTATCTAGCATATAAACGGTTCCACCATATAGCCAACTCCTGACCCATATCCAACCAGAGTTTGAAAATTGCCTAACTCTATCCGATTTATTACCATCACTCCATTCAAAGCTATCAGCCTCTTCAATTGCACTTAGAGTAATGGTGGAGTTTGAACAAAGCAGAGTATCATAAGAATGAGTTGTATTTTGTGGTACAACTGAAACATCATCAAAGAAATAAGGAACAGCTAATTGCTCCTTTCCAATCCATGGCTCTGGATATCCATATGAATTAAAAAAGTTAGTACTTGCACTATCATTAAAGTTACCAATAGCCAAATAAAGCTCCTTTCCATTTGCTTCAAAAATGCCACTGATTTCCATCCAATTATTGGTGTCATTCAAATCACGATTGGGGTCATTTTTTATTTGGGCAGGTAAAACAAAATGCTTCCAATTATCCAAATCGCTTAGTGGTGCATCACTGAAAAAAGCCCCCAAACTGGAGGTAGTAAAAACTCGAGAACTGTCATTATTAGTTAAATGCCAACTTTGGTATACCAAACTAGCAAGACCACAAGGAGAAACAAAAAAAGCTCCTTTGTAATGCAATCTTGAAATAAGTGGTGCTTTTAGTTTGCATTGCAAATAGGAGGCTAATAAATTTCCTCTGCCTGGAGGGCGAAATACAGCCCCCATAATAAAAGTACCAGTATAACCATTCGAAGGATTTCCCAAGCTATCCTTATGTCCATCTTGATAACCTAGTTGATTTTGAGGTACACCCACCCAATCTCCTCGAAAATTTGAATTAGAACATTTATTATAATAACCAAAAAAACCTGAACTAAACCAGTTTTTTGCAGTGGTATTACTGTCAAGTAGTGCATTAATTGTAAGGTCTGGTTCCACGTAAGGGCAATTAACAAATTCCTCAAATCCAGGATTGGGTACTAAATTAGGTTGGGAATAAATGAATGAAGTTGGAGTTATAACCAAAGTCAATAATTTAAAAAGAAATTTGAAAACCCTTAAACCCATTCTCAAAAATATTTAAAATTAGGTTCAAACCAATAAGCATTTGTAAAACAAAGGTTTAAGTAGAAGTACGTATGAGTGTACATTTACAATAGAACCATTTTTTTTGAGGTGGTACTAAAAGGATAC
>JAIOYZ010000015.1 GCA_021740845.1 Bacteroidia bacterium
CCCCTCCATACAACATGCTTACCCCCTCCGTACAACATGTATACCCCCTTGGTATAATGTATACCCCCTCCATACAACATATGTACCCGCTTGGTATAACATGTGTAGAGTGTATTTTATAATGTGTAACCTCTCATTCCTACCAACAAAAAGAGCCCCGCGATTTTTCAGTTGTTACAAATTGTCAAACCAATTATTACCGCATTGTCATAGCGCCTCGTGTCACCTAACTTCTCGATTCTCGCCTGTGGATTCTTTAAAAACTTAACACTTAACACTTAACACATAAAACTCACTCCCCAATACCATTTAATAACCCAAACCTACCACTAACTATTTAATAAGAATTAGTACTTGATTTATTCATACGAATGATTAATATTGCATAAGAAAAGTACTCAATATTGCTTCTGCCATATTCCTACTCATTCTCAATATTTTGACTCACAGCAGTGGGACTCACCAAGCGAAGCTGTTTTTGGTTTTAGGTTTATGGTTTTGAGTTTTAGGTTTTTGTTAGTGGATTTTTAATTCCAATTTGATTTATAGAGGTTTTGAGGATTTAGATGTTTGGAAATTGAGTATGGAAAATTCCAAAGATGTAATTCAAATGGCTCAAAAAAATTTTTCTAAATATCATCCATTAGCAGACCAAATAATTCGATCTGCAATTTCTATTCCTAGTAATATTGCAGAGGGGCATGAACGAAATTCAAAACTTGATTTTATTAGATTTCTGCATATTTCAAAAGGATCAAATGCAGAATTGAAAACTCAGTTAATTCTGTCTAAATCATTTATTGAAACCGATTCTCATAAACATATAGACTCCTTAATCCTAAAAACTGATTCTGTTTCGAAAATGCTTTATAAGTTAATTCAAAGTCTTAAATAGGAGGTAGGTTTATGGTTTTGATTTAGCCTTAAATCATATGTCATCCCAAAACTGAAAACCCAAAACCCAAATACTTGCTCGACGCCCTAATCACATCTAAAACCCGAATCAAACTCTTGCTAAAGTTTTTCCTAAACAGCAGCAAACAGGACTACTTACGTAATTTGGAATCTGAACTAGGTGACAATACCAATTCCATTCGCTTGGAGTTAAATAAATTAGAAGCAGCTGGATTATTAAAGAGTTTTAGCCAAGGCAACAAGAAAATATTCCAAAGCAATACGGAGCACCCATTATTTGGTGATATCAATAGCATTCTCATGAAGATTACTGGTTTGGACCAGTTAATTTCAAGAGTATTAAATAATGTAGGAGAGCTTAATGAAGTATACCTTACAGGCGATTTGGCTCAAGGTAACGATTCTGAACTAATAGACCTTATTTTAGTAGGCGATATAAACCGAGAATACTTTAGCGAATTGGTTATAAAAGCCGAAAAATATATTCAAAAGAAAATTCGGTTTGTGGTGTTTCAACCACAAGAATTTAGAGACAAACGAGCAAAAATTCTCCAAGGGAATGATTTGCTTTTGTGGGAGAAATAAGAATAGAAGCGAAAATCGAGGGACGAGATGCGAAAAAAAAATCGCGTTTTTATACCTTCTTTAACTCGTCTCTCACTTCTTTATCTCGTTTCTCGCATCTCGCTTCTCGACTCTTTAACTCGTTTCTCGCTTCTCGCATCTCGTCTCTCGCATCTCGTCTCTCGCTTCTAAAAAATTACAAAATGACACAAAATAAAATCGCCATCATCGGATTAGGCTACGTAGGCCTTCCACTAGCAGTTGCTTTTGCAGAGAAATACCAAGTAGTTGGTTTCGATATCAACCAAAAACGCGTCGATGAATTGATGCAAGGTCATGACTTTACTTTGGAAGTGTCTAATGAACTATTAAGTTCTGTTGTAAAGCCCACATCTAATGAAAATGGCTTATTGTGTACTACAAATTTGGACGCAATAAAGGATTGTAATATTTTTATTGTTACTGTTCCTACTCCAACAGACAAACACAATAGACCGGATTTAACTCCTTTATATAAGGCGAGTGAAACTGTAGGAAAAGTTTTAAGTAAAGGTGATATTGTAGTATATGAAAGTACAGTTTATCCTGGGGTTACCGAAGAAGAGTGTATTCCAGTATTGGAAAAGGTTTCTGAATTAAAGTTTAATATTGACTTTTTTGCAGGTTATTCTCCAGAAAGGATCAATCCAGGAGATAAAGAGCATACGGTTACTAAAATATTAAAGGTTACCTCTGGCTCAACGCCAGAAATAGCTGAAGTTGTAGATCAACTATATAAATCTGTTATTGTAGCAGGTACTTTTAAAGCTAGTTCTATGAAGGTAGCAGAAGCTGCCAAAGTAATTGAAAATTCACAACGCGATATCAATATTGCTTTTGTAAATGAGTTGTCTAAAATATTCAACAAACTGGGTATCGATACTAACGATGTGTTAGAAGCAGCTGGAACCAAATGGAATTTCTTGAAATTCAAACCGGGTTTAGTTGGTGGACATTGTATTGGTGTTGACCCATACTATTTAGCACAAAAAGCGCAGGAAGTTGGTTATCACCCAGAAATTATCCTTGCTGGTCGTCGTTTAAACGATGGCATGGGCGCTTATGTAGCTGAAGAAGTAGTGAAGTTGATGGTAAAAAAAGAAATCAATGTAAAAAATGCCCGTTGTTTGATTCTGGGTTTTACATTTAAAGAAAACTGTCCGGATGTACGAAATACCAAGGTTATCGACATTGTGAAGGAATTGAAGAATTACCATGTAACGCCTGTCATTTTCGACCCTTGGGCAAATCCTAGTGAAGTGCAACATGAATATGGTATAAAGGTGGTGAATGATATGCCATCAGGTACTTTTGAATCGGCAATATTAGCTGTTTCACACAATGAATTTAAAGGAATAGACACCCGAAGTTTACTCATTGAAAATGGGGTATTGTTTGATGTAAAGGGTTTGTTAGAAAAAGGCATTGCCGATGCAAGATTATAATATGTACGAGATTAAATATCATACAGAAGATTTATCTGATAAAAGCTTTTTAATCACTGGCGGCGCCGGTTTTATTGGAAGCAATTTGGTTGAATACCTGATAAAATATGGGGCAGGTAAAGTTAGGGTATTAGATAACCTATCTAATGGCTACTTTGAAAATATTCGTCCATTTATGGACCTGCCTAATTTTGAATTTATTTTAGGTGATATACGTGATTACGATACATGTGTTAAAGCATTAGATGGTATCGATTTTTTAAGTCACCAAGCGGCCTTGGGTTCTGTTCCTCGATCTATCGGTGATCCAATTACATCTAATGAAGTGAATGTAAGTGGATTTTTGAATATGCTAACAGCTGCCAAAGAATCTAAATCTTTAAAACGTATGGTTTATGCGGCATCCTCATCTACTTATGGTGATAGTCCGGCTTTACCAAAAGTGGAAGGTAATGAAGGCAATCCTTTGTCTCCTTATGCTGTTACCAAATTGGTGAATGAATTATATGCAGATGTGTTCTCAAAAGTGTATGGATTTCACACAATCGGATTGCGTTATTTTAACGTATTTGGACCCAAGCAAAACCCAAACAATCCTTATGCAGCTGTAATCCCAATATTCTGCAAACATTTTATTGAAGGTACACAACCAACGATTAATGGAGACGGCTTAACCAGTCGTGATTTTACTTTTGTAGAAAATGCTGTGCAAGCCAATATTAAATCAATATTGTTTGAAGAATTGAGTTCTCATGAAGTGATGAATATGGCTTGTGGCGACCAAGTTACCTTAAATGAAATGGTTGACATGCTTAAAGAAATTAGTGGTAAAGATATTTCAGCTATGTATGGTCCCGAAAGAAAGGGGGATGTGAGGCATTCGAAGGCTAGTATTGAAAAGATTAGTCAAATGATACATTATGATCCAAAGTATCGATTTAGAATGGGAATGCAGATAGTTTTTAAATGGTATAAAGAATATAAAATATGATTCAAAGTAAGACTTTACTTATAACAGGAGGAACTGGATCTTTCGGGAACGCTGTTTTGCAGAGGTTTTTGCAAACCGAGCATTTTTCAGAAATACGTATATTTTCGCGCGATGAGAAAAAACAAGATGATATGCGTAACCAATTAAAGAGTCCAAAGCTTAGATTTTATATTGGTGATGTAAGGGATTATAATAGTATTGAACCTGCCACTCATGGGGTAGATTATATCTTCCATGCAGCTGCTTTAAAACAAGTTCCATCTTGTGAGTTTTTTCCGATGCAGGCTGTTAAAACCAATGTGGAAGGCACCCAAAATGTAATTAGGGCAGCAGCAGCTAATGGTGTAAAAAAGGTTATTTGTTTAAGTACTGATAAGGCGGCCTATCCAATCAATGCAATGGGCATTTCTAAAGCTATGATGGAAAAAGTTGCCGTAGCAGAGGCAAGAAATTTAACTGAAACTGTAGTGTGTTTGACCCGATATGGCAATGTGATGGCATCAAGAGGTTCGGTGATTCCATTGTTTATTAATCAAATTAAAAATAATTTACCTTTAACCCTCACAGACCCTAATATGACTCGTTTTTTGATGAGTTTAAATGATGCGGTTGATTTGGTTTTATTTGCTTTTGAACATGGAAATTCAGGTGATTTATTTGTAAATAAAGCTCCTGCGGCAACTATTGGAGATTTGGCTCAAGCGGTTAAAGAGCTAGCAAAATCAGATTCTGAAATAAAAATAATTGGAACTCGTCATGGAGAAAAGTTATACGAAACTTTATGTACCCGCGAAGAAATGCAAAAAGCCGAGGACATGGGTGATTTCTACCGCGTACCAGCTGATAATAGAGATTTAAACTATGCGATGTTCTTCTCAGAAGGAGAAAAAGAAGTAGCCCATATTGAGGATTATCACTCGCATAATACAGAGAGATTAGATGTGGAGGGAGTTAAGAAGTTGATTAGTGAGTTGGGGTTGGTTAGGAGGGAGTTGTTTGGGGAAGCGGTAGAAGAGTTTATTGTTTAAAGAGCCAAGGCAAAAGTAAAAAGAAGCAAGTTTTTTAAGACAAAAGATAAAAGTAAAAAGACAAAAGGGTTTTGAAGATCCAAGGCAAAAGAGCCAAGGTTTTTTTAAGATAAAAGATAAAAGCGTTGTGCTTAGCTTGGCGAAGTAAAAAAGATTAAAGTGGGAGTGATTGAGGGAAATATTCATCGGGATGAGAGAGGGGTTGTGAGGTTTGTAAATGACTTTGATATGAGTAGGGTTGTTAGGATGTATTGTATTGAGCCTAAATTGGGTGTTGTGAGGGCATGGCATGGCCATAAGAAAGAGACCAAGTGGTTTTATGCTGCTAAGGGTAGTTTTGTGGTGAAGGTTATTGATATGAATACTCGTTTGTTGAATCAATATGTTTTAACTGAATTGGAAAGTATGGTTCTTGAGATACCTGGTGGAAATTATAATGGATTTGAGGCTTTGGAAGAAGGTAGCGTGCTGATGGTGTTTTCTAACTTTAGTTTAGAAAAATCTAAAGCTGATGATTTTAGGTTGAGTATTCAAGAGATGGCTTGGTAAGCTTTAAGAGCCAAGGCAAAAGTAAAAAGAGCCAAGTGTTTTTTAAGATAAAAGACAAAAGTAAAAAGACAAAATAACTTTAGCTTGATGAAAAAAATAGGAATTACGGGGCAGAATGGTTTTGTGGGATATCATTTGTATCAAACAATAAAGTTGTATAAAGAGGAATTTGCATTAGTTGATTTTGATCGAAGCTTCTTTGGTGATGAATCAAAATTAGATGCTTTTGTGAGGGAATGTGATGTGATTGTTCATTTGGCTGCACTAAATCGTCATAATGACCCTGAGATGATTTATCAAATGAATACAAGTTTAGTTAAAAGCTTGGTGGATTCATTGAAGAGAACTGAGAGTAATTGCCATGTTGTTATTTCTTCATCTACTCAAGAAGAAAGAGATAACTTATATGGTAAATCCAAAAAGGAAGGGCGTTTGATGTTGGCTGATTGGGCTATGAAAGCAAATGGTCGATTCACTGGTATGGTTATCCCCAATGTGTATGGTCCATTTGGTAATCCTTTTTATAATTCGGTTATCGCTACTTTTTGTCACCAAGTATCACATGGAGAGACTCCGAAGATTGATGTTGATGGTCAATTGAAATTAATATATGTTGGTGAATTAGTGGATGAAATTTTAAAGGCAATTATAAACAATGATAATTCGCATGAGTTAGTTATCGCTCATACTGCTGAAGCCAAAGTTTCAGAGATATTATCATTGCTTCAAAACTATAAAGAAATATATCAAGAAAAAGGAGAATTCCCCTCGATAAATAATGCCTTTGAACATAAATTATTTAATACCTTTCGTTGTTACATGGATATCAAGAATTATTTTCCCAGGAAATTTATTCAGCATCCAGATAACAGAGGAGCATTTACAGAAATAGCACGAATAGGTATTCCTGGGCAAGTATCCTTTTCAACCACAGTTCCTGAAATCACAAGAGGCAATCATTTTCACACCAGAAAAATTGAACGCTTCGCCGTCATTAAAGGCAAAGCCCTCATCCAACTCCGCAAAATAGGAACCTCAGAAATCCATAACTTCTACCTAGACGGTAACGAACCTGCATACGTAGACATGCCCATATGGTATACACACAATATAAAAAACATCGGAGAAGATACCCTTTATACCATCTTTTGGATTAATGAACCTTACGATACGAAGGATCCGGATACTTGGTTTGAAGTAGTGTAAATTAAGACAAAAGATAAAAGTAAAAAGATAAAAGTGTCATTAAGACAAAAGATAAAAATAAAAGGATAAAAGTTAAGGATAAATGGAGGTTGGGAAGAATGATTTAGATGTTAGGCTTTTTAATTTTGCCGTTAATACTATAAAATTTTTGCGAACTCAAAATCCCAGCACTGAACTAAATGTGATAAAATATCAACTGACCAAAAGTGCAACTTCAAGTGGGGCAAATTATGAAGAAGCACAAGCTGGATCTTCTAAATTAGATTTCACTAATAAAGTTAGGATTTCTTTAAGCGAAATGAGAGAATCAAACTATTGGCTTAGAATTTTAAAGGGTATAAATGAAGATGCTAATCCTGAATTAGAAAAGCTTATTCAAGAATCAAAAGAACTAAAACTTATATTAGGTGCCATAGTTCAAAAAGCAAGAATTAATAATCAAGATAAAAGATAAAAGTAAAAAGATAAAATATAAAAGTGTAACTCGTTAGATACTTTTGTCTTGCGCCTTTTATCTTTTGTCTTTAAAAAATATACAATGAAGAAGTTAAAAGTAATGACCGTCGTAGGTACTCGCCCAGAAATCATCCGCTTATCTAGGGTGATGGCGGCTTTGGATGCTAGTCCGGCGATTGAACATATTACTGTGCATACTGGGCAGAATTATGATTACGAATTGAATGAGGTTTTTTATGCTGATTTAGGAGTAAGGAAGCCTGATTATTTTTTGAATGCTGCAGGGGCAACTGCCACAGCCACTGTTGGTCAAATATTGATTAATATTGATCCGATTTTGGAAGAAGTAAAGCCTGATGCTTTTTTAGTTTTGGGTGATACCAATTCTTGTTTGTGTGCCATTCCAGCAAAGAAGCGGCATATTCCCATTTTCCATATGGAGGCTGGGAATAGATGTTTTGACCAAAGGGTGCCAGAAGAAACAAACAGAAAAATTGTTGACCATATATCGGATATAAATTTAACCTACTCTGATATTGCACGCGAGTATCTTTTAAGAGAGGGATTATCGCCTGATAGGATTATTAAAACGGGTTCCCCTATGTTGGAGGTTTTAACTCGCTATATGCCTCAGATTGAAAAATCTACTATTTTAACTCAATTAAATTTGGAAAAGGGAAAATACTTTGTCGTATCAGCACATAGGGAGGAAAACATTAGCAACGACAAAAACTTTTTTGGCTTGTTAGGATCATTAAATCAGATTGCCGAAAAGTATCAATACCCAATCATAGTGAGCACGCATCCAAGGACAAGAAAGAGGTTGGAGGAGATGAAGAGCCCAGGTAAAAGTGACAAGAGCCAAGTGGGAAGTGAAAAGAGACAAGTGGAATTACATTCATTGATTCAGTGGCAAAAGCCAATGGGTTTTCATGATTATAATGCTTTACAGATTAATTCATATACCGTTTTATCTGATAGTGGAACCATAAGTGAAGAGTCGTCAATCCTAAATTTTAGGGCTTTAAATATTAGAGATGCTCATGAAAGACCAGAGGCCATGGAAGAGGCATCTGTTATGATGGTTGGATTAAATCCAGAACGAATATTACAAGGATTAGCGCAATTAGAATTGCAAAAAATAGGGTCAGATCGAAATTTTAGAAAAGTTTCTGATTATTCTATGCCAAATGTAAGTGAAAAGGTTGTGAGGATAATTATTAGTTATACAGGTTATATTAAGAGGGTTGTTTGGAGTGAATCTTAACTTCTTCGTATACATTCAATAACCCTAAATTTTAATATTTTTAGTTTAAATAAATTTAATCTTTATGCTTTTTAATTCTTTTGAGTTTTTATTGTTTTTTCCTGGCGTTGTGCTAATATATTTTATATTTCCACACAAGTTTAGGTGGATATTTTTATTAGTTGCAAGTTATTATTTTTACATGAATTGGAAACCAGTTTATGCGGTTTTGATCTTCTTCTCAACTTTTATCACATGGGCCTGTGGTTTGTTGGTAGAAAAAGCGAAAAGTAAAACTCGAAAAAAAACATTTTTAGTTTTAAGTCTTTTGATTAATTTTTCTATACTATTTATTTATAAATACTTTAATTTTTTAAATGAGAGCATATATAGTGTTCTTGAGGCAATGAATATTCGATGGACAGTTCCGAACCTAGATTTATTGTTGCCTGTCGGGATTTCATTCTACACATTCCAAGCAGTTGGATACACAATTGATGTGTATCGTGGTGATTTAAAGCCTGAAAAGAACCTTGGGATGTATGCATTATTCGTGTCATTTTTCCCTCAATTAGTGGCTGGTCCAATAGAACGTACTCAAAATTTATTACCTCAATTTAGAGTTGTTCATTATTTTGATTTTCAAAGGCTTGAATCTGGAATTAAACAAATGATTTGGGGTTTTTTCATGAAGGTTGTAATTGCCGATAGGGTATCTTTGATAGTTAATGCAGCTTATAATAATACTGAATCACATAACGGGACTACCTTTTTGATTGCAAGCATATTTTTTGCCTTCCAAATTTATTGTGATTTTGCTGGTTATTCTAATATAGCCATTGGTGCAGCAAGAATTATGGGATTTGATTTGATGACAAATTTTAAAAGACCCTATTTAGCTACCAATATTACTGAATTTTGGAGGAGATGGCATATTTCACTCTCTACTTGGTTTAGAGATTATCTTTATATTCCTTTGGGTGGTAATAGAGTTTCGGAAAGTAGAAATGTTTTTAATGTATTTATAACTTTTGTATTAAGCGGAATTTGGCACGGGGCCAATTGGACATTTTTTATTTGGGGATTTTTGCACGGTCTATACAATAGTGTTCAAAAAGCATTGGGTTTGGATAAATGGAAGTTTGAGAATAAAGTTTTTCTTAAATCTATAATGATATTAGTAAACTTTTTTTTGGTATCGATAGCATGGGTATTTTTTAGAGCCAATAACACCTCAGATGCTTTTTTAATCATTACTAAAATTTTTACAGATTTTGGAGTTCCATTTATTGATCCACCCACATTATTATTTGGTTTATTTGGGTTAGCAATTTTACTAATTAAAGAAATTAGTGAAGAGTATTTTCCAAATTCAAATTTATTTTTAGAAAGCAGTAATCCTTTCATATCTTCAATTACTTCGGCTTTGTTAATAATAATTATTTTATCAATTGGAGTTTTTGATGGTGGTCAATTTATTTATTTTCAATTTTAAATTTTATGCAGAATAAATCACTTAATTTCGTTTTATTACTTTTGATATTCGTAATCCTTTTTGATTGGGTTTTTGGCAAAGTATACAGCGCGTTATATTTTACTGAGAAAAGTCAAAATATTGATAGACTTATTCATTCTGCAATTGGAACCAATGAAGATGTTTTAATTTTTGGTTCCTCAAGAGCTTATCATCATTATAATCCATTAATCATAGAGGATTCTTTAAATTTGTCATGTTTTAATGTTGGGTATGGTGGTCAAAATATATACTACCATTTAGCAATTTTAAAATCAGCTATTGAAAGAAAGAAGCCCAAAATTGCAATACTTGATTTGATATATATTGATTATGAAAAAACGGGCAATATTCATTCTAAAGAAAAATTGGGGGTATTATTACCATTTGTTGATAAATCACAGGCAATGAAAGAGGCGGTTTTATCTCGAGGCGCAACAGAAAGATATAAACTATGGTCTTCAATTTATCCTTTTAATTCAAAACAGTTATATTTGATTAGAAACAATTTATCTGCTCAACGCTCTGATATCAAGGGTTTTTTACCTCTCGATAAAGTTTTGACCAAAGAGATTTCTAAAATAGACGTAAAAAGGATTGAAATAGACTCTGCTAAAATTGAATCAATATTTGAATTTATTGATTTATGTATCAAAAACCAAATTAAAATATTTCTATTCGTTTCTCCCCATTTCGTTATACAAAAAGGGGAGAGTAATTATAAATTTTTATCAAATCTAATTTATGATAAGTATGGTTTTGAAATTTTAAACTTTGAAACTGCAACTGAATTTATCAATGATTCCAAGTTGTTCGCTGACCCATACCATTTAAATAAAGAAGGAGCAGATCTTTACTCAAAATTTGTTGGAAATATCATTAATGATTCTTTAAATCATGGCAAATAAAATAATATTTCTCAATTATTAATGGAACTTAATATCATTAAAAAATACATAAAGGAATTGGTAAGACCTAATTCTTTAATTAGAATTTATAGGCATTACAAACAATTAAAATTTTTTAATAACACTTCAATTAAAATTGGATTCGATTGTAAAATTCAAGATTCAATTTTTGGTAATTATGTTTTTGTAGGAAATAATTGTAATGTAATTAAAACCCAAGTAGGTAATTACTCTTATTTCAATTCAAATGTGAAAGTGGTTAATGCAAAAATTGGTAAATTTTGCAGCATTGGCTCAAATGTTTTTATTGGAGTTGGCGAGCATCCTGTCAATTTTGTTTCAACGCATCCAGCTTTTTATAGTAAATCAAAAGAGTTTAAGGTGTTTTCAGATGAAGAATATTTTACAGAAAATCTTTCTATCGAAATTGGAAATGATGTTTGGATAGGCGGAAATGTTACAATTTTAAATGGAGTTAAAATTGGTACAGGTTCAATAATTGCATATGGTGCTGTTGTTACTAAGGATGTTGAACCTTATTCAATTGTAGGAGGTATTCCCGCTAAAATTATTAGATATAGATTTGAAAAAAGCGAAATTAATTTTTTAATGGACAGTAATTGGTGGGATTTACCAAACAATGAATTTGAAACTAATTTCAAAATATTTCAGGATATAAATTTATTTAAATTTTATATAAGTGGGCTACAAAAATAAAATTAAATTATTTCTACAAAATTTAATAAAATCGGACTCAGCCGAGAGTAGTATTTTACGAAAAAATGTTCTTTTTACTGCCATTTTTCAATTTATATCCATCATTTGCAGTTTAATTTTATTACCAATTACTTTAAAATTTGTTTCAATTGAAGACTATGGAATATGGTTAACAATTAGTTCTATTGTATTATGGATTTCAAACTTTGATTTTGGATTAGGCTCTGGTTTAAAGAACAATTTGATTACTGCAATTGCCGTAAATGATATTCCAAAATCAAAAGCATTGATAAGCACAGCTTATATATCAATTTCTTTTATTATGTTGTTTATAGGTGTTTTGATTTCAATATTATTTTTAATTATTGATCCAAATCAAATTCTAGGAATTGTAAATATTGATAATTTTACACTCAATTTAACCTTAGCCATAATTCTGTTTTTTTTTATATTAAGGTTTGTTTTGCAAATTTATTTTAACATAATAGATGCCTTTCAGAAGCTTTATTTGGCAAGGTTAAATAATGCCATTAGTCAAATATTAATAATTGTTATAATTTATGTTATGAGTTGGTTTTTTAATGGTACATTAATAATTATTGCATTAGTTTATTCTGTAGTTCCTGTTATTACCATGATAATATCAACATTTATGTTTTTTAAAAACAAATCTGAATTTACTCCAAATTTTAGATGCTTTGATATGTCCTTGAATAAAAAACTTTTTGGATTAGGATCAAAGTTTTTTTTTATACAATTGAGCAGATTAATTTTATTTCAATCAACTAATTTAATTTTATTGAGGTATTTTGGACCGAGTGAAGTTGTTGTTTTTAACGTTGCATTTAATTTATTTTCAATGATGAATATTGCATTTAGTACTGTTTCACAACCTTATTGGGCTGCATACACAAATGCTTGGACTCTTGGAAATATAAATTGGATTAAAACTACAAATAAAAGATTGGTATTAATTTGGTTATCTATATTTTTTGTTTCTTTAATTGTATTAATCTTTTCGCAAGAAATTTATTCATTGTGGGTTGGCACTAAAATCGCAGTTCCAAAAGATTTATCTTTTTGGATTTTTATATATATGGCAGTTTTTACGTTTAGTGGAGTTTATAATATGTTTATAAATGCTACTGGAAAAGTAACAATTCAACTGATTGCTTTAGTAAGTGCTGCTATAATATTTGTTCCCCTAGTTGTTTTTTGTATTGAGAATTTAAATTTAGGTATGATTTCAATTCCTATTTGTTTGCTTTTAGTGTCAAGTTACAGTTTAGTGCTTGCTCCAATTCAATACTATTTACTTGTTAATAACAAAGCTAAAGGTCTATTTAATTCATAATTGTGGGTATTAATTTTTCTTATTTTCTGTATGCCTTAGTTGCTCTTGTTTTTCAAATTATTATTTTTTATAATAAACTGGGCATTAGAATGCTTTATCACCCGGGAACTTATTTTTGGGTTATTTGGGTTATTTCTACCATTTCTCAATATTTATTAGTTATCCTAGATATTGCACTTATTCCATTTCCTGATTATATAAATGAATTAAATAAATTTATTATTTTAACTAGCGTTTTTTTTGCAATTTGGGTATTAATTTATCCTTTTAAACCTTATATGACAGAAAAACCATTTAAATTTCAAATTAACAATAGAAGGTTCAAAATTTTTTTAATAATTTTGGTTGTTGGTGCTGTTTTGCAATTGATTTATACTTGGTATAAGCTTGGTGTTACTTCCCTAAATTTAGCCGAAATAAGGCAAGAATATACAAAGGATAAAAGTGCTTATTTAGGAACAAAAGTTGATTTCATTTTTAGCATTATAAAGTATTTAAATTTTTTTTATTTACCGTTAACAATTTTCTGTGGGTATTTATTAGCAAAACGATACTTGTTAAATAAGTCTTTTGGAATTCCTACTAAATTTTTATTAATCCCTCTTTATGTTACAATTTTATATGTTTTAACTAACGGAGGTAGGAATCCTTTAGCGGTTGGGCTCAAACTATACTTTTTTGGATTTGCTTTTGCTATTCCCTACTATTTAAACTCAATTCAAAAGAAGTGGATTTACAAGAGAATTTTAATTGCTTCAATAGTTTTTATTTCAATTTCAACATTAATAGCCGACTCTAGGTATGACAATGCAGGGCAAGAGAGTTTTTCAAGTAAAATTGAAAACCCTTACATTGCTTTTTTTTCTGGCTTGATTGAATACATGGGAGCCCATTATTGGGGATATCAAATTAGAAGCGATGATTCATTTAATAGTGAAAAGTTGGGTTATGGTTTTTTTACTTTTAATGGAGTTTTTAATGCAAAGCCTCCTTTGGGTAAATTTTATGGTTTTGATAAATCGTTAGGTGAGCTCTTAGGTTTTGAAGAAAATCCAATCGATTACTTTGTTTTATGGGAAAACGAAAAAGAAGGTTATTTCACAACAAATTCAATTTTCTTAGGAATTAAGTTTGATTTTGGATTTTTTGGTGGCGTTGTTTTTTTATTATTATTTTCATGGTTAACTCATAAAATATTCTTGAACGCTCAAAGTCAAACTTCAATTTCAATGATTTCAATTTTATGGTTTTATTTAATTTTTAATTTTTGGGCGTCATCTAATTTTCAATCTGTTTTTGCTTCAAATATTATCGAAACTATTATTATGTTTATTTTGTTCAATAAAATTTTATTTAATGATATTAAAAGTAATTCAATTGAATATAGAAAAATTACTACATAAGAATACAGAGATAAATAGCTTTTTTCATTTATATGAAGTTGTTCATTTTAACTAAGAAAAATCCATTTATGAATCCTAGTGCAGCCTCTAATCGGTTATTAGGTATACTTAATGGATTAAAGTCGTTTAACCTTGAGATAACTGTAATTATTTTAGGTGGGTATTTTTCAAATATTGAGTTCAAAAGATATCAAACAAATGGGTCTGTTGATGGTATTTCATATACATATCTAAACAAATTGAAAAACATTAGTTTATTTCAAAGAAGAATTAGTGAATATATAGTATATCCAATCCTTGGTTATATTTTATTTCATAAAATAAAAAAACTTTTGTCAAATTTGAATGAGGAATATTTTATCTGGCTGGAATATGACATGTTAAGTTTTCAAATTGCGCACCTATTGCCCGCCAATAATAATCTAAAGTTTTTTATCGAATTAAATGAGTTTCCTGATATTCATAAATATAACCAATCAACTAAGTATTTCTGGCAAAGGGCATCAGCAAATAAGACATTTAATTTTTTTTTTAAAAAAATAATCCCTCGATTACATGGCATGGCTTTAATGACTGAAACTCTTTTAAGATATTACCAGCCTAAGGTTAACCCCAAAACTAAACTATTACATCTACCCATGACTGTGGATTTAAAGCGTTTTGATTTAGCCAAAACTTATGAACCAATTGAAGGGCTCAATTGCTCATATATTGCATTTGTGGGATCCATGAATGATGCCAAAGATGGCGTAAATTTATTGATTGAAGCATTTGGGTTAATTTCTAATGATTATCCTGAATATAAGTTAGCGCTTTTTGGTTTTTGGGCTTATGATACATCTAAACATTTGTATAGAATTCAAGAATTAGGAATACAAGATAAAGTTATTTACTCTAAACCGATTGATTCAGAAAAGGTATTAAACCTTATAATGAATTCAGATATTTTAGTGTTACCGCGCCCTGATTCCTACCAAGCTAAAGGAGGATTTCCAACTAAATTGGGTGAATATCTTGCATCATCAAAACCTGTTATCGTAACTAAAGTTGGGGAGATACCAAATTATTTGATTGATCAAAAATCTGCATTTTTTGCAGAGCCTGGATCTGTTGAATCTTTAGCTAATGCTTTAAAATTTGTTTTGTTTGATTTGGATAAATCTGAAAGTGTGGGGCTAGAGGGAAGAAAAGTAGCTGAAATGGAATTTTCATCCATAATTCAAAGTAAAAAACTAGAAAGTTTTTTAAAAGAAATTTGAAATTAATACTAAAATAATTTTTTAATATGAAGTTTATAAACAAGTTTTTGAGAAACCTTGCACCATACAAAGTTGCATCTCATAAAGTATGGGAAGTTTCTAATCAAGAAAGAAAAGAAATTCTGAAGTTAGATTGGAATGAAGCTACAATCCCACCTTCCCCGAAAGTTAAAGAAAGGCTAAAGAATTTAGTTGAAGATGAAAGTATATTTTTCTTGTATCCTAGCACAAATAATGAGGAAATTTTACAAAGACTGAGTATGTATGTTAAACTGCCAGTAGATAATATCCAATATTTTGCAAGTTCAGATTCCTTACATGAATATTTGGTTAGAATGTATATTACTGTTGGCGACCCTATATTAATACTTGGTCCAACATATGACCATTTTAGGTTAACAAGTCAGTCACAAGGGGCGGTCGTAAGTTTTTTTAATTACAATGAAAATTTTGAATTAGATGAGAAATTATTTCAGAGTTCAATTAATGAATTGAATCCTAGTTTAGTTTATATATGTAACCCCAATAACCCTTCTGGGAATTTGATTTCAAGAGAATTTTTAGTAAAAATAATTTCAAAATTTCCTGAAATAATTTTTTTAGTAGATGAAGCATATTATGAGTTTTCAAGAGAATCTATTTCAAATGAAGTTGTTAATTTCCCCAATTTATTTGTAACTAGGACATTTTCAAAAGCTTTTGCACTAGCAAATTTTAGGGCAGGTTATCTTATTTCCGATGTAAATAATATTCAACAAGTTTCTAAAATTCGTAATCCAAAAAATTTCACCACTTTTGCTCAAGAAGCAGTGATTGGTGCTCTTTCAGATATTGAGTACATGGAAAAATATGTATCTGAGGTACTTGAAACAAGGGATTGGTTCTGTAATGAATTAATAAAATTACCATTTATTGAAAGAGTATTTGAAAGTAAAGCAAATTTTGTTTTAATAAGATTTATTAGTTTCGATATTAAAATGTTGGTATACAATCAGTTGAATTCTAAGAATATTTTTGTTCGGAATTTATTGCATTCAGACATGCTAGTAAATACGCTTCGCATATCTATTGGAAATAGAATGCAAATGGAGAAAGTATTAGCAGAATTTAACTCAATTAAATGAAAAATCTTGTAATTTTTGATTTTTGTGATACCCTAGTTAATTTTCAGACGGCAAATGAATTTTGCAGATATATTTTAAAGAAAAGGTCAAAATATTTATTCATATATTTGGATTTTATCTTAGAGGGTCTAATGATTTATAGATTAATTCAAAAGTTAAAAATAAGTAATGACCTACAAAAGTTACTACTTCTTAAAGCATTAAAAGGCTTAACAAAAGAAGAATTAGATACTTTTGGAATTGAATTTGTTGATGAGGTGATTGAAAAAAGCATAAATCGAGATGTATTTTCGTATTTTACTAAGCATCAAGGAGATGGAGATGTTGTTGTGATTAATTCAGGAGGATATGAGTCTTACCTAAAATACTTTGCAATCAAGCATAATGTGACCTATTGTTACTCAAGTCAATTTAGATATGACGGTAATGTTTTTGTCGGAAGTATCGCAGGTGATGATTGTTTAGGAATTGAAAAAGTAAAAAGAATGAAAAAAGATTCAATATTAGAAAAATCATACACTGAAATTATTGTATTTTCTGATAGTCCTACTGATATGCCAATTTTTGATTTGGCTGATCGAAAAGTTGCTGTTATCAAGACAAAAATTATCCCAACTTGGTGTCAAACAAATTTTGAAATTATATGTTTAAAATAAAAAAAATAATTAAAAATCTGCGATATAAAGGAGACTTTGGGTATTTCTTGGCAAGAATCCTTACATATTTGAATAGATTTCAAAAAGGGAGTTATTTATCTGATAAAGCCTTCATTACAAAAAGGTTCTTAAAAGCTCATTCCTATCCAATAAATTGGAATGACCCGCAATCACTTAATGAAAAACTACAAATATTAAAATGGAAATATACAACTCATTTGCATTCAAATGTATCAGATAAATTTTCCGCTCGGGATTTTATTAATAAAAAGTTTGGTGAGGAATTTCTGATTCCATTGGTATTTGAAACAAAAAACCCCAATGAGATTACACCAGCAAGCATTCCTGATTTCCCTGTTATCGTAAAGGCAAATCATGATGCCGGAAATAACTATATCATTCGAGATAAGAAAAATGTTGAATGGGATAAGCTTCAAAAAGATTGCCGTTGGTGGTTGTCTTGGAACTACTATTATGCTGACCGTGAACAACAATATAAAAATATTGAAAGACGTATCATTGTCGAGAAGTTATTAATTACTGATGAAGGTAAAATACCAAATGATTATAAATTAAATTTTATCAATGGTAATCTGGAATTTGTATATGTTTCAATAGACAGAGAGGGTGGTAATTATCGGAATATCTATGATGCTAATTGGATACCATTAAATTTTAAATGGGCAAATAAAAACAAAATGCCCAAAACTAAAAGAGGTCCAGAAATTGGCCCACCCCAAAGTTGGGAACTGATGCGTAAATTAGGGGGAGAAATTGCACAATTATTTCCTTATGTTCGTGTTGACTTTTATGATGTAAATGGTAAACCATATTTTGGAGAGATAACACTTTGTCATGGCGGAGGATTTGATAAATTCGAACCATTAGAGGTTGATTTTGAATTAGGGAAAAAACTAAGTATTTAATATGCTCAAATTTAAAGAGATAGCATCAAAAAATTATATTAATTTTCGTGGTTGGGCAACTAATAAAAAGTTTCTAATTATAGAAAGTGATGATTGGGGGACAATAAGAATGCCCTCCAAAAAAGTATATGAGACGCTTTTAGAGAAAAATATTGAAGTAGACCGATTCAGTTTTGATAAGCAAGATGCTTTAGAATCCTCAGAAGATTTGACTTGTTTGTTTGATGTTTTAGAAAGTGTGAATGATACAAAGGGAAATCCTGCGGTTTTAACGGCATATCACGTGATGGCAAATCCCAATTTTGAGTCGATTGAGGCCAATGGAAAAAATAGTTATGTGCATGAAACGATTATAGATACCTATAAAAGAAATTTACATACAGAAAATACTTTTGAATGGATAAAAAAAGGGATGAAAAAAGGACTATATATTCCTCAATTTCATGGCAGAGAGCACATTCAAGTTAAAAGATGGATGGAAGCCATAAACTCAAATTCTACTAAAGAAAAAATTGCCTTCGAAAATAAAGCCATTATTTGGACTGGTTCACCGAATGATTCAAATCCCTATAAAAAAGATTATTTTAAAGGGTTTGACTGCGAAACTGAACAAGAGGCTAAAGAAGTAGAAGTCATTCATCGGGATGGACTTCGTTTGTTTAAGGAAATTTTTGGTATGGAATCTATCACTTTTCAGGCACAGGGTAGTGTTTGGGGAGACCATATATTACCAATGTTACATGAACAAGGAGTTCGATTAATTGGAGGCCAGCAAACCTACCCTAGCATTGGTGGTTACAAAACAGCAAATAAATATTGGGGTTCAAAAAATTCATTCGGCCAAATACATTGGCGGAGAAATTGTATGTTTGAGCCCGCAAGAAATCAAAATTTTGATTGGGTAGGTAAATGTTTAGCGGAAATTGAAATTGCATTTCGTTGGAGTAAACCAGCTGTGATTAGCTCACATAGAGAAAATTTTATAGGAAGTATTTTTGAAGAAAACAGAACCCAATCCCTACAAAAACTAGAAAGCTTACTTAAAAAGGTTCTTCAAAAATGGCCAGACGTGCAATTCATAAGCTCTGCCCGATTAGCTGATATTATGCTGAAATCATAGTAAATTTGTTTTGAAAGAATACCTAAAAAAACATTTTATCAATGCTCGGGGTAAACGAACCTCTAAAAAACTATTAGTCATCGAATCAGATGATTGGGGCTCGATTCGCATTCCCAATAAAGAAGTTCAGGAATACTTGTTTAATAAACAGCTAATTAAACAAACTGATCCATTTTCCACTTTTGATTGTTTAGAAAGTGCGAATGATTATGAGTCTCTTTTTGAAGTGTTGAAGAACCATAAAGATGATCATGATAAACACCCTGTTCTAACGGCTAACATGGTGATGGCGAATCCAGATTTTGAGAAAATAAAAGCAAATCAATTCCAATCCTTTTATTCTGAGTCATTTGCAAAAACCTATGAAACCTATTATCCTAATCAACAGACTTTTGAAGCTTTACAAAAGGGTATTGAGCAGAAACTGGTATTCCCTCAATTTCATGCCCGTGAGCATCTGAATGCATTGCAATGGTTGAAACGTTTGCAAAGTGGTGATAAACGCTTTTTAATAGCCTTTGATGTTAACTGTTTTGCCATAGATGATCTTGCAAAAGGAAATAACAGAGTTAATTTGATGGCTAGTTATGATTATCAAAATGAGGAAGAGCTTGATTTTGTTAAGGAAAGCATCAATGAAGGGCTACAACTTTTTGAACAAACCTTTGGCTTTGGTTCCAAAACCACTATTGCTCCTTGTTATGTGTGGAATGACCATATTGAAAACGTATTGAACCAAAGTGGTGTCAAAAGTTTACAAAGTTCCTACATTCAACAAAAAAATCGTAGCGGGCGGCACGAACGTGTTTGGCAAAAAATGGGCAGTTCAAATCAATTCCAACAAAAATATTTTGTACGTAACGTATTATTTGAAACAGCTTTGAGCCATAAAGCTAACTGGGTAGAAAAGGCATTAGAGAGCATTTCCATTGCTTTTTTTTGGGGGAAGCCTGCTATCATAGGCTCACATCGTATTAACTATGTATCTGGGTTGTCTTTGGAAAATAGAGAAAATTCTTTGAGTCAATTGGATGAGTTATTAAAAAGAGTGATTATTAAATGGCCAGATATTAAGTTTATTAATTCAAAACAATTATTTGATATGTATTCATAGTATGGCTAAAATTTGCATAATATCCCCTTCATTAAAATTAGGAGGAATTGAGCGCGCATTAACAACTCTTGCTATTGAGTTTTTTAATAAAGGACATGATGTTCATTTTATAACTTGTTTAAAAGCTGACCATTTTTTTAAACTTCCAAATTTAATTCCAATTACAGAGCCTAATTTTCTGAGGTCAAATTCATTTAATAATAAGATATCTTATTACCCTAAGTTGATATATTTTATAAGAAAAGAGGTTATGAAAATAAATCCTGATAGGGTATTAGTTTTTGGAGATTTATTTTGTCCGATTGTTCTTTTGGCTTTATTAAATTCAAAATATCAAGTTTATATTTCTGACCGAACCATACCAAATTATAAGTTTAAATTTCCAATACCTCAATTAAAAAAGATGCTTTATCCCCTTTCGGCTGGTTTTATCGCTCAAACTGAAAGGTCATATAAGTATAAAGAAAGTATTTTTGGAAATAAAATCAGAATGATGGTTATACCAAATGCTTTAAAGGAAATTCAGTTTGATGTTGGAATACAGAAAGGTAATCAAATTTTGTATGCAGGGCGATTTGCATGGGAAAAAGATCCCGAGATACTTATAAAAAGTATGCCATATGTTCTAGAACATTGTCCTGATTGGATTTTAAAAATGGCAGGTACTGGCCCATTGTTGGAGCCAATGAAAACTTTAGCTAAAAAATTGGGTGTAAGTGAAAATGTTAAATTTGTTGGCAAAGTTAGCAATGTAGGAGACTTATATGCAGAATCAAGTCTTTTAGTTCTACCTTCAATTGTTGAAGGTTTTCCAAATACTTTAATTGAGGCCATGGCAATGGGTATTCCAACTATTTGCTTTCAAGACATCCCATTTGAAGATATTATAAAAAATGGAGTGAATGGAGTAGTTTTAAATGACAGGAAATTTGAAACATTGGGGAATGCCATTGTGGAAATAATACAGAATATAGAAAAGACTAAGTTAATTTCATTAAATGCTATTGAAGTGAAGGAAAAATTTGAATCAAAAAAAATTTCTCAAGAGTTTTTAATTTTTATGGGTATATGATGAATAAAATATTGAACTTTTATTTTTTATTACCACATGATAGTACATTTGGTATTTTCTCTAAAATATTGAATAGAATTGCCGCTAGATTTTTTAAGAGAATATTAGACTATTTTGTTCCTGCTTATTTTCTGAAAACACAGCATCTATTTTATAATTGTTTAAATACCTCCCCACGGGAACGAAAGGTTATTATTTCACTAACCTCTTTCCCCGCAAGAATAGATGATGCATGGATAGTAATTGAATGTTTGTTTAGGCAAACGTATAAGGCCGATAGAATAATTTTATGGTTATCAGAGTCACAATTTGAAGGTATTCCCATACCAAAAAGTCTTTTGAATCAAAAACATAGAGGTTTGGAGATTAAGTTTGTTAAGGATGATTTTAAGGCGCATAAAAAATACCTTTATGCATTCGATAACAATGAAGATAATTATATTGTTACAGTGGATGATGATTTGTATTATGATCAAAATTTATTGAGAAATTTAATTGAACTTAAAGCTAAATATCCTAATTCAGTTCCATCCAATAGAGCTCATAAAATATCTTTAAAAAAAAATGGAGATATAAAAAAATATTTCCAATGGAATCACAATTATACAAGCAATATACCTTCTTATTTATTGGTTCAAACGGGTGGTTTTGGAACTTTGTATAGTCGAACTGATTTAGATAGTTCTTATAATAACACTCAAATTATTAAAGAAGTCATACCCTATGCAGATGATTTATGGATGAAAGTTCAAACATTATTGGCAAACAAAAAAGTTGTTACTAACGAAAAGTATAATAAAGACCCGCTTACTATTAAAAAAAGTCAAATGGAAAAACTAGTAAAAAGAAATGTAATAGATGGAGGGAATGATAAACAGTTTCTTGCTTTATTAGATTTTTTTAATTTAGGTAAGTTGGAGAAATACAGAAATATTTAATATTTCTATGAAAAAAAAACTCATTATAGGAATAACAGCTGAAGGTTCAGTGAATTTATTGTCAGGTCAATTAGCCTATTTTAAATCACTTGGTTATGATACCTATTTATTGGCGCCTTATAGTGAAAGGTCGGCTGCATTTTGTGAGAGGGAGGGTTGTGTGCACCTAATTATTAAAATTGAGCGAGAAATTTCACCCATTAAGGATTTAAAATCACTTTGGGAAATATATAAGATTTTTAAGCGAATTGATCCAGATATAGTTAATCTAGGAACTCCAAAAGTTTCACTTTTGGGGATGGTAGCTGCTTTTTTAATTGGTGTTCCAAAAAGAATTTACACCTGTAGAGGTTTTAGATTTGAGCATGAAAATGGAATCAAGCGTTGGGTTTTAATAAGTATGGAAAAAATAACTTCCTTTTTTGCGCACAAAGTTATTTGTATTAGTAAATCAGTGGAAACTTTAGGGTTGAGAAATAAAATTTTTTCAAAAAATAAAAGTGAAGTTATTTTTAAAGGAAGCAGTAATGGCGTTAACCTTACCTTATTTAATCCTGAAAATGAAAAGTTAAAAAGTGCTCATCAACAATTGAAACAAAAATACCAATTACAATCCAAATTTATTTTTGGATTTTTGGGACGAATGGTGGATAGAAAAGGGATAAATGAGTTGTTTGAGGTGTTTTGCGAACTATATTCCAATCATTCAAATATTGCTTTACTATTAGTTGGCCCATTTGAATTAAGCCAAATACAAGATAAAACATTGGTTGATAAAATTAATAGACATCCGGGCATTATTAATTACGGAAAAGTAAGTCAAGAAGATGTTCCAGGAATTATGTTGACATTGGATGTTTTTGTATTACCTGCATGGTGGGAAGGATTTGGCAATGTGCTTGTGCAAGCAGCAGCTATGGGTATACCCGTAATATCCACCTATGGAACTGGGACGATTGATGCCGTTTCTGAGAATTTTAATGGTATTTTAGTTCCTGTAAAGGATAAAATAGCCTTAAAAGAGGCTATGGTTACTTTGATGGATGATGATAAATTAAGAATGAATTATGGAAAGAATGGAAAGGTTTGGGCACAGCATTTCGACCGTAAATTAATTTGGGATGAAATGCATAAAATTTACCAAAATTAAATATGTATAGCAAATTTTTTAAACGATTTTTGGATTTAGCATTTTCAATGATTTTGATTGTTCTTTTATTCCCATTGATTTTAATTGTGGTTATTGGATTGGGATTGTATAATAAAGGCACACCATTTTTCACCCAATTAAGACCAGGTAAAAATGAAAAGGTTTTTAAATTGATTAAGTTCAAAACGATGCGAGATGGCTTTGATAATATTGGAAATCCACTACCAGATAAACAAAGAATAACGCCCTTAGGATATTGGGTTCGAAAATTATCTATTGACGAATTGCCTCAATTATTTAATGTTTTAAAAGGGGAAATGAGTTTAATAGGGCCAAGACCATTATTGGTTAAATATTTGGTCTTATATAATGATAGGCAAAAGCGTCGACATCTTGCCAAACCTGGAATTACTGGATGGGCACAAATTAATGGGCGAAATTCAATTTCATGGAATGACAAATTTGAATTAGATATTTATTATGTGGAGCATATTTCGTTTTTGTTTGACATTAAAATTTTACTACTTACCTTCGTAAAACTATTTAAAACTAAACAAGTAAATGCTTCGGAGGGTATAACAATGCAACCATTTGAAGGAAATAATTAATATTATATGGAACAAAATTTTTTAAACTTAGTAAAAGAGGTTCTTGAAATTGAGAATCTTGAAATTAATATGGATGACGATTTTCGCTCACTTGAGGTTTGGGATTCATTGGCAAATTTGTCGCTAGTTGCAATGATAGATGATGAGTTTGGGGTTGTTATTGAATCTCAGAGGTTCAAAGAATTGAAAACCTTTAGGGATATCTTTAATGAAATAGAGAAAACAAAATAATTTTGATTTCTGATACTTTACAAGGTAAAACCATATTAGTTACAGGAGGTTCTTCTGGCATAGGAAAACAGCTAGCTATTGATTTATCTAACTACGGAGCTAACTTAGTTTTAATTGGTAGGGATAAAGAAAAATTAGCTAGCACAAAAGAAAGTTGCAACAGAAATGTTGATATAAAGTGCTTTTCTTATGATTTAACTGCAACCGATTTTATTGAAAAATTTGCTCATTTTCTTGATGGTAATTTAGATGGGGTCGTTTTCAATGCGGGTAGGGTTAAGGTAAATCCTGTTCAATTTATTAGTAAATCTGAGATTGATGAATTTTTTGATATAAATATCAAAAGTAGTATGATAATATCTCAATTTCTGATAAGGAAAAAAAAGTTAAATACTGCCGCATCCATAGTTTTCGTATCTTCTATTGCTACTAAAAAGCCCACTGTGGCTAATTCAATTTATAATGCATCCAAAGGGGCTGTGAATAGTTTTGCTCAATCTTTGGCAATAGAGGTTGCCTCTAAAAAAGTTAGAGTTAACACCATATTACCAGGATATGTAGAAACTAATATTTTGGGGAGGGTTAGAACAGAAGAGGAAATTGAAAAGCATCAGAAAGAATATCTATTAGGTAGATTTGGAGAACCAAAGGATATATCAAATTTAATATGTTTTCTTTTATCTGATTTATCTTTATGGATGACCGGAAGCCAAATTTCTATTGATGGGGGATACTCAATAAAATAAACAAATATGAATTTAGTAATAATTGGTGCAAGTGGATTGGCAAGGGAGGTTTTTGACCTTGCTAATATTTGTTATAAGGACGTTCCAGGATTTAGAATCAAAGGGTTTTTAAGTGATGGGCCTTCAAATATAGAAGAAATGGGGTATCCGCCTGTATTGAATACAGTTGATGGGTATGAAATATCTCCTGGTGACTTGTTTTTTTGTGCAATTGGAAAAGTAAGTGATAGGAAAAAAACTACCGAAATTATCTTAACAAAGGGGGGGCGGTTTATTAATTTAATCCACCCAACTGCTATTATTTCTCCTAGTGCAAAAATAGGAGTTGGTGTTGCTATTAAAGCATTTTCATCCTTGGCTAGTGACGTAACTATTGGAAATTTTGTTTATTTGCAGAGTTCTGTTATAATTGGTCATGATGTAAAAATAGGGGATTATTGCCAAGTCAACTCCTTTGCTTTTTTTGCTGGCCATGTTCAAATAGAAGAGTTATGTACAATAAATGCAGGAGCAAAACTTATTCAAAATGTCAAGGTAGGGCGAGCGGCTGTTGTGGGGATTGGCAGTGTTGTTTTAAGTAGAGTAAAAAGTGAAACTACTGTTTTTGGTGTTCCAGCAAAAATAATTTTATGATGCTTTCAAGTAAAATTAATGGTATAAAAGTATTTGGGATGGCATCAGCTACTCCTAAGAATTATATTAATTCAGATTCAGCAACTTTCGGCTATTTTCAAAGTTATGAGGAGCAAACAACTTCTGATTTGGGCTTTATTGCAGCCAAAAGATTATTAGAGGATTTTGAAATAGATACGGAAGATATTGGGTATTTAGTATTTGGTTCAAAAACGCCTGATTACAGAAGTCCTACAAGCGCTGCGGTACTTCAGTCCCGCTTAAAGATAGGTATAGATTGTATTTGTTACGATGTTAATATTGGGTCAAATGGATTTATACATATGATTCAATTAGGTGCATCTATTCTTGGTTCAATAAACAAAAAATTCGGACTCATTATAATTGGAGATACACCGTCTAAATTGAGAAAAGGGTCGGAGGATAATCCTTACCTTATTTCAGATGCATCAACTGCAATCTTGTTGAAGAAGGAAGAAAATGACAATTGTGAGCTATCGTTTTACAATAAGTCTATCGGGCGTTCTTATGAAAGTTTAATATTAAGGGCGGGCGGTTTTAGAGATTTAGATTTCGAAAATCCATTTGACGCAACTAACACAAAAAACTTTGTTGTGTTCGAAAATTTGAATAAAATAAAACAAGAATTTAGAAACGCATTATCAGATTTCCCATTATTACTCACTCCAACTAATCAGGTGTTTATTCATAGTAATTTATTGAATTGTTTAGAAGTTGGGGATTACTATGCTCTACAAAGAACCATTTTAGCTGATAGCTCCGAACTTCCAATTTTATTGTCGAAAATAACTACAGATTTGAATAAACCTTTAGCTTTTTGGTCAGGTGGTGAAGGTATAGCAATATACGGAATGGAGTTAAATCATTTGCCGAAATGTTTGCCAACAATTTCCACAAATGATGTATTTTTAGATTACAAAGTTAGTCATCAAATGTAAGGTAAATATGCTAGTAAGTAGATTTAAAGGATTTAAAATTGGAGCATTATCGGTTGCTGTACCATCTCATAAAATTCAAATAAGCGATTTTTATGAATCATTTGGAAAAGATTTAGTGGACAAGTTTTCTGAAATGGCAGGCGTAAAACAAATTGCACATACTTCTTTAAAACAGACCGCATCAGATTTAGGGTTTATAGCAGCTGAAAAGGTTTTTGAAAGTGGTAAAGCTAAAAGAGAAGATATTGGTGTTTTGGTATTTGTTAGCCAAAAGCCAGATTTTAGAATCCCTGCTACCTCATTTGTTCTCCAGAAAAGATTAGGTTTAGGAGAGAATGTTATTTGTCAAGATATAAATTTGGCATGTTCAGGATTTATATTTGGGTTACAAACATCACTGTCTATATTATCAAATTTAAAAGGCAAAAAAGCACTATTGATTACTGCCGATACCTCCTATAAAACGATGTCGCCACAAGATAGGACAATGTTTATGCTTTTTGGTGATAGCGGTTCGGCGGTGGTATTGGAGAAAGACGATTTAAATAGAGAACAAATATTTGAATTAGCATTTAGAACAAATGGAGATAAATTTAAAAGCATAATAACCCCCGCAGGGGCTTTTAGGAATAGGAATTTAAAGCCTATTGATGAGGTTTGGTCTGACGATATTGTTAGGAATGATTATAATACCCATATGAAAGGTATGGCTGTTTTCGAATTTTCAATAACAGATGTACCAAAACTAATTAATGATTTTTATAAATATACTAATACAGATGCAAGCAGTTATGATAATTTTATTTTGCATCAGGCTAATTTATACATATTGAAACAATTGTCAAGAAAATGCAAAATTCCTTTTGAGAAAATACCTTTGTCAATAGATAGGTTTGGAAATAATAGTAGTAATTCTATACCATTAGTTTTAAGCGATCATTTTTCAAATGCCGACAATAAAACTTTGAGATTGTTGATTTCTGGTTTTGGAGCCGGGTTATCATGGGCATGTGGAGCCATAAATATAGATACTCAAAATATTTTGCCAATATTTATTAGTGATGATTTTTTTATTGAGTAATTAAAAATTTAAAATATGAATAATTTAGATAAATACAATCAAGTTTTTTGCGAAACATTTTCTGTTAATTCAGATGTTTTAGGAACAAATTTTAGCAACGACACTATTGAAAATTGGGATTCAGTATTACAATTGAGTTTAGTTACAAGTATCGAAGATGCCTTTGATGTAATGTTTGAACCAGAAGAAATTATGGATTTCAAATCCTACGAAAAAGGCAAAGTAATACTTCTAAAATATGATGTAATAATATAGATTTTAAATGCGATTAAACGGTAAAATAGCATTAATAACAGGTGCAAATAAAGGAATTGGTTTGGCTATAACCCAAAGATTTTTAGGAGAAGGAGCCATCGTTTATGCAGGAATAAAAAATGTTGCCGAAGCATCTTCAGACCTAAATATACTCAAAACTAAATTTGATAGTCAATTAAATATTATCAAACTTAATGTTACTGAATCAGAAAATTGTAAAGAGGTTTTTCAGCAAATTAAAAAGAGTTGTGATAAAATAGATGTGTTAGTAAATAACGCGGGTATTGTTAGCTACGAACTAGTACCCTTTATTGATTTTGAGAAACTTCAATTGATGATTCAAACTAATGTTGTTGGTTTGATAAAAATGTGTCAATTGGCGTCAAGGTATATGGCTAGGCAGAAATCAGGTTCAATTATTAATATTTCTTCCATAGTTTCTTTGAAGGGAGCTTCTGGCCAGGCAGCCTATTCTGCAACAAAGGGAGCGGTAAATTCTTTTACTCTTAGTTTAGCTAAAGAGTTAGCTAATTCTAATATAAGGGTAAATGCAATTGCGCCTGGAATGGTTTCAACTGAGAGATTAAAGCAAATATCTCAAGAGAAATTTGGGGATAAGGTTAGCCAAATCGGATTTGGAAGGATGGCAAGCCCAGACGAGATTGCCGATATATGCTTATTTTTCGCCTCTGATGAATCATCTTATGTTACCGGACAATTGCTTGGAGCAGATGGAAGCCTTACAATTTAGATATGATATTTGATATAGATATAAAAGAACCATCAACTGTTGCTCTTAAAGACGATGGAGGAAATATTCTAAAATATGGTGAATTGGCTAATATACTGCGTGATAAAAGTGATATATTACCAAAAAGGTCTTTAGTTTTTGTTTTAGCAGATAATTCTACTTCAGTAGTAAGCTTTTTAATTACTTGCTTTGAAAACAAATGGGTTCCTTTGTTATTGAATGGAGATTTAGACTCTTTATTGTTAGAAAATTATATTCATACCTACAAGCCAAATGCTATTTTTAGCATGGGGTTAAATCTTGGTTTAGATGTTTACAAAACAATAGGTTGGGATAATTATAAAATTGATAGTATCAATTCTGAAAATTTAGACTTACACGATGATTTAAGTTTTTTATTACCCACTTCTGGAAGTACTGGAAGTCCTAAATTAGTTAGACACTCTTATAATAACATAATTTTTAGTGCAAAGAGTGTTTCAAGTTTTTTTGAAATCCAAACTTCTGATGTAGGATTAGGAATACTACCTGTGTATTATACAATGGGTTTTTCAGTTATAACAAGCCATTTACAAGCTGGTGCTAAAGTCGTATTAAGCAATTATTCACTAACTGACCGTGGATTTTGGGATATTTTAAAGAATGATGGGATTACAATTTTAACAGGTGTGCCATATACGTTTGAGGTTATGTTTAAAATGAGATTTGAAAGAATTAAAATTGAAAGTCTCAGAATTATATCTCAAGGTGGTGGGAAATTATCTGAGTCATTATGGAATGGTTTACAGGTATATGCCGAGAAAAATAACATACAGTTTATTCCAACATATGGACAAACTGAAGGCACTGCTCGAATGTCGTACCTAGAATCTGAGAGTGTTAAAGAAAAAATTGGAAGCATTGGTAAGGCTATACCTGGAGGTTATTTTGATATTTTGGGTGAAAATAATACAATTATTGAGGAGATAGAGGCGTCTGGCGAGTTAATATACCGGGGAGACAATGTTACCCTAGGATACGCCGAAGCCTTGCAGGATTTATCTAAAGGTGATGAAAGATTTGGAGTATTAAATACCGGAGATATAGTAAGGAGAGATAAAGATTCGTTTTATTTTATAATCGGAAGGAAAAAGAGGTTTTTAAAAATATTTGGACTTAGAATATCTCTAGATGAAGTTGAAAGCTTAATTAAAAATAATTTTGAAACTGATTGTTATGCCAGCGGAGATGATACATCTTTAAAGGTATTTACTACTAATATAGACATTGTTGATGAATTAAAAATGTGGCTTTCATCAAAATTAAATTTATTTCACCAGGCAATACATATTGATTTTATTGAGGAGATACCAAGAAATACTGCGGGAAAAGTTATTTTTAATAAATGAAAGTAATACGTTTAATTTCCCCATATAGGTCTACAAATAATTATTTAGTTGATATAGGTGAAAATAATTTCATAGGAGTTGATATTGGTAATATCGATATTGAAACAGTACTAAGAAAAATAGGTTTTCCAACTGGCAAAATAGTAGCATATTTCTTAACTCACGCTCATGCAGATCATTGCATGGGTATAAAAGATGTTCATGCCAAATTTAATATGCCAATTTATTGTTCAGAATCTTGTATTGTTGAAATAGGTGATTCGAGAAAAAATTTTTCCTTTTATTCTGATGAAATTAAGCTTTTTGAATATAATCTACCATTTCAAAAGGTAGAAGATTTTCAAGAGATCAATATTGGAGGGGTAAAAATTAAAACCATTTTGGTTCCGGGACACAGTCAAGGATGCGCTGCTTTTTTATTTAATGATATTATGTTCACAGGAGATTTTTTAATGTTGAACCACAAAACACCACTTAAATTTCCAAATAGTAACCTTAAGCACTACAAAGAATCTCTCAATAAATTCTTGAATCTAAATTTTGGAATTGAAAAATTTTATCCTGGGCATGGAGAGACTTTTCAACAAATTTCACAGATTAAACATTTAAGTGTCCATTAGATATAAAAACATTATCACAATTATATAATTTAGATATTAAAATAATTTATTCATGAACAATAAAATATGGCTCTCTTCCCCGCACATGGGAGGCAAGGAGCAAGAATTTGTAAAAGAAGCTTTTGATACCAATTGGGTGGCTCCTTTAGGTCCAAATGTAGATGGATTGGAAAAGGATTTGGAGGCCTTTACAGGTGCAAAACATGCGGCTGCCTTAAGTTCGGGAACCTCTGCCATACATTTAGCATTAATTATGTTAGGTGTAAAAGCAGGTGATTATGTATTATGCCAAAGTTTTACTTTTAGTGCATCTGCTAATCCAATTGCATATCAAGGAGCAACTCCAGTATTTATAGATTCCGAAAAAGATACTTGGAATATGAGTCCTGAATATTTGGAGAAAGCTATAATAGAGCTAATATCTAAAGACCAAAAGCCAAAAGCTATTATACCAGTGCATCTTTATGGTGTGCCGGCAAAGATGGATGAGATAATGGCGATTGTGGCGAAATATGATATTCCAGTGATTGAGGATGCCGCAGAGGCTTTGGGTTCAACCTTAAATGGAAAAGCTTGTGGTACCTATGGGCAGTTGGGTGTTTTATCATTTAATGGTAATAAAATTATTACAACCTCTGGTGGTGGTGCATTGATTTCTGATAACGAGGATTACATTACTAGATCAAGGTTCTTAGCAACACAAGCAAGAGACAATGCTCCGCATTACCAACATTCACATATTGGTTATAATTATAGAATGAGTAATATTACTGCTGGTATTGGCCGCGGACAGATGTTGGTTTTAAATGATAGAGTAGCTCAGCGCAGGTTTAATTTTGAGTTTTACAAAAAGGCATTTGCAGGCTATGTAGGAATTAGTTTTGTGGAAGAATTACCTGGCGCTTTTGCCAACAGATGGCTCACATGTATTTTGGTTGATTCAAATTTAACAAATGGCAAAACCCGCGAGGACATAAGAATAGCTTTAGAGAAAGAAAACATTGAATGCAGACCATTATGGAAACCCATGCATTTGCAACCCATATTTGCAGATGCTCCATTTTATGGTGATGGAACAGCAGAAAAACTTTTTAAAGATGGCCTTTGCTTACCTAGTGGTTCTAATTTAACTGAGAAAGATTTGAATAGGGTGGTTGAGGCTATAAAATTAGTTTTAAATTAATTTCAAATAGGATCTCTGTGAACTTCATTGCTCTTCTCCTCACCTTCCCAGAGAAACGGTGAATGCTCAATTAAATAAAAAAGTTTCCAAACAATAATCTCAGATTCAAAAAAGGGTCTGAGATTTTTGTTTTAATATTGGTGTGTTAAAGATTTATTTTAAGTGATGAAAAAAAATATCGTGATTCTTATTCTGAGTTTTGTATTTGCTTCAAAATTGTACTCCCAATCACCATCTATTCCTTACGATAATGATTATTACAACAAAATCCATAACCTGGAAGTTGAATCAGGTGGTTTTACTAATTATTTTCATTCAAGTGTTAATCCTATTACAAGATTAGATTTGTCAAATTTTTTAAGGGATTCTGTTTTTTCATCAAAATTAGGAAATGACAAACGTGTAAAATACCTACTATCGGATAATGTGCTTTTTGATGAAAATACTAAATTGAAACCCAAGAATAGAACTTTTTATAAGTTTGAAAATTCAATGTTTCATTTCAAAGATACTCTATATGTCCTCAGCATAAATCCAATTCTAAATATCGGCATTGGAGAAGATTTTCAAAACCACCAAAAAACAAGCTATAACACAAGGGGATTGGAGGTATATGGTTCGATTTATAGGAAGATTAGTTTTTATTCTTACCTAACAGATAATATTGTTTTGCCATTAAATTTTGTAAATGATTATGTGAAAAAGAATGGCGTTTATCCAACTGCAAGTTTGACCAAGGGATTGGGAAATGGCGCTTATAATTTTCTCCAAGCAAGGGGTTATATTAGTATTAACCCAATAAAACCAATTTTTTTACAATTTGGACATGATAGGAATTTTATTGGAGATGGTTACAGAAGTTTTATAATGAGCGACTTTGGAAAGGAATTTTTATTTGGGAAATTAAATTTTCATGCTCATAAAATTAATTATTTGTTCCTTGGAGGTCAAATGATTAATAATTCCAGGAGATCAGAGCGTGATTTCACATTTGATAAAAAGTATATTGCATATCACCAACTTTCTATAAACGCAACTAAAAGATTAAATTTTTCATTTTTTGAAACAGTTGTTTTCAGCAGAACAGATACCAATGGAAATAACTCTGGATTTGATTTTAGTTATGCAAATCCTGTCATATTTTATAGATCTGTTGAGCATGGATTAAATAGTTCTGATAATGCAATGTTAGGTTTAACGTATAAGTTTATTCCTGCAAAAAGTGTTTTAGTTTATGGTCAATTTGTTTTAGATGAATTTAAATTAGATGAATTGATAGCTAGGAAGGGGTGGTATGCAAATAAATATGCCATTCAAACTGGGATAAAATGGATTAAACCACTTAAAATAGAAAATTTGTGGCTCCAGGGTGAGTATAATCTAGTTAGGCCATACACTTTTATGCATTTTAAAAAGTCACAAAGTTTTGTGCATTATAATTCACCTGTAGGGCATCCACTTGGGGCTAATTTCAAGGAAGTAATTCTAACTGCTAATTATTATTTGGGGCAAAAAATATCCATAAATATGACTTTAATAAAATACTTAAAGGGATTGGATAAAGATACAATGAATTGGGGTGGAGATATTGTAAATAAGGTTTACACAACTGCTGTAAGTCTTTATGGAAATAAAATTGGACAAGGGATGGCCACAAATGTAACTGTTTTTGATTTAGTGATAAGTTACTCTGTTTATCATAATTTATACATTGATTTAAATTATATTAATAGAAATTCTAATTCCCAACTCTCAACTGAAAATACTAGGACAAATGCAGTTTTAATTGGCATTCGTTATAATATAGCTAGACCTAGGATGTTGTTTTAAAACTTAGTTAATTGTTTTTATTGAATTGAGAAAATTATTTGATTTCATTTTTGCAATAGTGGGATTAATAATAACCTTTCCATTTTTATTAATAATAGGTATCGCCTTAAAATTGGATACAAATGGTCCAATTTTTTTTAAACAAAAGAGAATAGGAAAATTTGGCAAAGAATTTAAGATTCTAAAATTCAGAACCATGAAAATAAATGCATGGGAAGATGGCTTATTAACTATTGGGGATAAGGATAGTCGAGTTACAAGAATCGGGTATTTTTTGAGAAAGTACAAACTAGATGAATTGCCACAATTAATCAATGTTTTAAAAGGTGAAATGAGTATTGTTGGTCCAAGGCCTGAATTACAATATTTTACTGATATGTATACATTGGAGCAAAAGGAAATATTAAATGTATTACCAGGTATTACTGATGAGGCAACAATTTTGTACAGAAATGAAAGTGAAATTTTAGCCAATGTTTCAAATCCAAAAGAGTATTATATTCAAACCATAATGCCCCATAAAATAGAACTAAACCGAATATTCATAAATAATCCAAGTTTGGCAAATTATTTCAGAATTATTTTCAAGACGATTAAGATTATTTTTCTTAAATCCCCAAATAAAATTCACCAACTAAAATAACATTAGCGGAATTATTTGAAAGATTATCTATGCTCTTCGCGCCTTCCGTGAGAACCGGTAAATGCTCAATTAGATAAAAAAAATTCCAAACAATAATCTCAGATTCTTAAAAGGGTCTGGGATTTTTTTTTATTTACAAGGTAGAAAGGACCCAATCTCACGGAGGCCACTGAGTAAACGCGGAGTTCACGGAGTTTTTTGCATTTCATAGAGCCAAAATAAAGGAATATATTGCAGGCTAAATACTTTATTGGTTTTGGAAGCAGCAAAAAACGATATAACATTTACTTTAATTGGCAATGGGCATATTGGCAAAAGGCATGCGGCTATTATTGAAGCTTTGCCTGATGCTGAGTTGGTTATTGGGAAGCGAGAAGCGAGAGACGAGAATCGAGAAGGAGAGGAGACATTAGAAGGGCTAAGGCAAAAAGTGGAAGAGGATTTGCCAGAAGCCAGAAGCCAGAAGCTAGTAACCGTTATCGCTACCCCCAATTATCTCCATTGCAAGCAAGCAATTGCTGCTATGGAAAATGGGTCAGATGTGATTATTGAGAAGCCAATGGGCTTGAATGCTGAGGAATGTAGATTGGTGATAAAGCGAGCGAGTGAGTTGGATAAGAAAGTATTTTGTGTGATGCAAAACAGGTACTCTCCTCCTTCAGTTTGGTTAAAAGATTTGATTGGTTCAAACCGATTAGGAAAAATATTCCAAGTGCAGGTAAATTGTTTTTGGAATAGAAATGAGAGTTACTACCAAGGAAGTTCTTGGAAGGGAAAACTGGAAAAAGATGGTGGGACTTTATTTACTCAATTTAGTCATTTTGTGGATACGCTGTTTTGGTTGTTTGGGGATATTGAGCCTATATCTGCGCAGTTTTTTAATCACAATCATCCGTATATAGAATTTGAGGATAGTGGTGTTATTAGTGCTGTTAGAGTTAAGAATGAAGAGTTAAGAATTAAGAGCCCTATTAACTCTTCACTCTTACCTCTTACCTCAGAAAATACTCTTACCTCTTCACTCTTACCTCTTAACTCAAAAAGTGCTCTTCACTCTTCACTCTTACCTCTTACCTCAGAAAATACTCTTACCTCTCCACTCTTACCTCTTCACTCAAAAAGTGCTCTTAACTCTTCACTCTTACCTCTTCACTCTTTCCCAATTCAAATAAACTACTCCACCTCCGCTTATGCACAAAATTTGGAAAGCAGCATTACCATTTTGGCGGAGAATGGAAATGTGAAGGTTGGTGGGCAATATATGGATCAGGTTTTAGTTTGTAATATCAAGGATTATGAGATGCCTGAGCTAAAGCCAACCTTGCCTCCTAATAATTATGGAACCTATAAGGGCAGTGCCAGCAACCATGAATATGTTTATAAGAATGTATTGGACGTACTTAATGGATTAGCAGAGATTGATTGTACAGCGGAAGAGGGTTTGAAAGTAGTGGAGTTTATTGAGAAAGTGTATGCGTTAGACCCTTTCTCACGGAGCCCACAGAAGAGGCACGGAGAACACAGATAAAAAATCTGCGTCCTCAGCGAGTACTTGGCGCCCTCCGCGAGAATGGGTAATGAGTAAACATATAATAAAAAAAACATGAAGAAATACTATTCCCATGAAACCGCAATAATAGACGAAGGCTGCACTATAGGTGAAGGCACGAAGGTGTGGCACTTCTCTCATGTTATGTCCAATTGCGTGATAGGAGAGAATTGCAATATTGGTCAGAATGTGGTGGTGTCTCCAGAAGTTGTTTTGGGGAGAAATGTTAAGGTGCAGAACAATGTTAGTATTTATACAGGTGTTATCTGTGAAGACGATGTGTTTTTAGGTCCGAGCATGGTATTTACCAATGTAATAAACCCAAGAAGTGCGGTATCTAGACGTGAGGAGTACAAGCCAACACTAGTGCGCAAAGGAGCATCCATTGGTGCTAATGCAACTATAGTTTGTGGGAATGAAATTGGTGCTTATGCAATGGTTGGCGCTGGAGCGGTAATTACGAAACCTGTTCCGGCCTATGCTTTGGTGGTAGGTAATCCTGCAAAGCAAATTGGATGGGTGAGTGAATACGGTAATCGTTTGCATTTTGATGAGAAAGGTTTTACAATTTGCGAGGAGAGCGGCGAAAAATACAGGAAACAGGATAAAGTTGTGGTTCGGATTGTTTAAATCTCACGCAGATTTTGCAGATTTGTGTTTTTTATTGTGACTTATGTTTTAACACAAAGGACACAAAGAAATCACAAAGAGCACTATGGAAGATTTTAATGAAAATGAATTGTCGAAAGTGGCTATAGATTGTGCAATAAAAGTGCATAGAAATCTGGGGCCTGGATTACTTGAATCAGTTTACAAAGAATGTTTGTATTTTGAATTGGGTAAAATGAATCTATTAGTTGAGAAAGAAAAGCCCTTGCCAGTGGTTTATGAGAGCATAAAATTAGAATGTGGTTATCGAGCAGATATTGTCATTAATAATAAATTGATTTTGGAATTAAAATCGGTAGAAGGAATAAATGAAATTCATGTTGCTCAAACTTTAACTTATCTGAAGCTTTCTAGTTGTAAATTGGCTTTATTGATTAATTTTAATGTTTTATATTTAAAGGACGGTTTGAAAAGAATAATAAAGGGTAAGCTATAATGACTTTGTGTTCTTTGTGAAAATCTTTGTGTCCTTTGTGTTTAAAAAAATCTATGAACACCGTGAGAAAGGGTAACCTATGAAAATACAAATGGTTGACTTAAAAAGTCAGTACGAAAAAATTAAGAGTGAAGTAGATAATGGAATCCAAGAAGTAATTAATAATACCCAGTTTATTAAAGGTCCGCAAATAAAGCAATTTGAAGATGCTTTGGCACTTGAATTGGGTGTTAAGCATGTGATTGCATGTGCTAATGGCACTGATGCCTTACAAATTGCTATGATGGGTCTAGGGTTGAAACCTGGTGATGAAATAATTTTGCCTGTATTTACATATGTAGCTACCGCGGAAGTGATTGCTTTGTTAGGACTAACACCCGTAATGGTGGATGTGGATCCTGATACATTTTGTATTGATGTTAATTTGATTGAATCGAAAATAACATGCAAAACAAAAGCTATAGTGCCGGTTCATTTGTTTGGGCAATGTGCGGATATGGATGCCATAATGGAGATTGCGAATAAGCATAATTTGTTTGTAATTGAGGATACGGCTCAAGCGATTGGCGCTGTTTATAGAAGCGAGAAGCGAGATACGAGAGACGAGAAAAGAGTGTCCAGAAGCCAGGAGTCAGAATCCAGCCATTCGGCAAGCTCAGGGACTATTCAGATTTTAGATTATAACAGCCAGGAGCCAGAAGCCAGAAGCCAGTGGCAAAGTGCTGGTTCTATCGGGAACATCGGTACAACCTCCTTCTTCCCAAGCAAGAACCTCGGTTGTTATGGTGATGGTGGAGCGTTAATGACCAATGATGATGAGTTGGCTAAGAAAATTAGAATGATTTGCAACCATGGCCAAAGTGTTCAATATGTACATGATGTAATTGGGGTAAATTCAAGATTGGATTCTATTCAAGCTGCCATCCTAAATGCCAAGTTGCCTCATCTAAAAAGTTACGAATTAGCGAGAAATGAAGCAGCAAACCTTTACGATAAGCTTTTAGGTAATATACCAAATATTGTTATCCCAAAACGTAATACCAACTCTACCCATGTTTTTCATCAATACACCTTAAAGATAGTTAATTTGGACAGAGATTCTCTTAGGAAAAAGCTGGCTGATGCAGGAATACCTTCTATGGTTTATTATCCAATTGAATTACATAAGCAAAATGCTTTTTCCTCTTTTCATCAAGATGGAGATTTTTATCCTGTAAGTGAAATGCTTTGTCAATCTGTTTTATCATTGCCAATACACACTGAAATGACACATGAAATGGTGGAATACATTTGCAAACATTTAATTGATTCAATAAATTAGATAGAATTATAAGTTAATTTCAATCAAATTTTTTTAAGAAGCCCGGGCTAAAAAGTTCGGGCTTTTTGTTTTTATTTTATAAATCCGCGCCATGAAATATAAAGTGTAGATGGTGCATTAGTTAGGCAAGCCAACCTACCTAACACCTAAAACTTAAAACTTAACACTTAAAACTACCAACCCACAACATTTCCCTACACTACCTGCAGCTAAAGCTGTAGGCTATTGATTTTTTTAAAACTTAAAACTTAAAACTTTCTTCATTATCCCATAAACACGATTAACTTTATGTAATTGGAAGTTTGGTGCTTTGAGCTAAGGAATTTTGATTTAAATTGCATCAATGAAAAATTGGCCAAAGGTCTTGCTAGTTTTTGTTCAATTGGGAATGGTGCTTTTTGGTGTGAACTCTGTTAACGCTCAGTCCATTTCCAATTTGAGAGTTTCAGGAAACCCTCTTGGTTTTTGTCCTGGGCAATCCTATACCTTCCTTTTTGATACTCTTGGTCCAATTGGTCCGTCCACTTTTCAAATTCAGGTTTCTAATTCTTCTGGGTCATTTAGTAGCCCAATTGCGAGCGCTAGTGGAAGCTCAACATCCATAAATTTACTTATTCCAAATAGTGCTTCATCGGGTGCTAACTATGCCTTTAGGGTTATAAGAACTTCCCCAAGTCTTTTGGTTTCTGATACACTCAAGAATAAATTGATTTCTAAGCCAACTCCTTCATTTTCTTTTTCCCCCAATGCTGCTTGTCCTGATAACGATGTGAGTTTTACCAATTCTAGCACAGGAAATGGATCCTTAAACTATGCTTGGAATTTTGCCAGAACCTATACTTATGGTGCGCCTGTGGCTAGTTCAATTGCTAGTCCTGTGGTTCGGTTCAACCCGTTTTATGGAGGTGCAACTGTAAGTTATGAAGTACAATTAGTTGTTACAGATGCTTATGGTTGTAAGGATAGCACTTCTCAGAATGTGGGTGTAAAGCAAAGGCCGCTTGCCCAATTGGCCGATTCCAATATTTTCTCTTCGCCTCCTTTTTCTAATTGCCAGGGTAGCCCGAGCGCAAGCAATCCGCAGTTTAGATTAACGGTAGATAATCAATGTCAGGTTCAAAATACCATTGCCTCCATTTCTATTAATTGGGGTGAGGGCACACCAGTTAGTTTCCCCGGAACTTTTTTACAAACTAGTTATACGTATACTACTTTAGGTGCTTATAATTTGGAGCTAACTGCTACCAATAATAATGGATGTATTACTACACAATCGTATGCTGTAAGCAATCAAATAAATCCCACTTTAACCTTAAGCGGACCAGCAAACAAGCAAGGTTGCGCGCCTTTTGTGTATCCCATTGTGATGAACAATCATCATAGCAATTCGGGAGGAACTTACTATGTTTTTGATTTTGATGATGGGAGTCCTTTATTGCGCATTGATACTCTTGGTTCAGACACTATTTGGCATACCTTTATTAACAATTCTTGTAGCAAACCGGGGGGCGCATATATTGTTAAAGCAAAAGCTTATAATTTATGCGATAGTACTCCTGCCTCTTTGGGGAATTTTAGAATTTATGCCAAACCAAGGGCTGGATTTAGTTTGGGTTCTGATACCATTATTTGTGCAAACTCTTCCATTGCTCCAATAAATACAACCCAATCGGCACAGTATGGATTATCATGCGCAACCACTACCAATTACCAATGGACTTTCACTGGAGGAGTACCAGCCACGAGCACTGCTTCAACTCCGCCAAGTATTAGCTATGCCTTGCCAGGAAATTACCCCATTCGCTTAATAGCAAGCAATCCTTGTGGGAACGATACGTTTATTAAAACTGTTTGTGTTCAAGCCGCACCTACTGCTAATTTTTCATTTTCTCAATTGCCAAGCAGCAAATGTTCAGAGAGCGTTTTGAACCTAAACAATATATCTAGTACCCTAACACAATGTTTGCCAGGCCAATTTTTGTGGGAAGTAAGAGATAGTGCCAGCAATACTTTAATTAATCCCGGGTTGAAGTTTATTTACTTAGCAGGAAATGCAGATACACTTGAGCCTACCCTTAAATTTTTGAAAGCAGGCAAATACCGTTTGCGATTGAAAGTTACCAATGCATGTGGGGTTCATACAAAAGATAGCATATTAACTGTTAAAGATATTCCTAAAGTGGTTCTTCCTGCACCACAAACTTATTGCGATACGACACAAATTGAGTTTAATGGACTACAATCCAATCATGTGGCAAATTATGATAGTAGTTTTGGTAGTTTAACGGCATTTGCTTGGACAATTTCCCCCAGTTCTTTTGCCTTTGTTTCTGGCAATGCGAGCAGCAAATCGCCAAAGATAAAATTGTATGGAAATGGAGTGAGTTCTCAAGATTATCAAATAATCCATACTGCCCAAAATGAGTGTGGTTTTTCATTGGCAGATACACAATTGGTAAGCATAAACGCTCAATCGCATACCATTGCTTCTGCTACAGATACCATGATTTGTTCGGGAGCAAGTACCTCCATTTCTTTATCGAGCAGTTTGCCAAGTGGAGTAACTTATACTTGGCGTGCCTTTGCTAGTTCTCCTAATCTTAGTGGGTATTCTAATCAAACCACTGGAGTAAGCGGACCAATTAATCAGGTTCTAAATTTGGTTGGTAATTCTGTGGAATATGTCACCTATAGAATTGTAGCTAAACATGCCGCTACCAATTGTATTGGCGATTCGGTTGATATTAGAATTTACCTGCAAACCCCAATTGGAAACAATAGTATCTCTGGCTCTGCAGCCTATTGTATTGGAGGTGTTTCACCAACTCAAATAGGTCAAGTGCCAATTGGTGGAAATGGATTTTATAGTTTTCAATGGCAAAAATGGAATGGAAGTTCTTGGGTAAATACAGGCGTTTCGGATACCTTAAAAGATTATACTCCACCATATTTGGTTCAAACCGAATTTTACAGAAGGCAAGTAACAAGTGGATGGTGCAATGGGAGTTTGGGCTCTTTTAGCAATATAGATACCTTATTAATTTACCAAAAACCAATAGTAAATGCTGGCTTAGATTTTTATAAATGTAAGAATGAAACCAACTTCAAATTACAAGGAATTCCTGCTGGTGGCAATTGGTTTGGAACACATGTTTATGCTGGAGATAGTTTTAATTTAACAGCTGCAAGCGCAGGTATTTATTCGTTAATTTATTCGTATACCAATGCAAATTCTTGTTCCAATTCTGATACCGTAAACCTAAGAATTTTCAGTTTTCCAACAGTTAATGCAGGTTCAGATTTTTCTATTTGTGAAGGTCCGGATTCTTTATTATTAACTGGTTTTACGCCCGCTGGTGGCACTTGGTTAGGATTAGGAATTACCACAACAAATTACTTTAAACCAGCAGTAACAGGGGCTGGTTTGTTTAATTTAGTTTATCAATACAACGATACAAATGGATGTGTGGGTAGAGACACTATACAGGTAAGGGTATTTGCAAAGCCCAATCCAAATTTCGCATTGCAAACACAATATTGCCCTAACGATACACAAACTCTATTTTCGGTTCATAATTTCTCATCCACCATTATTTCTTATACTTGGCAAGTGAGCAATTTGGGTGGATTTTCCAATACAATTTTAAGTAGTTTTTCCATTTCGAATCCACTAGTAACTTTACCCGAAAACCAAGGTAATTCGGATATCAATTATAGTCTTAAATTACTTGTTATTAGTGCCGATGGATGCAAGGATAGTATTACAAAAAATACCTTTTTGAGAAGGAGGCCGGATGCGCAATTTTCTGCCAATGGCCTTGGAAATTGTGGACCTTTAACCATCGGCTTGAGCAATGCCACCAATAATGTAAGTAGCAGATGGCAATGGACGGTTTTACCTAATAGTGGTGTATTGGTTCAAACCGATACTAGCCAAAACCCAAGTGTATTTTTACCCGAAAATTTAAGTAGTGCAAGCATTAACTACCAGCTAAAATTAATTGCATTTAGAAACGATTTAACCCTGAGTTGCTCGGATACTAACACGCAATTTAATTCACTTTACCCACGACCAAATGCTGATTTTTCTATCAATCCTTTAGATAGCGGTTGCGGCCCATTTTCGGCAAGTTTTATAAATCTGTCTGATCCAAAAAACGCGGAAAGTATTGCTAGCATGAGCTTCAATTGGGACTTTGGGGCAAAGGGAAATGATACCACAAAAAATGCTTCTCGGGTTTATACAAATACAGGTATTGTAGATAGTGTTTATGAGGTGAAATTAATTGCTACAAGTGCTTGGGGTTGTAAGGATACAGTCGATAAACAAGTGATTGTTAAGCCCAATGCTAAGGCAAGTTTTAGTACTGGAATTACGGTTTCTTGTGCACCTTTTTCTATTAATTCAAGTGCTGTAATTGCACAAGATTTTCCTGCTGCAAATGGTATTTATTCTTGGTATGCCAATGGGGTTTTACTTGGAACTGGAATTACTTTTCCGGGTTATCTTTTGGCTAACCCAAGCGATAGTGTAGAGATAAAATTAAAGGTGCTTAGCAAGAATGGATGTTTAGCAGATAGTGTCTCGCAAAAATATTTTACCATAGAAAATCCAAGGCCTAATTTTTATGCAGTGGATAGCATTGCATGTAGTGGTTCAAGCATTGATTTAATAAATACCTCTATACCATTAAGCGGACTAAATTATAGATGGGAATTGGGTTCAAGTAATACTATTTCTACTGCTCTTAATCCACAAATAAATGTAAGAAATTTTGCAACATTGGATACTGTTTTTGTAGTTAAATTAGTAGGAATTGCAGGTGGAAGTGGTTGCTTGGATTCTATAAGTAAATCCATTTTAATTAAGCCCTTGCCAAAGGTTAATTTTACTTTGAGTGATACCTTTGCCTGTTATCCTAAAACAGTTTTAGCAAGCAATACAAGCGGTGTAATTCCGAGTATAAATAACCTAAGTTTTAAGTGGAGTTTATTAGAAACGGGTGCAAGTTTGAGCAATGATACAAGTTCCATTCAAACACAAGTTTCTTTTGTAGATAACCAAAGTGGTTTTTCAAATTTTTATACCTTGAAACTTAAGGTGGCAAGTGATTTTGGATGTTGGGATAGTCTTACTAAAAGCCTACGAATTCCAACTAGACCCATTGCTAATTTCACTTTTGTGAGCGATAGTTTTTGTGGAGGAATCAATTTTAATGCAAGTAATACCAGTGAATATTCAAGCACGTATTTATGGGGTAGTCCGCATGCTGCTGTAAGTTTTAATAATGTAAATCTGTTTGAACCAAACCTAAGTTTTGCCTCACATTATGGGTTGCAAGATTCTATCTATTCCGTTCAATTGATTGCAAGTACAGCAGATGATTGCTACGATACCAACGAAGTTTCTGTAAAGGTTTTTCCATTGCCTACCAGTAGTTTTTATACAAATTTAGATAGCGGTTGTGCAAGATTTGATGCGGTATTAAAAATAAATGCAATCGTAAAAACACCAGCAACTTTTTTATGGAATTTGGGTGATGGAAACCAAGTTACTTCGGTTCAAGATTCCGTTGTTCATGGTTTTTTGGGAGCGCAAAATAGGGATACAAGTTATAGCATTCAGTTGATAACTGTGTCGGAAAATGGGTGTAAAGATACCTTGGTTCAAACCAATTTTATAAAAGTTTTGGGTGAACCAAAATCTGTTTTTACCACCAATGTAGATACCAGTTGTTCGCCAATTGGTTTATACGTTTTGAACCAAAGTTATGGTTCACCACAAAATTATTTATGGGATTTTGGAAATGGAGAAACTAGCAATTTGGCTGAGCCAATTAATTTGCCAATTGTTTATTCTGCCTATGATAGCATTACAACTTTTGTCGTTAAATTGGCGGTTTCAAATCTGTGCGGAGCGGATACCAGTGAAAAGAATTTAACTGTTTTACCCGATTTGGTTCAAGCCAAATTTAATGCCTCTGCCAAGCTAGGATGCGAAAGTTTGCGAGTTGTTTTTACCGATAATAGCACAGCAGGCGAAAATATAGCTTGGGATTTTGGCGATGGATTTACCTCCACAACTAGAAATCCTATTCATACATATACTGCACCAGGCACGTATTTAGCAAAGCAATATGTGAGCAACAATTGCAATTTTGATACAACAAGTATTTTGATTACGGTTTATCCAAAACCCAATTTTAGTTTGAACCCAATAGCCAATCCAATTTGTGAGAGGAATGCTATTCAGTTTGGTGTTCAATTGGTGGATACTGGCTCCATAGTTTGGCATTTTGGCGACGGAGATTCATCTACCTCTTATAGCCCAAACCATAAGTATTTAGGTTCAGGTAAATTTGTTTACGAAGCAATTGTTACCTCTAATTATTCTAATTGTTCCAACACCATTATAGATAGCTTATTTGTTTTGCCGCTTCCAAGTGTTTCTATTTTGGTAGATACCAATAGAGGATGTTTGGGTCAGGCGTTTCAATATAGTTTAAACAGCAATGGAAACCATTATTATTCCTGGGATTTTGGCGATAGTTCTTACACAGTTGGTGAAACAGTTGCACCACATGTTTATTCAAGTTCTGGAACGCATTTAGTGAAATTGGTGGGCACATCAGTAGAAGGTTGCCAAGACTCAAGTGTTTTGCCAATTACGGTTTGGCCTAACCCAATTGCTCAATTTGATTATACTCCAAAAGATACCTGTGCTGGTCCTTCTTGGGTTAGGTTTACCAATTTATCTATTGGCGCAAATGCTTACCATTGGGATTTTGGAAATGGCAATACCAGCACCGCTTTAAACGGCTTTGAGTATTACCAAGGGTTGGCAAAATATCCTATTCAATTAATTGCCACCAATACTTTTTATTGCAGCGATACCTTGGTTCAAACCTTTGAAATTTTAAATAAACCCATAGCCTTTTTTAGCTTTTTAGACTCTAGCGGATGCTTGCCCTACCAAGTAGATTTTACAAATAGCAGCGTAGGCGGTTCTAAATATGTTTGGTATTTTGGAGATGGCAATCAATCAACAGATGAGAATCCTAGTCATGTTTATACAACGCCTGGTATTTACCATGTAACTTTATTTTTACAACCCGGCAACGTGTGCAACGATAGCTTTACACATCCTCGTCCGATTAAAATTGATGAGAAAGTTGGGCTCACTTTTACCCACGAATTAATAGAAGATAAGAAGCCGTATAGGGAAGTGATTTTTAAAACTAGCGCTTTTAACAATTACAATTATGTTTGGGAATTTGGCGATGGAACCAAAGGTTTTGGAGAAAGCACTTTTCATCGCTATGCCGAGAAAGATTCGGGATGTTTTAATGTGGTGATGTTTGTAAACACCAGCAATAATTGCGATACCAGTTTTATAGATAGTATTTGTTTGCCATCTTATTGGGAAGGTTTGTATGTTCCCAATGCATTTACACCTGATTATGGAAGTGAGGAAGTGCGGGTGTTTAAGCCAGCAGGAGTGGAGTTAATTTCTTATCATATTAAGATTTACAACAAGTGGGGCGAATTGGTTTGGGAGAGCAATGGCTTACAAAATGGTTCTCCAGCAGAAGGTTGGAATGGAGTTGATTTAAATGGCGTTCCTTGCATGGCCGGAACCTATATTTGGGATATTGAAGCGGCTTTTAGCAGTGGGAAAACTTGGGATGGAATGGAGCAAAAGAAAGATAATTTTTATAGACGAGGTAGCTTAAACTTGATACGATGAAAAGCAGATTAATCCTCCTCTTTTTTCTTATATTTTGTGCTCGGTTTCTGCAAGCACAAGATCCCGTTTATTCTTTAAGTTTTGAACACAAATCCTTGATGAATCCAAGTTTGATTGGAAGAGATGGAGAAGGTAAAGTTAGGGTTGGAAGTGTATATAGAAATTTGTACAAACCACTTTATGGAAATTTGCAAGCAAGCGCTGTTACTGCAGATTATAGCTTTTGTAATTCCATCATCGCAATTGGACTTATTGCAGGTAATGAAACCCAAGGTGGAGGTTTTCTTAAAACCAATAATATGGCTGGAATATTGGGGTTAAGAAAAAATATCAAGCGAGATTGGGCCTTAAATGCGGGGTTTCAATTCGGTTTGATCAAACAAAATTTAGATTGGGGAAATTTAGTTTTTTCGGATCAGTTGAACCCGATATTTGGTCCTATTTACCAAAGCTCCAATGATAATTTAAGATTGAGTTCAAAGCTCTCGGCAGATTTGGGTTTTGGACTTGACTTAACCCATTTCAACTATGGCAAAAACGGTTCAAAAAATGGGATGAATTTTGGGTTTGCCATGATGCACGCCACCAACAATACTAATTTGGGTGTATTAACCAACTATGTTTTGCCACGACGATACACATTTCATGGCAATTGGATACATAGGAAGAATCCAAACAACAGTGCAAATTCATTTCAAATAATGGCAAGATACGACCAGCAATATCAGTTTAAACAATGTTTGCTGCGCATGAATTATTTCTTTTTAGATGAGTTTTCATTAGGACTAGGTTATAGAGGATCTTATAGCTTTGCGGGCAATATTAATTCACCCTTGTTTGTAGCTAATTTCGCTTTGAACCAACAATTAAATTTCCAAGTATTGTATGAATATTCCTTAGGAGGAAGTGGATTGCTAAATGCAGGAAATACCTTTGAAATAGGATTGATTTTTAGATCAGCATCTTCCTATTGTATTTCGGATGGAAAGGTAACCAAAAGCCGAGGAAGAAATGTTTGTCCGGTTTTCAATAAAACCAAATCTGCTCCAACGTTTTAGAATATAGAGTCCAGAATCCAGAATCCAGAGAAATTAGCCCTGGGATTGGAGAGATGATAGAATTATTTTCCCATGGCTTTAGCCATATTTTTAAATGTTTTGGGTTTAAGGTTTTGGGTTTTTGGAAAAAACACGATTAGATGAAAATAATCAATAGCCCGAGGCTTTAGCCTCGGGGATTCGAGAGAAGATGAAATTATTGATCCCATGGCTTTAGCCATATTGTTAAAGGTTTTGGGTTTACAGTTTTGGGTTTTTGGGAGAAACACGATATGAGGAAATTAATCAATAGGCCGGGGCTTCAGGAAGGCGGGAATCCAGAAGCGAGAAACGAGATGCGAGAGACGAGAAAAATTGTTCCCATGGCTTTAGCCATATTGAAAAATGTTTTGGGTTTAAGGTTTTGGGTTTTGGGAAAAAACATGATAAAAGGAAATTAATCAATAGCCCGGGGCTTCAGCCCTGGGATTGGAGAGATGATGGAGTTATTGTTCCCATGGCTTTAGCCATATTGTTAAAGGTTTTGGGTTTACGGTTTTGGGTTTTGGGAAAAAAAACATGAGATAGGAAAATAATCAATAGCCCAGGGCTTCAGCCCTGGGATTATTTTTGTATAATATTTTAAAATTTTTGTTTTATAAATAATGAAGATTCACGAGTATTGAGGCGTATTTGTGGGTGATTTATGATAATAAAAAATTGAAATTATAATATGAATAAAATAGATGAATGCTTAGAGAAACAAATTAGTGGCTTAACACATCCTGAGCTTAGCTGTTTGTATGATTTTGCCGAGGAAATTCCAAGCGAGTTAATAGAGCAAGTTTTGCTTTTGCCGAGGGAAACCTTGATAGCAGATTTAGTGCGTATTTTGGAAGGGGCGGAGGATTACCATTCTGTTGTTAAATCGCAGTTTGGAGAAATACATGAAATTCCTTACGACGAGGACTTTGAGTATGGTTTTCAATGCATTCATTCTCTTTTTATATTGGGCGAAATAGGTGCGGATGAAACACTCCCTGCTGTGGTAGGATACATTGAAAAAATGCCTTTGCTAGATTATATGTATAGCGATTGTGTTACTGAGTATGTTTGGATGTATTTCCATGGAATCTATGCCGAAAAAAAGCAGGATTTGGAAGCACTTTTGTGCGACGAAAGTTTTGGCGAAACAGCACGTATAGCTGTTTCAAATGGAATTGGATCTTGGTATATTTTTCATCCAGAACATAGGGCAGAAAGTTTACTTTTTTGGGAACGAGTATCTTTGAAGTTGGCCGAAAATTTGGATGCAGATTCTTCTCTTGATGGGGAGTTGCTATCTTATGTGGCCTGCAATATTATAGATGCCAAATTGAAGGAGTTATTACCATTGTTAGAAAGCCTTGATGAAAGAGGATATTTGCAAACAAATGTAATTGGCGATATAGATTCCATAAAAGATGATTTGCTAGACGATGGGCCAACAAGACCAGAAATGCCCTTGCTTACCATTTATGAGATATATGAAGAGTTAGGTGATTTAGATGCCTTTGATGATATTGACCTATTTGATGAAGATGAATCCAGCGATGGTGCTTTTCCACTAATAGAACCCGTTCGTTCCGACCCTAAAATTGGCAGAAACGAACCTTGTCCATGCGGCAGTGGAAAAAAGTATAAAAAATGTTGTATGGCTGATTAGTTCTTGTTTTATATTTTATTTTGGAGGAAAAGAATCCAGCCTGCCCGATGGAGCTTCAGAAGGCGGGAATTTAGAGGCGAGAAACGAGAGACGAGAGACGAGAAAATGAATTTTGATCCCCATGGCTTTAGCCATATTGAAAGATGTTTTGGGTTTACGGTTTTGGGTTTTTGGGAGAAACACGATAAGAGGAAATTAATCAATAGGCCGGGGCTTCAGGAAGGCGGGAATCCAGAAGCGAGAAGCGAGAGACGAGAGACGAGAAAATGAATTTTGGTTCCCATGGCTTTAGCCATATTGTTAAAGGTTTTGGGTTTAAGGTTTTGGGTTTTGGGAGAACATGAGATAGGAAAATAATCAATATCCCAGGGCTTCAGCCCTGGGATTGGATGATTTGAATAAATTAATAAACAAAAAAGCCCGAGCAACGCTCTGGCTTTTTTGCCTTAAATCTTAAATTATCGCATCAATTTTTCGGATTGCAACAAACCAACAAACCCCACAACATTTCCCTACACTACCTGCAGCTAAAGCTGTAGGCTATTGATATTTCTTAAAACTTAAAACTTAAAACTCCCTTCCCACAACATTTCCCTACACTACCTGCAGCTAAAGCTGTAGGCTATTGATTTTTCTTAAAACTTAAAACTTAAAACTCCCACCCCACAACATTTCCCTACACTACCTGCAGCTAAAGCTGTAGGCTATTGATTTTTCTTAAAACCTAAAACCTAAAACCTAAAACCTAAAACCTAAAACCTAAAACCTAAAACTCAAAACTCTCCTACAACCCATAAACCTGCTTGTTCTTTGGATAGCGAATTTCGTATGTGAAGGTGATTTTTTTACTTTCTTTGGCGCCTAGTTTTAGGTTCCATTTTAGGCTGCCTGTCAGTTCGTCTAAGTGTGCACCATCGCCATCTATAAGCGTAACTTTTATCTCGTTTGGATTTTGCGATACAGGTATTTGATCTTCCAAATTCATAAGCACTGGAATTCCTTTAGTGTTTCTTATAACCAATTCAATGGAGCGGGTTTCAATGCGTTCGTTTTCGATGGTTTTTACCTTGGTTTTTTCTTTTACTTTTTTGCGGGTCATAACAATGGTTTTGTCTTTGCCTAGGTTAAAATCTAAGGTGTCGTTGGTGCTTTGGTTGCTTACAAATGTTTCTCCTACATATGCGCCGTCAAAATAAATGCGGGCGGCTCCAGGTAAAATATTCAAATCTTCCCAACCGGTTACTCTTCCCATTAAAAATGCATCTTGACAAATTTTTGGTACCGCAGCAAAAGCTAAAATCATAGGGATGTTTTGTTCCTTTATCATTACTTTATGGGGTTTGTTATCGCTTTCTATTTCGTATTTCAACTTTATTTCGTACTCGGTTCTAATTAAATTTTCGGTGATATTGATGTATTCAGAAAGGTCTTCGTCGGCCGCCATATTTTTTTCTTCTGCATTTTCTCTATAACTATCTGTAGCTGTCACTCTACTCATTGGCATGGCACTGTTCATAGAAGTTGCTTTGAGTGCTTTGTACTTTCTGTATTGCTGAAAACCGATATACCAATTGGCCAAAACAGGTTTTATATTTCTTTCCATAGGATTGCTGGTGCTTAATGTTAAAGCGGCATTTTTCCAGTTTATTCCTGAGTATTGTTTAACATGAGCAAATGATTTCAATTCTATTTGGTTAGTAGCAGAACTTGCCACCAAATCGTAATTAGGTACCCAACTGGCTTGCTGAATAAAATAGTTGAAATTGATTTGTGAATTTCCTCCAGATTCAGAGTAAATACTAATTATCACTTGTTGAATAGGTGCAGCTTGAATTCCATTTTCTTCTATGGTTCCGTTTTGCAAAAGAATAAGTTGGTTATAACGATTGGTTAACCGGGTGGTTTCTTTACTCAATTTGTTTTTTCTTTTGTTCCACTTTAATTCTTCCTCCAATATTTCGTTTAATTTTTCCCTAGTAAAAGCCATGCTTTCTTTTAGTACCGGCAATGAATCTTTTGGCGAATCACCTCTGATAAGTCGGTTGCCCAGCAACATTTTTTTCTCTTGTGCCAATACGCTTAAATGGTTTTCTACCGATTGCAAATTGTAGGAATTTTCTTCCATAGAATCTAATACCAAAGCAATGGCTTTATCATAAATATTGGCCACTTGTTTTTTCTCTCTGTACTTAACTTGGTGACGAGTTTCCATAACCAAACCACCCTTGCTATTTGCTTGCAAAGTGGCTGCTTGAATGTATGGAGAGATGTTCTCAAAAATAAATTCGTTGTTTCCAGATTGTAAATAAATGGGTTCAGAATAATACAAATGTGCTCCTTGTAAATACACATTTACCTTTTGTAAGTGAGCGGTAATAGGCTTTGCGCCAAATGAATTTGAAATTTGAAGTGCAGTAAAAAGCACTAAAGCTAAAATGGATCTCATATAATTATTTTTAGTTGGTTTCTGCTCCTTGGATGCATGAGGTTTTAGAATTCCATAAAAATTCCTGAAAAAAAATTCATCTTTGTTTTGAATGCCTGATACACTTGCAAAAAAGAGTGACGAAGAATTAGTTGAGATTTACCAATCGAGTTCCAATCGAGAGGTATTGGGGGAGTTGTTTAAACGACATACACTTTTGTGTTTTGCTGTTTGCAATAAATACCTTAAAAACGAAGATGCTTCCCACGATGCGGTGATGCATATTTTTGAGCAATTGTTTACGCTATTAAAGAAACATCAGATTTCAAATTTTCGGTCGTGGTTGCACAGCGTTTGCCGCAACCATTGTTTAATGATATTGCGCAAACCCCAGCTTTTTAGCAGCCTTACAGAAAATGAAGAAGATTCTGAAACTAATTTTATGGAAAACCAATTGGTTTTGCATCTAAAAGAAGCAGAAGAAAATTTAGAATACAAATTGCAGGAACTAGAAAATGCATTAAGTGGTTTGAACCAAAAACAACAGCAATGTCTTCAGTTATTTTATTTGGAGCAATTAAGTTATGAAGAGGTAAGTAAGAAAACAGGATTAACAATAAACGAGGTAAAAAGTGCCCTGCAAAATGGAAAGAGAAATTTAAAAAATAGCTTGGCAGAAAAAGGCATCAGCTATTTATTAATTTGGATGATATGGATACAACAAAGTGCATAAGTAACCGAGATTGGGAAGCCTATTCTCGAGGCGAATTGGGTTCAGCCCAAATTGCTGTATTGCAGGCGCACTGTGCTTCTTGTGAGATTTGTGCTGATATTAAAGAAGGAATTGATGCCATGAGAAATCCTTCTTTATTGAGCCAGAAAGTAGATAGTATAAATAAAGAAATAGAGGAGAAACTAAATCCAAAGAAGGATAAAATTATTCCTATTTATTATTGGTTAGCCGCTGCTGCCGTGTTTTTTGCTGTTAGTTTATTCGTTTTGAACCTAGATAAAAAAGTGGATTCGGTTCAGCAAGATTTGGTAAGCAAAACAATAGAAAAGTTGGATACCTCAAATAATGTAAATGAAGTAGAAGTGCCTAAAAAGGAATTGGCAATTCAAACTCAAGCCAAGCCTAAAAAGCCCGTAGTTAAGGTTTTTCGGCCTGAACCAATATTAGTTGCAGCAACTAATTCGAGAACGGAAAGTGATGAACTTGCACCAGAAGCAAAAAATGAAACTCGATTGGCAGCACAACAAGAAACAGTTTTGGCCTTGAAAACTAAAGAAACGGTTTTAGAAGAGGACCTTCCAATAAGTAAAATTGAAACCCGAGATATTAAAGTGGAGGAAGATATAAGTAAGAAAATTTTAGTTGCTAAACCTGCTAGTGTCGAAAAAAAAGCGGTTAAATACAAATCCATTTACCCTTCAAATTTTGCTAATAACCAAAATGTGCAATTGGATAATTTTTCCAATTTCAATTCCGTACAAAATTTTGCGATAGATACTTTACCAATTGCCATTGCTAGGGAAATGTATAGTCAAACAATATACGATTCGGCATTACAATTAATACAACCAATTCTTCAAAACCCAGTTTCCAATTGGTACGAGGAGGCTTTATGGTTAAAAAGTCAAATTTTACTAGCGCAAAAGGATTTGGTTCAAACCGAAATTGTTTTGACCCAAATAATTGCCCTAAAAGGAAAATACCAAATTTTAGCAGAAACACAATTAAAGGCTTTAAAGAAATAGGGGAGGGTTGGGAAATGTTCTCCTAGATTATTTTATTGGAAAGATTTCTATTATTTGGATTTTAGTTACCTAATTGGCTAACTTTGTTTGGTGGAGGAAAAATTTATTAGGAACATTTTTTATTACAAGGACTTTTACCTTGACTTTTTTAAATCTCTTAAACCAGAGGTAAGGAAAAAGTTTAACTGGACTTTGCAGCTTATTGCAACTCTTGACCGGGTTCCTGAAAAATATTTTAAACACATAACAAATTCGACTGGACTTTTTGAAATAAGAGTGGAAGTAGGTTCTGATATTTACAGGGTATTTTGTTTTTTCGATAAGGGGCATTTAGTAATATTGGCAAATGGATTTCAAAAGAAATCTCAAAAGACTCCTGCTAGCGAAATTGAATTGGCTGAAAAAATTAAAAAACAGTATTTTGAAGAATTGGAAGATAAAAAAAAAATAATAGTAACGATAAATATGAGCAAGAATAATAAAAATCTAATGTCTTTTGCCGAACATTTGGATAACCAATATGGGGAAAAAGGAACTGAAAAAAGGGAGAAATATGAGGAGGGTTTTGAGGCATTTAAACTTGGTGTAATGCTTCAAGAATTGCGCAAGGAGCAAGGAATGACTCAAGAACAACTCGCTCAAAAATGTGGCACTACCAAAACCTATATTTCTCGCATAGAAAATAATGCTAGTGATATTCGCCTTTCCACTTTAATGAGGATAATCCGCGAAGGCCTTGGTGGACACTTAAAATTGCATGTTGATATTTAAATAGTTTAGGCTTAAATCCTATTCCATTTCTATAAGTAGCATGTTTTTTTCTACTACTTGTTTCGGTTCAACCAAAACTTTTTTCACTTTTGCTTCGCCATCGGCTTTGATTACGTTTTCCATTTTCATGGCTTCCAAAACCAAAAGTCCATCGCCTTTTTTTACAGTATCGCCTTCTTGAACCAAAACACGAAGCACCAATCCAGGCATTGGAGCTTTTAGATTATTGTTTTTGCTACCCATTAATTTATCCATTCCCAATTGGTGCAAAAGGGCGTCGTACTTGTCTTTTATAGCAATTTCTTGCTTAACACCGTTAACGCCAATTACCATTCCTTTGCCATTTTCTGTTTTGCTCAGCAGCTCAATATTGTAGCTTTTATGGTTAATTAAAACATGGTATTTGTTGGGCGCTAATTTTACCGCATCGGCATTTACCGCCTGCCCATCCAATACTGCAACCCCAGAAAGTAGGTCGTAAATAAATTCTTGTTCGTTTACCTGAATATTTAACATGAAAATTTCTTTTATTGCAACCCAATTCACGTTATGAGAAAACACATTCTTCTGCTATCCATCACATTCATTGGGATGATGGGGTGCAAAATAAGTAAAAATAGTCAGGCCAACTCCATAGAAAAAATAATTTTAGAAGATGTGGTAGTTTCTCCTCAAACTGAGAAGGAAAAGCCAAGCTACCACCCCATGGAAACTAGGATTGTAGATTTGCTACACACACAATTATTTCTATCATTTGATTACCAAAAGCAATGGGCTTATGGAACTGCTGTTTTAACCCTAAAACCCTATTGCCAAACACTAGCCAGTTTTAAATTAGATGCACAAGGTTTCGGTTTGAACCAAGTTGCGAGGATTAAAGGGAAAGATACTTTAAACCTAAGCTATTCCTACGATTCGGTTCAGCTTGAAATAAAATTAGATAAAGATTTATTGCTAAGTGATACCTTAAAATTATTGGTTCAATACATTGCTAAACCCAACGAAATTAAAACCAAAGGTGGCAAAGCGATTACCGATTCTAGAGGTTTGTATTTTATTAATCCATTGGGGACTGATCCCAATAAGCCTCGCCAGATTTGGAGTCAGGGCGAAACGCAATACAATTCTTGCTGGTTCCCAACTGTTGATGCACCCAATGAAAAGCATACACAAGACATTTACTTAACCATTGATTCTACCGATGTATCCTTGAGCAATGGTTTATTGATGGGTTCAAAAAAAGAAAAGAATGGCCAACACACAGACCATTGGCAACAATTGAAACCGCATGCGCCGTATTTAACCATGATTGCCATTGGGGATTTTAGAATTACCAAAGAGCAATGGAGAGGTAAAGAAGTAAGCTATTATTTAGAACCACAATTTGCGCCTTATGCCAAAACCATTTTTGGTAAAACACCTCAGATGTTAGAAACCTATTCGCGCATAACTGGTGTTGATTATCCTTGGGATAAATTCTCTCAGGTTGTGTGTAGAGATTTTGTGAGTGGCGCTATGGAAAACACTACAGCCGTGGTACATTACGAGATGGTGCAACATACAGACCGCGAGCATTTAGATAATCCAATGGAAGATATTATTGCCCACGAATTGTTTCACCATTGGTTTGGAGATTTGGTTACAAGCAGAAGTTGGAGCAATATTCCTTTAAACGAAAGTTTTGCTACTTATGGCGAGTATTTATACAATGAAGCCACCTACGGAAAACTTTTTGCTGATGCAGTTTTTGCTAAAAATTGGGATGCCTATTTGATGAGTAAGAAGAAGCATGATGTTAGTCCGCACCGCTTGGTTTACGAAAATCCGGATGAAGTTTTTGATGTGGTGAGCTACCAAAAAGGTTCTTGGATTTTACATTGTTTAAGAGCAGAAATTGGCGACGATGCATTCTTTAAAGGGATTAAAAACTATTTGGTAAACAATGCATACAGCACCACAGATTTTGCAGATTTACGTCATGCTATGGAGCTCGCATCAGGCAAGGATTTAAACTTGTTTTTCAACCAATGGTTTGAAGGAACTGGCCACCCAATAGTGAGTGTTAATTCGTATTTGGAGTCGACAACCAGGCAATGGAAAGTGGAAATAAAACAATTGCAAGGTGCCAATTATGGTATGTTTTATCTTAAAACACAATTGAGTTCTGTTTGGAAATTAAACGACGAATTAAGTTTGGTTCAAACCAAGCCTATAGATTTAGGAAGTGCTTATGAAATGTTTACGCTTGAGCCACCTGTAGGAATGGAAGGTGCCGAATTGGTATCTTATTGGCTTGATCCAAATGGAAATTTGCCTGCCATTTTACTTGAAAAAAAATCACCAGAAGCGTGGTTGTTGCAATTGAAAATGGCTAGTTCATACCAAGGTAAATTAAGGGCCATGCGTAGGATAATTGATTTGCCAGAAGCGCCTGTAAATATTACCAAAGAGGCAATTCAGTATTTCTTAAATAACTCCGAAACTGCCTATCAAATTCTTGGGTTGAAAATATTAGAAAAGGCAGAAGCTCTTTACGATAATTTTGAGCCAGATGTTAAGAAAATTTGCATCGAAGGTGGCACACCTAAATTGCGCGAAGAAGCATTTTATGTATTAAGCATAAAGGCTAAATATGAAATTAGTAAGCCACTTTTCTTAAAAGGACTTGAAGATAGTTCGTACGAAGTAATGGCAACTTGTTTGGAGGTATTAAACTCGTATGAGCCTTCGTTGGCATTGGCAAAATGTGCAGAGTTGGAAGTGCATAAAACTGGGTCGGTTCAAAAAGTAATTGCTTCTATTTATGCAAGCGAGGCGCAAGAAAACAAGAATGCGTATTACCTATCTATTTTGGGTAAATATGGTTATACAAGAAGTTCTATTTTAAGAATTTATGGTCAGTATTTACAACGCCAAAACGCACAAGTATTGGCAGAAGGAATTACTATTTTGTCTAATTATTATGCCTTGAATAGTGATAGAGATAAAGCAAGACTGATGCAAAATGTACTTATTAACTTAGAAGAAAAATCTGCAGAAAAAACATTTTTTCAATCGAAGCAATTTCAGGATTTTAGGACTAAAGTTGATTTAGATTTCTTGGATTATTAAGGAGCAAAAGTTAATTGGTCGACTGCTCTGATGCGCCAAGTATTTTTATCTTGAACAAATACCACTAACCTGTAATTTTCTAAATTTAGTTCGTGGTTCATGTAAATTTTAAACATGCCCTCCTTGTTATTAATTGGGTGGGTGGTAAAGTCTCTTACAACATTGTGGTGGTGCAGAATTAACCCAGAATTTTCGCCACCTTTTACTTGGCTGTTTATTTCTTTTTGAACCAAAGCCACGCGAATTTCACAAGAATCGTAATCGCCCCAATATTGGTAAGCTACCATTAAGCTATCTTCATTTTCTACGGCAGTAACACCACTTCTTAGAAAGTTGGGAGAACCTTGGGAAAGTGTATTTGAAATAATGGTTCCAATTCCTCTTTTGTCTGCGCCTGCATAATCTTTATCGCTGCCATTTACAAAAACCATGGGCGTGTACAAAGCGTTTAATTTCTTTTTGTACATGTATTCTTGCTGACGAAGACTATAGGCAGAATCGGAAAATGGGTCTACCCAACCAGAGCGATTCCAAATTACTACATGGTAATCTATTACATAAACAGGCATTTTATTGCTATCGCTTATGTTTACCACTTCTTTTAAAAATTCATCGGCAAATGGGCAACTGCTGCAACCTTCGGAGGAGAATAATTCAACCAAAACACTAGGTTGAAAAAGTTTAGGTTCTGGATTACTTAGTTGAGCAGAAGAAGAAAAATAGCCTAAGGCCAAACAGAAAAAGAATATTGTTTTTTTTATCATTTGAAAAGTAACTTTTGAGTATCTACAATTTGGTTATTAACTATTAGAGTGCAATGGTAAATTCCCTTTGCCTGAAAACCATGAATAAAAAGCACTTCGTTTATTTCTTTGTCCAAAACCAATTCAGTTTCATGTACTTTATTTCCTTGCATATCGGTAATGAGCAATTGAGCAACTTGTTTCTTTTGAGACAAGCTGGTCCAAATGCTTAAGCTTAGGGTTTCATCAATAGGATTGGGATTTACTGGTAAAAGTTGCACCGTTTTTTCTTTATAAGAATTATTGTTAAGTCCTGTTGCAGGAACGCCCAAAACCTTCACATATTTTTCTATGGCAAACAAACTTTCTACGCCTTCCTCATTTTGCCTAGCTACCGAAACAAAATAGAAACTATCCTTTTTTACATGATAGGTTTTTAAATCAGTTGCACCAATCAAAGTGAAAATGGTATCAAAATCATTGCTTCTGCTTCTAAAACCAATTCGGTAATTATTGGGCGAAATTGGGTTTTTAATAATCACACTTAAACCATTTCCATCGTTAACCAAATCAAATTCAGGTATGGCTGGTCCCATGGCAGCCGTGGCCGCAGAGATTCCATTGAGGTAGCAATTGCGCAAAAGATAATTGGTGTTTACGTACAAGCTATCGTATTTTCCATCTTGGTTAAAGTCCTTACCCAAAACATCTCTTGTGGTGTGTTGCCTATCGGTATAGCCTGCGCCATTACTCGCATCTCCGTGTTCGTTGGCGCTGGTAAAACGTATGGCAGTATAGCCTTGTTGCCTAAAAGGAATATGATCGCCACCTCTACCAACACGGTCTTCTGCATTCATAATATTTACCTTTGTTTTAATGCTCATCATTGGAAGCATTTCTTCTTCAAACTCCAGTTTACAAAAGCGTGCAAATCCTTTGTGTGCAGAGTAATTGGCTCCTGCGCTAAAGATTCTTACATTCATACTATCTACTTCATTTTCTCCCGGACAACCAGGATCAGAAGCTGTTTTGCCACAAATAACACCGCCAATCACATCGTTGTTTAAAACGGCTCTTAGGTTCAAACCATTATTTTTACAATAAACCGCAAAGGCATTGGCACCATCTAAACCTTGTTCTTCGCCAATAGTGAGCATAAAAACTAAGGTTCTTGGGTACAAGTTTTTACTCATTACCCTCGCTAATTCTAAAACTAGAGCCACTCCGCTTCCATTGTCTTCCATGCCTTGCGCTAGGCAAAGGGTATCACAAACAGATTCGCAACGACTGTCTAAATGAGCTTCAATTAAAATAAAATCCTTTAGGCTAGAATCTGTTCCAGGCAAAATTGCCATTACATTTCTATGTTGGTTTTTATTGCAAATAGTTTGGTCGAATTGAAAATAACCCACCAATAATTTGTTATCGTTAGCAGTATTAAAACCTTCAAATTTGCTGTTTCCCCAGCGGCGTGCGGCTCCAATTCCGTTTGAGAAAGAAACAGTATCAGAGGCCGTATTTCTGTTTTCAAAATTTTCCAATTCGTGCAAATAGCTTCCCAAAGAATCCGCATTGAGTTGGGTAAAAAGATTGCTTACTACAGCGTTTTTAGTGCTTGCCGAGCTTGCAGGGTAAAAGTCCTTTGGGTTAAAGTTTCCCTTTAAAACCTGTTCGGCTTTTGGGTGCGTTAATACAAAGTTGCTTTGCGCAATAATTTCTGTTTGAACCAAAAATAGGATCAAGAAAAGATGGAAATAGATAACTCGTAATTTTATTTTCATACGTTTTGGGTTCAACTCAAAAATAAAGAAATGGGTTCAAACCAACACCATAAGCAACTTAGTTTTTACTTACTTGTATTAAATCGTAAACGGCCTCTTCGGCAGTTTTAAATTGAAACTGAAAACCTGCATCCTCAATTTTTTGCGACGAAATTTGTTGGTTGGCAACTAGCATGGGAGCAATTTCTCCAAACAGAATGCGCAAAACAAATTCTGGAATACCGGGTAAGAAAAATGGTCGGTGAAGATTTTTGCAGATTAATTGAGTGAGCTTTTTATTGCTTTCGGTTTTAGGCCCAACTCCATTAAAAATGCCCGAAAGGTTTTTGTTTTCGGCCAAATAAATAAAAATTTTACTGAGGTCGTTGATGTGAATCCAAGGAGTTTGCATGTTTCCATTTCCAAGTGGAGCAGCCAAACCCAAATTAACAATTGGTGCTAGTTCTTTAATAAATCCGCCTTGGGTGCTCAAAATAATTCCTATTCTCACAATGCCAACTCTAATTCCCAAGTCTTGTATTTTAAGACTTTCGGCCTCCCATTTTATGCATACATCGGCCAAAAAGGTATTCCCGGGTTTTGTGCTTTCTAAAGTATTTGCGGGAGGATTGTTACCATAAAAGCCCACTGCAGAAGCGGCAATAAAGGTTTTTATGCCATGTGAATTTTCTTTTAAAGATTTATAAAGTAGCTGGGTAGATTGGATTCTACTTTCTAAAATTTCTTGTTTATGCGCACTTGTCCAGCGTTTTTCTGCAACACCAGCACCTGCCAAATGAAAGATAATTTCATTTTCTTTTAATGCAGTTAAATCCAAATCCCCTTTTTCTGGGTCCCAGAAATAAGATTTCTGTTTATTTTTTTTAGGATTTCTGCTCAGCCAACTAACCTCGTAGCCAAGTAATTCAAGATTTTTTGTTAGGTTTGAACCTAATAAACCAGAGCCTCCAGTAATGAGTATTTTTGTCATAATGATTTCTAATAAAACAATCTAAGCACCTCAATGTTTAAGAAAGATAATCCATATTTAAAAAATACTTTGGGAACCTTTTCAATTAAAGACATTGAGGCCGTTACAGGCATCAAAAGCCATACGCTCAGAATATGGGAGCAGCGCTATGGCATTATTGTACCTAAGCGCAGCGAAACCAATATTCGTTATTACGACGATTCTGATTTGAAAACCTTATTAAATATAAGCGTTTTAAACGACAATGGCTATAAAATTTCTGAAATAGCCAAAATGCCAAAAGATACAATTTGCGAAAAAGTTGTTCAAATTGGTCAGTCTTGTTGCGAGTTTAAATTTCATATCCGCTCTTTTGTTTCAGCAATGATGAGTTTTGATGAAACAGGTTTTCATAAATTACTCAATACCTTTATCCTTCAATTTGGTTTGGAGGAAGCCTTTCTAAAAATTGTATTTCCTTTTCTTACAGAAGTGGGATTGCTTTGGCAAGTTGGTACCATATTGCCTTCACATGAACATTTTGCTTCTAATATTATTAAGCAAAAGCTTTATGTTGCCATTGATGGTCAGGTTGGGAAAGTAAATCCTAACAAGAAGAAATTTTTACTCTTCCTCCCAGAAAGTGAGAAACATTCCTTGGGTTTGTTATTTGCTAATTACCTCATTCGCAATCGGGGCCATGAACTATTATACTTGGGGCAAGAAGTTCCACTAGTAGATTTACATGAGGCCTTTGGAAATGATTGTCCAGATTATATCTTAACCATGATGACCGCCGCACAACCGGATATTGACAAACAAGAATACGTGAATTACCTAAGTGCGAATTGGCCAAATTCTAAAATTATTTTAACGGGTCCGCAGTTTGTAAATGCAGAATTGAGTTTAAATGAAAACACACAAGCCATTAAATCTCTGGCTGCATTTATTGAGTTTTTAAATGCTATATAAATAAGTCTTTAATTCTCCGAGCCACCAGACATGGCGCCTAATAGAAGGTTCAATTCTTGTTCGGTCACCACTTGATAAGTGGCCGGAATTTCAAACATCTTATCTTCAATTGGTATAGATTGAATCATCTTCACTTTCATTACCATCGTCATGCCGTTTTCTGTAATGCTATATTGCATCAAAAATCCATTAATAGACTTTAAATTAGAATCGTTTTCTGTATTGTAAGGCGGCAGTTCTTTGGTAAACCAGCATTCATTTATGGTTGTATCGAAAGGTGTTTTAATATACACCAAAGCCTTTTGGCAACGCTTGTCGGCAATGGTTTTGTACTCATCTACAACAACCACGCTTGTTTCCTTGCTAATGGTATCTGTTCTCAAACTTTTCTTAACTTCCACCAACTCGCTATCGGTTTGGATCAAAGCGAATTTTTTACCGAAAATATTGAGCAAAACAGTAGTCTTTTTGGTTTCGCCATCGTAGATAGTAGAGTTTTTTCCTTTACCACCTAAGCCCATTTCCATACGAGTCTTTTTATCCTTAAAATAAAAGCTTGCATCGTGAGGTAAAAGATGTTCGTTGCGTTTTACATCAGCGTTTAAATTTTGGTAGCTTATATCATAAAAAAGCTTGCCTTCTTTAATCAAAGTCTGACCCCAAGTTTGGCTTGAGATAAAAAGTAGAATGGTGAAAAAGGATTTCATTTTACCAACTTAATTTTTCTTTATTTAAAAATGCCGAAATACCACGTTTGCAATCATCAGAAGCGCGCGCCTCTGCATTCATTTCTGATGCGTAGCTAATTGCGTTTTCTAAGCTCAACTCCGGAACCTTGGCCAACATTTTCTTAGTGCTAGCAATGCTTTGCGCCGAAGTGTGTTTGCAAAGTTTAACCGCAAATTTATGCACTTCCTCCTCAATAATTTTGGGATCTATAACACCAGAAATCAATTGGTATTCCAAAGCTTTTTGGCCATCAAAAATATCGCCTGTCAACAAAATCTGACGAGCAATTTTCTCACCTACTGTGCGCAATAAAAATACCATAACAATGGCGGGTATAAAGCCAATTTTTACTTCGGTATAAGCAAACTTGGCATTGAAATCTGCAAAGCAAAAATCGCAAATAGTAGCCAAGCCGCAACCTCCAGCAAAGGCCGGACCTTCAACTCTCGATATTACAATTTTTGGAGATTGATAGATTTGTAAAAATAGCCCTGCTAAATGTTGGCTATCTGCTAAATTTTCTTGGTAGGTATTGTTTTGTAGCTTTTGCAAGGAAGCTAAATCAGCACCAGAACAAAATGCTTCTCCATTAGATTTAAGAACAATAACCTTGCAATTTTCATCTTTCTCAGCCTTGCTTAAAGCATCTTTAATGGCTTGCACAAATTCAAAACTCAAGGCATTTCTTTTCTCTGGTCGGTTTAAGGTAAGGTAACCAACTCTATCTATTACTTCGTATAAAACCAAATCATCCATACTTACAATGATACTTCAAAGGCTCCATTTTCTGAAATATCGTAGAAAGGTATTCTCAAATTAGTAAGAATTTTTTGAATAGCCTTTCTCTTTTTAAACGGCAAATCCTTACACAAAATGGCCTTTTCAATATGTTTGCCTTTTATCATTTCTTGCAAAAGAATATACTTCGAGCCATGCAAAACCAAAAATGATATCTCCTTGCTAGTGGATTTTGTGCCAGAGTTAGCCACCAAAATCGGCTTCATTTCTGGCAAATTTAACTCGTAGTTAAAAGAGTCTAATTCGGTTTGAACCAAATTTTTAATTCCGGAATGCAGGTAATTGGGCAGAATTGCTCGCTCAAAATTCTCACTCCCTTCCTGATTTTCTTGGGTAAAATATAAACTAGCATTTTGGCCTTTTGTAATTTGCAAAGCCATACCTTTCTTTACTTCATACACGCAAAATTTTGCAATTTGATTTTGAGAATAATTAGTCCAAACCCAATTGAATTGCCACAAAAGAATTAGGGTCAAACCGAATTTTAAAAACAGCAAATCTCTTTTTTGAAAATAAATAATGGTGCAAACAAGCAACAAAAAATAGATGCCAACTTGTAGCGGGTTCCAAAACAATTTATCGATATAGGAGTAAGGTAAATTGGCGATGAAAAAGGCCGTTTTATGGGTGAGCCAAATAAGCAAACTCGTTAACTTTCCTGCCCATAAAGCCAAGACTGGAAAGGGCGAAACTAGTAACAATAGAATTCCTGAATAGATGATAAAACTAGCCAACGGAATTATTAACAAGTTGGCAATTAAAAAATAATTGGGCAATTGATGGAAATAATAAATGCTAATTGGCAGAGTAAGAATTTGTGCAGAAATGGAAACAGCAAAAACTTTCCAAATATGGTCTAGAAATTTATGAGGGAAAATAATAGAATGGTAGAGGTAAGGGTAAAAGCCCAAAATGCCTGCAACTGCTGCATAGCTTAGCTGAAATCCTACATTAAAAATTAGGTTTGGTTCAAACAGTAATAAAAAAAATGCCGAAGCTGCCAAACTATTAAACGGGTTGCTAGAGCGGTTTAGTTGTTTGCCTAGCAAAACAAAACTAAACATTAGGCTTGCGCGCAAAATAGAAGGACTAAACCCACACAAAAGGGAGTAGGCCCAAATTCCCAAAATTTGAATTAAGGCCAGCCATTTGGAGGCTGTTTTCTTGCGTTCCAGAGGTTTTAAAAGAAGGCTCAAAACCATAAAAACCAAACCTACATGCATGCCACTCACAGCCAACACATGCAAGGTGCCGGTTCGGCCAAAAGCATTTCTGGTTTCTGGGTCAATATCATTGTCGAAACCATAAAGCAAAGCCTCAGCAATGCCACGTTCGCTGGCCTCGCTCACGTTTGTTTCCAGTGTTTTTTGTATATAATTTTGAACCGAGTAAGCCGCTTTTTGAAAGGGATTTCCTAAATTGGTTTGAAGTATAATCCAAGAGCCAGAATCTAAAAATGTACTATGGGTGATGTATTTTTTTGCCAAGAATTTTTGGTAATCAAAAGCATAAGGATTTTTGGCCGAAGAAATTTCCAAGAAATGGGATTTAATTACTATTTGATCGCCATACTGTGGCAACGCGGCTTTCTCCGTATTTTTAAAGTATAGCAGTATTTTTCCTTTAATTTCTGTTTGAACCAAAAGACTGTCGTAGCCATAATTTACAAGTGCTTCGGCAGAGTAACCCGATTTTTTTCTTTGTGGATTTTCGCTTAAAGTAATCACCAAAGCCTTACTTGGTGCAAGTGAAAAATGTTGGTAATAATTCTGAGCTGATTTAACTTGAGAAATTCCAGTTCCCAGGCAAAAAAGTAGAAGACTAAAAAAAATGCCTCGGTAATAATCTTTGGTAAGTGCTTTGTAAAAATTAGTAAATAGAAAATAGGAGAGGAGGCTTAAAGCTGCAAGAATACTCGATTTTTCAACACTCCAGTTAAATTGAGTTTGAACCAAAATCCCTCCAATTAGTGGAAATAGGATTCGAACAAAAGGCATTTGTTGCCAAAAACTGGCCATATTGTTAATTTGTGTTTATAAGAATACTTGACATAATTTAGGCATTAATTAGCTTTGAATAAAAAAACACCATGTACGAATTATTACTTTCTGTTCACAATTTACTGCGTTGGTTATTTTTAGCAGCAGCAATTTATGCTATGTACCGAGCCTTTAAAGGCGTTTCTGGCGGCACTCCCTATTCTAAAGATGATAAGACTGCTGGAGCCATCTTATTAGCCGCGGCACACACACAATTATTAATTGGTTTAACCCTTTGGTTTATTAGTCCAAGCGTACAACAAGCCTTGGCAGATGTGGGTATGGCAATGAAAAGCAAAGGAATGAGATTGCAATTATTGGAGCATCCATTAATGATGATTATTGCTGTGGCATTGATTCAGATTGGAAGAATAAAATCCAAAAAAGCCTATGCAGATTCTGATAAGCACAAGAGAAGCTTGATATATTTTGGAGTTGGATTAGTTTTTGTTTTATCTCGCATTCCTTGGGGAAGTTCGCCCTTGTTTAGATTTTAAGGTACAAAAGGTTTTGCAAAAGAAAGCCCCCAACGTTTTGCGTTGGGGGCTTTCTTTTTTTATTTCGGTTTGAACCAAAAAACAATTTTGGTTCAAGCCGATGTTTATACTAATTTTCTAAACAACTTAGTTTCCGTTGGCCATGTTTGCGCCAATATTAAAACGAACCAAGTTTTTAAACGCTTGGATGCGGTGGTCTAATTCTGTTTGTTTTAAATCGATGATACGCTCTGTTCCAAAACGCTCCACACAGAAAGAAGCCATTGCAGAACCATAAATGATGGCATTCTTCATGTTTTCAAAACTGATATCACCAGTTTTAGCTAAATATCCAATAAATCCACCAGCAAAAGTATCACCAGCACCTGTTGGATCAAATACTTCTTCTAGCGGCAAAGCAGGGGCAAAAAACACTTCTTTCTCATGGAATAACAAAGCGCCGTTCTCACCTTTTTTAATGATTAAGTATTTTGGTCCCATTGCTTGAATTTTAGCAGCAGCTTTTACCAAAGAATATTCACCAGATAACTGACGAGCTTCTTCATCGTTGATAGTTAAAACATCTACCAACTTCAAAGTCTCTTTTAAATCGTCTAGAGCCACTTCCATCCAAAAGTTCATGGTATCCATTACAATTAGTCTAGGACGTTTGCTTAAACGCTCTATAACGGTTTTTTGAACCATTGGAGTTAGGTTACCCAACATTAGGTATTCGCAATTTTGGTAAGCATCTGGAACAATAGGGTCAAAATCGCCCAAAACATTTAGTTCGGTTACCAAAGTATCACGACTATTCATGTCGGTATGGTATTTTCCGCTCCAGAAGAAAGACTTTTCGCCTTCTTTTATTTGCAGTCCTGTAGTGTCAACGCCATGTTTATTAAGGTGTTGAATAAATTCATTTGGAAAATCATCACCAACTACAGCCACTAAATTAGTGCTTTGAGTGAAGTAAGAAGCTGCTAAAGAAATGTAAGAAGCGGCGCCACCTACAATTTTATCTGTTTTTCCGAACGGTGTTTCGATAGCGTCAAATGCCACACTACCAACGACTAATAAACTCATGATATTTTTTTTTAAAATTTTATGCTGCAAATATTGCGAAATTAAAAATCAATTCCTATCATTGCATCCCCGAAAGGGAAAATTCCTTCTTAGCTCAGCTGGTTAGAGCACATGACTGTTAATCATGGGGTCCCTGGTTCGAGCCCAGGAGAGGGAGCAAAGGCCACTGTTATTGTGGGAAATCAAAAAGCCTTACAGAAATGTAGGGCTTTTTTTATGGTCTAAAAATTTCAGTATCAATTCAAAACCCTTGAATCCCTAAGCAGGGGACCAATAGGGGCCAAAATAAAACAAGGGGACCTTGTCGTTTGGCAATCTTATGATAGTAACAATGAAATACAGACTCTTTCTTTCTACAAAGAAAACCAATCCCCAAGGCTATGCGCCTATTTATTTTAGAATTTTCCTCAATGGAAAAGAAGTGGATAAAAGCACTGGTTGTTATATCCAGCCTAGCGAGTTTGAGCGAAAGACGAAACGAGTCTTTGGAAATACTCACCAGGTGTTAGAGATTAATTCAAAGCTCAATAAAATTTGTCACTTACTAGACGAGCTTTCAAAACAACAATTGACATTTTCAGCCTCTTTTAAGCGCATAGAAAGAGTTTTTAATGAAGCTGGAACCAAATGTGGCGGATTTAATTTTGTGGATGTATTCAAAGAATATTTAACCTTTACAAAAACAAAGGTTGATTCTGGATTTGATGATGCCATTAAACTACAAACTTACCGGAAACAGGAATTCATGTTTGAGAACATTAAATCATTCCTGGAATACATAAATTTACTTGAGATAGAAAGCTTCCAAGTTGATCAAGCTCTAATGAACCAATTTATGTATTGGTCAAGACAGGTAAATAAACACAGTGTTGCTCACTCAAACAAACAAATTAGACTAATTAAAGCAGTAATAAAATTTGGTGTAGAGAATGGATATTGCAAGAGTTCAAACATTTTTGGTGTAAAGCTAAAAAATGAAGTAAAGCCAATTGTATATTTAAACCAGGGCCAACTAACCCAACTTGAAAAAATAAACCTTTGTGGCCACAAATTAGAAAAGATTAAGGATGTTTTCCTTTTTCAATGTTATACCGGTTTTAGTTATATTGACCTTGAGCATTATTCAAAAGATTGGATTACTGCCGACCTAAAAGGAAATTTGTTTATTCGGTATTATAGAGGTAAAAACGAAAAACTTTGCTTGGTGCCATTGCAGCAAGAAGCCAAACAAATACTAGATAAATACAACCATTGTTTACCGGTAATTTCTAACCAAAAGTACAATCAAAATTTAAAGCTCCTTGGCACCTTACTCAATTTTGATATTGAACTAACCACACATATTGGAAGGAAAACTTGTGGGTCCATTTTGCTCAATAAGGGAGTAAGTATTTTTACTGTTAAAACCATCCTTGGCCACAGCTCTGTTAAGACCACTGAAACCCATTATGCAGAACTAAATGAATCCGGAATACTTGGCGATATGCAACAAGCTTCAAACATACATTTGGCCAACAACTTAGAGGATAAGAGTCAATTGAAAATGTTTGCGTAATGCAAGAAACACGATTTAGTTTTCACCAAAATTTGGATTAGAATTTCTATTGCATAACATTTGTGTATTGAAGTCTAGGGGTAGACTACTTTCGCTGGTCGGTGCATTTCAAACGAAATAGCACCGACCTTTTTTTTTGGAACAATATGTCAAAGAACTTTTTTGGTTTTAATCTAAACCGGTAATCAAACCATGTAAAATACAAGGTCCAAGCAATGCACCTGGTAAGTCTGGTTGAACCAATTCTGATTTGCCTTTTTCGGTTGACCTAACTACCAAGTCCTTTTTCTCAAAAGGGCGAAGGTCTTTGATAGTTATGGTTTCATCCATAAACTTTTCATAATCTTCTTCAAACTTTGTAATGTTTTCACCCTCAATTTTTGGGGTTCTTCCATCTTCTTCCATTACTGCTTTTGTTTCCTCTCCTTCGCCTTTTTTGGTAGAGTAATTTGCTTGAAGGGTTTTGTAAAACTTATCATGCTCTTTAGCTGTTTTAGAAAGAATATTGACATTGGTAGCAATATAATAACCAGCCTGAGTACTAAAACGGCTTAAGCCGGTAACTGCATTGAATAAATCAATTGCCTCTCTTCTTGTGGTTGTGATATCCATTATTTTTGAAATTAATTAGTAAACAAAAGTTGCGGTTGGATTTAACTCTTTAAACTTATCTGCTACAATGGTTTTGCATTTGGTAACAATGGCATCGTAGTGAATTTGCATTTCAGCTAGATCCTCTGGTGAAATATCGTTGATAGTAAAACCAACTCTTGATTTTTCAAAAGTTTGTTGCTCCTCACCTTCGCCTACTGTTTCTGTTTCTACAATTGCACCATTGATTGCCAATTGACCAGCAAAAGTTAAAAATGGTTGAACCTCCAATTCTGGATTTTCAGCAACGTAATTTTTATTTAAGGGATTACGAACTAACCCTGTAGATTTAATACCTTTCATGGTAAATTTTGATTAAATTATAAATTAAGAAAATTGTGACGTTGAACAAGGGATATAAAGAATGGTTGAATCAACTTCAACCGCTAATTGGGTGTCAATGCCAAGGGCAGTTAATCCACCATCACCAACCGCACCAGTTGAACCAAATCTCATTCGTGTTGCTGTAGCCAAACCTCCTGCGCTTAAGTCGCGAGATTGAAAATAACAAGATTTAATAGCTCCGCATCCAGTGGAACCATCAGTAATTTCCAAAACTCCTGCAGAACCTCTTTTAAAACCTAAATCTTTGGTTCCAAAAGGATTTCCACTGGCATCAGTGAAGAAAAATTCATAATCAGCTCCAACTACCATATTGGTTTTGTTGGTTACAAATTGCTCCCAATTACTGGTATAAACTGAAAGCATGTTCAAGGTTGTATCGTATAACAATAATCCAATTGCAGGGGATGAAATTCCATCACGGTTTACAGTTGTCATTCTTGGAAGTAAGAAACCTTTGACCGTACTATCAATTGCAAATAATGCACTTGCATAATTTGGTACAGCCGTATAATTTTCACCTACAGTTATTGAATTTGTGTTGAAGTTCATCATATGACTCGAAGTACTCTTTAGGTCTCTTCCAGTATAAGTGCCAATTGAAAAGCTTGCGATAGTTGCATAACTAGCAGTCATAAGACCATTATTTAAGACTTTAAACTTACTAACTCCTCCAACTTGTAAATCCATTAAATTATGGGACATTCCATTTAACGCTGTTTCAGTTGCATTTAGAAAAAATCCAGTTAAATTTCCTGTTTGAGCACCCCCATTTGTGACAGTATATTCAATACTATTATATCTAACATTAGCATTTCCAGCTGAATTTAATGCAATGGTTCCTGTGTGGTTAGTATGGTATAAAGTGCCAGTGGTTGCAGTAGTAATACTACCATCAATATTAATTCCGATTCCAGCAGCAGTTAAACTGCCAAAAGAAAAAACAGGTCTACCAGATTGGGTATATAATGCTCTGATACTTCCTAAATATACATTAGCTGTTTGGATACTATCGTCTAGCCCACCCCCAGCAGAACCAGTAAATAATTTATTTGCTTTAAGGCTTGTATATCCACTGCCATCGCCTAAATATATCTCCAATGTTGTTCCATTTGCCTTTATTGCAGGAAATAAAACTGTAGCAGGTCCAATTGTTATCAATGGAGCTCCTGTATATGCAGAGTTCTTAAATGAAATTATGCTTGACGAACTCCAAACATTTGCCGTTTTAACATCTGGAGCTTGTAAAGTATTTGAAATTGTTAAATCTCCTGTATCACCCATTGCAGCTTTTTCAATATCAGCACTATTTCTCCATGATTGGATTTTACCACCTGAGCCTTTAACCGTTATTGTTCCATTTTGAGTTATTGTTGAAGTTCCAAATGCCCAACCATTTGAATTATAAAACCCTTGGTCAGCATGATTTAATTTAAACTGAACTTGAGTTACCGCATTTAAAAAAGTATAAATATTTGTCGTTACTAGGGCGTAATTACTATTGTTAGGCGTCAAGGTGCCATTCCAAATTCCCCCTACATTTGTTGTGTAACTACCTAAAGAAATACCTCCACCAGAAAGATATCCATTAACCAATTTTACAGTTGCATTTAAAGCATTATCCCTGAAAATGGCAATAGGATTAATCCCATCACCAGTAACATCCAACCTTGCACTTGCACTGGTATATCCAATGGCAACATTTTTATCAAAACGAATTAATGTGTTTGAAAAAATTGCATAAGGACTGTTTCCATAAATAGAAGGTCCAAAATAGAAATCATTGCTTGAATCAGTAACAAACCTAAAAGCTCCATTGGCAACTTGTCGAAGAAATAAAGTATTTGCACCATAAGCATGGCCAACATTTGAACTGCTTGAATACCATTGTGCCGAAGCTCCAAGGTCGTTATATAACAATAATTGAGAACCAGCACTAGTACCATTACTCGTGTTTTCGATTAACATTCCATACGAACCATTTCTTTCACCAGTGATTGTAATTGGTGAAGTTACAGTTGACTTTTCATAGACATAACTACCAGTAATGTTTTGGTCCGCACTAGGGTCAAAACCAGAACCACCAGAGTTATCCTGAGCAACCCATCTTTTTTGGGAAGCACTCCAAGCTACAATTTGTCCATCATCTGCGGTTTTTGGCAACAATCTACTATTTGGAATTTTACACATGGCTTTATCCTTTCTTTTTTAATGAATCCTTTTCTTTTTGTTTATCGGCTTTTTCCTTGGCTTCCCTTGCTAATTGCTTTTGAAGGAAGTTTTTATCCAACCTGTTTTTTCTCAGCTCTAGTTTTCTTTGAACAATTTCACCAGCTATATCCACTTCATGTTCCCAATCCTTACCACCTCTAAAATCGCCATCCTTTGTGGATTGAACAATTAGGATATAAATTTTACCGGGGTTTTCCTCTGCAAACTTTTTGTATTGCTTAAGGTCAAATCCAAGTGAGTTGATCGAGTCAAAAAACACTACATCAAAATCATTTACAGAAAGACCGGCACTTTTTACACTTTCTAAGTCTTTTGTGATTTTTAGGTTTTCATTGCCAATCTTAAATTGGTTAATTTTTTCTGTTAGAGTTGATCTGTTCCATTCTTCATTAGCGATATATAAAACCCTTTGCTTTAATTTTTCTGCTAGGTATTGAGCAAAATTTAAAAGCCAAACAGTTTTTCCATTGCCTGGTTGACCCCAAACCATTATTTGGGTATCAGAATACAACAAGCCAAATTCCTTGGCGTATTGGCCGTCTAAATCAATTTTCTTGAAATTAAGTTTAGAAATTTCCTGAGCACTAACAACCCCTGTTAAGGCTGTTGTTTCAGGTTGAACACTGCTCTTATGTTCAACCTTGGCTAATTTCCCCTTCTTATTTCTTTTGGGATGCCAAAAACAGTAAAATTCTTAAGGTCTTTTATATCCTCGATTGCAGCTTCACTAAAGGTATCCAAATCCAATCCAAAGACTTCTTTATCCTTGTTGAATAATGCGTAAGCTTGGTTTTTGGTTAAGATTTTAAAGGTAAATCCATCAGGATATTTTACTTCTGCAGGACTTGCAATTGTCAATTTATTGGCTTTGGTAAAATCAACTACTTCTTTTCTGGTTTTAAACTTTTCATTAGCCCAGGGCAAACCATTATGTAGGTCTATAAGTTGAAACTTTTTACCATCCTGGTCTATAAATACCTTTGTAGAGTTTTTGTCGGTTCCAAATAGCTTGGTAAACAAATTGGTTCTGCTTTCAATGACCTTGTGCATCTGGTCGAAATAAACATCATTAACTGTTTCTTCCTTCAAAATTCCTTTTGAATTAAACTTCGTGAATTTGATGTCGTATAGGTCTTTGGAGTTCAAAACAATTTCAATATGATTGAATTTTGGACTTCCTTTTATTTTGAAAGAAATACCATTTTTTACGGCAAATAAATTATGAGCTCCTAGCATCATTAATGCTTTTCCACCCACTTGCGAACGAATTGTTTCTGGTATGCCAGTTAATCCCTTTGTTTTCTTGGAAGGCTTATTTCCTGCTAGGTATTCGGTTCTAACTTTTACTTGTGCATTTTTGATGGCATCCTGGCATTTCTTTTTAAATTCCTGTTCCAGGTTAATTACGATTTTGTTTTCAGGGCTTTCCAAGGCATATCCCAAAGCTTTATGAAGTTTAGAATGTATTTCACCAATGGTTGCTCTATGGTTGTCAACTTGCTTAAGCTTTTTTGCTTGGCCTACTTTTTTGTATTGGTTGGCAATTCTTTCTTGGTCAATTGTTTTTCCATCCAATGCCAAAAAGGATTTGATAATATTTAACTCAGTGGAAAAAATCCTTTTTGCGACTACAATTTTTCTTGTGGTAGGTTGCTTTTTAACTGTGGTTTTTTGCATAACTGTTTTCTTTTTCTTTGGCTTTTTTGTGGCCACAATTTTTTTAGGTTCAGAATCTTTCATTCTTTCATTAAACCTGTCTTCTTCATATTGGCGAGCTCTATTTACATCGTCCATATATGCACCGGCACCATTTGGATAATTGGTAATAATTTCAACCATTTCATTTATTACCTCACCTTCATCCAAGTTGCCATATTGAAAATATTCGTTGGTGAAGTCTTGAGCCAATTGGTCTAGTGGTCTTTCTTTTTTTATACCTCTATTTCCAAACCAATGAAGTCGGTAAACATTGCCAGATTTACCGGTAATGTGATTGGAATCACCGTGCCTTTTAAAGCTATCCATTTTTATCCTTCTGCCTAAAAGGAATTCCGCAACATGGTCTGTTAATGTATAAGGTTCAAACTTTCTGTTGATTTTTATAAGCTTACCTAAGTTTTGTTTCTTGGCTAACTTGGCCTTAAGAAGCTTAATATTTGTCCTTTTAATTTTAATTCCTGAAAGTGCTTTTTTTGCAGCTGGTTTTTTAGTTTTCTTTTCCTTGGCCAACTGCTTGGATAAAATATAATTTGCAGCCTTTTGGCTTTGGGAAGCTGCTTTAAAAAAGAAAGATTTATTTTCTTTAGCTTCGGTGGCCAATGCTTTCATCCAGTTTTGCAAATAGGCAATACTGTTCTTTCTTGAATGAAATAAAATGCCGGTGTGAGCACATAAATAAGTTGCTCCAATTTCTGCAATCAATTCTTCATAGGCATATTTTTTCGTTCCAAAGGTTGCGCCAAATTCTCTTTTCAATCTTTTGCCGTGACCTGTGGAATGAATAAGCTCGTGAAATAAAGTAGTGTAATACAAAGGAAGCTTTTTGAAATCCTTTTTGTGAGGCATCTGAACAAAGTCTTTGGATGGGGAGTAATAAGCTTCGTTTCCTCCATGCTTCAAGGGTGGTTTGTTTGGATACATTTCATAAACCTTCTCCGCATTTTCGATTTTCTCTTCTTCGGTTTTAACTGGAATTTCTTTTTTCCAATCAATGTCTAAGGTTGTATCTGCTGTGTTGTAAACAATGTATTCCTTCAAAAACCGAATGATCCTGGACAGTGTTTCACCTTCGGGCTTTTCTGGTGTAGGTTCAAAGGTTTTGCTTTGTATGGCTGAACCAAAATAAACAATACCAAACCTAGTAGCACCAGGCTTAATTTGTCCACCTCTTTTTTCGATTTGTGCTTTGGTTAAAAAATAGGGCGAATGATGGTCTTTTATTTTTACAGAAATAAGCCAGGGGTTTACACCTTTGTATGGCTTTTTTGAACGCCAATTTGCAAATGTTCCATCACCAGCCATTGCATTTCCTTGCCAAGGTTTTTGCCAAGGAATAGAACCTTTTTCAAGTTCATTAATTAAAATGTCGTTTACAGTTTCATAAACAGATTTCTTATTGACTTTACCAAGTGATTTGTCATTGCTTATTCCAAGTTCTCTTATATCCGCTGCCGACAAAACATCTGCTATGCCTTCCAAATGATGGTATTTGCTCTTTCTTTTCATTACAGTTTTAATTCTAAATTGTTGCTTATTTGCTTGGCTTGGTCAATTAAACCTCCTGATTGCATTTGCTCAAATTGTGCACTCATTTGCTTTTGTAATTTCAAAAGCTCGTCTGGTCCAATAGTAGAATACAAAGCAGTTTGTGCCTGTGCAATAAATTCTTTGATAGCTGGTGAGCTCCCATTGGTTTTATCAAACAAATAGGCAGCACCAAAAAGGGCCATCAATGCATTTATTTCACCTGGCAGGTTTATGCTTACAGAGATTGAAAAAGGCTTTTCCATTGTATTAATTGCCAAAGGGTTGAAAAATTGATTAACCAGTAAATTGAAACACAGAAAATTATTAAGCCACAGAGAGCAAACAGAAAGTACTTTGTTACTTGCTGCCTAATTTCCTCTAGCTGTTCTTTTACAACAGCTTCTTTCCAAATCCTATCTTTTCTTAAATCTGACTTGGAGCGAAGGGGGCTGGAAACAAAGTGTCGTGAGATTTTAACCTCATTGCTTTTCCAAGTAATCCATAAGCTTACGGATTCTTTCATTAAGGGTGTATAGTATGCTAGCAAGGCAATTGCCAAAGCGAATACTATAGTAAATGATATAAGTTCTATTTGGTTCATTTAGTAGTAATTCTAGGAAGTAGTCCATAAGTGATTAAGAAAACAAAATTGTAAATGGCTGTTATGCCAATAGGAACCAAAAGGTATATGACAAACCAATGGTTCAGTAAATTATACCAGGTTATATTCTTGAAGATAATTTGAACTGGTATGTCTTTACATAGGTCAAGACTTACATAAAATGAAAATGGAAGGATTTTAAACCATTCCATTAAATGCCATCCATCCACTGGAAAAAATTGTTCCTGGACAGTGATTTTTCCATCCTGATTTTTGTCTTTGATTCCGGTATTTTCCCTTGACCAAAATTTGAATTTTGCAAAGAGATTTCCCCAACCGATCCTATCGCTAATTGCTTTAGCAAGTGCCATAATTACCAAAGCAATTAGGGCAAAGGTTATTTTAAATGTAATGCTCATTTGATGCGAATATTTAAACCGGCATAAATGCCAGGGCTTGAGTTTGAATTGAGAAACAAACCAGCCTCAAACAAATTATTCTTGTTTGAATAGCTGACTTTTGGAATGGCTGAAAAGGATTTACCAGTAAAACCAATTCCAATACCGGTAAACCATACCGGTTTATTTACCGGTTTGGTGATGGTAATTGTTTGGGTAATGATTGAATCTGGTCTTAAAATCTTGTATTGGATATCCCTAAAAGAAATCTGGTTGTTGTATATGCTGTCGCTTAGAATTAAAGAAAGCTCCTTATTGGAAAAGGTATCTTTATAAAAATAGCTAGTGAAGTATTTACGAATTATTTCAAGAGTGTCAATAGGTAAGTTTGTGGCCACAAAAATTGAATCCCGAATAAGAATAGGTTTATCCACTGGAATAGATTTTTGAGCCGAATCAAATCTTTGAACATACACAACTTCTTTAACAGTCGATTCAATTTCACCCCTGCTAATTTTGTTTATTTCATTGCAAGTGGAAATTGTATAGAGCGTAAAAATACCCAAGACAACAATCAGTATGAAAGCTTCAATTTTCATTTATGGATTGTATTTGTTTTGGTCAATAGCTTTACTATCTGCACTTAGTCTAAAGCCAATCATTAACAATGGCATTGCTATAAGTGAAAGAAATGTTCCAGCTTCGGTTAAGGTGGTATAGCCAACAAAAACGGCTACCATAGCAGCAATAAATAAGGCAATTGCAATTATTCCAATTACATTAGTTCGCCAATGATTTGATTTTCTTGTCATCTGAAAATGGGTTAAAAAAGGTCAAAAAAAAACACCGGTTGCAAGTGCTAATAAACCTCCTGCAGCAGCTGGTAAATATTTTATAGCCATGTCATAAGTATATTTGGCATCGTCTAACCAACCACTCTTAAACTTGGCATTATTTCCATTTTTGGAAATCTTATCAATAAAGGCAAGTCGGGCTTGATAAAGCCAATTGGTAAGGCTTTTTTGGTCAACCGAATTGGTAGCTTTTAAAGTCATTAACCCTAAATCCCCATCCACAAGCAACTTGTAATTGAACTTGGTATTCAATACACTTTGCAAGTTCTTAACTGCCCAATTTCCAGAACCAAAATTCCAATCCACTAAAATGGTGGCCACAGATTGCGACCTAATTTTGTCGCCCTGGATCGTATCCCAATAACCAATTTTTGTAATGGCTTGCCAAATGGATTCAGGCATTTCATAGAAAAGTTTTGGTGTAGCTACATAACCAACCTTTTTAGCCATAGAGGTAAAGGTTAGCCAAGTAATGCCTTTATTGGTATGGTATCCGCTTCCATCAGGAACAGGATAATTACTTGCCGAATCGGAAGTGTTTTTACTCAATCCGCCTTCACTTCTTTTAATTATTGGAATTGCTAATTTGAAATCTGCCATTGCAAAACCTCCTATTAAATAATGTTAGCATAGGCACCGGCTAATCCCTTAACCGCTGCTTTTTTCATAATGTTTCTATCCCTGTTTACCCAAACTAACAATCCATTGGAAAGTGCAATTTGATAAAGTGAAGCTTTAACACTGGAACCAGCATAAGAAGCCTCATAAGCTTGCTGAAAAGTCACTGTTCTCTTAGCTGGGTCAACTTTTCCTTTTGGAACCGTCGCCAATTTTTTAACTGGATAATCCTGCCAATTTTTGTAATACTCTACATCATACTTGGAATCATCCAAAAGAAGTTTATCTCCTTTCACATTACCGGTAACTTTTGGCTGAACCACTATATTGTCAGTGGTAGTGCCTGGTAATCCCTTTTTCGATAATGCTGTTAAGAAATCAGTGTATCCACCCCACAATTGAAGCTTTTCACGAATGGCAACTTCTACATTTTCACCTTTGTAAAGGTTGGCATAAGCTTTAACAACCGCTGGCCAGTCTGTAATGGAACGTGCTAGGGCAACCAATTCTGTTGTGTTTGGTCTTTGGATCAACGAACCTAAAAACAAGTTTATCAAACTAGCTTGCTTGGTTGGAGTGTCGCTAACCAGTTTGGTAGCCTCGTCCTGTGCTTTTCCATCGGTGATGGATTTATTTACTAGAAAATAACCACCTATTAGGGTTGCTCCACCCAAAATAATGGTTGCTAAATTTGGTCCACTTGAATTTTTTGCGTTGCTCATAATTTTAAAGATTGGTTCTGATCAATTCTGCGTTATTGCGCAAACTTGTATTGATAGCAGCTCCTTTGTCACGGCACAATGTGGCCACAAACTCTAATGTGTCCTGGTCTAATGTGCTTACAATTTGTTGAGCTGCCAATGCTTTTTTTTCTGCCGTTTCGGGCAGTAACGAGTCTATTTGAATGGTTTTGTTATAGGTCATTTTGTTTAAGTGGTTGGGTTTTGTAAATGGGTAGTAACTTGGGTATGCACTTTGTCGATTAAACCTGGAAACTGAGGTGCTAGAAATAAACCAACGAGGTCATAAAGCTTCATTAGCTTTTCCTTTTCAAATCCGCATAAGGCTTGAGGTATTTCATTTAAGCATTTTTGAACTTGGGGATCGGAGGCTTGGGGATGGTTTGAACCTGGGATGGCTTGTGATGGGGATTGACTTCCACCAGTGAGTTTTGCTTCAATTGCTTTTGCCAGTCCAATTCCAAAGCTTTCCATGAATTTTTCATTCTTGGTAAATGGTCCTAAAACAGGATCAATTAAACCGTTCAAAGCACTTTTGCCATTGGTAGCAATGGCATGGTCTTTTCTTTCAAGCTCTAATTTGTGGCGTTGCTCTTGGCTGTTGAAATCAACTTCAAGCATTAAGTGCTTTTTCCTCAATGCTTCTAGCTCCATTCTCTCACTAGCCAAATCTTGCTTGTAGTCTTTTAGTCTTTCCTCTAAATCTCCAATTTGCTTTCGTAGGTAGTAAGACTCTGAACCATTGGAGTGAATAATTTCTGGTTTTGTTACCGGTAAATTTACCGGTAAATTTTGCAGAGAAACGAATCCGCTAATTCCTTTTGAAGCTTTAATTACCGCATTTACATAAGGTTTAGAAATCCTCAATTCTGAGGAAATGAAGTTTTGACTTAAACCTTGCTCGTGAAGGTCAAGAATGCTTTTTTTTTCTGTTTCGCTTAAGTTCATACCGGTATAATTATTCGCAGCATTCAACAATCAAGTATTCAATAGCAATCCTTTTTTCACCGTCTGTTGCATCAAAGTTTATTTCCAACTTGTTGCCAGGGCCAAAAGGAATTCCATCACTATCTAGGCACGTAGAATCCTCGGTAACTTCCAATTTGGTTGAATTGCCAATCCTAACTGGTACACTACCAATTAAGGTAATGTTATAGGCCAACCATCCTTCAATATCAATTGATTTTGATTCCGAAATTTGAAGCTGGCGAGAATGTTTTACGTATCTAGGCATTGGAATTAGTTTTCAGTTAATAAGAAAACTGCCTCAGCTGTAATATCAGCAGTAGTTAAAATATTTGCTATAATCCCGATAACTACATCACTTCCGTTAATATCAAAATCTACAGTCATAAACCTTTCATCTGGCCTTACACTGTTAGAAATCTCAGTTACTTTGTAATGAACAGGGTCAATCAATGGTTTGCCTGCAATTGGCTCCAAAGTTGCTTGGAAGGGAACACCTCCATAACTACTAATTGCCAATCCAAAACCACGACATTTTTTGAAATTGGAATCTGCATTTAATTTTCTCGAGAAATCTCGTCTAGTATTTGCAGCCAAACCAGAGGCTATGGAAATGGGAATAGTCAGAATTTTTTGCTTTGCCATGATGTTTTTCTTAAATAAAGCCATCCGCACTAGGCGAATGGCTTTAATTTGATTTTTGGGTTATTGGGAATTAATAATTAGGATACTTGGTCTAATTGGCTAACCAATAATGACCATTTGAAGAAATGGTTCACATCACCAGCCACAGCAACTCCATCAGCGGTTTGAAGTTCCATGGTTACAGAACCTCCTGCAGGAACAACGATCAATTGCTCTTGCAAAGAAAGAAAGTCGTTCAAGTCAGCATTTTGCCAATCCTTACGGTCGTTTTCAATGAACAAATCATTTACAGCAACTGTCAACCTTAAATTGCCATTTACCTTTAATAAAAGCTTGCAGTTAAGCAAAGTTGCTGGTATAGTTCTAGCTGGAACAGCAGCACTTTGAACACCAGCTCCACCAGCATCCATATCCACTCCACCAGGAGCAAGAACAGTTCTTGAATACAATAAATTGGTGTAAGCTTTATTACCCACTACAGCATCGCCAGGGGCAACACTAGCGTAACCAAGGCGAAGGCCTACAACGATACAATCATTGGTAACTTTCATTCCTTGTTCAAAATCGCTAATACCTACCTTTTTTGCTTGTTGCGTGTCAAACAATGGTGTGGTTGCACCAGCTCCAACACCTCCAATAATGCAAATTGCGTAAGACAAAATTGCTACGATTGCGCGAAATCCCATAGGATTGGCTCTTAATCTACTTGCACTGCCTGGCTCCAATTTGGCCATAACATTTGCGTTGTTTAATGCGGCATCTTTAATTGATACCCCGATCACTTTACTCATGATTTTTTTTGATTATTTGTTAAAAATTGATTGAATTGATTTTTTGTTTAAGCTGCGTTTTGATAGGCAGCAGCAAGGCCAGCCACATTATTGGTTAAATCGGGCATCGCACTTGGGGAAGCATCCAAATTGAAAACTTCTGTTCCTAAAATGGAATAGGTAGCCTCCTCAGCTGGAATATCTGTACCAGGTCCAAAAATTTGAAGGTCTTGGGTGGATGCAATTGCCTCACCTAAGTTTGGAACAATCTTACTTGCAATGCTTCGGATGGATTCAGGAATTGCTATTCCAAAACCACTTAATCCGGCAACTTCTGGGGTGAAGCTAGAAACACCGTTTAAGGTTTTTACAGCACCATAAGTACCAAATCCAATTGCAGCACCAGTTACATACTGGTTGCTTGAATTAGAGGCAATAAAACCAGCCATTACGAACATAACAGCGGTTACGATTAGGGATTTCCAACCGGTTCTGAAACCTTCTGGAACAACATTGTTGAAAGCTAAGTGTCCGGCGCTAAAGCCTCCGAAACCAGCTGCAATTTGGGCACTTGATTTGCCAAACTGTTTTAAGTCCATTTTGAATGGAATCATTGATTTGCTCATTTTTATATTAATTAGGGTTAAAAATTTGATTGATTAAATTGTATAGGATGGAACACCCTTCAAGTTTTTATTGCTTCCACCACTTTGGCTTATTGCATATGCAATCGCTGCTGCTGCAAGACCTAGTATTCCATAAAGTACTCCATTGCCTTTCGACTCGCTGGGATTTGGAGCTGGTACCGGTTGTTTGTTTGGATTAACTTGAGGTTCTATTTCCTGGATGGAAATGGAAGTACCAGGATCCTGTTTTGAAGTCGGTTGGTTGGTAGCTGGTGAGAGTGGATTAGTTTGAACCAAGGTTTGCACATTTTGGATAGCACTTTTACCGGTATTAAATATTTTTTTCAAACCGGTAGCCTGTTCGGTAATAGTTTCAACTTTACCGGAAACTTTTTGAGCACTTTCAATTACTTCTGCAATTTTTATTAGTATGGGTGTAGCCGTGGCCACACTGGCAGCAACTGTTGCAGCTACAACAACTCCCAAACCATCTATTCCACCCAACAATTCTTTTTTAGATTTTCCAGCATTGATGGCAGCAACTAGGTCACCCCAATTGCCTCCAATAAGCTCACTTGTCCAAAAGTTTTGTAGTTTCTTTAAGCCCTCTGGCGTGCTCATTCCTTTAGCAAGCTTTGTAGCTTGTCCTCTAAAATTTAAGCTCACCAAACCACGGTATGCAGTTCTTGCGGTAACCATAATCGGATTTACTTTTTGGACATTTTGTTTTACGAAACTGGCAGCGGATTTTATCGCATTGCTAGCGGTTTGGGTTGCCTTTTGAACAGTTTGTGCAACTGGGTTGGCTTTAACCGTTTCCACAGCTTTTGTGGCCACATTTTTTACAGCATTTCCAACATTTTCAGCAGTTTTTTTGATGGAAGAAAACAAACCGGTTAATTCCGTCACCTGAATAGAACCTAATCCATCCAATCCATATCCAGCAAAACCAAAAACAGGATAAACCTTCGTTGGATCATATGCCAAACCATTTAAACTTTGCATGGCTCCAATTCCCATCAGTCCATTAACAGAAACCTTGTTGATTACACTGTCTTCTTGTTGGGCAAGTATGCTTAAAGCTTTATCCCTATTATCAGGATGGCCCCAATTGACTAATGCGAAATCAATCGCTTTAACCAATTCAGCTGGCTTATACAATAGCTCAACCGAACCAGGGTTTTGGATGGCTTGTTGTTTGGTTGCAATTAACTGTTGCTTCATTGGCTCCAAAACATGAAGGGCCATTTCATTCAACTTGGCTTTGTCTGGTGCCTGGATAACTTTTGGTTGTTTACCAAAGGTTCCTTTTGGTGCACTTGTTTTACAAGCGCAAGCGGCTCCTAGGCCGTTCAAATTAACTGTTCTCATTTGCTTTGAGTATTTTTGTGAAATGTTTGGGGCCAATTGGTCGAACTTGTGAAGACATGCATCCACAACCCAATAATTTTGTCTTTGACTAATATTTGCTTTTGGTTCTTTTGGAACGATTACATAAACATGTTTGAACCAAGGATCGGGATGGATTGCACACATTTCAATGTAGTGGTCAATTCCCATATTGGTTAAAATGGAGCTGGCAAAAATGGAAAAGCAATCACAGTCAATTCCAGTTTTACGGTCTGCAAAACTTCTTGCAGGATCGCGCAATTCTTCCACCCCTTGGGTATCTTGTTTGTATTGGATATGATGGTAAAGGAATTCCCAAACATTCTTAACAGATTGTTCCTGGTTAGGGCTCTTAAGCTTAGCACTCAATTTTTTGGTTTGATCCAATGTTTTGGAAACGATTTTTGCCATATCGTCAATGGTATCGTAAGCAGTACCATTGTTTCTAATTTCCATTTCACCACCTTTGGGAACTGGCATTAAACCAACATAATCTGTGGCATCCTTGATTTTGCGGTAATGGTAATTTGAATTGTATCCAATTCCGGCAGGTTGATAGCCGGATGAATCAACACCCGAACTATAACCAATTCCGGCACCTGAACCATTCAAAAGCCCGAAGGATTTTAATACAGCCGTTACAGGCTGCAAATAACTTGTTGCATCAATTTCAGTTTGGATAGGGTCTAATTCAAAACCAGCAACCTCAAATCTGGTAGTTACCAGTAATGTTCTAGGAAGTTTACCGGTAATGATTTTTATGAGGGATGGGATTTTAGAAAATGCCATTGAAAGTGGGATGGTTCCCAATTTTGTGGCCACATTCTTTTTAAAAGTAACTTGGGAGATTCCATTTTTTTGAATCAATAAATCTTCCCATTGGCTAGCTTCATTCTTATGGGCAATATTTACATACAGATTAGAAAGGGTAATATCAAACGAGCTTTGATTTACAAGTTCAATTGGAAAATTACCGGTAACCTGGAAGGTTCCTAAATTGGCAGAAATGTTTCCAGGTGTTAAAGTATTAAGTTTAAGTTTTGCATTTAAATCTTTGCTTTTGTTGATGGCGTTTGCCATAGCAGCCAAAGCCAACACACCTACACCAGCTCCAATATATCCAACCTTATTCATGTTTGCCTACCTTTCTATTTTGAAAATGGTCAACTACTTTTTTGATAAGGATATTTATTACACCACCAATGATGGCACTAACCACAACCTTTGCCCAATACCAATAATTTAAATGGATAAGGGTTGAAGTGAAACCAGCTCCAAGAACGCCACCGGTAAAGAATACTTTGTCGGCATCGTTGTAAAGCCAGTGAAACACCTGGTGCAATAAGTAATTTAATTTTTGTAGTAAAAACATTTTGCGATTTTGAAAATCAATACGCAAATGTTAGTAGGGTATTTTGTTTTACCGGTAGTTTTGTACCGGTAAACCGTCCAAATCAACCCAAATCAATCCATTTCAACCCAAATTGGTGCAAAACGGTCAAATCAACCCAAATCGGTTCTTTTTGGGCTTGACATTGTGCCATAGTTTCCTTTTTTACGCGCGAAATTTATTAAATGGGCTGTTTGGTTGAATAACTGGCATTATTCATTTAAATTTTATAAATACCTTTCGGTATGGAAATGAAAAAAAGAATCAACTTGATTTTTTATAAGTTGAAACCGAAAGTGGATGATAAGTCCGAGTTTAAGAAAAGTGTCCAAATTTTGAATGAGGCAATCAAAAATTTAAAAAACATTAAGACATACTCGATTGATACTTTGAATGGTCCTTTAGGCTTATCCCCAACATTTGAAACTAGAGGTTCACTTACTTTTGGTACTTTAATAAAAACTCAAATTAATGATATTCCACCAGTTCATAATCCGTCCAATCATGACACAAAAGAACTTCCAATTCCAAGTGGAAGCGGATTGGGCTTTTCAACCAGTTTTGTTTATGATTCGGAAACACAAATAATAATGGTTGAATCTGTCCAGAATGGCGCATCTGTTAAACAATTATTGACTTTTTTGAATAGGAATATTAATGATTTTGGAATTGAATCATATTTGGTAATCAAGCCGGAACAGTTTGACCATTTCTTAAATATGACTTTGATTAAAAAAGTAAAAGTAAAAGTTGCAAGAATGGAGCACGGAACGTTGTTTAATAATACTAAAAAGGCATTGTCGCAACTTACTCAATTGGCTGATGATACAAATTTAGATAGTGTTGAGGTTACGTTTACTAAAACTCAACGGAAAGCTTCATTAAACTTGTCAAAATTTAAAACCATGGTACAATCATTACTTTCTTTTAAAGAAACAGGTGAGGCAGAAGAGATTATTGTAACCGGTACCTATGACGATTTCGGTAACCTAAGAACAATTGATTTAATTGAGGAAAAATTAACGGACTATTTCGACATAGAAAAAACTCGTTTACAGGGGGCCTTTGCCTTGAAAAGAAGGTATGACAAATTAGAAACTGTATATTTGGGACATCAAAAGAGTTTAAAGAAAGTTTATTAATGGTTTATTATTTAGAGAAATATGGTCCTATTGTCCTTTCAATTTTTGGGGCCTATTACTATTATTATACTATTATAATAGATGAAAATTCCATTGACAGGATATCAACCTTATTAAATTTAATGGTGACAATTTCATCAACTCTTTTGGGTTTCCTATTAACTATAGTAACCATAATTAATACTATATCTACCAGGAGAATGAAATTCATTAAAGAAGCGGGAGAATACCCAAAATTAATGAGATATCTTAACGTCTGCTTGTATTCAAATTTATTAGTTTTATGCATATCAGTTGCCAATTCTTTTATTTCAATAGGATACAATCAGGTTAAATTTACTGGTTATATTTTTTGTGTTTTATGGGCAATTATTTCTAGTATTAGATTTACATATATTTTTGTTACAGTTATGCATGAAAAAGAATAATACAAACACTTTTCTATTTTTATATGTTAATAGTTTAAAAAAAAAGCATGAAAAATCAAATAATTAATCTGTTTTTTCTTTTATCAGTTGTTTTTGGTTGTGGTCAAGATCAATCAGGAAGTTCATTAAATCAAAAAACGGATAAAACAAGTTTTCGCCCTTTGTTTATTAATGTATTATCAGCAACAGCGGTAAATGGGAAGGTTGAAAAAACCGTGGAATTAAAAGAAATCAAGGACCAATATTTTGAGATTTCATTAACTATTCAATCCGACCATTTTATCGCCACGAAAGACCTTGAAAGTTATTCGAAGCTTGAGAAAGTAGAGATAAAATCCATTAGCGTGGTAAATGAAAAAGGGGAATTGCAACATTTTACAAATCCAACAGAGTTTTTGAATTATATGTATGAAAGAGGGTTTGAATTGAAAGACCAATTCAAAAAAAGATATGGATTTGATTATACTTTTAAGTCAAGATAAAAAAATCATGGCAAAGAAAAAATTGGAAAGTGATAAAAAATGAGCAAAAGGACCTTCAAGAATTCAGATTTATTATTTCATACAGCTCAAGGATTTTATGATGTAGGTTATCATGTAGCATTCCAAAATAATACAGACAAAACTATTAAAAGTTTTCAAAGGTTAGCTTCTTCAGTGGTGAATTTTAGCTTTTCTTTAGAATTGTTTTTGAAGGGACTTCATTTATTGACAACAGGTAATGAACCTAAGAGTCATGATTTACTCGAATTATACAATAGCCTGCCATTGAAATACAGAAATTCTATTGAAAATATATATAGTGAGCTAAAGAAAAACTCCAAAAAGGAATTAAATAATTATACAATTATTATCACTCCAACTCAACAGGTAAAAAGGGATGAAAAAGAAAGTGAAATTGAAGATATGGGGGTAGTTGAATTGCTAGAATTACATAAAATTTCCTTCATTAATTGGCGCTATCTATATGAAATTAAGGTTGAAGGATATAAATATAGGTTTGATTTTTATTTGATTGATTGTTTTATTAAATCTTTAATTATAGAAATCAATGAACTCAAATCAAATTTAAGGCCAACAATGTTACTTAACAAAGTAAAATGAGTAGCTTAATTGTATTGGTTAGCCTGTCAAATAAAATCAATAATTATTGTTAAATTTGAATTATTCTGAAAATTGAAAAAGCATGTCTGAGTATTTTACTTTCTTTCCTCAACCTAATGAATTACCAAGTAAGCTTTCGGAGCGTTTAGGATTGGAATATTCAAAGTATACCAGCTCTGAGCATAAGAAGAATTTGGGGCAGTTTTTTACTCCCTCTGAAATAGCTTCACTTATGGCTTCAATGGCCTTAAGAGATTCTGAAATAATTAGGATTTTAGACCCAGGGGCTGGAACGGGAATCCTATCAACCATGTTAATTGAATCAATTGTTGTTAAAAGCCAAAATGTAAGAAGGATAGAATTGGTTGCTTATGAAGCAGATTTGTTTCTTGCTTTCGAATTAAGGAAAGTATACAACTACCTATCGGATTGGTTGGTTCAAAAAAACATTGAATTTGAATTTGAGGTAAGAAGCAATGATTTTATAATTGAAAATAGCTTAAGGGTTAAAAGTAAGTTGTTCAAGGAAAATTATGATATAATAATTTCAAATCCCCCTTATTTTAAAATATCCAAATCAAGCCCTTATAACCTAGCTGTAGGGTCGTTTTTATCAACCCAATCGAACATATATTCTGTGTTTATGGCCATCTGTTCAAAACTACTTTTACCTGGGGGCACCATGGTTTTTATTACTCCAAGAAGTTTTGCGGCAGGAAGTTATTTTAAGTCGTTTAGGAATTATTTGTTTTCAAATGTAAGTTTAAGGTCTATACACCTATTTGATTCAAGAAAGGAATTTGGAAAAGATAACGTGTTGCAGGAAACGATAATATTAAATTTGGTAAATGACCAATATGATGGTTTAGTATCGGTTTCAAATTCGAGAGGTTTGCCAGATGGACCTCTATTAGAATTTAAATACCTCCCATTAATCGATTTGATAGACCTCAATAGTGAAGAGAAGTTTTTATACGTCCCTACAAGCTCAAAAGAAGAAGAAATTTTAAGACTTGTTAGGTCTTGGCCCAACAAGTTAAGGGACTATAATATTAGCATTTCAACTGGACCTGTAGTTTCATTTAGATGCCTGGACATTATTAAGCAGGAAAAGAAGCAAATAAAAAATTTCGCTCCTTTGTTTTGGTTACAAAATGTAGGTCAAATGGATATTAATTGGCCTTTAAACCTTGAAAATAAAGGGCAGTATATTGAAACTTTACAAGCATCAAAATCTGTTTTATTGCCTAATAAAAATTGTATTTTTTTGCGCAGGTTTAGTGCAAAAGGTGATTCAAATAGATTAATTAGTTCACCATACTTTTCTTCAATGGTTCAAAGTGAATTTATTGGAGTTGAAAATAAGCTAAATTATATCTACAGAAAGGATGGTAATATGACCAATGAAGAAATTGTCGGTTTGTCTGCAATTCTTAATAGTAAAATATTCAATGACTACTTTCAAATTTTTAATGGTAATGTGAATGTTAGTGCAACCGAGTTAAGAGAAATGAATTTCCCACCTCTGAAAGTAATTACATCAATTGGTATAATGGTAATTAAATTAGGTGGCAAAAACATGGATGAAATAAATCAAATAGTACAAAAACAGTTAAATAGTCAATCCCAAATTATAAGTCATGGACAAATTAGAAGAAGCGAAGTTGTTGTTACATAATTTTGGACTACCTAAACAACAATGTAATGATATTAGTGCATACACCTTACTAGCTTTGTGCCAACTTAGAGGTCAGGACGAATGGAAAGATGCAAAATCTATTAGCCTTGGAGTTTCAAAGGGAATCATGTCATTTATTGCTGACAATTACGGAAGGTTTTATAAACCAAACACTCGGGAAACAGTTAGGAGACAAGTTTTACACCAATTCGTTCAAGCTTCATTAGCTCTTTATAATCCTGATATTCCTGATTTGCCTCCAAATAGTCCAAGGGTTCATTATGCTATTTCAGACTTAGCTTTAAAGGTTATTCGTTCCAATGGTAGTGAAGATTTTGAAAGCCAAATGAACGAGTTTCATTCAAAATCTGGAACCTGGAAGGAGAAACACACTAAAATAAGGAAGTTAAACTCAGTACCAATTACGCTTAATGATGGTAAAGAAATATTATTGTCACCAGGAAAGCACAATTTAGTTCAAAAGGCCATAGTTGAACAATTTGCTCCACGATTTGCGCCAAATTCAATTTTACTTTATATTGGAGATACAGAAAAAAAAGAGGTAATATTTGAACAGAAAATTTTTAAAGAAATAGGCATCAACATTGATAGTCACAGCAAACTACCTGATGTAATTCTTTTTGATAGAAGTAAAAATTGGTTGTTTTTGATAGAAGCGGTAACAAGTCATGGACCTGTAAGTGAAAAGCGCATGTTTGAGATAGAAGAAGTGTTAAAGGATTGTACGGCTGGGAGAGTTTATGTAACAGCATTTCCTGACATGAAAGAGTTTAGAAAATATTTTCATGAAATTGCATGGGAATCGGAAGTTTGGGTAACTGAAATACCAGACCATATGATCCATTTTAATGGCGATAGATTTATGGGACCTAGGCAAAATTAGGTTGAAAAATAATTATTGAATATTATTGTTGTACCCAATTTTTTTTATATATTTTTAGAATGAGGTCGTTTGTAATATCTGATATTCATGGCAATAATGAGCTGTTTAGAAAGGCTTTGAAGCAGGTCAATTATAAAAAAAGTGACAAACTGTTTATTTTAGGTGACCTAATCGATCGTGGTTCTGATAGTAAAGGGGTTTTAGATACAATTTTTTTGCTTCTGGAAAATGGTTTTAATATTGAGTGTATTTTGGGTAACCATGAGCAAATGCTAATAGATTCTATTGAGAATCCAAAAAAATTGAATCAATGGTTAATAAATGGTGGTGATAAAACCCTGTCAAGTTTTCTCACCGGCTCAATTGAAAGAATACCAAGCAAATACTTTGATTTAATTAGGACATTTCGGTATTATATTGAATACAATAATTATATTTTGGTTCATGCTTCACTAAATATGAAAATTGAAAACCCATTTTCAGATTTACAAACCATGATTTGGGAACGAAACCAAAAATTAAATTATAATGGTGAATGGCTCAAGAATAGAAGGTTAATTCATGGGCATAATCCTCAAGAAATGGAACAAATCATTAATAGTATTAAATGCAAGGATAGTGTAATAGGAATTGATAATGGAACATTTTTGAAAAAAGAAAATTATGGATCACTGTGTATCTTGCAATTGGAAAATTTGGAAGTAAATTTTATAAAATGAAAATAATAGAAGTAGTTAGGAACATCAATAGAGGTGGATTTGGAGTAATTGATGAGGTTATATGTGATGATGGGGGTCATTATGCAAGAAAACAGTTTCACCCCGCTGAACAGTTCGTGAAGGACCAGAAATTATGTGACAAGTTATTGGTTCGATTTGTTCGGGAGGTTAAAACTCAGAAAATATTACCTATCGATTATTTTATTCCAATTTTGTTTGATGACTTAATTTCGTCTACACCTTATTTTATTATGCCATTAGCTGATGGTGTTTATTTTGATGAAATTCAAGAAAGTAAGAAAGAGGGGCGCAACCCTGACGGTTTGGGAGATATTCTTAATGCTTTGGAGTTTTTACATGATAAAGGGTTAGTTCATAGAGATTTGAAGCCTCAAAATATTCTTAAACATAATGGGATATGGAAGCTAGCTGATTTTGGGTTGATAAGCCAAGATAAAGAGATTTTGTCTCAAACAATTACAACAAGTAAACAGGCTTTTGGAACAACATATTATTGTGCACCAGAACAAGTAATTGAATTTAATAGAATTACCCCGCAAGCTGATATTTATTCTTTTGGGGCAATTTTACATGATATATTTACAGATGGAAATCGCGTTCCACATTCAGAACTTGATGGACCAGGCGAGATTGGGCAAATAATTGCTAGATGTACTAGACATAAAAAAGAACAAAGGTTTAAGTCAATTAAATCCATTAGGACAAAACTTTTGAGTTTATTGGTGAGCAAGGGTAGTACGTCAAAAAATGCAGATGATTTAGAATGGGTTGATAATTTTTTAAACATAGGCAATTGGACTGAGGAGATTTTAGAAAATTTCGTATTTTATTTAAAACGAAGTCCAACAATAGCCAATCTAGTTCTCACCAATGTAAATGAGAATAATATAGAATTTATGCACTCAATAAATAAATCGCTATTTAATGATTTCGCATTAATATATTTGGATTGGGTTTATGAGAAGTCTTTTGATTTTAATTATTGTGATGTGGTAATTAACAATGTTAACTTAATTTTTTCAAAATCAAAAGATATTGAAGTGAAGTCAAGGTGTTCTATTTCTGCTGCTGAGCTCGGAAAATCACATAATAGATGGTATGTAATGAGGTATGTTGTTAAAATGAATGGGCCAGAAATGGATGAGGATTTGGCATTTAGGGTGGCATTGGAAATTGAACTTGACACTAGGAATGCATTAAACTTTAAACGGTGTGTTGAACGTATTAGTCTAAAAGCTTCGTCGTATCATAAATTAATTGAAGATGTATTAAAGGAGAATACCTTTTAAATAAATTTTAGAGTTAATTTTTTGAATGTTTTTTTTTCTCATTTAATATTACTTGAATTAGAATTATCTAACTTAAGCCCTTATAAACTGTTTAATAATGATGAATATTAAAGACATAAAAGAAAGAGATTTTGAATTAATCGACCTTCCTGATAAATGCCCTTTTTGTCATAAATCCATATCACCTATACCAGCTTTTGGTAATAGGAGAGAGTATGAAAGTCTAGATGTTTTTTTAATTTGTCCAAATAATAATTGCAATAGGTCTTTTGTTGCGCTTTATATTCAAGCAGTTTCTGGTCGAGATTGGGAATTTTATGAATATGTAACAAAAGGGGAATTCAAAATGAGAGAATTTAACGAAACAATAAAAAGCCTTTCACCGGACTTTTGCATTATTTATAATCAATCTTCTTTCGCTGAACAAAATGGATTAACTGAAATTTGTGGGGTAGGTTATCGCAAAGCACTTGAGTATTTAATTAAGAATTATGCATTATTTTGTTTTCCAAATGACAAGAAAGAAATAGAGGATTGCTTATTAGGAAAATGTATAAATAAGTTTGTTGCAGATTTTAGAATTAAAGAAGTTGCTAAACGGGCTGCTTGGTTAGGAAACGATGAAACCCATTATTTAAGGAAATGGGAAAGTAAGAACCTGGAAGATTTGAAAAAATTAATTGAACTGACTATTCATTGGATTGAAATGGAAGAGTTAACCAAAAGTTTTGTTGAGGAAATGCCTGGCTAATAATATTTGACAAACTGATTTTTGAATTTATAATTTTACTTAAATCAAGTAATTTTGGAGAATAAATATTTGTAAACTGTCCTTTAAAGAACAATAATGTTCATTTTTAATATATTTGAAAAAAAATGTTAGAAGTAGAATTATTTAAATCTCAAGCAGAACGAATTGAAAAGTTGTTACCAATTGTTGAAGCCAATGAAAAGCTTTCTATAGAAATAACGGGTACTTTGGAGGTGTTAGCCAAAGTTACAGAGGCATTAGGGAATTCAGAATCAAATAATATTAATTCTAAACTTTTAGCTGATGCATTCAAAGCTGTATTAGATTTAAATCAAAATCTAATAATTCATTTGAAGGCTATTAGCAAATATTCTAAGGAGGAATTGAATATGTATAATGAACTGAAAGACTCCCTAATGGCCCAAGGGATACTAAAATAGTCATGTATTTGCTTTAAGATGGTTTTTTAGGTCAAAATGAAAAAATCAGTGGTGAATGTAAAAAAATACCATTCTCTATGGTTTACAAGAACATATTCACATCCTCAACCTTTAACCCTTGAGCTTCACAAAATTCAATAACTGTTAGGTTACATTCTGGCCTTTTGTTAAGTGCTTGCTTTATCGAACGGATCAATGCCTGGGATGAACTTTTTCCTTTACCGGTAATTCGGCAAATATCCTTTGTGTATATGTATAATCTCTTAGGTTTGGTTTGTATGGACATTGGTTTAGGATTGAATTTGTAACTGTACTGAATAACATTTGGGGCAGATTGGGATGGGTTCTTCATTGGCATTGCAAAACTGGTTAGCGTAATCTTTGTGGCCACATTCCAAACATTCAATTACTGGTAAATTTGACAAAACTAATTTAACCTGGTCGATTGAATTATAATTGGAGCTGGCCATACTTGTTAGATTATTTCGTCTAATCTTTCCTGGTCAATTTTAGTGTGTAATTGAACGGATGATTTTGGGTAATATTTAACTGCCTTATGGATAATGTCCGCAGCTGAACAATTGGTTAAAGTGGCCATTTCTTGAACCAATTCTTTAAACTCCTTTGAGCACCTTAGTTTCAACATTTCTGTTCTTTGGCCTCCTTTTTTGCTATTAGAATTCTTTGCCTTTTTTTGTATTGGTTCCACTACAACCTCTTTTAGTAAAATTAAGCTTGCCACATGCTCCAAATGATTGTCACTTGGTTTTTTGCCATAGGCTACAGTTAAATAGCCTTTAACATCGTTTTTTTGTAATACCTGACCTTCCTTGTTGTTATGGCGGTTCTTTACCGTGTCACCAATATTGAATGTTTGATTATGAAACCTTTTACATTCCTCCCAGCTTGAAAATGGATGGCAACTGCATCCATGCAGACCAGTTATAAATTTCTTTTCTGGTTTTCGTGATTTTTTTGCTTTTTCGGTAATTAGTTTCCATCCGTTTTCCTTAACTATATCATTAGCAAGAAATGAAGTTTTGATGTGTGATTTTAGTATATTATCGTGATTTGGGCAGTTAGCCCAAATTATTGACCAATCTGAACCAGGCGTATATTTTATTGTCACTTCTTTTGGTGCTGTTGGAACTGGTTCAGGAATCTCCGAATATTTACCAGCATGTTCCTTTCCAAACTTGCCAGCATTTTTTACTTCGTAATATTTTTCCTTACAATCATGGCCAACAAACATTTTGGTATCTCCATCCCTAAATCCCCAAAATAGATTTGGGTAATTATGGTCGGGGTAATTATTTTTTCCGCAGAAATCACAAGTTATTCTGTGGAACTGCTCTTTTGTGGCCACAAATTGTGCACTAGTTTTCTGAGGGTGCTCAATTAAAGTCCATCCATATCTTTCAACTCTGGTTAAAGCTGTTTTTTTGCTTTGTATCCAGCTTTCAATAACATCGTCTTTATGTGGGCAATTCAACCAAATAATTGACCAAAGTAATCCAGCTGAAAAGGAAATCTTAACTTCAATTTTTTCAGGTGTTTTGGTATTGAAAGGGTCTGTTATTCTTTTTTTTGTGGCCACAATTGTTTCCATTTTAGTTTTCATTAATTACGTAAATGCCTAAATCTTCTGCGTGAATTGAAATCGGTTCAAGTTTTCTACCGTCTTCCAAAGCTTCATCCAAGCTCTGGTATGTTACCGGTAACCTTCCTTCGTTGTCAAAGCTGATATAGCTCTTAATGGAATAGGTTATTCCGTACAAATCAAAATTTGCCAAATTGTGCCTGGCATCTTCAATTGAAATTTTTTGTCCTGGTGTCTGAACGCTTGGAGTGATTTTCTTAAAATAATTTGGTTCTGCAGGTTGGGGAATTGAATTTGGATATAGGTTGAAAATATGCCGGCTGGTTGATTTGTAAACTTCGTTTCTAATCTCGCTGATCACTGCAACATTGTAAGTGTTGTTGTCTGGTGGAAGGATGGCATTTAACAAACAGGCACTTTCTACATCACTCAACTTAAAATTAATATGAGTAACAAGCTCGTTTTGCTTTTTGATGGCAATTGTTTCCAGCCTTTGTTTTAATCCAAATAGCACTCTCCAAACCATAATATTGGTTGCAGCTCGTGAAAGGTCGGTTCCTGAATTGGCCAAACATTTGTAATAATCCTCAGCCCTTTTGATGGTGGAATAAAAGCTTGAAAAATATCCACCACGCAATTTAAGTTTGGTTTCAAATTTCATTTTTGGATATATCTAGGGTGAATACGGTAATTAGGTCGGGTAGGGAATAGGTAATTTATTTCGTACTCATGTTTGTTGGAAGCAGGATCGAGAACAGATTGATACATTACATTTCCTGAAATAATACCGGTATTATCATAAACAATTACCGATTGGCATTTGAATTCACGCTTAAGGATCAGTGACCTCACCAGGTCAGTAAAGCTCTTATTTTTCATGTTTCCGTGATGGCGGTAATACTCCTGCAGAACCATGTAATCTGGATAGGTGTATTCAGGTTTGTGAGGGTCGCTCATAAATTTTTCCTGCCATTGGAAAACTACCTTGTACTGGTAGGCTGAGAAAACCTCTCCTGTGGTTGGGTCAACTACCTCAACCATTGGAAAAAAACTTTGGGCTATTTCCCTGGAAAGGAAGTGTTTTCCACTTGGTACAAAGGCTCTCCTTTTGGGTACTTGCCTTGATTTGTCGGTATTTTCGGGGTTTGTCATGGTTTGATTTTTTTTGAATGGTTTTGTTGTTTTTGTTGAAATTTTGCAACTGCTGGCCTTTATTCTCTGTTCTCGGATAATCCAATTATCAGGTTATCCCATTATCCAATAATCCATATTTTACTATTCCTTCAATTGTGTATTAACAATTCGTGCACTTGTTTGCTGGTGGGGGCGCGACCTTTTCCGGGCCATCCGGACTGAATTTTTTCTCTCATGCTGCTTTTTTGGGTTTGTTGGAAATGAAGCTGTCGGGAAGCCAAACACCACTTTGCTTGGTTTGGCGGTTAAAAACCGATTTCATTTGTTTTGTTTTTGAGGTTCCATCCTCATTTGTGGCCACAAATTTTGCAGGCCTGTTTTCTACTTCGCTGTAGATTTTGATTGAACGCTTAAATGTGCCAAATCCTCGCTTTTCAAGCTGTTTTTTAAGGTAAATGGAGCGATGTAAGTCGCTAAAGGAATAAGAGCGCCTAAAGCCTTCTAAACCTCTATTTATGGAAGGATTGATTTTGCTTATGAAATTGTAAAAACTTGCCGAATATTCATCCTCAGACTCGCTCGTTGTATCAGCTTTATACCCTCTAAATAACTTTGTCCATAAGGAACCAATTTCAAACGCTGTGGCTCTATCCTTGTCAGGTGTAGAGTTTGGGAGTTTGGTGGTTGCCTTGTGGCTTGGAAAGTCCGGGTCTTGTTGCTGGGCGTAATTTTGTTTGAAACGCTTGCATTTTTTACCAATCATATAAGCTTGCTTATCCTGATTGTGTTGGATTTCTGCTTTTATTAAGAGGTATTTAGGATGGTGATCCTGGTTGTCTTTTTCATAAACAATTGGAATGAATTTTTTAAAGGTGTCCAGCTCGTATTTTTCTGCAAGCCTATCCCATGAAACCATTGAAAAGGAACTCAATTTCCTTCTTCCATCCGATTGAATTTTGTCCGGATAGATCAGCTCCATTTCTTTGAGCTTGTTAATGTATTTGTATAGTCCTCTCCTTGATAAATTGGAAATAGACATGAGTGTTTCTAATTCATCTGTCCACTGGTGTATATGGCCAGAGTTAGGGGAGTAGGCTTTTAGTATGCAAAAAAACGAAAGGTAATGGAGCTCTGTAGCCACACGATACCCTTTGCCAGTCTTAACTGCATACTTGCCATTGATTTCCCTTTTGGAAACGGCAATTTCTGCAAGTGTTGCAGGAATAATAATTTGATATGTTGAACCTAAATCCAAAGGTTATGCCTGAGCTGTAGGTTTAATAAATTGACGAGGCATTATTGAGGCTGCAACTTGGCCTATGCAATATGCCAAAGCTTCAAAGGCCATTTCTTTGGCTCTATGGTCCTGGCAATAAATAGCAATGAAAGCAAGGTTGCCAATAGAAGTGGCGTTAATCCTTTTGGTTTGTTTGGCTAAATTGTCGCGAAGGATTTCGATTTCTACTTCATCGTTTTTTGTAACGATTTCAAAACATACCTGGTCAACATATTTAGCCTGGTCATGGGTGGATTGAAATATTATGTTTGGAAACATTAAATCCAAATGGTTGGATGGCCAGCGCAAACCACATTCATCAAAATCTTGGCTAGTGATTCCATGCCCGGTTAATGAATTATACTTAAAATCTGGATTGCTCATATTGCTTAATGTCTAAGTTTTGATTGAAATATTTTGAAGCTTCTGTTATGTTATTTAACCGGCCATTTTTGGCAACTGTTTCATAGAAATATTCTGGTGGCCAACCTTGCACAAAAAGTTGTTTTGATTGCCATTTAGGTTCATTAAATTTTAGCTTGAAGGCAACTACCACTTTAAACATTTCTGGTTGCTCTGCGCTTTCATCCTTAAGCACAATTGCACTAATAATAATTGGTTTCATACTATAGTACGTTTTCAAATTTGTTAAGCTCCAGGTGCTCTAAAATTTTGGACTTTTCTTCTGGATCGGATACCTTTTCTTCTACTATTTTGTTAATTTCACAATCCACCGTAAACCTTGTTACACGTGGCATTTTTACCAGTCTTTCATGTACTGTATCAATACCATGAAAGTAACCTTCTCTAAACCTGTCGTGGAAGGTTATAAGAATATATCCTACCATCACAAACATTAGCAATACCGCTGCAATAGCTATTAGTTTCCAAAGGAAAATTTGGTCTAATTGTGGTTCCATACTTTGATTTATTTAATGGTTTTATAGGGGTTGAAATCGTTTTGTTTTGACCTAAATAGTTTTCTCACCATTGAAACCAATAAGGATCCAATGATGTGGCAAACCATATAAAGGAATAAGCCAATACAAATTTTGATTAACATATTGTTCCAAGTATTAAGCCTCTGATTCAATAAAGACTTTATGAATAAGCTTTGGGAAGGTCAATTCTTCTTTGGCTAATCTTGTTATAAGCGGATGGTAGTGGGATGGGATGTTAGCTCTTTTTCCAATCCAGTTTCTTACATTGGATGCATTGATGCCATTTGCATGCAATTCTTTAACGAAGGCTTTTCTTTCGCTTACTGTTTGGGTATCCAATAGCTCGTAAACGGTTCTTTTTTTTGGTTCGATATTTTCCATTTCTTAAAATAATTGAAGTTGATTTTCTGCTAGTACTTGCTTTGCAGCAATAGTTTGAAAGCGCAATTGAAGTTTCCTAAAAGTTTCAATTTGCTTGGATAAAATTTCCTTGTCGGTTACACTTTTTGACGTCAACCAAGCCTGTTCATTTTTTCTTGCCATTTCCTTGTAATAGGAAACATTTTCAATTGCGCTACTCATAATTGTTTACCGGTTAGTTTGCCAATCCATTGAGTTGTTTGGAAGCGGTTTTTCCTCCTGTTTTAATTCCTGGTCTTCTCCTAACCTTAAGCCTAAATAGGTGCCGTTTGGAGTTTCATCGCCGAGCTTAGTTACTGGTTCAAATGCTTCATCCACTGCTTTGTCTAACAGTTCAGTGGTAGCCTCTTTCCAGTCAATTGCACCTACAGGAATTTTTTGTGGCCAACTCCATCCAAAGCCTTTTTCTTCTGATTGCTTTGGTACACTCCAAGCAGTAAAGCTGTTTGGTTTTGTTGAGTCGGTTTGTGCCACCATAACATGAAGGTTTACTGTTTCGGTGCCAAAAGCTTGGACAACAATTGCAGGTGCTTTTTCCATGCCATTAGGCAATTGGTTTTCTGATGCTGTTCCAGGATAGTAATCCACTATCCGGCCAACTGTAATAGGAAAGTTTTCCATATTTGATTTATTAAGGGTTTAGTTTTAATTCAAAAACAGGACTAGTGTATTGCACTCCGGCTCCATCCACTTTTTCAGGGTATTCAAAGCGTTCTAATTTTCCATCAATTTCACGTTGGCCATATGTTTGGATAACCAAACCTTCTTTATTCATTTCCTCGGCTTGGTTTCTGCTTACAATTCCTCTGAACATATTTCCATTGAAATAAATGTTCATGTAATAGCTGGTAAATGACTCTCCCTGGCTTACCGGTTTAAGGTCTATTTGTAGTGTTGGTTGTGACATATGCTGGTGTTGGTTTAAATACGTATGAATCGTGGTTGGTCTCGCGCTTAAATTCAATTATTGGACTAGGGGTTTTTGTTAAGGCTTCAAAGATTTTATTGCGTTTTTGCAATGAATTATAGGAATCAAATGTGCTCCAATCTGTGTGAGCTGGATTGTTTTCTAGTCTTATCCTCCAAAGGATTAAATAAGGTTCAAAATGCTTTTTCCTTGCCATTTTACCGGTAATTAAAGGGTTAAACCAAAGGCTGGATTTAATTGGGTTTCGTAGTATCCTGCATGGTCATAGAATAAGAAGGGTTCAGTAATTACTGGCTTTGCATCTGTGTCCTCGTCACCAAGCAAATGGCTTTTAAGTATCCTTTTTGCTTTTCCAATTTCATTTTCATCCAGAATAAATTCGCTAAGCTCTATTGTTGGGGTGTGGTTGATTTCGGAAAAGCCTATTGTAAAGCAACCGGTTAAAATTGCTTTGTAAATCAATTCTGCTTCTGGTAGGGTATCAAAAACCATGTAACCAAAGTTTGTATCTTCATTGGTTGTTAGGCTAATTTGGAAGTGTTTTGTATAGTTCATGGCTGGTTATTTTATTAAAGCTCCTTGAATCGGTTCGTCACTAATGATCCCTTCCAAAACTTTCTTTTTTGCTTTCTTAAGAATTTCAATTGCGTTGGTTTCATGGGACTTTATTTCATCCTCAACAAGGCTTCTCACTAAAAACTTTAAAACATAATTTTCCTTATTTGTGCCAGTGATTACAAGCTCATAAATTTTGGTATCCATTACCTGGCGCCAAATCCTTTGAACATAAACAGAGCTGGTTGATTCGCTTATGAAATTTTCCAGTGTGGGTTTGAAAATTGTTATCATTTCTATTTTGGTTTACTTTTTGTTTAAACCAAAATCCTTTAATAACAGCAAGAGCAAACATTGTTTCCAGATTTATTCTGGAGAATGGAGGTGGAAACAATGAACAACAACCAAGTAATTGGATTGGCTTTAGCAGCTTTGCTATTGGCAGCGGTATTAACTCCGAAGCCAAAAGGTATAAGAACTGTTAATCTAACCTAGTTACTAAAAACAAAAACAACCTCTGAGACTTCTTGGGGGTTGTTTTTTTTGCCCTTGCCATTAATTAAAGAACTTTGGTTTACTTTTTGTAACTATTTGTTTGCATAAATGAAACTAAAAGTGTTATTTTCGTTTCGTTTATGCGAATAAGCATATTCAAATATATGACCAAGAACCAAAAGTTAATTAAATATTTATCAAAATGAACCAAAAATTAATCAAAGATTCTGTAAATCAGAGGCTAAAAATATTCTTTGAAAGTCAAGGAATTAGCAATTCAATGGTTTCTGAGGCTACTGGAATTTCAAAACCGTCTATTTCAAAAATGCTAACAGGCACAGTTGATCCGCACAAAACAACTATCGCTAAGATTACAAAAGTTTATCAAAACTTAAATCCTAATTGGCTTTTTAATGGCGAAGGTGAAATGATTCAAGAAGCTTCGAGTGCTATTGATTGGAAAGAAGAAGCGTTTTCAGCTGTTAAAGACGAAAACACCTTTCTTAAGAAGCAATTAGAACTTCTCAATAATGTGGTAAATGCTTTATTGAAGAATCCAAATTTTCCAACTAGTCCTTTGCATGTGGCAAAGCTCCTAAAATTAGAAAAAGGGGCTTTGGCAGGGGACTATCAATTAGCAAGCTAAGCTAATTGCCACAATAACAGATATTTCTTTCTTGGGTTCAGTCACAGGAGAGGGAGCAAAGGCCACTCGTTCAGTGGAAAATTTAAAAGCCTTACAGAAATGTAGGGCTTTTTTTATGCCAAATTTTGTAGTTTTTATTATTAAAATTTTCAAAAAATGGCGACTGTTAATCATGGTTCCGATAGCTATCGGAACTGGTTCGAGCCCAGGAGAGGGAGCAAAGCCCCACCGGACGGTGGGGCTTTTTTTTAAATGTCTTGGACGTATATTATTTATTCTGGATCACATGATAAATTCTACATTGGGTTTACCAATGAAGATCCATTCGCTCGACTAGAAAAGCACAATTCGGATTATTATCAGGATAAATTTACCTCCAAATACAAACCTTGGGATTTGTATTGGACTCTTGAATGTCAGACCTCAAAACAAGCGCAACAAATTGAAAGGCATATTAAGAATATGAAGAGCAAAACCTACATTCAGAATCTTTCTAAGTATCCAGAAATTGGCCAAAAATTACTTTTAAAATATAATCCATAGGGTGACTGTTAATCATGGTTCCGATAGCTATCGGAACTGGTTCGAGCCCAGGAGAGGGAGCAAAGGCCACTGGTTTAGTGGAAAATTAAAAAGCCTTACAGAAATGTAGGGCTTTTTTTATGCCAAATTTTGTAGTTTTTAT
>JAIOYZ010000046.1 GCA_021740845.1 Bacteroidia bacterium
GGATTGGATGGTTTTGCTAACATATTTTTGCAAGCTTTTTACCAAAGTTCTGCATATACTGGCAAATATAATCACCCTTTTTTCCACCAAATGTCAGAAATAATATGACCTCTTGGCCTTTTTAAGGGTCGACTAATTAAAAACAACTATATTAGCTTTAGATATTTTATTACGGTTCAATCCAATCACCTATGTATTTTTAGTCCCAAACAAGGGACTTATCCCTCGGAAAAGCAGTAGGTTATTAGGCACTGAAAAATAGCACATTAATAATATAGGTCATGCGAAATTTTATCTCCGAGGGTTTTAATCCCTAACTGGTAGAAATGCAGAGGCACGTGTATTCAATGAATACATAGATGGGGAAAGAAAATTCAAGAACCACTTATTTAAAATACGATTTAGCCAAAAGGCATATGGTGGCCTTCCTGAAAAGAAATTACAAAGCTGGAGATGTATCTGTAAAATCTGTAAACCACTTTATGATTACTCAATTTTCACTTTTCATGAAGACAGAATTGAAATTGAGCCACAACACTTCCACCAAATTTCTTCATAATCTTAAAAAAATAACAACAATTGCATTGCACCATGGCTGGATACTAAGAGATCCTTTTAAAGGTTTTAACCTTAAACTTAATGAAGTTTCTAGGCCCTACCTAACAAACAATGAGCTTCAAAGGCTAATGTTATATAATTCGCCATTTGATAGGATTAACCGAGTTAGGGATTTCTTTGTATTTTCTTGCTTTACAGGATTGGCCTATGCTGATGTTAAAAAATTGAAAGGAAATGAAATTGAGCAAAATGATGGCATTTACTGGATAGGAGAGACCAAAGTCCTTTCTATTAGCAAAGCTCAGCTACATGAGGTCGATGTGATTATTCAGGTGGATAAAGGCGTGGCCAGTTCTACTGGCAGGTTTAGTGCTGGGGGGAGGTTGGAGATGTGAGACAAGGACGACTTAGGCAAAGTAAATATGGAATTTAAATAGAAAACCTATTTCCACATTTTCTGCATTTAATACCAGTAACAGAATTACCGCACCCAGAACAATGCGCGGAACCTCCTATATTTTTATCCCACCTTAAAGGAGCATTACAGCTATCGCAATGCGCTTGATTTGTATCAAATCCACATTTTGGACATTTATATCCAACTATTGGACCTTTTGAATAATTATTACTCATGATTTAAATAATAAATTTATTAAAAATTAGGATCCAAATCCCAACGGTCAATAATTTCATTAAAATATTTGTTTTCATCCATTGTAATTTTGTGGTCTGCCTTAATTAGTTTCACTGCAAACTTTAAAAAATCAATTCTCTCCTTTTCATTTGAATCTGAATAAAAGGCATCCAAACAATTAGAAAAATGATTAGGGTATTCCTCTTTTTTCAGGGTGCTCAACTTTTCCACCTCATTATCCAAATTGATATGTAAAGGAGGAAAATACATTTTAAGATAATCAACAATGACCAATCCCTCAGTTGGATCGAACTCGTCATCTACCATAGAAAGTATTGACAATATATGGTAACCAGCAATTGCTTTGTTCATTTTTGGGCTATTTTATACTACAAATAATAATAATATTTATTAAATATTATAATTTTTAACAATAATTTAGAATTGATTTTTAAGTAATTAAACTTTGATTCTTTAAACCACTTTTATACTGGAGTTTCCCCAAAAATAGTGATTTAAGTGACTTCACCCTGGTAAGGAGTTATAATGGGCTACGAAATATTATTGCTATGGTTCATGCAATAGCATATTTTACTAGCATCTTCATCGGAATAAACATAAAACTTAAAATAATGATTGAGAAAATTTATATCATGTCCAAGCGATTTTTTGGAATCCCGAATTTCTTCAACTATGCAATGGCGGATGGTATTTACAATCTTTTTAAATCAACTAAAACAGGTTTAGTAAACTTCATAAAAGTTAAACCACCTCCAAATTTTCAACTAAACTTATTCCCGTATTGATTATTTTTGGGGAAACTCCAGTTTTATATGATTTTAATCAATTATTCATTATGTTCGTTTTTTTAATTTTGAAATAATTAAGCCTAACCCTGTAACACAATGAAACAAAATAATTGGAAATCATTTTTACCAGTTAATTTTTATTTAGAAAATTCACTTTTCATTTATAATTATAATTTAAACAATGGCTATTAATTTACAAAAGGGTCAAAAAATAGATATTGGCCTCACGAAAATGACCGTAGGACTAGGTTGGGTGCCAAATGAAGGTACTGGTTTTGATTTTGATTTAGATGCCTCTGCATTTATGATAAATTCAGGAAGATTAATTCCATCTGAACCCTATTTTGTTTTTTATGGAAATACGGATTCTCCTGATGGGGCCCTCCATCACACAGGAGATGATCCAACTGGTGGAAATAGTGCTGATGGAGATGATGAAACCATTGAAGTGGATTTGGAAAAAGTTGATAGCTCTATTACTGAAATATTATTTGTTGTAACTATACATGATGGAGTTTCAAGAAAACAGAATTATGGACAAGTCCGTGATTCATATATCAGGATAGTAGATAATAATACAGGTGCAGAAGTGGCAAAATATGAATTAGGAGAAGATTTCTCGATTGAAACTGCTATAGAGTTTGGCAGACTATACAAACGCGAAGGTAAATGGAAATTTGAGGCTTCTGGGATTGGGTATAAAGAGGATTTAGCATTTTTCTTATCAAAATATTACAAAGGTCAAATAATCAAATAAAACATAAATTATGGCAATTAACTTACAAAAAGGTCAAACAATTGACTTACGAAAAAACGACAAGGGTGAGGATGTTTATGACTTATCAGAGGTAACTATTGGTTTAGGATGGGATGTAAGAAAAAAACAAACTGGTTTTTTAGGAAAATTAATTGGAGGTAAAGAAGAAGACTATGATTTGGACGCAATTGCATTTTTATTGGATGCAAATGGAAAGGTTGCCGATCTTGGTAAAACAGCGAAAGCTAATAACGGCAGAGATGTTAATCTTTATCAAGGAGACATCATTTTCTTTAACTCAATGAAACACCCTTCAGGTAATATTTGGTTAACTGGAGATAATAGGACTGGAGCTGGAGATGGTGATGATGAACAAATAATTGTAAAATTAAATTCCTTAGATCAAAAATATCAAAAAATAGTTTTTTTGGTTTGCATTTATCAAGGCAAAGCTAATAACCAAAATTTCAGCATGGTTGAAAATGCATTTATTAGAGCTGTGGATTCTAAAGGCAGAGAAATAACAAAATATAGTCTATCTGGAGATTCATCTTTAAGCAATATGTGTTCGTTAGTTTTTGCTGAAGCATACAGAAAAGATGGCGGATGGAAATTTAGAGCAATAGGTGACCCATACCAAACAGATAACTTTGTTGATATTTTAAAGAATTATATTAACTAGTAGTTTGCGTAATAAAATCAAGCACTATTCTTTTGATTTATGGCTAACTTTAATTCGTTCTAATCCTGAATTTAAGAAGGAACGAATTAGACATTTTACATTAAAATACAATTCTTGTAACAAATCTGAGTTTGAAATTAAAGTAATTTTTGAAACAGTAGATAAAATGTGCAATGCCATAAATCAAAAGACAGGGGGAAATATTTGCACTGATGAAATGTATTTAATGACATTGTATTTGATTAATGAGGGTAATTTTGAAATACAAAATTTTGAATTAAACAAATTAAAATTAGAAATGGAGTATTTGTTTTTCAAATACCCACCTGTTCCAATTTATGAAAGTATTTTAAATGAATTAATAGAATTAAAAAAAAGGACTAAAGCCACTTTTAACATTTCAAGTAATACAGCCTTTATTGATGGGAAATTATTAAGGATATTACTAAATAATATTGGCTTTGCTCCACTTTTTGAATTTCAAATATATTCTGATGAAATTGGGTTTTCAAAACCGAATTTAGCTTTTTATTCAAAAATGTATTCAGAAGTAGAATTATTACATAAACAACTAAATAGAATCGAAATTGCTCATATTGGAGACAATATTATTGCAGACATTGAAGGTGCAAAATCATTTGGAATAAATGCTATAGATATTAACAAATATAAAATTAGGGAAATAATTGAATAATGTATAAAACCATTTCACTTCATAAAATTAATGACTCAGATTATTTTGGTTTTGAGCCATCAGACTATAGCCGATTTAAATATGGAGATGATGAAATAGCAAATAAATTTGGTGTTGCTTTAGGAAATTATTTTATTGAAAAAATACTAAAACAAGGATTGATTAAAAATCAAATAGTTGTATTTTCAAGTCCATATGCTTTTATACCTACTGCAACTTTCGCTTTAAAAAATTATTTCATCTTTACAATTAACAGGTGGCTTGCTGAAAATAATTTCGACTCAGTTCAAGAATCCAAAGTAAATCGAACAATTACTTATAAGGAAGATTATGGAGAATTAGATGCTGCAGAAAGACTAAAGTTAATAGGAAATGACTCCTTTCACATTGATGAGAAATTTCTTGAGAATAAAACACTTTTATTTTTAGATGATATTAAAATCACTGGTAGTCATGAGAGAATGATTATTAAGACAATTAACGATTTCGGACTCAAAAATGATTTTTACTTAATTTATTTTGCAGAACTAATTAATCCTAGTATTCATCCAAATATTGAAAATTATCTAAATTACTTTTCAGTAAAATCCATCTTCGATTTGCAAGAGATTATAAATTCCAAAAAATTTAAAATTAATACCAGAATTGTTAAATATATATTATTTACAGATTCCAATAGTTTTAATATTTTTATTGAGGCACAAACAAATGAGTTCCGAAATCTTCTATACAATATGGCTATTGGAAACAATTATCATAAAATAGAAGAATATCAACAAAATTTACAATACTTAGCATCCAATTTTATCATCAACAATAATATAAAAATACACAATGGCAATTAACTTACAAAAAGGGCAAAGGGAAGTGCTTAATGCACCCAAATTTACAATTGGTTTAGGTTGGGATACAAACAACTCATCCAGTGGGAATGGTTTTGATTTAGATGCTTCAGTATTTATTCTCGGTGAGAATAAGAAACTAGTTTCAGATGGACATTTTGTCTTTTATAATAACTTAACTTCTCCTGATAATTCTGTTGAACATACTGGTGACAATAGAACTGGCGATGGCGATGGCGATGATGAGCAAATTAAAGTAGATTTATCAAAAATTGGTGCAGAGGTTAGTGAAATATGTGTGGTTGTTACTATTCATGAAGCTGAAATTAGAAAGCAAAATTTCGGTCAAGTTAGAAATTCTTTTGTGCGAGTAATTGATAACAACAATCAAGAAATATTGAAGTACGAATTGGAGGAAGATTTTTCAATCGAAACAGCAGTCGAATTTGGTAGAATTTATAAAAGAAATGGAGAGTGGAAATTTGAGGCAGTTGGAATGGGAATGAAAGGCGGACTTGAAGATTATTTATCTAAATACTCCTAGTTGAAATATCCTTTATAATTAATTGAATAAAAAATATAAACTTTAAATATATGAGAAGATTACCCGTATACCTGTTACTAGATACTTCTGGTTCAATGACAGGAGAACCAATTGAAGCCGTAAAAAATGGGGTTCAAATTATGATTAGTACCTTAAGGCAAAATCCTCAAGCAATAGAAACAGCTTTCATAAGTGTAATAACTTTTGATAGTTCTGCTAATCAAATTATACCACTAACTGATTTAGCGTCGTTTCAAATGGTAGATATTAAGGCAACAGGTGTTACTGCTTTAGGGGATGGATTAAGTTTATTAGCTAATAGAATTGATTCTGAAGTTGCTAAAACAACAACCGAACAAAAGGGTGATTGGAAGCCATTGGTTTTTATTATGACTGATGGAATTCCAACCGACAATTGGCAAAATGGATTAATTGAGTTCAAGAAAAGAAAAACTGCTTTTACCGTGGCTTGCGCGGCTGGACCAGGCGCTGATACTAACATTTTAAAGCAAATTACTGAAAATGTGGTAAGTTTAGATACAGCAGATTCAACTACAATTGGCAAATTTTTTCAATGGGTGACTGCATCTATTGGTGTTTCTTCAACAAGAGTCGAAGATAGTGGTAAAGAAGTCCAAGGTTTAAATGAACTTCCTCCTCCTCCATCAGAATTAAATATTGTTATTTAAATATTTAGTAAAGATTTGGATCAATTTTTAGGTTAATTTTTATATGAGAAGACTACCTGTTTACTTATTACTAGATACCTCAGGAGGGATGTTTGGAGAACCAATTCAGGCACTAAATAATGCACTAAGTGGCTTAATTAGTACTCTTAGAACGGATCCAATGGCTCTTGATACGGTATGGGTGTCAATAATCACCTTTAATAGAATAGCAGAGGAATTAATTCCTCTAACAGAAATTGGGTCTTTTCAATTACCAGAAATAACCTGTCCTCAAAGTGGACCAAGGCATACTGGCAGAGCATTACAGCTATTATACGATAATGCTACAAGAGATATTATAAAAGGAAATGAAAATCAAAAGGGTGATTGGAAACCATTGCTTTTTTTATTTACCAAAGGAGCACCTAATGATAAAGTTGATTTTGTAAATGCTATTCCACTAATTAAATCAATTAATTTTGGAGCTATTGTAAGTTGTGCAGCAGGTTACCTAAAAGATGAGGATTTGTTAAAACAGTTATCTGAAAATGTTGTACATTTAGATAGTGCAGATACCCATACAATTAAACAATTTTTCAAATGGGTTTCTGATACAATAGAACAAGGAAATAAAAGCCAAGGAACAGGAGAATCAGTGCCATTACCCCCACCTCCAGCTGAAATAACTTTAGTGATTTAACAAATTTAATGGAAATCAATACCCAAATAATAAATTTTAATTATGAGAAGATTACCAATATATTTTTTAATTGATATTTCAGAATCAATGGTTGGAGAACAAATCCAAAAGGTAGAGGATGGAATGGCTACAATAATTAAATCAATTAAAACTGATCCATATGCAATTGAAACCGTTTGGATTTCAATAATTGTATTTGCTGGTCAAGCCAAAACCATAGTTCCTTTGCAAGAAATTGTAAGCTTTTACCCTCCAAAATTCCCTATCGGAGGGGGAACCTCATTAGGAAATGGTTTAGGTCAATTGATGTTTGAATTACGCAAAAACACAGTTAAGACTACTATGGATCAAAAAGGTGATTGGAAACCTATAATATTTTTAATGACCGATGGAGTTCCAACTGATGATACAAGTACTGCAATATCGGAATGGAAAAAGAATTGGCAAAAAGGTGCAAATTTAGTTGCTATATCCTTTGGTGGCGAGGCTGATACAAATGTCTTATCTGAGCTTACTGATAATGTATTAAATTTTAATAACTCCAATGAGGAGGATTATAAGAAATTCTTTAAATGGGTCACTGATTCAATAAAAACAAGTAGTGTAAGTGTTGAAAATAACCAATCAGGTTTCGAACTTGCGAAAATTGATGGAGATACTATTTCAAAAATCGACTTAAGTAAAACTTCAAAAAACAAATCAAAACTTGATAGTAATTATGCTGTATTGGTAGCAAAATGTCAAAATACCAAAAGGCCATATTTGATAAAATATAAGAAATTAATTAATCCATCAGAAATTTCGGAATTAGGTTTGTCAACCCAATCATATAGGCTAGTGGGTGGTTTTCAAATAGACAACAACTATTTTGAATTGAGCGACTCAGAAAGCGTAAATAACAGAATTAACTCTGAGGAATTAATTGGTGCTCCAACTTGTCCATGCTGTGGAAATCAATTCGGATTTGCTATGTGCCAATGCCAAAAAATACATTGCATTGGTCAGGAGGAAAAAAACACATGTCCATGGTGTGGAATGGAAGGAAATTATGGCTTTGGTTCAGGTGGATTTGATGTAAATAGGACACAAGGATAGTAGTAAATATGCAGCATAATAGTAAGTATATTAAAAACCTTTTCAATAACAAGGGGGTTGAAATATCTAGCAAAAGAGTTGACCTATTCGAAAGATTTGTTTCTGATAATAGTACTATAGGAATAATAGAAAAAATAAGATCCTTACAAACCAACATTATGGAAAATTGGCAACACAAAAACAGGGTTCAGGACATTATTGAAAAACAAATTATAATCCCGAATGCAACCGTAAATAAAGAATATAAAGCATTTTTGGATTTTGAAAAATTAGGACTAAATGATATTTCCTATTCAGCAATCGAGGGACTTGAGGAATTAGGTTTGGTTTATGATAATGAAAAAGAAATTGTTGTTGGAGTACCCAAAGTAAGCGGAGATTTTAAGGTTAATTTTAAATTTAGGATAAAGGACGACCTAGATGATTCTTTATTGCATGAAAAGAAAATTACTCTGGTAATAAATGCAGATCCTAAATCATTATGGAAAAACATACAGAGTGATTTTGAAAAAACCGAGGACTGGAAGATTGAAAATTATTGGAAAAAAGATGATGAAATTTCATTCGAAAAATTAGGAGAAAAAAATATAGTTATTTCATCGAAAAGAGGAAGAAGCCATGCAAATGTAGGTTCGTTTAGGGATGATGATTTTGCATACAAATTTTTTGACCATACGGGTTGGAGCGTTGTTTGTGTAGCTGATGGTGCTGGAAGTGCTAAGTTGGCAAGGAAAGGATCCACCATAGCTTGTAATGCAATAATTGAATTTTTTACTCTCAATTTTACGAAGGAGGCTTTGGAGGTATTTGACAATGTTATTAAGGAACATCAAACAAATAAAACAGCTGAAACATCCAAACAAATAAGTCATTTTGTTTATGATAATCTTTCTAAAGCGGCATTATTTGCCCACAAAAAAATTGAAGAATTTGCAACTCAAATTAATGTTAGTATAAAAGATTTACATACTACTTTAATTTTTACTCTAATCAAAAAATACGATTTTGGATATGCAATTTTGAGTTTTGGAGTTGGCGACTGTCCAATTGGTGTAATTAATAAAGATTTCACTGAAATTAAGCTTATGAATTGGCTAGATGTAGGTGAATTTGGAGGAGGCACAAGATTTATTACAATGCCTGAAATTTTCAATAGTGAAAAATTTCCAACTAGATTTGGAATTAGCCTATACGATGATTTTTCCTATTTAGTTTTAATGACAGATGGTATTTATGACCCTAAATTTATTGTAGAGGCAAATTTGGAAAAAATCGAATGTTGGAAAGATTTCTTTGAAGATCTTCAAGGTAAAAATAACGAAAATGTAAATGTAAATTTCGAAAAAAGAAATATTGAGGTAGCAGAAAACCTTTCCAAATGGATGGACTTTTGGAGTCCAGGCAATCACGACGACAGAACCTTAGCAATCATCTATTAAGAAAAAATGACAACAGTTACAGTTAAATCCATAATCAATGGTAATAGTTATCAATTTGTAGATAATGGGGAACCTAAAAGCGGAACTGCAAAAAATGTCTATTTCAGTCCAGATAGAAAATACGTTGTTGCACTTTTTAAAGACAAACAGGATTTTAATCAAAAGGAAAGATTAAAAAATATTGTAACCAAATATTTGCCACAAATTCAAAATAAGGAAGCTGGCAATTATTATTTAGAAGAAATTTATCGTTGGCCAACAGATATAATTGAATACAAGGATAAGACAGGAATTGTAGTGCCAATTTATAATGGGAAATTTTTCTTCAAAAAAGGTTATAGTTCAAACGATTTAATTAAGGGTGAAGAAAAAAATGGAAAGTGGTTTGCTGGATCCAAATTTAGAAATAAGCAATTCCCATTAAGTCTGGATCAGAGTGAATTAGGTAAGTGGTTAAATTATTTTCAGGTATGTGTTAACCTTTCAAGAGGCGTAAAGAAAATGCATCAAATGGGACTTTCCCATTCAGACCTTTCCTATAATAATGTTTTAGTGGATCCTACTACTGGGTCAGCCTGCATGATTGATTTGGATGGATTGGTTGTCCCAGGTTTATATCCAGCAGAGGTAATTGGGACGGCTGATTTTATTGCTCCAGAAGTTTTGGCAACAAAACATTTAAAAAAGAATGACCCAAATCGAAAACTGCCAAATAGACTTACTGATTTACATGCCCTAGCTTGTCTTATTTATATGTATTTATTGCATAGGCATCCGCTTAAGGGAGGTAAAGTCCATGATTTAGATACTGAAAAGGATGACCTATTAAGTATGGGTGAAAAGGCCTTATTTATTGAACATCCAACCGATAAATCAAATAGAATTAAATTAAATCAATTATCGAAATGGGAATTATATTGGTCAGATATAACAAAACTCCCATATACTATTACTGGCCCCTATTTAAAAGAGCTTTTTAATAAAGCATTTATTGAAGGTTTGCATAATCCAATGCAAAGACCAACTGCTGAAGAGTGGGAAATTGGATTACTAAAAACCACCGATTTAATCCAACCATGTCATAATGCAAATTGCGAACAAAAATGGTATGTTTTCGATAATTCAAATTCACCTAAATGTCCTTTCTGTGGGACTCCTCATAAAGGCACTTTACCTGTTTTAGATTTGTACTACCAGTTTAAGCCTTCCGTTTGGAAACCAGAAAATCATAGATTAATGGTATATCATAATCAATATTTATTTCAATGGCATGTAAATAGAAATATTGCTAGGAATGAAAAATTGACACCCGAGCAAAAAATACCAGTTGGATATTTCACTTTTCATAATAATAAATGGGTGCTTGTCAATCAAAAACTAAACTTTCTCAAAGATTTAACAGAAGACAAGTTAATAGGAATTAATCAAATGGTTGAATTAACACATGGTAAAAGGTTATTACTTTCAAACGAGGATGGCGGAAGAGTAGTCAATATTACAATGGCCAATAAATAATAAATTAATCTTAATTTTACAAAATGAACGAATATCTACAACAAATTAGTCTCTTGTGGCAACAAATTTTAGAAAACCCAGGGACATCACTTGCAATTATTGGCAATTTAATAATAATTGAAAGTTTACTTTCCGTAGACAATGCAGCCGTCTTGGCTACAATGGTTATGGATTTACCAGCAAATCAAAGGGGTAAGGCTCTTAAATATGGAATTTGGGGTGCATATATTTTTCGTGGTATTGCAATGATTTTTGCAGCTTTTTTAATTAAGATTTGGTGGTTAAAACCCTTAGGAGGCTTATATTTATTGTATTTAGTTTATGATTTTTGGAAAGGAAAACAAACCGAAACTAAAGAGGATGACTTTATTGACAAAAAAAGTAATTGGTTATATAGAGCAACTGTAGGAACGATGGGTAACTTTTGGGCTACTGTTTGTTTAGTAGAACTTATGGACATGGCCTTTTCAATTGACAATGTTTTTGCTGCCGTAGCATTTACTCCAAATATTATACTTGTATGTGTTGGGGTATTTATAGGTATTTTAGCAATGAGATTTATTGCTCAATGGTTTGTGAAATTAATGGAAAAATACAGCTTTTTAGAAACTGCTGCTTTCGTCGTAATTGGAATTTTAGGCTTAAAACTTTCTGTTTCAATATTTGAGCACTTTTACCCTGAATCTAGTATAAGTATCTTCCTTTCAAGTCATACAGCTGACATTGGTATTTCAGTGCTTACTGTCGCTATATTTTTTGTACCAATTGTTACATCTGTGTTATTTAATTTCCCTAAACACAATTCTAACGATTAAAAATGTCCCTTTATAGAATTGAAAGAGATGGAGTTTTTCATGGTCCATATGACATAAATGCAATCAAATTTTATGTTCAAGAAGGAAATATTTTAATACAGGACAAAGTTGTTTATGAAAATGGAGGAAAAAGTTCCGTAAGAGTTTTGTTAAAGACTCAAGGAATCAAACCAAGAATTAAACATAATGGAAATATTTTAAAGCAAATTCAATCCTTCGGATTGAATTTGCTTTTTCCGAAGGATTCAATTTCTATTAAAACCCTTAAAAGTGACCAGAAGTTTTTAATAATTGCTCTCGTTGGTTTATTACCAGCATTTTTAATTCGTTTTACTGGTGCATCTGTTTTTACTTTTTATGCTATAGCATTATACTTTTCATTGGTTTGGGGTTTGTTTTTTTACAGTGTATTTAAAACTGACCAGGTTTCGTCAAAAAAGACAATTGCAATTTTCTTTTCAGTGCAAATCCTAATATTTATTTCAGTATACCTTATTAATATTCCTTCATTTAATCCGTTTTATAGTTTAATAAATGAAAATAATTCCATCTTTTCAAAACTAATAGGGTATGTTTTGGGTGTAGGATTATTTGAAGAATTTATAAAGCTTTTACCTGTATATTTATTAGTAAGATATTCGGATGAGCCTTTATTGCCGCAAACAGTAGTATTTTATGGCTTAATTTCAGGAATTGGATTTGGAGTATTTGAGGGTGTAACATACCAATTAGGTGTGAATACCGAATTAGATTACAATAACTCATTTTTTATGAATATTGCTAGATTAACCTCATTGCCTTTTTTACATGCTATTTGGTCAGGAATAAGTTCTTATTTCATTTCCTTTGCATTTTTGTATCCCACAAATAGGTTTGCTATTATATTGATTTCAATTTCAATTCCTGCTTTATTACACGGATTATACGACACCTTTACCTGGTCACTAATTGGACTATTTTTCTCCTACCTAGGGGTCGCATTGTTAGTTATTTACCTAAAAAATGCCAAAAAATTTCAACAGAAAATAATTAAATAATAGGTATAGGCGTTTAGGTCGCAACTTTTTGTCTTTGCCAAATGGCAGAACGGGTTAAATTTGTTGGCGTGAATTCAATAACCATCAACCGAACATTTAAGACAGATGATGATTGTTTAAAGTACTTAGCATTTTTGAAATGGGAAGAAGGATATAGTTGTAAAAGATGTCAGAATAGGAAATATAGCCAGGGCAAAAAGTTACATAATAGGCGTTGCACAAA
>JAIOYZ010000016.1 GCA_021740845.1 Bacteroidia bacterium
TGAGAACCTAAAAGGCGCCTTCGCAGAATATTGCTAAAAAAAAATTACTAAAAGCGCAAAAGCTAGGCTGCCAAAGCCATCCTTAGCTTTTGCGCCTCCACAATCTCCCCCAAAGCAGCCCCCATCCATCCCTGCACTATCTCCCCCAGAGCAGCAGTATGGACAGGTCTAGACCTGTCCCCCCCCATCCCCCAAAGCATTGCCCATCCATCCCAGGACTATCTCCCCCACAGCAGCAGTAAGGACAGGTCTAGACCTGTCCCAACAAGGCTGATAGGGAAAATCTGCTTCCTATCATAAAATCAATCCATAGAAATTTCTTCATCTCCCTTTCTCCAAGGAACGTAGGTAATTATCAATTGAAACATTTCATCAGTTGTTTTCATGCTTCCATTTCTTTCAGCAATCTCGCGTGGAGGATCAAATGGATTGTTAGGATTACTTGCCGTATTATCATAAACACCCTCCACAAAAATGGTTGTCCCTCTTGGCAATTTTAAAAGGTGAGGTGGTTGGTAGAAATATTGCCACCTAAAATCCCAACGAGGTATTTTTATCAAACGAATGGAATCTCCACTTGGCTTGATTGCATAAGCCCAAAAACTTTTTCCAATCAAGTGCATATGTGGAACAAGAGTTATAATAGAGATATCTTGGGATACTGTAAATTGAATATGAAAGGTTTTTTCTTCATTTGCCGGAACAATTAGTTTGGGTTCAACCGGAGCTAAACCTAAAGTGCCAATTTGAAATTCCGATACAGGTCTTTTTGGGGCCTTTTCGGCATAATAAATTTTAAAATAAGAAGAATCTTTTTCTGCAATTGGGCTTGGACCAAAATGAATATCATTTAAATAAAACGCATTCTTCTTTCCAATTTTATATCCACCAACTTCACTAGGGTAAAAACTAAATTGAGCCCCTGGCAAATAATTGCAAACACTAGGTGTCATGGTTGGATAGCTGCCATCATCGTGCAAAATTCCTAATTGTTTGTGTATCTCCTGACTCTTACTCTGGTCTTGGTTTACGAGCCATTCGCCCTCATTTATATTTGTTTTTTTATTAGGTTCAAACTGAACTATATGAGCGTTCATGTGATGCACTAAGCGCTTATTGCCAGGTACAAATTCAATGGCTTTAATAAAGGTGTCTTGTGGCAATTCAAATGGAATTTTAGCAACCAAAAATAAATCAGAATTGTTTCCTGGTACCTTAATAGGTTCAGGCATCCTAACTATTAAATCGGGCTTGCCGTGGTCCCATTTTTTTGTTAAAAGTTCGGGCTGAACCAAAGAGGCCGTATCTCCTGGCAAGCAATTTCCATCCACCCAGCGCTGTATTAAATTTATTTGTTCATCTGTTAAATAGGTTTCGTTAGCAAAATGCGTATAGCTTGGATCTGCGGGCCATGGCGGCATTATTCTATTTTGAGTAACATATGCAATTAGTTTCCCTTTAGAAGCTAAATCTTTATAAGTAATTAATTCAAAAGGTGCAGGTCCATCTACGTGATGACATTTAACGCAATTCTCATAAATGATAGGAGCAATATGTTCAGCAAATAAAATATCCTCGCCATCTTTTGGCGTTTTGGTATTAGGTGAACAAGCCGCTATTACCAATAAAATTAGAAAGAATTTACTTAATTGATGAAACATCCAACAGCTTTGGTTTGATAGGGTTTAACAAGTTTATTTTGATCCAATTTATTTAGCACATCCAACAAATCGTGTTGAGTGATAACACTTCTTTTTCTTGCCAATTCATACGCCCAATTGTCTATTCTTCCTAAGTATACCTTTTCACCTTTTGGTGTATAAACAGCCACTTCAGGGGTAATACTTGCTTTGGCAAATTTTACCCAATCCAATTTAGGGTCAAAGTAAAATGGGATATTTTTTAAGCCATATTTATTTCTAAATTCAATCACATCTTCCTTTGTAAAATCGGTGCCGGGAATGATGGCATAAAAATTAAATCCCTTACTTTTATATTCCTTTTCAATCTGTTGAATAGTTAAAGAATAGCTTTGGCAAAGCGGACATTCTGGAGAGAGAAACAATACCACATTTCCCTTCTTTGCATTGCTAAGGTTAATAGTAATATTTTTCCCAGAAAGGTCTTTTAATTGGATTGGTTCAAACCGAAACCCAAACGATAAAAGGAAAATACTACCAATAATTGCGAGCCATTTCATATAGACGAAAATAAGCATGTAAAACTTAAGTTTGTAAATAAGATTTTCTCATGGCTATTAAATTTAAGTTTCTTTTTTTCGTTTTGATCCAAACGAGTTTGGTGCAATCGCAGGTTACAATTACAATTATTGATTTGCCTAGCAATACGCCTAGTAAAGAAGATCTATACTTAGCAGGTTCTTTTAATAATTGGAATCCTGGAGATTCATTGTTTATGTTTAAAAAGATTGGTTCAAACCATAGGATAACCTTAAGCAAGGAGATTAAAAATGCCGAATATAAAGTAACAAGAGGTTCTTGGGATAAGGTAGAAACAGATAGTTTAGGCGGCTCAATAGCAAATAGAATATTTAGTAGTTCTTTCGGTTTGAACCAAAAAATTAAGGTTGCAGGTTGGTCCGATTTTGAAGGGAAAACTGCCGAAACCAAATCTACTGCTTTGGAAAATGTGAAGCTTGTTTCGGCTAATTTTTATATGCCTCAATTGAAGCGTAACAGAAAAATATGGATTTACCTACCTAGCGATTATGAGGATGCAATTGCAAAGAGATACTCTGTATTGTACATGCACGATGGGCAAAATTTATTTGATAATAAAACTTCTTATTCTGGCGAGTGGGGAATAGATGAAACTTTAGCCAAACTAGAAAAGACTGGCGATATGGGTTGCATTGTTGTAGGCATTGAAAATGGTGGAGCAAACAGAATTAATGAATATAGTCCCTATGTAAACAATGAATATGGGGGAGGAGAAGGGAAAGCATATATGCAATTTATTGTTGAAACACTTAAGCCATATTTAGATTCAGCTTATAGAACTCATACAGACCAAATGCATACAGGCATAGCAGGCAGTTCTATGGGTGGTTTAATTTCCTTGTATGGAGCTTTGGCTTACCCAAATGTGTTTGGTAAAGTAGGCGTGTTTTCTCCTGCTTTATGGTTTAGTGATTCTTTGTTTGAGTTTGCTAAAAATAGCTATTTAGATCCTCGTGTCAATGTTTATTATGTGGCAGGAAGCAATGAAAGCGAACACATGAGTTCGGATATTATACGAATGGATTCCATCCTAAAAAAGAAAGGTGCATTGTTTTATAATTCAAGTGTCAATTTAAAGGCAGATGGCGAGCACAAAGAGTGGTTTTGGAAACGTGAATTTCCACCTTTTTATCAAACAAGTTTTTTTGATGTGAGTGATGAATATTTTAAAGGATTTCAAGGCAGGCTCGGGAGAAGTATTAAGTTAGTTCCCAATCCAGCAAGCGATTATGCAGAAATTAACACCCTTCCTTTTAATAAAATTCAAGTTTTAACAGATAAGGGCGACCTTATTTTTGAGGCTAAGGGAAACGGACCTAACTATAAATTGGATGTAAGGAATTTTGAAAACGGCACCTATTATGTAGTTTTGGATTTTGGTAATGCGAAAGTTTCCAAAACATTAGAAGTTAAACATTAGAATGGGGTGTAAAAAAAAGAGTCGCTACTTTTGCAAGCCGCGACTCTTTTAAATAATATTATTAAAATAAATTATTCGTTTATATCAAACGTATTCATAAATGCAGTAGTGAAGTTTCCTTTTTTGAAATCTTCGTTTTGCATCAATTTTATTTGTAATGGTATTGTGGTCTTTAATCCTGGCCCTTCAATAATAAATTCACTTAGGGCTCTTTCCATTTTTATAATTGCTTCCTCACGTGTTTGCGCGGTGACAATCATTTTGGCAATCATACTATCGTAATTACTTGGTATAGTATAGCCAGCATAAATATGAGTATCAACCCTAACACCATGACCACCTGGTTTGTGTAAAATATCTATTCTGCCTGGTGTTGGTCTAAAATTATTAAATGGATCTTCTGCATTAATACGAACCTCAATTGCATGACGAGTTGGATAGTAATTTCTACCACTAATAGGAACGCCGGCAGCAATTAGGATTTGTTCTTTTACCAAATCAAAATTAATAACTTCTTCTGTAACTGGATGCTCCACTTGAATACGAGTATTCATTTCCATGAAATAGAAATTACGATGTTTATCAACCAAAAATTCAATGGTTCCTAAACCTTCGTAACCAATAGCAGTTGCACCGGCAATAGCAGCTGCACCCATTTTCTCACGCAATTCTTCTGTAATAAATGGAGATGGACTTTCTTCAACCAATTTCTGGTGGCGGCGTTGAATAGAGCAATCGCGTTCAGAAAGGTGACAAACTTTTCCATATTGATCTCCTGCCAATTGAATTTCAATATGACGAGGTTCTTCAACATATTTCTCCATATAGATACCGTCGTTTCCAAAAGCTGAAGCCGCTTCTTGACGAGCACTATCCCAATTCTTTTCAAATTCTTCTTCGGCCCAAATAATTCGCATTCCTCGTCCACCACCACCAGCAGTTGCTTTGATGATAACTGGATAACCAACGGTTTTCGCTAATTCAATACCTTCTTGAGCATCTTTTAATAAGCCTTCAGAACCTGGAATTACAGGTACTCCAGCTTTTTTCATAGTATCTTTCGCATTGGCTTTATCGCCCATGGAATTAATCATTTCTGGACTTGCCCCAATAAACTTAATACCATGGTCGCGGCAAACTTGAGAGAATTTTGCATTCTCAGAAAGAAAACCATAACCTGGATGTATGGCATCGGCATTGGTAATTTCTGCAGCGGCAATTATACTAGGTATGCTCAAATAAGATTGTGCAGAAGGTGGAGGGCCTATACATACAGCTTCGTCTGCAAAGCGTACATGAAGACTGTCTCTATCAGCTGTTGAATAAACCGCAACTGTTTTGATGCCCATTTCACGCGCAGTGCGTATAATTCTTAGAGCAATTTCACCTCTATTGGCAATTAGTATTTTTTTAAACATGTGAAACCTGACTTTTAATAGATTTGAAAATGAAAATACAACTTGTTGTTAACAACAAATTAGTTAGGTTCAACCAAGAATAATGGTTGATCGTACTCAATTGGAGATGCATTTTCTACCAAAATCTTTACGATTCTACCTGATACTTCAGATTCAATTTCATTAAAAAGCTTCATAGCTTCAACAATACAAAGTACTTTTCCTGGGGTTATTTCATCACCTACTTGCAAGAATGCAGGTTTGTCTGGAGATGGCGACTTATAATAAGTGCCAATCATTGGAGATTTAATAGTGATATAGTTGCTACCTGCGGCTTCTGCTTTTGGTGCACTTGCTTCAACTCTTTCTACAACTGGAGCTGGTGCAGAAACTGGAGCTGCAGCGTGAACCATTGGTTGAGTATATACTTGAGGCGTTTGATGAACTACCATTGTTTTTTCATCAGTTTTTTTGATGGCAATCTTAAAATCACCACGCTCAACTTCTACTTCAGAAACACCTGCTTCTGAAACCAATTTAATTAATTCTTTTATTTCTTTTAATTCCATGTGTATTCTTATTTAACAAAATCAAATTTATTCAAAAAATTGAATTGGCAAATGCTTTTAGTAAAATTCGCTAAAACTTACTCGGCTTTTGTATCGTAGGCCCATTTAATATAAATGGCACCCCATGTAAAGCCACCGCCAAAGGCAGCCAAAACAATATTGTCGCCTTTTTTTAATTTGCTTTCCCATTCCCATAAGCAAAGTGGAAGGGTACCATTGGTGGTATTGCCAAAACGCTCAATATTAATCATAACTTTTTCACGACTAATACCCATTCTTTCGGCAGTTGCGTCTATAATGCGCAAATTAGCTTGGTGTGGAACCAACCAAGAAATATCATCAGATTTTAAATTATTGCGGTCCATAATTTGAGCAGAAACATCCGCCATATTAGTAACTGCAAATTTAAAAACGGTTTTACCATCTTGGTAAACATAATGCTCTTTGGCGTCAACCGTTTCATGTGTAGGTGGTTTTAAAGAACCTCCAGCTTTTTGGTGTAAAAAATGTCTTCCTGATCCATCCGATTTAAGAACTGCGTCAATTATTCCCAATCCTTCCTCATTCGGTTCAAGCAAAACTGCCCCAGCACCATCGCCAAAAATAATGCAGGTATTTCTATCAGTATAATCAATAATAGACGACATTTTATCTGCGCCTATAACCAATACTTTTTTATATTTTCCAGATTCAATAAAACTAGCTCCTGTTTGCAATGAAAATAGAAACCCAGAACAGGCAGCCATCAAATCATAAGCAAATGCATTAGTTGCCCCTATCTTATCGGCCAAAATACAGGCAGATGAAGGGAAAACCATATCTGGAGTAACCGTTGCAAAAATAATTAGGTCTATTTCTTTTGCAGAAATTCCCCTCTTTTTTAATAACCCATTTACCGCTTCCACTGCCATATCCGAAGTTGCCAAACCTGGTTCCTTCAAAATATGTCTTTCTTTAATACCTGTACGTGTGGTAATCCACTCATCAGAGGTATCAACTAATAATTCAAGGTCTTTATTTGTTAAAAGGCCAGGTGGCACATATCCATGAATGGCGGTGATTGCTGCGGTTATTTTTGTCATTATTGAGAGGGTGGAACGATGTTTTGAAATTCATCGTGTATGATTTTCACCAAATTGGATTTAACTACATCATGGGCAGATAAAATCATGTTTTTAAAGGCTTTTGCATTAGAAACCCCATGGCCTATGATAACTGGAGCATTAACTCCCAAAATTGGTGTACCACCAAAGTTTTCGTAGTTAAAACTTTCTAGATATTCGTCGTGAATTCCTCTTTTTCTAAGGGCAAAATACATCGATTCTAGTGCTTTTAGTACTACATTACCAGTGAAACCATCACAAACAATAACATCCACTTTATCCGAGATAATGTCTCTGCCTTCTACATTTCCAATAAAATTAAATTGAGTAGTTTGTTCCATTAAATTGTGTGCAGAAATAGTTACTAAGTTGCCTTTCTCTTTTTCTTCACCAATACTTAATAAACCAACTTTAGGATCTGGATTATTATATACATGTTTTAATAGCAAAGATCCCAAAACACCAAATTGATATAAAACATCTGGTTTGCAATCAGCATTTGCACCAACATCCAATATTAAACCCACACCACCTTTGGCCTTTGGAACCATAGCTGTTACACAAGGTCTAATAACTCCTTCAATTGGTTTAACCGAAAACATAGACCCAACAAGCATAGCACCAGTATTTCCTGCACTCACAAAAGAATTAATCTTTTTGTGAGCTAACAAGCCAAAACCAACGGCAATGCTGGAATCCTTTTTTTGAGAAATCGCCTTGGTAGGATGTTCGCTCATACCAATTATTTCTGTGGTATGTACAAAATCAAAATCATCCGCATTTGCACCCTCATTGGCAAGGTGATGCAATGCTTGCTCCTTGTCGCCAATGAGCACAATTCTACCTTTGGAACCTAGTTCTCGTTGAGCAACTACTGCTCCCTGAATAGCTTCTTTGGGGGCGAAATCGCCACCCATAATATCGAACCCTATTTTCATTTAAATACAGATGCTTGTAAAAAGCAATGTTTTAAATGTCTTTTTGCATATCCGGGAAAGCCAATTTTCCTTTATAGTAACCAGTAGCAGTTACACGGTGGCGCAAATGTGTTTCACCTGATGTAGGATCAACAGAAACTGTAGGATTTACTCCTTTGTAATGCGTTCTGCGCTTATCGCGTCTTGCATTTGAGATTTTACGTTTTGGATTAGGCATTTTATATGTCTCCTTTTTATTTAGTTTAGTAAGTCTTTTAATTTATTCCAACGGGGATCGTCTTCTCCTTCATCATCTCTATCTCCGTCGTCGTCCAGTTCTTCATCTTCTTCTTCAATGTACTCTACTTTTGTTAACCTTTTCAAAACCTGCTCATTACATGGTTTTGGTTCAGGAAAACCGTCACAACTTTTCCTTTGTGGAATTGCTAATAACAAGCTTTCATACAAATATTGTGTTAAGTCATACGATATTTCTGTGCGTGCGAGGTACATAATTTCAATATCATCAAAATTATTTTCCTCACTCAGTTTCATCATCATCCCAAATTTTTGTTTAATTGGGAGGTCCAAATCTTCTGCGCAGGTATCGCATGGCAATTTCACTGTTCCTTTAAAATCAAATTTCAAATCATACATGTTCTCTGATTTGATTAATTTTAAATCAACTTCTATAAATCCTTGGTTAACAGGCGAAAATTCAAATTCTGAAAGAAATTGATCGTTCAAAATGAAATTAAATTCGTTTAAACCCATAACAAGTTTATTGAATTCAATTAGGTATGCTTTCGACCTAGTTCCCATGATTATAGCCCACAAAGATATAGTTTGGTAAAATATTTCTAAATTTTTTTTGAAAATGTATTGATTTTCAGCTCTCTAAATTGAGTTATTCACTTCTAAGCACCCGTAGGCTATTAAAATAGATTTAAAAGTCAATTCTGAAACGCTCCCTTTTTCCTGGATTTAAAGGAAGTGGGTTTTCATTTATTGAGTCGAAATTTTTCCTCTGGTTCCAAATATCAATCGCCATAAAAAGAGCATTTCTCATAGATTGTTCACTTGCTTCATTTTTGCCTGCCAAGCTATATGCTGTTCCATGGTCAGGAGATGTTCTCACAAATGGCAATCCAGCGGTATAATTTACTCCAGAATCAAATGATGAATATTTAAATGGAACTAAACCTTGATCGTGGTACATTGCCAATATGCCGTCAAATTTTTGGTATTGGTTTGAACCAAAAAAACCATCAGCAGGGTAGGGGCCTAAAATTGTTAACTGCCCTTCATTTCGCATTTTTTCAATGGCAGGAATAATTATATCAGTTTCTTCAGACCCCAATAAGCCATTTTCTCCTGCATGTGGATTTAAAGCCAAAACAGCAATTCTTGGTTTCACTATGCCAAAATCCTTTTTTAAACTTTCACTTAAAAGCTTCACCTTTTTTTGAATCAATTCCTCACTCAATGCAGCAGAAACATCTTTAACAGGCACATGTCCTGTGGCAAGAGCAATTTTTAAATCTTCAGAACACAAAACCATCAAATGCGCACTATTAGATTGAATAGCTAAATATTCTGTATGCCCTTTAAAATTTGGCGAATGAACACTAACTGTATGCTTGTTCAATGGCGCTGTAACAATCCCTTGTATTTTACCATCAACTGCATCCCTTGTAGCCATTTCAAGGGATTTAAATGCATATTTCCCAGCAATTTCAGTTGCCTCACCTGGTTTTATTTCGGTTTCTTCCTCCCAGCATACCAAAATATTGGCTCTTTTATGGTTTATTTGGTCTAAACTCTTAATGATGTTTAATTGGAAATCGTGCATTCCAATAGTTTTTTTCCAATAGGAAATTACTTTTGGAGAGCCATAAACTACTGGAACACAATAATCCGATATTCTGTTATCTGCCAAAGTTTTAATAATTACTTCTGTTGCGATACTATTAATATCGCCCATGGTAATCCCAATTATAGGTAATTTACTCATTTTTTTCTTTTCGTTAAATGGCCAGAATTAGGCCTTACATAATTCTTGGACAAACTCTACAATTAATCTAACTCCTACACCCGTTCCATGTTTGCCTCTATATTTATCTGGAGAATTTAAATATGCAGGTCCTGCAATATCAAAATGCATCCAAGGGTAATTGGTATATTTTTCTAAGAATTTTCCTGCTGTAATTGCTCCTCCAACCGGTCCACCAATATTTTTCATATCGGCCAAATCACTCTTAATCAAGGCTGCATAATCATCCCAAAATGGAAACTCAACCAATCTTTCATGAACCAAATTACCTGCAATTTTTAATTGATTTTTTGTTGCCTCATCTGCAGTACCCATGCAAACCGTTCCAAAAGAACCAATTGCCGAAGCTGCCGCTCCTGTTAGGGTTGCAAAATCCAAAACCAAAGAAGGTTCGTATTTTTTTGCATATGCCAAGGCATCTGCTAATAACATTCTTCCTTCAGCATCTGTATTTAATACTTCAACGGTTTGTCCATCAAACATTTTAATTACATCGCCAGGTGTATAGGCATTTTCACCAGGTCTATTGTCTGTGGCAGGCACCAATGCAATTACATAATACGGAAGGTTCATTTTTGCGATGGCGCAAATAGCACTTGCTACAGCTGCACCTCCAGCCATGTCACATTTCATAGTATCCATAGAATTGGCCGTTGGTTTTAGGCTCAAGCCACCAGTATCATAAACTACGCCTTTACCAACAAGTACTAATGGTTTCTTATTCTTAGCGTTTTTGGGTTTGTACTCCAAAATACTAAAAGTAGGAGCTGTTTTACTTCCTAAATTAACTGCTAATAATCCGCCCATTTTTAGAGCTTCAATTTGTTTCTTAGTTAAGGTTTCGCACTTAACACCAGAGCTTATTGCCAAAGATTTTATTTCCTTTGCAAAGGAAACTGCATCTAAATAAGATTGTGGCTCATTTACCCAAGTTCTAGCTTTGTAAACGGCATCTACCAAAATCTGTAATTCCGCTAATTCCTTGTTTAAATTAGTTTCAGTTTCAACACAAATTTGGTTCAAACTATTACTTAATTTAACATCCGATTTGTACTTTAAAAATTGGTAATTGCTAAGTGCCATTCCTTCAGCAATGGCAAGTGTTTCTGTTAAATGATTGCCATGGTTTATGAAAATACTATCGTATTTATGTGTATTTAATGCCACACAAATTTTATGGCCTAAACCCCTACAGGTTTCAAGTTGTTCTGCAACTGATTTATTGGCCCATTCTTCTGTAAATTGAACAAAAATTAATTGAGTAAATCTATTCAAGAGAATGTATTTATCTCCTTCTTTTTGCCTTTTTTGAAGATAATTAATTTCCGTTTTGCTGAACCCAAAATTGGTTAGCTTTTCTTTCTTTCCAATTAAATATAATTCGGATTGATTGGCTTTCGGTTTTGCTTGAGAAAGTAATTGTGTGCTCATGAACTTTATTTATCTAATTAGAATTCGAAATGAATTCTTTTAGGTGGCAATAATAGCATAATATTTGCCAAATTCCATTCAAACAAAAGGCCTGTCTTCTAGACAGGCCTTTTAAGAATAAGTTTTATTTTTTACCCTTCGATTTGCTTGTTTTCTTTTCTTCTGGTTTAATGGCATCAGCCTTGCAGTTTTTGCAAGGTTGGTATCCTTTTTTCTTGGCATCACTTAATTGCATTCCAGATTTGCCTGTTTTTGCCAAGGTGCAATTTTTTGCATGGTACTTTTTACCTGTTTCTGATACATAAACCGTTTGAGCCATAGATTTAGCCAATCCAGCAATAAATAAAAAGCTGAGCAACAATGTAATTCTTAATAAACGTTTCATTTTTTTTATGTTTTATGGTTGCCAAATTAAATATTTCGGATTAAAAAAAACGCATAAAAGAGGTTTTACTTCAAATTCTCGGTCAAATGTTTTCTATTTGCAAGAATGACACAACAAGTAAGAGCCAAAAAACATTTGGGTCAACATTTTTTAAAAGACTTAGGTATAGCCCAAAATATTGTGCAGGCCTTGGTAGATGTTTATCCAAAAGGTGAGGTGTTAGAGGTAGGTCCTGGAATGGGAGTTTTAACTCAATATTTGTTAGAAAATAAATCTTTAGTTACCTGGGCTGCTGAGATTGATGAGGAGTCTGTAAGTTACCTTTTGGCTACGTTTCCAATTTTAAGTGAGCGTTTAATTAGTGAGAGTTTTTTAAGTATCGATTTATCAAGCAAATTTCCAAATCAGGTTTCGGTTATTGGTAATTTCCCTTATAATATTTCATCTCAAATTGTATTTCAAATTCTAGAACACCGTGAAAAAGTTCCCTTTATGGTGGGCATGTTTCAAAAGGAAGTGGCAGAAAGAATCGGAGCCAAAAATGGTGGAAAGGAATATGGAATTTTATCTGTTATTACTCAAGCCTATTATGAAGTAGATTACCTCTTTACTGTAGATGAACATGTATTTAACCCGCCACCTAAAGTAAAATCGGGTGTAATTGTTATGCGTAGAAGGGAAAAACCTTTGGTTCAAGACGAAGCTAAATTTAAAATGGTGGTGAAAACTGCGTTTAACCAAAGAAGGAAAAAGCTAAGAAATGCTCTTTCAACTTTTGGGTTAAGCGATGAATTATTGGGAGTTTTTGCCAATAAAAGAGCCGAAGAATTATCGGTTCAAGATTTTGAAGTACTTACCAATTTGATTGTTTCTAATCGATAATGGAAAATTTACAAGTTGACAATGCTCTTATTAAACTATTTCGAGTTTGGTTCAGCCAGAACGATACTGAATTAATACGCGAGCAGCTAAAAGACATGTACCCGCAAGATATTGCAGCTGTAATCGACCGACTTGAAAACGAAGAGGCGAGACAGGTTATGAATGCCCTCGAAAAAGAGGTTGTAGTTAAGGTTTTGGTAGAAATGGATGAATTGGCTAGAGAGGCGTTTTTATCTGCTTATTCTCCATTTGAAATTGCCAACCAGTTTTTGGATAATATGGATAGTGATGATGCCGCTTATGTGCTCAATCATTTTCCAAATTCTGTAAAGGAGGAGGTGATTTCTCAGTTACAAGACATAGAATATGCAAGTAGCCTTCTTGACTTAATTAGTTACGAAGATGAAACTGCTGGAAGTTTAATGGCTTTTGAGTTGGTGAAAGCCAATAAGAATTGGACGGTCTCGCAGTGTATTGAAGAGATTAGGAAGCAAGCAGAAAATGTAGATTCTATTTATGCAGTGTATGTGGTAGATGATTTAGAAAGGTTGGTTGGCTTGTTATCTTTAAAGAGTTTAATCTTAAATCCTTTAGATACCAAAATTGCTTCCATTATTAATGAAGAAGTTATTTCTGTGCCCGCTTCGGCTAAAATTGACCAAGTTGCAAAAATTACAAAGAAATATGATTTGGTTGCCTTGCCAGTAGTAGATGCCTTAGGTAGATTGGTGGGCAGAATTACCGTAGATGATGTAGTTGATGTAATCAAAGAGGAGGCGGATGAAGATTACCAATTAATGAGTGGTATTACCGAGGACGTAGACCCAACGGATAAAGTTTGGGTTTTGTCTCGCGCTCGTTTGCCTTGGTTGCTTATTGGATTATTGGGTGGAATTGCCAGCTCTCGTATTTTGGGGATTTATGAAAATCAAATTATGATTCACCCCGAAATGGCTTTCTTTATTCCTCTTATTGCTGCCATGGGAGGAAATGTTGGAGTTCAATCCTCCGCTATTGTGGTGCAAGGTTTAGCAAATGATACACTTGGTACCAATAATATTGTTCAGAAGATTTTAAAAGAATTAAGAGTGGCTTTGGTTAATGGTATTATATGTTCTGGTTTGATCCTAGCCTATAATTTAGTTTTTCATCAAGGATTTGAATTGGCTATAACTGTGAGTATTGCCTTATTAACTGTTATAATTTTTGCTTCAATTTTTGGAACTTTTATCCCTATGTTCCTAAATAAATTAAAAATTGACCCGGCAATTGCCACAGGGCCTTTTATTACCACCAGCAACGATTTGTTTGGAATAGTAATTTATTTCACCATTGGTAGATTGCTCTACCATTCTTTATAATAGGATGCAACCTTCTGTAAAATTTTAGTTACTAATAGAATGAATAATGACCATAAAAGCACAATTGGGGACTTGAACATTTTAATTATTGATGATGTTCATGAGTTGTTGCCAAAGGGTTTAAGTGAAGTTGGAGCAAACGTTCTTTATTTACCAAATGCAAATCGAGAAGAAGTTTTGAAAGCCCTTCCAGGTAAACAAGTTTTGGTGGTTCGAACCAAAATAAATGTTGACAGTGAGGTTTTTGAAATTGGTTCAGACCTAAAATACATAGCACGTGCAGGAGCAGGTTTGGATAATATTGATTTGCAAGAAGCCGAAAGGAAAGGGATAATCTGTTTTAATGCTGGTGAAGCCAATTCGGATGCCGTTGGAGAACAAACCTTGGGAATGCTGCTTATGCTATTTAATAACCTAAGTAGAGCAAACCAAGAGGTTAAACAAGGAATCTGGAGAAGGGAAGCCAACAGAGGAATAGAGCTCGCTGGTAAAACGGTGGCCATAATTGGATATGGAAATACAGGTGCTGCATTCGCTAAGAAATTGAGCGGAATGGGAGTACAAGTATTAGCATACGATAAATACAAGACTGGTTTTGGAACCAATCAAGTAATAGAATCCAATTGGGAAGAGATTTACCAAAATGCTGATATTATTTCTTTCCATGTGCCCTTAACCGAAGAAACTAAGTATTACTTCGATAAAGAAAAAGTAGAAAGGTTTAAGAAGGAATTCTACATATTAAATTTAAGTCGGGGTAAGGTTGTGAAAACGGAAGATTTGGTTGAAGCCTTAAAAAATGGAAAAGTTAAGGGGGCGGCTCTCGATGTTTTGGAAAATGAAGATTTGAAATCCTTAAATAAGGAGCAAAAAAGTCTCTTTGATTACTTGTGTAAAAGTGAAAAAGTGATTCTTTCGCCTCATATTGGGGGGTGGACTAGGGAAAGTTACTATAAAATATCCAAAGTGATTTTGGATAAGTTGCTCACCTTTAGGCCTAAATTGGGATTAAATTCTGCGGTGATTAAATAGTTTTGTTATTTTCGATAGAACTAATTTATTTTACCGCTCTTAAAAAATTGTTTTGAAATCGTAAATTCTACGTCAATGAAGAAAATATACATTTTACTCGCAGTTCTATTTGGACTTCAATTTGCTGCTCAAGCCCAATCGGGAATGGGTACTATTAGAGGTACTGTTAAGGACAAGAACTCAAAGAAAGCCCTTGATTATGTGAGTATCACAATCAAGTTAAATGGAGTTGTGAAAGCTACAGCCTTGTCAGACGACGATGGTATGTTCGTTATCAAAACCCTCCAACCAGGTGAATACGATTTGTATGCATCCTTTGTTGGTTACAAAAATGCAGTTATTACTAATATTAACGTGGCTGCGGAAGAGGACAGATTTGTTAATTTTAGCATGGAACCATCAGAAGGAACAACTTTAGAAGAAGTTAAAGTTACCTTTAAAAGACAACTAGTTGATCCAGGTGGGGTGAAAGGGGATACCAAAACTAGCAAGGAGATTATGGCTTTGGGTACACGTAGTGTAGATAAAATTGCTGGAACCACTTTAGGTGTTGAATCCAGAAATGGTGGTACACCTAACTTTCGTGGTGCACGTGCAGATGGTACAGCTTATTATATTGATGGGGTTCGCGTAACTGGTGGAGCAATTAATATTCCAACCAATGCTATAGATCAAATTCAAGTAATTACAGGTGGTACACCAGCACAATATGGCGACTTTATTGGTGGTGCAATTAGTATGACAACCAAAGCACCAACCAAAACATTTATAAGAGGTATTGAATATTCTACTTCTATGCCTTTTACAGGTTATTTAGATAATAGTATGTACAATAACTTACAAGGATTTATATCTGGTCCTGTAAAAACCATTAATAAAGGTAGAGGAAAAGAAGAGCGAGTAGTTGTTGGATTTTTGTTTTCAGGTTCTATTATTTATGCAAAAAGTTTAGCAGCTGTTGATTTATATAAAGTAAAGGATGCCAAATTAAAAGAGTTACAAGCTACCCCTTTACTTCCTGGAGCTCAACAAACCTTATTCCCTGCTGCTGAATTCATTACTAAAAATGATTTAGAAAAAGTTAATACTCGTCAAAATGTTAATGGATTAAACATTGACGTTAATGGTAATTTCAACTTTCAACCTACTACCAATATCAATGTGCGTTTGGGATATTATGGTAGTTATAGCGAAGGCAATAATTGGAGTTCTTTCCATTCTTTATTGAATTCTGCAAATAATGCCTACCAAAGAAACTATACTGTAAGAACCTATTTGCAATTTACACAGTCATTTAAAACAGAAAACAAGGATGCCAAAGAAGAAACAGTTAAGAAGAAATCGAATGTTAGCAATGCCTATTATAGTGTAAGATTTTCGTACGAAAGAAGTTTTGGGGAGGCAATGGATGCTACTCACCGTGATAACTTATTTGATTATGGATATATTGGTAAATTTACTACTTACCAAGCTCCTAATTATACCCGTGTAATAAAAGGCTTAAATGATAAAGCTGATACCTTTAACACTTCAAATGGTACCTTATACCTTACAGATTATTACCGCCATACAGGTTATAGAGATACTTTATATACCTATGAGCAAGATGCAAATTACAATGAAGTAAGAGGAAATTATACTAGAGCTGTTTACGATTATTTCGGTGCCGATAACATGAATACTTTGGGTACTGTTCGTCAGGTTGGTGGATTAATTAATGGGGATAATCCAAATGGAATTTATTCCAATATGTTTGCCAATGTAGGAGCTCAGCAAAGTGGTTATAGTAAGAGTATGGGAGAGGCCTATAATCTTTATATTCAAAGTGAATTTACCGTCACCTCCAGAAATAACCCTAAAGCCAAACATGAGTTTCAAGTTGGTTTGAACCTAGAACAAAGATTCAATAGAAGCTATGGATTAAGTGCTGCTTCTTTGTGGAGTATGATGCGTTTGTATAGCAATACACAATTCTCTGGATTGGATTCTGGCTTGTACTCTTTACAATTTGATGAAAATGGAGTATTTAATGATACTGTAAATTTCCAACGTAAAATTAATGCTCAAGATCAAAGTAATTTTGATAAGAATTTTAGAAGTAAATTAATTGCTAGTGGAGCTGTTGATGCTTATGGTAAACCTATCGATGAGTATTCATTTATTGATGTGAACTCTTACAAGCCATCAGACTATTCTTTGGATATGTTTAACGCTAGCGAATTGCTTAATAATGGTAATTCAATTGTAAGTTATTCTGGTTATGACCATTTAGGTAAATTAGTTAGAAAACGTCCAAGTATTGATGATTTCTTGAATGACCCAACCAAAAGATTATTACCAGCCTACCAGCCAACCTATTTCGCGGCTTGGTTACAAGACAAATTTGTATTCAAAGATTTAATTGTGCGTGTGGGTGTTCGTTTGGAGCGTTTTGATGCCAATCAATCTGTTTTGAAAGATCCATTCTCAATGGTGCCAATTTATACTGTGGGTGAAATTAGAGGAACTGCCTTAGGCCAAGGAAATGAAATTCCTACCACCATTGGTGATGATTTTATACCTTATATCGACAAGGATGCAGATCAACAAACTGCAACTGATGTGTTTAGTAAAGCGAAAATTATTGGATACCGCAATGGAAATTTATGGTACGATCAAAATGGAAACCCTATTTCAGATCCTCAACAAATTGCTCGTACAGCTAAAACAAATAGAAATGTACCAGTTTTAAAGGATCCAGAAAATCCTCAATTACCAACAGCAGCATCCTTTACAGATTACAAACCTGATTTGAAATTATTGCCACGTATTTGGTTCTCATTCCCTATTTCAACTACTTCACAGTTCTTTGGTACTTATGATATCTTGGCACAAAGACCTGGTAATAATGTTGGTCAAATTGATGACTACTACTATTTGCAAAATCGTTTGAGTAATGGTGCAATTAGTAATCCGGATTTAAAAATGACACAAGTTACCGATTATGAAATTGGTTTCCGCCAGCAAATAGGACTAGATGCGGCATTGGGAATCACTGCATCTTACCGTGAATTTAGAAACTTGATTCAATTGTATCGTTATGCTCAAGCTTGGCCTAATGATTATACAACTTATGGTAACTTAGACTTCTCAACTGTAAAAAGTATTGGTTTAGAATACACCATTAGAGATATTGGAAATATTACTATCACAGCCAACTACCAATTACAGTTTGCAGATGGAACAGGTTCAAATGCACAATCTGCAAATGCCTTAATCCAAGTTGGTTTACCATCTTTACGTACATTAACTCCAATGGATTTTGATACTCGTCATACCTTTAAAGCTATTTTTGATTATCATTATAAAGAAGGAAAAGATTATAATGGCCCAATTGTTAGTGGCAAGAAAATATTTGAAAACGCAGGATTTAACCTAATCTTCACTTCATATTCTGGTCGTCCTTATACACAAGAAATGAATCCAACTCCAGGTGGTGTTCAATCTGGTGTTGTTGTGAGAAGTCCTATTAAAGGAACAATTAATGGAGCCAACTTACCTCCACAATTCAATTTGGATTTGAACGTAGACAAAAATTTCATTGTTAAGAAAAAGAAAATTGATGGTAGCATGACAGCTTATCGTTTCAGAGTTTTCTTAATGGTTCAAAACTTATTAAATACTGCCAACGTAACTTCGGTTTATCGTTATACTGGTTCTGCATACAACGACGGTTTCTTAGCTTCCCCAGCTTCACAGGAACAAAAAGAAGGTGCAACCAATCAACAATCCTATATTGACTTATACAATATCAGAATGGTTAACCCCGACCGTTTTGCGTTGCCAAGAACTACCCGTTTAGGCGTTGCCTTGTATTTCTAAGTCGTATTGTTTAACAAGTCTAAAAAAAATTACAATGAATAAAAGTAGCCATTTATTAAGAAAAACCTTCCTAGCTCTGGTGGTGCTTTCAATAGCATATACTGGCTTTGCCAAGGAGAATATTGGTTTGCAAAAGAAGAGCACATCTCCATCCCTTTTAAAAATGGGAGCAGGATGTGCAGCTGCAACTCAACAAAAGGATTTGGATTTGAACAATGTTCGAACCACTATCCTAAATGGAGGAGATATGTGGTGGAATTTACAAAATGCCCGTTATGAAATTCCTAAAGTAGAATCTGGAACTACATCAAAACATTCTCTGTTTTCTGGTGCTCTCTGGATTGGCGGTATAACTCAAGGAAATTTGAGAATTGCTGCTCAAACTTATCGCCAAAGTGGTAATGATTATTATCCTGGAGCATTGGCGGTAGATGGTTCTGCCTCTATTTCCGCAACTCGTTGTAAATACTACGACAAAATCTGGAAAATCACTCTTGAGGAAATTGAACAGTTTTCTGCGGATCAACTAAAATGGAATGAGCCAATTGAAGCAATTTCTACATGGCCAGGTAATGGAGATAATGCATCTCTTGAAGCTGAAATGTTAGCTCCTTTCTTTGATAATAACAATAATGGAAAATACGAATACTCTGATGGTGATTATCCTTCTTTCGATTATAATGTTTCAAGCAATATACCAGATATGATGTTGTTTACCATTTATAATGATAAAGGTAATATTCACTCAGAAACTGAAGGTATTCCAATTGGTTTAGAATTGCATACTCAAAGTTTTGCATACTCTACTAGTGATGAAATAAACAACATGACCTTTTATAGAACAACTATTTTCAATCGTAGTTCTGAAACTATTGATAGCTGTATTTTTGGTCAATGGGTAGATGCCGATTTAGGAAATTACGCAGATGATTATGTAGAGTGTGATGTAAAACGTAACTTGGGTATTTGCTATAATGGAGATGATAACGATGAAGGTATTTTGGGTTATGGTTTGAACCCACCAAGCGTTGGTGTAAACTTCTTTGAAGGTCCAAGAAGAATTATTGGAACAGATACAACAGAAATTGGATTGTCTAAATTTGTATATTATAATAATGACTTTTCAGTAACTGGTAATCCTTCCCGCCCTGAACATTATTGGAACTACTTAAATGGCCGTTGGAAAGATGGATTAAGTATTACCTATGGTGGTAATGGCCGTGGTGGAACAGATACAGCTTCGTATATGTTTGCAGGAAAAACAGATCCTGCAGGAAGAGCAGATTGGACAGAGAGAATTGCAGGAAATAACCCTGGCGACCGTAGGTTCTTACAAACTGCTGGTACATTTAGCTTGTTGCCAGGTGCGGTTAATAGAGTTACTGTTGCTGTTGTTTGGGCTAGAGCTACTACTGGTGGTGCAACAGGATCTTTTAACTTATTAAAAGATGCATCAGATAAAGCGTATGTTTTATACAAAAATAACTTCAATATTGTTGATGGTCCTCGCGTTCCTAATCTTGATATCGTTGAATTAGACAGAGAGATTATTCTTAATATAACCAATTATAAAGTTACTGAAGCCTACTCTGATTCTTCAGCAGGTTTATGTGCTGATAAGACTAAATATAAATTCCAAGGCTACCAAATTTTCCAATTAAAGAAAAATGCAACTCCTAGTGATTTGTATAATACAGAGGAGGCTCGTTTAGTTGCACAATGCGATATACAAGATGGAAGTGCATTAATAGTAAACACTGTTAGTGATGCAGATTTAGGACAGGTTAAGAAAATAATGGTAAATGGAGAAGATAAAGGTGTAAGCCATAGTTTTAGAATTACTAAGGATGCCTTTTCTACTTTAGCAGATCCAACCATTGTAAACTTCCAAAGTTATTATTACTTATTAGTAGCTTATTCAAGTGCAACTAATTGTGTTACTGATGCAACTCAATATTTAGCTGGTAGAAAAATGGTGGACGGTTCAGGTTTAAAAGTTTGGACAGGTATTCCTCACAAACCAACACCACACACCCAAGGCACTGAATTAAATGCCGTTTATGGAGATGGTCCAATTATTTCTAAAATTGAAGGTATCGGTAATGGAGGAAATGCATTAATTTTAACTCAGGAAACTATTGATAAAGCTTTATTATCTCCTTATTTCGTTCCAGCTCCTTCATATGACAAGAATTTTGGTCCAGTTATGGTTAAAGTTATCAATCCATTTAAATTACCAAAAGGGAACTTCCAATTGAGTATAATTGATCCAACAAATTCAACTCTAAAGGCTGATAGTTTAAATAGCGATTCTTCATTCTGGATTTTGAAAAATTTAGAAACTGAAGAGATTTATTTAGGCGAAACAACTATTGGTAACCATAACGAACAAGTTTTTGCAGATTTAGGTTTAAGTATCACTGTTTCTCAAGTTGGTGCTCCTGGAAACCCAGATGATCCAAATGATGACACTAATGGATTTTTATCTGCTACCATTGAATTTGGAAATCCTACGAACCAGTGGTTGGTTGGTGTAGCAGATGAGATGATTCCATTGGTTCCTTTCAATTGGATTAGAGCTGGAAATACTGGTACACCTGGTTTTGGTGATCCATATCAACATGATTTCGCAGATGGACCTTCTGGTGGTAAGCGTCCGATTGACCCAAGAAGACAATACAATAAAATTTTAAATGGTACTTGGGCTCCTTATTCTTTAGCTGCAAGAGCAATTTCTCCACAACCAACTTTTGGTCCAGCTTGGGCAGCAACTGGAGGGTATTCTTCAGATAACCCGCTTTCAGATTTGAAGAGTGTAGTGGTAGTAATTACTTCAGATAAAACCAAATGGAGTAGATGTGTTGTAATTGAATCTGGTGAAAATCCTGCAACTACAATTGGAGGTGCTGCTAAAATGAATCGCAGAAAGTCGCCATCAGTAGGTAAGGATGGTAAGCCAGATGGTACTGGTTCGGGTATGAGTTGGTTCCCTGGTTATGCAATTAACAAGGAAACTGGCGAGAGATTAAACATCATGTTTGCTGAAGATTCTTCTCTACCTTTAGAAAATGGAACAGATATGATTTGGAATCCAACCTCAAGTTATTTTAAAAATACAGCTGGTGGTCAGGATATAACATTTGGCGGTAAACACCATATTTATATAATGGGTTCTAAAAACTTTAGGACTACTTCAACTGGCCCAGTTTTATACAAAGGACCTAGATATGATGAAGGAGCTAGTTACAATAACTTATTTACCCAAATTGAGAATGGTACAAATGCCATATTAAACAAACGGTATATCTATTCACAAGCCTTATGGGTAACAATACCAGTAGTTAGCCCTAAAACTAACTTAGGAGATTTAACTACCACTGGTGCTATTCCATGTGAAGTGAAGATTAATATCAACGTAAAACGTCCTTATGCTTCATTGCATACCTCTGCTGTTGATACACCTCAAAATGATTTCACTCCAGTTTACCAGTTTTCAACTGATGGAATTGCTCCAACTACTTCAACCAAAGAATTAGGTAAAACGGCTTTAGATATGGTTTCAGTAACACCTAATCCGTATTATGCCTATTCTGGTTATGAGGATCCAGGAAATCAATTAGATGCTAAAGTTAAAATTATAAACTTACCTACTAAATGTGTAGTTTCAATTTATACTCAAGGTGGTTTCTTGGTAAGAAGAATCAAGAAAGATGATAATTCCAAAACCTATATTGATTGGAATTTGAAGAACGACGCTTCTGTGCCTATTTCAAGTGGTGTTTATTTGATTCATATTTATGCCGATGGTATTGGTGAAAGAGTTATTAAATGGTTTGGCGTTATTCGTCCAGCGGATTTTGACACTTTCTAATTCGAAATCAAGATTTCTAAATTGCTAATAAATTGTAAAATGAAGAGATATATTATAAAATTCGGGGTTTTAGGTTTGTTGCTTAGCAGCAGCACTGTTTTTGCAGGTAACCCTGATCGTTCGGGTGGTGCGGGTGCAACTCAACTCACCGTTAATCCATATGCTAGGAGTTCTGGCTATGGAGGAACAAATACTGCATCTGTTAGAGGTATAGAATCCTTCAACCTAAATATTGCAGGTTTAGCTTATACAGAAAAAACTGAAGTTGTTTTTTCTAGAATGAGCTACCTTCAAGGTGCGGGTGTTAATATTAATAATTTTGGTATTGCTCAAGCTTTGGGCGAAAATGGTGACGGTGGTGTTTTGGGTTTAGGCTTTGCCTCTTGGGATTTTGGCACTATTCCTATTACAACTTATGATAATCCAGACGGTACCTTGCCAACTTTTAGTCCGCAAGTGCTTAATATTGGCGCTTCTTACTCTAAAAAGTTTTCCAATAGTATTACAGGTGGATTCTTACTTAGATTAATTTCTGAAGGTATTCAAGATGTTAAAGCTACTGGTGTTGCCTTTGATTTTGGTGTTCAATACCAAACAGCCTTGAATCCAAAGAAGGCTGGTCATAAAATTAAAAATGAGGATTTTAGATTGGGTATCTCTATGAGAAATATCGGTGCCGATTTAAAATACACTGGTGATGGACTTTCTTTCCGCTCTATCAATTCTCAAACAGGTGCAGATAGAAAGGCATATTTTGCTGCTGATAAGTTCAATTTGCCAACATTAGTTAATATTGGTTTAGCTTACGATTTAAGATTGGATAAAAATGAAAATACATATTTCCATCGCTTAACTCCAACATTCAATTTTAATTACAACGCTTTCCAATCTAATGTTTATGGATTTGGTGCTGAGTATGCTTATAAAGAAACAGCAATGTTAAGAGTTGCTTACAACTATATTGGCGACGAACAACCTTTCCAAAAAGATCAAATAAATCCTTTGTATCAAAGCCCTATCTATGGTTTTTGGGCAGGAGCTACATTTCAAGTGCCAATTTCTAAAAGTGGTACCGCAATGGCAATCGATTATTCTTATGCACCAACTAGAATCTTCAATGGTATTCATACACTTGGTCTAAGACTTACAATCGGAGGAAAAAAGGGATAATAATTTTACTATATTCGCATTGAACCAAAGAAACGTTCCACCTAAGTGTGGAACGTTTCTTTTATTTTAAACCATTAAAGAAAGTTGATTTATGGCCGAAATAAATTATTTAACTCAAGAAGGATTGGAGAAAATGAAGGCTGAATTGTATGACCTAAAATACGTTCAAAGACCTTTTCTAAGTAAGCAAATTGCAGACGCACGTGATAAGGGCGATTTAAGTGAGAATGCAGAATACCATGCAGCTAAAGAAGACCAAGGATTGCTAGAAGCAAAGATTTCTAAAATGGAGAATTTACTTTCTATTTCTAGAATCATTGACGAAAGTAAATTATCTACAGATAAGGTTATGATGCTAACTAAGGTTAGAGTATTAAACCACAACTCTAAAAAAGAGATTTGGTATACTTTGGTTAATGAAAAGGAAGCTGATTTGAAAACAGGAAAAATTTCATTTAAATCACCAATTGGTATTGGTTTAATGAATAAAAAAATTGGGGATATTAGTGAAGTAGTTGTTCCTGCAGGAACCATTAAATTAGAGATTTTAGAAATTACTTTATAATAATGGCAAGCATATTTACAAAAATAGTAAATGGCGAAATCCCTTGTTATAAGGTTGCCGAAACGAATGATTTCTTAGCTTTTTTGGATATTCGCCCTTTAACAAAAGGTCATACATTAGTTATTCCTAAAAAAGAAGTCGACAATATCTTTGATTTGGATCAAACCGAATTTGCAGGATTGCATTTGTTTTCTCAATTGGTGGCAAAGGCAATACAAAGAAAAATAAATTGTGTTCGCGTGGGTGTGGTGGTAATGGGTTTAGAGGTGCCTCATGCGCACATACACCTCATTCCTTTTAATCAAATGGAGGAAATGAATTTTTTCAATCCCAAACTAAATCTCACTTCTGAAGAAATGGCCAGTATTGCTACCTTAATTCAAGAAGGATTAACCGAATTATAACTTTTTAAGCTTGCTCGGATTTTGAGCAACAAAAGCCTCCCAAGTGGAGGCTTTTTTCTTGGCCGGGATTTTACTTTTTGTTGTGCTTGCTGGTATGCTTGCCAAAAGTGTGTTTTGCATAAAATGACAATAGGCAGCAGCCAATCCATCCGTTGCATCAAAATACTGATTGTCGTACTCAAATTTGAGTTGCTTTTGCAATAGAGACGCAACTTGCTCTTTGCTGGCATTTCCGTTGCCTGTAATCGATTGTTTTATCTTTTTGGGCGCATATTCTACAACACTCAATTCTCTGCTCATTGCTGCAGCAATTGCAACACCTTGCGCTCTGCCCAATTTGAGCATACTTTGCACATTCTTTCCAAAAAAAGGAGCCTCAATTGCTAATTCATCTGGATGGTATTCATCAATAAGGCCAACGGTACGCTCAAAAATCTTTTTTAATTTCATTGCGTAGTCATCGTACTTGTCTAATTTTAAAACGCCTAGGGTCAACACAACTGCCTTTTTACCTGTGGTATGCAAAACGCCATAACCCATAACTGTTGTTCCTGGGTCAATGCCTAAAATTACTCTTTCCTTAATTACTATGCCTTTGCTCAAAATCTGATTTGGTTTAGGGAGTTTGTATGCCTTATTTTGTCAAACTTAGTTAATACCAACAATTGTTTCAAAAAAACACATACCAAAAGCTTATTCAATTTACAAAAATTGCTTTAATACTGATTCTTACCACCTTTGTTTTCTACAAATTAGTGTATGCATATCATTATGATAATTTATTTGCACAATTTGAATTAAGAGAGCATTTGGGTTCACCCTTTTTAATAATTGCAACCCTATTGTTAGTGGTTTTTAATTGGGGTATAGAATCTATAAAGTGGAGAATTCTAATAAATCGGTTTGAACCAATCTCGCTGAATACTGCAATTAAAGCGGTTTTGAGTGGAGTTACCTTGAGCATAATTACTCCTAATCAACTTGGTGATTTTGCAGGACGGGTAATTCACCTAGAAGTGCTAAATAAAATTAAAGGGACTTTGGTTACAGTTATTGGTCATACCGCTCAAGTTTTGGTAACTCTTTTCTTTGGTTTTTTTGCCTTGGCTTATTTTAGTAGCCATTTTTACCATGAAGATTTTTGGATTCCTTTTGCGGCAGTTTTATTGCCCATTTTGGTTTTTTTGTATATCAATCTTACAGGTTTATATAATTGGATGAACCGATTTTCGTGGGTTCGTAAATTTGAAAAATATATTGAGGTTTTTGGCGCTTATTCTAAAATGGAATTGGCCAAAATATTAGCCTTATCTATTTTGAGATACTTGGTATTCTTGTTTCAATACTATCTTTTGTTGAAATACTTTCAGGTTCAAATTAGCATACTACCGGCTTTGGCTTGCATAGTGGCTACGTTTTGTGTTCAATCTATGGTGCCTTCCTTTTTGTTATTAGAAATTGGTTTAAGAGGGGCAAGTGCCTTGGCATTTTTTACCTTATTCTCGGTTCAACCCGAAAATATTTTATTGGCCGCTTATAGCCTTTGGATTATTAATATGTTAATACCAGCACTTTTTGGTATGTACTTTATTTACCGTGTAAAATCATGATAAGCTGGGAATATATTTGCCTCTTTTTAGCTATTGGATATGCCTTGCTTATTCTAATTTATTTTGTTGGCTGGTTACTAATTCGTGAGCGCAAGAAATTGGTTCAAACCGAACCCAAAAACAAGTTTACAATTTTGATACCTGCCAGAAATGAGGCGGAACAAATTGGAGCCTGTTTAAACGATATCCTCAAGCAAAATTACCCTCCAAATTTATTTGAAATAGTTGTAATTAACGACCATTCAACGGATACCACTGAGGCTATAATTAGGGAGTGGATGGGTAAAGAAAATGGTGCAGGAATAAGATTGATTAACTCTAGCGAAATGCAGGTTAATGGTAAGAAAGAAAGCATTTCTATGGCAATTGAATTGGCCAATAATCCATATATTATTTTAACGGACGCCGACTGCACTAGAGGGAAAAATTGGTTGCAAAGTATTGACTCTTACTTGCAGGAAAAATCTGTAAAAATGCTCTATGCTCCAGTTTGTTTTGGTGCTAATAATGTATTTGAAAAAATTCAATCATTGGAGTTTGCTGGCTTGGTTGGAATAGGAGGGGCAGCCATTCGATTGAAAAATCCCAATATGTGTAGCGCTGCCAATTTAATTTTTACTAAAGAGGCGTTTTTGTCTGTAAATGGGTATCAAGATAATGCACATATTGCTAGTGGCGACGATGAGTTTTTGCTGCATAAAATATTTAAGAAATTTCCCAATGAGGTCTTCTTTTTAAAAGACAAAGAAGCTATTGTTTATACTTCGCCTAATGCCTCTGTAGAGCAATTGTCACAACAACGCAGGCGCTGGGTTTCTAAGAGTACAAAATACGAGGAACGCTATATTACTGCTATTTTAGTGGGTGCTTATTTTTATAATTTAAGCATGTTGCTCAATTTTGTTTTAGGGTTCTTTATGCCAGGCCTTTTCTTTATTCTAGGCATTCAATTAGGAATTAAAATTCTAGTAGAAGGAATGTTTTTATTTTCCGTTCTGAGTTTCTTTGAACAAAGAAAATTAATATTTTTAATCTTGTTGGCAGAACCTTTTCACATATTATATGTCATAATAATTGGCATTTGGGCCAATACACAAACTTATACTTGGAAGGAGAGAGAATTGAAATGATACCTGAATTAGACGATATAGAATTTGAAATATTAAACTGCTTGTATTTTGTAGAGCCCTTTGAAAAAATACTTGAAGAAGTTGATTTTCCAGCCAATGTAGTTGCCGATGTTTTAAAGACATTAATTCATAAGAAAATGGTGGTGGCCATGTTTTGGGACGAGAAAATACAAGACTACAAACGCAGTTTTATTTACGATTCGGACAATATGAATTCTTATAGCTATTTGGCTACTAAGGAAGGTTTGTTGGCGCACAATTCTAGAGGATAAGCATGCTAAAAAAATGCAGAGGAATTGTTTTAAGTACTGTTAACTATTCAGAAAACAGTGTGGTCTTAAAATGCTATACCGATGCCTTTGGATTGCAAACCTATATGATAAATGGAGTTAAAGGGAAAAAGGGAGGAATAAGACCTTCTCAATTAATGCCTTTAAGTATTTTGGAGTTGGAGGTTTACCATCAACAAAATAAAAATCTCCAGCGTATCAAAGAATTAAAGTGTGTTCCACAATTGCATAACCTACATTTTGTAATGGCAAAAAGTAGTGTGGCTCTTTTTATGGCCGAATTGCTCAACCGTAGCTTGCGAGAAGAATCAGAGTTAGATGAAAACCTATTTGAATTTCTTTTTCACTCTATTCAAATAGTGGATTTAACTGAGGAAAATTTGAGTCATTTCCCCGTGTTTTTTATGTTGCAATTGAGCAAATACCTTGGCTTTTATCCTAAAGATAATTACAGTGAAACTTTAACAGATTTTAGTTTAATGGAAGGCTTGTTTATGGCCAATTCTCCAAATACTCCAGATTATTGCAAAGGCGCTTATGGTTTCGGTTTGAACCAATTTATTCATACAGATTTTGATAATTTTCATACCTTAAAGATTCCTGCCGACGTTAGGAAAGTATTGTTGGATAAAATGGTTCGCTATTTTCAATTGCATTTGATGTTATTTGGTGAATTAAAATCGCCAAGAGTTTTACATGAAGTGTTAAGTTAATGCCTTAATTTTAGCCTATTTTTACCAGCGTATTTTATTGATTTTATCATGAAAAAGATCCTCATATTGTTACTTACTGTATTTTACTTTTTGAACCCAATTTTGGCTCAAAAAGAAATAACGGATGCCAATCTTGTTGGTAAATTGGTAAGGTTCGAGAATTTTCCAAGTAGATATGTGGATTGCAGAAATGTTGATGTTTGGTTTCCTCCCAATTTTGATGCTAGCGGTATTACCAAATATTCCGTTTTGTATATGCACGATGGGCAGAATTTGTTTCTTCCAGGGTTTTCATTTGGAGGACAAGAATGGGGGATAGATGAAACCATGGATAGTTTAATGCGTTTAGGTTTGATCCGAAAAACCATTGTTGTTGGTATTTGGAATACCTCAAATCGATTTATAGAATACAATCCGGAGGATGCATTTAAACAATTGGATAGTTTAAATAAGGCTAAACTTGCCGTTGAAAGAAGTGGAACCACACTTGCCAATAATTACCTTAAATTTATTTTTGAAGAAATAAAACCCTTTATAGATTCAACTTATCCTACCAAACCAGAACCAAGAAATACTTATATGATGGGATCGAGCATGGGTGGTTTAATTTCTCTTTATGCTTTGTGTAAGAACTCTGATCTTTTACGCGGTGTAGCTTGCCTATCTACTCATTGGCCATTAAGTTTAAAGGAAAATAATGGAGCAATTGCCAACTCCTATATCAGTTATTTTTCTAACCATTTGCCAAATCCCAAGCAACATAAACTCTATTTCGATCACGGTACAACAACTCTTGATGCTTGGTATGGAATCCATCAATTGGAAATGGATTCTATGTGCAAAGAAAATGGATATGTTAGTCAGAAGGAATTTATGAGTTTGGTATTTGAAGATGCACCTCATAATGAAATAGCTTGGCGGGCTCGCGTTGCAATTCCTCTAAAGTTTTTACTTCAACCTTAATGAATGAAACCAATAGTAGGAATAGTGCTCATTTGTGGATTGTTCTCTTGTAAACATCCTCCATTTAGTCTCAATTACCGCGATAAGAAAGATCAATTACAGGGTAGATGGAAGGTTTATTATCCAGATACCAAACAAGTTTATTATAAGGGAAGGTATAAAAATAATATCCCCAAAAAGATTACCTATTTCTACAGGGAGGGTTCGGTTTATCGAAAGGAATATTTTAGTGGAAAAGGAAATATTCATACAATTTTCTATCACCCTAATGGAAAAATAGAGTTGGAGGGAGATGCCAGTTTGGTTCAAAACAAAGATACTTCTCTCTACCAATGGCAAGGGCCTTGGCAAAAATACGATAGCACAGGCAAGCATATAGAAGAACAAACTTATATTCGCGGTCAACTTATTTGGGTCAGAAAAATAACCCCAAATTGATGCACCAATTTAGGTTAATGCACCAGAATTAAGCAATAAAAAAAGCCCAACACAATTTGCATGTGTTGGGCTTTTTAATGAATTATTGAATCTAGTATTTTGTTAAACCTTCTCTCATTTTTCTGGCATTCTTAGATGAATAACCAAAATAGATAAGTAAGCCAAAAGCCAACCAACCCAAGGCACTCAAAAGCGTTGGTATTGGCAAGCTAATAATCATAGCTAAACAAATTACCATACCTAATATTGGAACAATAGGAACCAATGGTGTTCTAAATGGTCGTTCCATATCTGGTTCTTTTTTACGCATAATAATAATGCCTAAACAAACCAAAACGAATGCGAATAAAGTTCCGAAGCTGGTTAAATCTCCAGCAATACTTCCAGGAATAAAAGCTGCAAAGGCTCCTACAAATATTAGCAGGATCCAATTAGCTTTGTAAGGAGTTTTAAATTTTGGATGCAGTTCACTAAATGCTTTAGGTAATAAGCCATCCTTACTCATGCTAAAGAATACCCTGCTTTGACCCATTAACATTACCAAAATTACAGAAGAGAATCCTGCTAAAATAGCAACTGTAACGCTAGTACCCAACCATTCGTATCCTTTCATATAAGTTTGAATAGCATAGGTAACTGAAGCCTCTTTACCCGCAGTTTTAAATTCTTCCCAATTGGCAACGCCTGTTAAAACATGTCCAAATAAAACATATAAAATAGTGCAAATTACCAATGAACCTAAGATACCAATAGGCATATCTCGTTTTGGATTTTTGGCTTCTTGTGCTGCAGTACTTACTGCATCAAAACCAATAAAAGCAAAGAAAACAATAGCAGCTCCACCTAAAACACCACCCCAACCGTGTTTAAAGAATCCTTCATGCCCAATAGTTCCATCTGGAATCATATAAGGAACATGGTTTTCTGGTTTTATAAACTGCCAACCTAAGCCAATAAAAAGCAAAACAATAGCAACCTTAATAAAAACAATAATTGAATTAACCATGGCAGATTCTTGAGTTCCTTTAATTAATAGCAGGGTTAGGGCAAACAAAATTATTAAAGCTGGTGCATTAATAAAGCCATGAGAAACACTAATTAGGCCTTTCATGCCTTCGTTCATATGGTCGTAAATTTCACCACTTATTAGCAATTGGCCATTCTTAACTTGGCTGCCCAGATTTGGAAATGCAGCCACTATTTGATCAATTGTAGATTGGTCTGTTACCTTCTTAAGACTTTCAAAGGGCGAATGACACCATTGATAAGGTATGACCCCTCCGAGGAGATTGTTTAAATATTCACTCCAGGCAATGGCTACAGTTGCGGCTCCTAAAGCATATTCCATTATTAAAGCCCAGCCTATAATCCAGGCAACTAATTCGCCCATGGTTACATAAGAATAGGCATAAGCGCTTCCTGCAATAGGAATCATAGCGGCAAATTCTGCATAGCAAATACCTGCAAAAGCACATCCAACTGCTGCAATAATAAAACTCATGCTCACAGCTGCTCCTGCTGCTTCTGCAGATGCTGCGGCTGTTCTAACAAATAGTCCAGCACCAATAATAGCTCCAACACCTAATGCCACCAAATTGGTTGCAGTTAAGGTTCGTTTCAATTGCGACCCATCGTGGTGCCTCAGCAGGTCTTGCAATGATTTCGTGTAAAAGAAATTCGACATATAGAAATAGGTTTATTCGAGCAATATAAGGAAATTCATAAAAAATGCTTCCTTGTTTTATTAGAGAGAAAAAATCAGCAGAAAAATATTTGTAAAAAGCTAATTATTCGGCTTTCTTGGCCTTGATAGAATAAATCATTGGCAGTTTATTTTGCCAATGTTTGAACCTAAATTTTTGAGGCTCATCTTCTACCATGTTTTTAAAACAACTATAGGGAGAATAATCAAATTCTTTGAAGCTTTGTAAACTCAAGCCTTTATCTAATAAATTGGATAGTATTTCATCTAAACTATGGTTCCAAGAAATCTCCTCAGCAATTATCTCAGAATCTTTATTGGCGTAGGTGCCATTGCTGGTTTCTATTATAGCTTCGCTCTTGAAGTATCGATATTGAATCTTTTCAAAAGCATTGTCGAACATCCATATTACTGGATGAAAATCTGCCATGATAAATAAGCCTCCTGGTTTTAAAAAGTGTGTTACAACTGCACTCCATTTTTCTAGATCTGGAAGCCAGCCTATGGTGCCATAACTTGTAAAAACGATATCAAATTGGCCGCTTAAATTCTTAGGCAAATCATAAATATCATAGCAAATAAATTGAGCATCTAAACTCATTTCTTGAGCTAATTTTCCGGCAGCTTCAATTGCTGTTTCCGAAAAATCAACACCTGTAACTTGGGCTCCCATTCTAGCAAGAGAAAGAGTGTCCTGCCCAAAATGACATTGCAAATGAAGTATAGATTTTCCTTTTACATCTCCTAATAAATCTAATTCAATGGAGTTTAAAGAACTCTGTCCTGCTACAAATTTTGGAACATCATAAAAGTCACTGCTTATGTGAATTTCTGTTCTTTTGTTCCATAAATTCTTATTAACCTCAATATAATTTTCTTCTGGATTTGCCATTTTATTTAAGTATCCAAATGGCAAGTGCCAATAAGGAAGGTTTGGTTATTTTATTATTTTTTTAATGAATGTTTGAGAACCTGTTTGCACTTGAATTAAATATACACCTTGGCTTAAGTTGCTTACGTCTAATTTAAGTTCGTTTTGTCCAGCAGTAATTAATGTGTTTTCAGATACCAATTGTTGTCCGCTTAAGTTGAACAAGGTTATGGTGCAAGATTGATTTTCTTTGGATTGAAGTTTTATGTTTAACTCTTCATTCATTGGGTTTGGATAAACCGAAAGAACGGATAATGATTTTTCAACCAAGCCTGTTGCACTAGTTACAGAAATAGAATCACAACTCATATTTGAGCAAGAATCTGTTCCACTAATTACGCTTAAACAAACATAATAGTTTCCATTAGTGGTGAAGGTGTGTGATACAACTGCATCACTACTATAGGTTCCATCACCAAAATTCCAATTATTACTAAAGTTATCACTTGCTAATGAACTAAACATAAAAGTATTTGGAGTATTGGTATCATTTGATTTTTCAAAGTCGGCACCGCAGGTAGATTGAGTAACCAAGCCTGTTGTGATAATGCTAACGCAATAAGTATTAGAACAAGTGGTGTCAACTGAATTACGAACTGTTAAACAAATAGTATGAACTCCAGGTGAGTTAAAATTATGTTCTGCATTTGTATTGTGTGTTGCTCCCGCTCCATCAAAAAGCCAAGTATAAACCAAAGGAGTTCCACTAGAATGATTAATGAATCTGTAATTATTAGTTGTGCCAATACGCTCGTAACTAAAATTGGCTAAGCAAGCTGCACTGCTAGAACTGCCATTACTAAATGTTTTGCAAATTGTGCTGCGGCAAAGTGTATCGCTACCTTGAATATTGTATTTTGTTAAACAAACAGTATGCGAGCCTAAAGTTGTAAAGTTATGAATAGGATTGCAATTATCTGAGGTTGTTCCATCGCCAAAATTATAAACGCAGCGCGTTGTTGTTCCAGAACTTGTATTTGCAAATCTTACATAGTGTGGGTTTGAACCAATGCTATCGCTTTTAAAAATAGAGAAATTAGCAGAACAAGGATTAGGTGTTTCTATATTGATACTATCACATTTGGTTTGAGTGCAAGAGCTATCTTTTTTTACAACAGTTAAACAAACTAAGTATTTACCTCCATGCAAATAGGTATGGTTTGGTGTTCTATTATCAGAACCACTGCCATCTCCAAACGACCAAAAATAACGATATGCTGTATCATTCATGGTTGCTGTAAAAAACTTTTTAAAAGCGTTATCGCTGCTATTAGTTTTTGTCCAATTGGCATTGCAAGTTGTTGGTATTTCTACATTGATACTATCACATTTGGTTTGAGTACAAGAGCTATCTTTTTTTACAACTGTTAAACATACCAGGTATTTGCCACCATGTAAATATATATGGTTTGGCGTCCTATTATCAGAACCACTGCCATCCCCAAACGACCAAAAATAACGATATGCTGTGTCGTTCAAGGTTGCTGTAAAAAACTTTTTAAGAGCGTTATCGCTGCTATTAGTTTTTGTCCAATTGGCATTGCAAGTTGTTGGTATTTCTACATTGATACTATCACATTTTGTTTGGGTGCAAGAGCTATCTTTTTTTACTACAGTTAAACAAACAAGGTATTTGCCACCATGCAAATAGGTATGGTTTGGTGTTCTATTATCAGAACCACTTCCATCCCCAAACGACCAAAAATACTTATAAGCTGTATCGTTTAAATTAGCAGAAAAGAACTTTTTATATGCATTATCAGTGCTATTAGTTTTTGTCCAATTTGCATTGCATGGATCTTGAGCTTTGGAGGTAAAACCAAGTGATAAAATAAATAAAGCTAAAAAAGTAGTCTTGAGTAAACTTGTTTTCATTTGAGTTAATTATTTTCTATTCCTATGTTAGAAATAGCAGGGCCAAGGTAATGGGTATTTACTTGATTTACAAGTGTCCTAACAATTTTCTCTTTAAGAGAATTTTAATGTTTTTGTCCTCCTCTCTAATAGGAACCTAATTAGTTTGGTTCAACCCGAAAATTGATTTGCATTAAAGAAATTGTAATAACCACCTTCCTTGCAATTCTGGGTTTTTGCAAGGCCGCTTATTTTAATCCATTATAGCAAATATGCAATCCAAAATAAAATCACATAATTTTAGCTTCCCCAAATTAGTAAAAAAAATAGGTTCAAACCGCCTTGTTTTGGTTTGAACCTATTTTTTTTATTATTCTACAAAATCTTCTTTATCTGGCAAAGAATTGGAGAATTTATCACAATCCATTTCAATACTCAAAGGTGATTGTGGCGGAGTCCATTCGTTTACAATTTGCAATAAGTTGGGAACTGTGGTAACTTTTTGCATATAGTTTGCCCAAATTGGCATTGCCATAGCAGAACCAGAACCTAAATTTAAGCTTCTAAAATGTATGGCTCTATCTTCCCAACCAACCCAACATCCAGAAACAAGAGTTGGGGTAATTCCAATAAACCAACCATCGCTATAGTTTTGTGTGGTACCTGTTTTACCGCCGCAAGCACCCGGAATTTTGTATTGATATTTTATTTTTGCAGCTGTTCCAGTTGTGGTAACTTGTTCTAACATTTTACACATTACATAAGCAGTTTGCTCGCTTAATGCCTCTTGTGTTATGGGTAGATTTTCAAAAATTACATTGCCATTTTTATCTACTATTCTAGTTAAATAATTCGGTTTGATCCAAACGCCTTTGTTAGCAAATGTTGAAAAAGCACCAACCATTTCGTAAACGGATATGTCTGCTGTTCCCAATGCAGAAGACGGATAAGGTTCAATTTTACTGGTAACACCCATCTTTTTTGCAAGGTCGATTACGTTTTTAATACCATCATCGCCTAGCATTTTTAAAACATTTAGGCAGATTAAATTTATAGAAAGTTTAAGTCCTCTAAACATGGTCATTTCAGGCAAATCATATTTGGTATCTGCATTACCCGGATTATAATCTGGGTAGCCATCAAAGCTAACAGGCTTATCAGGAACCATAGTACAAGGAGAGAATCCATTATCTACAGCTACTGAATATACAAAAGGTTTAAAGGTTGAACCCACCTGTCTTTTTGCGGTAATGTTTACGTGGTCGTATTTAAAGTATTTGTAATTTGTACCACCCACCCAAGCTTTAATTTTTCCTGTTTGAGGATCCATACTCATAAAACCACATTGCATAAAATGCTTATAATATTTAATGCTATCCATGGGAGTCATGGTAGTATCAATTTCTCCCTTGGTATAACTAAAAACACGCATCTTAACAGGAGTATTAAATTCCTTCATAATCTCTGCTTCAGTCTTTTTCATTTCACGAGCAATTCTGTATCTATCGCTACGTTTCATTCCACTAATCAAAACCTCTTTAAATTCTCCCCAAGGATCTCTTCCTTTCCAATGAGCAAAGAAGAGTTTCTGCTGATCGCGCAATTGTGATTCAACTGTTTCTTCTGCAATTTTTTGCATGGTTGGGTTAATGGTGGTATAGATTTTTAAACCATCCTTATATAAATTATAACCATTTTCTTCGCACCAATCCAATAATTCCATACGAAGGGTTTCTCTAAAATAGGTGGCCAAACCTTCGTTATGACTTTCCTCTGCAAAGTTCAATTCTATGGCTTCTGATTTAAAAAGTTCACAAGTATCGGAGGTTAAATATCCAGCCTTTTCCATTTGGTTCAAAACGGTATTTCTTCTTCTTAAAGCATTGGCAGGGTTACGCACAGGACTGTATAAAGTTGGAGCTTTTAACATACCCACTAACATGGCTGCTTCTTTTGCATTTAGGTCTTTTGGTGATTTGCCAAAGAAGGTTTTGGATGCACTACGTATACCAAATGAATTGCTGCCAAATTCTACGGTATTAAAATACATAGTAAGAATTTCGTCTTTGGTATAACGTTGTTCAATAAGCACGGCTGTAATCCATTCTTGAATTTTGGTGCGGGCTTTTTCAACTACACTTCTAAACTTTTTTCTTGGGAATAAATTTTTTGCCAATTGTTGCGAAATGGTACTACCACCTTGACGCCTGCCAATTAAATTATAGATTACCATGGTAAATAAGCGGCTATTATCTATTCCGCTATGCTGGTAAAAACGGATGTCTTCTGTAGCAATTAAGGCATTTATCAATTGCGGACTAAGTTCCTCATAACTCGCGTTGCTTCTATTTTGCAAATAATATTTTCCAAGTTGAGAACCATCATCGGCATAAATTTCACTTGCCAATTGTGTGGTTGGGTTTTCCAATTCTTCAATAGGAGGTAATTGACCAAACCAACCCATGGCAATGGTGCCAACCAATGTAGAGAGTAATAAAACTCCTAAAAAGGCTCCAATCCAAAGCCATTTAATCCATTTCCAATAAGGGCTTTTCGTAAAATATTGATTCAATTTCATTTTTATTGTTTGAGCGATTCTTCTTGTTTTTTATAAAATTCTGCAAACTTTTCTACCTTTTTATCCTTGAGTACTATTCTGAAGTTTTTAGTTGAAATTATATACTCAGGAGAAGGCTCATTATAGCTTAGTTTTTTTGCTTTTAAATCGGTTGCTTGTAATGTTTTAAAGTATTCTTCTGCATCTTTTCTATTGGCAAATTCGCGAACTACTAAAAGTTGATAGCCTTCATTGCTCATCATTAAATTAACCCTCAGGCTTTTCTCAGATGCATAGGTTTCATTAAAGTTGGTATACACACTAACAAACTCGTTAAAGTCTACTTTTTGGTTTTTAATAGCCAAAACATAATAGTAAGGAGTCTCCGTTTCTAAGTCAAATCCTGGCTCTGCATTACCATTATTTTTAGCAGCAAATGCCGATTTTTTTTCTGCACGGTTCAATACTTCTAAATAGTCATCTGCAGTTTGCGCAACATCCAATCCCTTGTGTTTGGTACTAACTTCGGTTAAGGCTTTCTTAAAGGCCTCTTTGTCCTTTGTTTTGCCAATAATAAAAGCGTTTAATAAATCTAGTTTTGGGTTAAAAACATTGCCAGGAAATTCTTTACCTATGTTTTCTTTTAATTGCAATGCTTCTGCGTAGTTGCCTGATAAATAAGCTGCGTATGCTTTTTCATAAGCAGCAATTAATTCTTTATTGTTTGAGCTTTCAGAAGACTGAATGGTTTTGTTTTGAACCAATAAACTATAAGGGTGTTCTGGATAATTAGTTATTAAATTTTGTTTATTCTCCTCAGCAATTTTCTTGTTATTTAACTCATCGTTTGATTTATATAAATAATAAAATGCAGCAGGTTCATACTCGCTAATTGGAAACCTTTTTTGCAATATGTCGAAGTACTTTCTGCTTTCGGAAGGATTCTTTAGTCGGGTATAATAAATTAATCCCAAGTTGTTTAAAGATTCAATCATTCTATCATTAGAACGTTGCTTTTGGGAGGAACTAAAAGGAACATTTTTTATCCAATTATCACGTTCAGCATCTCCGGTTAAATTTGATACTTTTGGTTCGGCCGCTATTTCTTTACCGTCTATTATTTCTTTCTTTTGGTTTGAACCAAGAGTAGAAGAATCTTGAGGGCTTTCATCTGCTTCAACACTTGTTTTTTCCTTAGCAGCAATCATCCAAAAGTCTTCATTTTTTCTTTGGCCCCATTTCTTATTACTAAAGAATTCGGCCCTTCCAGCAGCCATTAGTGTAGGGTTATAGAAATACCAAGAATTGTCTCCAGCGCCAGGAATACCAGCAGGAATGGACGGATTTAAATTGGCATTATTTGCAATACTAGCAGCATGTTTTGCATTTTTCTTTGCCTCTTTTGCCGCTATTTCTTCTTGCCTTTTTACCTCTGCTATCCACGAATCAATTTTTCTTTCAATTTCATCCTTGCTCAATACGGATAGTTTTTGTAAAGAGTCTTCTGCTTCATATACCTTTAAATTATTTATCAAATCTGATAAAACAATTTTGGTATCGTTAATTTGTTCGAATTGTTTGTGGGTTTTATCCAAATTCAAAACAGTGCTATCATAATAAGCTTGCGAAATCTTAAAATCTTTTTGCTCGAAAAATAATTTTGCCAATTCATAATAGCTTAAGCCTTTTTGGTTTTTATTCTTTGTACTTGATGCAACAGATTTCTTAAAGTCTTTTGTTGCTTCGTTGGTGTTTTTTTGAATTAAATCCAATTTGCCTAATTCAAAATACAGTTGATCCAAATAATCCTTATTCTTATCATCTGTGGTCATTTTCCTTAGGTTTTTCTTAACCTTAGCAATAGATCTAGGATCATTTAAATCGTAAATTCTAGTAAGGTTAATATTGGCATTAAATGCAAAATCGTAAGAAGGGATATAGGATATTACCTTATTAAAAAAGTAAGTAGCCTCAGGTTTTCTATCTGTTAATAAGCAAAGCTGACCAAGAATATAATGGTAGCGTATTTTTTGATTTTTGGTGAGTTTACCCTTCAATGCCATTTTTAATTGATCAATGGCTGGACCTAATTTTTCTTGTTTAATACTAATATCAGCAGCAGTTGCATAGATTACAGCATAATCTTCTTTTTTTATTTGTTTGTTGGCAAGAAGCAAACCCATTAATGCTTCTGCTTCACCCATTTTTTTCATACCCATATAATTACGAGCAATCCAGCAGGTGCTTAAATCTTTAAATTCACCATCCTTGTATTTTCCAATGATGTATTGAAAAGTCTCAATAGAGGCAAAATAATCTTGTTTATAAAAGCGGCACTTGGCCATAGCAAAATAAGAATCATCGGTAAAAGAACCGATGGTATGCATTTGAATGGTTTTAGAAAACTTTTTAATAGCCTCATCTAAAACATTTCCTGCAGTTTTAGCAGACTCCTCTGTTCCCATTGGGAATACTTCTAATACCTTGTCGAAATTATCTACATGGGTTGCTTCAATTTGATTTATGGCATCTAAGAGTTTTTGTTCCCCATTAAAATACACATTAAAATGACCTGTTAGGGTATGGAAATTTCGGTTCAACCATTTGTCTTTGGTTGGATTACATGCCGCAAAACCAATTAGGCTAAGGAGCAATAAATAGAATATGTTCTTATGTTGATACAATGCAGACTTTGTTTTTGCCTATCTTTGAATTTAAAACGCACAATTTTAACCAAAACTTTTTTAATTCAGGTACTGTAATGGAACAGCCAAAGAAAAAATTAATTCACAAGCTAAGGTACAAGTATAGGTTGGTATTGATAAATGACGAATCTTTTGAGGAAAAATTATCCTTCAAACTCACGCCAATGAATGTGTTTGTGGGCTTTAGCTCTGCTATTGTTTTATTTACTATTCTCATTACAACCTTAATTTTTTATACTTCCCTGCGTGAATATGTTCCAGGGTATACCGATTCTAAATCCAAACGAAACCTTCAAGAATTATTGTATAAAACCGATTCTTTGGAAGAAACGCTTCGTCTAAAAGAGCTATATTACCAGAATATTGCCAATATTATGAAGGGTGGAGAAGGTATAAAAGATTCTTTGGGTTCAAAAAAATAAATCCTATTTTTAATATTTTTACTTTTTATGTCTGGAAAAGAAATATGACAATTAGTTATTTTCTTCAATCATGTTTCTTTAAAAATGTAAGCATTGCCCACATTTTTTATTTATTTTTCGGTTTGAACCAAAACCAAAATAAGAGTTTCTAAATTAGAAAGCTATTCTATTTATTTTGAAAAATTTGATACATTTGTCGAACTAGGTATTATAAATCATCAAAAAAGGTAACTGTAATCTCAATTAATTTTTTTGTTGGCCAATAATAGGAGGAAGGTTTTCTCCACCTAGGTTTAAAAATAAATTTAATTAGTGTAACATGGCTATTTTTAACCAATCAAAGAATACTACATTTAACCCTCAGGAAATTAATATTCTGAATGCTGGGACCAAAATAAATGGGGATCTAATTTCCGAAGGCGATTTACGGGTGGATGGATCTTTAAAAGGAAATATAGAGGTGAAAGCCAAATTAGTTTTGGGTGTTTCCGCACAAGTTGAAGGAAATGTTAGGGCTATCAATTGTGATATTTCTGGCGTTGTAAAAGGAAATATTTCTGTTTCAGACCTGCTTACCATTAAAAGTACTGCCAAAATCAATGGCGACATATCCTGTTCAAAATTAATTATCGAAGTTGGAGCAGAATTTAATGGCCGAAGCACAATGGCTAACAATCTTTCAAATGTTTTTAGTGATATAAATACTGGTAAAAATTCCAAGCCATTAGACACCAAAGCTCCTGTTATCAGTGAAAAACACGGAGAAAAAGCCGCAGTTTAACCAAGTACTTAAATACACTAACCAAGCCATTCAAATGATTTTGGTTATGGTAGCAGGTACACTTGGGGGAAAATACGCCGATAAATATTTCGGATTTTCTTTTCCAATCCTTACGCTACTGGGAGTTTTGTTCTCTGTATTTGCTGCATTATACCTTTCTCTTAAAGATTTTCTTAAAAAATAGTTTCTACATGGGTATTTAATTCAATAGGAAATCCTACTTTTGCGGCAACGAAAAACGGCTTATTCATTAAAATTGATGTTCTTTTTTATTGATAGTCAGTTTTTTAATAGAGTAAAACCCTATGACAAAAAACAATTTTATGCCTGCCTTACTTGCGCTTTCTGCGGCAATGGCAGCTGGTATTTTTGTTTTTCAACTGGTTTTTCCTTCCATACCATTAACTAATTTGGTTTGGGCAGCCCTTATTTATTTTATTTTACTAACCTTAGTTACCTTTAAAATTACCAATTCGGGTTTGCCTAAAGATAACAAAACATTCTTTGTTAGGGTTTATAGTGCTATCGGTATTCGTTTCGTATTTTCTATTTTTCCATTGTTTATATATTTAATTTTCTCACCTGAGCGCCAGTTATCATTCGCAATTGTGTATCTTTTATTGTATTTCTTTTACACAGCTTTTGAAATTTATTTCCTTGTGGTTAACTTGCGCCCCGATTTAAAGAAATAACATAGTACATGCAATCCAATAACAAAAAGATTTTCAGATATTTAATTCCAGTTTTTTTGGTTCTATTGTACGTAGGCTACAACAGTGCAAGTCTGTTTGCCGACGAATCGCATACTGTAGATAGTTTAACCGAAACTGCAACAGTAGCCAGCCACGATGCTGAACACCATGAAACCATAGGTGAAATGGAACATGAATCAGCAGTTGAAGCAGAACACAAGGTGGATGCAGGTAAATTAATCATGGAACATATTGGGGATGCGCATGATTGGCATATTGCAACTATTGGCAAAAGCCATATTTCTATTCCCTTGCCTATTATCATTAAAGACAATCAAGGTTTCAAGATTTTTTCTTCTTCTCGTTTCCACCATGGACATGAGGCTTATGAAGGATATAAATTAGAGGAAAATAAAATAGTTGCCGTTAACGAAGCAGGTGAAATTAACCATGAAGCTAGTTTCTTAGATTTAAGCATTACAAAAAATGTAATGTCTATGTTTATTTCAGTTTTATTCCTTTGTTGGTTGATGTTATCTGTAGCGAGACACTATACTAAAAACGCAGGTAAAGCTCCAAAAGGTATTGCCAATTTAATCGAAACCTTAATCATGTTTATACGTGATGAGGTGGCTAAACCTTCAATTGGCCCAAAGTATGCTAAGTTTTTACCTTACTTACTAACTATCTTCTTTTTTATCTTTATAAATAACTTATTCGGTTTGATCCCATTTTTCCCAGGAGGAGCAAACGTTACTGGAAATATAGCTGTTACTATGGTTTTGGCAGTTTTCACCTTTGTGATTACTTCATTTAATGGAAACAAAAGCTATTGGGGACATATTTTTATGCCTCCTGGTGTTCCAAAAGCATTGTGGATTTTGTTAGTGCCAATTGAAATCATTGGTATGTTGAATAAACCAATAGTATTGATGATTCGTTTATTTGCAAACATCACTGCTGGTCACATTATCATGTTAGGTTTCTTTAGCTTAATCTTCATTTTTGGAGCAATGAGTGAAACCTTAGGTTTAGGAGTATCTGTATTGTCAGTTGCCTTTACTGTTTTCATGAATTTCCTTGAATTGCTTGTTGCATTTTTACAAGCGTATGTATTTACCTTGCTTTCTGCTTTATACTTTGGTATGGCAGTAGAAGAGCATGCTCACGAAGAACATCATTAATCAATAAATAAAAATCAATTAAACATCACAATTATGACACTATTAAACATCATCTTACAAGCTGTAACAGATCCAGGATTCGCTAAAATGGGTGCCGGTATCGGAGCTGGTTTAGCTGCTATTGGAGCAGGTATGGGTATTGGCCGTATTGGTGGTAGCGCATTGGAATCAATCGCTCGCCAACCAGAAGTTTCTGGCGATATTCGCGCAAACATGATCGTTGCTGCCGCCTTGATCGAAGGTGCTGCATTCTTCGGTATCGTGGTTTGTCTTTTGATCGTATTGCTGTAATCGGTATACCAATCAGAACACAGCAGCTTTGGCCGCTGTGTTCTGTTTTAGGATAAACCAATTACCATTATTCATTAAAAAAAACACAGCATGGAATTAGTAAAACCGGGTTTAGGTTTAATTTTCTGGATGACAATTACATTTAGTATTGTATTGTTCATTCTTTCAAAATTTGCCTGGAAACCTATCTTAAATTCGATTAGGGAGCGCGAAGATTCAATCAATAACGCTTTGAATGCAGCTGAAGAAGCACGCAAACAAATGAGTGCGTTAAAGACTGATAACGAAAAACTTCTTAATCAAGCACGTGCTGAGCGCGATCAAATGTTGAAAGATGCCAATGATATGAAAGATAATATCATAGCACAGGCAAAAAAATCAGCAGAAGATGAAGGTCGTAAAATCATTGAAAAAGCAAGCGCCTCTATTGAAGCAGCTAAAGTAAATGCTATGAATGAGTTGAAAACTCAAGTAGCAGTTCTTACTGTTGATTTAGCAGAAAAAGTGCTTCGTAAGAAAATGGAAGACCGCGCACAGCAAGAATCTTTTGTAAACGAAAATTTAAAATCAATCACCTTAAACTAACATGTCTGAACACAGAGTATCCGGCAGGTACGCCAAATCCTTGATAGACCTTGCAATTGCAAACAATTGCTTGGAAGCTATTAAAGCTGATATTTTGGCGTTCAAAAAAGCGATTGAAGAAAATTCGTCTCTTGCAAAAATGTTTAAAAGCCCAATTGTAAAGGGTGATAAAAAACAAGCGATTGTTCATCAAATATTTGGTAGTTCGTTTAACAAACTTACCTTAGACTTTATGGATATCGTTATTCGCAAGAACCGTGAATATTATTTACCTGATATGGCCGTCGCTTTCATTGGTCAATATAACGAGATTAATAAAATTACTACCGCTTCTGTTAAAACGGCTGTTGCTATCAGCGATGCTGTTGTTAATGAAGTGAGAGAGTTTATTGAAAAACAAACAGGAAAAAAAGTAATCTTAGAAACACAAGTAGATGCAGATATTATTGGAGGTTTGGTTATCCAAATGGAAGATAAATTGTATGATGCCAGCATTTCTGGAAAGCTTAAGAAAGCAAAACAGGATTTATTAAATACTTACATTTCAAAATAACATTTCATTATGGTAGAAATAAGACCAGATGAGGTATCAGCCATCATAAGAGAGCAATTAAGCAATTTTAAGTCTGAGACCGAACTTGAAGAAGTGGGTACCGTACTCCAAGTGGGTGATGGTATCGCACGTATCTACGGATTAACCAAAGTTCAGTCGGGTGAGCTGATTGAATTTTCTAATGGCGTAGAAGGAATTGTACTTAACCTAGAAGAAGACAACGTTGGTGCGGTATTATTGGGTTCATCCGATCAAATTATTGAAGGTGACACTGTAAAACGTACTGGTAGAATTGCTTCCATTAAAGTGGGTGAAGGTATGTTAGGCCGCGTTATCAATACATTGGGTCAACCAATCGATGGTAAAGGTCCAATTACAGGCGATTTATACGAAATGCCTTTAGAGCGTAAAGCTCCTGGTGTTATCTATCGCGAGCCAGTTAAAGAACCATTACAAACTGGTATCAAGGCTATCGATGCCATGATTCCTATTGGTCGTGGACAACGTGAGTTGGTTATCGGTGACCGCCAAACAGGTAAAACTGCGGTGTGTTTAGATACCATCATCAACCAAAAAGAATTTTATGATGCTGGTAATCCAGTATTTTGTATCTATGTAGCTTGTGGTCAAAAAGCTTCTACAGTTGCTCAAGTTGTTAAAACTTTAGAAGAACGTGGTGCAATGGCTTATACTGTTATTGTAACAGCTACCTCTTCAGATCCAGCTCCAATGCAATTCTTTGCTCCAATGGCAGGTGCTGCAATTGGTGAATTTATTCGCGATACTGGCCGTCCAGCTTTGATTATCTATGATGATTTGTCAAAACAAGCTGTGGCTTACCGCGAGGTTTCTTTGTTACTTCGTCGCCCGCCAGGACGTGAAGCATACCCTGGAGACGTATTCTATTTGCATAGTCGTTTACTAGAAAGAGCTGCAAAAATTAACAGTACAGATTCAATTGCTCAGCAAATGAACGACCTTCCAGCTTCTATCAAGCATTTGGTAAAGGGTGGTGGCTCATTAACTGCTTTGCCAATTATTGAAACTCAAGCTGGTGACGTTTCTGCTTATATTCCTACCAACGTAATTTCTATTACCGATGGTCAGATATTCTTAGAAGCTAACTTGTTTAACTCTGGTATTCGTCCAGCTATTAACGTAGGTATCTCGGTATCACGTGTGGGTGGTAATGCTCAGATTAAATCAATGAAAAAAGTAGCTGGTACTTTGAAATTGGATCAAGCACAATATCGTGAATTAGAAGCTTTCTCTAAATTTGGTTCAGACCTAGATGCTGCTACCAAAGCGGTTTTAGCTAAAGGTTCTCGTAACGTAGAAATCCTAAAACAAGGACAATTCTCTCCTTTGAGAGTTGAACAACAAGTTGCTATTATTTACCTAGGTACTAAAGGTTTATTATCAAGTGTACCGGTTGATAAAATTCGTGAGTTTGAAGCGGATTATCTAAACTTCCTTGAAAACAAACACATCGACGTTTTAGAGAAAATCAAAAAAGGCGGAATTGGTGATGATGTAACTAGCGTTTTAGAAGCTGTTGCAAAAGATCTTTCGGCAAAATATAGTGCTTAATTTTTAGGAACTGGCAAAATAAAAAATGGCTAATTTAAAAGAAGTTCGTATTAGAATCACCTCGGTTAACTCAACCCAGCAAATCACCAAAGCAATGAAGTTGGTGAGTGCTACTAAGTTGAGAAGAGCCCAGAATGCAATTGTTCAAATGAGACCTTATGCTCAAAAATTGAACGGTATTTTGGCTAACCTTTCTGATTCAATGGATGTAGATTCCTTAAAGGTATATTTTAATCAACGCCCTATTAATAAGGTCTTGTTGGTTGTAATCACTTCCGATAGAGGATTGTGTGGTGGCTTTAATGCCAACGTTATTAAGTTGGCCACACGATTAATGAAAGAAGATTTCGCTGGAAAAGAGGTAACTATTTTACCTGTTGGAAAGAAAGCCTTCGAATTCTTTACTCGTGCTAATGCATCCATTATCCCTGATTTTAAAGACACTTTCCAACAACTAAATGCGGAAAATGGCTTTAGTATTGGAGAGTACGTTTTGAACCAATTTAAAGCAGGTAAATTTGATAAGGTAGAATTGGTTTACAATCAATTCAAAAATGCCGCTACTCAAATTTTGGTAAACGAGCCTTTTCTTCCAATTGCTAAACAAAACATGGATGCCAACGCTTCAAAAAATGATTATATTTTTGAACCAGGCAAAGCAGAAATCTTGGAAACTTTGATTCCAAGAATTTTGAAAACCCAAGTTTATAAAGGTTTATTGGATTCATTTGCTTCTGAACATGGTGCTCGTATGATTGCTATGGATAAAGCAACTGATAATGCTGGTGAATTAATTAAAGCCTTGAAATTAGAATATAACCGCGCTCGTCAGAGTGCCATTACAACTGAGATTTCAGAAATTGTAGGTGGTGCAGCAGCTTTGAGCGGTTCATAATTAATAGTTTTATAATGAAAGCCGAGTAACCAAAAGTTGCTCGGCTTTTTTGTAGAATTTTTTTTGTGGATTCTCAATTAAAGCAATATCCAAATCCAATCCCTGGCCAAATTAGAGTTCTCGGCTCCTTGTAAATAAATGCTTCGTAGGAATCAACAGAAAGGGCAAGGGGGAGTTTAATGCTAATACCAGCCCTTAAAAATATTCCTTTTTTAGGTTGAATTCGTAATCCAATGCCTAATTGGGGTCTAAATTTAAAGAGATTTCGATTTTCTTTATGAAAAGTTATTGTTTGTAAGCTTCCTCCCGAAATTTCTCCTTTAAGCCATTTTTTACCCACTAAAAAATGATACATAATAGGTACATACAAAAAGCTTCTATCGTTTAAGCCATTTAATTGCCAGGTTCCTGGAATAAATGAAAGTCCAGCAATAAGGGTTCTATTATCGGTTAAACCATAATCAAAATTAAGACTATAAATGTCTGAAGCACCTAATAATTCTGCGAATACAATTTTTGTATGTTTCTTTTCTTGACCAAAAGAAAATGCAAATGAAATACACCAAAGGACGGCAGTAAAAATTACTTTCTTTAATATCATTAATTAGCTCCTACTTCTTTAGCAGTATAAAATTTAAGACCTAATTCTTTTGCCTTTTGAATAATTTTAATAAAATCTTCTTGGGCAATATGGGAATCTGAACCTTCAAGAGGTTTTCCATCCTTACTTAAAAAGTGCGTATACAAACTTATTGTTTGCCTGGAGTTTTTTGCTTTCTCTAGAGCCTTAAAAATATCTTCTAATTCTAAATGATAGCGTGTATCAATTCCTGCCCCAAAAAATACTTTCACATTGCCTTGTCTCAAATAAATTTGGTCTAGATCACATAGTTTTTTATTTAAATATGGAGCAATAATTTTCCTAATATTAACAAAATGTTTTAGCAAGGCTTGGTCAACTTCTGAGGTGCAATCCCCATGAGGATAGGCAAAAGTAACTGGATTAAATCCATCCTTTTTCATAGCCTCTGTTACGTTTAATATTTCATCCTGAAGATAGGCGTCAACGCCATATTTTTCTGCATACTCATCGGCATGTGCATGGGTTAATGAGTGATGTGCAATTTCGTGTCCATCCTTCATAAATGATTTCATCATTTCTTTGGTTGAGTCGGTTATTGTATTATAATTCTCAATATAGAAGGTTAATTTAACATCGTTTTCTTTAAGAAAAGTTTGAAGATGTTGCCATGTATCTGGAGGTTTATCTACGGTTATGAGGATACCGGCGCCAAGAGGTTTAGAATTATCCTTTTTGCAATTTGAAAAAGTAAAACCAATAAGGATTGCAAATAAAAATATTTTGTAAGAATTCGCTTTTCGGTTTAAATACATCTATCAAATATACAAAATCAAAATTATAGCTTTTGATTTAAAATGAAATCCGTAGGCTATTGTCTTAAGATTTGGCAATAGGTTATGATTTGATAAAAAATAACTTTCCAGTTTTACCAGAATTGAATATTTTTTTTAGGCATTTGATTTTCGAGATTATGGCTATTTTCGCCGTTTAATCTATAATTATGGCAAAAGCAGAAATCCACACCCAGAAAGGTGTTATGAAAATTGAGTTTTTTGATAAAGATGCTCCAAATACGGTTGCAAATTTTTTAAAACTGGCTAAAAGTGGCTATTATGATGGTGTAAGTTTCCATCGCGTTATTCCTGATTTTGTTATCCAAGGTGGCGACCCAACAGGAACTGGCGCAGGTGGTCCTGGTTATAAAATAGATTGCGAATTAACTGGTGAAAATCAATACCATGATAGAGGGGTTTTATCTATGGCACATGCAGGCAGAAATACTGGGGGCTCTCAATTCTTTGTATGCCATAGCAGAAATAATACCGCACATTTAGATAGAAACCATACTTGTTTTGGTAAGGTTTACGAAGGCTTAGAAGTTATCGATGCTATTCGTCAAGGCGATGTGATGACGAAAGTTATTGTAACAGAAGGATAGTTTGTTTTTGGCCATTGGCTTTTAGCCTTTGGCCAATTACCTTTTCATGCTAAAAATTACCTATATAACCCATTCTTCTATTTTAATTGAAACAGAAGATGCAAAGTTGATTTCTGACCCATGGTTTTTTGGTTCAGCCTATTTAAACCACTGGCATGTTTTCCCCAAACCTATTGATACAAATTATGCAAAAGATATTACCCATGTAATTATTACGCATGGCCACGAAGATCATTGTCATTTCCCTACCCTAGGGCAGCTTAATAAAAAAGCAGCTGTATTTCTGCCTTATACTTGGTTGCAAGATACAAAGGATGCCATTTTGAGTATTGGTTTTAAATCTGTTTACGAATTAGATAGCTATAAAACGGTATCTATTGGCATGCATCTTAAATTAACCTTTGTGGTAAATGGACTTGATTCCATATTTATTCTCGAATATAAAGGAAAGGTTTATCTAAATTTAAATGATGCATTTAATGCCACACACCTTAAGTTTTTAAAATTAATAGCCCAAAAAGTAAATGCCCATTGGCCGAAAATAGATTATTTAATGTCGGGGGTAGGAGGTGCTGGATATTTTCCCAATGCTATTCATAGTCCCTTCAAAAATGATCTTGAGATAGGTGTTTTAAGGGAGCAGTTTTTAATGAAACTATTTTGTGAATTTGTAGTTGCATTCAAACCAAAGGTTGCAATTCCGTTTTTACCTGGTTTTGTTTTGATCCAAAAAGATAAGTTATGGATTAATCATATAAGACAGGCAAGAAACTTAATTGATAAGTATTATTCTGAATTAAAAACAGATCATCAAGTTGCTTTTTGGCATTTGTATCCAGGCGATTACATTTCGGAAGATGTTTGGGAAAAGACCTCTCCTTATTATAATTTGGTTCAAAACGATGAATGGGGAAGCTTTGGGGAAACACAATATGCCACAGAGATTTCTACTGAAACTGATGCGAAGCTAGAACCAAATACCACAACTATTGAAGAACTTTGCACCCAACTAAATACTTTGTTTCCCAAAAGTTGTAAAGGCATAAAAATAAAAGTGCTTTCTAAGTTAAATTTCTCCATAAAGCTAAAAGAATTGCCAGATGAAATAATTCATGTTTGTTTTGCTAATGGGAAACTAATCGCATATTCAAAGCTACAAGCTAATAGTAGTCCTAATTTAATTATTAGAACCAATTGCCGCAATCTATTGTATTCTATTAATGAATTATGGGGAGGGGATGTGTTCTTTATTGGATATGGTGCCGATTTAGATATTTTAAATAATGATTGTATAAAGGATAATTTAGATATTCTTAGCCTTCGTGTACTTTCTATTTTTCCTACAGCCCTTCAAAATTTAAGAAGGCAACCTTGGAGAGCGTGGAGATATTTTTACCATAATAAAATGCATGCTTCCTTGGCCTTAAAACAAAAGCTATTTTCAAAAGAGAAGATTAATGCCTTACCCTTTAATGAAAGAAGTCATTGGATTCATACCTCTAAATGTGAAACATGTTTAGTTTGTGATTTGCCATTGCTTAACAATTCCTTGGCAGAAAGATTGAAATAGACTTTTTGTAAATTGGGTTTGAGGCAAAAAAAAGAGTCGTAATAATTATTATTACGACTCTTTTTTTAGGAAGAAGATTAATTTATCTGGAGTTTTCTTGAGTATACTTGATCCCCAGATTGAACTCTTATTATATAGAATCCTTTTGGTTGATGAGTTAAATCCAATTCTTGAACCTGTAAATTGTTTCCTTTTATGGTTTGTTGAACAATTATTTTACCCAACATATCGTAAACGGAAACCTGCACATCTTGCGTTTGAATATCTGCTAAGCGCAAATTGATTGAGCCATTACTTGGATTAGGATAAACACTCATTATTTTATCAATGTTCATTACTTCATTAACACCAGTTGGGGTTGGTTCTTTCAAAACATTTATTACTCTTTTGGCTACAGGTGATTGATTGCCAGAAAGATCCTTAACTACATAGGTAACACTATACAAACCAGGAGCATCTCCAAAATGCTTGCCTTCCGCATTTATAGGCAAGGAATTAGTAACTACAAGTGATGGTCTCATTTCAGCATCTGTATTATAATTATCAATTAATGAAACTGGTGCATCTTCGTAAACTGCCCATCTTGGTAAGTTAACTGTAATGATATTTAATAAATCTACTTGTGGACTAGTTAAATCTTTTATTTTCACAACTCTAGAAACAGAATCTTTATTTCCAGATGGATCTGTTGCAATATACCAGATGGTATATTCGCCTATTACATTACTAAGAACGTTACCTTTTTTAGTAACCACTATGGTATTTGCTGGCCAATAATTGTCAGATACATTTACACCTGGATCTAAAAATGTGGTATTAACATCCCACTCCATAGGGGTAACTCCTTTTAATGTTATTGTAGGCCCCTTGGTATCTTTTACAATTACTTCCACTAAAACTTCATCTCCAATATTTCCGCTATTATCTCTGGCTACATAACGAATAAAGTAGCTTCCAACACTGTTTACATCTACTGTTCCTTGAATGGTTAAATCAACAAATGAATTTGACCAATAATTATCAGTTACTGTCACCACTTTGGTTAAATCAATAGCAGTTCCTACTTGTTGAATGTATGGATTAGATTTAGGTGTTACCTCTGGACGAGTACTATCGCCAATAGTAATTGCTCTTTGCGCATTGTCACTCATTCCAAAAGCGTCTACTACTATATAATCCATGCTGTATAGGCCAATCTTAGAGGTATCCAAATCGGTGGTAATTACCACAGAACTATAAATATCAAAACCTTGATTGTCTTTAGCTATATAGCCGGGTTCAGTATAATCATTATACACCTCTACATAGACATTTTCTGGACCCATCAATGTTAAGGTTGGACCCGTTTGGTTCAATACTACAAATACGGTTCTATACAAGGTATCACTTACGTTTCCGTATAAATCTGTTGTTATGTATTTCAAGTAATTTGGTCCAACAGCAGTAGTATCAACCGTTCCTATGGTTTGGTATTTATGGCTTATGTCACCTTCGATATTATCCATTGAAAGTACTCCTGGATCTACAAAAGTTTTGTTGATTTCTGTATAATAAGTTGAATTTCCAATCATGGAAATACTAGGTTTAACTGTATCCATTGGGAAGTTTACGGTATAATCTCTAAACACACCTAAGAAAGTTACACTTGGATTTAGGGTAGTTCCAGCATAGGTTACTCCCACTCTCATTCTAGTGGTTCCTATTCTTTGTGTTTCACTTACTTTAACTGTATCTATCTTAGTCAAGTTTTGAGCATTTATTTCATCCATTACCAATTCGTCATTGGTAAACAATCCATCCATATTAAAATCTATCCAGGCCTTGCGGTCCATTGGGCTAGTGGTGGATGGACGAACAACAGTTAACAATCCCTTGCTTCCTCTGTACATCGATGCGGCTTGATTGCCTTCTACTATTTGGAAACATGGGGTATAAGCATTGGTGCTAGTATCTAATCCACTTTCTAAGACTACACGACTAATACCCACACTACCATCTGCCAAATTGATATCTGTAATACATGCAGGTTGGTCGTAAGCTCCAATATTTACATAATCTACTTTTATCAAAGAGTCGTTTCCGTACTGATTAGTTGTTACCAATTTCACAGTATACTTTGTTCTCTGTGTAAAGCGAATCATTGGATTTTGACTTGTATTGCTTGTTCCCATGATAAACTGAGCAGTTCCTGGTGTGAAGGTCCATTTCCAAGTACTTGGACCAAACAAACTCTTATCTGTAAAGCGGAAAGTATCGGTATTGAAACCTTGTACCTTGTCTGCTTCAAAACGTGTTACTGGTTTTTGAGTAGTTGGTAAGAACAAAACATTTTTGCATGTGGTATCGCTGCCCACACAATTGTAGGTTACCAAGCATATCTTTTTGTAATTTGGTGTTGTTACCAAGAAGCTTTTATTAGCAGTTGCACCTGTAGAATCATAAACACCATTTCCATCGGTATCCCATGAGTATTGCATCAAGGTTCCAACAGACGCACTGATAAACTGTACAGGTTGCAAACTAAAGATGGAATCTGGCACCACCATAATAGATGTTGGTTTTGGATAACTAGCATCTATAACTTCCCATCTGATTGAAAAACCAGCCGAATCGTATGGCAAGGTAGGATTACCAGTACCCAATTTAAACTTTAGGAACAACCTATTTCCACCTTTTATACCATTCTGCAAAATACTTACAGGCAATTGGTTCACATTAGAACCACCAATTGTTTTTAGAATTGGAGCGGATGCACTAGTTCCATTGTGAATTACTATGGAATCGTTGGGCAACATCTTCATTCTATCTACCCAAAGAATAATGCTATCGGCACAAGGCTCTAATAACAAACCTTGGCAACCGTTAAGTTGAGAACGTGTATAGCTTAAGCCAGGACCAGAAGCGGCAAAAATAAATCCTTCTTGCTCGGAGCTCTTATCGCTTCCACTACCGCTACACATATTTATGCTATTCAATACCTCTATATAATTTGGTTTACAAATGGTATCCCAGCCTCTATCATTCCATGCTTGCAAGCAAATGGTAAACTTACCTGGATCTCCGCCAAAGAACAATGGATTTTGATCAGTTGGTCCTGCAAAGAAATTATTGAAATAAGGAGGTGTAGTACATAAATTACAAGCTGGACTATAAGTCCAATACCATTGGAAAGGACCATTAGAAGTGATATCAACTAAAGAAGCATAATCACCAATACCAATCTTTCTGCGTGCGGCAAAGAAATTTGGTTTAGGAGTTGTATTTGGGGTATCTACCCATATATATTTTAAGATACTATCGCGTAAGCTATCACGCTTGAAATCATTTATTGCAAGTAACCTAACAGGTACAAAACCTCTATTAGGGAAAGTATATTTAAAACGCGAATTGTATTTAGCTGTATCAATATATTGTTGTGAAGTCCATGCTACATTTTGGCGGCTATAACCAAATGGCAGAGGGTTTACACTTGGTAAGTCCCAATAGTTGCGGGTAGCATTGGTGCTTGTAGCAACTAAATCATAAGGACTATTAATCCAAACGGTATCATTAGGAATGGTATTTACGGTTGCTTGACTAGGAAAGTAATTGGCAATTGGGGGTAAAATTGGTCCGCCACCACCAGCACCACCAGGCGTTCCTGCTCTAAATTCATCAACTACTGCTCCTCCAAATCCACGTAATGAAAGCCCGCCAGGAGTAAGTCCACCAATGGTATAACTAACAATAGAGTTAACTAAAGTTATTCCATCTGCAGCATATAAATAACAAGATATATTAGTAGTTGTATTAAATACTACTTCTGCTCTATACCATTGGTTGTATGTATAAGATTGCGGTGATGATATTAAATCTGCGTAACCCCACGATGCATTTTGCTGAATCAAAAAAGTGGTAGTGTTTGGAGCAAGCAACAAGGAATAACCCCCACCGGATGAAGCGCCAAAACCAAGGTAAGCTCTTCCAGCAGCGGAGAAATTAACCCACCAACTTATTTTTTGCCCAGCGGTTCCAACTGTAATATCAGTTCTATAAGCCCAATCACCACCACATGATAATGCTTTGGAACCTGATTTCACTGGAGAAGTTACAATGGTAGAAGTACCTGCAGCTGCATTAGTCCAGGGCGATGATGGCCAACTAGGTAAAGTTTCAAAACCTTCAACAATTGCTGGTAATGATTGTGCGCTTAGAGTGCTAATCATTAAAATAAATTGGAAAAACAGGATGTAAATTTTTTTCATAACGATTTGACTTGAAATCAAATGTAATAAACTTGCTCTTAAAATAAAGTTAAAAAAAGAAGATTTATTTAATCTTGTTCCTTCTTTATTTAGTGTATTTCATTTTAATGATTTTTATGAAATTGCACCTAAGAAAGACTTTGGTGGTTCTATTTTTCTTAAATGGGGTTTGCAAATGGATTGATTTTCAAGTGAATTTTTTTTATGGAATCAATGTTTACATAATTGCTTTGAAATTATTGATATTTGCGCCTTAAAGTATAGAGTACATGTTAGCATTAAACTATTTGCGTGAGCAAACCCAAGACGCAAAAGACAGATTAAGTAAAAGAAACCCAAAATATGTTGAAACCATAGATACGGTTCTAGCTATAGACGAAGAGAATAGAAAAGCAAAAGCTGAAATGGAGAAAAATCAATCGGAGGCGAATGGTTTGGCCAAGAGAATTGGTGAACTCATGAAATCTGGCGATAAAGCAGGAGCTGAAGAATTGAAAGCTCAAACCGCAAAATTAAAAGAAGCTGGAAAAGGATTGGAAGAGCGTTCTAAGCAATTAGAACAAGAATTATTTGATGTATTGGTAAGCTTGCCAAATACTCCTCATGAATCGGTTCCTTTGGGTCAGACCGCAGAAGAAAATATTACCGTTTACCAAAATGGTGATATCCCAACACTTGCAGAAGATGCCTTGCCTCATTGGGACTTAATTAAAAAATACGATTTAATAGATTTTGAATTAGGTGCAAAAATATCTGGTGCTGGTTTTCCGGTTTACAAAGGAAAAGGAGCTCGTTTGCAAAGAGCCATGATTAATTTCTTTTTGGATCAAGCCATTGCTGCAGGATTTACAGAAATACAACCTCCCTTATTGGTGAATGCTGAAAGTGGATTTGGAACCGGACAATTACCAGATAAAGAAGGTCAGATGTACCATGCAACAGTTGACGATTTGTATTTGATACCTACTGCCGAAGTTCCAATTACCAATATTTATAGGGATGTAATTTTAAAGGAAGAAGACTTGCCAATTAAGAATGTGGGTTATACACCTTGCTTTAGAAGAGAAGCTGGAGCTTGGGGTGCACATGTTCGCGGTTTGAACCGATTGCATCAATTTGACAAAGTAGAAATTGTACAAATTGCACATCCAGATCAATCGTATGCTTTGTTGGATGAAATGGTAATTCACGTAAAAGGTTTGTTAGAGAAATTAGAATTGCCTTATAGAATTCTTCATTTATGTGGTGGGGATATGAGCTTTACTTCTGCTTTAACTTACGATTTTGAAACCTATAGCGCAGCTCAAGGAAGGTGGTTGGAGGTTAGCTCTACTTCAAATTTCGAAAGCTTCCAGGCGAATCGTTTAAAATGTAGGTTCAAAAATAAAGAAGGTAAGAACCAATTGGCGCATACCTTAAATGGCAGTGCTTTGGCTTTGCCAAGAATCTTAGCAACACTTTTAGAAAACAACCAAACACCAGAAGGAATTCGGATCCCAGCTGCATTAGTTCCTTATTGCGGTTTTGATATGATTTCTTAATAGAGTTCATTGCTTTTGGCTTTTAGCCATTGGCCGTTAGCTTTTTATAAGTTTAGTCTGTGCATTTGTGCATGTTTTTTGCAGCTGGCAGCTTGCCTCTGGCTTCTGGCTGTGGAGTGGTCTCTGGTCCTTAGTCTTTGGTCTTTGGGGGGAGTTTAATTTGTGCGTCTGATGTTGTTTTTTGCAGCTGGCAGCTTGCCTCTGGCTTCTGGCTGTGGAGTGGTCTCTGGTCCTTAGTCTTTGGTCTTTGGGGGGAGTTTAATTTGTGTGTCTGATGTTGTTTTTTGCAGCTGGCAGCTTGCTTCTGGCTTCTGGCAGTGGAGGGGCTTTTGACATTAGTCTTTGGTCTTTGGGGGGAGTGGTTAAATCTGTGTATTAGTGGCTATTTAAATGAACGTACTTATCACGATGTGTTTTTAGAACAACTCAGCTGGGTTCAATTTAATTAATTCTTGCCAAGTAATTCCTTCGGGTGAAATGAGATAGGTTCTATGAGGAGAAAATTTTGAAGTAAATTTATTTAGTCCTTTGGTTTGTGGTTTATTGGTCTTGATTTCCAATGCAATAAATTTTCCTTTGTAGGTTAGGATATAATCTACCTCATCTGCACCTTCCCTATAATATAAAATTTCAATACCCTCTTCTCTATAGGTTAAGAAATGGCATCCAACTGCAGATTCAACAACCCTACCCCAAACTTCTGGATTGGCTTTTGCTTCTTGAAAATTTTGGTGCCGGTAGCAATTCATAAGTGCATTATTGAATACCTGAAATCTCGGACTAGAACTCTTGGTTCGAGCTTTATCTATGGCAAATTTTGGTAATCCAGTAAGCAATCCTGCTCCATCCAATAACCGCAGATAGTGGGCTAAAGTGGTGGTGTTTCCAGCATCCTGCAATTGACCCATGAGTTTGGTAAAAGACAAAATTTGTCCCGAATAACTTGAACCCAATTCAAAAAGATTCCTTAGCAATGCAGGTTTATCAACTCTTGTGAGCATGAGTAAATCTTTGGATATGGCTGTTTCAATTAAAGACTCACGAATATATTGCTTCCATCTATCCTCATCTTTAATGAGGTATGCGGCACCAGGATAGGCGCCAAACCAGGCATATTCTTCTTCACTAAATCCAAAGGCCTTATTCATTTCAGAAAATCTCCAATGTGGAATATGAATCAATTCAAATCTTCCTGCTAAAGATTCGGTTAAACCTTGTTGCAGGAGCAATCGTGACGACCCTAGCAAGATTACATGTAAATTAAGGTTATTGGCTCTATCTTCATCCCACAATTGTTTTACCTTTTCGCTCCATTGAAAAACTTTTTGTATTTCGTCAATTGCTAGGATAAAAGTTGTACCCCTTGTTTTTTGAGCAATTCTTGCTTCATTCCAAACTACATTCAACCAACCTTGGTCGCCGACTGCAACAACATCTGCGCTAATGTATTTGTTTGGCATTTTGCTCACTTCCAATACCTGCCTCACTAAGGTAGTTTTTCCTACCTGTCTTGGTCCGGCAAGCACCTGAATTTGCCTAACAGGCTCAAATAATCTACTTTTAATTGTCTCTAAATAAGACCTTTGTATTGTATTCATGATTTTACTCAATGTATTGAGCAAATTTACTCAATATATTGAGTAAAACAATTTTTGTGAAAAATGAGCTGATTTTCTCCTAACCATTCCACAAAAAGCAAGGGTAATTATGGGAGTTAATTTGCAATAAAGTAGTTCTTCAGATTTACCTAAAGTTTAAGAATTCTTTTGGTTATGCTGGTTGAATCCTGACCTAATTTTAGGAAATACAAGCCTGGTTGAAGACCTTGAAGATTGATGGCATTTGGTAATTGAAATGCGGTTTTAGGCCAAATTATTCTGCCTTGCATATCTATAATTTGCAAATCAGTGGCTTCTAAGTTTTTGGATTCCCAATCTATATTCAGGGTTTCAGTAAATGGATTGGGGTAAACAGAAATTTCATTTAAGTTTGGTTCAAACCGATTAATGGAACTAACCAATTGAGATAATGGTCTGAACCAAATGCCCTTGCTGCCACCGATAAACAGAGTGTCTTTATTAATGCAAAATTTATTAATATTCATACTAGGCAAATCATCAGAGATAGGGTGGAAATCAGTTTAATCCATTTTAAAAATCAGTTAAGGGAATTAATAAAAAATTAAGATAATGGACCTGCCTAATTTGATAAAAAATTTTAAACAGAATAATTGCAAAACCCAAAATGTTAGCAAGGTTTTATTCTATCAGAATTGATTTTAAATTGCAAAAGTTACCCGACGACTTTAGTAAGTCGTTTTAGTTTTAAGGCATAAAAAAAGTCCAGAATTGATTTTATTCTCTGGACTTTTTTATTCAAAAAATATAGTGACAATCACCCTTCAGTTTCCACTTCTGGCGCGATAGTGCTTTCGCTTTCAGCTTTATTTTCTTCTTCAGTTACTGCTTTTTGAAACAAGAGTATCATTACAAAACCCAAGCTAATGGCGGCATCTGCTATATTGAAAACCGGTCTGAAAAATTCAAAATCTTCACCTGCCCAGAAGGGCCAGTTTTCTGGAATGGTAGTTTGAATTAGTGGGAAATACAACATATCAACTACTCTTCCATGAAACCATGAATCGTAGCCAAAATAAACACCGTAAAAAACGCTATCAATAATGTTTCCTAAGGCTCCCGCAACTATAAATACCCAACCATATACATAAATAGGTTTGGTGTTTTTATCTATTAAGGTCTTAATATAATAGCCTATTACTCCCACAAAAATAATACGGAACAAGGTTAAAATTATCTTCCCTGTTTTACCGCCAAACTCAAGGCCAAATGCCATTCCATAGTTTTCTGTAAAATGTAGTTTGAACCAATCGCCTATTACAGAAATTTCTTCACCAAGATAAAAGTGATTTTTGATGTAGAATTTAAAGACTTGGTCCAAAACCAAAATACTACTTAGGATAACAAACGGAATGAAAAATTTCTTAATGTTCATGAATGCAGTTTTCTTAAAGGCAAATGTAAAAAATACTTAAAGGATGCCAAATGTATTTGCTTAAATGTAGGAGTTGTTGGATAGGCGGTAAAAAGAAAAGCCCCGAGATGGCTCGAGGCTTTTCTAATAGTAATATTTAATTATTTGTACTGTTGCAATTTAGCTTCCATACTCAAAGTGGTATGTGGCACTGCACGTAATCTTTCTTTTGAAATTAATTTACCTGTTACTTTACAAATACCGTAAGTTTTGTTTTCAATACGGATCAATGCATTTTCCAAGTTTTCAATAAACTTACGTTGGCGAGCAGCTAACTGACTCAAATATTCTTTTTCTGAAGTAGAAGCGCCGTCGTCTAATTTATTGTAAGCATTATCTGTATCCGCACCACCGTTGATTCCTGGGTTTTGCATTTGGTTCAACAAATTGTTTAACTCTTCTTTAGCAACAACTAACTTCTTGTTAATTATATCCTTGAATTCTAATAATTCAGCATCGCTGTATCTTTTAGTATCCATTGGGAGGTTTGGCATTTCCTCTGGTTTTTCTTCAAAAATTGGAACTTGACTTACAACTGGTTTTAATGCTTTTGGCTTTTTAGGCGCCACAACAATTGCTTTTGGTTCAACCACAATTGGTTTTTTTGCAGGTGCTTTGCTTTTAGATACTGGCTTTGCAGCAGGTTTTACCACTTCAACAACAACTGGTTTTACAATTGCTTTTTTAGCAGCTTTCTTTACTACAACTGGTTTAGCTATAACTTTATTTACCTTTTTAGGAGCAACTTTCTTTACTGCAGATTTAGTTGCAGCCTTTTTAGCAACTGGTGCAACTGCCTTTTTAGGTGCAGATTTTACAGCAGGTTTAGTTGCTTTTTGAATTGGCTTAACTACATTTTTGATTGCTTTAATAGCAGCTTTTTTAGCAACTGGTTTTGCAATAACTTTCTTAGTAGCTGCTTTTTTAGGTGCTACTTTGGTTGCTTTTTTAGCAATTGGTTTAGCAACAACTTTTTTGCTTATTGCCTTAACTACTTTTTTTGGCGAAACTTTTTTTGTAGCTGCTTTCTTAACTACAACTTTTTTGGTGGCTACCTTTTTAACTGCTACTTTTTTAGGAGCCACTTTTTTGGTTGCTGTCTTCTTAATTGCAGTTTTCTTTACTACAGGCTTAGTTGCTTTCTTAGGAGCTACTTTTTTGGTTGCTGTTTTCTTAACAACTGGCTTGGTAACTTTTTTAGGGGCTGGTTTGCTAACCTTTTTTACCACTGCTTTTTTAGGAGCTGTTTTGGTTGCTGCTTTTTTTGCAGTCTTTTTGATAATTTTCTTAGCCATGTCTTCTTAGTTCAATTTTTCAATTTTAACCTTTATAGTAATTTCATCCACCAAAATTGCTGTTTCTGCATCCAGAGTGCTCACCAGTTCAATATCGGTTGCCAAAATTTCGCTGCAAATATAGGTTTTGAATTGATTTATAGCACGTTTTATATAAGAATCGTCAACAATTTTTACACTTATTTTGTCGATAACGTCTAGGTTTTGCTCTTTTCTTAAGTTTTGAAGCTTACTTACCAATTCTCGGGCAATTCCTTCTTCCTTAAGTTCTTCGCTTAAGTTAACATCCAAAGCCACCGTTATCTTGCCTTCGTGAGCTACCTTGTATCCTGGAATTTCTTTAGAAAGTATTTCCACATCCTCCAATAAAATAGAGATTTCTTGTCCTTCTATTGTAAAAGAAAAGCTTCCGTTTTGTTCTAAAAGACTGATTTCATTTTGGTTCAAACCGCTAATTGCTTCTGCAACCAACTTCATTTTACTACCCACTTTTTTGCCCAAAGTCTTGAAATTGGCTTTGATACTTTTATCTATAGCGTCAATAAACTCTAGTTCTTTTACATTAACCTCAGCCAAGATTAACTCCTTCACGTGGGTGATTTCGTCTTTTATTCTTTGGTCGATTACCGGAATCAAAATCTTTTGAAGCGGTTGACGAACCTTTAAGTTTTCCTTTTTGCGAAGCGATAAAACCAAAGAAGAGATTAATTGAGCATATTCCATTTGCTCTTCCAATTCTTTGTTGATCCAATTTGTTTTAACTTTTGGATAATAGGTTAAATGCACCGATTGGCTGCTTTGTCTTTTACTTACCTCGTTTAAATCGCGGTACAATTGCTCCGAGAAAAAGGGAGCGAAAGGACTCATTAATTGAGAAACAGTTTCTAAACAGGTATATAAAGTTTGGTATGCAGAGATTTTATCTTGCGAGTATTCGCCTTTCCAGAATCTTCTTCTACACAAGCGAACATACCAGTTGCTCAAGTTTTCTCCTACAAAATCTTGTATAGCTCTAGCTGCTGGAGTTGGGTCGTAATCGTCCATGTGCTTGGCTACTTTTTGAACCAAGGTATTCAATAAACTCAAAACCCAACGGTCTATTTCTGGGCGTTCTTCCAAGGCTATTTCTGGTTCAGAGTATGAGAACCCATCAATATTGGCGTAAAGCGCAAAGAAATTATAGGTATTATAAAGAGTTCCAAAAAACTTTCTTTGGCATTCCGCAACACCGTCGATATCAAATTTAAGATTATCCCAAGGATCGCTATTGCTCAATAAATACCAGCGGGTGGCATCTGCACCAAATTGATCAATGGTTTTAAAAGGATCAACTACATTGCCCAAACGCTTGCTCATTTTGTTGCCGTTTTTATCTAGCACCAAACCATTTGCAATTACATTTTTGTAGCTAATGCTATCAAACAATAAAACAGAAAGTGCGTGTAAGGTAAAGAACCAACCACGGGTTTGATCTACACCTTCGGCAATAAAATCTGCAGGGAAATTGTTTCTAAAAACTTCTTCGTTTTCAAAAGGCCAATGCCATTGAGCATAAGGCATTGCACCACTATCAAACCAAACGTCTATCAAATCTGGTTCGCGCAACATTTTTTCTCCTGTTGAAGAAACCAAAATAATATGGTCTACAAAAGGTTTGTGTAAATCTTTTATTTCGAAGCTAGATTCCATAAAACCTGCAGCAACAGATTTAGCAATCTCTTCATTTAATTCTTGGATCGAACCAATACATTTTTCTTCATCTCCCAATTCTGTTCTCCAAATTGGCAATGGTGTTCCCCAATAGCGAGAGCGAGAAAGGTTCCAATCCACCAAGTTCTCCAGCCAATTTCCAAATCTTCCTGTTCCAGTATGAGATGGTTTCCAGTTGATGGTTTGGTTTAACTCTACCAACCTGTCTTTTACGGCAGTGGTTTTTATGAACCAACTTTCTAATGGGTAATAAAGGATTGGTTTATCTGTTCTCCAGCAATGCGGATAAGTATGGTCGTATTTTTCAATCTTAAAAGCCTTGTTTTCTATTTTAAGTTTCAAGGCAATTAATTCATCTGCGCTTAAATATTTATCCAACTTTGGAATAATTGCCGCCAAGCGTACTTGTTGAATACTTAATTCAATGGCTTTTTCTTCTTCTGTTAAATAAGCTTCTTTCACAAAGCGGCCGTCTAATGGAAAAATTGGGTCAAGAACGGTATCTAAGAATTTTCCTCTTTTATCAACCAGAGTTAAGGAACCCATTCCATTTTGTTTGCCCACTCTAAAATCGTCGGCACCAAAGCTAGGAGCAATGTGCACAATTCCGGTACCGTCAGAAGTGGTAACAAAATCGCCAGCAATTACCTTAAATGCATCGCCATTATCTGGTTGTACGTAAGGCAATAATTGGTGGTAACGAATTCCTAATAGGTCTTTACCTTTAAATTCCTTTAGCACTTGGAAAGGGATTTTCTTATCACCTTCTTTATACTCTTCTAGGTTCAAACCGGAATTGCTTTCTGGAAAATATTTGTTTTGAAGGTCTTTGGCCAACACCACATTTATAGGCAAATTGGTGTATGGGTTAAAAGTTTTTACCAATACATAATCAATTTTTTCTCCAACTGCAAGTGCTGTATTAGAAGGCAAAGTCCAAGGCGTGGTGGTCCAAGCTAAGAAGTGAACTTTTTCATCTGTACCAAAAATGCTTTGGTCGCCACTTACTTCAAATTGGGCAACAATGGTATTGTCTTTAACATCTTTATAAGTGCCGGGTTGGTTCAACTCGTGACTACTTAAGCCGGTACCTGCAGCAGGAGAGTAAGGTTGTATGGTATGACCTTTATATAAATAACCTTTTTTATAAAGCTCTTTTAATAGGTACCAAAGACTTTCAATATAATTGTTTTCGTAGGTGATATAAGGGTCGCTCAAATCTACCCAATAGCCCATTCGGCTGGTTAGTTTGTCCCAGATATCGGTGTATTTCATTACATCCTTGCGGCAAGCTTCGTTGTATTCTGCAACGGTAATTTTCTTGCCAATATCTTCTTTTGTGATGCCTAAAGTTTTTTCAACTTGCAGTTCTACTGGCAATCCGTGGGTATCCCAACCTGCTTTTCTTTTTACCTGAAAACCTTTAAGGGTATTGTATCTGCAAAATATATCTTTTACTGCTCTACCAACCACATGGTGAATACCTGGCATTCCGTTGGCGCTGGGTGGACCTTCATAAAACACAAAGGAAGGGGCACCTTCGCGGCTGCTTATGCTGGCTTCAAAAACTTTCTCATTTTCCCAAAAGGTTAAAACTTCCTGTTCAAAAGCTGGGAAGTCTAACTTTTTATATTCTTTGTACTTACTCATTTCTATGTTTGCTTTTAAAGGTTCGGTTTGAACCGATTTAAAAAGTGGGCAAAAATAGGAAAAGGCAAGCAGAATTGAAAGCCTTGAAAATTAGTGGAAGAAGAGAATTTATTCCTCTATATCATCGGGTTCAATTTCAACAAAAGTAGTTCCAAGTTCTTGTTTGGCATTGATGCTTTTTTCTAGGGATAACAGCATGGAAGGAAGTAAAAGAAGGTTCATAAACATGCCAAAAAACAAGGAAATAGAAGTTAAAATTCCTAAAGCAACGGTGCCACCAAAATTGGATGCTGAGAAAATGCTAAATCCAGCAAGAAGCGCAATTGCCGTATAAATTATGCTTGGTCCGGCTTCCATTAAACTTTCTGGAATTGCCACTTTCATATCCCAATTGTGCTTTTTGAGTGAATGCCTGTATTTTGCCAAATAGTGAATGGTAAAATCTACCACAATACCGTAGGCAATACTAAAAATAATAATGGTAGAAGGCTTTAAACGAATATCGAAATAACCCATAATACCAAAGGTAATTGCCAATGGAATTAAATTTGGAACCAAGCTAATCATTACCATTTTCCAGCTAAAAAATAGGAAAGCCATCATAATTGAGATAATTACCAAGGCATAAATCATACTGGTAATAAGGTTATGAATAAGGTAATCATTGCCTTTTAAGAATATTGCGCTGGTACCAGTAATCTTAACATCGTATTGGTCTTTAGGGAAAATAGAGTCGATTTTATTTTGAACTTGTTGGGTCAAACGTTTCATTTCTATTGATCCAATATCTGCCATTTGAACACTAACACGAGCTACTCTAAAATTACTATCAACCATTGATTTTAGAATATTTGTTTTGCCATCACCTTTGGGTAGGTAGCTTACAATCTCAGAAATATCAACCACATTAGGAACAAAGTAATATTTCTCTTCTCCATCGTGCATTCCTTGGTTGGCAAATTTTAGCATATCAACTAAAGAAGTGGCTTTAGATAATTCTGGAAATTGGGCCAATTCTTTTTCAAGTCGATTGATTTTTTGGAGGGTCACATAATCTTTTATACCATCGTTTCTTTTGGTATCAATTTTAATTTCAAAAGGCAATGCACCTTTTAAGTTCTTCTCAAAGAATTTTAAATCGCGGTAAACGGGGTCTGTCTCAGGTAAGTCATCCACAACATAACCCATGTTTCTAACTTTAAATGCTCCAAAAATTGAAAATACCACAAGCAAAATTGTAGCGGCATAAATGTATTTTCTTTTGTTTTGAACCAAGTTATAGCAGAGGTCTAGAACCTTATTTAATCTTTTATTATTTAAGTGTTTGGTATGCTTAATTTCTGGAGGAGGAAGGTAACTGTAGACAATTGGGATAAACACCAACGACAAAACATATACAAACATAATTACCAAGCCAGATACAATTGCAAATTGATCGAGCATGGCACTTCCAGATAAACTAAAAACCAAGAAACCGATGGCAGTTGTGAAATTGGTTAAAAATAAAGGCAAGCCATTCTTAGTAATTAAGCGCATGATGGCAAGCATTTTATTGCCGTGTTTGGTAAATTCTTGGTGGTAAACGTTGAGGAGGTAAATGCAATTTTGCACTCCTATAATAACCATCAACGGGGGTAAAATACCAGTTAGTATGGTAATTTTAAAGCCAAATAGTGCCAGCAGACCCATAGTTGCAATTACACCTATTATTACAACCACCATTGAAAAGATAACGGCACTAATAAATCTAAAGAACAAAAAGATAAATAACGCTGTAACTAGAATTGATAAATACGTAAAAAGTTTAATTTCATCTCCCACCTTAGAACTCATCATGGTTCTTACATAAGGAAGACCAGAAAAGTGCATTTCGCAATTGTATTTTTCTCCAAATATTCTTGCTTTTTCTTCTATTCCTTTAACTAATGGGATTCTTGCTTTGCTGTCTAAATATTTTTTATTAAGGCTCACCGCTATGAGCACCAAGTCGTTATCTGGGTTGTATAATAAGCCGTGGTAGAATTTTTGGGTTTGTAGAAAATTTTGAAAAGAATCTAATTGAATTTGGGTGCTGGGAATTTTGCTTAATATTGGAAGTATCTCTAGCTTTTCAAGTGAATCATTTCTTTTAAGATAATAGGCTTTTGAAATAGAAAGTACTTTTTCAACTCCTTCAGTTTGCTCTATTTCATTGCAGAGTAGGTTGAAATCAGTGAAAAAACCTAGTTTGAATGCCTCTTTGCTGGAGGTTCCTATAACCAGAATATTTCCATCTTCCCCAAAAGTTTCTTTAAACTTTACATACTCGATATAATCAGGGTCGGTTGCAGGTACTACCTTAGCAAAGTCGTAAGTCATTTGCACCTTGGTGGCAAAAAATCCAAAGAAGATAGTTAATATTCCAATTCCAACTAAAAACCAAAAACGGTTTCTTATACAAAACGAGCCAATTACATTCCACATAGGTGGCAAAAGTAAGAAAAATCTCATAAGGGAGTGGTCTAAGATTTAATAAGCCTAAATATTACACTATTCTTGAACCAATATCGTTTATTTGTGGTTGTTAAAAATTGCATGAAAAGATTTTATACGTTTCTATTTACAGTAGCCATTTGCCTATCGGTTCAAGCACAAGTGAATTTTGAGGGATGGCGGGTTCATTTACCTTATTTTAAGAATGCTTCTGTTACCTCGGTAGGAAATAAAGTATTTGCAGGTTCCAATAGTGGTTTATTTTCTATCGATATTTCTGATGGAACAATGGAGCGCCTTTCGCGCATATCGGGCTTTTCTGATGTGGAGGTGAAAATTGTGAAGCACAATGTTGCCAAAAAAGTTACTTTGGTAATTTATACCAATTCCAATATTGATATTATAGATGAGAACACTAAAAGGATTTATAATATTCCAGATGTGTTTATGAAAAGCATTATTGGTTCAAAATCAATTAACCAAATATGCTTTTATGAGAATTTGGCCTATTTGGCTTGTAGTTTTGGGGTGGTGGTTTTGGATTTGGATAAAAAGCAAATCATAGATTCTTATCAAAACTTAGGTCCCAATGGCTCTCAATTGGAGTTCTTTTCAATAAGTATTTTTGAAGGACGAATATTTGCTTGTTCAGAAAAAGGCATTTATGCAGCCTCCATGAATGCGCCAAACTTAAACGATTTCAATTTTTGGTTTTTAGTAAAATCGTCGTCTTTAAGTGGGTTAAGCATGGTTTATAAAGGTCAATTATTCGCCACTGTTGATAGCGTCTTACAAACTTACGATGGAATTTCCTGGCAGGCATTTCCACCTACTCTTGGTTCAAGCATTACTAATTTGCAATTAAGCGCCTACCAAGATAATGCAGCTGTTTTGCTAATAATTACACCTGAGGAGATTTTCTTAGAAACTGGCAATGGCTCTCCAACAAGTATTAAACAAACCTTTAGAAAAGATGCAGCCTTTGATGCTCGAGGGTACTTGGCAATGGTTGATGATAATTATGGACTAACCATAGAAAATAAAGCAAAAGGGGATTTAGATTATTATACTCCTAACGGTCCTGCTTCTAAAACCTTTGGAAGGATGCTATATGAAAATGGAAAGTTATGGGTAGCTGGTGGTTCTGTAAACGATAGGTGGGATCCACTAATGTATAATAATAGCAAGTTCTATCAATATCAAAACAATTCTTGGTATAATTTTAAAGAAGAAGAGCATCCATTGATTAAAGGTTTATCTGATTTTATTGAGGTGAAAAAGAATCCTTATGGAAACCAAATTTACCTAACTAGTTATGGTAGTGGAATTGTGGAATTGGTGAATAATGTTGTGGTTAAAAAATATGATGAAACCAATAGTTCGTTGCAAAGGTTAAGTGTGGTTGATACCACTTTTAAACCCTTATTATCTGGCGGAATGGATTTTGATAATTTGGGGAATTTATGGGTGAGTAATTTTGGGGTAAATAAACCTTTAAGCGTAAAAACATCTTCGGGTTGGTATTCATTTAATATTGGCAGCATTGCAGGCAATAATGAATTGGGTTGGGTAACATGTGATGATTACAATACCAAATGGGTGATTAGTTTAAAGGATAAAGGTATTTTAGTATACAACGATAAAGGCACTCCTGCAAACGCCAACGACGATCAGTTTAAAATGTTAACCAAAGAGGTTGGGCAAGGCGCCTTACCTAGCAATACAGTTTTGTGTGTAACTAAAGATTTAAATGGTGAAATGTGGATAGGAACTAGCCAAGGATTAACCATAATAAGCAATCCAAGTCAGTTGTTTAATACCAAAGACGTTTCCTTTGATGGCCGACAAATTATTATTAAAGTGGGAACTAATTATGAGATTTTCTTAGGCAAAGAACAAATCAATTGCATTAAGGTTGATGCTGCCAATAGAAAATGGATTGGAACACCAAATGGGGTATGGTTGGTATCAGAAGATGGGTATACAGTTATCAAGAATTTTACTACAGTTAATACTCCACTATTATCCAATAATGTGATGGAAATTGGAATAGATGAAAGCTCAGGCGAAGTGTTTTTTGGAACTGAAAAAGGAATCATTTCTTATATGGGAGATGCCAGCGAAGGAAGAGGTGATTTTAGCAATGTAGAAATATACCCAAATCCGGTAAGACCAGATTTTACAGGAAGTGTAGCCATTAGAGGATTAGTTGAAAATTGTACCGTTAAGATTACCGATATTAGCGGCAACCTAGTTTATGAGACCATTTCAAATGGAGGTTTTGCCTCATGGGACGGAAGAAGTTTTAATGGTAAAAGGGTTAGTACTGGTGTGTATTTAATTTTTGCGGCAGATAAGGCGGGCGAAAAAACACATGTGGGAAAATTGTTGTTTATCAATTAAGAAACTTATCCTTAATCTTGTTTCTATATCCAGTATTTGTTAGATTTATTTAAGCATTTTGTTTATGAAAGCATCCGTATTGCATGGCGTCAATGAGCCATATGTTTACCAAGAATTTGAAAAGCCCATTCCTAATGAGAATGAAGTATTGATAAAAGTTTCTCATGCTGCCTTAAACCATAGAGATGTATGGATACAAAAAGGGCAATATGCTGGATTAACCTTCCCCATTATTTGCGGAAGCGATGGTTGTGGAGTAGTAGAATCTGTTGGCCAAAATGTGGAAGGAAGCTGGGTTGGAAAAGAAGTAATTGTAAATCCATCTATGAATTGGGGCGATAATCCTAGGTTTCAGGCAAAGAATTATGTGATTTTGGGATTGCCTAATAATGGCATGTTTGCAGAATATGTGGTGGTTCCTTCCCGTTTGGTTTATGAAAAGCCAAAACATCTTTCTTCAGAAAAAGCTGCCGCATTTCCATTAGCTGGTTTAACAGGTTATAGAGCTTTGTTAGGCAGAGCAAAAGCTAAAGAAGGAGAAACCGTTTTAATTACAGGTGTTGGAGGTGGTGTTGCTTTATTTGCTGCCCAATTTGCCATTGCCGCCAAATGCAAAGTTTATGTAACTAGCGGCAGTGATGAAAAAATAAAACAAGCAATAGATTTAGGTGCTATTGGTGGTGCCAATTATAAAAATGCTGATTGGCATAAGGAGTTAGCTAAAACAAGTGGTGGATTTGATGTTATTGTAGATGGTGCTGGTGGGCCAGATTTTGCCAAGCTAATTGATATGTGTAAGCCAGGTGCAAGAATAGCCAGTTATGGTGCAACTGTTGGTCCTTGGAATGCTGGTGTTCCTGCTAAAATATTTTGGAAACAAATAGATATTCTTGGTTCAACCATGGGTAATGACAAAGAGTTTGAGGAGATGGTGGCCTTTATTAGTGAGCATAAAATAGAGCCTATAGTTGCAAAAATTTTCGGTTTGAACCAAGCTCAAGATGCAGCCAAATACATGGATGAAGGCAAACAATTTGGCAAGATTGTTTTAGAAATTTGAAAGGATTTAAATGGATTATAAGTCGAGGCCTTATAAAATTGGTGCAATAAGTTTATTGTTGGTGCTACTAGCATTTTCAATAGCTTGGAACTCTTCTTATAAACCTTTGCTTCCTGGCTACCATTTCTTCGTTTTTACGCCTAAAAAGTACAAGGAAACTCTTTCTCAAATTGAGGATAAACGAAAGGTACTTATTCCTTCACCATTTGAGGTAAAGCGAAGTTTTTTTATTAAATCTTTAACACAGCATGTTTTTCCATTTTGGTATGGAACCACTTGGGGTTTTTATGGAAGTTCAACTCAACCGGGCAGCGGTTCTATTGCTTGTGGCTATTTTGTAACTACCACTTTGCATCAAATTGGTTTGAACCTAAATAGAGTTGGCCTAGCGCAATGTGCATCCGAAAAAATGATTAGAAGTTTGGTTCAGAAAAAATACATTTGGCATTTTAATGGATTGCTCTTGGATGAATTTATAAAAGGTTTAAGTGCTAAGGGAAACGGTTTGTATATTATTGGCTTAGATAATCATACTGGATTTGTTTATGTGAAATCCAAGAATAATATTCGGTTTATCCATAGTTCTGGAAGGTTTCCTTTTTGTGTAGTAGATGAAAATGCTGCAGAATCTATTGTTCTTAAAAAATCGAAATACAAGGTAGTTGGCAAAATTAGCGACGACCCCGCTTTATTAGATAAGTGGGTAAAAGGAACTCCAATTCCTTAGCTAAAAAGGATAAAAAAAATAATTATATACAAGTATGCATTATTAGATTTATGAAATTCTTATTTTGCAGTCGTTATGAAAGTTACGGAACATATAAAAAATGCCAAGGAAACTTTGTTTTCCATTGAAATTTTGCCGCCTTTAAAGGGAAAAGATATTAATTCTATATACCATGGGCTTGATCCTTTGATGGAATTTAAGCCAACATTTATTGATGTTACTTACCATAGAGAAGAGTTCTTGCTGAGAAAGCGTAAGGACGGTGGTTTTGATAAAATATATACACGTAAACGTCCGGGTACAGTTGCTATTTGTGCTGCTTTGATGAATAAGTACCATGTTGATACAGTTCCACATTTGATTTGTGGTGGTTTTAGCAAAGAGGAAACAGAAAACGCCTTAATTGATTTGCACTTCTTGGGGATTGATAATGTGTTAGTGCTGCGTGGCGACAATATTAAAAACGAATCTAATTTTGTTCCAGAACCTGATGGGAACAAAGATTCATTGGAATTACTGAAACAAGTAGTGGCCATGAATGAAGGCAAATATTTGGACGAAGAGTTAGAAAACGCTTCGCATTCTGATTTCTGCATTGGTGTTTCTGGCTATCCTGAGAAACATTTTGAAGCTCCCAATATGAATAGCGATTTGCGTTGGTTGAAACAAAAGGTAGATTCAGGCGCAGAATACATCGTTACCCAAATGTTTTTTAATAATCAAAAGTATTTTCAGTTTGTTGAAACTTGCAAATCATTAGGTATTGATTTGCCTGTAATACCAGGTATAAAGCCATTAACCACCAAAAGACAATTAACCATTTTGCCTAAAATTTTCCATATCGATATTCCAGAAGATTTGGTTCAAGCCGTAGAAAAATGCAAAGACGATAAAGCTGTAAAACAGGTGGGTATTGAATGGGCAATACAACAAAGTAAAGAGTTAAAAGCGGCAAAGGTTCCAGTATTGCATTACTATACAATGGGTGTTAGTGAAGTAACTAAAGCCATAGCTACGGAGATATTTTAAAACTGTTTTTACTTATTTAAATATTATTGCATGAGTTTCGATATTCAGCCTTGGATGGGCAGGACAGAATTGTTGTTGGGGCAAAATCAATTGCATAAATTGATTAACTCCAATGTGTTGGTTGTAGGGTTAGGTGGGGTAGGAGGCATTGCTGCAGAAATGATTGCCAGGAGTGGTGTTATGCAAATGACCATTGTTGATGCAGATACCGTTGATGCTACCAATAGAAACCGTCAGATTCCAGCTCTAAAAAGCACTGAAGGAAAGGTTAAAGCAGATGTTCTCGCAGAGCGCTTGTTGGATATTAATCCAGATCTTCAGTTGCAAGTTATTCCAGAATATTTTAGAGACCAATTAACTTTTGATGTTTTAGATAATAATAAGTTTGATTATGCTTTGGATTGCATAGATACTTTATCTCCAAAAGTGTATTATATCAAAGCTTGTATTGATAGAGGCATTCCTATTATAAGCAGTATGGGCGCGGGTTCTAAGGTTGATCCAACCATGGTAAAGGTTGCAGATATTTCTGAGACTTATAACTGTCATTTGGCCAGGTATACCAGAAAATACTTGCACCGGTTGGGAGTTTATAAAGGAGTGAAAGCGGTGTTTTCTTCAGAACAAAAATATACCAATGCCCAGCTGATGTTAATGGAAGCAAGGAATAAAAAGTCAGCACCAGGAACTATTAGTTATATGCCAACAGTTTTTGGCTGTACAGTTGCTTCTGTTGCTATTAGAGATTTATGCAATAGGTAAAAATTCTTATTTTTTCTTGTCGCTTTGCCTTTGAAGAAAGAACAAGAATTTTAAGCTTAAATGAAATAATTGATAGGCAATAAAATTTCTAATACGGGTTAAGAAATTCCCGCTTCTTTCAAATTCGTTTTTATCAATTGGTTTTGCATTGTTAATTAATAGTTCATTAACTTCATCGATGCAGATTTTTTGGTAATTGGAGTTGTTAATTTCTAAGTTGCATTCCATGCTTCCAAAATCACTTAAATAATTAAGGTTGTATGAACCAATTGTCATCCAAGAATCATCTACAAAAGCAATCTTTGCGTGCATTACGCTAGGCTGCCATTCCAGAATTTGAACTCCAGATTTCAATAGGTCTAAATAAAAATAAGTGGAAGCATTTTTAGCAATTCCAACATCAGACATACCTCCCAAAACTAGGCGAACATTTACCCCTCTTTTTGCTGCATTTTTAAGAATACGTTTTAATGCTGGTGAGGGAACAAAATAGCTTGCTAAAATTAATATTTCTTTCTTTGCAAGCCTTATTTTTTGTCGGTATTGTCTGCTAATTCCAAATTTTGCCTTGAGCCAATGGTTTTGTAAAACACGGGTTCTAATTTCACCTTCCTCTGTTTGGTATTTAAGTTTTTTCTTTTCTTTCTTGCTTAGTAATTGCCAAGAGTTTTGTGTTTTTAAACAAATATGCAATAAGTCTAAAACGGTATTGCCTTGAACCAAAATACCAAAATCTAACCAGGTTGTTTGAGGGCCCCAATGACTATAATTATTAGAAATATTTATTCCTCCAAGAAGGGCTGTCTTTTCATCGAAAATAAAGATTTTATGGTGAAGGCGCATTCCTAAAGGAATTTTGAAGGCGAATTTTAATTTTGAAAAAAAAGCGAGTTCTATATTATTTTCCTTTAGTTCTCTAATCCAATTTTTTGGAAAACTATCACAGCCAAAAGCATCCAAATTTAAACTGATTTGAACTCCTCTTTTGGCAGCAGCAACTAAGGCCGATTTTATCTTCTCTCCCGTTTCATCAGGAGCAAAAATATAGACTTGTATAGTTATAGATTCTTTGGCGTTTTGGATCAAACCTAATAGTTCTTCAAAAAAAGCTTTGCCACTTTTTAAGAAGCGTAGTTGTTGGTTTTGGTGCCAAGGGAATATGCCGATGTTTTTACGCCAAGCCATTCCTCAAATGTACTATTAATTATCTTCGATTATTGGGGTAATTTTATTTAAGGCATTAGGTAAAATTACACGAACAATTGTTCCTCTACCTAGTTCAGATTTTATATTAATTTCACCTGCATGTAAGTCAATTGTCTTCTTCACTAGGCTCAAACCGATACCATAACCTGGAACGTTTCTAGTTTCATTTGAACGATAAAACGGCTCAAAAACATGAGCCAAATCGCTTGTTCCAATGCCAGAGCCTTTATCTATTACCAGAATGTCAACTCCAAATGGGTAAAAGGAAATTTTTACTTCACAAGTATTGTCGTAAGTAAATTTGCAAGCATTGTCCATAAGGTTGGTAAACACCGATTTAAGCAATGAGTGGTCACCTTCTATAACCAACATTTCATCCTCATTTAAATTGTCTTTAAAAGTATAATTGATATGATATTGTGGCTTTCTTTTTACTAGGTCGTCTCTTGATTCCATCATTACTTCCAAGATAGAAACCTCACCAAAATTAACTTTAGGGAATTCTACATTAGCGGCTGCCAATTCGGTTAATCCATTCAATAATGAAATTAAGTTCTGAATGTCATCCAAAATAGAGGAGTAGGTGTTTAAATATTCTTCCTTGCTTCTTTCTTGTAATAACAAAACCTCAATTTGCCCTTTCATTACGGTTAAGGGCGTTCTAAATTCGTGGGATGCATTTGCCACAAATAGTTTTTGTAAAACAAATGATTTTTCAATTCGCTCGAGCATTTTATTAAAAACAATGGCAAGATTTGCAATCTCATCTTTCCCATTTCCTTCGTTTACTCTTTGGTATAAATTGCTTTCATTTATGGTGTCAACCTGTGAAATCACATCCTTGATAGGTTGCAAGGCCTGTTTAGAAAAATACCATCCACTTATAGATGCAATTACAATGCAACTTATGTTTAAAATTACTAATAGAAACCTTAAGAAGTCTAATTTTTCAATACCTGCAGCATCTACTGCGCTGGATATAATAAAAAAAGTTTGGCCTCCATGTTGGAGGGTATAGGCTATGAATTCTGTTTCTTCTTCATTATGTTCAAATAGAGTCCCGGTTTTATAAAGCTTTTTAAGTAAATCTATTTCAATATCCTTAATAGGATGGGAGGCAAAAACAACTTCGTAATTTTGATCGGCAATTATTAGGCGCTCATTTGGAAAACGGTTGAGTTGTTTTTGGAAAATTAGTTTTAATAATTCAGGAGTTATCTCTACTTTATCTAAATAGTTATAAACTACATTTTCCGAAACATTATAAAGTCTGTCGGTAAACTCGTTTTTTCTAAAAATTTCTGAAAATTCGTATGTAAAGATGGAGAAGCCAATAAAAATAGCAGCAACAATAGCCGTAAACTTAATGGTAAGGTTACTCTTTATGTTCACGGCTATTGCTTATTATGCTTCCGACTTAATAATATATCCCATGCCAACCATTGTATGGATGATTTTAGTTGGGAAGTCTTTGTCGATTTTCTTTCTTAAAAAGTTAATATAAACATCAATCACATTAGTAGTAGTATCAAAACCTGCCTCCCAAACTTTCTCAAGTATTTCGGTTCTAGATATTACTCTGTTTTTATTTCTAATTAAGTATTCAAGAAGTGAAAATTCCTTTGCTGTAAGGTCAATAGTTTTACCTCCTCTACGAGCCACTTTTCTGTTTAAATCAAGTTCCAAATCCTCTAATTTAAGAATCTTTTGATCCGCCAAATTATCGGTATAGCGCTTGGTTAATGCTCTCAGTCTTGCTAGTAATTCTTTAAATTCAAAAGGTTTTACTAAATAGTCGTCGGCACCTGCATCCAAACCATTCACTTTTTCGTCTAAAGAGCCCAAAGCAGTTAGCATTAAGATGGGTGTTTTAACTCCCTCTGCCCTTAATTCTCTTGAAACTTCTAATCCATTTAAATAAGGAATCATCACATCTAAAACAATGGCATCATAAGCATTTTCTGAAGCCATTTTTCTGGCAAAATAGCCATCATAAACAACGGTTACTTCGTTGTTTTGCTCTTCTAAACCTTGTTTTAAAAAAGAAGCAACTTTTGGTTCGTCTTCAACTACTAATAGTTTCATTTGTTATGGTTTATAATCAATTTTTTTTGCAATGTAATTTTTGTTTTTCAATTGCTCGAGCCAAGTTAAAGTTTATTTTAATCAAATAAATAAAACTCAGATTAAAAATAACCAAAAGTTTGTTTTACAGAGTCTTACCCTCCTGCTTTTTTTGCCTTATAATTTTCTTTTGTAAGAAAGAGAAGAATTTTTTCCCTAAAGTCGCCTTGAATCAAAACTTCGCCATCCTTTGTACTTCCTCCAACGCCACAATGTTTTTTTATGGCTGAACCAAGTTTATTTAAGTCGTCATCTGTTCCAATAAAACCAGTAATTCTAGAAACTAATTTTCCTCCACCTTTTCTATCCAAAAATATTTTCAATTGTTGTTGCTGAGGTGCTAAGGTATTTGTTTCTTCATTAGAATATTCTTCGTATTGAAAATTAGTTTCAGTAGAATAAACTATACCTGTTCTGTTTTTATTTTTATTGCTCATGGTTTTGGTAGAATTAACTTTAATGAATTTCTTATTAATTTTATATGAACTTTTGGTTCAAACCAAATGGGTTCTCCATCTATGTTTACATATGCTGCATTTTCTTGCTCAATAATAATTTCATCTGTTCTATAGTTGGTTACCAATTTAGATTGATGTAAAGTTCGCATAAACAAATCTTTGCTTAAGCCAATTGCATTTTTCCAGCTTACTTTTTTTAGAACAGTTATGTCAAATAGGCCATCGTTAAACTCTGCTAATGGCGCTATATAGGCGTTGTTTCCATATTGTGGTCCGTTGCAAATAGCAAGTATAAACGCAGTTTCTGTGACTTGTTTTTCAGAAAAAGATAATTGGTATTTTTTTAATTGATAGCTACTTAATTCTTGCAAACTTACCTTGGCATAGGTTTTAAATCCGCGTGTACCTGCTTCTGCAAATTTAGAACTCACATGTGCATCAAAGCCAAAGCCACAAACATTCATAAATTTAACTGAGTTTGCTATGCCAGTATCAATATATCCCGTATGTTCTAGGTTTATTAATTCAATCGCTTTTTTCAAATCTAATGGAATTCTCAAAGCTCTTGCCAAGCCATTCCCAGAGCCTAAGGGCAAAATTGCTAAGGGTATTTCGGTTTGAACCAATTCGCCAGCAATTAAATTAATGGTGCCATCTCCTCCAACTGCTACAATTTTATTGGGTTGTTTTTGAATAGCATTTTTAGTTAATTCTACAGCATGTTCTGAAGATTTGGTATAGGCAATTTCATATGAAAATTTAGTTGTGTCTAAATGCTTTTCAATTAATTCAGGAATATTCTTTTTGCTCCTAATTCCCGATATAGGATTTATAATGAAGATTATTTTTTTTTCTTGGGCCATTTGCTGGCAAATTTTTCGGTAAAGTTATTCAATCAAGGCACAATTAGTATATTCGACAAATTATTTTCATGAACTGGCTTCAACTTCTTAAAGCATATAGATTTGGCGATACAGCTCCTCGTAACCACGGTGAAATTCCTAACCGCAGTATTTTTGAGCAAGATTACGACCGAATTATTTTCTCTACTCCATTCAGGAGATTGCAAGATAAAACCCAAGTGATTCCTTTGCCTGAGCACGATTTTGTACATAATAGATTAACACATAGTATTGAGGTTAGCAGCGTTGGAAGAACGCTTGGAAAGATTGCAGGAACTGCTCTTTTACATAAGTATCCTGAGTTACAAGCCAACTATAGTCACCACGATATTGGAGCCATTGTAGCGGCCGCAAGTTTGGCTCACGATATTGGCAATCCGCCTTTCGGGCATAGTGGCGAATCTGCTATTTCAGAATATTTTTTAAATGGCGACGGCGTTCGGTTCAAACCGAAATTAACAGATAAGCAATGGCAGGATTTAACCAGTTTTGAAGGCAATGCAAACGGCTTTAGAATTTTAACTAACGCCAACCAAATAGGCAATGGCGGAATTCGTTTAAGCTATCCAACTTTGGCGGCATTTACTAAATATCCAAAAGAAAGTTTGCCTTTATTTCCTAAAAATAGAGCCAGTGAAAAGAAGTATGGTTTTTTTCAATCAGAGGCAGAATATTATTCCAATATTGCTGAGGTTTTAGGACTTATTTCTGCTGAAACAAATTCTAGTATTCATTTTCGCCGACATCCTTTAGCTTTTTTGGTGGAAGCAGCGGATGATATCTGTTATCATATTATTGATTTTGAAGATGGCTTGCGCTTAAAATGGATTGATTTTATGCATGCAGAGGCTTTGCTGAAACCTTTGGCTGGCGAGGCTTTTTACGATAAAAACTACCAGAAACTTAAATCACAAGATGAAAAAGCCTCTTACCTTAGAGCAGTTGCCATTAATGGGTTAATAAAAGAAATGGCTGAGGTTTTTATAGACAATGAGGAGGCTATGTTAGCGGGCAATTTTGATATTTCACTTTTGAATTTGAGTAAGCATAAAAACGAGATTGAACAAATTAAAAATATCTCTTTTCAAAAAGTATACAAAGCACGCGAGGTAATAGAAATTGAAGCTGCGGGCTTTGAAATTATTGGTGGGTTATTACATATGTTTCTAGCTGCCATGGAGCAAATTTGTAATCCAGAAGCTAGTCAGACGAGCTATAAACACAAAAAAATAGCAGAGCTTTTGCCAGAAAATTTAAGAAATCCAGAGGAGAGTTTAAAGGCAGATTTATACCTTCAATTGATTTCTGTATGCGAGTTTGTAGCAGGTTTAACAGATAGGCATGCCATTAGTTTATTTAGAAAATTAAAAGGTATTGAGCTGCCAACATAATCAAGGTTCGGTTTGAACCAAACAGTTTTGAAATTAGTTTGTTGAAGATTAAGCAGCTTGATTAATAGACGAGATTTTGGTTTTATACCTAAATTATAGGGTTATCGAAAAACATTGAATATTCGTCGATTTGTGAATTTGTGATTTTAAAAATTAATATATATTTGACCAAAACCATTTCAAAGTATGAACATAGGAAACGAATTCCGCAAATATGCGGTAAAGCACAAAGGAATAAGCAGTATAAAAGTAGATGCTTACATGGAAAGCACCATGGAGGGCATGACTCGTACGGTTATTGAAGAACGTCCGATGAACTTCCGTGAAATCGACGTATTCTCTAGATTAATGGCAGATCGGATTTTGTTTTTAGGCATGCCTATCGACGATTATGTTGCCAATATTGTACAAGCACAATTGTTATTTTTAGATTCAATGGATGCTCGTAGAGATATTCAAATGTATATTAATTCTCCAGGTGGTTCTGTTTATGCAGGCTTGGGAATTTACGATACCATGCAGTGGGTAAACCCTAATGTAGCAACTATCTGTACAGGTTTGGCTGCCTCTATGGCTGCTGTATTATTGTGTGCTGGCGAAAAGGGCAAACGTAGTGCCTTGCCTCATGCTCGTGTTATGATTCACCAACCATTGGGTGGAGCACAAGGACAAGCTTCAGACATTGAAATTACTGCTAGAGAAATTCAGAAGTTAAAGAAAGAATTATACGATATTATTGCTGACCATAGCGGACAGCCTTTTGATAAAGTGCAAGCTGATAGCGATCGTGATTACTGGATGATTGCTTCTGAAGCAAAAGAATACGGAATGATTGACGATGTTTTAATGAAACATAAAAAGGAAGTAGAGAAAAAATAATTCACATAATTCCAATTATAGAAAAGGAGTTGCTTAACAAGTGGCTCCTTTTTTTATGCAGGTTGTGGTTGATTATTATTGGCGATTTGCTTTTTTTGACTGCTTACAAAAGAAATTCCTCTGCATGTTTGATTTTATTTATCCTTAAGCCAGAAAAACTTGTAGATGTTGCGTTTAAGTAAATTTACTTTTATTAAATTGTAATTCAAGTTAAATCCTTTAAACCGCCTTTAAAATAAGTAGTTTAGAGGCGTTGCTTGGTTTTGTATATTGGTGTAAACAATAAAATGTTTGTTAACAAATTGCTGTTGACTACGAAAATTCGCTTACTAATTGCTCAACTTTTCATTTAACCAGCAATTGCTTTGTTTAAGTTGAAATTGTCGCATTCCAAATGCCTAAACGCCTAAATTTTAATATTTTGAGATTGTTTGTTTCAAGATAAATTTGGGCAATCAACCAATACTACTTTATGCAAATATTTTTACAAAAGGCTCTTTTCTATTTACTTATATCAATTCCTTTGTTTTTTAATTTGTCTTGTTCCAAAGAGCAAATTACTTCAAACAATGTCACTACTAAGTGCACGCCAGAAGTGCTGCCCAATCAATATAAGGCGATATTTATAAATGATTTATTGCCTGGAGCTACTAGTAATTCGCCAGTTGCTGTTTTTAAATTTGATCAGTCACTAAAATCGTATTCAAATACGAGTTGTAAGTCCAAATCAAATGAATGTGAAACACATTTGAAGATTCAGAATATTTCTGGTTATGATATTAGAATATCTTATTCTATTAATTACGCACATGGAATCAATGCTTGGTCTGTGGATGGCTTTGCAGATATTATGCAAGACAGTACTTTTGATGGCGGATTATTGAATTGCAATTGTTCTTGGATTTCTGTTGGGTCTATGGAAGTACTTAAGAAAAACGTGACCTATAAAAATTAAAACATTAGGCTTATCTTTGGCGCCTAAATGGCAAAGAAAAAAGAAGATGTATGCTCCTTTTGTGGGAGTTCTAGAAGTGAAGTAAATTACCTCATTTCAGGTTTGGATGCACTTATTTGTGAAAATTGTATTGGCCAAGCCTATAAAATTATTCATGAAGATTTAGGTTCTGATACTAAATCAAAAGGGGCAGAAGCTGCATTAAAATTGCTTAAACCTTTAGAAATAAAACAACACTTAGATACTTATGTAATTGGTCAAGATGACGCAAAAAAAGTTTTGAGCGTTGCGGTTTACAACCATTTCAAGAGAATAATGTCTAAGAAAACCAATGATGTAGAATTGGAGAAATCTAATATCTTAATGGTTGGAGAAACAGGTACTGGAAAAACATTATTAGCTAAAACTTTGGCAAGAATGCTACAAGTGCCTTTTTGTATTGCAGATGCCACTGTTTTAACAGAAGCTGGTTATGTGGGCGAAGATGTTGAAAGTGTTCTTACTCGTTTGCTTCAGGCCGCAGATTACAATGTAGAAGCCGCACAACGTGGTATCATTTACATTGATGAAATGGATAAGATTAGTCGTAAAAGTGATAACCCAAGCATTACACGCGATGTAAGTGGCGAAGGTGTTCAGCAGGCATTATTGAAAATCTTAGAAGGAACAATTTCTAATGTTCCACCACAAGGAGGCAGAAAACATCCAGACCAAAAAATGATTCAAATTAACACTGAAAACATTTTGTTTATATGTGGTGGTGCGTTTGATGGCATTGATAAAATGATTTCACGTAGGTTGCAAACGCAAGCGATTGGGTTCAAAACAACAGAATTACCTAATGCAGGTAGCGATAGCAGCTTGTTAAAATATGTTTCTGCAGCAGATTTAAGAAGTTATGGTTTGATCCCAGAAATTATTGGTAGAATGCCAGTAATTTGCCACTTAGATCCCTTAGATAAAGTAATTTTAAAACGTATTCTTACTGAACCAAAAAATGCTTTAATCAAACAATACATCCAGCTTTTTGCAATAGAAGACATTGAACTAACTGTAGATGATGAAGTGATAGATTTAATTGTTGATACGGCCTTTGATTTAAAATTGGGCGCACGTGGCTTAAGAAGCATTTGCGAAGCCTTGATGTTAGATTATATGTACGATGCACCAACCAATGAAAACCTAAAGAAAATTCACCTCACCGCCCATGATGCCAAAGACAAAATGGAGCTGGTGAAGTTAAAGAATTTTCAAGCGGCTTAACATACAAGTTTAACCTTATTTTAGAGCATATAGAAGCGCATCCCGTTCAATATCGTTGATGCGAATAAATATCTCCGAAATGCGTAGACCAAAAATGTTTTGTTTGGCCCATTCAATATCAAAAGCTTGGTTCGAGCTGCCATATATTTGGTTCAAACCGGCCTCAAATTGTATGAGCTCTCTAACCTGACTATTATCTGTTGGTAGCAATTTTCCAATTATTAAATCATTGGGATTTACATCCATAAGACTATTGTAATTTGTATTGCCAGAAATTCCTGTAGCAGTATAAATTACATGCCATTTTAAGCTATCCGATTTTTGCAGAAAGCTCAAGCAGTTTTGGTATTTTTCTTTGCCATCTTGGGTGCTATCTTTACTCAGAGTATTAAGGCAAAGGCTTCTAAAGTTCTCGTTGGATTTGTGGTTGTTTTCTACCACCATCCAAGAACTTTCTTGTACGGTCCTACTTATTCTAATAGCAATTAACGAATACAACATCCCTGCTGCTGAAATTATAAGAATTGTGGTAATTAATACATTAGTGCGATTGTCTTTGCTTTTAAATCCGTATACCAGATATAGAGGTGAAAATACAAGTATGGCGCCAAATAGGCTGATATTCCCTAAGAGATTTGCTCCTGGCCAATGCAGTAATTTAAAGAGTACACTCAAGCAAAAGGCACTGGCAAGTATCAAGCCTACACTTAGAAATATTTTTTCTGCTACCGATTGATTCTCCTTTATTTTTAAGTAGAACATAATAGGAATAAATATCAATGCTAATAAGGTTATTCCAGTTAATAAGAGAATTGCAGCCCCAGGCCAATGCATAAATTTAAATAGGTTTCCTAAAAGCAATATTCCAGCACCTATCATGCCGCTCAATAACATGAACTTTTTCATGAGATAATAATGTTTAAAATTGATTAATAAATTAGCCTCTACCTCAATTTCTTTTAAATTGTTTTTGTAGAAACTTTCAATGTGTTTTCGGTAACTAGCCTCAAAATCCAAAATAGGTTCTGCGCTATTTTCTAGTAAGCAGCAAACATGGTCAAGAATATTGTTTTGTAGGTGCTCATCAGTTACACCTTGCGCAGCAATATCTGCCAATATATAATCAATTTGATCCTCCGAAATTACATACATGCTACTGCACAGTTAAGGTTCTCAAATCTATGTTTAACAATACGCGCATTGTTTCCATAAACTCGGCCAATTCATTTACCTTTTCAGTTGCTTTTGCTTTTCCGGTTTTGCTAATGGAGTAGTATTTTCTTACCCGTTTTCCAATATACTCCGTTTCGGTTACCAATAAGCCTTCACTTTCCATGGCGTGCAAACTCGGGTAAAGCGCACCTTCTGTTAATTGAATTCTGTTATTGGTTAACTCTTTTACTTTTTGAGTAATTTCATATCCATACATCCTTTGTTGATCACACAAAAGTTTTAGGATAATGGTTCTCAAGGTTCCTTTGATTAATTCTGATGAATAAAGCATACTAGTTTCTTTGTTTCCTTATACAAACATACATAAATCTCTTAGGTATCAAATATCAATACATAGGAATCTTAGGTGATATTTGTTAATATTCTGTAAATCAATGCAAAAAATTATTTTTTGTCTTGGTTTGGTTCAAACAGTAAAGTAAAAAACAAAAGCTTTTGGTTTGAACCAAACGCCAAATGAAGTAAAAATTGAGATAGAAAATTAATGATGTTCTTTCCTTACACGAAACACTTCCAATAAAGATTGGCGAACAATATCTCCCATACTTTTGGCTCGTAAAAAGCGCTTGCTATGATAATGTTTGGCGAGTTCTTCCCTTAGATTTACCACATTGTTTTCGGGAGCAATTTGTTCCTTACGCATCGCTTCCATTAAATTAATTAAAGGCCATTTGGCTGCTTTCATTCTGCTCAACATCATTGCTCTTTCTTCACGTTGATATTGGTAAATAGATTTTTTGTTAATGTGTTTTTGAACCAATTCAAATAGTACTTTATTCTGTTTATAGAATTGCGGCAAGTAAATATTCTTTCGCGATTCAAATGATTGTTGGTCGAAATCTATAGCTCTAATGCGGTAATGAGTTTCTTCAAAATCTGGCATAATTTGCACCACAAAATTGCTTGAGTGCATATCGCCCAATAAACGTATAAAAGAGCGCTCATTAAACTTTACAAATTCCTTGGCAATCCTTGTTGCATTAAAGTTCTCAACGTTCAGGTAATTCTTTATAAATTCATCACCGGGTATGCCAGCAATATGTTCTTCAATTAGTGTTTGTCCGCTCACCAAATAACTAATTCTATTGGGCGAAAGTAAATGCTCCAACTCTAGTCCATAAATACGCGAAGCATCTGCATTCTTCACATAAAAATAATCAAAGTTATCATTGAGTTTGTTAATCACTCTTACTCTAAAAGGCAAGGTGTTTCCATACAAACAAATATCAATTCTATCTACCGCTAAATGCTCCACAACTTGCATATCTCCACCCACACGCAGAAGTGCATAAATCTCTAATAAATGTAGGTTAATTTCTTGTTGTTCTTCAGGACCATAAATGCATGTTTCCCATAAGGTATCTTTGCCTTTTCTATCGTAATGTGAAATGCTTTCTTTATAGTTTTTTAGGTCTGGATAATGAATGGGAATATCGGTTTCTCTTCCATACTTTTTAAGATAAGCTCTAAGGTTTGAACCAATAGGATAACTAAATTTCTTTTTGCTAATATGTGGCATCTATAAACGAATATACACTAATTGAAAATTGGCTCCCATATTTTTAGCTTATGGGTTGAAAATTGGTAATGAAAAATAAAAGGTAGATCCTTTTCCTTCTTCACTTTCCGCCCAAATTTGACCCCCACATTTTTCAACAAAATCTTTAGATAATATAAGTCCAAGTCCAGAGCTAGCTTCACCTGCTGTTCCTTTTCTATTTGTTTTATTACCTAAGGTAAATATAGAAGCTAAAAGGCTTTGGTTCATACCTATTCCAGCATCTACTATTTTAATAATAGCCATACCGTCTTTATCTTGTGCGCTTATCTTAATTAATCCGCCAACATGACTATATTTTATGGCATTTGAGCATAGGTTTCTAAAAATAGAATCCAATAAAAATGAATCTGCAAGGACAAATAAATTTGGGTTCAAATCAATTTCAATTTCAATCTTTTTGGTTGCTGCAATATCTTTTATAGTTGTTAAATAGTTCTGTGCCTTATCTAAAACATTAATTGCTTGAATATTAATTTCAGTTTTTCCTAATTGTAATCTCGACCATTCCAATAAATTCTCTAGAAGGTCATTCATATTTTTGGAGGATTTTTTTAAGGACTCAAATAGTATTTTATTTTCACCAGGTTTGGTGTATTCTTCTTCATCCGATAGCATTTCGGAAATAGAAATTAAATTGCCAAGTGGACTTCTCAAATCATGAGCAATTATGGAAAATAATTTGTCTTTTTCTTGGTTTTGTTTTTGGAGTTGTAGGTTTTGTTTCTCAATTAAATCGGCTTGAACCAAACGGGTAAGGTTTACTTTCCATAGTATTAAGGATAAACCTATTCCTAATGAACAAAAGCTAATGGCATTAACCCTAACAGATAACAGTTGGTCTGCATTTGATTGAGCCAAGGGAGCTAAAAAGTGAAAGGCGAAATAGCCAATAATAAATAGAGTAAAGCTAATTCTTGGACGGAAATTAAAAACAACACTTATCAGTAAAATAGTAAATAAAAAGGGTGAAATTGCAGAAGTAATTAGTTGGTCTATTAAAGAAATAAGCACCCCAATCAGTAATAAATAAGCCGCAAAAACTACTGGGAAGTACTCACCCATTTTATAATTTTCAGGTTTCTTGATAACCATAAAATAGCTCCAACTAGCAAACCCTAACATTATAACTAGGTTTACTACATGACTCATAAAAATTTCTTCTGCCCAAATATGCCTAATTGAAGTTGAATTTTGAATTTTTTCGTAAAAGAAAATAAGATGGAGGACACTATCAAAAATAGAGGCAAGTGAAACATAGAATATGCGTTTGCTATTGGATAGATTGATTTTATTATCCAATATATTTTTCTCTAAATCACTTAAAACAAAAGTTGACCTTATTTGGCTTATTAAATTCATTTTTTGAATTTGCTATATCAAAAATTAAAATATTTAATTGAAAATTTGAAGACTAAAGTCATAGAAATTTATTATCTATATAATAGGATTTTTAGGTAGATTTACTTAATGAAAAATAGTTTTTAACATTAGAATCCAAATTTATTTTTTCTTGGGAAATATAGGCAATTTTAAATAAGGTTATTCAAAACTAAGGTGGATGGTCTTTTAGGGTATTTTCACCCTAATATTTTATGAACTTGGATTTTCTCAAACAAATATTATTTTGCACTTAATGAGCCACAAATTAAACGATCCTAAAATTACCGGTGCATGGACCATGTATGATTGGGCCAACAGTGTATTTTCATTATCAATTACCGCAACCTTGTTTCCAGTTTATTTTAATGGTGTAAGCAAGGCAGCTTCAATTAGCGCTGGTACTTATGATGCTGTAAATAATGTATCTTATATAAATGTATTTGGATACAATGTAGTGAATTCGGCATTGTATACTTTTTGTGTTTCTATTAGCTTTTTGTTGGTGGCTTTTATAAATCCAATTTTATCTGGAATTGCAGATGCTAAGCAAAATAAGAAGCAGTTTATGAAGTTTTTCTGCTACTTGGGTTCCCTTTCTTGTATGCTGTTGTATTTTTTTAATCCCTCAACGCTTTGGTTTGGTATCCTTTGCTTTATTCTAGGGCTATTTGGATTTGGTGGAAGTATTGTTTTTTACAATGCCTTTCTTCCAGAAATAGCTTCAGAAGATCAATTTGATAAATTGAGTGCAAGGGGATTTTCATTAGGATACGTAGGTAGTGTTATCTTGTTATTATTAAATCTAGCATTTATCAAAAATGTGGATGTGTTTTTTCAGGTTGCAGAAAAAGCAAAGGAATTAATGTCTGCCGATTCTTCACTCACCGAAGTGTTGGCTTTAGAAGGTGCTAAAAAGTATTATTCTGGGATTGCCATAAAATGGTCGTTTGTAACTGTTGGTTTGTGGTGGGCTGGTTTTGCTCAAATTACATTTAGACGATTACCAGAAAAAACACGTGGAGAGCAAAAACCAGGTGGATTAATTAGCAATGGCTTTAAAGAAATTAACAAGGTTTTTAGAGAATTAAATTTGCCAGCAAATTCCATTATAAAAAGATACTTAATTGGATATTTTTTTAGTGCAATGGGTGTTCAAACAGTTATGTATGTTGCAAGTATGTTTGGCGAGAAGGAATTGGGGATGAAAGCAGACAAACTAATTATGACTGTTTTGATTATTCAATTAATTGCCATTTTAGGTGCTTGGGGCTTCGCCAAAATTTCTGCAATAATTGGAAATATTTATACCTTACTAATAATGATTGTTGCTTGGATAGGAATTACAACCGCTGCTTTTTATGTAAATACAGAAAACCAATTCCTTTTGCTTGCGGCAGTTGTTGGTAGTGTAATGGGCGGAATTCAATCTATGAGTAGGAGTACCTTTGCCAAGCTTATTCCAGATAATACAAAGGACACAGCTTCTTATTTTAGTTTTTACGATTTTTGTGAAAAAATGGCAACTGTTTTAGGTACCCTTGCATTTGCATTAATCAATAATTATACAGAAAATATGCGCTCCTCTGTTCTTGCTTTAATCATATTCTTTATATTAGCGCTGTTTTTTATAGCTAGAATCCAGAATTTTAAAGAGAGTCATCCTTAATGAAAATAGAATTATTTATTCCCTGTTTTGTCGATCAGTTTAGTCCAGATACTGGATTTAATATGGTAAAAGTGCTCGAAAAACACGGGTGTAAAGTAAACTACAATATTGAACAAACTTGCTGTGGTTTGCCTGGTTTTAATGCCGGCCACTGGGAGGATGCTAGAGAGTTAGGGGAGAAAGTAATGAATGAAGTGGCTTTGGATAGAACGCTTGTTTGTGGCGCCTCTTCCTGCGCTGCAATGATTAGAAACTCTTACGATTTACTATTTCAAAATTCAAGTTACCACAATAAGTACAGACAGCTTCAAAAGAAAACATTCGAGTTAAGTGAGTTTTTAGTAGATGTTTTAAAGGTAGAATCCATAGATGCAAAGCTAAATGGCCGTGCTGTTTATTTAGATTCTTGTCATGCTTTAAACCATTGCCAAATCAAAAGCCAGCCCAGAAAATTGCTTCAAATGGTAGAGGGTTTAGAACTGCTCGAAATCCCTAGCCCCGATGAATGTTGCGGTTTTGGTGGAACCTTCTCGGTAAATTATAGCGAAATGAGTATTCAAATGGCCGAGCAAAAGGTGAAGAATATTCTTCAAACAGGTGCAGATATTCTAGTCTCAACAGATTATACCTGTTTAATGCATTTAGACGGTTTTATGAAAAAGAGAGAAATTCCAGTTCGTGTAATGCACATTGCAGATGTACTTGCAGCAGGTTGGTAATTTTGGATCAAACAGAAAATTTAAAAATAAAAAAATAAATTACAGATATGGAACCAATAGTTATTTCAGAAAAATCAAAAGTGTCTTCGGCATCCTTTATCACTGGCGTTTATGGCTGGATGATGTTAGCCTTATTAGTTACTGCATTAACTTCAGTACTTACCGTTTCTAGTGAAACTTTGTTGCGATTTATCTTTGAAACCAAGTTTATGTTTATGGGCTTAATCTTTGCCGAAATCGGCGTGGTTTGGTTCCTTAGTGCAAGAGTTGCCAAATTGAGCAATATGGCTTCTATACTTTTGTTTTTGCTTTATTCGGTTTTAAATGGCTTAACCTTATCAGTGGTATTATTGGCATTTGCTTCTTCTACAATTACCAATGCATTTTTAGTTACTTCTTTAACCTTTGGAGTAATGAGCGTTGCTGGTTATTTTACCAAAAAGGATTTAAGTAATTTTGGTTCCATAATGATGATGGGTTTAATAGGTATCATCATCGCATCTTTGGTAAATTATTTCATGCATAGCGAAACTTTGGATTATATAATTTCCTATGTTGGCGTTATGATTTTTGTAGGTTTAACTGCTTATGATACCCAGAAAATAAAAAACATGGCAAATGAGCTTGAAGAAGATCAATTGAAGAAAGCATCTATCATGGGTGCTCTAACTTTATACTTAGATTTTGTGAATTTATTCTTATTCCTGTTGCGCATTTTTGATAGAAATTAGTTCTTTAATTTTCTGTTTTTTTTCTTTCGGTTTGAACCAAATTTTAGCGCTTAGTTAAATTAATTTTCCCTTTTCATGAATTACTCCAAAGAACGCTTGCTTCAATTTACGAAATCTGTTTTTCTAAGTTGCGGCATGCCCGAGGCTGATGCTAATTTGGCTGCAGATGTTTTATTAAGCGCCGATATGAGAGGCATAGATTCACATGGTGTTGCTAGATTGAGCGGTTATATTCGCTTGCAAGAAGCAGGTCGTGCAAATATGAATGCCAAACACAAGGTTATTCATGAAACACCTTCTACAGCAACAGTTGATGCCGATCAAGGTCTTGGTTTAGTGGTGGCACCAAAAGCTATGGATATTGCCATTGAAAAGGCCAAGCAGGTGGGAACTGGTTGGGTTGCTATTCAAAATTCCAACCATTTTGGTATAGCAGCTTATCATGCAATGAAAGCTTTACCTCATGATATGATTGGTATTAGTATGACCAATGCGAGTCCACTTGTTGCACCAACTTATTCTAAAGAACGCATGTTGGGCACCAATCCCATTTGTATGGCATTTCCTTCTGGAAGCCAACAGCCTTTTATTGTAGATATGGCAACCTCTAATGCAGCAAATGGTAAACTAGAAATAGCCCAAAGAAAGAATAAAGAAATTCCTTTAGGTTGGGTTCAAACCAAAAATGGTCTAGACAGCGTAAATGCAAATGAATTAAAAGATGGTGGTTCTTTATTGCCTTTAGGCGGTCATAAAGGATACGGCTTAGGAGCAGCAGTTGATATTTTAAGTGCGGTGCTTTCTGGCGCCAATTATGGTCCTTGGGTGCCACCTTTTGTAGCTTTCTTAAATCCTCTTGAAAATTTGCCAGGCAATGGCATTGGTCATTTTTTAGGTGCCATGCGCATCGATGCTTTTAGACCAGCAGAAGATTTCAAAAAACATATGGATCAATGGATTATTCGGTTCAAACAATCTCAAAGAGTAGATGAAAACCAAGAGGTCTTAATTCCTGGAGAACCAGAGTTTAGATTGCAAAAAGAAAGAGAATTAGAAGGTATTCCTCTCAACCCACAAGTAGAAAAAGACTTACAAGAATTAGCACAAAAGTTCGGTTTGAACCTATAACCAATTTTTACGTTTGAACCAACTATAAATGAGTATGGTTACAAGCGCCATAAATAGGAGGGACGCTGGGTATCCGTATTTGCTATCGAGCTCTGGCATATAATGAAAGTTCATGCCATAGATGCCTGCAATAAACGTTAAAGGCAGAAAGAAAGCAGAGAACACGGTTAAAATTCGCATTACTTCATTTGTCTTTTGCGACGATAAGGAAATATATAAGTTTAATAAGTTATTGATGTTTTCAAAAATCTCATCAGTGGTTGTTTCTGTATGAAGCATTTTGTCTTTTAAATCTTCATAAAATGAATTCTTTTGGTGAGAAGTATACAAAGGTTCAATAACCATTTTGGTAATTGTATTCAGTTTTTTGAAAACAGAGGTTTTGCGTTTAATTAAATAAAAGCTTTTTAAAATATCAGGAACACGTTTTTTTAAGAATATTTTTGTTTCGTAAATATCCATTTCATGGTCTATTGCTTTCATTGGAGCCTCAAAGGTTTCAAGGCTATTTTTTATCAATTTGCAAACTATATCAAAAGGGTGTTTTACCGATTTGGAATTAGCATATTTTTGTGCGGTAGCATTTATAAAAATGGTTTCGCTACGATGAATGCTCAAAAGAAAATTCTTGTTATAAAAAATGGCAATTTTTCTAGTAAGCTGCTGTATGTTATCGCTATCTTTTTTGCAATTGTTGTCGTAGAACCTAACAATAACAAAAAAATAATTTTCAAAGGCCTCAAATTTAGGAAGGTGTTCAGATTGCAGGCAATCTATTACTGCCGCAGGAGGCAAGCTATAATTATTAGCCAATTGTCTTAATTCTTCTTCCGAAGGATTATGCACATCAAGCCATTCAAATGGAAAGGCATTTTCTCCTAAGTTGGTTTGCATGTAAAAAATCTTATTTTTGGAAAGATATACCTATTTCTAAATTTAACCAATTGATACTAAACCTTTACTCAATGAATTTACTTAGAACAAAATTCTCGTTTTGGCTTCCCCTTCTTTTCCTTCTTAGTTTTAATAGTTCCGTTTCATTTGCACAAGTTGTGGTGCCTAAAAAGGCAGGCGTTTGCTTTCGCTTTGATGACTTCCACCAAGTAGCAGATTTAGAAAAAGTTAGAGCATTGTTTAATAAACATGGTTTAAAGTTTACTTATGCTCTTAACTCAAGTATTGGTGAGGTTTTTGGGGATTCATCTTATTGGAATTTTTTAAAAACTATTCAAAACGAAGGTCATGAATTGGCCGACCAATCCCCTACAGATGTTTCTCATTATTTTGAACCTAAAGAAAATTTTGAAGCAATGAGTTATTCTGGTCGTCCAGGGATAGACCATGTAAATTCTGCTTTAAATAAGGTTTGCTTAAAGTATACTTTATTAAGTACAACCGGTTCAGGCGATGAAGGAAAAATTGATATTAAAGGAAATCAAATAATTTCTAAAACAGCAGGAGAGTTTGCATATTCTAAATTAATTAACCTCCGTTATACCACACATTTTTGGATTCCAGGAGCAAATAAATTGGTAACATTTGTAGATTTAAGAAACGCTAATCCAAACGATGTAGATACCGCTTATGTTAAGAGTTTTTGGAAAGAAGACATTGATTTAGGTACTTATTCTAATGTTGATTATAAGAAAATTACACCTTACGAATTAACCTTAGACAAAGAAGGTTTGCAGGCTATGGCAGAGTTTACTTTAAAGATTTTTGCCCGCCATAATCTTTCAAGACCCTTTAGTTTTATTCACCCAGGAGGTGCCCACCCATATATTGATAGGGCAAAATTGGCAGATGTATTTTCTGCTTTAGGTTATTCTGGTGGTGCTTCCTATCCATCTGTTCGCAATGGTATTTCTTATTTCAATGGAAAAAACGATAAGCAATTCTGTTTTCAGGGTGGAGATTTTACCCCAGAATATGTTCCAATTGCTGATTGTAAGTCTGCCATTTCTGAGCGCTTCGCCAAAAATGTTGTTGCCATTTCCATTAACCATATCAGTAGTTTGGGAGCAGTTTATCCCACTGATGAAATGTTAGCTAGTTTAGAGTCTTTATTAATTTGGTGCAAGGCAAATAATATTACAGTAGATACCTATCAAAATTGGACCAATTATCTTTACAATAGTTATTTTGATCAAACCGACGATTATTTTCCACCCATTCAAAATGATTTAAATGCCGATAATAAACCAGACGGTTACTCCATCCAAAATCTGAGTTTAATAGATAAGGTGAATGGATTGCCTTACAACAATAATTATTGTATTTCTGTTAGTAGTAGTGGCAATATTTTTTCTATCACAGAATTAAACGGGCTAAACAAAGGAATAAATACATTAAAAATGTCTACCAAAGGTGGCAAGAACCAATATGATTATTTTAGTATTGTTCTAGATTTTCCTGAACTCAATAAAACCCAACAGTTTTTTGTCTATACAAGTACCGCCAATTATACAGAAACCGCAATCAATTTTAATGTTCCAGAAGGAGTAACCTATTTAAATCTCTCTTTTAATTATAATACAGATAAAGCCCAACGAGTTTATTTAAGTGGTATTAAATTGAGTTCTGCCAAGAAGCCAAGTTTTAAGGCAACCACTTTTTATAGAAATGCTAGAGAGGCATTCCAGCCAATTACCATGGCAAACCATGCATTTTGCAATGGTTATCCTGGTAGTCAGTTAAACTTTTCCGTTTTGAACCAACCTGTTAATTTAACAGCCAGTCTTCAAGGAGGCAAGGTTTTAAATTTAATACCTAAAGCCAATCGTTTTTGGGTTGGACAAGATAGTCTTAGACTTAGAGTAATTGCGCCAGATAATACTGTAGATACAGCATGGTTTTATATTAGCTCTGTAGCAGAAAAAGTTTGTAATGGAGCAATTATTGATTTAACAATTAACAGAGATAGCATCAATGATAAATCCTATCAATGGTCGTCCTTGCCAATTGATGCAAGTTTGGTAAATGCAAGTTTCCCATATGCACAAGCAAGGCCAACTCAAAATGCTGTTTATACGGCTAAGGTTACCAATAAAAATAATGCGGTCACCTCACATGCCATTAATTTAGAAGTATTGCCATCTAGAATGTATGAAGGTCCATACGAAACTAAAAGGTTTAATGGTGCAACCAGCATTGACTATGTTTTGAATTACCCTGATTATTTAAAAATTTATTTAGGAGAATTTCCTCAGGCAAATTCAGGTATCAGCATTTCGGGTAAAACCGTTACTGTAACAAGAGATCCTAGTTTCGTAGGTAATATAGAAAATGTTGTTTATGTAAGTTCACCTACTTGTGAGATTATCCAACATACCTTATATGCCACAACTTATGCCACAGGATTAACGCAAATGGATGCAATGGATAATCTCGTTTTTTATCCAAATCCTGTTCAATCAAAATTAACTATTAAAGGTTTGAACCCAGGTAAATGGGAGATAGAAATTTACGATTACAATGGTAAATTAGTAATGGCAAATTTAATCCAATCCGAAATAGATAACTCTCTTGATTTGGAAGGTCTATTCCCAGGAATTTATTTGGTAAAAGTTTCGAACCCAACTCAACAAATTGTAAAAAGAATTTTAAAAGCAGAATAATTTTTGGTTCAAACAAAACCTTTTGAAAGAAATTGCGTTTAAACTTTGTTTGAGTAATTATTTTCAAATAAAGTTGTAACAACAACTTTAAAAGGGGCGCCTTGAGTAAGCGCCCTTTTTTTATGCCTTCTTTTTTCGGATTTCTGGAATTCCAAAAAGCAAAAAAGCCTCACAAGGAGGCTTTTCTTAGAGGTACCGAACAGATTCGAACTGTTGTAGAAGCTTTTGCAGAGCTTTGCCTAGCCGCTCGGCCACGGTACCTTTTGCGAGGTGCAAATATAACTTTTTTTTGTTTTGGTTCAAGTCTATTCTAAAATCAGCAATTTATTTTCTTGAATCAAGCTTTGGTTCAAACCGATAAGTTTTAAATAATATAAACCTTGTGCCAAATTTAAGTAAGAAAAATCGAGGGAATAGTATTGAAAGCCAGGTTTTAGAATGAGATTTTCTTGTTGAATAATTTCCCCCATTGGGTTGAATAAAAAATATTCAGCGGACAATTCATTTGATTCATTTAAAAAACTAATAACAAATTTTCCTTTAGATGGATTGGGAAATATTTTAATCTCCTCATTTTCATATTTACTTTCTGGCAAATGTTTTTGTGTGAGTTGAAAATAGACTTTATCGGCTTTTGGAATTCCCCAACCCACATAATTATTTGGGTAAGTAGCATTGTTTCCACTTTGTTTAATCAATTGAAAAAGTTCCATGTTTTTTAGAGTAGTATCAACCTGCCAGAGGCATGCAGCAAAGCCACTCATCATTGGGCAAGCAAAACTGGTTCCGTTGCCTGTTTTCAAAAAACCTTGGGGTAAAAACGTTATGGTTAATCCTCCCATAGCCATAATGTCTGGCTTGGTTCTTCCATCATAAGTTGGGCCAATGCTACTAAAAGAAGAGTATTTTTCTAAAGCATCTACCGAGCCTACTGCCAAACAACTGTCGGCATCTGCTGGTGAGATTATATGCCTCCAATCGCTTTCTCCTTCATTCCCTGCTGCATTTATTACTAAAATTCCTTTGGATGCAGCAATATTAGCGGCCCTAGCAATGAGGGTAGTTTTTCCATCCATTTGCTCGTAAGTATAATCAGTACCATAAGTAAAATTAGCAAAATATCCCAGTGAAGAACTTATGATATCTACGCCTAAACTATCCGCCCATTCTGCTGCCATTAGCCAATTCCATTCTTCCAAAACACCTTCTTGAGTCATGTCTTCTGTAACCGCCAAATAGAAATTTGCGTCGTAGGCTGTGCCTTCAAATTGGTTGGGGATTTTGGCTGCTAAAACAGATAAAACCCTAGAACCATGATCGCCATCAGTGCCCATTTGATAAACCGTTTTTGTTAGGTCCACAAAATTTTTAGTAGCACGAATTCTGTTTTCATTTCTTAAATCGGCATAAGGCTCTAAATAATCCAAACTGGTAAAACCATTATCAAACACTGCTATATCAATTCCTTTGCCTGTGTATCCCATAGCGTGAAGTCGTTCTAGTTCTAGCATTCGCAGCTGTGTTGCACTACTTAAAATTTGGTTTGAACCAATTTCATTATTAGAAAGTAATACAGAGCAATTGTGCTGGTAGGCTTCTATTTTTTTTACAAAGGGTAGCTTTTGAATTTCTAAAAGTTGAAGCTGGGAACTTTTAATACAAACCGCATTTAACCATCTGCTAGTTCCAATAATTTGAATAGGGTATTGAGAAAGAGTATGAAGATATTGTCTAGAAACTTGGTAGTCTTTTTGATCCAAATCAATACAATTTCTTTTACGCCTAAGTTCATTTTTTGCTGTCAAATAAATTGGTTCAGACAGAGCCTTATCTGTTAAATAAATTAGTGAATATTGCGCACTTACCGCATTACCAGAAAATAGGCCTAAAAGAAGTAAAAGTAGGATTCGCATTTAAGGTGAAATTTAAGAAATATTATCCTTATTAATTGTATTTTTGACAGCCTTTTTAATAAATCAACTATTTTAAATACATACAATGAAAAAATTATTTCTATTGGCAGCAAGTGCCACGCTTTTGTTCTCTTGTGGAGGAAATTCAAATTCAACAGCTCCTGCGGCAGATTCTTTGCAAACCGCTCCTAACAATTCTACTGAAGCAATAGCAGAATATTATGGTAGTAAAATTACCGAAGATAGCGCAGTTGCTATTGCTGATTTAGCAACTTTAATGGGTACAAACACCGAGTTGGCTTGTAAAGTAACTGGTGAAATTGATGCTGTTTGTCAGAAAAAAGGTTGTTGGATGGATATTAAAAATCCTTCTGGCGAGTCGGTTCGTATTACTTTTAAAGACTATGGTTTCTTTATGCCTAAAGATGCGGCTGGAAGAACTGCTATTATGGAAGGTATTGCCAAAGTAGAAGAAACTAGTGTTGCAGATTTGCAAGAATATGCAAAAGATGCAGGCAAAACTAAAGAGGAGATTGCTGCTATTACAGCTCCAAAAAAAGAATTGGTGTTTGAAGCTAGTGGCGTTATTTTAAAATAAAAAATTTTCAACTAAATGGCTCCACAAATACTTGTTGGAGCCATTTTTATGTGCGCTACGCATACGATTGTTCTTTAGAGTGAAAGTCTTGAACGAGCCTGCCAATGGGAATCGCTAATCCAAAGCAAGGGTGTTAGCCGCGAGGCTAAATCTGAAGGAAGCGGCGGATAAAATTGTGAGTC
>JAIOYZ010000017.1 GCA_021740845.1 Bacteroidia bacterium
TCTGCCCACTGTTCCACAACACTTTCATCACTTAAATTGCGAATATGTTTCAATATCAACAAGCCTGTCATCAATCGTATTGGCTTTGCCGGTCGACCAAAATCTGTTCTATAAAATTTACTAAATTCTACTTCAAACATTTGCCAATTAATTTTATGTGCCAATTGAAAAAGTGGATGCTTTTTACTGAGCTGCTCTTCAAGAGAACTCATGAAACTTAATTGACTAGGATTGGATGGTTTTGCTAACATATTTTTGCAAGCTTTTTACCAAAGTTCTGCATATACTGGCAAATATAATCACCCTTTTTTCCACCAAATGTCAGAAATAATATGACCTCTTGGCCTTTTTAAGGGTCGACTAAATATGTTTCTGCAACTTTTCAATACCCAATTTTTCTACAGGAACACAGCCCTTCTGGAAACGAAGATTTGAGATATTTAACCATCCGATTTGAAGGGGTTGATTTTTCGCATGACCTTGGAACTATCCGCAATCAAGGCTATACCGACACCATTAACGGACAGGTTTATTCCAATATTAATGATATTAGATATTATGACGACCATACTAAGTATAACCATATAAAGTATAACATTAGTGAAGGCATTCTTCAAGTAGTTTACAAGAACAATATTTACTCTAGGCAAAAATAAGTAACAAACCTATGAAAGCTAAACTAGCTATTTTACTGTTGACATTTGGTCTGTTGCCTTTTATTGCTAATGCACAGGCATTACAAAAGCTATGGCATTCTTTAACTGATAAAAAAGGTAACTGGGGCAAAAACCAAATACCGGGGCAAAATACCACGGCTCCTATGGTTTTGGCTTAACATGCTAAGGAGGTTTATTTACGATTTAACTAGTTAATTTTCGGTTATTATTGGCTTTCTTACAAAATTTATAATACCTTTAATTTTTAAAATAACAAGCTAATAAATACAACATGAAAAAGCTATTCTATTTATTTATACCTCTACTAATTGTTTTTTCAACAAGTACCTCCTGCAAAAAGAAAGACAAAGCACCTTGTTGGGTGCCTGATACAACTTATCATGATTTTAATATCACAGAGGTAGGTAAAATTCCATACTCCGGATTTGACACCTTAATGTTTAAAAATGAAGCCACAGGTATGGTTCACACCTTTATTGGACAAGGCATTGATACCAGCCTAACGTATTATCAAGTTTGGTTTCCGGATATGTGCCCAGAGGAATTTCAAAAATGCAAATCCAACCGCTATAAATATGTTTCAGAAACGTTTAAATACCCAATTTTTCTTCACGCAAATTTACCTTATGGAGAAAATGGACTTGCTTATTTAACAATCCGATTTGAAGGGGTTGATTTTTCTAACTCTTTGGGTACTATTTGGTATAGTGGCTATACCGACACTATTAACGGACAGGTTTATTCCAATATTAATGATATAGATAAATATTTTAGTACATCTACCGACCATATTAAATACAATATAGAAGAAGGCATTCTTCAGGTGGTTTACAATAATAAGATTTTCTCTAAGCAAAAATAAGTAACAAAGCCATGAAAGCTAAACTAGCTATTTTACTGTTGACATTTGGGCTGCATCCTAGTTTTGCCACCTCACAGCCATTACAAAAGCTATGGCATTCTTTAACAGATAAAAAAGGTAACTGGGGCAAAATACCAAATACCGGGGCAAAATACCTCGGCTCCTATGGTTTTGGCTTAATAAGCTAGGGAGGATTATTTACGATTTAACTAGTTAAATTTCGGTTATCATTGGTTTTAAAACAAAATGATTATTACCTTTAATTTTTAAAATAACAAGCTAAAAAAACAATATGAAAAAGCTATTCTACTTATTTATACCTCTCCTTATTGTTTTTTCAACAAGTACATCCTGCAAAAAGAAAGACAAAGCTCCTTGTTCAACGCCCGATACGGCTTATATAGACTTTTACCCAGATGAAGAAGGTAAAATTCCTTACACCGGATTTGATACTTTAACGTTTAAAAACGAAGCCTCAGGTATAGTTCACACATTTATTGGACAAGGCATTGATACCAGCCTAACGTATTATCAAGTTTGGTTCCCGGATATGTGCCCGGAGGAATTTCAAAAATGCAAATCCAATCGCTATAAATATGTTTCAGAAACGTTTCAATACCCAATTTTTCTTCACGCAAATTTGCCTTATGGAGAAAATGGGGTTGCTTATTTAACCATCCGATTTGAAGGGGTTGATTTTTCTAAAAGTCTTGCCACAGTTGGTTTTAAAGGCTATACCGACACTATTAACGGACAAATTTATTCCAATATTAATGATATAGATAAATATTTTAGTACCTCTACCGACCATATTAAATACAATATAGATGAAGGCATTCTTCAGGTGGTTTACAATAATAAGATTTACTCTAAGCAAAAATAAAAAACAAACCTATGAAGGCTAAACTAGCTATTTTACTGCTCGCATTAGGGCTGTTGCCTAATATTGCCACTTCACAGCCATTACAAAAGCTATGGCATTCTTTAACTGATAAAAAAGGTAACTGGGGCAAAAACCAAATACCGGGGCAAAATACCTCGGCTCCTATGGTTTTGTTTCACCGACCCACTTTTTGGTTCAAACCAAACTACCTAACAATAAACTTTCTTACAGCTTCTGCATAATCTTTAACACCCCAAGTGGCAGGTACTTCTCCATGGTCTGCTCCCTTGATGCGATGGGCTTCTTTATAGGTTCCGCCATGATTTTTAAAAACTACTTCGCCATGTGTTTCTATGCTTAAAAACAAATCGTTTACTCCATGTATCCACATTAAATCTTGTTTTACTTTTTTAATTTCCTCTGCATTGTCAATCTTAAGATTTGAGATATAGGAACCTGGAACATTTAACCCTGCACCATCTGCACTCATAACATCAATACTTGCTAAAGGTGCTTCTAAAATTAATTTGTGTGGCGTTAAACTTCTTGGATTACCTGTTAATTCTGTTGCTGGCGCAGTTCCCAAGCTAAAGCCATACATAATAAATCTATCGTTGCTTAAGCCATTTTGTTTAAGCCAAGCCATTGCAGCATCTACATCGTTGTATAAACCTTCTTCGCTTGGAGGACCTTCACTTAAGCCATAACCACGGTAATCTAACATAAGCACGCCATAGCGATGTTTGCCACCCACATTAGCCAAAAGTTTGGCACGTTGCCAATAGAAATCCATATGCCATTTGTTTCCATGGCAATAAAGTATAACGGTATCGGTGGCAATGTTTTTTAATTCACCAATATATAAGGCATAAATCTTATACGATTTTTTGTCGTCGCCACCTTTAGAATCTAGCGTAAACAAATGCATCATGCTATCTTCAATATGGTAGCTGGCATCTAATTTAAAGTCGACATTACCGGGATAGTTATCCCATTTATACTCGGTAATTTTATCGCTTAGGTTATAGAAATTAGAATCCAAACGAAGGCAACTACTTAAACTAAGAACCAAAATTAGGTTCAAAACGAAACTGTATTTTTTCATATTAGAACCTCCTTACAAATTGAAAATAAACACCAATAGCTCCTTTGTGGTTTGGCCCCATATAATCTACAACATTGGGTTGATTAGGAACACCCATTCCTACCCATTTTGTTTCAATGCCATAAGTCCATTTTTTGGGCGAATATTGAAAGCCCAATTGCGGACTCGCAAACCATTGTTTGGCCTGCTCCTCTCCATGCGCGCGGGTTTTAGACAATTCAAACCAATTGCATAAGCCTGCGTAAATTAGTTTGTTTGAACCTAACTCCTTATGCAAATTAAAATCCAACTGAGGCCATAATTTTGCTTTCCATTCCCATCTATCAATGGCAAAATTTAGAGCAGGATTTGCACTAAAACCCAAGCGTAATTTAGTGTTGTAATATAACTCTTGGCAAATTCCAATATCGGTTTGAAATACACCAAAGGCAAGTGATGTTAAATGTAAAGAACCAAAAGCGGTTGTTTTGTTGTTTAAGCCTTTTGCATAAAACGCACTTGTGTAGGGAATAAAAATCGGCAAGCCTCCAAAGCTAATCAGCGGACCTCCAATATTGGCTCCAACAGCCTGTTCGCCTTTTGCCAATGGCTTCACAATTCTTGAGGGCGCACAAGCGTAAATTAGCAAGGCTATTAACCCCAAAGAGTAAAATTTTAATTTCATTTAATTTTCTTTAACTAATAGCAATGTAAATTTAATATTTTACAAATAAAATCTAAGTCCTTTTGGTTCAAACCGAATACTTAAAACAGCAATTTAAAAGCAGATTAAAATGAACGAGAAAGCGCTTGTCCGTTTTTTTTATAGGGTCTTTGGTTTATATTTGACTCGGATGTGATTTTTTTCGTAAATACTATTTTATACTCAAAGAAAAGTTGAAAAAAATTGAAAATCCAAAATTACACCCATACGTACTTGGAATAAAATTAAATGACTGTAACCATTCTAATAACTATTTGCATTTTATTGCTTATGTCGTACATATTTGACATAAGTGCTTCTAAAACGCGTATCCCATCTATTATTCTACTGTTATTACTAGGTTTTGGACTCAAGCATTTAACCAATATTTTTAAAATTCCTGTTCCTGATTTAGAACCCTCTTTACCAATTTTAGGTACTATTGGATTGATATTAATTGTATTGGAAGGAGCCTTAGAAGTAGATTTAAATAGATCTAAAATTAAGCATGTTGGTATTGCTACCTTGTTAGCGCTTTTACCCATGGTTTTAATGGCTGGAATAATAACATACAGTCTAGTTTATTTTGAACACGCCACCTTTAAATCTGCTTTGGTAAATGCTATTCCTTTGTGCATAATAAGCAGCGCTATTGCTATACCCAGTGCAAGAAATTTAAGAAAAAGCGAAAAGGAATTTGTAACCTATGAAAGTAGCTTATCAGATATTTTTGGGGTAATTCTGTTCGATTTTTTTGTATTAAACGAGAACATAGAATCACAAACTTTTGGCTACTTTTTTATTGAACTTTTGGTAATGTTAATAGTTGCAGTTTTAGCATCCATTTTATTGGCTTTCTTTATTGCTAAAATTAAACATCATATAAAGTTTCTTCCTATTATTTTATTGGTGGTTTTAATCTATGCAGTTTCAAAAGAATTTCATCTACCAGCCTTAATTTTCATTTTACTTTTTGGCTTGGCTTTGCATAATATTGACCAAATAAAAGACATTAAATTCTTCTCTCATTTTAGTACTGATATATTTAAAAAAGAGGTACACCGTTTCTCTGAAATAACCACAGAATTTGCCTTCTTAATTCGTTCTGTTTTCTTCTTATTATTTGGCTTTGTTATAAAATTTGTTGATGTAATTAACTTAGCAACCCTGCCCTATGCTTTGGGTATTTCGGCATTGATATTTTTGTTTAGAGCCATCTTTTTAAACCTCTTCCGGATGTCTCTTTCTCCTTTATTATACTTAGCGCCAAGAGGATTAATTACCATTCTGTTGTTTTTATCTATACCAGCAAAAATGTCTATTCCAATTATTAATAATGCACTCATGATTCAGGTAATCTTAATCTGTGCTATTATTATGATGATTGGCCTTATTTTTACGGGTGGCAAAAAAGAAGAAGTTTAATGAATGTAGTGCTTTCACTTTGGCTGCTTGTTTTTGGTTTGTTTTTTCCAATATTTCGGTTTGAACCAAAGCAAATAAAAAGCGAGGAATTTAAACTTATAATCCTGGGAACGCTACAAGATGGAGGTTCTCCGCATATTGGATGTAAAAAAGAATGCTGCAAAAACTTGGTCCTTCATCCCGATGAAAACCGACAAGTAGTTTCTTTGGGTTTGGTAGATTATGCTTCTAAAAAAACATGGCTTATTGAAGCCACACCAGACTTTAGCAAACAACTAAAATCATTAAAAGAGTATGCTGATTTTTCTGATACTGAAACACCAGAAGGAATCTTTTTAACACATGCTCATATTGGTCATTATACTGGCTTAATGTTTCTTGGAAAAGAGGCCATGAACGCAAAAGGACAAAAGGTTTTTGCAATGCCTCGCATGAGAACTTTCTTAGAACAAAATGGACCCTGGAGTCAGTTGGTTTCTTTAAAAAATATTTCTATCCAAGACCTAAAGGCAAATCAAATTACAGCTTTAGGAAACAAAAATTGGATCAAACCAATACTTGTACCGCATAGAGATGAGTATTCTGAAACGGTTGGTTTTATAATTTCTGGAGCCAACAAAAAGGCATTGTTTATTCCTGATATAGATAAATGGGAAAAATGGGAGCAGAACATCAATGAACTTATTGCCCAAGTGGATTATGCCTTTGTAGATGCTACCTTTTTTAATGGCAAGGAACTCAATAATCGCAATATGGCTGAAGTGCCGCATCCTAGTGTGGAAGAGAGTATGCGTAGGTTTATAGACCTAACTCCACAGAATAAAAACAAGGTTTGGTTTATTCATTTTAATCATACAAATCCCTTGTTGAACCTAAATTCTGCCGAATACAAGCAGGTGGAATTATTGGGTTTTCATATTGCCCAAAAGGGAATGGCGTTTTCGCTTTAAGGAATTTTTTTTGCCTTCTTTGGATGTTTACCCTTTCTCGCAGAGTTCGCGGAGGGAAGCAGAGTTCGCAGATTTTATAAAATTAATTAATCGAGTAAACGCATAATCGATTAAACTGTTAAACCTATAAAATGCTTCGGTGGAGCACAAATTTGATTTAACTGCCGTAGACATTTCTTTAGCTATTAATTTAGGTGATTCATCGATTGCTGGCTTTTTCCATTTATTCAGCACTTAGGTTCGTACTCGATTTAATTGTAAAAACTTATCAAAACACTAAAAAAAATAATGCTTGCTATACTGGTAGTTCTAATAGGAATAGGCATTGCTGCTGCTTTAATATTGAACCAAGATAAATTTGGGGAAATGCCTTCTGGCAATCGATTGAAACGCATTGAACAATCGCCAAATTACAGAAACGGCAGTTTTCAAAACCAACATGAAACACCAGATTTAAGTGAAGACGCTACTTATTATTCTGTTCTAAAAGAATTTATGTTTACCAAGCACCAACGTAAAATTCCTACAGACACGGTGCCATCACAAAAGATAAATTTAAGCACCATTTTACCTGATGAACAAATTCTAGTTTGGTTTGGCCATTCTTCTTATTATATGCAAATAGATGGAAAAAAAATATTGATGGATCCTGTTTTAAGTGGCGCTGCATCACCTATTGCATTTACAACAAAGGCTTTTATTGGAACAAATAATTATTCCGTTTCCGATTTGCCAGATATCGATTATTTGTTTCTCTCTCACGACCATTGGGACCATATAGATTATGAAACTTTAATTGCGCTTCAACCGCGCGTTAAACAAATAATTACTGGTTTAGGAACAGGTGCACATTTAGAAAAATGGGGTTATTCTGCTTCACAAATTATTGAAAACGATTGGTACGATAGTGTTGATTTAGATTCGGGATTTCATGTAACAATTTTGCCAGCACGCCATTTTTCTGGCAGAGGAATTAAGCGAAATAAAGCTCTTTGGGTTTCTTTTGCTTTGCAAACTCCAACCCTAAAAATATACTTAGGTGGCGATAGTGGTTACGATACTCACTTTGCAGAAATTGGCGAGAAACATGGTCCTTTTGATTTGGCTATTCTAGAAAACGGACAATACGATAAAAGCTGGAAATACATTCATATGATGCCCAATGAGGTTTTACAAGCGTCTAAAGATTTAAAAGCAAAACGACTTTTCCCTGTTCATTCTTCTAAATTCTCATTGGCAAACCACGCTTGGGACGAGCCTTTAAAGCGCATTACCGAATTAAATAAATTGGAAAAGCTTAACCTAATAACTCCAAGAATAGGTGAAAAAGTAAACTTGCTTGATAGCACACAAACTTTCACATTTTGGTGGGAAGGTCTTAATTAATCAAGCTATATTTTTGTTGTAAAAACAAAATTCTATTTCCAAAGTTTATCTTTATACAATGAAAATGCTACAAATTTTTTGGTTTAGAAGAGACCTACGTTTAGAAGACAATGCAGGCTTATTCCATGCTCTTAAATCTGGAAAATCCGTCCTCCCAATTTTCATTTTCGACGAAACTATTCTTGAGAAATTAGAAGATAAAAAAGACAAACGTGTTCAATTTATTCATCAAGAAATTGAACGTTTAAACCAAGAATTGCAAGCACTTGGATCGGGCTTGCAGACCTATTATGGAAAGCCAAAAAAAGTTTGGGAGACTTTGGTTCAAACCTATAAAATAGAGGCGGTTTACTGCAATAGAGATTACGAACCTCAAGCACTTTTGCGCGATGAAATCATTGAAAAATTGCTTGCCGAAAAAGGGATTTTATGGCATTCATACAAAGACCAATGCATCTTTGAAATGAATGAAATTTGCAAGGATGATGGATTGCCCTATACCGTTTTTACTCCTTATTCTAATCGTTGGAAAGCCAAACTTTGGAATCTAAAAAAGGGAGAAAAGCCTTTAGGTTCAAACCAAAATACCTTGCCTTTTTATTTAAAACCCTACCCTACCCAAAAGTATTTTTCAAGCTTTATTAAAGAGTTTCGGTTTGAACCAATTCCAAGTTTAACTGAAATGGGTTTTGAAAAATCTAGCGTTGATTTTCCGAGTAAAGAAGTGAATCAAAGTTTGATAAAACTTTATTCCGAAAGACGAAATTTCCCTGCTATTACAGGCACTTCGCACTTAGGTATTCATTTTAGATTTGGAACCATTAGCATTCGAGAAAAAGCTAGAAAAGCAATTCCTCTTAGTGAAACTTTTTTAAACGAACTCATCTGGCGCGATTTCTACATGCAAATACTTTGGCACTTCCCCCACGTTGCTGAGCGTTCGTTTAAACCCGCCTACGACCAAATAATTTGGCGAAATAATGAATCGGAATTTGAAGCTTGGTGCCAAGGAAAAACTGGCTATCCAATTGTTGATGCTGGCATGCGCGAACTAAACACAACAGGTTTTATGCATAACCGTGTTCGAATGATTGTGGCTAGTTTTTTATGCAAACATTTGCTCATAGATTGGCGCTGGGGAGAAGCGTATTTTGCTCAAAAATTATTGGATTTTGATTTAAGCGCCAACAATGGTGGATGGCAGTGGGCAGCAGGTTGTGGCACAGATGCTGCTCCCTATTTTAGAGTTTTCAATCCTGCCTTGCAAACAGAGAAATTTGATAAGGAATTCACCTATATCAAAAAATGGGTTCCAGAGTTTGGAAGCCCTTCCTATCCTAAGCCAATTGTAGAGCATTCCTTTGCCCGCAATCGCTGCTTAGAAACTTACAAATTAGGAATAAACAAATTGGGTTAATCTTGAAATTGGGATAAGATATTAATCCCCCGCTTCCCTTTTTATTTCTGGAGAATTTCAATTCATATCAGCAAATACTCATCTTAATTTTGCATGGTGAGCGTTTTGTGCTCGCAATTTATTTCTTGGCAATTTCTATTTTCGGATGCTAATTTTCTTACCTATGAAAACGAATAATACCCATATTTTAAATCCCAGGGTTAAAAACCCTGGGCTGGCTAATTATTAATCGAAATCTCCTTTTCATTTTTGCCAAATTCTCATTTCCGAGGGTAAAAAACCCTGGGCTAATTATTTTCTGATTATGCATTCTTATAATAAAATATGGATTCATGCGATTTGGGCTACCAAATATCGCGCTCCCATTTTAAACTTAGAAATTGAGAAAAAGGTGCATAATTTTATAGCTAAAAAATTTATTGAATTGGGGTGCCAAATTTTAATCGTTAACGGAATGCCTGACCACATTCATTGTTTATTTAAAATAAACCCCAACAAATCTTCAGTGGAGGTTATTAAGGGAATAAAAGGAAGCACAACATCCTTTATCAATCAAAACAAATTATTGAAAAACAAATTTGCTTGGCAAAATGGATATGCTTGCTTTTCTGTTTCAAAATATGCTGTGAACACCGTTTATAGATATATCAAAAACCAAAAACAGCATCATTCGAAAAAATCATATGACCAAGAAATTTCCGATTGCATAAAATTCTATGAGACCCAGGGTTAAAAACCCTGGGCGAATTTTTTTTCGCATTCTCTTTTTTGAAATCTCAGGGTTAAAAACCCTGGGCTAGGTTTTGGATGACAATTCAATTAAATATTTAGCCAAAAACAAAAAAAGCGAGTTTCAACCCGCCAAATAATTTATTTAACCCATGATTTCTGATCATGGGTTTTAGGGTTAAGCCAAATAATATCCGTTTTTAGCTATCTCTTCTCTTACGGCTAAGGGCACCAAATAGCGAATGGACTTACCTGCTTTAATGGTTTCGCGGATATACGTAGATGAAATATTTAATAGCGGAACCTCAAACAATTTTATGGATGGATGATTGGACAATAAAGGTGCTTCAACAATTCCTACTCTAGCATAAACAAAAACTTTATGGTGTAGTAGAATATCTTCGTAATCTTTCCAATAATGAAAGCCTTTTAAATTATCTCCTCCAATAATTAGCGTAAACGAATGTTCTGGGTTGGCATCTCTTAATTCCTTCAAAGTATCTGCGGTATAGGATGGTCGTGGCAACTTAAATTCAATATCACATGCCTTAAATCTTGGATCGCCGTGAATGGCCAATTTCAATAGGTTCAACCTAAGTTCTTCACCCAATAATTTATCGTTTGCCTTAAACGGATTTAATGGCGAAACCACAAACCAAATTTCATCCAATTGAGCATAATCTGCCATGTAATTGGCAATAATTAAATGCCCTGTATGAACAGGATTAAAGGAACCAAAAAACAAACCTATTTGCATAAACTTTTACTTTTGAATAAACTGATTCACCAATACTTCGGCATCTTTTAATGCTTTTTCTAAGTTATCGTTTAAGATTACTTGCTCAAATTTTGTTTCAAAAGCCAATTCGCTAACGGCCTTTCCAACTCTAATTTTAAGGGTTTCTTCTGTTTCGGTACTTCTAAATCTCAATCGCTCTTCTAAAACTTCTACACTTGGTGGTTTTACAAAAATGGCCAAGGCTTGCTCACCAAAATAGTTTTTAATATTTAAGCCTCCCACCACATCTACATCAAATAAAACAACTTTATCCATGCTCCAAATGCGGTCTATTTCAGATTTTAAGGTGCCGTAAAAATTGCCTCCATAAACTTCTTCGTGTTCTAAAAATTCGTTTTGAACCAATTTTTGTTGAAAGGATTCTTGAGAAAGAAAGTAATAATCTTTTCCATCCACTTCTCCTGCTCTTTGCTTGCGTGTACAAGCAGAAACAGAAAACATCAATTGGGAATTCACCTGAAGTAAATGCTTTACAATGGTGGTTTTACCCGAGCCAGAGGGAGCACAAAAAATAATTACCTTTCCTTTTTTTGCACCCATTGTTTAAAGCACGTTGTTTATTTGTTCTTTAATTTTCTCCAATTCATCTTTCATTTCTACCACACTTCTTTGCATTAAATGGTGGTTAGATTTTGAACCAATGGTATTAATTTCTCTACCCATTTCTTGAGCAATAAAATTAAGCTTTTTACCACTAGAAGCAAGGTTCAAGGTCTCTTCAAAGAAATCGCAATGTTGCTTTAACCTTAGTTTCTCTTCACTGATATCTAATTTTTCTATGTAGTATATCAACTCTTGCTCAAACCTATTTTTATCTACATTTTCTTGAGCCAAAGATTGCAACTCTCTTAAAATGCGCTCTTTTACAGTTTGCAAACGCTCCTCTTCAAAAGGCGCTAAGGCTTGCATTTTTTGGAAAATTCCATTAGATATTTTGCTCAATTCGTTTTTAATAACGGAGCCTTCTTGCAAACGAAAAGCATCAAATTGCACATACGCATTTCTTACAGCTTGCATGATTTGTTTCCAATCCTCTTCGTTTGGAGTTTCATCATTAGTTTGCAAAACATTGGGAACTAAAAAAATATTATTCAATAAATCGTTTTGTTCCCAGCCACTTTCTTGCGATAAGGTTTTTACCTCATTTAAATAATACAAGGCAATTTCCCTATTGATAGGTGTAATGCGGTCTTGAGCCAATTTATAATTGATTTGAATGTTTAATTGCGCGGTTCCACGTTCCAACCATTTGCTCACTTCGCGGCGTAACTCCAATTCTTTGTGCTGCCAATTACGAGGCATGCGAATACTGAGTTCTAAAAATTTACTGTTCAAACTCTTTAGCTCAGCTTTAACGGTAAACCTTTCGGTCTCCAATTCTGCTTGGCCAAAGCCGGTCATTGATCTTAGCATATTACAAGTTAATCGGCAAAAATACACGAATTTTCCAATCTATGAAGCATATAACACGATTAGAAAAATAATGCCTACTTGGTTCAAACCTTAAATGCATTTGGTCATTTATTCTTCAATAGCAATAATCCTTTTGTTGATGCTCTATCTTTCATCTATTTTCGCAGCCCTTTATGCAAATCATTCAACGTTACAAGCCGTATTTCAAGCAAATTTTGGCACTTAGTTATCCAATAATTATTGGCCAGTTGGGCATTGTGCTTATGGGTGTTGCAGATATTGTGATGATAGGAAAACTGGATCCCGTAAATCTTGCCGCAGCTTCTTTGGCCAATTCAGTTTATTTTTTCATTTGCATTTTAGGTATTGGAACATTAACAGCTGTTTCTCCCTTGGTGGCAAAAAGCAAAGGAGCAGGACATCCAAATCAGTGCGCAATTTTGTATCGTCAATCTATTTGGGCAGCTATCCTTTTGTCGCTTTTTATTAGCGGCGTGCTTTTTATACTTACCGAAAACTTAGATTGGTTCAAACAGACAAATAGAGTTACAGAACTTACTAAAAACTACCTGCATGTGCTAAATATAGGAACTTTGCCCATGTTGCTTTTCTTAGCCATCAAACAATATTCTGATGGTTTATCATATACCAAACCTTCTGCCATCATAACACTTTTGGCATTGTTGCTAAATATTCTTCTCAATTGGATTTTAATTTTTGGTCATTGGGGAGCACCTAAATTAGAATTATTTGGAGCAGGCATTGCAACCAGTTTATCTAGAATAATTATGGCTTTGGCCATGTTCTTGTATGTAAAATACACGCATTTTTACAAACCATATTTGCGATTAAAACAACACGAGCACGATAGAAAATACTTAATACAAATATTTAAAATTGGTTTGCCTTCTGGCTTTCAGTATTTCTTTGAAATTGGCGCATTTGCATTTGCTGCCATAATGATTGGTTGGATTAGCGAATTTGCAATGGCAGCGCACCAAGTTGCCATTAATATTGCGTCGGTAACCTATATGTTGGCAACAGGAATTTCTGCTGGAGGTTCTATTGCAGTTGGAGATGCATTAGGAAGAAAAAACAAAAAAGATTTAACAGAATCTGGAAGAGCAGCCTTAATAATGGGTGCCATATTTATGGGCGCATGTGCTTTGGTAATGGCCTTATTTGCGCCTACAATTATTGGCTTTTATACCAATGATGCAGAAGTTGCCCACATGGCAATTTACTTATTATACATAGCTGCATTGTTTCAATTAAGCGACGGTATTCAATGTGTGGGCTTGGGCGTTTTAAGAGGCATTGGCGACACTAAAATTCCAACCTTAATAACCATCATAGCCTATTGGGGAATAGGAATTCCTTTTGGTTATTTCTTTGGTTTTAACCTTGATTGGAGTTTATATGGAGTTTGGTTTGCCTTGCTTTTGGGTTTAAGTTTTTCTGCCGTATTTCTAAGCACACGGTTCTTAAAGGAAAGTCGGGAATTGGATATGGAATACCATTCTACATTGCAAAATGAATTTCATGCGCACTAACCTAAAAGTTCACTTGGCCTTGTTTATGGTATCGCTTCTTTATGGCGCCACCTTTACTATTGCCAAAATTGCAATGCCACTTTATATAAAACCATTTGGCTTTATTTTACTCAGAGTTATTGTAGCAACGGTATGCATTTTCTTGTTTCATCGGGTTTATGTAAAAGGCAAATTGCCAGATAAGCAAGATATCATTCCTTTAATTATTTCGGCCATTTTTGGTGTTGCAGCAAATATGCTTTTCTTCTTTAAAGGCTTGGCAATAACTACCCCAATTAACGCATCTGTATTGATGTTGAATACTCCCATTTTTGTGGTGATTTTTGCTGCCGTTTTGCTCAAAGAGAAAATGAGTTGGCAGAAAATCTCTGGCATTGTAATCGCAGCCATTGGAGCGTTAATGCTCATTGGAGGCTATCGTTTAAAGTTTGAAGAAGCCACTATTTGGGGCGATATTTTTGTGAGCATAAACGCCATCTTCTTTGCCTTCTATTTGGTTTATTCCAAAAAGCTTTTAGTAAAATATCACCCCTTAACAGTTACCTTATTTTCCTTTGCATTTGGCTTAATTATGGTGCTTCCATTTGGTTTGAACCAAGCCTTAGAAATAGATTTTCTTCACCTTCCATTTACTATTTGGCTTTGCATTGCATTTGTAACTTTTGGTTCAACCTTTCTTACTTATGTTTTAAATGCCTATGCCTTAAAAAATGCAAACTCTAGTTTGGTAGGTTCATACATTTATTTGCAGCCAGTATTGGCCACCTTAATAGCTATTTTTTCTGGAAAAGACCTGTTAACGCTAGAAAAATTTACCAGCATGTTGGTTGTATTTGCTGGCGTTTTTCTAGCGTCGTACAGAAAATCAATTTAAACTATTCTTCAGCCACATTGTTCATTTTCATCCAAAGCGAATAGGAGCCTTTTGAAACAATTTTCTCCTTGGTTAAATCTTTACCCGAAGCAGAAATTATTTCAATTTCATCTCCTTCTACAATTCCTGTTTCTACCTGAACCAATTCGTATTCGCCAGTAGTCTTTGCAATAAATATATAATTGTTTTTCCCATCGTGTAAAACAGATTCATCCGGTATAACAATTGCATTTCTTCCAACTCCCACCAATTCTGCATTCATATAAGTTCCAGGCACCAAGGTTTTATCGTATTTCTCAAAATGGCAATGCACATTAATACTTCGGTCTGAACCAACGTCTTTTCCAATAAGTAATATCTCGCATGGATATTTTTTCTCAGGATGGTTATTGGTATAAGCTATAACTTTTTGACCCAAATACAGGTTCTCCATATCCTTTTCAAAAATGGTTAAACTTAAGTGAATATCCTCTGGATTTACAAGCTCAAATAACACATCCGTTGGGTTTACATACTTGCCAATATTTACATTTACTTTAGAAACAAATCCCGCTATGGGTGCGTAAATAGGAATATTGCGCGACAATGTTTGTTCGGTTAATTTGTCTGGGTTCAAACCAATTAAAAGAATTTTTTCTGTTAATGAACGATAGGTTATGGATTCACTTTCGTAAGCTTCTTTGGCTTGTTGAAATACTTTATCACTACTTGCTTTGGATGCATTTAAATCCTTTTGGCGTTCAAATTCTTTCTTAAGCAAATCCAATTTCGAACGCGCAATTAAAAAGTCTTGCTGCAATTCTATATACTTTGGATCTTGCATAATGGCAATAACTTCACCTTTGTTGAAATGCATGCCAGGCAAGAGTTTGGTGCTTTTTAAATACCCTCCCAAAGGCATGCTTACCGATACCATATTTTGTGGAGGCACATCAATTAAACCATTCACTTTTACAATAGGTGAAATGTTTTTTTCTTTGGCCTGAACCAAAACAATAGGAGTATGCGCCAATTGATTGCTATCCAAATGAACGTGTTCTGCACTAATTACATCTTGGCGAACTTCTTCTGTTTTTTCATTTTTAGAATTACATGCCATTGCAAAAAACAAGGCCGTTACTATATATATTTTCTTCATCTTAGTTTTTATTAGTGTTTTGAAAGCTTTGATATTGAATAAACAACTGGTTGTATTGTTGAACCAAGTCTAAATACATGTTTTGAGTTTGCATGGCTTGGTTATGCAACAAGGTCCATTCCATAAAATTTAGATTGCCTTGTTGGTATTGTTGCCAAGCAGCATTGCGCGCTTTAATAGAATTGGGCAAAGCTGCATTTTCATAATACACACAAAGTTCTTCGAGTGATTTTAATTGCGCTTGCCAATCTCTAAGCTGTCTATTCATCAACTTTTTGGTATATTCATATTCCAATTCTCTTGCTTTTAACTCATAAGTTAAAGCCTTACTTTTACTTTGGTTCGAACCAAAAAATAATGGAACTCCTATACCTACCTGAACTGCCTGAAAACGGCTAGATTTAGCATAATAAATATCATCAGCTCCCATTCCCCTTATCGACATATTTTGATAACCAAATTGCAATTCTGGCAAAAACTGCGAACGTGCTGTTTTTAGCTTTCCTTCACTAATTTTTTGTTGCTGTTTTATGCGCAATAAATAAGGACTATTTTCAATAGCTATGCTATCCGAAAAACCAGTAGCAATCCTTTGTAAGGTATCCACTGGATAAAAATTATTTTCGCTGCCCAACAACAATTGAAAACGCAATAAACAAGCTTTCTTTTCTAAAACAACTTGCTGCAAAATTCGCATAGATTCTGCACGCTGCTGCTCTGCCGAGGCCTTTTCTATAATATTAGTTTCGCCTGCCTTTAAACGCAATTCAGATAACCTAACTTGCTCCATCAATCGCTGATCAAATTCTTGCAATTGCTTTTCCTTTTCTAATAAATATACATAAGCATAATATTGTTTAGAAACCTCAGCACGCAAATCCAATTTCTGAGATTGGTATTCCTGCTGAGCCAAATCGTATTCTGCTTTCAGCACTTTCTTTTGGTTCAAATAAACCGTTGGAAAAGCTAAACTTTGGCTCACCACAAACCTGTTGTCTGTAAATGCAGAGTTAATCTGACCCTGTTCAAATTGTGCCGAGGTTTGAGGTAAATTCCAAGCACTTCCTTTCATCTTTTGCGCGAACTTAGTTTTGTAAGCTTGTGCACTTAAACCTTGGTTATTTTTAAATGCAGAATCTAAGGCTGCATTTATACCAATTGGTGTTTGCGCATATGCGTGGGTGAAAAATAGAAATGGAATTAACAAACTAAGTTTAGGATATTTCACCTTTGGTTTGCTTTCGAACAATAAATATAAAACTGGTAAAACAAAAAGTGTAAGTAAGGTTGCTAATAATAATCCTCCAATAACAACAGTTGCCAAAGGTCGTTGAACCTCTGCTCCTGCACCATTAGACAATGCCATTGGTAAAAAGCCTAAAGATGCAACACAGGCTGTCATTAACACCGGACGTAACCTCAATTTTGTGCCCGCCAAAACAACATCCATTAAATCTTTAGAACCTTCATTTTTTTGTCGGTTAAACTCTGCTATTAATACAATACCATTAAGTACTGCAACACCAAATAAGGCAATAAAACCAACACCAGCAGAAATACTAAATGGCAAACCTCTAGCTGCTAATCCAAAAATTCCACCAATTGCAGAAAGGGGAATAGCAGAATAAATTAGCAAACCATGTTTCATTGAATTGAAAGCGAAATACAATAACAATAAAATCAACAATAAGGAAACAGGTACTGCAATAGCTAAACGAGATTTAGCTGCTTCTAAATTTTCGAAAGCACCACCATAAGTAACATAATAACCGGGTGGCAATTTAATATCTGCTTGCATCTTAGCCTGCAACTCTTTTACTATGCTTTGTACATCTCTTCCACGTACATTAAAGCCCATCACCACGCGGCGTTTAGCATCTTCCCTTTGTATTTGGTTTGGACCATCAACAATGTTTACATTGGCAAGTTGACTTAATGGAATCTGCGCGCCAGATAAAGTTGGAATTAACAAATTCTGAATGTCTTGCAATTGGGTCCTTTGTTCTTTACCTAATCGCACTACCAAACTAAATCTTCTTTCACCTTCATAAACCATACCCGCAGATTTGCCTGCAAATGCAGAGTGAATTACTTGGTTAACATCATTAATATTTAGTTGATAAGAAGCCAAAATATCTCTATTGTATTGAATCACAATTTGAGGCATGCCGGTAACTTGTTCAATAAAAATATCTTTAGCACCTTCTACCTCCTGCGCCATTTTACCCAACCTGTTTGCGTAATAAGCTAAAGTATCTAAATCTTCACCAAAAATCTTGCATACTACATCTTGCCTAGCACCTGTCATTAGTTCATTAAAACGCATTTGCACAGGATATTGAAAACCAAATGTAGCACCCGAAATTACTTCCAACGACTTGCTCATTTTTTCTGCTAACTCAGGGAAAGTTTTGGCACTTGTCCATTCCTTTTTATCCTTTAAAATAATCATCAAATCTTGAGCTTCCATGGGCATTGGATCGGTAGGAATTTCACCACTACCAATTTTACTTACCACCTCCAAAACCTCTGGATATTGAGATTTAAGTATTTTTGACGCTTGTTTAGCAACATCAATACTTACATTTAAATTACTTCCCGTTAATACTCGCGTTTCAACCGCAAAATCACCTTCTTCCAAGGAAGGAATAAACTCTCCTCCCAATTGAGTCATAACACCCAAAGCGATGATAAACAAAGCCAGAACTGTGCTAATCACTAGCTTTGGAAATTTCATTATTAAGATTAATCTCTTTTCATAAAATGCTTCAATTTTAGCCATCCATCTATCTGCAAAATTGAGTTCATGAGAGATGTTTTTCAAGATAAGAGCACTCATCATTGGCACATAGGTAAGTGATAAAATAAAAGCACCTAATAAGGCAAATGCCACTGTTTGGGCCATAGGTTTAAACATTTTTCCTTCTATACCTTCTAAACTAAAAATTGGCAGGTAAACAATTAAAATAATTAACTGTCCAAACACCGCACTGTTCATCATTTTACCAGCAGCATGTTTCACTTCAGAATCCATTTTTCCATGAGATAAATCTGTCACTTTAGAAAACCTTCGACTATGCGTTATGGTATGCATTACTGCCTCCACAATAATTACTGCGCCATCTACAATCAAGCCAAAATCTAATGCACCTAAACTCATTAAATTACCGCTCACACCAAAGGCGTTCATCATTATTACAGCAAACAACATAGAAAGCGGAATAACAGAAGCAACCAGCAAACCAGCGCGCATGTTTCCTAAAAATAAAACCAAGATGAAAATTACTATCAATGCACCTTCCATCAAATTGGTTTCTACGGTACCAATGGCATTGTTTACCATTTTGGTTCGATCCAAAAATGAATCCAATAAAACACCTTCGGGTAAGGTTTCTTGAATTTGAGCTATACGCTCTTTTACAGCTTTAATAACCTCATTGCTATTGGCACCTTTAAGCATCATTACCACCGCACCAGCCACTTCCTGCTCATCGTTGTAAACCATGGCACCATAACGCGTGGCATTGCCAATTACAACCTTTCCAATATCATGAACAAAAAGAGGCGTTCCATTGGGTAAAACTTTTACTACAATTTGCTCCACATCTTTAGAAGAGGTAAGCAGGCCTTCTGTTCTAATAAACAAAACTTGCGGACCTTTTTCTATATAAGCACCACCTTCATTTTGGTTGTTTTTTTCCAAGGCATCAAATACTTCCTGAATACTAACTTGATGAGCTTGCAATCTATTTGGATCTACCTCTACCACATATTGCTTGAGGAATCCACCAAAACTACTCACATCGGCAACGCCTTTTACACCCAACAACTGACGACGAACAATCCAATCCTGAATGGTTCTTAATTCCTGTGCATTAAACTTCTTTTCAAACCCAGGTTTTGGTCGTAATACATATTGATAAATTTCTCCCAAACCCGTTGTAACTGGCCCCATTTCTGGAGTACCAATACCGGCTGGGATTTGATCTTTAACACCCTGAAGACGCTCGCTAACTTGCTGTCTGGCCCAGTAAACATCTGTATTATCGTCGAATACAATGGTAACTAAGGAAAGTCCAAAGCGAGAAAAACTTCTAATTTCTATTTTACCCGGAATATTACTTAATGCCTGTTCTAATGGAAAGGTAATTAAGCGTTCAACATCAGGAGCGCCCAAAGATGGCGATAAAGTAATAACCTGAACTTGGTTATTGGTAATATCAGGAACCGCATCAATGGGCAGTTTCGTAAGCTGGTATGCACCAAACACTAATAAGAAAAAAGTGAATAGCGCAATAATCAATTTATTATGGACAGAAAATCCAATGATTCTGTTTAACATTTTTTTGAAATGAATTTAAGAAATGAATTGGGCTAAGTAAGCCCGAAATAAAAAACAAGTAGATTCCTAAGAACTACTCTTTAATTGCAACTAGGCAAATTTGGGCGGCTGAAAAATGCCACCTGGCTTACGAAAAGAATATAGGTTGTGTTTAACCCTTGCCAATTCAATTGGTTCGGCAACTGGTGCTTCCAATTGAAAAACATAAAAATCTTGTTGAAGTGCAACTATGGTGCTAGGTGAAATCTGAAACAAAGGCAAGTCTTGGTGATCCTCTTCTTGTCTATGTCGAGAATCATCACTGTAATGCAAAGAAATAAATTCGGTAATGCTAACTGTTCCATGCTCTTCTAAATGATGGCGGTAATGGTTTACCAAAGAAGGCAGCTTATTCAATTGTTCCGAAAAACCGGGCATCAAAGAACTCAATAGGAATAAACTTCCCACCAAGCTAAAGGCTACCATTTTTAGTTTCCGAATCAACATAGTGCAAAAGTAGGTGTTTTTACTTTTCATTGGTTCAAACCGAAACCAACAACAATTATTTAACAAAACACAAAGCACCAATTTGCAAGTAAAAACCCTTGAAGCCCCTTTATTTTGGCTTATTTATAATGCATTCAAATTAATTTGAAAACAAAAATATGACACAAACCAGCCGTCATAAACTTAGTAAAATTTCATTTTTTTGCATTTGCCATAATTGCTAATTACCTTTTCACAACACAAAGAACAAACATGCGCCATACTATAAAACCTTATCTATTCCTCCTTTTGGGACTATTGTTCTTAGGACTTCAAAGCAAAAAAAAGCAGAAGCCTTTACATGATATTAGCAGTTTTGAGCAAAATTTTGTGGCGATTTCAGATCAACTTTATGTGTGCAAATACGAAACTTGTAATCTAGATTACATGGCGTTTTTATACGATGTTAAATACCGAATGAAGCCGGCCATTTACCAAAGTCTTTTGCCAGATACCAGCAATTGGTTGAAGCCTGGAACTAATAATCCGCCTTATGCTAAATATTATTTGAGGCATCCCGCTTTTGCATATTATCCTTTGGTAAATATAAATTACGAGCAAGCAAATTTCTATTTAAATTGGCTCAGCCAAAAATACAATAACCACCCAAAACGGCCTTTTAAAAAGGTAGTATTTAAATTGCCAACTAGAAAAGAATGGGTGAAAGCAGCAGGAGTTGGCGTGTATAAAGAAGGCTATCCTTGGGGCGCAGCTTTAGCAGACAAACCTTCAAAAATGTTAGCCAATTATTGTTCTGGCGAATACATTGAAAAGGTTTGGAAAGACAGTGTTTTAAATGAATTTGGGGTAAAAGTTAAAGCCCAAGATTCTGTAATAGTTTACGCTGCTTGTCATGCAAAAAAAGATTTATATTATACCCAAGAAGTTAATTTAAAAGATGCCAAACAAACAGAAAATGGTTTGTATCATGTTGGCGGAAACGTTAGCGAAATGATTAGCAGCAAAGGAGATTGCGTGGGCGGAAACTTTTTATCCAACCCAGAATGGATGCAACTAGATGCACCCAATGAATTTGGCCCAGGCTATATTGCTTGCCCTTTGGTTGGCTTTAGGGTTTTTATGCAAGTCATAGAAAAATAATAAAAAAGGTTCGGTTTGAACCAAACTCATTTTTGCGGGTATAAGAATAAAATCACACACATGAAAAAACTACTTTTCTTCGCAATGCTTTTGGTTCAAACCGCCCAAAACTCCTTTGCCCAAAAGGCTGAGCCCATTGTTAGCTTTGCATTATGCTTAAAATCTGGCGCCTACTATACAGAACAAATTTCCCTTTGGAAAGCAGAAATAGACAAAGACAAAACAAACTCTTATGCTTGGTACAATTATTACCGCGCCAATAGAAACGCCATTAGAAAAGATACTAGCGACCATAGAAGCTTTCAAGAAAAAAACAAAGCACTTCAAGATTTGGTAATTGAAATGGAAAAAGCTGTACCCAATTCTTACGATTACGCTATTGTAAAATGGATGAACGAAGGAAACAATTTTACCTATTTACCTTACCTCAAAAAAGCAGAAGAATTAGGTTCAAACAGAACAGAACATTACCCAGATATGATGGGCTGGGGCGAGGTTACTAGAGACTTAGCAAAAAAAGAAAAATACAGCAAATTAATGTATGAAAACACCACGGTCTCTCCGGGTTTAATGTATTATAATTACAATGTTTTGGCAGGTTTAAAACCAAATGCAATTCTAATAACCTGTGGCGATAACGATACTTATCCTGCATGGATGCAACAAGCTCTTGGTTTTAGAAAAGATGTTTATGTTATTAATGCCTACCTAATTCATATAGAATCTTATAGAACAAAATTGTTTAAAGAACTAGGAATTGAGCCTCTAAAACCAAACGAAATTGACACGACCAGTTATGAAAAAGAACAAAAATGGTATGATGAAAAATTAATCAAAACTTTGGCTAGTAACAAAAAGGGTTACCCGGTATATTTAGCATTAACTTGTGGTGAAAATTTCACGAAGCCTATTGAAGAAAACCTTTATCTAACAGGATTGGCGTATGAGTACAGCACAACGGTAATTGATAACCTAGCTTTGTTAAAACGCAATTTCGAACAGGTATATTTATTGGATTATATTCAACATTCATTTTTCACCGATATTTCTGAATATTATTCAAAGCTTACACATTGCAATTATATTGTTCCTATGATTAAATTATACGAGCATTATATGCTTTCGGGTGAAAATCAAAAGGCAGAAACACTAAAGGAACTAGTTCTAAATATTGTAAAAGGAACCGACCAAGAAGCACAAACTATTAGTTATTTTAAGCAGTAAATCTTGTCTGTGAATATAGGTTCATATAATATGAAACAGGCCACAGACGAAGCTCTCATGCAGCTCATTAGCAAAGGAAACAAAGCTGCTCTTGAGATTTTGTACGAGCGGTATTTTGACAAACTAACTTGGTTTGCCCAACAATATACCTACGATTTACATTTGGCAGAAGATATGGTGCAAGATGTTTTCATTAAACTCATTGAGCATCCAGAACAATTTGATGCCACTAAAAAGTTTTCTACTTGGGTCTATTCTTTAACAGGAAATAAATGCAAAAATCTATTAAGAGATTCTGAAAATAGAAGCAAACTTATAAACTCTCAATCTCAGGCAAACAATACAGAACCGCACTCTTTGCACGATTTGGAATTACTAAAAAAAGAAATTAGAAATGAATTCAAAGTGATGAACGAAAAAGAAAAATCTCTTTTTGTTTTGCGCTTCGAACACGAATTACCCATTAAAGAAATTGCAGAAATAACTCAATTACCAGAAGGCTCTGTTAAATCTGGAATCTATTATTTATTAAAAAAATTGGCCAAAAATTTAAATCGCTTTACACATGAATCCTAGTCCAGAACAAATACCCAATGAGATTTTTGATTGGTTACAAACTAAAAGCTACGACCAATTAAATCAAAATCAGCAACAAGAACTTGCTTCATTTTTCACAGAGCAAGAATATACTCTTATGCATCAAATTGCATTACAAAGCAAGGTTTTGAGCAATGAAAATGTAAGCAGAAAAGCACGCATCAAAGAAAACCTTTTATTGAAATTGGATCAACAACAAAGTAAGCGCAAAACCCCGCTAATACTAGTAAAATGGCAGGCATGGAAAGTTGCAGCAAGTTTCATTTTAATCTTGGGCATTACTGTTTTTCTCTTAAAAAATAGTTTTCGGTTTGAACCAAATACCAATAATTTAATTACAAAAATAGATACCGTATTTATTGAAAAATTGGTTGAAGTTGAACCTGTAAAAATTTACGATACGGTATATCTAACACAGAATTTCAGGAAAGAAAATAAAGGAAATAGAAAGGTGCAAAATATTGAAATGAAGATGGACAATCGCAATCAGGCTTCTACTCAAACGGATTTAAATATTCAAAGTATTGAAGACATAGAATCACTGCCAAATAAAAGCAGAAGCAACTCCATTAAAGACGATACACTCCTGAAGCAATATGGATTTGTTAGCCTATAGCATCAATTAAGATTGGGTTCTTTACCTTTGGTGCTTATAGTAATATTTCTATTGAAAAATAAATCCACAAAACACTCAAGTTTAGCTATTCCAGAATCCGACTATCTGTATTTAGAACCCTCACAAATTGAGGGTTCAGGACAAGGTTTAAGAACAGCTATTGATATTTATAAAGACGAATGTTTTGCTCAATTTGAAGGCGAATTGCTTAACCAAAAACAAGCCAATGAAAGAGCAGAAAATAGAGAAAATGGATATTTTATAAGTCTGTTAAATGGGAGAATTTTAGATTCAAAAAACACAGATTGCTTTGCCAAATTTGCCAACGATGCGGAAGGATTTATTCAATCAAATTTTAAGAATAATTCAAAAATAACACTCAACCAACAAAACAAAGTTTGCTTAATGGCCACTAAAAAAATTAAGGCAGGTGAAGAGATATTTTGTGGCTATGGAAAGAAATATTGGGAAAGCTTTAAGAAACAAAACGCTACTTAAGTTTATTCTTTACTTCAATCCATTTACTCATGTATTTGGTGCTTGCCAGGCTATTGTGTTGAAGAATGGAACCCATAAAATTCTGCAGTCTATGCTCGTCAATATTTTCCACTAAATAGTTAATTTTCTGTTTCAAATTTTCCTCAAAACTATTCTGGCTGAACCTACTCCTAAGAATCTCCAATCCTTTCATTTGGCAATCCTCCCAAAGCAATTTAGTGGTGTATAATTCTACCGCTTTTAAAGCAAATTCTTCTGGATTGTTCTCTACAAAACCTGGCCAATTAAATTCACCTGAAATTCCTTCTGCCCCAATTTGTGTGGTAATACTTGGCGTTCCCGCAAGCATGGCATCCAATAGCTTTCCTTTTAACCCTGCGCCAAATAATAAGGGAGCTAGAAAAACTTTGGCCTTCGTTATAACTTCCAAAGCATCCTCAGCACGACCATTCACTATAAATCCTTGTTTGGTGTTTTGTAAATCAAAAACCTTTTGCGAAGGATATGCACCATAAATCTGGAGATTTGCTTTTGGCAATTTCTTTCGAATGAATGGCCAAATTTTTTCCTTCAAATATCTTACTGCATGCCAATTGGGTTCATGCCAAAAATTGCCAATAAAAACAAAATCAGTTCTATCCTCAAAAGGCAAAAAATCTTCTAATGAAGTAATGCTTTTTGTATCCATCCAAATAGGCAAATACAATAAAAGTTTCGGGTCTATTTTAAAGGTTTGAACCAAAAGATTCATCTCGAATTCAGAAATTATCAAAGAGCAATCGCAGCGAAGAATGCTGGAAATTTCCCTCTTTGCCATATCTGTTTGCAAATCTTGAAAGCCTAATTCTTTTCCCTCCTGACCATCGATTTGCCTAGCATTTCTAAGAAAATGCAAATCTTCTGTGTCTAAAATCCGAATGGCATTTGGACAATTTTTGTGAACCCTCCAACCAAATTGTTCCTCCATCATAAACCTATCAAAAAGGACCAAATCAGGATTTAAATCTTTTACAAATTTATCGAAACTAGAATCGTTTAAAGCAATGGATTTACAGGTAATACCCAAAGATTCTAAAGACACCATAAAATCTGTTTCCTGAGCTGGCGTTGCAAATACAATAGAATACTTATTCTGTTTGAACCAAGAAATCAACTGCATCATTCTCTTGCCAGCAGCAGAAGAATTTGGTTCAGGCCAAACATAACCAATGATGAGCAAGGAAGGCGAAAATTGCATGGCACAAATTAAATCAATAAAATGGTTCCTTAAGAATTTCTATAATTTTCAATCTGGTTTGAAGTATTGGTAATAAATTCAAGGCTTATGAATTGCCGATTCGGGCAAAATCTGGTATTTTCGCGCACATATTTGAAAATATCATGTTAGGATTAAAATTGGCCACCGACCCGCGTTGGGTAAATATCGTAGAAAGTAATATCGAAGAAATTTTAAGCGACCATGCTTGGTGTGAGCAAAAAGCTGCAACTAATGCCATTTCTATTATCACCATTAATTCGGAGTTTCAAGATTTGGTTACCGACTTGTTGGCTATTGCAAAAGAGGAATTAGACCATTTTGAAATGGTGCACGATATGATTAAGAAAAAAGGCTTAATCCTTGCAAGGGAGCGCAAAGACGAGTATGTAAACGAGCTTTACAAGTTTATGGAAAAAGGCGGTAGTAGAACCAATTCTTTAGTAGAACGCCTATTGTTTTCTGCCATGATTGAGGCCAGAAGCTGCGAGCGATTTAAAGTATTGTCCCAAAACATCGCTGATAAGGAGTTGGCGCAATTTTATCACGAACTCATGATCAGCGAGGCTGGGCATTATACCACTTTTTTAGGCTATGCTAAAAAATATGGTGTTGGTATTGATGTAGACAAACGATGGAAAGAATGGATTGATTTTGAAAATTCCATCATTGTTAAATATGGCAAAAGAGAAACGGTACACGGGTAGAGTTTTGCAATTCTATTACTTGTCCTTGCGAAAATTAAATGTATACAGAAATCTTACCTGAGGCAATTGATTTAAATTTAAAACAACACCTGTTTCCTTTTGTTCTCGGGTAAGTGATACCTTAGAATAAGTAGTTGTCTCTAATTTAAATACTTGATTAAAGGAAAGACCTACTCCAAAATGTTTGCTAAAGAAATAATTCACGTTAAGTCCTAACCTCAAACCTTGATATAGGGTTGTATTCGTCTCACTAAATTTGTAGGGATTGCCTGAAGTAATTATATCTCTTTCTTTTATTAGTCCTTTGGAATAAAATTCAACTTTTGGCATCAGCATTAATTTCTTAGATTTAGTTACAAAATAGGCTTTGGCTATTCCAAGACTCATACCTATCGTCAAACCATTAATATCCTCTTTGGCAAAAGAGTCAATTGGACTATCTTTGCTATTGCTATTGGAATAATTCAAAGTTCCTATATATTTATCCTTTCCAAATTCAACAGAACCAATGCTATAGAAATTGTTCTTAAACCTTTGGTAAGATTCTAAATTAACATAAAACCCCACATAATTAACATCTAAAGGCTTTTCATATTTCCCATTAACATAATAATTATTATCAATTAATGCTGGCTCAAAAGGCAATTTTTGCGCATTTGAAATGTTTGAAAAATAGGGTGTAATTCCAAAAATATTTTTGCATGTTTCTACTTGGGCAAATACATTAATAACTAAAAGAAAACTCAAAAATGTTAGAGATAATGACTTCATATTTTAAGGTGTAAATGATTTATTTAATTTCATCTGGAAGTTTATAACAAACTACACGTAATCTATCCTGCACATAAAGCAAACGCTCCTTCTCATTAATAGCAACACCAAATTGAAGGTATCCTTTAGGCAATGCAATTTTCTCCTTATACAAAACCCCACCTCCATCCAAATTCACTACTAAAAGATTGTCGCCTTGGGTTGATATTAAGTAATTTTTGTAAACGATTGCATCGCCAAAGGTAAAATTCAACAATTCCAAACCTAAGCCTGTCAATGGGTTCGACCAAACTGGCTTACCCGTTGTTTGGTTGTAGGCAGTAAGGGGATTATTACCATTACAAGTAGGAATCACCATGTCTTTATAGGAAAAAAGCCCTACACCTAAATCAGGAATTATTTGCTCCCAAGCTATGCTACCATCATTTGCATTTATGGCAATCAAATACCTTTTGGAGCCATAAGTTGCAAAAGTGAAAACTTTTTCATTATTGCTTTGCATATTGCAAATCATAAATTCATAATACTTATCTGAATAATCCCGAACCCATTCGAACTTATTGGTTACAAGGTTAAACCCACAAACTTTGGATGCATAAATATCACCATCTCTTGAACTAAGCAAATGTAGCGTATATACCATTATTTGCTCACCCTTATTGTTTTTTGAAAAAGCAACTGGAGAAGAATAAATCACATCGAATTGCTTGGTAGAATCTTCAAAGGTGCAGACCAATTCCCAATTCCCTTTGTCGTATTTGGTTCTATAAAAATAGTTTTTGAAAGTCCGCGTTCTATCCCAATAACCCTGATAAATATACTCCTCAGGTCCAGCATAAAATTGAGAACTTCCAACCAAATTAGGCATGCTACTTCGCCAGATTGTTTTCCCAGTTTTAATGTCAAATGCATAGGTATTGTATTCTGAACACAGAGCCAATATGTCTTTAATAAGAATATGTTTGTTATCACTAAATTCGTATTCTGGAGTAAAATAATCGTGCCATTCCCATTTCAATTTACCTGTTTTCCCGTCATACAATTTAAATTTTTCACCTTCTGGGTTATCAAAAACCTTACTCATCAATACATCCCCATTCGAATTGGTAATAGGGTTATTGCTATATCCACCGATATAGGCTGTCCAAACAGTATCCAATATCATTTTACTTACTTGTTTCGGTGGAGAAGCATGCTCCTCCACCTTACAAGTAATTGATAAAAATGAAATGGAAATAATTCCAAGTAGCATTTTCATAATTTTCATATTAATTATTATTTTTTCCCTAATTTAAAAAACTCCCCACATTCTCCAGCATACAATCTTTCAAGTGCTTTCCTAGTCTCATCACTATTCTTCATTTGATCGTGGTTTGTTCTTGGCATTATCCCAATGTATTGAGTATTCTTTGGAACAATATCCGTATTAACTTTAATTTTGTGACTTGCAGTTTCAGCAGATACAACACCATCATTTGGCTTAAAGCCACCAACATTTCTCCAATAGGTAATTACAGTTTGAGTTCCAGAGCAAGGGCCAAATAACTTCTTCCCATTCTCGACAGTAAATTGCATATTGGCATAACTAACTGTACTAGGTAATGGATCGCATTGACTTTTTGTTGTAACTATAGTTCGTTCGGTTGTATAGGGAACTGCTGCGGGATGTCCTGGATTTCTATTGTCAATACAAGTTAAATCTTGAAAAATCTTGCATGTTGCCATATTTGTAGAGGTTTTTAAGCCTAATAAATCAGCTTGATAATATTCATTTGCATTCGATAACCAAACCTTTGCACCTGCATAAGCTTGTTTGTTCTCATTGGCGGCATTTCTTTTAACCAAAGCAGCACTAGCCAAACTTGCCATAAGCCCACCATAAGCATACCTTTGAGTTAATACAAATGTACTTGCCATAGCAGTAAAAACCACAAAATTTCTGGCACTAATTTCTTCCTGCTCTTTTTCTAACAATTCATTTGCATGAAAATCATTAATCATTGATGCCACTTTTATCTGTAATTGATCATCTTGGTCGTAGCCAAAAGCAGCTTGATTATTGCTTAAAATATCCTCCCCTATTTTCAAACTACTGCTCATAAATCTCCACATTACAGGCTCCTCTTCCACACCATAAAACTGAACCACTGGAACTTTTAAGGTATATTCAGATAAACCTTCTACATGGCCTGTGGCATCATTATAACCTGTTAAGAATGGAGAACCCACGTAAAAATCTTCGGTAGTTCTTTTGAAATAATTATCTAAGGCAAATGGAATAATGGTATTGCTAATTAAGTCGCAACCTTTTGAAATTGTCAAATCGGTCATTTTTTTTGAAATTAACAATTGTGTGACCAAATTGGAATTCACTTTTGGTACAATTAGCGCCTTTGATAAATTTTTACAAGCCTCATCCATAAAAGCTGGAATTTTATTACCTAAGTTCGGTCTAACCTGATTTAATATTTGAGCGCCTGCATGAGGTGAACCAATGGTTACCAAGCCATGTGCGAAATTCTTATAACTAAATGGCTCTTGCTCCATTTTACGCAACCATTCTCTAGAAACCATCCCACCCTGACTATGGGCTATAATAAAATCTCTTGGAGTTCTTTCTATAATTGGAACATTAGAATTGAAATAATTTTCCAAATCACCGGCAGCAAAGGTTATTCCAGCATCTTCACTATATAATTGGATTGCTGCAGAGGTGGAAGAACTAGTTCCACGATAACTACGTGCTTTTCTTGCATCAAATTTATTAGGTATTCCAAATTGTGTGGCTTTTGCTGGTATGACTAAAGATTCGGTATTTCCATTTAATCCATGCAACCAAAAGATATTAATATCACCAGTAACTGGAGCCCAAGATTCTGTATTATCCACCCCAAACTTTTTCACCGGATTTTCATCTTGCGGATAACCTGGCGACCAGAAAATTTCTTTTCCAATCTTTGCTGGGCCGTCGCGCAAGCAGGGATCATTGGTGGGGAATTCTCTTATTTTTAAACCATACTTTTGCAACTCAATAGAGAGTGCTTGCTCGTCGGCAAATTTCACGGTGGTAGTATCTGGAGCTTCGGTTTGAGCCAAGCTAATTTTGCTAATTAATAATAGAGAAACAAACCCTATTAAAACGATATATTTATTTTTCATGTTCGTGCTTTTAATTGATTAATTTTTAATAAAACTTGCGTTCAATGTTTGTTGGTCGCTAGTGATTAACTGTACCGAATATTGCCCAGAAGACAAATTAGGTAGGTTCACCAAAAAGGTTTTTTGTCCGCCGTTGGAAACCGTTGTAAAGTTTCCAGTAATTACATTAATTACCTTTACACTGCTAATAGAAACATTGTCGTTTAAAGTGGCACTCACAGTAAATACACCGTCATTGGGGTTAGGATAAATTGCAATACTCGCTTCTTTATTTATCGCTTTATCTACTAAACCTCCATTATCTTGGATCTCATAATTATTATAAAAAGTCATTTGGGTTTCTGTAATACATGGCCCATTGATAGAATACACAAAACGCTCCCTTTTGTTAATTTTCAAGAGGTAACCCTTATTGGTTAAATAAGGTTCATATCCTTTTGTTTCCCTATTCTTAATTCCGCTCGAATCAATCCATTCTGTTACAATGGTATTGTTGTACTTATTAAAAATAGTTGTGTTAAGTGGAGTAACCATTTTAACTTCTCCATTTGCCATTGTACTTACTTGTACATTTTGAGTAGCCAAATAGGTAATTATGGCTGGATTAAACTCCGGAAACTCAGTTAAGCCTGGGTGGTAGCCATTAGTTTGAATACTTGTTTTTAACTCTGCTCTTCTATCTAATTGATCTTGGGAATAATCAAGCGTTTTGATAAAAACATTGTCCTTATCATACAAATTCATCCCAGCACTCGAATAATTAAATCTTCTTGCCAAATGCATCCAATCTTTTTCATACTCGTTACTATCCACTACTATGTCCATTACGGTCTCGTAATTTTGGTCGATAGTTTTGGTATAACTCTTTTCTACATATCTGAGCTCGTACTTGATTTTTTCCGTTTCACTCAGTTTTCGCATTCCGGCCGTATCAACTACTCCATAGTTGTACTCCAGAATCTTGTTTGTTTGCTTGTAAAGCAGGCTTTGCCCATAGGTTACTCCATGGATAAACAAAGCCAATGTTAGGGTAGATAACTTCATTTTTTTGTTTTGTTAATGAATAAATAAATGTTTAAAAATTTAGGCATCGAATTTTTGCTCACATCGACAAACCAAATTTATTAGGAGCGCAAGAGGAATGAAAACTTTTTGAAATTAGTCTGTTCAAAAAGTAGTGCTAAAATCTTTGGGAGATATTGGTTTTACTAGGTTCAAACCGAAATGCAAGAAACCTGATTTAATTACCAAATGAACAATTCTATTTGGTATAATTATGATTTCTATTACCAATAATTTGGCATTAAAATTCTAAAAAAGAGTAGAATAAATCAAATACGGTTTGAACCAAACTTAATTCGTAAAAAATACATTCCGAATTGCATTAATAGGATCGTATCAAAACATGCAAGGACGATTTCACTAAGTTTATTTGGTTCAAACCGAATACATAATACCGAATGCAAATACTTAATAGCCCTATAAAATTGGCATAAACACCTATTAAGTTGGTTTATACCTTGTAAGTTTTGGCCAAATACAATTGGCATAAAATTAAAACTAAGGAGCAAAAGCTGCCTTTAATATTTTAACATATGCTTATTTAAAATATTAGCAGCAAAAAGTAGGTTCGGTTTGAACCAACTATTGCGCAATAAAATGAGTTTAATATAAAAAGGATTAGACTACTCGCCTTCGTAACCAAATTCTCTGAGAGTCTTGGTATCGTCGCGCCAATCTTCTTTAACCTTTACAAAGGTTTTCAAAAAGATCTTCTTCTTGAAAAAATGTTCCATATCTCTTCGTGCAGCAATACCTACATTTTTAAGAGCAATACCACCTCTTCCAATTAGAATTTGTTTCTGCGAATCGCGCATTACATAAAGAAGAGCGTGAATATGAATGATATCTTTTTCTTCTTTAAAGCTTTCAATTTCCACCTGAACACTGTATGGAATTTCTTCCTTATAGCGAACCATAATTTTCTCGCGAATAATCTCTGAGGCCACAAATCTTTCGCTTTTATCGGTTAATTGATCTTGATCGTAATAAGGTGCGCCTTCTGGTAAATAGGTTAAGATGCTTTTTAGCAATACATCGATATTGAATTTATTTAAGGCAGAAACAGGAATAATCTCTTTGAACAATTTCATGTCGTTCCAAAAATTGATTTTGGCCATCAATTGTTCTTGGTTAACGCCATCAATTTTGTTTAACAAACAAACCATTGGAAGTTTAATCATCTTAAGACGCTCAAATAGTTCTTGCTCTTCATTGCGCTCATCAAAATCGCACATAAAAATAACCAAATCCGAATCCACTAGACTTTCATTTACAAACTTCATCATACTTCCTTGAAGCTTGTATTTTGGATTTATGATACCCGGAGTATCAGAAAACACAATTTGATAGTTAGGATTATTGAGTATCCCTTTGATTCTGTGGCGAGTAGTCTGCGCCTTTTGGCTAATAATAGAAAGCTTCTCGCCAAGTAAGGCATTTAATAAAGTAGACTTGCCTACATTGGGCTTACCTATAATCGACACAAAACCAGATTGAAATGACATAATTATTGTAAAATATAAAAGCCCCAATTCAGGGGCTTTTACTAGTTGCGGAGGCAGGACTCGAACCTACGACCTTTGGGTTATGAGCCCAACGAGCTACCACTGCTCCACTCCGCGATATATCGTTTAGTTAATACTATTTTTATCGGACTGCAAACGTACTACTATTATTTTTAATATGCAAATATATTTAAGATTACTTTGCATTTCTTATTTAGCAGGCATCTTTTCAGCAATCAATCCTTTGCATAACACATTCAAAAAGAATATCTGTGGCAAAAAAAAAAACTTATAATAGGCAAAAAGTCAGTAGTTAATTTATTTCTAATTCAAAAATATTAAATGGTCAAAATCGGCCCATTTCATAAATATTAGCATGGCTTGTTATTATACTCTGTTCATTATAAATCCAATAAAAACAGGAAGCAGGAACAGTATGACAGATGTTATAAAATACCCGATATATAGCTTTCCTTTCCTAAAGGGGTATTTCTCAATAATCTCCTCATATTTTTTATCTCTTAATACTAACAAATAGTTAAGAATCATAAAAGGAAGTAACAAGGTTATAATACCTGATAATACCCCATCAAGTAATTTACCTGGAAAAATATCAATCGGTAAAAAGAACGGAGTTTTCACCCAATTACTCAACAAAAGTAAAATAGCTGCAAGATTCAAACTTTGACAAAAGGTAATACCAATTAGAACATAAGGTTTCCAATTTCTGATATGACCATGTTTAGCCTTTTCGAAACCAATCGCATCTGCCCACAAGGAATAATACCAACTCATTTTTGTTACCAACATACTAATCCTAACTGAGACAAACAAATTTCGTGATTTATTGTAAAAAATAAGGATTTCAAATGCGATTTTGATACTTACAACCAAAATTACTATGAATCGGATTACCCAAACCCAATTAATTAACTTCTACTATTGATTATTCTTATGGTTCTCTTTACTTGCCACTTTAATCTTTCATAAGAACCATTATCCAAGGCTCTTTGACCAGTAAGCATAGAAGTAAAAAAAACTGGTGTGTTATTCCATAAATACGTTCCTATTTCCTCATCAAATTTAAAGTCAAAATTTAACCAAGTATTATTGCCTCCAACTTTGTCCTTTCCAAGAAAGGTTCTCGCTAGGGTATTATTTACAATAATTATTTCAGGATTCGCAAGCTCTAATAATTTTTTACTGATTTGAAGTTGATCCCAAATAAATCCAACACCATTAGTCTTTGTAAGGATGTGGTTGACTTCACTTTGATTAGTTTCTCTAAAAAACAACAAGTCAATATGTGTCCAAGGGTAATTACAGTATTTTGAAACGTCAGCAAATTTCTTGAAGTATTGATGGTTTTTACCATTGGGGTCTAATTCATAAACTTCTAATTTTCCGCTTTTATCATTTTCGGCATTCGCCGATGGGTTTAACCCAATAAACAAAAGTGCATTAGAGATTAATTCCTTAGGAAAGGCATAATTGAAATTGAATTCTTTATACAACGGGTTGTCTTTGATTTTATTCAATTCTCCCGTAATAAATTTTTCTACTTCCATGTTATTTTATTTGAGGATTTTATTTACTCACATTGTTGAATTAGAAATAGCAACTCTTCATAACTTCTTCCAATTCCTCCTGATTTCAATAAATATTCAACAATTTCTACATTTTCAATTCCAATAAATGTTTCTTTTATTCCCTTAATAATTGTACTTAAATATTCATCACTTGGCTTATTAAGTTCTTGTATATCATTTGCATTGGTAAAAGAATAGATTGAGAGCCCTTCTTGCTCTCCAAAATATATAATCTTACCATACCATGAATTTTCATTAATCACAAAATTGCCAGTCTTTTTTGCTGCCTCGAAATCAATATTTACATCAGCATCGAAATTTGTTTCCTGCTTGAATATCTCAATAAATTGCTCCTTTGAAATTTGATATATTTTTGCAAGGGTATCACATTTATCTGATAATTTATTGCTGATAAAAGCAACACCCCCATTTTGCCAATTCCTTGATTTTTTAGCAAAATAAAGCGGGTAGCAAATAAAAATTTCCTGAATGTCTAAAGGAATGGTTTGATCCGAACACCCTTTTAATATTCTGGTTGCTCCTGTTGGTCTTCCACCCTTGATATAACATAAGAATCTTTCAAATGACAAATTTGATCCATAACTTAAGTACCAGACATATTGACTTGGTTCAATCATAAAAAAAGTAAATATCTATTTCTATTTTATAAGCACTGTTTACCAAAATTATGTAATTGAATGTAAAGTTCCAGATATATTTCTATTCTTTATAATCCGACCCAACCAAAAAAGGAAACCTTTTGATCAATTTCATGTGCCTATTCAATGTAAATAATTTATCCATTTAACATGATAGATTTATTTATTTTTACATTAAATATTCCCAATGAAAATAGCCACATGGAACATAGAACGCCCTGTAAAGGATTCTACCCGAATTACCCAAATCCAAGAAATCCTCGATTCAATGGATGCTGACATTTTTTTCCTAACCGAAACCAATAAGTTTATTGATTTGGGCTCTCAGTATTTTTCCTTTCACACATCCGATTTATCAGATCAGATGTATTCCAAAGGGGAGGTAAGATCAAGCATCTATTCAAAATGCCCTTCTTTGGGTAAAATTAGAACGTTTAACGAAGAAACTGCGATTTGTGAGGTGCTTGATACTCCAAACGGAAAAATTGCATTATACGCTACCATAATTGGAATTTATGGAAATAGGCATACAAATTTCAAAACTGACCTTGAATTGCAAATGCAGGATTTTAAAGGAATTGGTAGCCAATATCCAGTATGTATTGCTGGCGATTTTAATATCTCATTTGGCGATAATTATTATTTTACCAAGTATGGCAGGGATAAGTTGAATGAAGCTTTTGTTGAATTAGAACTGGTGAATCTGACTGAGAAAGTTGAAAATAATATTGACCATATCGTGGTTTCCGAAGGATTGGTTGGAGAAGGGAAGGTTGGGGTTGAAACTTGGAATATGGATAAGACACTGAGCGATTATATTGGGGTTGTGGTCTTGAAGTTATAGATTTTTGTATTTTTAACCAATACTAGCAATTTATTAGCCAATAAAATTAGAATAAATTTAAATGAGAAAATTCAAGTTTCAAATGGTTTTAGATTATGAATCAATTCATGGTAAACCTCCACCCAAAAACAGATTAGAATTAATAGATGGGTTAAATTTAAGATCTCTGCTTATTGAGCTAGCTGGAATTAATTACAGGTTAAAACCAAAAGACAAATTTCATATTGATGTCTCGTTTGAAAAACAAATTGAACTACTTTCTTATTATACAAAAGATGTCTCACATTATTTCAATTCCCCACATATTCCAAATAGAGAATCATTCAACAAAGAAAACTATCCTATCATTTTTAACAGATATGCCAGTTTGTTGGCAATTGAGGAAATACTAAGCATTCCAAATGTTGACCTTTTATTGGAAGAACCAACTTCAAAGCCAGTTGATTATTTAAAATTTATAGATTATTACCTCGCAATAAATTATGAAATAACCCTAATTAACCAAGAGGAATCTGATGAATCAAAAATCACATTAGAGACACTTAATCCAAAGTCACTGCCATTAAATGAGGCAATGATATTTACCGATCAAATATTTACCCCGTATCGTGGGCTAAAACTATTTGATTACTTATTGAGTGAATCAAATTATCGTAATGAACTACTTGATTATTTTAAGGTTTACTACAAAGTAGAGCCAACCTATTTTTTATTCCGAATTTTAGGATTTGTTGCATACGATGAAAAAGAAAATATTGATTTTCATTTTATTTTCAATATCCCTGATTTAGACATTCCGTTTTTTAATTCACTTTCAGGAAAATACTCAGGATATCCAGTTAATAAGCTTATGTCGATTAAAAAATACCCATTTATAAAAGTGGGTAAAAATAAATTCATATTAGCAGATTTATCCCTTTTGATTGAAAAGGTTTTTAATCAATTAACAAATGACCTTTGGTTTGATTATTTATCACAAATAAAAATAGATAATGGAAAGAGTAAGTATAAATATGAAACATATAGAGGCGAAATTGGGTATTTCTATGAAAACTACTTGAAAAACTTACTGACTGATTCCCTTGGAAATTACAAGTATTTCAAAATTGCATTATTTGATGATTTGAAGCTAAAAACAAGGGACAATAGGGAATTTACAGATATTTATATCCGCTACTTAAAAAATGTTTTTATTGGTGAGGTTAAGTCTGGAATAATTTCTGATGAGGATAAACTAGGAGGTGACATTATTTCGTTGTACAAAAACGATAGAGATAGTTTTTTTAAGAGGTTTGGCTTAAACCAATTGGTTAACGCAATAAGTACATTGAAGTCTGTTGTCCATGAATTTGATGGTAAATTTGAATTGAACCAAACCAAGAAAATATTTCCTGCGATTATAGTAGCTGACAAGGTTTTCCAAACCCCGTTAATGGCGCATATATTTAACAATAAGTTTCAAGAAATGTGCAAAAACATTGTTGATAAAAAATTACAAATAATGCCATTGACTTTAATACATATCAATGATTTCGAACGATTACAAGATTCTTATTCTAAAAACCCAATGGATTTTTGGAAACTTATTGAATTAAATTTTAAAGGTGAAAAAGTGATACCCCCGTTTCATCAAACTATTAATAATAACTGGGCAGGTAGGGAATATCCAAAAAAGATTATTGAAGAATTAATGGATTTAGTAAAAGAACACAATCCAGAAGGTTATGATAAGTAATTGATCAACCACTTATGAAAAAATCCCACCTACAATTATTAGCCGATTTTGCTGATGCCAGTGATGAGCTATTAAAACTAAAAATAATCACTACCGACAGTTTTACAGGTGAAATAGGTGAATTTATTGCCTGTAATCATTTTAAACTCATAAAAGCCCCCAAGGTAACAAAAGAAATAGACGCAACAGATACAAATGGAAATCATTATCAAGTAAAATCAAAAGTAGTTTCAAAGGGCAATTTTGGGTATAGAATTTCAGGTTTGAATCCAAAAGCTTTCAAATATCTGGTTGTGGTGTATTTTGATGAATTGTACAAACCATTGAAAATACTGAAAATTGAATCAAAGGCTATTTCTGGATCTGAGTATAAAATTCCTGCTAATATTTCATCTAATCAGAATATTTCAATAATTGCCGAGTCTTCCATCAAGATTTCGGCAAAAGTAAAATCAGCCATTACAAGATTTGCGGAATCCTATAATGCACTCAAAACTCAAAATATTATCCGTACAAGACATATTGTAGGTGATTTGGGGGAATACTATGCTTGTGAGAAGTTAGGGCTTAAAATCAATGAAAAAAGCAATGAAAAGGGCATTGATGCGATTCATCCGACTAATGGTTTAACGTTTGAAGTAAAAACCAGACGAGTTTATCAAAGTGAAAGAAGAGAAGGTCAAGGCAGGAGGTTAAATGGACTTACTGGTAAAACAGCAGATTATTTGGTAGTAGTAACATTGGATCGGGAATTCAAATGCTCTGGTATGTGGATTATGCCCATGAAGAATATTGTTAATCCAAAATCAGCACATTTAACCATTGTAAATAATACCAAAGGTGTTGAAAGTGTTGTGCCAAGTCAGATTGAATGGTTGAAAACAGCTAGTAAATTCAATGGATTTAGCAAAAAGGGAATAGAAATATTAAAAGAAATTTCAACACAAGAAAAATTACCAACCAATATTAAATTAGTAGCCAAAAGAAAGGTTAGGGCAAGGTTTAAGGAGAAACCCAAGCGAAGAAAGTTCAGTTGGATGAAAGTTGATGATTTTAGTATAGATGATGTTGAAAGTGCAGAAATGGATAACGGACATTTAGAAAACTACGAATCAACAATTTATTCCCCAAAAAAGGATGAATCTGACTTTTCAAATTTGATAAACTTGTTTTTGGGAGTAATTAAATGGCTTTTAATTGCAGCAATTTGTATGAGCGTTTTCAAATCATTTGTTTTATAATGATGTCAAACAAGAAATTGACAATATTTATGCATTGGATATTCCATTTCCTATATTGAAAAAGAATTTAAATAAAATTGCGCATTTGCATAATTACAAATAATATAGAAATACAAGGTGAATGTACGCTAAATAACAGATATACAGATTAATGAAAAATATAATAGAGTGATTTATTTAGGAAACATCTATTCCATAACCTATCCCAATCATTAGATAGCGATTTGTTATTTTAGTGATTTAAACAATCTCTAATTTGCTTGTGAATTAGAAGGTGTTTTATTTTCAAATTTTTCCATTTGTTGCCGCCATCAATTGGTCAGTTATCAATTGACAAATTACAAGACACTGATAATAAGAAAAATACAATTGGCCAGGCAGTGACTGACCAATTGTCTAACACAAACAATTCAACTAAATTAAGTACCTATTACCGCAACATTCTTGAACGTATTTCCTATACCCACTTCATTGAACTCATTAAAATTGAGAAAAAAACCAAACGAACTTTTTTCGAATTACTAATACTAAAAACTACTCCATCTGTAAAAGAATTCAAAAGGCAAATAAATACTTTGGCTTATGAACGAGTGGGATTATCAGAAAACTTAGAACTTGCCAATGAAAAATTATTGGGGAAAATTACGCCAGAATTACCAGAACAGGCAATCAAAATATATATACTTTTGATTTTTTAGGGTTGAAGGCAGATAGTTTAATTGAAGAAAAAGATATAGAATCTGCTTTGCTTAATCATTTGCAAGAATTTATTCAAGAACTTGGCTTAGGTTTTTGTTTTGAGAGTCGCCAAAAGCGTATACTATTTGATGATGAGTATTTCTTTATAGATTTGGTGTTCTATCACCGAATCTTAAAATGCCATGTAATTGTTGAGCTCAAAGCTGATTGTTTTAAACATGAGCATCTTTCACAACTTAATACCTATGTGGCATATTACAATGCGGAAATAAAACGTAACGATGATAACACTCAAAGCAAATTAGCGAACGCTGTTCGTTGAAAGTATTCCTCGGGAACTAATTTCTCAAAAGTTAAGAGTTTCGAAAAAATCAAGAACCACCTATCTACACACCCAAAATAAATTCATCCTTAGAATATCAAACCGATTACTTTATAAAGGGTTTGGTTCAAACCATAATTATTACCTAGAAAAAAAGCGATTATTAGCCTGAAGAAAATTGGATTACAAACTATCCATCTCCAAACTATCTGCACCTAATTCGTCCATTTGGGCTTTGATGGCGGCTTCTAATGAGTCCATGGCTTTTTGATCCGAGTTGATTTGAGTCTCTACTGCGGTTTCTTCTTGTTGAGTCATTTTTGGCTCTTCGTTACAGGCGGCAATTATTGCGGTAACGGCTATGAGTAGCATCCATTTTTTCATGATTATGTTTTATTAGGTCTTTAATTGATTACGCTAATCTACAACTAATATTTTACCTCAGCACAAAATTTTGTCCGAGGTAAACTTTTCTTACTATCTCATCGTCGGCCAACTCTTGCGCAGTGCCGCCTTTTAATATTTTTCCTTCAAAAAGCAAATATGCCCTATCTACAATAGATAAGGTTTCGTGCACATTATGGTCGGTAATTAAGATGCCAATATTTTTGTGCTTCAAGCGTGCTACAATCTGTTGAATGTCTTCTACCGCAATGGGGTCAATTCCTGCAAAGGGTTCATCCAATAAGATAAACTTAGGATTTACCGCCAATGCCCTAGCTATTTCTGTTCTTCTGCGTTCTCCCCCACTCAATACATTTCCCATGCTTTTGGCAACTCGGTTCAAACCGAATTCTTCCATTAACATTTCTAAACGCTCTTTCTGTTCTTGCTTGGAATAGTTGGTCATTTCCAAAACAGACTTAATATTATCTTCTACACTTAATGTTCTAAAAATAGATGCTTCTTGAGCCAAATATCCCAATCCTTTTTGCGCCCTTTTATACATGGGCAAATTGGTTATTTTCTCACCATCTAAATACACCTCCCCTTCATCGGGTTTAATTAAACCCACCGTCATGTAAAAAGTGGTGGTTTTACCAGCTCCGTTAGGACCTAATAAACCCACACATTCGCCTTGATTTACTTCAATAGAAACGTGATCTACCACGGTTCTTTTTTTGTATTTCTTAACTAGGTTTTCGCTTTTTAAAATCATGCTCAAAAATTAATAAGCTCTAGCTATATTTCCTTCCATAAAGTTAATAAAGGCTTTGTTTACAACCTTATTTCCTCCTGGTGTTGGGTAATTGCCTGTAAAATACCAATCGCCTAAGTGGTTAGGACAAGCTTGATGCAAGTTTTCTATGCTTTGATAAATAACATCTACCTCTGCATTTATATCTTCTGGTGTTACAATTTCTGCAATGCGGGCGCTAATTTCATCAGCGGTAAATGGATCGTATAATTCTTTTACGTAGTTCACCATTTCTTCCTTAGGCAACTCTTCTTGCGCTTTGCATTTATTATAAACCTCTGTTAAAAGGTGTTCTTGCTTGGTAGATTTCAAAAGAGATACCATTGCTTGGAAGGCAACAAAATCTTTCATTCTGCTCATATCAATACCGTAACAATCTGGGTAACGAATTTGAGGAGAAGAAGAAACAATGATAATTTTCTTTGGATGCAAACGGTCTAAAATTCGAAGAATGCTTGTCTTTAAAGTGGTTCCTCTTACAATAGAATCATCAATAACCACCAAAGTATCTACGTTATTATTAATTAAGCCATAGGTAACATCGTAAACGTGTGCTACCATGTCTTCACGGTGCTCGTCGTCGGTTATAAAGGTTCTAAGCTTGGCATCTTTTACGGCCAATCTTTCTCTTCTTATTTGAACCGAAAGAATATCTTGAATTTGCTTAGGTTTTGGCTTGTCGCCCAATTTTACAATTTGCTCCAATTTCCAATCGTTCATGATTGCGTTAACACCTTCAATCATGCCATAGAAAGCAACTGCAGCAGTATTTGGAATATAAGAAAAAACAGTGTTTTTAAGATCATTGTTTATGGTCTTCATGATCTTAGAGGCCAATAAATGACCCAGCATTTTACGTTCCTTATAAATCTCCCTATCGTTGCCACGAGAGAAATATATACGCTCAAATGAACACGATTTGCGCTCACCCGCTTCTTGGATATTTAATTCTTGAACCTCGCCATTCTTCTTGATAATAATGGCATTTCCTAGACCCAATTCTTTTACTTCGTTGTAGGCAATATTAAAGCCCGTCATGATGGCTGGCTTCTCACTGGTAACAACTACTACTTCGTCGTTTTGGTAATAAAAGCAAGGACGAATACCATTTGGATCGCGAACCACAAAAGCATCTCCATGGCCTAACATTCCAGCCATAACATAGCCACCATCCGCATCGCGCAAAGAACGTTTAAGAATGCTTTCTACATTCACGTAATCCGACATGATATGACTGATATCTTTATTGGAATGACCTTCTAGTTTTAGTCGGGTAAAGTTTCTTTGAACCTCTTCGTCTAAGAAATGGCCCATTTTCTCCAACATGGTAACTGTATCTGCCTTTTCTCTTGGGTGCTGACCCAATTCCATTAGCAAATCAAAAAGCTCATCCACATTGGTTAGGTTGAAATTACCTGCCAACATTAAATTTCTACTCATCCAATTGTTCTCACGAATAAAAGGATGACATAAATCTTTGCTATTGCCGCCATGGGTTCCGTAACGAAGGTGACCTAAGTACAATTCGCCCACAAAAGGCGCATGTTTCTTAAGGTAATCGCTGGATTTTGTTTGCTCTTTGTTGCCAGATTTGTTGATCTTGGTGCTTACCTTATCAAAAATTTCTGAAATGGCTGAACTTCCATTGGCTCTTTGTCTAAAAATATAGGCTTCACCTGGCTCTGGATCAAATTTGATAACTCCAACACCGGCACCATCTTGGCCCCGATTGTGTTGCTTCTCCATGAGGAGATACAGCTTTTTTAATCCGTATAATGCTGAACCGTACTTCTCTTCGTAAAAGCTAAGCGGCTTAAGAAGGCGGATCATCGCGATGCCGCATTCGTGTTTGATTGGATCACTCATAAAATGAACTGCAATAGTACGGAAATATGTTTAGAAATGACTTTTCTTGTTCTAATTTTTGGTTCAAACCGAACTAAAAAAACAAGAATTATTTAGCCAAAAATACGGTTTGCGAAGGATAGGCAAAGTCGCACCCGTGTTTCTTAACTATTTCCATTATTTTCACATTTATTTTTTCTTTCAATTCAATCATAGGTTCATACTCATTTGAATTGACATAATAAACCACCAATACGTTGAGTGAACTGCTATCAAATTCTGTAAAACGAACCACCATTTCTTCTGAAGTTTGTGGCGTTTCTTCCAAAATAGCCAACTTTATATCGTCTATTATTCCAAGGATGGCTTCTGTTTCACTTTGATAAGTTAGCCCAATTTGGAACCGCACACGCCTTTGGTTACTTTGTGTTATGTTATTTAGGTCGGAATCAATAATTTTTTTGTTAGGAACAATAAGTAGTGTTCTTTCAAAGGTTCTTATTCGAGTTGTTCTGAACCCAATTTTCTCAATGGTTCCTTTGATATCGCCTAACTCCACTGTTTCGCCAACCTGAAAAGGTTTGTCTAAATAAATGATAAACGAACCAATTAAATTAGCCAAGGTATCTTGGGCAGCTAAAGCGATGGCCAAACCACCTATCCCCAAACTGGTTACTAAGGCGGTTACATTAACCTCGAAAGCTTTACCCAATATGGCAAAAAAGCTTAAGATATAAATGAGCACTTTGGTTAATTCCTTTAAGAAAGTAGCCAAATCTTTGCTCATGTGACCACTTTCCAAATTATGGTACACATGTTCCATAAATTCGGTAGCCCTTAAAAACAAAGAGGTAACGCTAACAATAAACAAAACAGAATAAGCTGCATGTAAAATCCATCTTACCCCAAACTCATCAATTTTTGCAAGCTCCCATTCCGCAGGAAAGGTTAAAATATTGCATGCAAAATACAGAGCCAACACATTAATAAGTTGCACAAAAGGCTTGTTAAACATTTTGCTAAACTCCGCATAAAATTGGGCATGGGAGATATTCTTAAAAATACGATAAGATGCGCGGGAAGCCAAAATGGCTATCCATCTATTGAGCAATAAGGTAATGGCAATAATGCCAAAACAAAGAGCCCATTTTAAAATGGAATTGCCCAGAAATTGTTCGTTGAGAAAGGAAGTATCCATGCCAACGAAGATAGAAAAACTAAACTAAGTTGACCAAGGCCATTTCTAAGCCCTTCTTTAACAAGCCTTTTTGCTTAGGATTAAACTGATGCAAACGCATCATTCCTTGCCAAATGGTTTTGGATGTATCTTTAAAAATGGCTTCGTCGGTAAGTTCAACTTCATCGTTGCTCATGCAATAAGCAAAAACACGAGCCATACCGCAATTGGCGATATAATCAGGAATAATGGCCACATGATCATCGGTATAATTTGCAATTGGACCCAAGAAAATTTCTTGATCTGCAAAAGGCACATTGGCACCGCAACTGATAACCTCTAAATCGTTATCGCGCATTTTATCAATTTGCTCTTGGGTAACCAAACGAGAGGCAGCGGCTGGAACAAATATTTCTGCACCCACTTCCCAAATTTTCTCGTTAATTTCCTCGTAGCTCATCATATCTGGATGAACCAAAGTATTGCCTTCTTTTTGCAAGAAAAGGTCTTTAATTTCTTCTTGGCTGAACCCAGTTGGCTTCAATAAGCCACCGTTTCTATCAATAATACCAACAATGATTACACCATATAAACTTAAGTAATACGCTGCGGCAGCACCTACATTTCCCCAACCCTGAATAATGGCTCTTTTGTAGTTCACATTACCACCCCAAATACTGTAAAAATGACGAACAGCTTCTGCTACACCAAACCCAGTTATCATATCTGCAACAAGGTAGTTTTTAGAAACTTCTGGCGAGAAACGCTCGTCGTTTAAAACTTTTGAAACACCAATTCTTAAATTGTCAATGCGAATATGTTTTGCATCACCTTCCACCTTGAAATGGCCATTAACCACACCTTCCTGTGGGTGCAATAAACCATATTTCTCGGTAATTGGAATTACTTCATGTATTTCATCTACGTTTAAATCGCCACCAGTACCGTAATAGTTTTTCAATAATGGGTAAACAGCTTTATACCAACGCTCCAAAACACCTTTCTTTCTAGGATCTGCAGGGTCAAAATTAATACCCGATTTGGCACCACCAATGGCAGGACCAGCAACGGTAAATTTTATTTCCATGGTTTTAGCCAAGGAAGTAACTTCATGTTTATTTAAGCCTTTGCGCATACGAGTTCCACCACCAGCAGCTCCGCCGCGAAGGGAGTTAATTACTACCCATCCTTCTGCTTCGGTTTCGCTATCTTTCCATTCGAAAACAATTTCTGGTTGTTTTTCTTCGTATTTCTTAATCAATTTAATTAATTGCATATGCTGTGTTTGTATTTGAGTTTATAATAATGAGTTAAAATTTCCGTGAAGTGCCCCGCTTACCTGATCACGTTTAGCTCCTGTTGCAGAAGCCAATACATTGATTTGGTTGCTAATTCTTAGCACTCCAAGGAAGGCAAATATAAGCGCCTCTTTAAATTGAACCAATTCTGAAGAAGGAATGCTGATTTTTGCCTCCACTTTTTCTTGAATTTGGTGTATCAAATAATCGTTAAAAGCACCGCCACCAGTAACTAAAACAGATTTTAGGCTGAACCGATTTATTGTTTCAGAAATTTGAAAAGCGATATGGTTTGTAAATGTTGCCAATAAATCTATTTCTGAAGAATCTGAGAATTGCTGAAGTAGAGGATAAACATTCTCACCTATCCATTCTCTTCCCAAAGATTTTGCGCCATTTTGTTTGTAGTAATCTAAGGCATTTAGGGCAGCCAATAATTCTTGGTTTATATTTCCACTTGCCGCCATTCTTCCTTTATCATCGTAGGGCTGACCCAATGCATTTGCCAAAAGATTTAGAACACTATTGCAAGGAGAAATATCAAAAGCTATGGTTTGATCCAATTTAGAAAAGGAGATATTGGATATTCCGCCTAAATTTAAGCATACATCGTACTCCGAAAATAACAATTGATCGCCAATTGGAACCAGCGGAGCTCCTTGCCCTCCTAGTGCAATATCCATATTTCTAAAATCAGAAATTACAGGCAAATTGGTTTCGGCAGCAATTGCAGCACCATCACCTATTTGAGCTGTAAACCCCAACTGAGGCTGATGAAAAATTGTATGTCCGTGCGAGGCAATGGCATCCACCACCAACTTATTTTTTTGAATAAATTCTTGAACCAATTTGCCTAAATACCTGCCATAAAAAGCATGAGTTTTGGGAAATATTTCTATGGATTGTTTAGGCAAATCTTGCAAACGAGCTTGCCACATTTCTGGATAAGGAATAGTTTCTCCGCATAGAATTTGATACTCCCATTTTCCATTTTGAAAGCTAAAATCGCAACAAGCCAAATCCACTCCGTCTAGCGACGAACCACTCATAAGGCCAATCATGCGGTACTTAGTTTTCAATTCCTTCCCATCAAAGTGGCCACGAATTTAGCCTAATTCACCTGAAAAGCCATTCTAATTTTGGGCAAGAAATTTTCTATTCTTTTGGTTCAAACCGAACCCTACTTTTTTTTGAAATAGTTTATTAAAAAAAGAATGATACCTTAGATTTCTATTTTGTGTTTATGAAAGCAACAAGAAGAAATTTCATTAAAAAGGGTTCTGCCGCTTTGGTTGGAACAATGGCCTTCCCTAGTTTTATGGAGGAAATGCATGCCAATCCTTTGCCAGCCAATACAGGCAGCATTTCCTCTACCGACGAAACCTATTGGAAAATGGTTCGCCAGCAATTCCCCTTGTCTAAAGATTGGGCTTATTTAAACAATGGAACTCTTGGTCCTTCGCCTTATCCAGTTATTGAAGCAGTTAGAAAAGGCATGATGGATGGCGATCAATTTGGTCATTACGGTGGTTGGGAAGATACCAGCGCTCGCTTGGCAAAATTTGTTGGTGCCGATGAAAATGAAATTGCCTTAACCCACAATGTTACCGATGGAATTAACATTGCTTGTTGGGGTTTGCCTTTGAAAAAAGGCGATGAAGTTATAATGACAACCCACGAACATGTTGGCAATGCTTTCCCTTGGCTGAACCGACAAATGTTGCATGGCATTGTGATAAAAGTTTTCACCCCTGCCAACACTGCTGCCGAAACTTTGGAAAGGGTAAAAGCACTTTATACAAAGAAAACAAGAGCCATTGCAGTTCCTCATATTCCGTGTACTCAAGGTCAGGTTTTGCCGGCCAAAGAAATTTGCACTTGGGCCAAAGAAAAAAATCTATTTGCTTTTATAGATGGTGCTCATGGACCTGGGATGTTAGAACTAAACCTACACGATATGGGTTGCGATGCCTATGCCTCGTGCAGTCATAAATGGATGTTAGGACCAAAAGGCACAGGATTTTTGTATGTGCGCAAAGATTTTCAAAACACACTCCAAACTTATTTTGTAGGCGGTGGCAGCGATAATGCCAAATGGAATATGGCTAGCACACCCATAGAAACTGGCACTTATGCAGATACTGCACATCGGTATTTTGGCGGCACACAATCTACTGGTTTGTACAAGGGAGTAGTTGCTTCCATAGATTTTTTAGAGAATATAGGCATGCAAAACATCTACAATAGAATCATGCATTTGTCTACTTACTCGCAAGAACAATTGTTGAGTTTTGGCGATAAAGTTGAATTGATTACTCCTACAGAAATCATCTCCAGAGGTGGAGTAAATGGATTTAGAATTCGTGGTGTAGATTTCAATAAATTCTTTAGCAAATGCATGGAAAATAAGGTTCGCATTCGTTCGGTTCAAGAAAATGGACTGAACTCTTTGCGCATGTCGACTCATATTTACAATAGCACAGAAGATATTGATCGCTTGATGGAATTGATAAAAAAAGCCTAGGAGTAAAAATCAAAAATTTGGTTCAAACCGAAACTTTTTAAATACCTTAATTTTGAACTTCTAAAAGCTCCAAAAGATTGTAAAGGTCATCGTATTCTTTCATGCCTGTTTTTTCTTCAGAACCCGCAGAAAGCACAATTGCGTACGGTTTAAAGAATTCAACTACCTCTTTAATGGTATCTGTATCAGTGGGTAAATTCCAAATAATTTTATAGTCGGCAATAGCAATTTTTAATTCGGTTTGAACCAAAGCCCAATTAAGAGTTCCATTGAGTTGAAATGCATCCACAAATGGATCATAAGCTTGAAATTCGATGGCCATTTTATCGAAACTCAATTCGTCGAGATTTACCATTTTGATAATGGGTTTTCCTATTTGCGGCAATTCATCAGGCAGAAGTTGGTTGTTTAATCCCACTACATCTACGTTTAGCAATTCGCTCATTTCGGTGATTTCTTCCAAGGATTGATTTCCAAATTCACCCACCACATAAGAACCTGTTGTCCATTCAATCATTTCTTTAGCCTTAATGGGCAAAACAAAATCAGCAGAGTTTGGGTCAAAACAAAAACCCATATATTCTATGCCTGCTGCAGCTGCAAAACGCGCATCAGATAAATTGGTTATAGGACTTAATTTGAGTTTGCTTAGGTACGCCATATGAAAATAATTACACCAGAAATTTAGTTTATTCAGTTTTAGTGATGGCATTTTCTGCCAAATCCAGCGGCGAAACTAATCAAACTTCTCTCAAAAATGGAATATTTATGGGCAGGATTTTTAGGAAGAAAGTTGAAAGACGGAGAATGCGTTTTTATCTTTTTTTATAAACTGGCACATTGCTGCAAGCCTCGCCGTACATAATGCTTTTGGCAAAAGGCTGCAAACCAGCTGTAATCTCAACATATGCATTCACTGGAACTGGTAAATCTCCACATCCTTTTATAATTACCCGAGCATCTTGATATTGGGCAAAATCTATTTTAGAAATAGCTTCGTGGTACAATAACTCATGTATTTGTTGGGTTGAACCAAAGAAATATTTTTTGGCAAAGGGCTGAACCGAAACACCAAGCAACATATACGCCCAAGTAGGAATAATGGCATCTACAGAACAAGTAAAGCACACAATTTTATCTGTAAATTCAGACCAATCATAGTTCTTTACTTGCTCTCTAAAATCTTTTTCTCTGAGTATTATTTCTCTAAACAGCCAAGGCCTAATATCAAACGAAACCAATTCTGATTTCTCAAAATAATCTGCCAAATCAAGAGTAATTAAACCCGAGTTAGCAACTCTATTTTCTATTAGTTCCTCCATTATTGCAAATACACATTTCTTACAATGGTTCTTTTACTTAATATCTGAACCAAACTGGTATCTCTCTTCAAATTAGATTCGGAAACGATATAATAATTGCCTTGCAAAAGATAACCAAAATCTGCTTCACCAGAGGTATTGGTTCTTTGAAATAGCAAATACAAATTCCTTTGAATGTCTTCGTAATTGGTATATAAATACACATTGGCATTTGTAATTCTGTTGCCAGTTACATAATCGAAAGTATTTACATACAAACGTCCATTAAACTCAGAACTATCAATACTTACAATATTAGCTCCAGTATCTGCCGGTGTAACAGTACTTTTAGAACAAGCTGCAAACAATGCTGCAACAAGTAAAACAAACGCAAACGACTTTTTCATACCTATTTTATTTATTCTCGCTAAAAATCAATAACCGTGCCTATTCTATTTCGCTTATCTTAACGGCATTGGTTCTCGACCTATTAATAATAGGCATACTCGCAGTATTAATTACAATATCACCAGATTTTACTAAACCCATTTCTTTTAATTGGTCGTTTACATCTTGGATAGAAGAATCGGTGCTATCAAAACCTCTGTATAAAAATCCTCTCACACCCCAAACCAAACTCATTGTTTTTAATAAACGAGGGTTTGTTGTAAAAATAAAAATAGGAGATTTAGGACGGTAAGAAGAAAGTCTATAAGCAGAATAACCAGAGAAAGTCATGCCCACTACAGCCGAAGCTTTTAAGTGATCTGAAATTCTTACAGCGGTAAACAAAATTTCGTCGGAGATAAATGTTGGAGAATTATCATCAGGTCTTTTGCCTTTAAAATAAGGTGCATTTGTTTTTTGTTCTACCTGGGCAATGGTTTTTTGCATAGCACGTACGCACAATTGAGGGAAAGCACCCACAGAAGTTTCAGCACTTAGCATTACGGCATCTGCTCCATCCATTACTGCATTGGCCACATCGTTCACTTCCGCACGCGTTGGAACTGCGCTAGTAATCATGCTTTCCATCATTTGGGTTGCAATAATTACAGGCTTAGAAGCCTCTATACATTTTTTAACAATAGTTTTTTGCAAAACAGGCACTTGCTCCATAGGCATTTCTACGCCTAAATCGCCACGAGCAACCATAATACCATCCGAAACTTGTATGATTCTATCAATATTTACAATGGCTTCTGGCTTTTCTATTTTGGCAATTACCCTTGGTTTCCATTCATTGAGTTCGATGATATTCTTAATAAAAATCACATCGTCGGCATTTCTTACAAAACTCAAGGCCACCCATTCCACTTTTTGTTCAAGTCCAAACTTCAAATCATCTAAGTCTTTTTGAGTCATGGAAGGAATAGACATTTTGGTATTGGGAAGATTGAAACCTTTTTTGTTAGTTAAAAAGCCGCCTACAATAATTTCTGCCTTGATAAGATTTTTGCGGTTAGTTTCTAAAACTCGCAACTCCAATTTTCCATCGTCTAATAAAATGCGTTCACCTTTATTGACGTCTTTAGGAAGATTTTCAAAATTTACATAAATCTTTTCTGCGGTACCAATCATTTTCTCGGTGGTAACTTCAATGGTAGAACCAGTTTTCAGTTCAATTTTTCCATTTTCCATTTCACCAACACGCAATTTAGGCCCTTGCAAATCGAGGAGCATGCACACATTGGTACCCATTTCCTCATTTAGTTTATTGATATTATCGATAACCACTTTGTGATCGTCGTAAGAACCATGTGAAAAATTGAGTCGACAAACATCAACTCCCTCTTTTACAATTGATTTAAGATTTTCGTAACTGCTAGTTGCCGGCCCAATGGTGGCAATAATTTTTGTTCTGTTAAAATTTAATTCACTCATTTATTATATGATCCAACTTATTTTGGATTTCACTTTTTCGTTTTCAATAGATGCAATTAATTGCACTCCTTCTAATTGTCTGCCCTTTTTGATGAAGGCGGCGGAATCAAAAAATTCCAAGCCACCTCTTACAATTAACAAATAATCAAATTGTTTGAGTTCTGGAAACAACCTCAAACCAAACTCTTTATTAGCTAACAAGGAGAAATCCAAATGGTTTTCCTCATCTTGAAAGGTAAATCTTGAAAACCCTATTTCCGATTTTGGGTTAAAATCTGGCAACCTCAGGTCGGCAACACGCTCAAAATCTAAACCAACAATTTGGTTCAAAAAGAAAACCAACTTGCTAGCTTTATGAGCGCTAACTAGGCCAAAAAGGTGGAAGCTCAAATCTTCTTCAACTTCGAGTTGTAGTTTTTTCAAGCCCACAAATTACTATTTTTTGAACCAAAACTCTATTATGGTTGAAATAATTTAACAAAGAAAACCAAACGAATAGGGCTTAAAATTTATCTTAAAAGTAAAACTTGCTTTTTATTTCCAAAAAGTAGTTTATTTGCAACATATTAAACCTTAAGAAAATGTCAGATATCAGAGGAAGAGTTAAGAACATTATTATGGACAAGCTTGGAGTTGAAGAAAGTGAAATCAACGACGAAGCTAGTTTTACCAACGATTTAGGTGCCGATTCATTAGACACTGTAGAATTAATTATGGAATTTGAAAAAGAATTCAATATTGCAATTCCAGATGATCAAGCTGAGAAAATTGGCACTGTAGGACAAGCTGTTACCTACATCGAACAAAATGTAAAAAGCTAATTAGGCTAAATTAATTTATTGCCTATGCTTTCCCGCAGAGTAGTAGTTACTGGATTGGGCGCTTTAACGCCAATCGGAAACACTTTACAAGACTATTGGGATGGATTATCAAATGGGGTTAGTGGCTCAGCGCTCACTACCCAATTTGATACTTCCAAATTCAAAACCCGTTTTTCTTGTGAAGTTAAAGGTTTCGATGCCACCGCTTTTATTGATAGAAAAGAGGCCCGTAGAATGGACCGTTTTACTCAGTTTGCCATTGTGACATCTGATGAAGCGATAAAAGATGCAGGTTTAGATGATTCTATCGACAAAGACCGCGTGGGTGTAATTTGGGGTACCGGAATTGGAGGCTTGCACACTTTCTTAAATGAAGTAACTGCATTTGCCAAAGGTGATGGAACACCACGTTTCAGTCCATTCTTTATTCCCATGATGATTGGGGATATCTCTGCTGGCTTAATATCCATTCGTCATGGATATAGAGGACCAAACTTTGTAACTGTTGCTGCTTGTGCTTCTTCAAGTAATGCCATTGCCGATGCCTTTAATTATATCCGTTTAAATAAAGCAGATATTATTGTAACTGGAGGTTCTGAAGCATGTGTGAACGAGGCTGCAATTGGTGGTTTCAATGCTATGAAGGCCTTAAGTGAAAGAAACGACGATCCTTCTACAGCTTCCAGACCATTCGATTTAGATCGCGATGGATTTGTTTTGGGAGAAGGTGGTGGAGCACTTATTCTTGAAGAATATGAGCATGCAAAAGCTCGTGGTGCAAAAATATATTGCGAAATTATGGGTTGCGGTTTATCTGCTGATGCCTATCACATGACAGCTCCACATCCTGATGGATTGGGTGCAAAAAAGGTGATGGAATATGCTTTGCAAGATGCCGGAATGAAACCCGAAGACATCGATTACGTAAACGTTCATGGAACTTCAACTCCTTTGGGTGATCCTCAAGAGATAAAAGCTATCCTTTCCGTTTTTGGTGATCATGCTTTTGATATGAACATCAGTTCAACCAAATCAATGACTGGCCATCTTTTAGGTGGAGCCGGTGCCATTGAAACAATTGCCTGTATTTTGGCAATACACAAAGGAATCATTCCTCCAACTATCAATCATTTTACTGATGATCCTGCTTTTGATCCACGTTTGAACCTAACCTTTAACAAGGCTCAACACCGTGAAGTTAATGCAGCTATCAGCAATACCTTTGGTTTTGGTGGCCACAATGCCTCTGTGATTGTGAAAAAATTTGCCGAATAAGTTTTGCTTAGAGGTTTACTCACACATTTAAAGCCGAGAACATCGGATCAACGAAAATTCGCGCTAAAAATTAAAGGCATAACAGGGTATTTACCATCCAGTTTAAAACCTTACGAACAAGCACTTCGTCACCATTCTGTTTCTAGAACCATACACCATACAGGTTCTAAAGATAGCAATGAGCGACTTGAATTCTTGGGCGATGCCATGCTAAATTCTATTGTAGCAGAATTTCTTTTTAAGAAATACCCGTTTAAAGACGAAGGTTTCCTAACACAATTGCGTTCTAAAATTGTGAGCAGAGAAAGTTTAAATGAATTGGCAATAAAAATTCATTTGAACTTATTGGTAGAATACGACCGCAAAGCTTTACAGAATATCAATCTTAGAAATAGCATTTTTGGAAATGCGTTAGAAGCCTTTTTAGGTGCAGTCTTTTTAGACCGTGGATTTGATGGTTGCAAAAAGTTTATTGTAGATAATTTGTTGCGTTTCCATATTGATGTTGACAAGCTGCAAACTACCGAAAGCAATTTTAAAGGCAGGTTAATAGAATACGCACAAAAGAACAATAAGCCTATTGAATTTGAGGTGGAGGAAATTCAGGATGGTAAAAATAAGATTTACCAAATTACTGTCAAATACGCTGGAGAGGTAAAGGGAAAAGCCCAACATACCAATAAGAAAAAAGCCGAACAAATGGCCGCGCAAAAGACCTTTGAGATAATGGAAATTAGTTTAGAAGGTTAGGGAATAATCCTTATCAAGTTTTCATTTTCAATCTTGGTTATTCAATATTTAATTGGGTTCAAACCGAAAAACTTCTTTAATACTCTTGAACCAATACATCTGTAGAAATATTTAAGGAAGTATGAATTCTACGAATCATTTCTAAAGTAAGTTTTCTCTTTTTATTTAGTATCTCACTTACTCTTCCTTTAAACCCAATAATATTTTCTAAATCACGCTGGTTATAACCCAATTGCTCCATCCTAAACTTTATGGCCTCTATTGGATCAGGCGATTCAATTGGATATTTTTCGTCTTCATATTTTTCTATGAGAAGCGCTAGAATTTCCAATTCATCCCCTTCAGGAGTATTCATTCGAGCATCAAAAATTTCCTCCAAACGAGCAAGGGCTTGCTTATAATCTTTTGCAGTTCTAATTGGTTTAATATTCATAATCGTTCTTTTTATTCCATTAAATTGTTTCGGCATCAATTGCATCATAATCTGCATGCGTACCTATAAATCTTATCCAAACCATTCCAAATCGATAATTAATCTTTACTATTAATCGGTAATTATTTCCTTTAATATTAAAAACAACACGGTTATCTCCTAAAATGCTAGCAATTGGATAATCTCTTTTTATATCAATTGGAGTTTTCCAAACTGCGCTGAGAGCCTCCTCATACCAGGCCTTCAATTGTTGCTCACAATCGTTGTGCTTTTCCCAAAATTCTCTCAAGGTTTTCTTTGCAATAACTCTCAATGTTCTAAATTTGGTTACAAATATAAAATAAAGTTCCCGTAACGGGAACAAATATTAATAATTTAGAAATTATTAATGGATTTGATTCCATAAAAAATAATCTTTTGCAATTAGGATTCACTAATTTAGGCTTTAGAGAAAAGCATCTTCACAGAATTTTCTATTCCTCTCAACTACCCTTTCTTTCCCAAATTTTCATTAACCTTGTGGGCAATTAATTCACCTCCATGCGGTATTTTATTGAACTAGCTTATAACGGAAAAAATTACCATGGTTGGCAAAAACAACCCAATGCAACTAGTGTTCAAGAAACTCTTGAAAGCAAATTGAGCATTCTACTTAAAGAAGAAATAGATGTAATTGGTTGCGGAAGAACAGATACTGGAGTGCATGCAAAAAACTATTTCCTTCACTTTGAAACCGAAGCAATTTTTGATACCGAGCGATTAAATTTTCAATTGAATTCTATTCTCCCAAAAGACATTACTATCTTTTCTATTTTTCGGGTTGAACCAAACTTTCATGCTAGGTTTGATGCCACAGAACGCGAATACGAATATTGGATCAGCACAAAACCCGACCCTTTTCATTTTGAATTAAGCTTACTATATACCAAACCATTGGATATTGAGGCAATGAATGAAACGGCGAAACTGCTACTCTCCCATTCCGATTTTGAATGCTTTAGCAAAGTGCATACAGACGTAAAAACATTTATTTGCAATGTTACTTACGCAAAATGGGAACTAAGAGAAAACGGCAAATTGGTATTTACCATTCGCGCTGATAGGTTTCTGCGAAACATGGTACGCGCCATTGTTGGAACCTTGTTGGAAGTAGGAAAAGGAAAAATTAACCAAGAAGATTTTAAGCAAATCCTACAAAGTAAAAATAGAAGTGAAGCAGGAATGAGTGTGGCTGCTCATGGTTTATTTTTAACTAAAATAAGCTACCCAGATTTTAAAAAATAAAAAGCAGCCAAAAGATTTAATCTAGGATCAAACCTCTGGCTGCTCTTATTAATAATTATACCTTTTGAATTTTTTATTTAGGTCAAAACTTCCAAGGTATATGCCGAGGCAATAAATGTTTAGGCCAATTTTATTGGACTATTACATATATGCAATCGGCATTACTAGTTCATTTCATCTTTCGCATGCTTTTGATATTCTTCAATGAGTTTCTTTTGAATATCATAAGAAACAGCATGATAGGTATCAAATTGCATATTGTATTTTGCTTTTCCTTGGGTCAGGCTTTTTAAGGTAGATTGGTAATCTTGCATTTCTGATAATGGAACTTTGGCAGTTATCTTTTGATAATGGCCAGAAATATCCATTCCTTCAATCATGGCTCTGCGCGATTGTAAATCACTCATTACAGAACCTGTTACCTCATCCGGACAAAGAACTTCAACCGTATAAACTGGTTCCAAAATTTGTGGATCGGCATTATGAAAAGCATCTTTAAAGGCCATCATACCAGCAATTTTAAAAGATATATCATTGCTATCTACGGCATGCATTTTTCCATCATAAACACTTACTCTAACATCGCGTACATAGCTACCAGTTAATGGACCAATATGCATTTTTTCCATTATTCCTTTCATAATTGAAGGCAAGAAACGAGTGTCGATTGCACCACCAACTATACAATTATAGAAAACCAATTTACCGCCCCAAGGCAATGGATGTTCCTCTTTTCCTCTAACACTTACTCCTTGTGGGTCGGGCATTCCTTCGTAAAATGGTTCAACGAGCATGTGCACTTCCCCAAATTGCCCTGCACCACCACTTTGTTTTTTATGGCGGTACATAGAATTTACTTGTTTTTGAATGGTCTCACGATATGGAATTCGTGGATGAGTAAACCCAACTTCTAATTTATAAATATGGCTCAATTTCCATTTAACTACTGATAAATGTAAATCACCTCTACAACTTAAAATGGTTTGCCTTAACTCCTGTGAAACTTTTAAGGAAATACTTGGATCCTCTTCGCACAATTGGTGAATAGCTTGAGCCAATTTTTCTTCTTCGCCTTTGTTTAAGCTTTCAATAGCCATTTGCAAATGCGATTCTGGAAATACAATTGGCTTCAATGCATAGTTCTTACCTTTTACATGCAAACTGTTATTGGTATGGGTATTCTTTAATTTAATGGTTGCACCAATATCACCAGCCACCAATTCGTCTACCGCAATTCTCTTCTTACCTTCTAATAAAAATAGTTGGTTTATCTTTTCACTAGTGCCATTGTTTTCATTCACTAATTCCATTCCTGTTGTTATGGTACCAGAATAAACCTTAAACAACGACATCTCTCCTAAGTGCTGTTCATTAACCGTTTTGAACACAAAAATACAAGCTGGTCCTGACGCAACGCAAGGCAATTCCTCGCCAGCAGCAGTAATCTGAACAGGCATTTCGGCTGCACTCGGACAAACATTATCTATAAATCCAAGAACCCTTCCAATACCCATATCCTTTTTAGAAGAAACGCAGAAAAGTGGAAACAAATCATGGTTAATTAATGATTTTTTCAAACCAATTCGCATCTCATCTTCTTCCAAATTTCCTTTTTCAAAATATTTCTCCATCAAACCTTCATCGTTGGAGGCAATGGCTTCTATTAATTCTTTGTGCAAGGATTCTGCCTTTTCCATTTCTGATTCTGGAATAGGCAATTTTTCTGGCTTGCCACCTCCTGCAGGGAATTGATACATAATCATGTTTAATACATCTACAATGGCATTAAACTCTGCTCCTTGTTGCAATGGATATTGAACCACAACTACGCTTGATCCAAATCTATTCTTTGCTTGCTCAACAGTTAAATCAAAATCCGACTTTTCATGGTCAATTTGATTCACCACCAAAAGAGTTGGTGTTTTAAATTCTTCGGTATATTCCCAAACCAATTCAGTTCCAACTTCAACGCCATGAGATGAATTTAGAACAACTACGCTGGTATCTGCAACGCGCAAGGCAGAAATTATTTCTCCTGCAAAATCATCCGAGCCAGGGGTATCAATAATATTGATTTTGTAACCTTTCCAAGTGGTATGCAACAAGGTTGCAAAAATGGAATTTCCTCTTTCTTGTTCTAATTCATGGTAATCGGAAAGGGTAGATTTTTCTTCAACAGTACCTCGGCGATTAATTAAGCCGGCTTCATAAACTGCGCATTCGGCGAAAGTAGTTTTACCACTTCCTGCATGCCCAAGCAAGACAATATTCTTTACATGGGCGGTATCATAAGTTGCCATATTTCTTGAGATTTATTAGCACGAAAATAAAAATCAATAAAAACTGGTAGCATGACAAAACTTAGGTTTCTGTATGTTTAAAATCAGGCGGTTTTTACCTCTTGCCCCTTAAGTTTTATCGGAAGCTCCAAATCAAAAAATAAAGGTATAGTTCTATTTGCTTTTATGAAACCATAAAAACTTGCAAAATTTGCTACTCTTGTTCCAAGTACTCTTTCGACTTTTGCTTGTAATAGGGCTGCATTTCTAATGGTATAGATTGCAATATCTCGGTATCCTTAGTAGATTTTTTCTTGTATTTTTCTAAATAGTTCGGACTAGGTTTAGGAAGTTCTTTTCCTTGATTGGCTTCTCTTTTTTGTTCTTCTTCTTGCTTCTTTTCTGCTTTTTCATGCTCTAGCAATCGAGTTAAAATTTCTTGCTGGCGCATCAATGTTTCTTGGGTTAGGCGTTTGTTTACCAAATCCTTTTCTGTTTCTTCCATCATTTTCTGCAATTCACCCAATTGCTTCCCTCCGCCCAATTTTTCTTTCTCCAAAGCATCCATCTCACTAAGCATTTTTTGCATTTGCTGACGAATAGCCATTTGCTGTGCAGCCATTCTAGCAAATTGTTCGCTGCCCATCTTGCCTTTTTCCCCCTTGCCATTTTTGTTCATGCCCTCCTGAATTTGCTTGTTCATCTCCTCTTGCATTTTCTTCATTTGGCTCATGCTTGGCTTGCCTTTTCCAGGCTTTTTGGATGGCTTACCCTTACCGCCTTTTTTGCCATCTTTTTTCTGCTGTTGTTGTTGCTGCATTTGGTTTAAGGCTTCACTCAACATCAATCCCAGATTGTTCATGCTGGTCATGCCGTATTGCTGTTGAACCTTAATCTGGCCCATATCTCTGCTTGAGAAACTATTGTTTGCACCATCCAAATGCTTGTTCATTTTTGTTACCTCGCGGTTTACAAAAGATTTTATTTCGGGCACACGTTTGCTTAAAGCTTGAAGGCTATCTTCAATCATTTTAGCATTGTCTTTTAATGTCTTTTGTTCTTGAGCCAATTGCACAAATTGAGGGTTATAACCATTGATAGCACGCAAGCGCTCCATTAATGATTCTTGGTCTTTGCTCAACTGAATTAGGTTCTCTAAAATTTCACGCAAGGCTTGCTCATCTACTTCCTCTTGCTCTTCTTCGGCAGCCTCTTGCTTTTCCTTCATTTTTTGCTCCATCTGCTCCATTTGCTCAGCGGCTTCTTTCTGCTCCTTCCCTCCTTTTTTGTTATCACCTTTTTGCAAATCTTCACTGCTCTTTTGCATGTTCTCTTCTATCTTCTTCTCCTCCTCTTTTGTATCTGCTAAATCCTTTGGAGTTTCTAATTCTTGGTTCTTCTTATCTATGTCTTTTAATTCTTTTTGCAAGTCTTTAAACTCCTTGTTGAGTTCGTCTTGCTTCTTTTTCAATTCTTCGTTGCTTTGCTTCTTTTCTAAAGTTTCCTTAGAAAGCTCCTCTTGCTTTTTGGCCAAGTCTTTCAAATCCTTCATGGCATCTTCCATCTTCTTTTCCACCTCCAACTCCTTGTACATTTCCAACATCCTATCCAACTCCTTCTCTACGTCCTTGTTGTTCACATCCATCTTATCCAATTCCTTCTGAATCTGCTCCTTGTTCTGCATCTTCATCATGTCTTCCATTTGCTTGATGAGTTTCTTCATTTCATCTGTCATCAACTCCTCATACATTTTCTGCAATTGTTCTTGCTTCTCCAAAATCTTTTGCTCTTCCTCTTTAAACAATTGCTCCTTCTGGTTTTTCAATTTAAAATCCTTTTGCAATTCTTCCATCTTCTCCGCCAAATCCTTCTGACGTTTATTGAGGTTCTCTAATTTCTTTTTCTCCTCATAAGTAAGTGGCTGCTGCGATTTCAATTTCTTCTGAACCTCTTTCAAGTCTTTCTCCAAAGATTTAGCTTCCTTTAAAGCTTGCTCCATTTTATCTTGCAAAGCTTTGCTATCACTATCTGTTTGTTCTTTTATTTGTTGCTTGTCTGGCGCTTTTATAGAAAACATTTTGGATCGAACCGACTTAGCGCCATGCACTCCATCATTGTCCCATAATTCAAAATAGTACTCTATTTCGTCTTCATTATTAAAATCTAGTTCATACAAATTAAATACATAGGCTATTTGAACCGATTTACCAGGCTGAATAAAAATCTCTTTTGTTTGTAGTCCTTTTTCGGTTTTTAGTTTATCACTAGATTTAATAAACCTGTAGTTAAAGGTTAGCTTACTCAAGCCATAATCGTCGTTGCCTTCTCCTCCAAAATAAAGTATCTTTTCTGAAACCGAATCTCTAATTTCCTCAATTGCAATGGCAGGATAAGCATCTGGAACTACATCAATTTTAAAAAACAAAGAATCACCTTTAGATACTTGCTCATTGCTTAATACAATTGAATATTCATCAGAAACAAAAAACTTCCTTGAGAAGTTAAAATGAATTTTATCATTGGTGCGAGCCTTTGATAAAAGTTGCATAAATCGAAGGGTAATATCATTGGTTTGTTTGCCTGTAAACTGCCAATCAATAGTTGTTCCAGCTGGAATAGAAATATCACCAGGATTGCTTAAAGTTTCTGCCTTGCGATGCAAGTAAGAAGGGAAATTTAACTTTAAAGAATAATCCAACATAACAGGTTTAGAAAGCACTTCAAGTACTTTTTCATTGTCTTCAAAACCCAAGGCCTCTAAATAAAAAGGTGTGTTTTTTTGAAGGTTCCTAAACACATAACTAAAATGAGTAGCATCTACTTTTTGCAAACGATAGGTTTGGTTCAAAGAATGTATAAAAACCTCATTGGGCAATTCTTCACCACTCATTCTAACATTCAATTCAAAATCGCCGTATTGTTCTGCTTTTAATTCTGAGTTTTCTATTTCAAAAACAAAAGGAGCTGGCACCTTAAAAACTTGGTCGTAGGATATTACCCTTTGAGCGCCATCACTTACCAAACTAGGCACAAAAAATAGGATTAATATTAAAGCAACAACTGGGATTAATGCAAAACGTAAGTATTTTAAATTGCTTTTATAATCTACTGCCGCCACAAAAGGTATGGGAGAAAGTTCGGCCGTTTTTTGAGCAATGGCAGCCATCAACAAACTCTCATCCGAACTTTGTTGGTTCAGCAATTGAAGTGCATTTACCAATTTATCCTTGACATCAAAAAAGTGTTTTCCAATAATATCAGCGGCATCAGCATGTGAAATTTGCTTGCCCATTTTAAGCAACTTGCTCAATGGGTAAACAATAAACACTCCTAACAAAACCAAAGCAATTAGGATCAAACCGAAAAATAAAACTGCACGAACTGTAGAGGTATACCTGCCAAAATACTCTAAAGTACTAACCAATAAAAACGAAAAAAGTAGGAGACCAACAAAAAAGATACTTCCCTTCAAAAGCCTATTTTTATAGTACTTTCTAATAAACGCATCCAGTTTTTCTATAAGCAAATGATTCGACATCGTTAATTAAAGAGTTTCCCTTTTATTTTATAGTAAATATTATCAATAGGCCCATCATACCCCGGGAAAATATTGATATTAAAAACATGTTTTATTTCCATTATAAAAACAAGCAAAAAAACCAATAAAAAAACAATGTAAAACATCATTTTTAATCGGTAAAGCCAATGCTGAAATTGCTCATTATTCCACATGCTACAAGTATAAGCAAATGAAAAAAATAATGAACAATTTATTCAATAAACGGAAAGTTTAATTTTTGCGTATAAAACTAAAGCTATCTCCGTCAAATAAACCTTTGTCGCTAAGCTTGAGATGTGGTATTACCAAAAGTGCCATAAACGATAAGCTCATAAAAGGCGCTTGAAGGCTTGAGCCCAAAGTAGTTTTACAAAACAAATCCAACTCCGTATACTTTCCTGCAACCTGCCAAGCCTCCTTATCGCTCATTAAACCGGCTAAAGGCAAAGGCAAAACTTTTTCCGTTTCACCCGCACAAGCCGCCAACGCACCTTTAGATGCAATTACTAAATTTATCACCTGCGCTAAATCTTCATCGCTGGTTCCAACTGCAATAATATTATGACTATCATGGGCAACAGAACCAGCCATGGCTCCTAATTTTAGACCAAAGTTTTTAATATAGGCAATGGCAGGTTTGGCATGGGAATATCTGTTTACAACCACCAATTTAAGGCAATCGTTGGCTACGGTTAAGTTTTCGGTTTGAACCAAAATTTTATCCGTTATCAGTTGACCTTCGAGACAAACAATTACGGGTTCTTCACCTTTTGGTTCATAAGCTAAATCCAGCGCCAAGATTGGTTCAGCCCGAAATTGATTTAGTGTTTTTACTGAAACAGAATCTACCAAAGCTTGGCCATTTTTTGCCACTAAATTGCCAGCTATAAATGATTCCTCCACTTCAAAATTTACCAGATCTTTGAGTACAATAAAATCTGCTGAATCTCCCAATCGAAGCAAACCTTGCCGCATAGAATAATGCTCAGCAGCATTTAAACAAGCCACTTGCAAAACCTTAAACAAATCATTTCCCTTTGCAATTGCCCTTGCCACCAATTGATTGATATGCCCCAAAATCAAGGAATCAGGATGCTTATCATCACTACAAAACATAAGGTTTTTATAATGCTCATCCATCAAAGGAATAAGAGCTTCAAAATTGCGTGCGGCACTTCCTTCTCTTATTAAAATCTTCATGCCTAAAGAAAGTTTCTCCTCTGCTTCCTCCAAAGTAAAACATTCATGGTCGGTAGAAATGCCGGCAGAAACATATTTTTTCAAAGCTTCTCCGCGCAATCCCGGAGCATGACCATCAATAGGTTTATTAAACTTTTTGGCGGCGGCAATTTTTTCCATCACTTCTGGGTCATCGTTTAAAACCCCAGGAAAATTCATCATCTCAGTAAGGTAGTTGATATCTGTTTGAGCCAAAAGTTGCTCCACTTCTAAAGGAGAAAGTGTTGCACCTGCCGTTTCAAAAACAGTTGCTGGAACGCAGGAAGGCGCGCCAAAATGAAAATAAAAAGGAACCTGTTTTCCATTTTCTATCATGTAGTTTACTCCCTCTATTCCTAGCACATTTGCAATCTCATGCGGATCGCTAATGGTTGCCAAAGTGCCGTGTGTTAAAGCCATTCTTGCAAACTCACTTGGCGCCAACAAAGAACTTTCAATGTGTACATGGGCATCTACAAAGCCAGGCAAAATATACCTCTCGGGAGCATTCTCTATTTCTTGTATAGCTGTTATTATTCCGTTTTGAACCAAAATTCTGGCTGGAAAAATTCTTCTTTTCAGAATATCTATAACTTGTCCTTCTACTTGCATGTTTTGTAAATGTGATTTATTAACCAAAATTTCTCAAGCAAAATCCGAAGCAAAAATTGATCTGTTTAAAATATTTTGCCTGTTGCGGATTTGCTTACAAATTTATTTTTTCAATTGAGGCACATCAAATTGAAATGGTAAAAAGGTAATAGAACCTTCCTCTGCCAACCAAATTGGTCCATTTTCTCCATGCAACAAAGTACGAATTGGTCTATCATAACGTCGTTCGTATTCACTAATGCTTTGCAAACAAGCACCACAACACATAATTGGTTCCTTTATTGGATAATTTAAAGCCCTAGCTGTAACTGCCATTTCTACAATAGCAACTCCAGGAAACTGTGCTCCAGCGCTAAAAATGGCTACACGTTCTGCACACAATCCACTTGGGTAAGCCATATTCTCTTGATTGCTTCCCTTTACAATCACTCCATTTTCTAAGCGCAAGGCACAACCCACCAAAAATTGAGAATAAGGTGCGTATGCATTTTCCATTACTTCTCTAGCAATTGCCAATAATTCTTGGTCGTTTTGTGATAATTCCTCTACTTTTTCAAACTCTTTAACCAGCGATTCTCTTTTCACAATTTTCATATTCAATGTTACATAATTTATTAGGCATTTTTTAGAATTTCAAAAATCTTCGCTTTGGTTCAAACCGAATTATTTTGAGCAAAAACGAGGGCCAGCCTCAAAACCTTGTGTAAGACTTTTCACTCTTTTATAATAAGCTTGGTAATGTGGGCCTGCAAGTATACCTTCGCACGGCAAATAACGTAAGGTAGTATTTGCCATGTTTCAAGACAATCAAAAATTTTTCGGAGAAGGTTTAACATACGATGATGTGTTGCTTTTACCCGCTTATTCAGAAGTACTTCCTCGCGAAGTATTAACAGCCACTCAACTTTCACGAAATATCAGAATTAACATCCCAATGTTATCTGCTGCTATGGATACGGTTACCGAATCCAAATTGGCAATTGCTTTGGCTCAGCAAGGTGGTGTAGGCATTTTGCATAAAAACATGAGCATCGACCGACAAGCTGATGAAGTGCGAAAAGTAAAAAGAAGCGAAAGCGGAATGATAATGGACCCGCTTACCTTAAACGATGGCGCTACTTTAAAAGATGCTCATAAAATAATGAGCGAAAATAAAATTGGCGGTATTCCTATTGTTAACGACAATGGTAAATTGGTGGGCATTCTTACCAACCGCGATTTGCGTTTTGAAAAAGACATGAGCAAACCAGTTGCTCAGGTTATGACAAAAGAAAGGCTTATCACCGCTCCAGAAGGAACTAGTTTGGTTCAGGCCGAAAGCATTTTGCAAGAATATAAAATAGAAAAACTTCCTGTGGTTAATAAGGATGGAAAGTTGATGGGTTTAATTACCTACAAAGACATTCTTAAAATTAAAGACCATCCAATGGCTTGCAAAGACAAGCACGGAAGATTATTGGTTGGCGCGGCAGTTGGCGTTGCTGCCGAAACTGAAATGCGTATTGCAGCGTTGGTAAAAGCAGGAGTTGATGTAGTAATTATTGATACAGCACACGGTCATTCAAGAGGTGTAATGAATGAAGTAAAGCGCTTGAGAAATTCATTCACTAATATTGATATTATTGCCGGAAACATTGCCACTGGCGAAGCCGCTAGAGCTTTGGTAGATATTGGCGTGGATGGTGTAAAAGTAGGTGTTGGTCCAGGTTCTATTTGTACCACACGTATTATTGCCGGTATTGGCGTTCCTCAATTAACGGCAGTTTACGAAGCAGCAAAAGCTATTAAAGGCAGCGGTGTTCCTGTAATTGCAGATGGCGGTATACGTTATAGCGGCGACTTAGTTAAAGCATTAGCAGCTGGCGCAAGCACTGTTATGAGTGGTTCCATCTTTGCAGGTGTGGAAGAATCTCCAGGGGAAACCATTATTTACGAAGGAAGAAAGTTTAAAAGCTACCGCGGAATGGGTTCTATTGAGGCCATGAAAGAAGGAAGCAAAGACCGTTATTTCCAGGACGCAGAAGACGAAATTGCTAAATTAGTACCAGAAGGTATTGTAGGAATTGTGCCTTATAAAGGTTTGTTGAAAGAAGTGGTTTACCAATTTGTGGGAGGCTTAAGAGCAGGTATGGGTTATTGTGGTGCCAAAACTGTGGAAGATTTACAAGCCAATGGTAAGTTTATTAAAATTACTACCGCAGGCTCTAAAGAAAGTCATGCACATGATATTACCATAACCAAAGAAGCACCAAATTATAGCAGAAATTAAAATCCAATTTATGTTTGAACCAAAAAGAAATTGGCTGCTACTTAGCATCTGCTTTTTGTGGTTTACCCAAGCAAAAGCTTTTTCTGGCAATTTTCCCGATAGTGTTGGTTCAGGCAAGCTTACGGTAAGTGGCTTGGTAGACGTTTATTGGGGCAGCGATTTGGGTCAGACCAATAATTTAGAAAGACCTTATGCCTCTTCTTCTGCGCGCTTACACGAGATAATAATTAATATGGCTTATATTGGTTTAAGCTATGAGGAAGAACGCGTTAGAGCCAAGTTTGTTCCTGGTTTTGGAACATATATCAACTCTAATAATGCGCAAGAACCGGGCTCATTAAAAAACATCTTGGAAGCTAATGCTGGGTTTAAACTATTTAACAAAAAAGATATCTGGCTAGAAGCAGGAATTTTCGGTGCACCCTATACCAATGAATCGGCAATATCTAAGGACAATTGGTTATACACCCGCTCCATGGCAGCAGAAAATTCTCCCTATTATTTATCTGGTTTAAGATTGAGCTATCCTATTACTGATAAACTTACTGCCAGAATTTTTCTAATGAATGGCTGGCAACAGATGGTAGATTTAAACAAGCCTCATTCATTGGGTACACAGTTGGAATACAAACCCAATAAAAAAAGCACATTAAGTTGGAGCACGTATTTAGGTTCGGAACAAACCAATCAAACACCTTTGTACCGCAACAGGTATTTTAACGATGCTTATTTTATATATGAGGCAAGTAAAAAACTGAGCCTATCAACGGATGTTTATTTTGGCTTGCAAGAGGTGAAAGACACTTTAAACAATAAAGAAAACCCTCATACTTGGTGGCAGGCAAACCTACAAGCTAAGTTTCAGTTTACGCCAAAAGTTTCCTTATCTGGAAGAATAGAATACATGCAAGATAAAGATGAGGTGGTGATACCAGCAGCTACCAGCTCACCACATTTTAGTGCAACAAGCGGTTCACTTTGTTTCAATTACCATTTAACTCAAAATGCAGTTTTTAGATTAGAGGGCAGAACGTATATTTCGGATAGCAATTTATTTCCTAGCGAAAAGAAAGGTGAAGTAAAAGGCTATTCATTTGTTATGGGTAGTTTGTGCATTGGATTTTAGAGTAACAGAGAAAAAAAATACCTTTAAAAACGGTGTGAAGGAAGCAATTGTTTGGGTTTATAAACTTCCCATTAGCCACTTTTTATCTCTGGTTTGTTTGAAATTTTCTTGTTTGTTTTTCAAACGAGCTTCCACTTCTAGAGTATTTGGATAATTTTCTTTGTGCCAAATGTGGTATTGAATCAACCTATTTTTTAACCTACAAAATTTTATTCCCACCTGCTCTAGCCTCCATTCTAAATCGGTATCTTCCCCAATTCCTGCTTTCTCATACCCTTCGTCGTAGCCCTTAACTTGAAGCAAATCTTCCTTGAAAATCCCCCAATTATGTCCCCAAAATCCAAGTTTCCATTTTGGCTTACTAAATGGGTTGTAAAGAGCAGCATCTAATCGTTTTGAACCAAAAAGTATTAAATAAAACAAATTTAGTAAGCCCAAATTTTTAGAATTAATTACCATTTTGCTTAAGGTTTCGGATACCATAACTCGCCTGCCATAAAGAGCAATACCCTTATTCCTAAACTTCAAATGTTCTGCAATGAGTTGCTTGTGCAGGATACAATCTCCATCAACAAAAATTAGGTAGTCGTTATTAGACACCCTAACAGCCTCATTTAAAATTTTGCATTTTCTAAATCCAATATCTTCTTGGGCAACATGCAAAATAGGGAATTGGTACTTCGCTTTGGAATCCCTCACAAATTCACGCATGGCATTTGAATTATTGTCTTCTGCAATAATCACCTCCACTCCTTCTTTGATGGATTGCTTAGAAATGCTTTTTAATATGAGTGCAAGCACTTCAATATTCTTATAAACGGCAATTATTAGGCTAATTGAATGCATATACAATGAGATTAATCTTCTACTTTAAGGTGGTAAATATATCAAAAATAGTATCGGTAATACTAGATGGTTAAATGAAACTTAGGAGAATTAGGCTTATCATGACAGCCTTAAACCTTATAAATTCAAGTGCTTACAATAAGACTTAAAAGAAATGGATAAAATTCTTATTTTCGCTCCAAGGAGTTAAAAAATGATAGAATTACAAGGCGACCATAACCGATATTACAAACAGCAATTTGACACGACAGTTGAGTTTATAATTCCTTTTATTGAAAGAGAAAAAAAGATAGAAAAGGGAATGCGTTTTCTTGAAGTAGGAAGCGGCTACGGCGGCATTTGCAAAGCCTTTGCCGACGCAGGATGTAGGGTTACTGGTATAGAATTATTGGATCATGCAAGCCAAATTGCCAAAGATTTTTTACAAGAAGAAATCAAAACTGGGCAAGTTTCTATCATCAACAAGAACGTTTACGATATAGATCCAGAGAAAGATTTGGATGAAAAGTACGATATCATTTTGTTAAAAGATACCATAGAACACATTCATGGTCAGGATAAATTTGTGAAGCATATCATAAATTTTTTAAAACCTAATGGTGTAATTTTCTTTGCATTTCCACCTTGGTTTATGCCCTTTGGCGGACATCAGCAAAGTTTGGATAGTAAGTTTTTAGACAAGCTACCATATTTCCATATTTTGCCAACGCCCATTTATAGAGGCATCATGAAACTTTTTGGAGAGATTGATGGTAGAATTGTGGATGTGCTGGAAGTTAAAGAAACCCAAATTAGCATAAATCGCTTTGAACGAATTACTAAAGAAGCAGGTTTTGCCATTGCCCAAAGAGAGTTTTATTTGATTAACCCCAGCTACAAATATAAGTTTGGAGCCAACCCTAAAAAGCAATACGGTTTTATCTCTGCCTTACCTTGGATTAGAGATTTTGTAACCACTACCTGCTATTATGTGTTGAAGAAAAAATAAGGCTTTGGTTCAAACCGAACCTTTTTAAACAAAAAAAAATCCCAATACGATTTGGTTTACAAACCGTATTGGGATTTTTGCTTTAAGGCTTTTATTAATCACATAAACTCACCTCTTCTGGTGCCGATTTTACATCAAATTGATAGGCATGATCATAAACTCGTTTCAATTTAAACTCCTTCATTGGTGAAATAACCAAAGGAACTTTCTCTACCGTAACCGATGATGTATCTAAGCCAAATGCATTTTCTTCGCTTAAGCTGAACCTATCTATAGTAAAGTAAGATTGCATAATAAAACGCTCTAAGCCTTGCAATACATTATCGTTAGAAAGGTGGCGTTTTAAAACAACAAACCTAAAATCTCCTGTTATTTTTTGATCGCGAAGAGAGGTATATCTAGAAGTAACATCCACTTCTCCATTTTTCACCAATTCTTCAACAACCTTTCTGAAGTAAAAATTGATTTTTTGTTCCACCCTAAACCCTAATCTAAACTCCACACGCACCACATCATTCACCGTTACATGATCCACTTTATATTCCATGGTATACGGCTGATCGTCTACGTGAATGTGCACAAACCAATATACGTCGGCACGCTTTGGCCTTTTCTGCAAAATAGAATACATCACTTTAGATTCAATTTCATATAAATGATCTGCACTTGTTAAATAAACCAAATGGGTTGAATATTTAGAAAGAGAATCGTCTACACTCAATTGATGCAATAATGGAAGGTAATCTCTCAAGTTAACAAACTCCGTTAAACGGTTCTTAATTTTTCTGCCTTTATACCAAATCCACATCACAAACATAAACGACATGCTCACAAGTAGTGTCATCCAACCACCTGCTGGAATTTTAACAATATTGGCAACTAAGAATGAGGATTCAAAAGGAATATACACCAAAATTAATAGGGCTAAAAACACTTTTGGTGTTTTCATTTTTTGTAAATAATTTACTAATAATATGGTGGTCATTAACATGGTAATGATAATTGCCAACCCATAAGCAGCTTCCATGGCAGAGGATTCTTCAAAATGCAAAACAATACCAATACAACCTAGCCACAGAATCCAATTCACACTAGGCACATAAATTTGTCCTTTTAAATCGGAAGGAAATTTGATTTTTACCTTTGGCCAAACATTTAAGCGGATAGCTTCAGAAACCAAGGTGTATGAGCCACTAATCATTGCCTGACTGGCGATAATTGTAGCCATTGTAGCTATAATAACTCCTGGCAAAAGGAACCAATCTGGCATAATGGTATAAAATGGGTTGGTTTCTGGAAGCTCTTTACCAATATGGTTGAGTAACCAAGCACCTTGCCCAAAATAATTTAATAACAAGGCTGATTTCACAAAAATCCAACTCACACGAATATTGTGCTTGCCGCAATGACCCATATCTGAGTACAAAGCTTCAGCACCTGTTGTACAAAGAAATACAGCACCTAATAACCAAAATCCATTTGGATACTCTGTTAATAATTCAATTGCATAAACTGGGTTTAGGGCTTTAAAAATGGATAAGTTTTCTCCAATTGCAGAAAATCCCAAAATACCTAACATTCCAAACCAAACCATCATTACTGGACCAAAAAGTTTTCCAACAATGCTGGTTCCCATTCTCTGCAATAAGAATATACCAGTGATAATGGCAATTACAATAGGAATGGTTGGTAAATCTGGATAACGAATGGTTAAACCTTCAACAGCAGAAGATACCGAAATGGGCGGGGTAATCATCCCATCGGCTAAGAGTGCACAACCTCCAATAATGGCAGGCACAATCAAATAGGGTTTTCGTCTTCTAACCAATGCAAAAAGGGCGAAAATTCCACCCTCTCCATTGTTATCAGCATTTAAAACAATGCCCACATATTTAACCGTAGTTTGCAAAGTAATTGTCCAGAAAATACACGACAATCCTCCTAAAATTAGTTGTTCGGAAATTTCTTTCCCATTGATAATGGCCTTAAATACATATAGGGGGGATGTCCCGATATCGCCATAAATAATCCCTAAGGCAACTACCAATCCCGCTAAGGAAAGACGCTGACTTGCATGATGGTTGCTACTCACTTTACCTGTTTATTACGGTACAAATGTATTAACTCTAAACAAAAACAAAAGCTAAATATTTTTTTTGTTTAGTTTGCCATTTCACTAATAAAATGAATGTGCATTAAATGGATATCGTCTTTGCTAAATTCCTCACCATATTCCTTTAAAGCAGCCTCCATTACATTCTCATTGGTCTTGCGGAAAAAGTCCATAACCTCTTCCACAATTTCCTCTTCTGTGATTTCGTAAACGTATTTTTTAAGGTTTAGCTTGGTACCGCTGTTTACAATATTTTCAATCTCCTCAAGAATTTCTTCCTTCTTGATTCCTTGTCCACGAGCAATATCATCCAAAGAAACGCGCTTATCTATATTGGTGATAATGGCAATTTTCCTTGCAGATTTATTAACCACGGATTTAATGGTAACATCTTCGGTACGCTCAATATTGTTATCCTTAACATATTTATCAATTACCCCAATAAATTCCTTCCCAAACTTGGCGGCCTTACCAGCACTAACTCCAGTTATTTTAGAAAGCTCTTCCATAGTAATTGGATACTTGAAAGCCATTTCCTGAAGAGAAGGTTCTTGGAATACTATATAAGGAGGAAGATTTTTGGCTTTTGCTACTTTCTTACACAAATCTTTTAGAATAGCCAACAACACTTCATCATAAACTGCTTCCACAGGACTATCGTCCTCGTCGTTATCTGTAAAGCGCTCAAACTTGCGGTCTACCGACATCTCAAACTTACCTGGTTTTTTAATAAATGCTTCGCCAAGTTCATTGATAGCTAACAAGCCATAATTCTCAATGTTTTTAGTAACCAAACCTCTAAGCAATAATTGCCTGATAACTGATTTCCAATAGTTATCGTCTTTTTCTTTACCCAAACCAAAGCTGCTTATCAAATGGTGTCCACTCATAGCAACCTCATGGGTTTTGTTACCAATTAATATATCTACACAATGTTTTAAGTTGTATTTGTTCTTGATTTCTCTGATAACCTTCAAAGCCATAACTGCAGATTCTTTGGCTTCTACTTTTTCTTTCGGATGGCGGCAATTGTCGCACATTTTGTTGCAATTCTTTTCTGGGAATTCTTCACCAAAATAATGCAACAAGAATTTCCTTCTACAAGAAGAAGACTCTGCAAATGCTTCGGTTTCAAAAATCAACAACTCACCAATTTCACGTTCTGCAACTGGCTTGTCTTTTAAAAATTTCTCGAGTTTCTCAATGTCGGCAGGATTGTAAAATAAAATACATTCTCCTTCCAAACCATCTCTACCACCCCTACCAGTTTCTTGGTAATAACCTTCAATGCTCTTAGGAATATCGTAGTGAATTACAAACCTTACATCTGGCTTGTCTATTCCCATACCAAAAGCAATGGTCGCCACAATTACATCGGCATCTTCCATCAAAAATTTATCCTGATGGTCGGCCCTAACTTTGGCGTCTAATCCAGCATGATAAGGCAATGCCTTGATCCCATTGGCCTGCAGAATACCAGAAATTTCGTCTACTCTTTTTCGGCTCAAACAGTAAATAATACCTGTTTTATTAGGACGAGCTTTAATAAAGGATACAATTTCTTTGATAGCCTCTCCTTTTTTGCCTTTCGACCTAACCTCATAATACAAATTAGAGCGATTAAAAGAAGATTTATAGACCGTAGCATCGGTCATTTGGAGATTCTTAATAATATCACTTTGTACTTTGGGCGTGGCTGTGGCAGTTAAAGCAATTAATGGAACGTCCTTAATTTCTTTTACCATCTGTTTGATCCGACGGTATTCTGGTCTAAAATCATGACCCCACTCCGAAATACAATGCGCCTCATCAACAGCCACAAAAGAAATATCGATGGTTTTTAGGAATTCAATGGTTTCGTCCTTCTTCAGGGTTTCAGGAGCGATATACAACATTTTGGTCTGACCCGCATTGATGTCTTTTTTTACCGCTGTAATCTCTCCCTTATTAAGAGAGGAATTTAGAAAGTGAGCCACACTCTCGTGAGATAGAGACCGAATGGCATCTACCTGATTTTTCATTAAAGCAATTAATGGGGAAATAATAATTGCTGTTCCAGGCATAATTAAAGCCGGTAATTGATAACAAACGGATTTTCCACCTCCAGTAGGCATAATCACAAAGGTGTCGTTACCACTTAAGAGGTTATGAATGATCTCCTCCTGCTCACCCTTAAAACTATCAAAGCCAAAATAATTTCTAAGAGCTTCTTTTAAATCGGGTGTTGTTGCCGATTGCTTATCTTTTGCACGTTTCGCTGCCGCCATGTCTCTGTTCTTTATAAAAGTGGACTAAATTAACGTAAATATTCGGGGAAATAAAACCAAAAGGACGAAAAACTTTATTTATTTGCAACATATTTTATGTTGGTATCCCCAATACAAGGTAGAAATAAAAATGCAAAATAAAAATAATTACGCCATCATCATGGCTGGAGGGGTTGGTAGCCGCTTTTGGCCAGGAAGTAGAACTCATTTTCCAAAACAATTCCTAGACATTCTGGGAACTGGAAAATCCTTATTACAACAGACTTACAACCGATTTTTGAAACGCTTCTTGCCAGAAAATATTTATATAGTTACCAACGAAGCATATATACAATTGGTAAAAGATCAACTTCCTGGAATTGGGGAACAACAAATTTTGGGCGAACCAATTGCCAAAAACACCGCTGCTTGTATTGCTTATGCTTGTGGAAAAATTAACAAAATTAATACACATGCCGTTTGCATTGTGGCGCCAAGCGACCATCTAATTTTGGACGAACCCAACTTTTTGGATAAAGTAGAAATGGCTATCAACTTTGCCAGAACAAACCCAAGCTTGGTTACATTAGGAATTAGACCAAGCAGGCCAGATACAGGTTATGGCTATATCCAATTCCACAATGAAGTTCCTGAAGGCGATATTTTTAAAGTAAAAACCTTTACCGAAAAACCTAGCCTAGATTTGGCTCAAACCTTTGTTGAAAGTGGCGATTTTCTTTGGAATGCAGGGATTTTTGTTTGGAGTATTTCTAGTATTAAAGCGGCTTTTAAAGAACATTTACCAGAGCAATTTACCTTGTTTAAAGATGCCCACGATGCGTATTTTACTCCTGATGAATACCAAACCATCAAGGATATTTACGAACAAACACGTAGCATTTCCATTGATTATGGCATTATGGAAAAAGCCAATAACGTATATGTTATGCCAAGTGAATTTGGTTGGAGCGATTTGGGAACTTGGACCTCTCTCTACGAAATATCCAACAAAGATGAAAACGAAAACGTGAGTACAGGAAAGAACATTTTATTTTATAATTCCAGTGGTTGCATGGTGCATACAGCCCAGCAAAAAGGAAATAAACTTTTTGTACTTAATAGCGTTAAAGACCTCATTGTGGTAGACACACCAGATGTTTTAATGATTTGCGATAAAAACAAAGAGCAAGAAGTAAAAGAGGTGGCTACCGATATTAAAATAAAATTCAACGAAAAGTATAGTTAGGTTTTCACCTAACCATACTTTTAAAATTGCGTTGTTCTTTTATTCCTAAAATTCGGATTACAAATCCGAATAAGCGTCTGTAGCGGGTTATGCAATGTAGCTGGTTACAAATCCGAATAAGCGTCTTTAGCTAGGTAGGCAATGTAGCTGGTCAGGATTTGCAATCCTGACTTTACCTTCAACATGCTTTTGCAATAAAACACGCCATCGGTTCAAACCGAAAAAAATAAAACATACCCTAATCATTTATTTTCTGGATGATAGAATGCATGCCCCCTTTTGGAGAATCTACGCGCAGAAAATAAATGCCGTTGGGCAAAAAACTAAGGTCTAACTCAGAAATACCAGAGGCATTCTGTTGCGAAATTTCTTTACCCATTGCGTCTGTTATACTAAGGTTTGAACCAACATACAAAGGCTCTTTAAAACTTATTTTTTGGGTAAACGGATTGGGGTATACGTTCCACTTTTCTTGCGTCTGTTCGCTTATGCCTACCCATGCGTGATTACCCACCAACTTAAGAATAAATTTATTGCCTTCATCACTACTCACATAAATATCCGACGACCGTAAATGCCTACTTTGAATGGCCAATCCAACCGGCCTTCCCCAATAGGTTCTGCTTACACTATCCGTTAAAAAACCCGTCATAAAATCTGCATAAGAAGTGATAGAATCTTGTTGGTGATCATTGCCTGTTTGACGCAAAAAAATCAACTTAAATCCAGTGGCTGGCGTGCGGTTCCAGCTTCCTCTTAAGGCGGTAATAAAACCACCTTGTGGTTCTCCCAAAACACTTAAACCTAGCCACTCCAATTCCATAGGGGCAGAATGTGCCTGAATAAGTGCAGCAGGGTGATGCATTTTACTCACCTTTGCACTGTCTGCAGCCGTTATGGGTTTTAAGGCCGTATAATCTGAATGGGCATCAAAATTAAACCAGTTCTGATGACCATAAGCAAATGGATAACCATAATAACCGCTATCATGCACCCAATCTATCCATTCGGGCGGTACATCATTTCCTTGCCTATCGCTGCCATTGTTATTGGCCCATAATTTTCCCGAATAAGGATGAATAGCTAAGCCCACCGAATTTCTTGCTCCAGTGGCTATGATACGCTTGCCACTTCCATCTATATTATACTCTTCTATTACCGCTCTATAGTCTTCTCTACACACATTGCATTGCGACCCAATAGAAACATAAATCTTTTGTTTCTTATCGTCTATTACCATTGTCCTTGTTGTATGTCCACCTGATGGTGCAGGTGTGCCAAGGTTTTCAATGAGCACCTCTTTAGTTTCATAAAACCCATCCTTATCAAGGTCGCTACACTTTAAAATGCGTGTTTGCTCTGCCACATAAATATGCTCTTTATAAAATTTAAAACAATGGGCATTCACCCCATTTAGAACCACCTTCATTTGATCGGCTACATTGTCAAAATTGGTATCTGGCAAGGCATAAATGGCTCCATTACTAGTAAAATCAATTACATGCAAAACCCCATTTTCATCTAGCTCTAAAACTCTTGGCTTAGTAAGACCACCCATATGAAAAAGATAAGCTTCATATGCATCGGGTAAATTGAGAGTTCTGCTGGTATCAAAAAGGCCATAGAACTTTGGAGGCACATTCACCTTTTTACTTATTAAACCATTGTTGCCTGAAATACCATGCATGGGCTCCATAGGGGTTAACCTATAAGTGCCAGGCTGGGCTTGCAGATGGGCCATTTCAATAAATGAAAAAGCCAAAATCAATAAAAGTTTTTTTATAAAAGAATGCATACTTCCTTTTGAATTAAGTTTATACAATTTACCAATGCACAATTTAACTAAGTTTCATCACAAAAAATATCATTTCTAATCCTCACTTTTTGCTTTCAAATAATTTCAGATTACCTTTTCAAACTGAAACAATTATGGAATCTCTTAAAAAAGGCGACTTGGTTGCAATTGCTGCAACGGCAAGAAAGGTAAGTAAGGAAGAAATGAAACCCGCAATTGCTTTGCTGGAATCTTGGGGATTAACTGTATTGGAAAGCGAAGATTTATACCAAGCCGAAAACCAGTTTGCAGGCTCGGATCAGACCAGAACTAAAAGCTTTCAAAAATTATTGGATGACCCCAAAGTGAAGGCCATTTTTTGTGCCCGTGGTGGTTACGGAACGGTGCGCATGGTTGATGGGTTAGATTTTGACTCTTTTTTTGAAAACTCTAAATGGATAATCGGTTACAGTGATATTACCGTTTTACATTCACACCTTTATAAAAAAATTGGGTACTCCAGTATTCATGGACCAATGCCTATTAACTGGCAAAAAGATAAATTGAACGAAGAAAGTGTAACCTTTTTGAAAAAAACTTTGTTTGAAGGCACACAAGAAATCTCCTTTCCCAAACATCCCTTAAACCTCAGACCAGACGATACAGAAGGAATATTAATTGGAGGCAATTTATCCGTTTTGTATTCTATTTTAGGTTCAAACAGCGACTTAAATTACGATGGGAAAATTTTGTTTTTAGAGGATTTAGACGAATACCTTTACCACATAGATAGAATGCTTGTTGGCTTAAAACGGGCAGGAAAATTAAGCAATTTAGAAGCACTGGTAATTGGCGATATGAGCGATATGAAAGACAATACCGTTCCTTTTGGGAAAAGTGCGTATGAAATTATTGCGCATCAAGTAAAGGAATTTACCTATCCAGTGGTTTTTGGCGCCCCTTGCGGACATGAACCTAGAAATCTTTCCCTTCAATTGGGAGCACGTTACAAACTTAGCTTCGGAAAAGACGTCAAATTAAGTCCTGTTATTAGGTAGGTTTGAACCGAGCGATGCCGTTGCGGTTACGAGGCTGGCGCGATTTTGTAATAATGCAATGCCGGTGCGGATTTGCAATCCGCACCTAAATACTATTAGCATTTGCAATGTGAAATTTAATTATTGCCGATTAATTAATGCAGGCCGAGGATTACTTCCTATTCAAATGGCATGGTGAAATTCGGATTGCAAATCCTCTACGTATTAGATTCGGATTGCAAATCCGAATCAGCGGGGCCGGTGCGGATTTGCAATCCGCACCTAAATACCATGAGCATTTGCAATGCGAAATATTAAAATGCCATTTCTTTCATTTATTTACAAAGTCCACAAACCATTTTCCAATGAGGCTTTATAGAAGACTTCAAAGAATTTTGTAATTCACTTTTAAAAACTACGACCATTTGAAGCAATAAAAAAATATTTCACTCTTTAGTTTTGCTTCATGCCACTAAAAACAATAACCGATACCGAAGGAATCTATTTCTTAACTTCAACCGTAGTTGATTGGGTTGATGTATTCACACGCCCAATTTATCGCTATATAATCATTGATTCGTTAAAACATTGCATAAATGAAAAAGGATTAGAACTATATGCTTGGGTAATTATGTCCAATCATATTCATTTGGTAGCTGCATCCAAAAAAGGTTTTAATTTATCTAGTACCATTCGCGATTTTAAAAAATACACAAGCAAACAAATTATCAATTCTATATCAGCAGAAAATGAAAGCAGAAAAGAATGGATGATGAACAGGTTTGAACACGCCGGAAGATATGACAACAAGATTAAAAACTATAAATTTTGGCAGGATGGAAATGAAGCAAAATCAATTTATAGTTTTGAGTTCTTAAAACAAAAAATAGACTATATCCATAATAATCCAGTTAAGGCAGAAATGGTTGAATTTTCTGAACAATATAAATTTAGTTCTGCTATGGATTATGCAGGAGGCCGAGGATTACTTCCAATTCAAATGGCATGGTGAAAGTCGGATTGTAAATCCTCTTCGTATTAGATTCGGATTGCAAATCCGATTCAGCGAGGCTGGTGCGGAATTAAAAATACAATTGGCAAACAAAAATGCCACTGATAACGCAAACGAAATCTACCAGTAACATTATTCCTAAGGTATAACGTGCGTCTTTTACATTTACTGATCCAAAGTATAGTGCAACTACATAAAACGTTGTTTCTGCAGCTCCTTGAAACAAGCAAGAAAGCTGTCCGGTTAAACTATCTGCTCCATAGGTTTTCATGGCATCCAACATAAATCCTCTAGAGCCACCTGCACTAAACGGCCGCATAATGGCAACCGGAATCGCATTGATAATTTGCTGGTCAACCCCAAATACATTCATCACAGAGCCTATTCCATTCATTACGATATTCATTAAAGTAGAATTTCTAAAAATGCTCAAGGCAACCAACATGGCAATCATATAAGGTAAAACTCTTACACCCGTTGTAAATCCATCCTTCGCTCCCGTTACAAATGAATCAAAAATATTGGTGCTATTGGCTTTAAATACCTTCTCATTAAAAATAGAATAGGCTACCACCAAGAAAATAATAAACAACAAAACTCCATTGCTTAAATTGCCTGTAAAATGAAATTTTGCAATGCCATCCAAACGATTGATATAAACCAATAACAAAGCAATTATTGCCGAAACAGCTGTTACCAAACCAATCACAACGAGATTCACCAAATTAATTTTCTGCTTGATGCTCACAAAAATTAATGCTGCCAAAGTTCCGATAAATGAAGTGATAATTGTGGGAAGCATAATATCAGCGGGGTTGCTAGCGTGTTGTGCTGCGCGGTAACCAATTATAGAAGTAGGTATTAAGGTTAAGCCAGCGGCATGCAAACACAAAAACATTATCTGACTATTAGAGGCTTTGTCCTTCTCTATATTCACTTCTTGCATGCTCTCCATGGCCTTTAGTCCAAAAGGAGTTGCAGCATTATCGAGTCCTAAAAAATTAGCAGCAAAATTCATGGTCATAAACCCATAAGCTGGATGACCTTTAGGCAATTCGGGAAAAATTTTGGTAAAGAAAGGAGCCATCACACCAGCTAATTTTCCTATGGCATTGGAATCGTTGAGAAGGTTAAGCAAACCACAGAAAAAAGTTAAGTAACCAATAAGCGGCAACCAAATATCCATAATGGTATTTTTACAAGTAGGGAAAATTCCATCTGCAGATTGCTTTCCCGTGCTTACTTCCACCACTCCACTTTCTAAAAGTTTATAAATAGAATCATTTTGGCTAAACCCAAGACCTTTGTTGGCGTTTAGGTTGGCCAGTAAGTTACTGTCTGAACCAAAATAAGCCAAAGGTAATTCTGCAACCAAAACAGGATCATTTTGCTTTCCGTTCACCAAGCCGTTTAATGAATACATGCGGTCTACCGCCAAAAGGTAAAAAATATAAATTGCACTGATTGCAATCATCCAACTCCAAAATCTGCTTAATGCCATGTAGTTTTCTTTCTTTATTCAATTCTAACATTTTTGGTTCAGACCGAAAAAAATAGTTTTACCCATACACACCATCGAATTTGGATATGAACCATTTCATATAATTAGTCATTCATATTTCTCTGAATGAAAAAATTAATAAAATAATAGTATGTCATTCTTCAGATTACAAATATAAAAAGACAAGATTTTTCGGTCTGAACCGAAATTTATTATAAGTTTTTTCGGATTAAACCGAAATTTCTTATATTTGTTATATGATTACAAGGATATTAGACAAAATAGTACTAGCAAAAATAAAGGACAAGAAAGCTATCATTCTTTATGGTCCAAGGCAAGTAGGAAAAACCACACTTGTGAACGAACTAATGGGAAATGAAGATGCACTTTGGCTAAACGGCGACGATGCCGATACCAGGTTATTGTTTCAAGATACAAGCATTTCAAAATTGAAAAATATTATAGGGCAGAAAAAAATTGTGGTGATAGATGAAGCTCAGCGCATAGAAAACATAGGCATAAGTATAAAGACAATTACTGACAGAATCAAAGATGTAAAAGTTATTGCCACAGGATCCTCTTCTTTTGATTTAGCAAATAAAATCAATGAGCCACTTACAGGGAGAAAGTGGGAATACCAATTGTATCCAATTTCTTTTGAGGAAATGACTTTACACCACGGATTATTGGAAGAGTTAAGAAATTTGGAAACCCGCATGCTATATGGATATTACCCAGAAATTGTAACTAACAATGGAGGCGAAAAAGAAAGATTAAAAACTTTAGCAGATAGCTATTTATATAAGGATATTTTGGTTTGGGAGAAAATTCAGAAACCAGAAAAACTTGAAAAATTGGTTCAGGCATTGGCTTTTCAAATTGGAAGTGAAGTATCTTACCTTGAATTAAGCCAGATTTGTGGAATAGACAAAGAAACCATTGAAAAGTACATTCAAATTTTAGAACGCTCATTCATTGTTTTCAGGCTTAATTCTTTTAGCAGAAACATCAGAAATGAGTTGAAAAAATCACGCAAAATCTACTTCTACGATTGTGGTATTAGAAACGCAGTTATCAATCAATTTAGTCCAATTGAATTGCGCATGGATAAAGGGGCTTTATGGGAAAACTTTTTAATAGCAGAACGTAGGAAATTCAATCATTACCACCAAAATTACTGCAATACTTATTTTTGGAGAACTTCGGCTCAACAAGAAATAGATTATATAGAGGAATTTGATGGAAATTTAAATGCGTATGAGTTTAAATGGCAAGAGAAAAAACATCATTTTACCAGTACTTTTGTTAAGAATTATTCTCCTCAAAGCACCAAGCTTATTCATAAAAACAATTTCGAAGAATTTTTGCAATAACTTCAGAAGAGAATGTCCTCCTATTTTAAAAAAATGCAAAAAAGAAATTCCTATATTTGACTTAATTATGGAATCCAAATTAAATCTTTCACCAGAGGAAAAACTCAAAAAACGGCTAGCCATGAGCCACGAAGAAAGATATAAAGCTGCACTTAGAATGATTCGTTTGGTTCAGAAACTTAAAACCGAAACCACAATCAAACACAAACCATAAGGATGGATGTATTAGACGAGGATCTTATTAATTTTTGGAAAGAACTACATGCCAAGCAAGTTGAATATATTATGGTTGGCGGTTTTGCTGCAATCTTGCATGGCGCATCAAGAATTACCCAAGATGTAGATATTTGGATTAAAGACACAAAAGAAAATAGGTCGAAATTTAGACAAGCAATTTGCAACTTAGGATTAGGCGATTTTAAAGAATTAGAAAGCATGGAATTCATTCCTGGCTGGACAAGCATTTATTTATTTCAAGGTTTAGAATTGGATATAATGACATACCTAAAAGCCTTTCCACAAACTAGTTTTGAATCAAGTTTCTCTAAAGCGAGTATTGCAACTATTGAAGGGATTCCAATTTATTTTTTACATATCAACCAACTTTTAGAAGAAAAGAAAGCAAACGCTCGTCCAAAAGATTTGGTAGATATTGAAGAGTTGGAAAAAATTATAGCCCTAAAAACTAATACTGATACTTAATACTATAGCTTCTTTCCCGATTGCCATTCCTACCCATTTCTTTGAAACCAATTAATCGCCATTCTGCATCGTAATAATATTCGCGCTTTTCTTGCAATGAATATCCATCGTATTGTTCGTGCAAAAGCAAATGATTTCCTTGGTAAGAATAAGTGTACAAACGTCTGCCATTATCCATGATTATGGTCTCTAAATTTCCTTCTTTTGAATAGGCATAAACACCGTTATCTAAATTGGGGTATTTTAACGAATAACTTGCCATTCTTTTGTCTTTATCAAACCTTGTTATATAATTTGGCGTTTCGGACAAGGCATAACTCGAAACAATATTCTGGTAAGCATCCAAGGCATAAACTTTTACTTCTGATGCTTCCACTTCCGACATTTCCTCAAATAGCTTTACCTCTTTGCACTCGTAAACAAAGCTGTCTTTATAATAATAGTTCAAATTAACTTGTGCCTCACCATTCTCCAAAGAACTGCTCGACTTTAAACAATTATTGGCGTTATACGTGTACGTTTTGAGTGCTTTTATTTCATTATTATTGTCTTGAAGTTCCGTTACCACATTTCCTTTGGTATCGTATTCATAAAGATGCCACCAAGTTTCAGGATTTTCTTCCTTTCCAAATGCTTGTTTTACAATCCTACCTTCGGCATTGTAAGTGGTTCGTCTTTGCAATTCTAATTGGGTATCATTTTTAGAAATTTGTACAAAATACAATTCTTGAACCTTAACTCCTTTGGGTGGATTTTGCACAAAAACATTTTCAATTTCAAGTGGATTTATCGAGGAATAATTTCCTTGTCTATACTTGGTCAGCACATTAAAATCGTGAATGGTGGTTTGGTTTATATAACTTGTTTTGACCCAATTGCCTAAAGGACAAGCATAGGAAACATATTTTGCAAATTGTTCAATAGGCATATTTACCACTATTCCCAATTGTTTAAATTGCTCAAACGAGCTGCTAAATGGAGGCAAAATAAATTGAACTGAAAACGGACTTAGGTTCAAATAAAACTTATCTATATCTTTTGCTTTAAGAACCACTTTTTGTATTTCAGCATTATCAGCATGTTCGCCTTCTACCTCTCCACCTTCATAACCATAATTAGAATACCTCAAATCTCCTTCTGTTTCCCAATAAAAACTCTTTACTAAATTCGTATTTTCCGTTAATAAGGCATTCACTTCCTTTTGCAAAAACCTATTTAATTCATCTAAAGCGTTTGGATCAAACAGACCTTTAAACAAAATAGGTTTGCCCGAAGACAACTGCAAATAGTAGGTTTTAACATAACTCATCCCTTCTACTTTAACATTGCTATGTGGTTCAAAAAAGAATTGGTATTGCACTTGATACGCCAAAATATCTCCCGACAAAAACAATAGCTTAGTCTTGATATCTTGCATTATAGGCGAACCAGTTTCTAAAGAATGTGACTGCCAATTATCTAATTTATAATTTCCTAACCTAGTAGCCAAAGCATGGTAAGCAAAAGGTAAAAATTCATATTTAAAACTCTCATTTCTTACTTCCTCTAAAGCCTTTTCCCTTATAAATGTATTGAGTGCTGCAATGGCTAAACCTTTATTATTGGCACTAAATTCTGGATAATCTACATAGATACTTTCAAACATATTATAAGGCGTTTTGGTTAATGCCTTTTGCTTTTGTGTATACTCCAATGTTTTTCCATTACTCAAATCTTTAATATATTCTTCTCTGTTTTGACCCAAAGCCAAAAAAGAAAAAAACATAGCCAATTGTATAAGTAAAAATCTTTTTTTCATACTAGGGTTTATGGATATAAAACAAAATCTCCAATACCTTTTTTTCTGGATTGTAATGACCAATAATTTTAGAAAAACCATCCATTTTCATTTGCGCGTATAATTCCTTCTCAGTAAAAAATATTGACTCTCCATTTTTTTCAATACTTAGCTTTCCATCTACAAGAAGAACATCAGGAATACTAATATTACCAGCCAATAATTTTGGTGTAATCATTACATGCGAAATTGTGCCTTGCATGCTGTTCTTCTGCAAGTTTATCTTAATTTTTCCAGCAGCTTCGTTCAATAGAATTGGCTCTGTTCCTATCACTTTTAGTAAGTCGGAAGCCATTAAATCATACCCAAAATAAGAAATCCGATGAGGCAAATAATCTTTATCATTCATTGCGCCCACATTTACTAAATTAAAGGTATCTAACTGTACAAAATAATTGCTATTCAATAAAAAAGCATCATCCACACATATAGGTTTTGCATGATTAAATTTAATGCCATTTCTATCGTATGTAAGTGAGGATAATGTAAACTGCGCCAACACGTCTTTCTGATTATTAGTTGTGCTTTTAAACAATTTGCTTGGTAATAAATAAGCCATTCGGTTTGAACCAATTTCTACTCGCGTTATATCCGGTTGCCTTTCTGTAAAACTAACAGCCATTTCTAAAGAGCTTTCCTCACCTTGATGCCAACATGCATTTAGCCATAACTTCATTCCGTTCTTATTTGGGATTGCCACTTGAATTGGCTTGAAGGCAATAAGGTTAAAACTATAAAATGAAGACGACCTATTATTACTTGTTTGAAGGTTTCTAAAAAAACTGAAATCTATAATAGGTTCAATAGATTCATGATAAGGAAACTGCCATAAACTTATATCGGTTTCATCATTCAATAAACTACTTAAACTTTGTCCAAAGCCCTTTCCTGTATCTTTGTCCTTGCAAGGACAATTACCAACTAAAGGCTGCTCTTTCTTGATTCCATTTTCATAATAAACCGTTCTCGATATATTGCCTAAGGTATCGTAATAAATCCATGTACTATCATCCTTGCCATCTTTAAAAAATGCTATTAAATTCAACTTACCATTGGGATAATAATAACGAGCTTCACCGTTACGAACATCTTTAACATATTGCTCTTCTTTCATCAAACCAGAGCCCTTTTCTCTATAATACCAACTTTTATCAATGCCTTGTTTTTTGCCACCCACATAGGTTGATCTTCTATAAGGTTTGCCATCTTCAGAATAAGAAACAATTGTTCCCCAAAGTGTATCTAACTTATAAAAAGCACTATCACGCACCCTACCATTTGGGTGATACCCAATCAACCAACCATCTCTTTTTCCTTCTTTAAAATGTACTTCACTTTCAATTACCCCAGATTCGTAAAAGGTAAATTCATAGGTATAAGGTTTGTGGCCCATTCCATTTTTATCGTATTCAAAAAAGGCTCGTGGCAAGCCTTTTCTTGAGTATTGCTTCCATTCGCCAACTTCCTTTCCCTGCTCGTAATTACCCTGCAAAAAATAAGTTCCATTTGCATTTTTCACAAGGTAATATCCATGCAATAATCCGTCTTGCAATTCTAAATAGGCCAAGGTATCTCCCGAAAAGGTATAAGCTAAAAAGTAGTTCTCAAAATTGCCGTTGTTCAGGTTTGTTTCAAAGCGTTTTTTGCCTGGTGCATAATAACTAGTTTGCAATCCATTACTTTGTTTTAATATCTTCAATTGCCTTGTTGGAGCAGTTCTTAAACTCTCATACAAATCTTTTAAATATCTTGAATCTAGAACCGTATCCCTAATCAAATTATTATTTGAATTGTAAACCAAGGCCATCATTAATTCTCCATTTTGCAACCATTGCACATCCAATCCAGTTGGGTTATTAAATCGTTTCAAACTCCCGTCTGGAAACCACTCTACATATTGGCCATGCCTAAAATTATCTATTGATAAAATCTCATAACGCAAACCACCATTTGGGTAATAAATGGCTTGCCACGCATTGCCTACATCTTCAACTGAAAAATAATCAGAATTGCGTCTTTTAAAAATAAAGCCCTCTGCCTTTAAATTTCCATTCTCATAATAGGCTTCAAAAACACCATTTGCCATGGCATCTTTCTGGTTTAAGCGATAGAGCAAATTTCCATTCTCCGCATAAATGGCATAAATCAACTTTTTAAATTTCGTGGAGTCGTTGGGTTCTTTTGAATAGGTACCTTCTTTTAATAAAACACCATCCGAATTGTATTCTTTTAATACAGCATATCTATCAGAGGCTCCAAAAAAATAGAGCTCTCTTCCTACATTTCCATTATCAAAAAATTGCTTATACAAACCGTATTGTTTGCCTCTCACATAATTGATCTCTTGTTGTTTATTGCCATTTGCATAATAGGTTTGAACCAAACCATGAATTAAAGAAGTATCTCTTCCATCTATATTAAAAAACTGTCGGGGATTAATTTGATAAACCTTTCCATTAGAATGATAGGTAATATCAGGATTACTTAATTGTCCGTTTTCAAATGCCTTTTGTTCAATTAATATTCCTTCTTGAGAATACTTAAGCCAAATGCCATTGGGTAAAAAATTCTGGTAGGTTTGAACCGAAGAAATCTTTCCATTTTCGTGGTAACGTATTTGTTTACCTTCATAATTTGGCTTTATATAAGCTCCTTTCAAACCCTCCTCTCGATAGGATTTCCCTTCAAATTGTTTATTTCCGTTCTCGTACCAAGATTCCTCTTTTCCATTAATCAATCCATTTTTGTATTCAATAGCTAATTTTTGCTTTCCATTGCCATACCATTCTTGGTTCAAACCGTTTAATTTACCCTTGATATAAGTGCATTGCTTTGCCTTGGCTCCATTTTCAAAATAACTTTCGTATTTGCCAGTTAATACTTCTACAAATTCTTCCTTTTGTCGAACCTTATTATACAAAGTATCGTAAGTCCCTTTTTGAATAAGAGTTCCAGCTTCGTTCCATATTTTAAATGGACCCATTTTATAATTGGAGGAATAGTTTGTTTCTGCTTTCTTTTTAGAATTAACAAAATAAATTATTTCCAAACCTTCCTTTAAACCCTTGTTGTAATTGGTAGTTTTATAAAGCAGTCCATTGCGATTATAAACAATGTATTTCCCTTCCACTTTTCCATCCAACAGTTCAAAATATTCTGTTTTTGTACCTTGCTCATTAAATACGGTAACTTTAGAATGATTGCCTTTGGATTGTGTTATTTTATTAATTCTTTTTATACCGTTACGTGAATTAAAATACACGGTATCCACCTTCGTTTGCGCGCTTAGGTTCAAACCGAATAAAACTATAAAAAAGAAAAATATCCCTTTCTTCACCTGATTAGTATTTGGTCGAATTTAATGAATTTTTACGAAAGGGAATTGACCACAGTTTCTATAACCTAGCCAAATACGTTTTAACAAAATCGCCAAGGCTACAAACCAAGGCATTCTTGTGCGGAAAGGTATCCGAGAAAGGCGTGATAATAAAGTTTTGTGTGGTTATTAAATCACTAATAAATATCCACTACCAAAAATGCATCTCAACCTTGAAAATCTATACTAAAACTATGGATTTTCAAGGTTCAATAAAAAAAAATGGTCCAGGACAAAGTCCTGAACCATTTTTTATATTTTGCCAGAAGCCAGAAGCTAGTGGCCAGAAGCTTTTTCCCTACCCCAAATACGCTTTCAAAATCTTGCTCTTGCTAGATTTACGCAATCTGCGAAGTGCTTTTTCTTTAATCTGACGAACACGTTCGCGGGTTAGACCAATTTTCTCTGAAATATCTTCCAAAGTATGTGCTGGTCCGCCATCTAAGCCGTAATAATATTTTAATACATCGCGTTCTTTCTCACTCAAAGTTGAGATAACACGGTTGATTTCTTTTTGTAAGGATTCATTAATCAATTGAACATCCGGACGAGGCTCATCGTTGGTATCCAAAATACCCAATAAGGTATTGTCTTCACCATCTGTAAGCGGTGCATCTATACTCAAATGACGACCAGTTGAACGCAAGGCATTTTCTACTTCTTGTAATGGAATATCCATTGCTTCTGCAATTTCTTCAACAGTTGGTTCGCGCTCTAATTCTTGCTCCAAACGAGCAGATGTATTTCCAATTCTACCAATAGAACCTACTTTGTTTAATGGTAAACGTACAATACGACTTTGATCTGCTAATGCTTGTAAAATAGACTGACGAATCCACCAAACTGCATAAGAGATAAATTTAAAACCACGAGTTTCATCAAAACGTTTAGCGGCTTTAATCAAACCTAAATTTCCTTCGTTAATTAAATCTCCTAAGGTTAAACCTTGGTTTTGGTATTGTTTAGAAACCGACACTACGAAACGAAGATTGGCATTTACCAGACGCTCCAATGCTACCTGATCGCCTTCCCTGATTCTTCTCGCCAATTCTACTTCCTCCTGCGCATCAATCATCGGTACTTTACTAATCTCATTCAAGTACTTATCAAGCGATTTGCTTTCGCGATTGGTAAACTGTTTGCTTATTTTAAGCTGCCTCATATTATTTTGAATCCCCTTCTTGTGATTTTAAGAATCTGCAAATTTCGTGAAAAGATATGTTTATCTGTCAAAAAAACAAGTAATTTTTCATAAATGTTTTAAATACAGCAACTTAATCCTACTTAGTGACATGGCAGCAGCTTTTTCATGCCATAAAACCTGCCATTTGAGGTAAAAATTTAGCCGAAAAGCTGGAAAACCAGTAAACTACTGCCATAGGCCAAAACCGTAAGATAGATAAATTGAATCACGGCCCATTTAGTAGAGGCGGTTTCCTTTTTAACTATTGCAACTGTACTCATGCATTGCAGAGCAAAGGCATAAAATAGCAAAAGAGAAAACACAGTAGGCAAAGTATAACTCGGTTTACCTGTTTGCGAATTGGTTTCACTTAACATGGCATCTCTTATAGAATCCAAATTATCTTCAGTGCCACTTACGCTATAAATTGTGCTCATAGTTCCTACAAATACTTCCCTGGCAGCCATAGAAGTAAGTAAGGCTATCCCAATTTTCCAATCAAATCCTAGAGGACGAATTCCTGGTTCAATAAACTTCCCAAATTGACCTGCATAACTAGCTTCTAATAAGTCTGCATTGCGTTGCAAATTTATCCCACTAATTAAGGCTTCATTTTGCTGAGCCTCGTTCATTTGGCTCATCAAAGTTTCATATTTTGTATTTACTGCATTCATTTTTTCTTTTGGTCCGGTAGAAGCCAAAACCCAAAGAATCACAGAAACAGCAATGATGATTTTTCCCGCCCCAAAAACAAAGGCACTTCCTTTTTCATAAAGAGTAATCAAAATATTGGATGGTACTGGCATTTTATAACCAGGCAATTCCATTAAGAAATAGTTTTGCTGAGTTGATTTAATAAAATGTTTGAAAACCCAACCACTCAGAATTGCCGCTAAAAAACCAATTAAATACATCACCATTAATACCAAACCATGAATATTAAATGGACCCCAAACGGCAGTATCTGGTATAAACAAAGAAATTAATAAAGTATAAACGGGCAACCTCGCAGAGCAACTCATTAAAGGAATTACTAAAATAGTAATTAGCCTTTCCTTTCTATTCTCAATGCTTCTGCTGGCCATTATACTTGGCACCGCACAAGCCATTCCGCTAATCAATGGAACTATGGATTTTCCATTCATTCCAAAAGGCCTCATTACTCTATCCATTATAAAACCAACACGGGCCATATAACCAACATCTTCTAAAATGGCAATAAAGAAAAACAGGACAATTATTTGTGGTAAAAACACAATTACACCGCTCAATCCAGCCAATATGCCTTGAACCAATAAATCGTTGAGTACGCCAGCAGGTAAAGATTCTTTTATATAATTACTTATCCACCCAAAAGCTCCTTCTACCAAATCCATAGGGTAAGCACTCCAACTAAAAACCGCTTGAAAAATCAAAAACATGAGCACCAAGAAAATAGCTATTCCATAAAATCTATGAGTTATAATGGCATCTACCTTTTTGGTTATAGATTTTTTCAAATCATCTTTCGGTTTGATCCTTGCCTTTTTTACTGCCTCATCAATGATATGGTATCGGCTAAAAACTTCGTCTTCTTGAAACTGCCTCGTATTAAAATGATACTTTTCAAAAACCTCTTTTATGCGCGCCGACTTTTCACTAATCAAATCCTTTGCATTTAACGAATATTGCAAGGCAGCATACGCATTACGCTTATCTGTTACCTTACTTAATTCATTTAACATTTCTTTGTCAACGGAATCGAGTTTAAAAAATTCAACCGGGTATTTTGGCAAATTGTTAAGCAGGGTTTGCTTTAACTCAATAATACCAGTTCGCTTTCTTGCATTAATTGGAATAATTGGTACTCCCAAACTGGAACTTAACTCGTCTAATTTATATTCTATTCCCCTGCGCTCTGCCACATCCAACATGTTTAAGGCAATAAGAGCTGGAACTCCCAAATCGCAAACTTGGGTAAATAAGAGTAAGTTTCTTTTTAGGTTAGAGGCATCTGCAATAAAAATAACCAAATCTGGGAAATTGGTTTCTGATTTATTTCTTAGAATTTCATAGGTAACTAATTCATCTGCAGATTTTGGATAAAGGCTATAGGTTCCAGGTAAATCAATCAATTGCAACTTAACTTGCTCATTGAGCATGGTTTCACCCATTTTTTTATCAACCGTTGTCCCTGGAAAATTACTTACCTTTTGGTTCAAACCGGTAAGTGCATTAAATAAGGAAGTTTTGCCGCAGTTGGGGTTCCCAACCAATGCAACGGTTATAATTCTATCCATTAGTTAATTCAATTTCTATGCTGGCCGCATCTTCCAAACGCAAACACAATTTCGACTCCCCAACTCGAATCGCAATGGGGTCGCCAAAGGGTGCAATATTCTCTAATTCAACAGCTTCTCCTGGCAATACGCCCATTTCAAATAGCTTAAGCGCAAGCACATCTCCGTTCACTTTTGTCACCACTGCATGTTGGCCCAACTTTATTTGAGATAAATTCATCTGGCGCAATTTAGATTTTTTCTAAATTGCAACAAAATGATTGTTGTCAGGCTTTGAAATAAGCCAAATTTTGCCTTGAATAGATATTTTTTATCAAAAGATTGTTACCCAAGTTTGATTATATGAATTGATTTGCCTGAAAATTTTATTGTTTCAATTGAGTTAAAATTGCCCATGTAAGTATAAAAAAACCATGGACTTCCTAAACAAACAATCCCATTTCTTGCATTTATTTTAGGGATTTTTCCAATTGGAATTATTATTTGTGAATAGCAAGCTCGTTCTTGCAATTGATAAGTAAAATGCCTTGAAAAGAATAATTAACCCCACAAAATTATGCTCATTAGAACCTTTGGAAGCGCCGTCTATGGCGTAAGTGCCGTAACAATTACTATTGAAGTCAATGCTGGTCAGAACGGCATTGGATACTTTTTGGTTGGCTTGCCCGACAATGCCGTTAAAGAAAGTTTGCAGCGAATTGAGAGTGCCCTAAAGTTTAATAACTACACTTTACCTCGACAAAAAATTGTGGTGAACATGGCCCCAGCAGATATTAAAAAAGAAGGAAGCGCCTACGATTTACCTTTAGCCATCGGTTATATGGCCGCAACAGAACAAGTAAATATCGAGAAAATTGAGCGCTATATCATCATGGGAGAATTGGCCCTGGATGGAACACTCAAACCAATAAAAGGTGCTTTGCCAATTGCTATTCAAGCGAGAAAAGAGGAATTTGAAGGATTTATTTTACCCAAAGAAAATGCCCGTGAAGCAGCCATTGTCAATAACTTAAAAGTATATGGTGCAGATAATATTGCGGAGGTAATAGATTTTTTTAATGGAATGGAAAACCGCTTAGAACTATTTGAAGTGGATACGCGCCAAGAATTTGAAAATAGCCAAAGCAAACTCATCGATGATTTTGCTGACGTACGAGGACAAGAAAATATAAAACGGGCTTTAGAAATTGCCGCAGCAGGTGGACACAATGCCATATTAATAGGACCACCAGGAGCAGGTAAAACCATGTTGGCTAAACGACTTCCAAGCATACTTCCTCCACTTACTTTGCCAGAAGCATTAGAGACTACAAAAATACATTCTGTAGCAGGTAAATTGGCCAAAAATAGCTCTCTATTGTATTTACGACCCTTTCGTTCTCCACACCATACTATCTCAGATGTAGCTTTGGTTGGCGGCGGTAATAACCCCAACCCCGGAGAAATATCGTTAGCGCATAATGGTGTATTATTTTTGGATGAATTACCAGAATTCAAAAGAACTGTTTTGGAGGTAATGCGGCAGCCTTTAGAAGAAAGACGAGTGACCATCTCGAGAGCAAAATTCTCCATTGAATACCCTGCCAGTTTTATGCTGGTGGCTAGTATGAATCCCTGCCCTTGCGGCTATTTTAACCATCCAGAAAAAGATTGTGTTTGCGGCAGTCAATTGGTTCAACGCTACCTTAGCAAAATTAGCGGACCTTTATTGGATAGAATAGATATTCATATTGAGGTAACACCTGTAAACTTTGACCAATTAAGCGACCATAGAAAGGCTGAACCAAGCGAAAGCATACGAAATAGAGTGGTGGCTGCAAGGCAAATTCAAAGCATGAGGTATGCGAATATGGAAGGTGTTTATAGCAATGCTCAAATGAGTTCGCCTATGGCAAGAGAATTTTGTCAACTCACAAGTGTGGGTCAAAATTTATTAAAAACAGCAATGAATAAATTGCAACTTTCTGCTAGAGCTTACGACCGCATTTTAAAAGTAGCCAGAACCATTGCCGACTTAGCCGGTTCTGATGAAATAAAAATTGAACATTTGGCAGAAGCGATACAATATAGAAGTTTGGATAGAGAGAGTTGGGGCGGGGGATCGTAAGACCTGCTAAAGCTAAATGACTTGCGCAGGTTTCTTTTATTATTAAAGGAAATTTGATTCTTATTTTCATTATCAAAAACAGAAAGAATATTGGAAGCAAAGCCTGCAATTTTGCTGGGCGAAGTCTGTGACTTCGCCAATTTATCTTGTAGCTTCCAGCTACATTAAATGCGAAATAATATATGACAACAGGCTACCAGGTAAAAGATCAGTTTGCGCCCTATTGCTGGGCGAAGTCTGTGACTTCGCCAATTTATCTTGTAGATTCCAACTACATACAATGCGAAATAATATATGTCAATAGGTTACCAGATAAAAGATCAGTTTGCGCCCTATTGCTGGGCGTAGTCTGTGACTTCGCCAATTTATCTTGTAGCTTCCAGCTACATTAAATGCGAAATAATATATGACAACAGGCTACCAGATAAAAGATCAGTATGCGCCCTATTTCCTCACCTTCCAAATTGTGCAGTGGGCAGATATTTTCACAAGAAAAATATACAGAGATATTGTTATTGATAGTTTTAAGTATTGCTGTGAGAATAAAGGTCTGGAAATTTATGCATATGTGATTATGTCAAATCATGTTCACTTGATCATGAGAAGCATACTGGGAAATTTGAGTGGTACCATCAGGGATATGAAAAAATTTACAAGCAAAAGAATTATTGAAGCCGTGATTAATGGAAATGAAAGCAGAAGAGACTGGCTGCTGCTGGTATTTGAATATTCTGCCAACGGCCACAAC
>JAIOYZ010000047.1 GCA_021740845.1 Bacteroidia bacterium
ACTCACAATTTTATCCGCCGCTTCCTTCAGATTTAGCCTCGCGGCTAACACCCTTGCTTTGGATTAGCGATTCCCATTGGCAGGCTCGTTCAAGACTTTCACTCTAAAGAACAATCGTATGCGTAGCGCACAAAAAAAAATGCCAACCTGTTAAGATTGGCATTTCAAATTAGAACATAAAGACTATTTGTGATCATCCTTTTTAGCAGGAGCAGCTTGGCCATGGCCTTTTTCGCTGCAGCAAGATTTTTTCTCGCCACTTCCACACGATTTTCCTTTTTCATCGGAACAACCTTTTTTGCCTTTTTTGCTTTTTTTCGCTTTCTTTTCTGGTTTTGCAGGTGGTTCTTCAGCGCTAACGGTTTGAGCCGATACTGTTTCAGGATTTGGAGCTGCAGATACAGTTTGTGCTGTTGAGCTAAAATATCCTAAAGCCACGAAGGCACCTAACAATACTAATTTTTTCATATATAATCTTGGTTTAATGACTCAAAGGTAGCTTTTTAATAGAAAAATCAAAGGCGTAAAATCATAAAATTGTCACACCTTTGTTACATAAATTCTAAGCTATTTCTGCTAATACGCTTCTAGCACCTTTAACAACTTGGTTCAATTCTACTTTTACCTTGGCATCTAAAGGCAAAAATACATCTACTCTTGAACCAAATTTAATGAAGCCCATTTCGCCACCTTGTTTTGCTGGCTGACCTTCTTTTATGTACCAAACAATACGCCTTGCCATTGCTCCAGCAATTTGTCTATACAATATTTGAACTCCATTTGGGCGTTCAATAACAGTAGTTGTTCTTTCGTTTTCTGTTGAACTTTTTGGATGCCATGCTACTAAATATTTACCAGGGTGGTATTTAAAATATTTAACAAATCCACTTACAGGATGGCGGTTTACATGCACGTTAAACGGACTCATAAACACAGAAATTTGCAAACGCTTTCCTTGAAAAAACTCTGGCTCTTCCACTTCTTCAATCACTACTACTTTTCCATCTGCTGGCGATAAAACAAAGTTATCATTGGCATTGATTTGAATAGTTGGATTGCGGAAAAACTGCAATACAATAACCAACAAAACCACCGAGCCAAACAAAATAAGGTTTTGCAACCAAGCCAAATTAGGTGCCAACCAAAATACCAATCCGTTAAGGGCACTTAACACAACTAGTGATAAAAAAATGGTGGCTTTGCCTTCTCTATGTAACATAATTCTATGGGATTATTTTATACCAGAAAGGCACAAAAACATAAGTGTGGTTATATCCACTCTTAGGTTTTCGTGCCCTTTTGGCTATTTTATTTAATTCTTATAAACCAAATTTACCGCGTAAGGTTTCTACGTCGGCAACCTTTTTAATAGCTACTACATACGCTGCAATACGCATGCTGCAATTGTGCTCAATAGAAGTATTGTAAACCGTTTCAAAAGCAGTTTTCATTACTCTATCTGCTCTGCGGTAAACACGCTCTTCTGTCCAGAAATAACCCAAGCGGTTTTGAACCCACTCAAAGTAACTTACTGTAACACCACCTGCATTTGCCAAAATATCTGGAACAACCATAATACCTTTTTCATTCAAAATAGAATCTGCCTTAGCTGAAGTTGGTCCGTTAGCACCTTCTACAATTACTTTAGCTTTAATTCTATCTGCATTCTCTCTGGTAATTTGATCTTCCATAGCGGCAGGTACCAATACATCAACCTCTAATTCCAATAACTCGCTATTGGTAATTTTAGTTCCACCAGTATAACCTTCTAAAGTTCCTTTGTTTCCATCGCGGTAAGCAATTGCTGCTTCAATATCTAAACCTTCTGGGTTAAAATATGCTCCACTTACATCACTAATGGCCAAAACTTTCATGCCTTGAGATGCCAATAATTTAGCAGAAATAGAACCTACGTTTCCAAAACCTTGAACAGCTGTAGTTGCTCCAACAGGACTAATTTTTAACTTGCTCAATGCAGAACGAGTAGAAACCATTACTCCACGCCCAGTTGCTTCAACTCTACCCAATGAACCACCTAATACAAGCGGCTTACCAGTTACAACTGCAGGTGAATTGTATCCAACCAACTTAGAATATTCGTCCATAATCCAAGCCATTTCTTGTTGACCTGTTCCCATGTCTGGTGCAGGAATATCTTTATCTGGACCAAATACATCAACCATTAAATCGGTGTAAGCACGGGTTAAACGCTCTAATTCGCCTTTGCTCATGCTACGCGGATCGCATTTAATACCACCTTTACCACCACCATAAGGAATACCAACAACCGCACATTTCCAAGTCATCCAAGCAGCCAAAGCTTTCACTTCGTCTAAATGAACATCCATGCTATAGCGAATTCCTCCTTTTGAAGGACCTAAATTGGCATTGTGAACTACACGGAATCCTTCAAACACTTGAACTTTTCCATGGTCCATCATAACGGGAATATTTACAATTACCGCCTTTTGAGGGGCTTTTAATACATTGTAATCACTCTCATCCAATCCAATAATACGTGCTGCTTCATCAAATCTCGACATCATCGACTCGAACGGATTTTCCGAGCTGTGATTAATTAAGTTTTCTTTGCCTGACATAGGTATGTTTTATTATAATAAATAAGTGGGGCAAACGTACATATTTTTTAGAATAAAAAAATGGACTTCAACGGGAAAATATCCGCCAAATGCGAATGATTTAGCTCAGGTATTTTTATTCTTAGGGTTCGGTTTGAACCAAAAGCGCCTTTTTCAGATAGTATTTTCCGAGTCCTTTGTTTAAATTTTGGTTCAAACCGAACCTATTTTAATTGCTAAATAAAAGATAAAAATACACAGCGGGAATTGACAGAAAAACCCCGTCGAATCTATCTAAGAAGCCACCATGACCTGGCAATAAAGTACCGCTATCTTTGATGTTTAAATTGCGTTTCATCAAAGATTCGGTTAAATCTCCAAAGGTTCCAAAAACCACAATTAAGGCGGCAACCATCATCCAATCAAAAGTGTTGATATCGTCCCAAAAACGAGAAAGTAAAAAAGCAATCCCAACTGTAAGAATTAATGCACCAATACTTCCTTCCCAAGTTTTCTTTGGACTAATACGTTCAAATAATTTGTGTTTACCAAACTGCCTGCCCACCAAATAAGCAAATGTATCGCTGCTCCATTGGAGAATAAAAAAGCCCAAGGGAAGAGAATATGAGTAATCCAAAGAATTAAAATAACCAAAATCTCCAAGCATACTAATGGGCAAACAGATATATAAAATACCCAGTATTTGAAAGGCCAAGGTTTCAAATTCTCTGCCCGTATTCTCGTAAAGTTTTACAATAAACAAGAGCATAAAAACTGGAATCAAGTGGTAAAACCAGCCGTGAGATAAATCCCCACGGATAATAAACGCAAACATGATATTGATGATACTTCCGGCAATTACACCAAGGTATTTTTCTATCCAATTTTTATCTGGTAACATCAATTCAAAGAACTCCAACAAACACAAAAAGTTGATTGCAAATAACAGAATAAAAAAACTCCACTCACTAAAAAGAGTGCAACCCACAACGCTTAAAACAAAAAGAGAGCCCGTAATAGCTCGCTGCCAAAAATTACTCATGGTTTTCTGCACTAGGTGTTGCTATTAAATGTTTTGCTTGCTCTGCGTCTTCGGCTTTTACAAAAACAGAAACAGTACCAAAGAAAAGCCTACTGCTATCCATTTTATTAATAACTACGGCGTCAATACCTTGCTCCACCAACATGGCTTTTACCATTTCGGCATCAATGGCATTGCTGCTTTTAAAAACATCTACCCAATCTTTCATATACTTCTTTTCTATGCCTTCAAATATGGGGAGATTTTGCGGCCAATCAAATTAAAATAATTCAGGATTATTTTGGTTCAAACCGAATTTACCTTTTCTTGATTTTATTTTGCAAGTGCTGCCAAAAAGCCCAATTGTATAAACGAAACAAGCCATAAACAGTAGCCATAGAAATAATTGCCCAATACCAAGGAAACTGATATTCTTCATTAAAAAACTGAAAAGCAGTTAAGTCCTTTTCATAATAACTTGTTAGAACTGCCATGGCATTATTTACAAAATGAGCAAATACTACCACCCAAATTCCGCCACCACGCAAATACAAATAGCCCAAAAACACACCTAAAATAAGGCGTGGCAAGAACCCATAAAATTGACCGTGAAAGCCGCTAAAAACTATTGCCGATACAATAATTGCAACCCACTCATTGCTAAAAACAAAGCGGGTATACTGCAATAAAATTCCTCTAAAAAAGAATTCTTCACAAACTGCTGGAACCAAAGCAACCACAAAAATATTAAGCAGTAGCATGGAAATATTATCTGCTGCAATAAACACTTTGGTTAATTGAGTCGCTTGATTTTCCATTGCCCTAATTTGTTGTTCCAACTCACTCCAAGCTGCAGGGAAGGATAAATTTTGGTTAATTTGATACAACCAAGAAATCAATGGAACTGAAACAATAATTAAGGTAAAGGCAAGCAATAACATCCAAAACTTGGGAACCATATTATAAGTAATCATGGAATTGATTGGATACTTAATTACTTTAGGAAATATCAAGGCTGGAACCAAAAACATACCTACGCCGCCACTAAGTGTTTGAAATAATTTTAGGGCAGCAATTACTTGAACATCCTCTTTTTTGATGGCATTTAAATCTATTTGTGTAAAATCTACATGAAATAACAATCTGCACAATTGGGTAGAAACCATGGCTCCAATGGCACCAAACACCAATACCATCCCAACTAAAATCAAGATTTTTCCAATATATGAAGGCCAATCTGGGCCTATACGATAGCTACTTCCTTCCATTTTGCTTACTTTTGCACGCAATATATTAAAGTAAATTCAGTGGCAAAAATTGGAGAGATAGAACTGGGCGAATTTCCGCTCTTATTAGCACCCATGGAAGACGTGAGCGATCCTCCTTTTAGAGCCGTTTGCAAAGCCAATGGCGCAGACCTAATGTATACCGAATTTATATCCTCGGAAGGATTGATTAGGGATGCCATGAAAAGCAAACAAAAATTAGATATATTTGATTATGAGAGACCTATAGGCATTCAAATATTTGGTGGCGACGAAGAAGCGATGGCTTTAGCGACTCAAATTGTGGATGTAGCTAACCCAGATTTGGTAGATATTAATTACGGTTGTCCGGTAAAAAAAGTAGTCTGTAAAGGTGCCGGAGCAGGCATCCTAAAAGATTTACCAAAAATGGTAAAATTAACAGAAGCGGTGGTTCGTTCCACCAAACTTCCGGTGACTGTAAAAACACGATTGGGCTGGGATGAGGATAGCAAAAACGTTGAAGAAGTTGCCGAACGCCTTCAGGATGTAGGCATTAAAGCAATCACCGTTCATGGAAGAACTCGTGCACAATTGTACAAAGGTGATGCAGATTGGACATTAATTGCTCGCATAAAAAACAACCCAAGAATAAAAATTCCAGTTTTTGGTAATGGAGATATTGACACGCCAGAAAAAGCCCTCGAATATAAAAACAGATATGGAGTAGATGGAATCATGATTGGCAGAGCTGCCATTGGCTATCCTTGGATTTTTAATGAAATAAAACATTTCTTGGCAACTGGAGAACATTTGGCCGAACCTAGCATTGCTCAACGCATTGAAGTTTGCGAAACCCATTTGGATAAATCTGTTTTATGGAAAGGTAATAGAGCCGGTATTTTTGAAATGCGCCGACATTATAGTCAATACTTCAAAGGCTTAGATCATTTCAAAGATTTCAGAACACAACTAGTGACTGCCAATCAAGTAGAAGAAATAAAATTTATCTTACAAAAAGTTGCAGAGCATTACCAACAAGAATCTGTAGTGTGATAACTCTTCTTTAACTTCACTTTTAAGAGAAATTCAAACATTAGAATCTCCCATATTATTAAAACTTTATAGTTTAGTATTTTATATTTTGATAGTCAAAATAAACTTTATAGTTGATTTTCAAGAAAAACTATATTACGTTTGTGGCACCCAAATAATGTATGCCTACAGAAACGGAAATAGCCTCCTATTTAAAAAACTTCAAGGAAAAGATGAAGTTCTGGGATGTGCTTTTTCGGGATGAAAGGGGTAAAAACACCCAAGCTTTGGTAAACCTAGAACTTCGGCCAATTGAGCGAAAAGCAATTCTCGAAGCACTAGAACCTAGAGATTATAGTGACGGTCCTATCGAAGAAAAACTATATGGCGGTGCAGACATGTGGGTATTTGGCAAGGCCATAAAGAAGAGAGAAGTATATATTAAAATCACAATGGGCGCAATGGGTGCCAGTGTAATTTGTATTTCCTTTCATTTGGCTCAACACAAAATGAACTATCCTTTAAAACAAACAAAATGAAAAGTCCAATTACAGGTAAAGAAATGCCTTTGACCAAAGAGAAAAGGTCGATGGAATTTAGGAAGGAAACTTTTGAAATTGTTTTTCATTATTACAGATGCGAGGAAAGTGAAGAACGATTTACTACCACTTCGTTAGATGAAGTAAACATGAACCAGGTATACAATCAATACCGTGATAAATTTAATATTCCTTTTCCTGAAGAAATAAGTAAGATTCGTGAGAAATATGGATTAGCTGCCACCAAGATGTCGGAGATTTTAGGCTTTGGCGTTAATAGTTATAGGCAATACGAAGCTGGTGAAATGCCAAGTGCTGCCAATGCCAAATTAATTCAGATGGTGGCTGAACCAAAAACCTTTATAAACATGGTTGAATTATGCTCTACTTTGGATGAAAAACTAAAAGGAAAATATATTGAGAAAGCACAAAATTTGATTGAAAACAGAAATCGTAATATCTTCAATTTAAACTTTAAAGAATACTTATTGGGCAATCATTTGGCCGATATTTATTCGGGTTATCGAAATCCAAATTTTGAGAAGTTTACAGAAATGGTGGTTTATTTTTCAGACAAAGTACAACCTTTTAAAACCAAAATGAACAAGCTGCTATTCTATGCAGATTTTTTAATGTTTAAACAAAGCTGCTATTCCATCAGTGGCGTGCGATACAAGGCAATTGATAGAGGGCCAGTTCCCTATAATTTCCAAAGCTTTTTTGAATACTTAGCCAACCAAAATGAAATAGATATTATTACAACAGAATTTAATCAGGGATATACTGGCGAACAATTTTTAGCCAAGAAAAACAGACCTTTTAATGCCAATCTATTTACGAAAGAAGAATTACTAGTTTTAGAAAAAGTAGCCCTCGCATTTAAACCAACCTCCACCAACAATATCATTGAACCTAGTCATTTAGAAGAAGCTTGGAAGAAAAACGAAAAAGACAAAAGTATAATCAGTTATGAATATGCTTTTGAATTAATTCAGATTTAAGCACCTCCCATAAACGTCAATCCTAATACAAAACAAACCTCAAAATTCTATCAATAACTTCCTCTGGCACATTACCGGGAGATTGGTATTCTGCAGGCAAACTTTCTCCTTCGCCAGGTAAAGCTAAATGATTGAGGCTTGGGAATACTATAAATTCTGCTTTGCGATTTTTACTCAAAGCCACTTTCCATTTCTCCAATTCGCTAGGCGGCACTTGGTAATCTCTACCACCTTGAATAAATAACAAAGGCTTGTTTGAAATATAAGAAATTAATTTGGCTGGACTCAATGCATTTACCTGGAACAAGTATTTGGCCGAAATACCCAATGGCATTGAATCTTTTGGGGAATTTTCTTTTAAATGATCCCTTGCATATTCGGCCTTCTTAATTACATCAACATATAATTCTGCCTCAGTTTTTGTTGCATGTGCTTGCAAATATTTCAATTGAATACAAACCAAATCGGCCATATTAGAATAACTACCTGCTAAAGAAATATACCCAGCAATACCTTTTAAATTCTTTTCAAAATATGGAATAAGGTAGCCGCCTTCGCTATGACCCAAAACAAAAATTCTTGAAGTATCAATTCCTTCTTGGCTTCTGGCCAACTTAAGAGCCAATTGCAAATCATCGAGGTATTCTTCTTTAATGCCAATTTCTTTTAGCGCCACCATAGAAGCACCATGTGCTAAAGTTCTTTTATCATATCTTAAAACTGCCACACCTTGATTAGCTAAGCCCCACGCCAAATCTTTGTAAATTCTATTTGGCCCCATGGTTAAATCTTTATCAGTTGCTCCAGAACCACCAACTATAATTACCAACGGAAAATTAGTTCCTTTTGCAGGCATACTCAATACGGCATCGGCAGGGAATTTTGGATCAGGCAAAACCTTTTTGTATTCATAAAACCTTGAAGCATCTACGTAGGCAGCTGGCCTGTATTGCGGACTTGGCGCATCAATATACAAACCTGCAATTTCTGCATCTTGATTGTAAACCAATTTAATTCCCAATTTACGCTTTTCAAATCGTAACGGCGTTAAAACAATAGCAAAGGAATCTTTGAAAGTTAGAGTTGCTTCTTCTACCTCTTCCACCTTGCCGTTTCTCATTTCCAATCCATCCCAAAAACCTTGAAGTTTTTCTACATCCAAATACCGTTTCATCTCTGGAGAGAGCTTATTATAAAGAGCTTCAAACTTTCCATTTCTAAACAAGTAAATGGCTTCTTTAGATTTTTCTTTCGGGCTGAACCTAAACTCCTGTTGCGCCTGAAGGGTATTGAAAAACAATAGGGAAATTAAGATTAATAAATATCGCATGGTCCTGCAATAATACAAAAAGGAAGAAGGAAAATTAGGCGTATTTGAAATCCAATTTTGGTTCAAACCGAAATATTACTTTGCACAAAAAAATTGGCAAAACTTTTAATTTAGAACAAAGGCAGCCACACGAATAATTAAGGTTTGAGATACATTACCTTCTTTTTCGTAATCGGTTAATTTAGCAGGACCAACACCAGAAATACCCAAATGATTTAAGTCGGGATAACGATCAAAAATCCAATTCTGTTCTGCAATTCCATTTTGGTGCTTTATCCATTCATTTAACTCTGTGGATGGAACCTCAAAACTGCGCTCGCATTGGATAAACAAAACACGCTTGGCTTGTAAATGCGCAATGTGTTTGCTCGGATTATTTTGGTTCAAACCGATTAAATAATTGGCATTATAACCTTCTGGCAACTGACTGGGCAATGTTGTTGGCAACAATTTATCTCTGGCAAATTTTGCTTTAAGCAATGCCTTTTCAAATGCTGGCTTCTCATTCTCATTGGCCGAACCAAGTAAATAATCATATTGGTAACATTGACGATTAGCAAGGTTTGTATAGGCAGCATTAACCCCTATATAAGCAGAAATTCCCGATAAATTTTTCTCCAAAAAAGGCAATAAATATCCACCTAAATCATAGCCTAAAATAAATATTCGGTTGGTATCAATTTCTGGATATTCTTTAATTTCTTTTAAGCCTTTCTTTATATCGTTTAGGTAAACTTCTTCCAAATTGAGATTTTTATTGGCCATCATTTCCTTTGGGTAAACATGGGTTTTCATCTCAAACCTAAACACTGCTATCTCTTGATTGGCAAGGCCCCAAGCCAAATCTTTAAATACTTTATTAGGACCAACAGTTAAATCTTTATCGCCTGGATTGCTATTGCCCACCAAAATAACCAAAGGCACCTTTTGCTCTTTTTTGGGAAGTGTTAAAAATCCGTCAACAGGATATTTTGTATCGTGTAAAGTAATCTTATTTTCAAAAAAACGCTTGGTATCAACATAATCGGGCAATTGGTATTGTGGTGTTGGTGATACCAAAAACAAGCCACTTATCATGGCTTTATCATTAAAAACAACTTTTAAACCAACCCTTTTTCGCTCAAATTGAATGGGTGTAACAGTTGAAACCAGTTTGTCTTTATAACTAATTGTAGGCTCTGCAACTTCCGTAACACTCCCATAACTCATTTCTAAAATATCCCAAAATCCTTGGATTTTTTCTTCATCCATAATCCGCTTCATCACAGGATCCATGCGCCTGTAAATGGTTTCAAACTTGGCATTTCTTAAAAGGTAAACAGTTTCCTTTGCCTTAGCTTTGGCATCAAAAGAAACCTGTGCCTTTGTGTTTGGCAAAAGGAAAAATACACAGCAAATAAGGAAGAGTCCTTGTTTCATTTGGCAGCCAAAATAAAACAAAAGACACAAACAGAATTGTGAAATTTTATTTATGCAAGAATTACGGGCGCCATTTCTCTGGAAACAAATTGGTTCAGCCTATCTTTTAATTTATCTAATTGATTTCTGTCTTGTTCAGAAAAATTTAATTCCTCAAAAAGGTTTTCGTAATAGTTAATTCCCTTTTGCAAATTATTTTCAAAACTTGCTAAAAAAGTAAGTCTCTGTTTAGTTTTGGGTTGATCCAAATCAATTACTGCCTCTTCAAAAAACTGAACATATAATTCCAATTCTTTTACAAATGCATGCGGCCTATCTTCACGATTAAGGTAATTGGCTCTTCCATAAATATGATCCACCATTTGCTCTAAACTCAAAACTTGATCGTAATAAGCCAAGTTTGGACCAGGGCAAATAGAAACACTTTCTTTATAATGTGTTGTAGGAATATTGTATTTCATCAAAGCAGAATTGGTTAAACCCACGCACAAACATTCGCGTGTGGTGGCAAAATCCATATGCTTTTGAAAATCCAAATCACTTAAACCTCTCGATTTTAAATCTTGAATTTTCAAATGCTGATATTGCCTTGATGCCGTACAAATTGGATCTTCGGTATAGTCTTTATTGAGTGCAGAATATTTTTTAGGACAAGGACTACCAGGCCTATTTTTCTGAATAAGAAATTGTTTCTCATCAGCCATGGTATTGTTTCTAATATTGTTGAACCTAACTCCCAAAGGTGAGTTATGACTTAAATACAAATCCTTTTCTTTTGCCTCACACAACTGTTTCAAAGTAGCATCGTCAACCGTTGTGGCATCTGGCACTAACAAGAAAGTAGAACCCCAACCTACGGATGATAGTTGGTAATAATCCATCAATAAATTTTGTTCATCTGCAGTTCCAATTCCACCTTGTGCAGTTAAGGTTTGATCCAAAATTTGAGAAGGAACTGCAATATTTTTAGCCTCTAATGCGGCTGCATAAACACCAAACAATTCGGTAGAAAGTTCCTGTTTGCGTTCTTTAAATTCAGCTAAAATTGGACCCATTAATTCTCCATCTGTTGCAAATGCATGTCCGCCACAATTTAACCCAGATTCTAATCTAAACTCGCTCACCCATAAACCTTTCTTTGCTAAGAATTTCCCTTGAATTAAAGCCGAGCGGTAATCACTTATTTTTAAAATAATCTTCTTAGCAAACTCTCCATTTGCATTGGGGAAGAAATCTTTAAACTGTTCAAAATAGCTATATAACCTAGGGTTTAAACCAGCAGATAAAACCACAGACGAGTTTAATTTACTATTTGCAAAACCTCTTAAAGCCGCATGTGCATCGTTAAAAATACTTGGCAACTTCTCCCCTGCTTGCACATTTTCCTTGTCTAATTTAGTCATGATATTTACATCAATACTACCTGTAGACAAATGTTTGTTAAGCCAATCTCTTAAATCAGAATTCATGCCTGTGCTGTTTACTCGGGCTAAGAAATCCTTCTTAATTGTAGAAAAATCAGGAAGCATATGAATATACTTTTCCAATTCAGAACCTTTCTCCCAAGCAGCACTTTTCAACTCTTCAAACTTCATCTTTACGATGTCTTGCATCATATCCAAATAGGCAGTTATTCTCTTAGCTCTAAAGTCTTCTACTTTTGCCGAAATCTCTTCGTATGCCAAATTAAATTGCTCACAATAATAAGCACGTAATTGCTCCATTAGTCCGTCGTCTACCATTGAAACCACAGAAGAAATTCCGTAATGAGCAACCTTTATAGGACTATCAATAGTAAAGGCAACCCCCATTACGGGAATATGAAAATTATGTATTGCTTGCTTTGTTGTCATGCCGATTTTTTCCTAAATAATTAGGGCAATAATATTGCTAAATGCCTATATAAAGACTGACATTAGTCATTTTTGCATTTTGGCCAAAATTTCAAAAAACTATCGGTTTGAACCAAATTAAGTAGGAGGCAAAGATAATTTAAATAAATTCTCTTTGCCGTCCTCTCACACCACCGTATGTACTTGCGTGTACGGCGGTTTCCTTAAAGTTAGTTCCGATGAAGCCGCATATAGTTCTCTGCGAGGCTGTAAT
>JAIOYZ010000018.1 GCA_021740845.1 Bacteroidia bacterium
GGATTGGATGGTTTTGCTAACATATTTTTGCAAGCTTTTTACCAAAGTTCTGCATATACTGGCAAATATAATCACCCTTTTTTCCACCAAATGTCAGAAATAATATGACCTCTTGGCCTTTTTAAGGGTCGACTAATTATTTGCCAACAAAGCCTTCTCCAATTGCAATGCTTTTGGGTGTAGAATATTATTTTCTAAATGGATATGCAAATGCAAATCTTGTTCAAACTCATCAAGCTTTGCATATAAAGCTTTAAAGGTATTACATGCCCATTCTGGTGCTGTGTATTGCTTACTTAATATGGCAATCTGTTTGAACCAATCTCCCACTGTTTCATGTTCCTTTTCCATCATTCTAATCGGGTTATTGATTGAACCAAAATGCTCGATTTCAATCACTAATTCTCCTTTTTCTGCCTTTACCATTTTCTTAATAAAAGGAAATAATATCATCTCCTCTTTTTTCATGTGCATGGCTAAGTCTTGAGAAATATATTTATATAAATCAAAAATTTGTATCACTGCTGGTTCGTGCTCTCCATGAACTTTAGCCACCTTTTCTGCATAAGAATAAATCAATCCCAAAGATTCATTTACATAGGAATGATGCGTGTTCACAATATAATCTACCAAAAAGTCTAAGGACCAAGAATCGTAATTTTGAGTGGAGGAAATTGTTGTATCCAATCCGTTTAATTCTACCAATAATTGGTCTAGGTTTACCTTGTTTTTTTGGCAAGCTTTCTCAATGGAAATTCCGCCACCGCAACAAAAATCAATTCCATGCTTTTTAAATACATGGGCTGCTTTAATATTCTTGGCTACTATTTCCGAAACTTTGTTTTCTGCGTTTACCATGGTTGTTATTCTTTATTTAATTATTTTAATAATGGCATTCCATATTTATGGGGACAAAAGTAAACGATTTTATATTTCGGACAAATTTATCCGATTTAAATTTTTATGACTTTTGGCAGCTAATACCGCCATTTTTAAAGGCCTCGCATAATCACAAAAATTGAACCCTAAATTTTTTTTTTGATTTAACCATAAATCCATATGAAATCACATGTAAATATCAGTACTTAGTAGCTACTTAATTACAACTCAAATGAATCCTTCTTCTTTATTCAAAAATTGGTTCAGCAAGAAAATTATTCTTATTGGTCTTTCTGCAATTACCTTGGTTTCTGGTATTGTTTACCTTACCAACCAAAGGTCTAATAAAAGAAATGGCAAATTAAATCCTGCCTTTGCAAGTTATATAAGCGCATTTACCGCGGGAAGCATTTCTAGAGAGTCGAGCATAAAAATACAATTGGCAGGAAATTTTGCCGACACCAGTAAAATTGGTGAAAGTGTTAAAGCATTTTCGTTTGAACCAAGTATTAAAGGGGAAGCAAAATGGATTGATGCTTCAACAATTGAGTTTAAACCTAGCGAAAACCTTCCTTCAGGTCAAACCTATGAGGCAAGTTTTCTTTTAGAAAATGTGGTAGACGTTCCAAAAGATTTGGAAGAATTTCCCTTTTCTTTTTCAGTTATTCAACAATCATTTGAAGTTTCTTACCCAATTTTTGAAGCTATAAATCCAAACAAACTTACCTACCAACGTGTAAGTGGAACATTACTTACAGCAGATGTAGAAGAAAATTCTAACGTAGAAAAACTATTGAGTGCTTCTCAAGAAGGCAAGGCATTTACTGTAAAATGGGAACATGCAGCAGATAAGAAAAGTCATCGCTATGTAGTGGATAGTGTGCTCAGAAAAGACCAAGCTACAGAAATATTAATTGCTTGGAATGGTAATCCATTGGGCATCGATTTAAAGGGAGAACACAAATTAACCATTCCTGCCTTAGGCGATTTTTCTGCCATCAATGCAAAGGTTGTTAATGATGGTGCTCAATACATCTCCATCTATTTTAGCGACCCAATAGATCCTTCTCAAGACCTTAGCGGATTAATCCATTTTGATAAGTCTATCTCGCAAGCAAATGCGCAGACTATTGACATGCGATTTTCTGTTGAAGGCAACCAAGTTAAATGCTACCCCAATGTAACCTTAAGTGGTACTTATTTGTTAATTATTGAGGCCGGCATTGCCAATAGTCTTGGTTACAAATTAAAAAACACCCAAACATTTTCATTAGATTTTGCCGACTCAGAGCCTTCTGTTACCATGCTTGGTAAAGGAGTTATCATGCCAATGTCGGCAAAATTAATGTTGCCTTTTGAAGCAGTTGGCTTAAACGCAGTAGATGTTTCCATTACTAAAATATACGAAACCAATGTAGCTCAATTTCTTCAAGTAAACGCAATTGATGGAAACAGAGAATTGGCAAGAGTTGGCCGACCAATACTTAAGAAAACAGTTCGTTTGGATCAAGACAAATTATTAGATTTAAGAAAAGTAAATACCTTTAATCTGAACCTAGAAGAATTAATTAAAACTGAACCGGGCGCCATTTATCAAGTAAAAATATCTTTCAAAAAAGCCTACGCATTATACAAATGTGCGGGCGATGTGGAAGAAGTTGCAGAAGATGAAATGCAACAAATGGATGAAGAAAATTGGGATGGAGAGGTGCAAACAGAATCAAGCTATTGGGATTACTCAGAAGAATATTATAACGAAGATTACCAATGGACGGATAGAAACAACCCTTGCAAAAATTCTTACTATAATCCACAACGTTGGGCCAAAAGAAATATCATGGCTTCTGATTTAGGTATCATTGCTAAAAAAGGGACCAACAACCAATTCTTTGTGGCTATAACGCATTTACTCACTACCAAACCAATGAGTGGAGTGAGTGTTGAATTATTAGATTACCAACAACAAGTTATTACCACTGGTGTTACTGATGCAGATGGTATGGTAAAAATAGATTTTACTCGCAAACCATTTCTTCTCATTGCAAAATACAAAGAACAAAGAGGCTACCTTAAATTAGATGATGGCTCCTCTTTATCGCTAAGTCAATTTGATGTATCTGGCGAATTGGTTCAAAAAGGAATTAAAGGTTTACTGTATGGAGAACGTGGTGTTTGGAGACCTGGAGATTCGCTTTATTTAACTTTTATTTTAGAGGACAAAAACAATTCCTTACCTAAGCAACATCCAGTAAGTTTAGAATTATACAATCCATTAGGTGCATTGTACAAACGTATCATTCAATCTAATTCTGTAAATGGATTTTATGATTTTAGAACCTGCACCGACATGGATGCAATAACCGGAAATTATATTGCTAAAGTAAAAGTGGGTTCTGTTGTTTTTCAAAAGTCGTTGAAGATTGAAACGGTAATGCCAAATCGATTGAAAATTGAATTGAATTTCCCTAAACCATATTTAGAAAAAGATGCTGAAATTAAAACAACACTTAAATCTAAATGGCTGCATGGTGCTATTGCTGATGGCTTAGATACTAAAGTTGAAGCCACTCTTACGCCAACTGTAACCAGTTTTAGAAGGTATCCAGAATATGTTTTCGACAATCCTACAAGAAAGTTTAGCAGCGAAATGCAAACTGTTTTTGAAGGAAAATTAGATGCAAATGGAGAAGCAAAATTAGATGTAAACTTTGAACTAGAATCGAGCGCAGCAGGTATGCTCAATGCCAATTTTATTACCAAGGTTTTTGAACCAGGTGGTAATTTTAGTGTGGATAGATTTAGCATTCCATACAATCCTTACAAATGTTATGTGGGCTTTAGAATGCCTAAAGGCGATGTTGCCAGAGGCATGTTATTAACCGATACCAACCATACTGTTCAAGTGGTTTGCGTTAACCCTGATGGTAGTAATACTCGCGGACAAAGAAAAGTAACTGCGCGTTTGTATAAGATAAATTGGCGTTGGTGGTGGGATAAAGGCGATGATGATTTAAGTAATTATGCCAACAGTGAGGAGTATTCTAATTTAATGAATGAAGAAATTACCCTTACCAACGGAATTGGTAAATTTAACTTTAGAGTTAATTATCCAGAATGGGGCAGATACTTAATGGTTGTAGAAGACCAAGATGGCCATAGTAGTGGAAAAGCATTTTATATGGATTGGCCAGGTTGGGCTGGAAGAGCGCAACGCGAAAATTCAAAAGAAGCAGCCATGCTTACCTTTAGTTTAAACAAGTCGACTTTTGTAGTGGGAGAAAAAGCAACCGTTACTTTCCCAACCCCACAAGCTGGTAGAGCTTTGTTAAGTTTAGAGTCGGGTACTGAAGTGGTAGAAAGCCATTGGATTGAAGCAGAAAAAGGACAAACATCTTACTCGTTTACCATAACAAAAAGCATGTTGCCAAACATTTATGCGCACATTACTTTGGTTCAACCGCATGCCCAAATTATTAATGATTTACCAATTCGCATGTATGGAATGATGCCAATTTTGGTAGAAGACCCAACCACAAAATTGGCGCCTGTAATAAATATGGCCAACCAAATTAGACCAGAAACCGATAACCAAATAAGTATTTCAGAAGCAAGTGGAAAAGCCATGACCTACACTTTGGCAATTGTTGATGAAGGCCTTTTAGATTTAACTCGTTACAAAACTCCCGACCCACATTCTCATTTCTATGCGCGCGAAGCATTGGGTGTAAAAACTTGGGATATGTTTGATTTTGTAATGGGCGCTTTTGGTGGTCAGTTCAACAGAATTTTAAGTATTGGTGGCGACGAAGGTATTAACAGAAAATCCAATGGCAACAAGGCAAAACGATTTAAACCTGTAGTTAAATTTATAGGTCCATTTTATTTGTCTGCTGGTAAAACGCAAGCGCATACCATAAACATTAAAGATTATGTAGGTTCAGTAAAAGTAATGGTTGTAGCCGGACAAGAAGGTGCGTATGGCTTTGCAGAAAAAGCAGTGCCTGTTAAAAAACCCTTGATGATTCTAGCCACACTTCCTCGTGTTCTTCGTCCTAACGAAGAGGTTAAACTACCTGTGAATGTTTTTGCCTTAGAAAAATTTGTAAAAAATGTAAGCGTTCAAGTCACAGGAAACAATTTAATAGAAGTAGTTGGCGGCAATAAAAAGTCGATTCAATTTACAAAACCGGGTGATGAAATTGTTGATTTTGATATAAAAGTAAAACGCGGTTTGGGCATTGCCAAAGTGAAAGTTGTGGCTACTTCGGGCAATGAAACCGCCATTTATGAAGTGGAGCTTGACGTTCAAAATCCAAATCCATATGAGAACAATATTTATGCAGGAACCATTGAAACAAATAAATCTTGGGATCAGAAATACGAATTACCTGGCATGCCTGGAACCAATACGGCCAGTATAGAAATAAGTAGCATCCCTCCTATTAATTTAGAAAAACGTTTGCGCTATTTAATTCAATATCCACATGGTTGCGTAGAGCAAACTACTTCTTCTGTTTTCCCTCAATTAGCCTTGAACCAATTAATGGATTTGCACGAGGGATGGAAAGTAGAAATTGAAAAAAATATAAAAGCAGGTATTGCTCGTTTAAGAACTTTCCAAAATGCGGAAGGTGGAATGGGCTATTGGCAAGGCGAAACACAAAGCAACGAATGGGCTACCAATTATGCTGGACATTTTATGGTTGAAGCGCAAAACAAAGGCTATTCTTTGCCACTTAATTTCTTGGCCAATTGGAAAAAATTCCAGAAAAACAAAGCCCTTTCTTGGATGCCTAATTCTAATTTAGGCGATGAATTTACACAAGCATATAGGCTCTACACTTTAGCTTTGGCAAAATCACCTGAGCTAGGCGCTATGAACCGATTGAAAGAAGTGAAAGAATTAAGTTCAGCTTCGCGATGGAGATTGGCAGCTGCCTATGTATTGGCCGGAAACAAAGAAGCTGCTTATACCTTAATTAAAAACGAAAAGGTATCTGTTGTAAACCAACATACCAATGAAATGGAATACACCTATGGCTCTCCAGAAAGAGATGAAGCCATGATATTAGAAACATTGGTTCTCCTGGGCGATAAAACCAAAGCGGGTCCTATGCTTAAAAAAGTTTGTGCTAACCTTAGTAGCGATGCTTGGATGAGCACCCAAAGTACAGCGTATTCGTTGTTGGCAGTTGCAGCTTTAACAGGTAAATTCAACGATAACCAAATCTTAGAATTTGAATATACATTTAATGGAAAAACTACAAGTTACAGAGCTAAGGGAAGTATGGCACAAATTAAGCTCCCTGTTTCTGGCGCAATGGGCGGTAGAGTAAGCGTTAAGAATACCAACGGGCAAATGATTTTCGCACGATTAATTACAAGAGGTCAGCCCGAAATTGGCAAACAAACTGCGGCCCAAAATAACCTTAACATGGAAGTGGTTTATAAAACAATGGATGATCTTCCTCTTAACCCAATGAGCCTAGAACAAGGCACAGATTTTAAGGTAGAAGTAAGCATTACAAACCCAGGATTAATGGGCAATTATGCTAATTTAGCCTTATCGCAAATATTCCCTTCTGGTTGGGAAATTCACAATAGCAGAATGGATAATAATGCAACAGATAATAAATATGGTATCCCAAGATACCAAGACATAAGAGACGATAGAGTTTATTCATATTTTGATTTGTATGCCAAGCAAAAAGTAACTTATGTTCTATTATTAAATGCATCGTATTTAGGGAAATTTTACTTGCCAGGTTTCAATTGCGAAACTATGTATAACGGGCAAGTTCAGGCACGCGAGGCAGGCAAATGGGTAGAGGTAATTCCTAAGAAATCATCCCCAACTGCATCCAATTAATGTATACATATTTGTGTTGGTTCAAAACTATTTCGGTTTGAACCAACACAAATATTACCGATGTGAAAAGGGAAAAATAGAAGAAACCTACTGCATGAAATTTACTTGGGGAAGCACTAAAAATAAAATCAAATTAATAGCCATTCTAATTGGGCTAATTTGGTTTTGGTTCAGCCTACCCAAACCACTTTTTCAGAATCCTTATTCCAGTATTTTATTGGATCAAAACGGAAAATTATTACAAGCCAAAATTGCTAGCGATGGACAATGGAGAATAAAAGAACAGCAAGAGGTTCCAGAGAAATTTGCACAAGCAATTATTTGCTTTGAAGACAAGCGTTTTTACTACCATCCTGGCATAGATCCTTTGGCTTTGGGAAGAGCAATTTGGCTAAACCTACAACATAGAAAAGTTTTAAGCGGCGGCTCTACACTAAGCATGCAAGTAATAAGAATTAGTAGAAATAAAAACCGAACTATTTTTCAAAAACTAATTGAAATGATTCTCACTCTTCGATTAGAAATCTCCTACTCCAAAGCAGAAATACTTTCTTTATACGCAAACCACGCACCTTTTGGCGGAAATGTGGTGGGTTTGCAAACAGCAGCTTGGCGCTATTTTGGGAGAAGTGCAGACCAATTATCGTGGGGAGAAGCTGCTAGTTTGGCAATTTTACCTAATAGTCCTTCCTTGGTTCGACCCGATAAAAACCGAACTATTTTACTTGAAAAACGAAACAAACTATTAGACCAAATGCTGTTGCAAGGAATTATAGATAAACAAACTTGTGACCTTGCTAAACAAGAACCCATTCCCAATAAAGCCTTACCTCTTCCAAACCATGCGCCCAATTTATTATCGTCTATCCAACAAGGATTATTGGGATTTCAATCAAGTGAACCCTTTCTAAAAACCACTATAAATTTAAACTTACAAGAACGTGTAAACGAAATTTTAGAACGTCACCACCAACAATTAAAAGCCAATGGAATAAACAATGCTGCAGCTTTGGTAATGGATGTTGAAACAGGCAATGTTACAGTTTATGCAGGTAATGTTTTTCATCCCAACAACCCAGAGATTGAAAGTTATGTAGATATGATTCCCGCAAAAAGGAGTCCGGGAAGCACTTTGAAACCTTTGCTATATGCAGCCATGTTACAAGATGGTTTGATCCTACCTAAAACCTTATTGGTTGATATTCCAACACAAGTTGCAGGTTATACTCCACAAAATTTTGATTTAAAATACGATGGAGCTGTTCCTGCAGATAAGGCCTTGGCAAGATCCTTGAACATACCTGCTGTGCGCATGTTGCAACAATATAGATACGAGCGATTTTACTTTTTATTAAAGCAATTAGGCATTAAAAGTTTGAACCAAGGGGCCAATCATTATGGCCTATCCTTAATACTTGGTGGTGGCGAAAATAGCATATGGGAAATAAGCGGTGTATATGCTAGTTTAGCAAGAACATTAAACCATTATGCAGTCAATAGCGGAAGGTATAATCCGCAAGATTTATCTCCTCCAAAAGTTTTGGTTCAAACCGAAAAGAAAAAAGAAACACCCAATTTATTAAATTTACAAAAGCAGTTTTACCTAAATGCTGGCTCTGTTTACAATACTTTTGAAGCAATGCAAGAATTGGTTAGACCCGGAGAAGAGCAACTGTGGAATCAATTTATTTCTTCTAAAAGAATTGCATGGAAAACGGGCACCAGCTTTGGTTTTAGAGATGGCTGGGCAATTGGCATTACACCCAAAAATGTGGTTTGCGTTTGGGTTGGAAATGCAGATGGTGAAGGAAGACCAGGCTTAATAGGCGTTAGCACTGCCGCTCCCATTCTATTTGATATTTTTAAACTCTTGCCAAATACTCCTTGGTTCAACCCGCCATACGACGATTTAGAATACAAAGCCATATGCAGGGAAAGCGGAAATAGCCCCAATAATTTTTGCGAAAACATAGATTCTATTTGGTGCGCTAAAGCCAAGGCAACACAACCCATTTGCCAATACCACCAATTAATTCATACAGATGCAAGTGGTAAATTTAGAGTGAGCAGCGACTGTGAATCAACCATGAAAATGCAACACAAAAGTTGGTTTGTTTTGCCTCCTGCAATGGAATGGTATTATAGAAGTCACGACCCAAATTACAAAACCCTGCCGCCATGGAGAAGCGACTGCAATGAAAGCAATGGCGTGGCTCCTATGGAAATGATTTACCCTAAAAAATCTACTAAAATATATATCCCAGTTGAACTAGATGGCAGCACAGGAAAATGTGTTTTTGAGGTAGCACACAGAAACAAACAATGCAAAATCTTTTGGCACTTAGACCAAGCTTATATTGGCACTACAAAAGAATTTCATCAATTAGGTTTGAACCCAAGTATTGGCCTTCATCACTTGGTTTTGGTAGATGAAAATGGCGAGCGCTTAGAGCTTTCTTTTGAGGTTTTAAAAAAATAAATGCAATTCGGTTTGAACCAAAAAAAGTTTAGGGCAAATAAATTTTATCTTTTTGAATAATCCTAGGGGTTTTTATAGGTATGAATAATGGCAAGAATAATGATTTGTTGTTTTTCTTTATTGATTAAATAATGAATTTATAATGAGAAACTGCCTCAAAAATATCAACCTTGACACCAGGACTATTTAAAAAGAATAGCTCATAAACTATTCTCAATTTCATCTATGGTTTTATCAAAATCTACAAGACTAGTAGAATTTTTGTAATAGTCGCTTAACCTTTCTTCAATTATTTCCTTTTGCCAAGAAGCAAGTTCTAAAACACTTTCAGCTTCTTCCTTTTGTAAATCGGCGTATTTATTTTTTAAGGTTAGCCATTCTTCAATAGGAATAAACACACCCGTTGTATTGCCTCTATTATCGTGAATGAATTGAAGTGCCATTATTTAATAATTAATAAGTGAAAATATATTTTGAATAATTCCTTACTCAAATATACGAGCCTTATTTGACAAATAGAATTGCAAATATTATTGCAGGTTAAACCAACTTCTCACTTAATTTCTCAATTGCCTTTCTAGCAGATTTTCCTTCGTAAATTATTTGGTAAACCGTATCCATGATGGGCATTTTAATTTGCATTTTCTCATTGAGTTCATGCATGTTTTTTGTAGCGTAATATCCTTCTGCAATCATTTTCATTTCTAACTGCGCAGCCTGAACCGTATAGCCATTCCCAATCATGCTACCAAACCTCCTATTTCTACTGTGCACAGAATATCCTGTTACCAATAAATCTCCTAAATAGGCCGAATGGTTAATCTTTCTATCCGTGTCGGTAATATTTCTTAAAAAGCGTTTCATCTCCCTTACACTATTACTCATCAATACCGCTTGAAAATTATCTCCATAACCCAACCCATGACAAATACCTGCAGCAACTGCATAGATATTCTTTAATACTGCTCCATATTCAGTTCCTCTTACATCGCTGGAGACTACTGTGCGGATATAAAAATTATTGAGTAGATGCGCAAACGAACGTGCTAATTCTTGTCCGGTTCCTGCTATAGTTAAATAAGATAATTTTTCGTTGGCTACTTCCTCCGCGTGGCAAGGACCAGATATTACCAAAATGCGTTTTTCATCTATGCCATATGCATCAATAAAATAATCGCCAACAATTTGTTTGGTTGATGGTACCAAACCTTTGATTGCACTTACAATGGCTTTTCCCTTAAATAACTCTTTAGCACAAGTACCAAGACTCGCTTCTAAAAAAGCCGCAGGAATGGCTATTACCAATACTTGCGCTTCCTTTACCACCTCAGCCAAATTAGAACTTACCGTTACTAAATCAGGATGAATTTCAATAGAACTAATATAATCTGGATTGTGTTTATGCTTGCGAATATATTCCGCCTTTTCTTCACTCCTTACCCACCAGGTTAACGAATTGAGAGTAGTATTTCCGTTTGCTCTACTTTCACTTAATATCTTTACTAATGCCGTTGCCCAACTGCCACCACCTATAACTGCTATACTATTTATGGTTACCATTACTATCTACTTTATGTTGGCAATTTATACCAATTGTTTTTATTATCTAAGCCAAAACTTACAAGGTATATAACGATGCAATAGATGTTTAGGCCAATTCTATTGGACTATTACATATATGCATTCGGTATTACATTTTCATTATAAATAAAAAAGGGAACCGTTTCTGGCTCCCTTTTTATAAATTAATTTCTATTTTCTGGTCTCGGTTCACGAGGCGGACGAGGTCCACGATCGTCTCTTCTTGGACCACGATTATCATCTCTTGGAGGACGACTTTCTCTTGGAGCTGGTTCTACATAACCTTCTGGCTTAGGCAATAAAACCTTTCTACTCAATTTAAGCTTACCAGTTTTTTGGTCAACCTCAATCAACTTCACTTTTATTTCTTCACCAACAGTTAAAACACCTTCCATGCTTGGCAAACGGTTCCAACCAACTTCAGAGATATGTAATAAGCCATCTTTACCTGGCATTACTTCCACAAATGCTCCAAAATCAACAATTGATTTTACTTTACCAATGTATTCTGCACCTACTTCAGGAACCGCAACAATCGCTTTAATCATGGCAACTGCTCTTTCCAAACTTTCTTTGTTGTTGGAAGCAATTTCTACAATACCCATATTGTTTTCTTCGGTGATAGAAATGGTTGCTCCAGTTTCTTTCTGCATCCCTTGAATAATCTTACCTCCAGGCCCGATTACCGCACCAATGAAATCTTTGTCGATAAACAAAGTTTCAATACGTGGAGCATGTGGCTTGTAATCTACATTCGGTTCAGAAATAGTTTTATTCATTTCATCCATGATATGCAAACGACCAGCCTTAGCTTGGTTCAAAGCTTCTTCTACCATTTCCCATCTCAATCCGTTAATCTTGATATCCATTTGGCAAGCAACAATACCATTTTTGGTACCTACTACTTTAAAATCCATATCACCCAAATGATCTTCATCACCCAAGATATCAGAAAGGATAGCATACTTACCAGTAGTTTCATCAGAGATTAATCCCATGGCAATACCACTTACCGCACCTGTTACTTTAACACCTGCATCCATTAATGCCAATGAACCTGCACAAACAGTTGCCATAGATGACGAACCATTTGATTCTAAAATATCAGATACAATACGAACTGTATAAGGATTAACTGGTGAACCAGGTAATACGCGTTTTAAACCGCGCAATGCCAAGTTACCATGTCCAATTTCTCTTCTTCCAGGACCACGGTTTGGTTTTACCTCACCAGTTGAAAAAGCAGGGAAATTATAATGCAATAAGAATTTAGCATAACCTTCATTCATTGGGCTATCCAACATTTGCTCATCCTGACTAGTTCCTAAAGTTACAGTGGTTAACGATTGAGTTTCGCCACGTGTAAAAATTGCCGAACCGTGTGCACCTGGTAAATAACCAACTTCACTCCAAATCGGACGAACTTGATCCAATTCACGACCATCTAAACGAGTGCGATCGCCTAAAATCATAGCGCGAACTGCATCGTATTCTACATCGTGAAAATATTTGTTCATTAAGAATTTGTCGGTTTCAGTACCTTCAGGCAATGAAGCTTTAAATTCTTCACGTACTGCTTTAAAACCAGCAGAACGCTCACCTTTACCAGCTTTTGATTTAGCGATAGTATAAATTTTATCGTAAGCAAAAGCCTTGATTTGAGCTTCTAGTTCTGGGTTACTGCGTTCGTGGTTGTATTCGCGAGCAGGTTTTTTACCACCTAGCATCTCTACCAAATCCCACTGTGCTTTAATCTGAACTTTAATAGCTTCATGAGCAACCTTCAATGCTTCTAACATATCCACTTCACTCACCTCAGCACATTCGCCTTCCACCATGTTTAAGTCGCGCTCAGTACCAGCTACAATAAGGTCCATATCTGCACGCTCTAATTCATCTTTGTAAGGGTTAATCACAAATTTTCCGTCGATACGCGCTACACGAACTTCAGAAATTGGACCATTAAAAGGAATATCACTTACGATAAGAGCCGCCGAAGCAGCTAAACCTACCAATGCATCAGGCATGATATTCTTATCTGAAGAGATTAATGTTAAAGCTACTTGTGTATCTGCATGGTAGTTTTCAGGAAACAAAGGACGTAAGGCACGGTCAACAATACGGCTAACCAATACTTCGTAATCGCTCAATTTTGCTTCACGTTTGTGAAAGCTACCTGGAATACGGCCCACTGCCGCAAATTTCTCTTGGTAATCCACTGTAAGTGGCATAAAGTCTACATCTTCTTTCGCTTCTTTTGCTGAAACGGCTGTGGCTAAAATCATGGTATCACCCATTTTTACCACAACGGCTCCATCGGCCTGGCGAGCTAGTCTACCAGTTTCGATACTGATGGTTTTTCCACCAAGTTCGAAGGTTTTTGTTGTTGCAATTGACATATTTTCTTGTCTTTTTCTATAATTTTAAAAATAAAGGGGCAGCACCGTTTGGCCTGCCCCTTTTTCCAATAAATTAATAATAGCCAATTCTTGCGAATTGGATAGTTCGATTACTTACGCAATTCAAGTTCTTTAATGATGTCCCTGTAACGAAATACATCTTTACGTTGCAAGTAGTTCAATAACGCACGTCTTTTACCTACCAATTTTACTAAGTTTAATTCAGCAGAGAAATCTTTTTTGTTAGATTTCAAGTGGCCTGTAATGTGGTTGATCCTCTCTGTAAACAGAGCGATCTGACTTTCAGCTGAACCAGTGTCGGTTTTCGACTTGGCTCTACCGTGTGCTTCGAAGATTTCTTGTTTCTTCTCGGTTGTCAAATGCATGATTTATATATTTAATTTTTAATGTGGCGCAAAAATATACTAAAAATTTAAATTTCTATGCGTTTCCCTCAATTTTTGCAGTTAAACCATTCATTTCGGGCATATTGGCAACAAAATAATTAAATGCCTTGGCTAAATTGGCAATATCTTTAAAAATTTCAAAACTCAATTTAAGGTCGCCATGATCCAGCAAATTAGACAACTCTAAATGAACATTCTGGTTATTTTCTGTAATCAAAGAATGCAGCAATACCGATTGGTTGGAAGGAATTACATTATCATCTTTCCCATGAATTATGGCAACAGGACAAGTAATTTTGCGAGCATGTATCGATAAATCTAGTCTGTCTTTCCAAGTGGCAAAATCAGGAATTTTTGTCCAAGCACGCATAATCACTTCACTTCTATATGCCGTATCGTATCTCAGTTTTTTGTATAATTCAACAGTTTGGGGCTTTGTTTTGGCAAGCAAATCTGGCAATAATGGCTTAGCTCTTTTTAAACCGTTATCTTCTAAAGCGGTTTGAACCAAATCTTCTAATTCAGTATTATCACCTAATTCATATTTCAGGAAATTTTTCATGAGAATATGCATCCCATAATCGTCTACATTTTTTTCATTGGTTAGAGCAAATTGAATAGTGGATTCAAAATCACTAAAACTCCCCAACAGGCAAAGAGAAGACACCGTATTTGCGGGCATTTCAGCAATTGCTAAGGCAGCAATTCCTGCCGTAAAAGAAGGTGCAAAAATCGCTGGACGAAATTTATTTGGGTTCAAAATTGGATCAGCCAAAATGCTTTGAATCACTTCTTTAACCTCCTCAATACCCTTTGGATGAATAAGCAGAGAGTCTATGGTTTGAATCTTAGGAGTAATTACACGGTAGCCCATTTTTCTAAAGGCATTGTTTACCACAGCCATGCGTTTATCCCTAAATCCACTCATAGCAAATCCAGTGAAAGTAATGATAAGGCCTTTTTCTTTTTGGTTAGGGGTATATAAAATTATAGGCGTTTTACCATTAGGCAGCGTCAATTCTGTTTCCTCACCAAAGGCAGTATTCTTTAATAATGAGGTATTAATAATAAACCTAAAACCATCTAAAAATAATTTCAAATCGCAGTTAATTAATTTATTGTAATAAAATGGTACTAAGCTAAGACTCAACTGTCCCGAAATAATTTATAAATTTCCCTAAGGGTCAGCTAAACAAGAGTATCGAATTATTTTGAAAAAATGGCTGATTCCCAAAAAATTATTGGAAAGTTCACAAATGGGCGCAGAAAAAAAGTGTGTTTATTCAACTGTTAACCATTCTTCTCCAACTTAATTCTGCTCACATTTATTGGACGTTGGTTAGTCGTTGGGTATTAGTCTTTGGTCTTTGGCATTGTAAAAAATCAAAGGGTGTTGGCCTTGTCAACCGAAGCTTTAGCGTAGGTTGGCTGTTGGCCTTGTCAACCTGAGCTTTAGCGTAGGTTGGCTGTTGGCCTAAAGACCAAAGACTAAATCCTAAAGACCTTTTCGGGCTACAGGCATTGGCACTTTATAAGAATGGATAACTGAATTTGAATTCAAAAAAAAAGCTTCACATTTCTGTGAAGCTTTCAAAATATCGCAAGCCCGTAGGACGGCTGAGCGTTAAAAATTGATTCGGGGGACGGCTGAGCGTTAAAAATTAATTCGGGGAATCAATTTAGCGAAGAGCGTGACCGTGGGGCGGGCCCTCCCCTTCGGGCTACAGGCATTGGCAATACTTAAGAATGGATAACCGAATTTGAATTCAAAAAAAAAGCTTCACATTTCTGTGAAGCTTTCTGAAATATCAGTAGCCCGTAGGACGGCTGAGCGTTAAAAATTGATTCGGGGAATCAATTTAGCGAAGAGCGTGACCGTGGGGCGGGCCCTCCCCTTCGGGCTACAGGCATTGGCACTATTTAACAATGGAGAACAAAATTTCAAAACAAAAAAAAAGCTTCACATTTCTGTAAAGCTTTCTGAATGCCTGTAGCCCGTAGGGGAGTCGAACCCCTCTTTAAAGAATGAAAATCTTTTGTCCTAACCGATAGACGAACGGGCCATCATTTTTGGGTTGGCAAAAGTAGGAATATTTTTTAAAAAGCAAAATATTTTTTTCGAAAAATTAAAAAAAGTGTGGAATAGGGCTTCCAATTAGGCCATTTATCTTAATTAATTGGATATAAAGCTAAGTAAAAACATCCTAGGAGGCAGACTCAACAAAAGAAACGCTTATAATCCTGCATTACCGTGCTTTGGTTCAAACCAAAATTACTTAAACCAAACCTACACATCTCACCTCATTTGGTTCAAAAAGGAAGTATAATAATTGGTTTTATGAAGCTTTGGTAGCAACCAGGCGTTAAGGCTGATATACTCTTTATCTGCGGGTACAAATTCTCTTAGGGAAACAAATTTTTCAGCATCCATCTTAAACCTCTTACTGTGTTTATAAGACGGATTATTTGTAAGACGCTCTAGTATCTTCAAAAAATTTAGATCTTTCTTACCTTCGTCCTTTCTGAATATAGTCCACTTCCTCAAAATCTTCTCTTCAAAATGGATTAAACAGCCATGGATTATTCTATTTAAAATCATCTCCAACCCCATCCCCTCTTCCAATATTTTCTTTTCATTATTTCGGTTTGAACCAAGAACTTTTTAAAGAATTGGATCTAAATTATTAACCCATATTGAATGAATTTAGAATCAAAAAATATTGATATATTGCATAAACAAACTCATTCTTTTCTACCCAATTTGTTTTGCGAAGAATGATATTTTGTAAATGAACCTGCACCTAAAGCCAAAACTATGAAACCAACAATTATTCTAAATCAATTTAAAAATAAACCTATAAGTTGATTTTATGAAATTTGTTAATATATTCGCACCACAGTTATTCGCTTTAGTTATTGAAGATGAAATTGATGAATTTACTTCATTTATAAATTTTCTAACTGATGTTTCGAAGCTGGAGGCGTATTTCAATGAAAATACAGATGTACTTAAATTTTATAATTTATCGATTGAAGAAGCAATTGAAAAAACCGAAGAATTAGCCATAGAGTTGTATGACTACCTAGAGGAAAACCGGGAAAATTTAAATCAAGTTTTTGTGCCTCTAAAAAAATTTGGAAATGAGTTAGTACTCCACAAGATGAAACATAAAATAAATTGGGTACGTTTATATGCTATTCAAGTTGAGTCACAATATTATGTTATCACTGGTGGAGCAATTAAACAAAGTCAAAATATGGCTGATCATCCTGAAACCGCAAGGCAGTTAAAAAAACTAGAAAAAGTAAGAGAATTTCTCTTAGCTCAAGGCATTAGTGATATGGATGGGTTTTACGAATTATTAAGAGAATAATTTAAAATGGGAAAGAAAGTGTTTAAAGATTTAATAAGCAATGAAAAATCAAAAGTTCATGATCTTATTGCGTTTCGCAAAACAAACAAAGCTTGGTTGAAAAAATCAATGCAAATTGCTATAGCAATTTTAAAGGTATTGCGTGAAAGAAATGTCACTCAGGTAGAACTAGCTGCAAAGTTAGAAGTTTCGCCACAATACATTAACAAGATTGTTAAAGGACAGGAGAACCTTACATTGGAAACTATCGCAAAGTTGGAAGAAATATTGAAAATTAATCTGATTTCAATCGAGCCATTCCAATACAAGAGTGAAGCAATAAAGTCTATAAGCTTGCCAAATATAATAGACAAAAGTAAGTATCAGTCAATCTATTTTGCCACTAAACCAATTGAGCGCCTCACCTTTCAATCTCCAAAAGGAGAAGCAACTAATTTTGCAGAATCCGCCTAATATGAATAGTACAAATTCCATAGGATTTCAATTAATTGCTATACATACCGAACAGTTTGCAATTGTTGAACAAGAATTCGATACTAATAAACCATTAGAATTTGTTGTCAATTTTAATGTCGCAAAGAATGAGGCACAAAGATCATTATCTGTTTTATTCTCAAACCGCTTTATGGATGAGGATAGACCAATAATGATACTTGAATGTAGCTGCCATTTTAAACTGGCAGAGGAATCATGGGTACAATTTGTAGAACAGGAAAGTAATGCCCTAATTGTTCCCAAAACATTTATTACTCACCTAGCAGTAATAACAGTTGGCACCGCACGCGGAATATTACATTCCAAAACCGAAGGCACAAAATTTAATGGTTACATGCTTCCAACTTTAAACCTACTCGAATTATTTACAGAAGATGCGCGTATAGTTTAATGTCTTATTGAAATGTTTGATGATTTTCATTAATTTCTACTTTAGTTATCTCACCTAGAATAGCATCCTCACTTCAATACCTCCTAATGGGGGAGTTTCTGTTACATGAAGTCTCCCCCCTACTTTACCGCCTTACTTAAATCTATCACCACCTCTTCATAAACCTGGCAAGGAGCAATTAATAAATATTGATTATTCAACCTTTCCTTGTCAAAATAATGAGCACCAATGCGCCATTCATTATAAATTGGAACTTTTATAGACCCAGAGCTGCTCTGATAACTCAATATATTTGCTCCAATTACAGTATCTAAAATTTGGCCATCTGTAAAGGGCCCAACTTTAAAGGGAGCTTCCATTTTATACGGAGGAATAAAATTACTAGCAGTTATGCGGTTATAAAGTGTATCACTTGAGGTATAAGTCTTTTTTGTGGAAATCTTAAAGATCACAAAACTATTTAAACCTTTAACTACATTTCCTAGATTTACCGACTTATTTAATGGGAGATCTACTACCAAAGAACCTTTTGAAATACTATCTATATATTGAAGAGAAAGATTTCCATTAATTAAATCTGAAACACTTTCATATGTAAAAGAAAACTCTCCCTTTTCGTTTGTAGTCAAGGATAACTCAAATGGATCTTCTAGAAGACTTTTGGTAAAATAATTCAATTTCAGCGAATAATTTGCATAGGGTATGGTATGCGAACAATCCTTATAAAGAAAGCCACTCACCACATAATTTTCTTTCTCTCGCTTACACGAGAAAAATAGAATAAAAAACAAAAAGGGAATCAGATTACGCATTGATAAAGTTTAAAACAAATATATCCAATCACAATAGGACAAATAACCAAAAAGATTAACCTGCTTTAAATGTAATGCTATTCTAATCATAAAGAAATGCTTAAAACTAAATAATTATTTGAGTAGAAAAAAATTGGAAAAATGTTTGTTCCTAATACCTGCAAAACCTTTACATTTGCCATTGAAAGGTCGGATAATATTTGAAAAAATTAATACCAATTTTTAACCGGCTCAACCACACATCAAAATCAGGCTTTTTTACCCTCGTGGGATTTTTGGTAATTTATTACCAGAGACATTAGAAGATTGCGATACCAGTGGAGGCTAAATCCTCTAAACTAGGATTTTTATCAAAACCGACCTTTCTTTTTTTGGTTCAAACCAAAGCCTTTTACAAACTATCTTTCTGGTACATCTGCACTATTTTTTCCCGAGTAGTTCTGTTTCATTTTTGCTCACAATTTTAAACCAAATAAAAATGAAAAAAATTATTTTACAATTAATGATTGCCAGCTCTTCTGTTATAGCTGCATTTGCTCAAACTCCTTTGGTAGAAAAATATACCAAAGTGGATATGAATATATTGGCAACCCCAGCCAAAGGAACGGTAATTCCAACCTCAGATGGCGGTTATTTTATGAGCAAAGGGCTAAGCCTCATAAAGTATGATTCTTTGAATGCTGTGGTTTGGACACAAAATTTAAAGGCAACAGAACGAATTGGGTATGCTCATAAAATTAATGCCATTTGTGATGATGGTTTAGGGGGAGCAATAATTACTGGAGAATTTAATGGCACTTTATCTTTTGGCAACGACTCATTAGCTCCGTTTTATACTGCCTCAGGATCTGACTTATACTCTGCAGATGCCTTTGTGGCACGCATTAACCAAACAGGAAAAATTTGGATGCACCGCCTAGGCGAGGCAGATAATTTTTCTTTAGGAACCGATAGAGGTGTATCTGTTAAAGTAACCAACAATAAAGTATATTGGTTAGCTCATGGCAAGGGCCGTAATCTTAGGTTCAACAATGTAAACTACCCAAGCAACCAATATAGCAATAATATAGCACTGCTTTGTCAGTTAAGCCTTGATGGCACTGTAGATTGGGTTAATGTAAACAAAGGATTTTTACAACCCGCAGAATTAGCGGTACATGGCAATAATATCTTTTTTACAGGGTTTAATTTGGGCTCCTCTACTGCTATTAACTTTGGCAATAATATTACCATATCTTATTCGCAGGGCTCTTTAATTGCTGTAAAATTTAACAATACAGGTGAGGCACAATGGGCTGTTATATACGATAGCGATAACTCCATAAACAACTACAGCGGCACTGCCATAGATAACGACGGCAACCTTTATGTTAGCGGCTTAAGCAGCAAATGGACTGCCAGTTATGGCATTAGACCTTCGTCTGGGTACTTGGTTAAAATAAATGGTACAGATGGCAAACAAGTATGGACCAGGGTATCTAACTTTGGGATTAAAGGACCTGTTTTTTCTGACGGAAAAATATACATAGCTGGCAACACTAATGGAAGTGTATATCTTCAAACCAATGGAACCGATAGCATTGAATTTAAAAGAAGCGCCACGGCTACTGGAACAGAGCAATGGGTAGCCTCTTTTGATAAAAACGGAACCATGCTCGGCAGTGTAAAAGCATCTGTAGCAGGTGGATTAGTAGGCAGCACCATTGAGTATTTGGAAAGCACCAATAATAGGGTTATAATGGCTGGCATTTTCTCTTATGGCAATGTTTTTGGTAATGTAACTTTACCCATGACGGGTATGAATGTGGGTGCTTATCATATTGGCTTTTTTGAAATTAAAACAGGTTCAGGTTCGGTTGGCATTGAGAACAAATGGGTTCAAACACCTATATCTCTTTACCCCAATCCGGCAAAAGCCTATTTTATGATTGAAACAGCAGACAATACACCCATTCTAAGCATTTCTTTAAGGGATATTTCAGGCAAAAAAGTTAATCCACAATATTTGCTACAAAATAATTTAGCAAACGTAAATACAGCTATGCTCCATACAGGAATTTACTTTGTTGAAATAACAACCACTAATGGCATTACTTATAAAAAAATTCTGATAGATTAATTCATTTAGTATTGTCTGAACCAATAATTTTTTAAGGAAACCTATATTGTTTAGATAAAGCCTAACATTATATTTTATAAACAAGGGTAAAAAAAGCGAAGCTGTTCTAAACAGCTTCGCTTTTTTTTAGAGAATATGTTGTGTATTAAAAACCAATCCGCAAATCATAACTCAAAAAGTATTAAATCTAAAACCAAATACTTTTTTGTTAAATGTGTCAGATGAGATTATACTAGTACATCTGCACTATTTTATAATTACACGCCTAAATTCATTTTTGTCTATACCATTTAACAAAACAAAAAATGAAAAAACAAGTACTCTCCCTATTGGCATTACTAATTATGAGTGGAGCCAGTTACGCACAATTTACCGCAGCACAAATTTGGAATTTAAATCTTCGGGTTGATCCTATTCCACACAACTCCATTAACATGCTTTATTTTGACATGGCCATTACCTACAATAGCAGGGGAATACCTCTTACCGGATTATCATCCGCGCAACCAGGTTTGCCTTTGCCTACCTTTAAAATTAGCAGCACTGTAGAGGGGAATAAAGTTATTTGCCTTTCACAAGAAAAAGAAGACAACGACCCTTGGGAAGATAAAGAGCGTGCTACTTTTGAAAGTAATGGCACATACGATACCAGCGTTACCATAGAAAACAGTAATAACGGTGCTGCATTTGAAAAGAATGGTAAAATAGTGATTGCACAAGGTGGAAGTTCAAATCTATCTATACACCATACGTATCGTTGGGCTAACAATACCTGGGAATTGAATAATAAATCATTTTATTATTTCAGTGCAAATAAGCTAGATTCAATGGTAACATACAAGTACACCAGCAGCGTAGATTCTTTGCGCAACTCCTTTATTATCTATTATTATAGCAACGGATTAGATTCTAGTTTACACAGCATATTGCAAACCAGCACCAATCAATTTGAGGTTCAAAACAAAGTATTGGTTTTACAGAAAGAGGCGGGCAAAACCAAAAAATTTGCAGTAGAATCTCGCAATACTACAGGTGGTCCATTTCAGCGCACTGCCACATTTACCTATAACAACAGTGGAGCCTCTGCATTAAATGAAACCTTTGCAAATACTACATTGAGTGTATATCCAAACCCTGCCAACGAAAAAATTAAAATCCAACTAAGTGCACCATTAACTATTAACGCCATAACCATTTTAAATTTAAATGGTGCCTTAATAAAAGAAAGCATGGTAGGTTCAGAAATAGATATTGCTGACTTAAAAAGCGGCATTTATTTGATTCAAGTAAATAGCGACAAAGGAATATACACTCAAAAATTCGTTAAAAATTAAGCACACACATTTCCCTTAGTGGATACTAGTAGCATATACAAGCAAACAAAAAGCAAGCAACAAATTATGAAAAAAATACTCTTAAGCATTGGGCTAATTGGATTAGCCACGGCACTACTTGCCCAAACAAATCTTACTCAAAAGTACCAATATCCTATTAGTGGCTCTATTGAAATGATAGAAAAAATGCCCGGAGGAATTGCCCTAATTGGCTCCTCAGATGGCATAAGTGGCATAGAAGCCCATAGCAACGAAGTAAAATATACCTACACCAAAATGGGGAAAATTAAACCAGAAGAAATGCAAATAATACCCAATACAAGTTACATTATATTGTCACGAGGATATAGCAAATTGGTTATTGATTATATTACAGGAAAGGAAGTATTTACCCCTGCAGAAAATGGTTGGGGAGCTATTATGAGCATATCGCCAGACTTTAGCAACAATACTTTAACGATAATGGGAACTACCAATAAAGGTGGATATGCTCTGGGCGTATACAACCTTAATAATTTTGCAAAAATAGGAATGGTTGAGTTCTCCGATAAGAAACAAATGGGTGTATATATTAATGCACTTACTTATTATGAATCTGAAGGAAAATTATTTGTTAGAACAGAAAAAGGCATCGTATGTATAGACAAAAATAAAATTACTACCGATTGGGTTTATAGTGATTTAGACAAAACATCGGGCATCATAAAAGTAGTAGCCGACCCAGCTAAAGGTGAGTATTATATCTGCGAAAGCAATGGCAAAAACCACTATTTGCACAAACTCAATAGCAGCGGAAATTTAACTACCAAAAAACCAGTTAAAATTCCAGGTATGCCGCAAAACATATCTTTAACAGATAAAATGTTGTATACACATACAGCAGACCTAAAAACAACCTTTATTCAATTCTACAACCGCGAAACTTCATTGCCTTTATGGAAAAAGGCATTCGCAATTAAAGGTCCGGTTTTTATGACCCAAATTACTCCAAATGGATTGGTTTATGCAGCACAAACTGGCGCTATCAATACCATTGATTTAACAAGTGGAAAAACAATACTTAAGAAGGAAATCAAAACAGGAGCAGTCTACAAAAATGTAATTTTATTACCAAATGATTTGGTCTTTTACTTGAGTTTAAAAGATATGGGTGTGGCTAATTTAAAAACAGGTGAGTATATAAAGGAACCCGCTAAGTTTAAGAAAGTAACCAATATGATTACTGCTTACGACGAAAAAAATGATAGGTTAATTGTGAGCACAGGCACCGAATTGTATTTTATTAAAAAAGATGGTAGCAACACCAAGGTTATGGATTTAAAATTTAAAGAAGAAGAAACTCCAAGTAAAATTGAGTTTAGAGAAAAAGGCATATTAATTGGAGCAGCACAAAACAATATGTTGATAAGCTATGATGGCAAAATTATTTACGAATCCTACTACAAAGCACCTGGACAAAGTTTGGCGGCAAAAATTGCTTTAGGAGCAGTTACGGCCGCATTGGCAAGCCAGAGTGTTGGCCAAGGAATGGCTGGCAACCAAAAAGATTCTAGGCAAAGCTCCCAAGCGGCATCTGGCTTAGGAGGAGAAATGAGCAAGAAATTTAGGGCCACAGAAGCCACTAAAAACCACTTATACATATTAACCAAATTAGATGACGGTGTAGGCTTAGTAAAAATAAATAAAGACAATGGACAAAAAGAGGCAGAATTAATTTTAAAAGATAAAAAGCCAGAATACAAAGTAGATGAAGACTTTGGCGTTTTGTATTACAAAAAGGAAAATAAATTAATCATTGGCTTTGACTTACGATAACATTAAACAAAAAACAAAAACAAAAAATTAAACATCATGAAAAAACTCCTTATTCCAATGCTGTTACTTACTATGGTAGCTTGTAAAAAAGAAGACGAAACAAAAACAGAAGACAAAGACGCACCAGTAGCAGTTACCAAAGAAAATTTAGTAGCCAATTGGACCATTACAAAGTTGGAAGAATATTCTATTCCAGGAGATTCATTATTGCTTTCCTATCCCATTCCAGCTGGAACAGGAACCTTTACTTTAAGAGATGACAATACGTATTCCACAGTTTTATCTCTTGGAACATCTAATGGAACTTACTCATTGGTTAAATTAAATGGCAAAGACCTTATAATATTAAATGAGCCGGGCGATTTACCAGATACTAACGTAGTTACAAAACTCACCAAATCATCCTTGGTAATTAGCAATAAAGATGCTGAAATAAACAGGGGTAGCGACGATTACTCTGTGGGATACATGATCAAATAAAGTAAAACAAGAAAAAGTAACCTATAAAAAAAAGAGGCTGTTTCAATATTGAAACAGCCTCTTTTTTTATAGGTTCAAGCCAAATTTAACAAAGTCCGTTTTTGGTAAATAAACGAATGGCTTGAGCCTTAGACGTAACGTGTAGTTTTTTATAAATATTAGCAATGTGGTTGCGAACGGTATTAGGACTTGTATCCATTTTTTGTGCAATTTCTTTGTATTCTAAACCTTCTACCAAAAGCTCCAGAACATCCTTTTCGCGAGGTGTTAAATTGTAATGATAAGGTACCTCTTCAGTGGACTTTTTGTCAATTTCAATACTTGCATTCATGAGTAACTTAAGTGCCTTTCTAGCGATACTTGGAGACATAGGTGCGCCTTCATTGTTTAATAAACTAACAATTGCTTCTTTAATTTTTTCAATGGGCTCATCTTTTAATAAATAACCATCTGCTCCCGCTTTAATAGCAGAAAATATTTTTTCATCTTCATCAAAAATGGTTAGCATTAAGTACCGAGAATTGGGGTATCTATCTTTACCCTTGGCCACTGCTTCTATCCCATTCATGATAGGCATATCAATATCCATTAAAACCACGTCGGGCTCCACAGATTTGCGCGCCTCCATCATTTTCATCAGAAAGTCTTCACCATTCTCAGCTGTAAAAAGCACTTCATAATTTTCGAAAGCATTTAATTTTTCCATTAATGCAGTACGCAAACTTTTCTTATCGTCAACAATAGCTATATAGGTCATTTCATTTCTTTTACTCATGGCAAAAATGGCTTGATGATTTGGTTCAATAAATAGTGCATCTATACTATAAAGGTATAAGATACTCCTTGCTTTGGTTCGGTCTGAACCAAAATTGATATATCAGTTTCTGCTGCACGCTTTTTGATATTAGTTAGTCCAAACCCATTATTCTCATTGTTGGGGTTGAATCCAATTCCATTATCTGCTAAATGAACTCGAATTTTTTCATTTGAAAAAATGGAAATCTGAAAACGCTTTGCCTGAGAGTGCTTAAATGCATTATTTATAACTTCTTGGCAAATACGAAACAAGTTCAGCCCAGTTAAGGAATTCATGGAAATTGTTTGTTCAATTTTTTCCTCAAAAATCAGTTCTATTTCGCTATGTCTAAACATATTTCGGGCATAAACTTTTAACTTATCAGAAAAATCTTGAATAGAAATTTGCTCATCATTTATCGCCCAAATCGTTTCGCGTAAATTAGAAATTACTTGTCTTACGCTACCTTGAATACTTTGCGAAACATCCATTCTTTTTGCTTCGTTCTGACTCATTAACCCATCCAAAGAGTATAGAACAAATGATAATTGTCCTCCTACATTATCATGCAAATCTCTCGAAATACGTTCCTTTTCTTGCTGTACTTTTTGAGCCGCCAAAAGTTCTTGTTCTTTCTTTCTCAAATTAATAATATTAAAGCGCCACATCACTAAAATAACTACCAAAAGCAGAGAAGCTATCAGGGCGGCAATCGCAAAATTTTGGTAGCTAATTTTTGCTTGTTGAGCCATTAATTCCAATTGCTTAATATCATTTTCTTGTTGCAATAATTTATTTTCATTTTCCTTCTTTTCGGTTTCAAATTGTGTTTGCAACTCTGCCACCTGTTTGGCTGTTTGAATATTATAAAACACCTCATTGAGTGAATTTAACTTGTTAAAATATTCCAAAGCAATAGCACTTTGGTTCAGCCTTAAATAAGACTCTACCAAAATAATAACCGCATTTTTTTCAATATCAATTTGCTTCGCTTGGCTCGCTAATTCTTGGCCTTGTTTAGCAAATTTTATGGCCAAAGAATACTTTTTTAACTCGAGGTAAATAGCGCCAATATTACTTAACAGGGCTGGCATATCTTTATTTATTTGATACTTTTTCCTAATCTCCAAAGCCTTATTTGAGAATTCAAGTGCTTGATTATACTGTTTCAAATTTTTGTATGCTACAGCCATATTATTTAAAATCTGACTGCTTTCATCAGGAAAATCTTTTATACTGACTATTTTTAAAATTGGACTCAGAAGTGATAATACCTCTTGAGGTTTTTGCTTATCGGTATATACAATTCCCAAGTTAATACTTGCCTTTACCAATCCGGCAGTATCTTGTAATTTGCGCCGTATTTCTATTGTTTTTTGCAGGTACTTTTGGGCTGAACCTAAGTCTTTTTTGTCGATAAAAACAAGGGCAATATTATTGTAATCGGATGCAATGGAGCGCACATCTGCCACCTTTTCATCAAAAGCCAAACACTTATAAAAATAGCTTAATGCCTGATCCAATTTTCGGGTTTTGAGAGAAATAGCACCCATGTTATTGTATGACTTTATAATTTCTAAGCTATCTCCTATTTGCTCATTAATTTGTAATGAGCCTTGAAAGTAATACAAGGCACTATCTGTATTGCCTGCATAATATTGCAGCACCCCCTTTTTCTTTAGCAGCTCGGCTTCTAAACTTGGGTAGCTTGCCTTTTCTAATAAGTGCAATACAAGGCTAAAAAAATAGTTGGCAGAATCTAATTGATTTGCATATAAATAATGTGTCCCTATATTTGTATAGGCCCTATACATTCCAAAATTTTGTCCTTTACTTTTTGCAATAACAAAAGCCTTATGAGCATAGGTCAATGCTGCATTATCCCGGTTTTGAATTGCCAATTCTGATACCTGATTATATAAACGTATACGTGTGGTATCCGAAGTTGTAGGTTTAGCAATGACTAGCAGAAAACTATCTATAGCATTTGTTTGGGCGAATGGTTTAAAAGCTAGCCCAAAATAGAGCAAAGCAAATAGGATGGATTTTTTGTAGGCTAATGACATATGTAAAATTTGGCTGCTACAATATATAGATAAAAACAAACCAAATCAATTACTTGAACTTGTAAATCTGCAATAATTCCCCATCCCTACTCAAAATCAAATATTTGATATCACAAAATCAAAATTTTCAAATTATTCATTGGTATTGATTGCCTTCAATTAATATTTCATCCATGAAAAAACTTTATACCATTTTAGGCATAGCATCATTCGTTTTCTTAGCTTCATGTTCCTCCAAGAAAATGAGTAAGGGATTTCAGGTGAGTGCTGGGGTGGAGAGTAGTGTGGATGGGAAGCTTGATGGGCTTAATAAAGATTCGTTGGTTTTTGAGACGGCTCCGAATTAACTTAATGGACCTGAGAAGAATGTACTTTTTTAACTTTACCGGGGAATTTTAAAAAGCGCTTATTCCAGAAAATTATTCGGTGTATAAATCTGAGTAAGATAAAAAGAATGATTACTTGTATGTCTTTGCGCAGTTAGATGCCAACGGAAATGGCTTGCGCGACAAGGAAGAAGCATCCTATATGTTTTGGATCGACCTAAAAAATCCAGAGAAAAACGGTAGGCAATATTAGCCTTATTGGTTGGCAGGTTTAAACAAAATTAGCCTGCATTGAACCAAATACTCAATAAATCTGTCTTAATAATAATTGAAGCCGAAATCTCTTTGGCCTGTCTCTATATTGCCTCAAAATAATTGAATATGAAGAAAATTTTTTTTGTTACCCTATTGCTTTGCAATCTTCAAAGTTTTGCGCAACACAGTTGTGGGCACTTGAAGGAAAATGCCAGCAGCCCACATTTTACGCTTACTGCGGCCGATATGGATTTACTTAACCAGTATGATATCAATTACTATAAGTTTAACCTGAATGTAGAAAACAACACAAAGTTTATTCAAGGGTATGTTTATATTGAAGCAAAGACTTTGTTGACCTTACACAATTTTACCTTGCAATTGCATAATGCCTTAACAGTTGATTCCGTTTGGTTCAACCAGAAAAAATCGGATGCCATTCATGATAAAAACTTTTTACATATAGAGGCTGATGCAGATTCTCTTTTGGCTAATACACCTTTTAATGCGACCATTTTTTACCATGGCACCACGCCTAACAATACCGATGGAGCTATTGGTGGTGCTGGCTTTAGCACCAATACAACCCAAAAGGTAACCTGGACCTTGAGTCAACCCTTTTCTGCTTACGAATGGTTTCCTTGCAAGCAACTCAATACAGATAAAATTGATTCGATGGATATATGGATCAATACCGATACCATCAATAAAGTTGGGTCGAATGGCTTACTTAAAAACATAGTTCCCTTAGGCAATGGAAAACACAGTTACCAATGGTCAAGCAAATACCCAATTGCATACTATCTTATCTCCATTGCCGTTTCTGACTATCAAGAAAAAAACAGTTATGCAAATCCTGTGGGACACTCGCCAATATTGGTTCAAAACTATCTGTATAAAAATGCAACAATTCAAGAAATTGAAGCTGTAGACCACACCCCCGCATTAATAGAAGTGTTCTCCGAAAAGTTTGGCATGTACCCTTTTGCCAACGAAAAATATGGTCATTCACAAGCTCCTATTCCAGGTGCTATGGAACACCAAACCATGACCAGCATAGGTGCATTTAACTTTGAAATTGTAGCCCATGAATTAGGTCACCAATACTTTGGCGATTACGTTACTTGCAACGGCTATTCTGAAGTTTGGCTGAATGAAGGCTTTGCCACTTTTACCGAATATGTGGCATTAGAAAATCTTTTCCCAGGCCAAGAAAAGGAATGGTTAATTGGAAACATAAACAGAGCCAAACAGGCCAGCAATACCGTGTTTGTAAACGATTCGTTTGATGTAGGAACCTTATTTGATGGCAATTCATCTTATGCCAAAGGTGGCATGGTGGTGCATATGTTGCGCAACCTCATTAACAACGATTCTATCTTTTTCTTGGGCTTACGCAATTATTTAGCCGCTTACGCATTTGGCAGCGCAAGAACACCCAACTTTAAAGATATTATGTCGCAAACATCTGGTCTGAACCTAGACCAATTTTTTACGCAATGGATTTACAATGAAGGATACCCTATCTTATCTGGTAAGTATAACCAAGTTGGAGGCAATCTTTGGCTCAGCATTAATCAAGAACCCAGCAGTGGAAGCACGGTGTTTATATTTCCTTTAGAAGTGCGATTAAAAAGAGCCATGGGTGATACCAGTATTTATGTACAAGTAGATGCCGTTAGCAAAATGCTCAACATACCTGTAGGTATGGGCACTATTCAAAGCGTTCGGTTTGATCCAAATCTAAAGCTATTGCGCGATGTATTTAGCATTGCCAAGGATCCTAACTTTACTTCGTTAAGTGATTTACCTAAAGAATTTTTACATGTGATGCTCTATCCAAATCCGGCCAACAATGAATTACATATGTTGCAAGCGGCAGGTTCGCAGGTGCAAATTTTTGATATGCGCGGACAATTAGTTCAGAACAATGCATTGATAGAAAACGACCAAGTTATTGATATTGCCTCTCTCCTACCTGGAGTGTATGTGGTACAATTTAAGAAAAATGAAAGTACTGCTACTTTACGCTTTGTGAAACATTAATGAGTAAAACAACACCTAACATGAAAAGAATTTTAAGTATACTTAGTTTGATTATCTGCATGGGCAGTGAAAATATCATGGCCCAAAATCCGGGAACCCTTGATGTAAGTTATGGGGTAAATGGAAAAATGAGTGCCACTTTTCCTGCAAAGAATGGCAGCAGTCTTTACATATATGATTTGCAAAAAGTGGCAGATGGCAAATTGATTGGCATCATGAACAAATCGTATTATGATGCAATTAACGAAACCTATACAGACACCGTTGTGGTTTTTAAAGTATTGGCAAATGGCAATCCAGATGCGGGCTTTGGCGTGAATGGTGAAATAAAAACAAATTTGGTTCCTATGTTTATTTTACCCCAACAAGATGGCAAAATACTCATAGGCTTTAACGACCAAGAAGAGCTGGTGATGATGCGATTTTTAAGCAACGGAAGCGTTGATGTAAGCTATGGAATAGAAGGAACTTCTTATACAGGAATTTTTGCTGAGGTATCAAATGGTGTTCAAGAAAGCAATGGTGATTTAACCTTGCTTGGCTCTGTAAAAAATAACTCGGCAATGCTTATTGCTAAATTGAAGAGCAATGGCGAGCGCCAATTTGATTTTGGCAAAGATGGACTTCATGTTTTTGATTTTGATGCATTTAATTATTACGAATGGCCAAGCCAAATTCTCTTGCAAAATGATGGGAAAATGGTGGTGTTAGGGAATGAATATAGCAATGGCAATTATGCATTTGTTTGTAGGTTAAATAAAGATGGTAGCTATGACAGCTCCTTTAGTTCAGATGGAAAATTGCGCATTAATTCTACCATGGGAACCAATGCTATGAAGTTACTTGATAACGGGAAAATAATTTTAGGAGGAACCTACTATTACAGCAACTATACCAAATCTGGCTTTGCCATTGCAAGTGTAAATGCCGATGGCACCATGGATGCCAGCTTTGGATCAAACGGTTTAAGAAACTTTAATTTTGGTGGACAAGATGATTTTCTTTATTCAATTTTGGTGCAAGAGGATGGCAAGATTCTAGCGGCGGGTTCTACCACTGGTAAGTTTGCTTTGGCTAGAATACATAAAAATGGCACCTATGATTTGAGTTTTAATACTACTGGCAAAACTACCATTGAATTTGACGCCGGCTCTACAAGCAGCGCTCATTTTATGAGCTTTGAAGCAGATCAAAAAATTTGGGTAAGCGGATTAATAAGACATAGTGATTTATCTGTTGGATTCTGCTCTGCCAGATTTCACCTAGGGAATACGGTAGGCTTATTGGAAAGAGAAAATTCGCTACAGGCATCTGTATATCCTAATCCATTTAAGGAGTCTATAACTATAGAAGTGAGCATTGATAAAAAGGATTTTTTAAGTGCCAATTTATATAGCTTAGAAGGAAGGCTCATAGAAAATTTACTCTCGAGCACTCAGATGGCAAAAGGAAGCTATAAATTGGATTTACCATCAAATAATATTGTTGGTTCAGGCATTTATTTATTACAAATAAAAATGGGTGAACGGGAGAAGTGGATTAAAGTGGTAAAAGACTAACAAATATCTAAACCAATTTAGCACCTGAGATTAAAGCTATAGGAAGGACTGTTTTTGCAATAAGCCTTAAGTCCTTTATTTTTTTAGTTGAAAGGTCGGATAATATTTGAAAAAATTAATACCAATTTTTAACCGGCTCAACCACACATCAAAATCAGGCTTTTTTACCCCCGTGGGATTTTTTGTAATTTATTACTAGAGACATTAGAAGATTGCGATACCAGTGGAGGCTAAATCCTCTAAGCTAGGATTTTTATCAAAACCGACCTTTCATTTTTTAAAAAAAAATCTAACCCCTTTTCCCTGCATTTTAAGTATCAGTTAATTTCATTCCACTCATTAAGTCTGGGTCAAAACTGCCCATATTTCACCCCCAACAAAACCCATTCAACTGGTATTCATCCACTTATTCTCACCAAACAAATTTAAAATGGCATAAAAATCATAAAAAAAATGGACTCAAAAGGAATCCGTTTTTAGTTAGAATCACTTATCTTTGCCAAACTAAAAATAACCCCCATTAATAATGAAAATAGGAATCAATGGATTCGGCCGTATTGGTCGTTTGGTTTTCAGGGCTGCCATCAATAACCCTCAAGTAGAAATCGTTGGTATCAATGATTTAATAGAAGTAGATTACATGGCTTACATGTTAAAATACGATTCAACTCATGGTATTTTCAAAGGTGACATCGCTGTAGAGGGTGGCCATTTAGTAGTTAACGGTAAAAAAATTCGCGTAACTGCAGAAAAAGATCCTGCTAACTTGAAATGGGATGAAGTAGGTGCTGAATACGTTGTTGAATCAACTGGTTTGTTTTTAACTATGGATACTGCTGCTAAGCATATCACTGCTGGTGCAAAACGTGTTATCATGAGCGCTCCTGCTAAAGACGATACCCCAACTTTTGTTATGGGTGTTAACCAAGAGAAGTATACTGCAGATATGACTATTGTATCAAATGCTTCTTGTACTACAAACTGTTTAGCTCCAATTGCTAAAGTTTTGAATGATAATTTTGGAATTTTAGAAGGTTTAATGACAACCGTTCACGCTGTTACTGCTACTCAAAAAACTGTTGATGGTCCTTCTGCTAAAGATTGGAGAGGTGGCCGTGGAGCTTACCAAAACATTATTCCTTCTAGTACTGGTGCTGCTAAAGCTGTTGGATTAGTTATTCCTGAATTAAAAGGAAAATTAACTGGTATGAGTTTCCGTGTTCCTACTCCAGACGTTTCTGTAGTAGATTTAACTTGCCGTTTAGTAAAAGGTGCAAGCTATGAAACTATTAAGGCTGCTATGAAACATGCTTCAGAAAATGAAATGAAAGGTATCCTTGGATATACAGAAGATGAAGTTGTAAGTAATGATTTCCTTGGAGATTCACGTACTTCTATTTTTGATGCAAAAGCTGGTATTTCTTTGAATGATAATTTCGTGAAAGTGGTATCTTGGTACGACAATGAGTGGGGTTATTCTAACAAAGTGGTAGATTTAATTTGCCATATGGATACTATTAAGTAGGCTGCTGGCTTTGTTAGCCGAAGCTTTAGCGTAGGATAGGCTGCTGGCAATTATATTTAAAAACTCTGGTAGAATATTCTGCCAGAGTTTTTTTTTGGTTCGAACCGAAACCAGGATGTGATAATAATTTTTCTGGCATTGCATTTGTATATTAGCACCCATCAATAAAAACTACTAATAAAAATTATCATGAAATTAAATGCGAGAAGCTTGATACGTTCAGGCGCGATTTTAGGTTCTTTTGTTATTGCATTTGCTGCGTGTAAATCAAAAAAAAAGGTAACTACTCCAATTGAAAAAAGTACTGGCGCAATTGAAATATCAGTTCCTTTTAGCGCTAAGGAATATTACAGCGACAAAGAAAATTTCCGTTCTAAAAGCAGTGGTAATAGTCCAGATTTACAAACCGCAAAGAAAATTGCAATGCAAAATGCAAAAAGTGAAATGGCCGGTTTGATCCAAACTACTGTTAAAAAAGTTACCGATCAATATACTCAACAAAGAACTGTTGGAAACCAAATTGATTTCAATAATAAATTTGAAGAATTGGCTCGCGAGGTTACCAACCAAGAATTAGTTGATGTGAAAGTATTAGGTGAAAAACTGTTTCAAGAACCAAATAATACCTACACTTATTGGGTTGCTATTGAAGCCAATAAACAAGCTGTCTTAAATGGCATCGATAAAGGTATTGCCAACAATCAAAAAATAGCTCAAGATTACGACAAGAAGAAATTTGAAGAAATCTTCAATGCCGAAATGGAAAAATTGGCAAAGGAAAGAGCAGGAAATTAGAAGAAGATCTTTAGTCTTTAGTCTTTAGTCTTTGGCGTCCGAAGCTTTAGCGTAGGATAAGTTGTTAGTCTTTGGCAAAAATACATGTTCAATTTGAAGTGTATTTTTGCCAAACCACAAAGCAGCCAGAAGCCAGTCGCCAGCAGCCAGAAGCTATACTTCATTGATAATCGGTAAAAAAAATGAAACACTTACTACATTTACGTGCAATTTGGATCGTGTTAGCATTGGCGCTAATGGGATGCGGAGTGCATAAGGAAAGTGTATTAAGTAATAAAAAGCCAGATTGGGTGGCTCAAAGGCCAACCAATACTCAATATTATATTGGAATTGGCTATGCCAGTAAACTCAATAATGCTGGCGATTTCCAGAGAGTAGCCAAGAAAAATGCATTAGACGACATGCTTGGTGAAATTAAAGTTACCATTTCAAGCAACTCTATTCTATCGCAACAACAAAACAATCAAACTTTCAACCAGCAGTTTTTTTCTGATACCAGAATGGTTGCCTCCGAAACCATGGAAGGTTTTGAGGTAGTAGATAGCTGGGAAAACAAAACAGAGTATTGGATCTATTACCGCATGAACAAAGCGGATTTTGAAGCCTATAAAAGAAAGAAAATTTATCAGGCTAGTGAAAAGGCTTTGGATTATTTGAACAGAGCCGATCAACTAAATCCTGCCCGCGATTTTGTGCAAATTTTTAACTTAAGAATTAAAGCTGCGGCAACCTTACAAAACTTCTTAAACGAATCTATCGAAACCACATACCGAGGTAAAAATGTTTTCTTATTAAATGAGATTATCTCCCAACTACAAGACCAATTACTTTTAGCTAATTTAGGTTCAAAACAAAATAATCTAAAAGCAACTGTTGGCAAATCTTTGGATCAGCCCATATTGGTTTTTGCCTATTATAGGAAGGATACTTTTAACTATCCTATTTCAAATCTTCCTATTAAACTAATAAGTAGCGGCTTGGTTTTTAAGGGCAATTCTAGTGTTCAAACCCAATTTGATGGGACTGGACAATTTGGCTTAAGTGCTATAAAAACACAAGACAATATGCATATTTTGCAGTTTAAACCAGATTTAGAAACACTCCTTCTTTCTGATAGTTTAAACGCCAGTATGAAAAGCTTATTGGTTAAAATGGAATGTCCTCAAATTACCATTCGTATTAAAATTGATCCTATAAAAATATTTATGGTAAGCAATGAAAAAAATTTGGATCAAACCATGAACCACAAAATTTTGGAACCCGTTATCAAGAAAAAATTATTAGAATCGGGTTGCATTTTTGTAGAAACAAAAGATCAAGCAGATTACCAAATTGAACTAATTGCCAATACAAAAGACTTAGGTATTATTTGGGGAACTATGCTACGCTCCACCTTTGAAATTCAAATTAGTTTGTACGATACAAAATCACGCTCAGAATTAATGCACGATGCCCTTAACGATATTATCGGTTATCAAAACACCAAAGAAAAGGCAGGATTGGAAGCCTATAAAGAAGCTATAAACCCTATAATGAGTAAGGTTTACCCTGGCTTAGAAAACGCTTTGTTTTCAACTCAATAAATTAAAGACTCATTAGTTCTTTAAACTTCACCGCTTGCCTTCTGCTCACCTCTATTTTGGTTCCATCTTTTAAATAAAATAAGAAACCAGAATTGAAAAATGGCTCTATTTTCTCAAGAAAATTCAAGTTGATAATTTGCTGGCGATTGGCTCTAAAAAACATCTGTTCGTTTAACCTTTCGTCCAGAGAATTTAAAGTTCTATGAATAAGTGGTTGGTACTTATCAAAATAAATTTTGGCGTAATTTCCTGCAGATTCTATTATCCTAATGTCTTCCAATTTCACATACCAACAACGGTCGCCATCACGAATAAACACTTTTTCATTGGGTGCCAATTTATTGCGCAAACGGTCGGATTTCAACTCTTCAATTTGCTTCTTAGCTTTCAAAATCGCATCCGAAAGTCTGTCTTTTTGTATGGGCTTCAACAAATAATCCAAGGCATTTACCTCAAATGCTTTGATGGCAAATTCATCGTAGGCAGTTGTAAAAATAATAGATGGTGTTTCTATTAAATCTTCCAATAAATCAAATCCAGTTTTCTCAGGCATTTGAATATCCAAGAATACCAATTGTGGCTTTTGTTTATCAATAATTTCTAAGGCTTCATCCACATTTGAGGCTTCAGCAATTATTTGAATTTCTGGAAACTCTTTCAACAAATTTTTCAAGCCTTCACGGGCCAATTTTTCGTCGTCAACTATTAATGTTTGTATCATAATGGTATATCTATTTTGGTAATAACTTCCGTATCATTTAAATTCTCTATGCTAAAACTTGCTTGTGAATCGTATAAAATTCCTAAGCGTTCGCGGGTGTTTTCTAAACCCAAACCTAGTTCATTTATTTTTGGTTCAAACCGACCCGTATTTATTATTTCTATATGCAAATGAAAATTGGTTTTGATGGCAGAAACAAAAATATTCCCACCCATTTTACTTCTAGAAATGCCATGTTTTACGGCATTCTCCACCAATGTTTGCAACATCATTGGCGGCACTTTGGTGCTAAGCGTATCTTCCTTTATTTCAAAATTAATGCTCAAACGCTCATCAAATCTAATTTTTTCAATGGCCAAATAATCTTTAACCGTTTCTATTTCTTGCTTTAAAGTAACCGTTTTTTCCTTGCTCATTTGCAAGGAGCTTCTTAACAATCCACTTAAACGTGTAATAGCTTCCTTAGATAAATTTGGGTCAATATCTACCAATGTTCTGATGCTATTGAGTGAGTTAAACAAAAAATGTGGGTTGAGTTGTGTTTTTAAATTCTGGTATTGATTTTCTTTGATAATAGCCTGCAATTGGTATTTGGCTTTTTCGGCTTCCAAAGAGCGCTCCCAATAATGAAACAAATGGTAAACCAAGGCCCAAAGTAAAATGTACTTACTCCAGCTAAACAGGTAATTGATAATTAAAATTAAATCAATTGGCAATTGACTCATCAATGGCACTGTTAACCTATCGAGGTAAATATTTAAAAGGGTAAGCAAGAAAGAAACAAAACCAATACCCAAAATAGCGCGAGGCACAAGCTGTTTCATGGGTAGGTTGATCCAAGAACTGCGGATAATAAAACTGCGGTACAAGTGAGTTAATAAAATTCCAGCAGCAAAATTAATCCCAACATTTAGCACCAATAATTCGTTGAAACCATAGATGTTTCCGTAGCCAATAAACTCCAAAATTACAAAGAGGAACCAACCACCAATCTGACAAATCCAATACAGGGTATTTTTCTTCATTAGGGTAAAGGTAAAAGAAAATGGAAATGAAAGGAAAAATCTCTTACATAAAAGGCGGGTAGATTTTATAAGCGTAGCATTTAGGGTTCGGTTTGAACCAAAAAAAAGGCCGAATCTTTTGGATTCGGCCTTTAGGTATAATTAGGTCTTGCAATTAAGCGAGCACAATAACTTTGTTGTTAAGAACTTCAACAACTCCGCCATTCACTTCAAACTCCTGCTTTCCTTCTTTGTCTTTTACCACAATCATTCCTTTTTCTAAACTAGAAATAAGAGCAGCGTGGCCTTTCAAGATTTGGAATTTACCAGTTGCTCCTGGAAGGGTTACCGCCTCAATTTCACCTGAAAAAAGCGTTTTGTCGGCAGTTATGATTTCTAATTGCATTCTTTTAAAATTAAAATTGATTAGTTAACCTCAGCTAACATTTTTTCTCCTTTAGCGATAGCATCTTCAATGGTACCAACTAAGTTAAATGCTGCCTCTGGATATTGGTCAACTGCACCGTCCATAATCATGTTAAATCCTTTGATGGTTTCTTCAATTGGAACCAATACACCTTTTAAACCGGTGAATTGTTCTGCCACGTGGAAAGGTTGTGACAAGAAACGTTGAACACGACGAGCACGAGATACAACCAATTTATCCTCTTCAGATAATTCGTCCATACCCAAGATAGCAATAATGTCTTGCAATTCTTTGTAACGTTGTAAAATTGATTTTACACGTTGAGCGCAATTGTAATGAGCATCACCAACTACAGAAGGAGAAAGAATACGTGAAGTTGAATCCAATGGATCTACCGCAGGATAAATACCCAATTCAGCAATTTTACGACTTAATACTGTAGTAGCATCTAAGTGAGAGAAAGTTGTTGCTGGAGCTGGATCTGTTAAGTCATCCGCAGGTACATATACGGCTTGAACCGAAGTAATGGAACCACGTTTAGTTGAAGTAATACGCTCTTGCATGGCACCCATCTCTGTTGCCAAAGTTGGTTGGTAACCTACCGCAGAAGGCATACGACCCAAAAGTGCAGATACTTCAGAACCTGCTTGTGTAAAACGGAAGATATTATCTACGAAGAACAAGATATCACGTCCACCAGATTTTTCATCGCCATCACGGAAATATTCTGCCATGGTAAGACCAGACAAAGCCACACGAGCACGTGCTCCAGGAGGCTCATTCATCTGACCAAAAACCAAGGTAGCTTGAGATTTTGCTAATTCATTGTAATCTACTTTAGACAAATCCCATCCGCCTTCTTCCATGCTGTGTTTAAATTCAGCACCATATTTAATAACGTCTGATTCGATAAACTCACGCAAAAGGTCATTACCTTCACGAGTACGCTCACCCACACCAGCAAAAACCGACATACCTTCATATGCTTTGGCAATATTATTTACCAATTCCATAATCAATACGGTTTTACCAACACCCGCACCACCAAACAAACCAATCTTACCACCTTTTGCGTATGGCTCAATTAAGTCGATTACTTTAATACCAGTATATAAAGGCTCAGAAGAAGTAGATAAATCTTCAAATTTTGGGGCGTCGCGGTGAATAGCTCTAGGACCTTCACTTTGAACTTTTTTCATTCCATCGATGGCTTCACCAACAACATTGAATAAACGACCGCGAATTTCTTCGCCAGTTGGCATTGAAATTGGGGCTTCAGTAGAGACAACCGCCATTCCACGAACCAATCCATCGGTACTGTCCATGGCAATGGTACGAATCATGCTCTCTCCTAAATGCTTTTGACATTCTAGAATAATTCTAGAACCGTCGCCTTTATCCACATAAAGGGCGTCGTAAATTTTAGGAAGCTTGCTGTCTCCGCTAGCAAAGCTAACGTCTACAACCGGACCAATTACCTGGGCTATAACACCTGATTTTGACATAGTTATGAATATTTTACGTATAAAAAGTGCTGCAAATTTATTCTTTTAACACGAATTTCAAACCAAAACAGAAAATATTTATTTGGTTCAGGCAGAAATAAATTTCATGCAAATGAAGATTAGCGCTGCTCTTCTGCATTAAGGTTTAAGTCGAAGTCAAAATTTATTTATTATGAATAACATAATTGTTTGTTTTTATAAGACGAGGCCAGCGTTTTCTTGATGCATTTATTTAAACAGAAAGGCAAACTAAATGAAAAAGTAAAAACAGGTACCAAATTTTGTTCTTTGTGTTTATGAACTCATTAGTGCTTTTTGCGTTTAAAGGTATTTTAAATAAACAAAATCCCATAAAAAAACCCGCCGAAGCGGGTTTTAATGTTAAATAGTATCTTCTTTTGGTGGTTCTACCACTTCCATTTTAGAATCATAAGATTCACCAATTTCAGAGGCAGGAATATGAATTATATCCTCAGCAAGTTCCTCATGCTTATCGTGAGGGCGTTTGCCTAAAATAACTTCCAAATCGGTTTGGAATAGAATTTCCCTCTTCAATAATTCTTGCGCCAATTCTTCTAATTTAGGGCGTTTCTCTGTTAACAATACTTTGGTTCTTTGATAACAAGAATCAATTATTTTCCTTACCTCATGGTCAATCATCTCAGATGTTTTCTCACTATAAGGCTTGGTAAAACCGTACTCTTGGTTGCTATCATTGAAACTTACATTACCAATATTTTCATTCATACCATAAATGGTAACCATTCCATAAGCCATTTTGGTAATGCGCTCTAAATCGTTTTGCGCTCCTGTAGATATTCTACCAAAAATTATATCTTCGGCAACTCTACCACCCAAAGTCATACACATCATGTTTTCTAACTGCTGTGTGGTATATAAATATTGATCTTTAGGCAAATATTGAGCATAACCTAAAGCAGCAACTCCTCTTGGAACAATACTTACCTTTACTAATGGATCAACACCTTCTAAGAACCAACCTGCAATGGCATGACCACTTTCATGGTAGGCAATAATTTCTTTTTCTTCAGGAGAAATAATCTTGTTTTTCTTTTCCAATCCACCAATAATTCTATCAATGGCATCTTGAAAATCTTGCATATCAACCGCAGTCTTATTATTTCTTGCAGCAATCAAAGCAGCTTCATTACAAACATTGGCAATATCTGCTCCCGCAAAACCTGCTGTTTGAATAGATAATTTCATTGGATCTACACCTTCGGCCATTTTAATTGGCTTCAAGTGTACTTTAAATATTTCCGCTCTTCCATTCAAATCAGGCCTATCAATTGATATTTGTCTATCAAATCTTCCCGGACGAAGCAAGGCAGAATCCAAAATATCTGGGCGGTTAGTAGCCGCTAAAATAATTACTCCTAAATCGGTAGCAAATCCATCCATTTCGGTTAACAATTGATTTAAGGTATTCTCTCTTTCGTCGTTACCGCCTTGAACCAAATTTTTACCACGTGCTCTACCTACCGCATCAATTTCATCTATAAAAATAATACAAGGAGCTTTCTCTTTGGCTTGTTTAAATAAATCTCTCACCCTACTTGCACCAACACCTACAAACATCTCTACAAAATCAGAACCTGATAAAGAGAAGAAAGGAACACCTGCTTCACCTGCTACAGCTTTTGCCAATAATGTTTTACCTGTACCTGGAGGGCCAACTAACAAAGCACCTTTAGGAATTTTACCTCCCAAGGTGGTATATTTTTTAGGGTTCTTCAAGAAATCAACAATTTCCATTACTTCCACTTTGGCTTCATCTAATCCTGCCACATCTTTAAAAGTAATGTTAACGTGTTGGTCTTTATCAAATAATTGAGCCCTACTTTTTCCTATGTTAAATATTTGTCCGCCTGCGCCACCTGCGCCGCCACCCATTCTGCGCATCACAAACATCCACAAACCAATTAGCAAAACAAATGGGAACAACCAGCTAATAATATCTCCCAAATAATTGTGTTGGGTTGCTGTTTCTGCTATTAATCTTTCGTTGGATGGAAAACCATCTTGGCGTCTAGTTAATTCTGCTTCAAAGCTGGCTACATCGCTAATTTCAAAAAAGTAATGAGGACCACCTTCTGCTCCAGCAAAAATGCCACTTCTGCTAGATAGGTCTTTGTATTTTTCGTTCTTAAGTGCGTCCTTCTTAATGTAGATATCAACCTTTTCTTTGTTGATGATTACAATTTTCTCAATATCATGAGAAGGCAACATTTCGGTGAAAAACTTAGTTTTGGTAACCTTCAAGGCAATATCATGTGGCGCAAATTGAAGGGCAAGAAATACCACCGCAATAATTCCATAAATCCAATAAAAATTGAACTTAGGCATCATTGGTGGTAATTTAGGCTTCTTATTTGGTTCGCCCGGACCAAGAGGTGCTTTATTATTTTCTGACATGTTTTTTTCGTTGGTGCAACTTATGAATGAAGTTGCTAAAATGAGAAATTGTTTTAAGAAAAATGCTGTTTTGAGTTTAAACGGCAAAATTTAACTGCGAAGCCATCCAAAAAGTCGATAAAGGAACAAAGCCTTTTTCCTCAAAATCTCCTTTGGTTTGAACCAAGGGATTAAATACCAAAGCGGTTTGATCCAAGCTACAATTGGTTATAGCTGCTTGCAAACTTGTTTTGGAATGTGTTTCTAAGGCATCTCCTTTTAAAACCAGAACTTGCATTCTGTTGAAAAAATTGAGATTTAATTTTTCTCCTAAATCCTTGATTATTTTTACCGACTTATCAATTCCACAACCACTGATAGGATGCGCCTGCTCATTTACAGCAAATAAAACAAGTTGATTAAACAGAATCTCACCTGCCGCTTCTAATGGAATATCGTGAGCCGTCCATGAGGAAGTAAATAGGCGAATTGCTTGTTGAATTTCTGCGGCTTCGGAAACAGATAAGTTGCGATCTGCTGCATAAACCCAAATTCTTGCGTGGGAAGGTAAGTTTGAAAGATTAGCCATGGTAAAAATGTGATTACGAAAATACCAAAAATTAAGCCATTGACAGATTGTCAGTTGAAAATAGTGAAAAAACTTTTACATTCGTGATGCGAGGTAGTAGCTTGGCAGTAGCACGTGCACTTTCAAACCATATCCCGCCAAAATCAAAAGTGAGAAAACTCCTTTTGGTTCAAACAGAATTAATAAAACACTATTTTATTTTATGAGAAAAATATACTTACTAATTGTTACTGGTCTACTCAGTTTAGGTGCTTCTGCTCAGAGTCAAAAAGAAATTCACGTAGGAATTGGAACTGGCTCCATCCAAGAATTAGAAGTTAGAAATGGAACTCACCCTTTGTTTAAATTGGCCTCAGGCTCTGGAGAACCTATCAAAAGAACTTATTCTCCTGCAGGACCAATTCGCATTGGCATTAACTCCCATGAGAATAGGAGATTTCTTTTAGGTGCCGAATTCAATTATATTAATACAGAAGTCATGAACGATTATGGCACTGGTTCAAATGAGTTTATCAACTTTGCCAACTATTCCTTAATGGCCTCAACTCAATACAAATATTTCGACAAACCAAAATACACCATGTATTCTGGCGTTCAGTTTGGAGTGAGCTTTTCGGCTGTTAAAAATCAAAGCAATGGCAAAAAAGACCAAGACTTAACAGGCGCCTTTCAAGTTAATTTTTTAGGTGTACGTTATGGGACTAAACTAGGTGTATTTGGCGAAATTGGTTATGGTTTCAATGGGTTTTTAAGTGGTGGTCTCTTCTATCGCTTGGATTAATTACCAATATTTAGCAAAAAAAACTATTTTCGAAGCCACTCTTGTAGTGGCTTTTTTTATGACCCAAAATCAACCGTCTATTGTTATTGTTGGGGCAGGACCTGCAGGTTGTGCCACTTCCCTTTTTCTGAGTAAAGCTAAAATTAAGCATACCATTATTGATAAGGCTGTTTTCCCACGCGATAAAGTTTGTGGCGATGCCCTCAGCGGAAAAGTGGTTTATGTGTTTAAACAATTGGATGAACAAATTCTCCATAATTTTTCGGCACAACCCACCAAGTTTTTGCCAAGCTGGGGTGTAAAGTTTGTTGCTCCAAATGGTAAAGCTATTGATATTCCTTTTAAAAGTGACATGAGCAAGGAAGAATATGCTCCGGGCTTTATTAGCAAACGCATGGAATTTGATGTCACTTTATTTTCCATGCTCGACCCAAATTATGCTACCATTTTGCAAGGAACTTCTCTTGTTGAAGTAAATGCAACCGATACAGGCGTTAATTTATTTTGCGAGCAAGAAGTTAATGGACAAAAGCTTCCATTGGAATTTAAAAATATTCAAATGGTGGTTGGTGCAGAAGGCGATCGTTCTATTATTGGTAAAAAGCTAGGTAATATCACAAAAGATAACCTACACTATTGTGCTGGAATACGAGCTTATTACGAAGGCGTAACCGATATGCACGAGCAAAATTTTATTGAACTTCATTTCTTAGAAGAATTGCTTCCTGGATATTTTTGGATTTTCCCTTTGCCAAACGGAATGGCAAATGTAGGCGCAGGAATGTTAAGCGATACCGTGAGCAAGAAAAAGGTGAACTTAAAAGCCGATATGTTGCGTGCTATTGAAAACAATCCTCGCATCAAAGACCGTTTTGCCAATGCCAAATTGCAAGGAAAAATTGAAGGTTGGGGATTGCCTTTAGGTTCAAAACAAAGAACGATTAGCGGAAATAATTTTCTATTAACAGGTGATGCTGCCAGCTTAATTGACCCATTTACAGGTGAAGGAATTGGCAATGCATTATATAGTGGAATGTTGGCTTCGGCACATATTCAAAAATGTTTGGCAGAAAATAAATTTGATGCCAATTACAATAAAGCCTACGACGAAGCTTTTTATAGTCGCCAATGGAATGAATTGAAATTGAGCCATACTTTACAAAAACTTTGTAAATACCCGTGGTTATTCAATTTTATGGTTAATAAGGCGCACAAGAATAAAACATTACGCGAAACCATAAGCTGCATGTTCGAAGATTTAGACATGCGTGCTAAACTAAGAAACCCGCTTTTCTACGTTAAATTGTTATTCAACGATTAAAAGCGGGCTTCCAATATTTTTTTAGTTTCTACTATCTTCTTCCTTGCAAGTTGTTCATCAACTGCATGTAGTTTTGTTGAGCCAAATAGAAGTCTGGGAATTCTTTTAAAGCCATTTCAAAAAACTTCTTAGCGGCCATTGGATCTTTTTGTCCAACCATAAATGCTTTCATATTATAAACTGCAGCGCGAATTGGCACTTTTTGTTTTTCAGTTTCAGAAACCATGATGTCTACACTATCTGTGCTGTTCACCATTTTCTCTTCCAAAGTTTTTACCAAACCAACAGCTTCTTCGCCATTGCCTGCAGAAAATTGCATAGCTGCAATTTGATACAAGTAGTTAATTTTATTGGTGGCAACGTATAATTTATTATAAAAATCTAAGAGCTCTTTTCCTTTACCAGAACCTTGTAAACAAAGCGCTTTCAATTGCATTAATTTTTCATCATTGGGTCTGTTTACCAAAGCAATATCTACATAATGTTCTGCAGAAGTATAATTACCAATGGCGGCATACAATTCTGGCAGTGAATCTAAATAGTTTTTCTCACTGCTATCTGCTTGCAAAATGCATTGCGCAGCCACAATTGCAGTATGGTAATCGCTAATGGCTACACTGTTTTTGTAAAGTGTAGAATAATCTAAATTTTTGTTGGCATTGTTACAGGCTAATGTAAAAAGAAAGCCAAGTCCTAAAATGAATTTTTGCTTCATATATGAATTAATAAAATGTATCGGTTATTGCGTGGGCAAAATAATACAATATTTGGGTAATGCCAATGTGCTGGTTTCATTGGGCATTTAGAGCATCAAAGTTTGTTTTGGGTTTAGTAATATTCGGTTTGAACCTAAAAAATGAGATTGGTTCAGACCGAAACTAAAAATTTTGGATACGCCTCAGCGCAATCTTGAATGGTTTTTTCGATGGGAGTAAATTCGAAATTTAATTCCTTCTTGATGCGATCCGAATTGTAGTAAGATTCATTAATAGCTGCTCGTGCAGTTTCTTTGGTAATAGAAATTCCACCTTTAGAAAATAAACGAACCACAGCCATAATTCTCCAAGATAAGGCCGCCATCCAAGGTGTTACATTGATATATGGTCGTTTCTTTTTAAGTGCATCGGCAATCATGAAAAACAAATCTCTAAAACGCATATTGGCACCAACCATCACAAAACGCCTATCGTACACCTTTTGCTTGGCTAAAAGAATTAAGGCTCTTGCCACATCTTTTACATCCACGTATCCATTTACACCCATGCTATACATGGGCATGCCTTTGTATATGGTTTGAACCAAAGCATTAGAGCCTTTTGAAAAATCTCCAACCCCAATTATTACTCCTGGATTAACCATGGCAATTTGCAAACCTTCCTCTGCTCCTCTCCAAACTTCCAATTCTGCTTTGTATTTGCTAATGGCATAATTGCTATTGAGTTTGCTGCTTTCCCACTTGCTATTTTCGTCCATGGTATTGCCACTTTTTGTCCTTCCCAAAGAAGCAATAGAACTCACATAATTCAATTTTTTTACGCCATGGATCAAACACAAGTTTACCACATTGGCAGTACCTTCCGTGTTCACTTGCATCAACAAATCTCTATCAGCCGCTTCAAATGAAACCAATGCAGCACAATGGTAAACTTGCTCCATATTTTGAAGAGCGTGACTCAAGGTGTCTAAATCCAGCACATCTGCAACAACCCATTCTAGGTTTTTCTTGAGCATTTCTTGTTTTTCCTTTTCAGGAAAATAATGGTCGAACACAAAGTTAAACTCCCTAAAGTCAGAGCTATTGCGCTTACACGCACGAACCATTTGCCCATCTGCTAAAAGCTGACAAACCAAATGTGAACCCAAAAAGCCTGTTGCGCCAGTTACTAAATTCATTGTGGAAATGTGCATTTGTTGCCGGGCTAAAATAAGCAGATTTGAAGATTATTTTCCCATTTCATATGAACAGTGATTACTTACATCCATTATCCAATACTTTTATTCGGTCTTTAGACCAGAGTATCAGCCATAAAACCTTATTTCAATCCACATATTTTTTTGAGGGAAGAGAAGTAGATTTAAGTCAATACGACATTGCGATTTTAGGAATTAAGGAAGATCGGTTCAGACCAGAATTTGAAGGTTGTGGTAAAGCAGCAGATGAGGTAAGAAAAGAACTGTACAAATTGGTTAAACCCAGAACAGATATTCGCTTGTTGGATTTAGGAAATATAGAAGCAGGCAACCAATTGAGCGATACTTATTTTGCCTTGCAGCATACTTTGGCGGAGTTAATGAAAGCCAAAATTGTAACCTTAATTATTGGTGGTTCACAAGATTTAATATACCCGCAGTATGCAAGTTTTCAAGGTTTGAATCCAAATATGCAATTGCTTTTGGTGGATTCGAAAATGGAAATGCAAATTCATGAGGAAAAGAAAAAGAACAATTACCTACCCAATATCATTGCCCATGAACCTGAGTTTTTATTTAATATTTCGCATGCAGCCTACCAAGGTCATTTTGTTGAATCTGAAACCTACGATGCATTTGAGCGAATGAATTTCGACATGTTGCGACTGGGAAGCTTGCGAGGAAACATGCAAGAAATTGAGCCTTATTGCCGCAATGCCAGCATGTTGGCCATGAGCATGCAAGCCATTAAAGCCAGCGATGCACCCGCACAAAACTTTCCTTCACCAAACGGCATTAGCGCAGAAGAAGCTTGCCAATTGGCTCGTTACGCGGGCATGAGCAACGATTTATTAAGCGCTGGATTCTATGATTTAAATCCCACTCAGGATAGAAACCACACCAGCAGCGCATTATTGGCACAAATGCTTTGGTATTTTATTGAAGGCTATACCAATAGAAGAAACGATTACCCTGTTGCAGAAAGCAAGGACTATCTTATTTACCATACCACCAATAAAAACATGAATAGAGAATTAACTTTCTATAAGAGTGTATTGAGCAACCGTTGGTGGATGGAAGTTCCCTATCCGCATGAACGTAGCAAACACGAAGGAAAATTCTTAGTTCCTTGCAGCTATAAAGACTACCAAACCGCGCAAAACGACGAAATACCGGATAGGTGGATGAAGACGTATCAGAAGTTGTAAGTAGTTTTGGGTTTTGGGTTTTGGGTTTTGGGTTTTGGGTTTTGGGTTTTGGGTTTTAGGTTTTAGGATTTAGGTTTTAGGTTTTGGGTTTTGGGTGTTAAGAATCCAGGAAGAAGGGAGAAATCCAGTGTGATAATGACATAAAAGCAAATCCTTGCTTGTTGCTTTTGCAAAAAACATATACAGATGCACAAATTAAATTTATGAATCGATGGTCCAGGGTTTTAATTTTGCTTAGTTGACAAATTGGTCTGGGCAAATATGCACAGATTAAACATGCCTCCCAAAGACCAAAGACTAAAGACCCTCCACTGCCAGAAGCCAGAGGCTAGTTGCTAGAGGCAAGAGAGTTTTAGGTTTTAAGTTTTAAGTGTTAAGGGTTAGGTGCTTGAAGCGAGAATGTCCAATGTGATAATGACATAAAAGCAAATCCTTGCCAGTTGCTAGTTGCCAATTGCTAGAGGCAAGAGAGTTTTAAGTTTTAGGTTTTGAGTGTTAAGGGTTAGGTGCTTGAAGCGAGAATGTCCAGTGAGATAATGACTTAAAAGCAAATCCTTGCTAGTTGCTAGTTGCCAGTTGCTAGAGGCAAGAGAGTGTTAAGTTTTAAGTTTTAAGTTTTAGGTTTTGAGTGTTAAGGGTTAGGTGCTTGAAGCGAGAATGTCCAATGTGATAATGACATAAAAGCAAATCCTTGCTAGTTGCTAGTTGCTAGTTGCCAGTTGCCAGTTGCTAGAGGCTAGAGAGTGTTAAGTTTTAAGAATCCAGGAAGAAGCGAGAAATCATGTGATAATGACATAAAAGCAAATCCTTGCTTGTTGCTAGTTGCCAGTTGCTAGAGGCAAGAGAGTGTTAAGGGTTATGAGCTTGGTTTGTGCTTATTTATTATGTTAATTGAAAATACCAATCCAAGGATAATACCTGCAATTAACAAGGCGAAGTAAATTTCAAACGACTGAAATATAATACTTGAAAGCAAAGGCAATAATCCTACTAAACCTAAAAAAACGGCAAACATAGAAATCCAGCCATCGCCTGTTTTATTTTTAGCATGGTGAATAAATGAAACTAATCCACCCAAGATGGCTATAACAGAAGCAAAGGTGAGTGGAGGTATTATAAAACTAAGAGTTGAAAGCGCCCCAAAAATTAGTGCTTTTTTGGTTAAACTGTATTGCTTGGTTTCAACCGAACTACCTGTTCCTTTTTTATGTTTTCTATTAATTACCCATTCAATAAACAAAAACAAGGCAGTGCTTATTAACATTAGTAAAGTAAGAAAAACCATAAGGACTAGTAAATAAACACCAGACCCAGATAAGTTTATAATAACTATATAACCAAACCAAACGTAAGCCAAATTTATTAGGATGGCTAATAATACTATAATCGTTAGGAGTAGCCTTATTTTTGAAAACTTTTTATCAGATGGAATATGATTAAATGCACTTATTGCCAACAAAATTGCAGGCAATGCACCAACAAAAGAAAGTGTAAACATTATACTTAAAACAACTTTTAATTGGGTGCTGTAATCCAATAATGAAAATGGTTTGGCAGGTTTTATAGGTTTTATAGGTTTTGCTGGCTTAGGAAATTTTTGTTTGTTAATCAATTTAATAAACAACCAATTAAAGAATCCGGCTAAAACCAATACTGCAAGAAGTATGAAAAACCTAGCGGGAATAGTTGGATCTATTAGCAAACCTAGTATAGATATACTTAAAAATAAGGACCAAAAAACCCCTGTTATTAGTCCAAATACAAACCTACTTGACACCTTCTCTCCATTAGCCTTTTGCACTTTTCTTCCAAGTAAACTCACATAAAGAAGGCTTGGAGAAAACAAGGCAGGTAAAACTAATGGATAAGAAAAAAGACTAATGAATCCTAAGATAAAAGTCCATTGTTTATAGCCATTCATTTCATCCTGATAAGACCTTCTTAAAGGAATATTTTTTGAGGAATCGGCAGGACTTGTAAATAAAGAATCTGATAAAATCTTGCTGTTCTTTGTTTTAATCCATATTTGTTTTTTTGTCAAAACATATCTTAAATCATTGGAAGCAGAAACTTCATTCTCTTCTTCACCTATTTCTGCATCCCTGTCTGGCAATGCCTTTGCCGACTTTATTTTTGGCGGTGAAAATTCCCTTGCTAAATGCAATCCCTTGCCCGTTCTAACCTTACTTCTAAAGGCGTAATGCTTATTACATTGGGTAAAAAGCAAAACAAAAAAACAGAATAGTAGAAGTTGAAAAATTTTGAACATTTATAAAAATAGCACTTTCTTTTAAAAAAAGAATGGTAAAAAAAATCATACATATTTGCCATAACTCTATCTTGCAACCCTGATTGTAAATATGCTTAAACCACGCACTTTTTGGATTTTGGTCTTGTTGCTGCATGCCTTGGGCTTCTTGCAAGCCTTACATACAGGCAGTATTTATTTGGTTGATTCCATTGACTACCTCTCGCAAGCAGAAAACATTAAACTACATGGAAGCTTTTATGCTGCACCTTGGGACCAAGCCGTAAAACCTGATTATTTCAGCTTTCGCCCTCCAGTTTATGGGTTCTTAATATACTGTATCAAAGCTTTGGTTCAAACCGACTATGCTATTTTATTTTTGCAGGCTTGCCTTAGTTTATCTACTATTTGGGGTGTGGTAAAACTAGCCAAAGAACTTGGGTTTGAACCAAAAAAAACACATACAATTTTACTTGGAATTTTATTGCTCTATCCTTCCCAAATTATCCATTGCAATTTTGTAATGAGCGATGTTCTTTTCCAAAGTCTGTTGTTTTGGTCGTGTTATTTTACTTATGGGTTATGGTCTGAACCAAACTATAAAATGAGTTTTTTGGCTGTGCTATTTTTTAGTATTGCCATGCTTACCAAACCCGTGGCATTTCTGTTAGGAATGAGCATAGCGCTAATTTTATTTTTTGTATTTATACGTAAAAATACGCTTCGCTATCTTCTTCCCTTTTTAGTTTTACCATTCATTTATCATGCCTATTCTAGCTATAATGAAAAGGTAACGGGATATTATCATTACTCATCTGTTACGCCCATTTTTGTATTGAAATACATGGCCAAATACACCAATGGCCAATTGTTTGGAGAAAACTATGCAGACTCAGTTCAGGAAATAATTATGCAAAAAGCCAATTCAGCAAGTAGCTACCAAGAACGATATGAAGGCATGAATGCAGCAGGAAAAGAAATTATTATGCAACATCCCTATTTCTTTGCTTGGTTCAACATAAAAGGCTGGTTGGCATTTATGCTCGACCCAGGAAGGTTTGAATGGGTGCATTTCTTAAACTTACCTGAAGGAAATTATTTGGGATTATACCATGTAATTCATACACAAGGCTTGGTGAATGGAGTACTTCATTTTATTAAAAATGCACCCTTGGTTTTATTGAGCATTTTGTTTTTATGTTTGGTTTGGAATGTATTTACAGCCTTTGCCTTTCTAAAAAGTTTATTCAACAAAAATCTATCGCTTATCCTTAGAATTTGCATCTTCCTTTTTGTGGCGTATATCATTGGCTCAACTGGCGTTTTGGGACTTTCGCGTTACCGCATTGCAGTTGCTCCTTTGCTTTGGATAGGAGTAATTTTATTTTTCTCACCCAAACCTAATTCTAGTTCGAGTGCTAAAAATTGATTCTCCACTAACACCTATTGAGGAAATTAAGTGGCCTTTATTAAAAGAAAAAGGTTTACGCTTATTTATAAAACGAGAGGATATTTCTCACCCATATATATCTGGCAATAAGTGGAGAAAATTGAAATACCATTTATTAGAAGCTGATAAATTAGGCAAAAACACTTTGGTAACTTATGGCGGTGCCTTTAGCAATCATATCTTGGCAACTGCAGCAGCAGGTGCAAAATATGGATTTAGAACCTATGGTTTTATAAGAGGAGAAAGGGTGGAAAATACTGTTTTGCAACTAAGTGAACTATTTGGTATGGAATTGCATTTTGTTAGCAGAACAGATTACAAAGAGAAAGGTCAATTGTTTCAAAAGCATTTCGGTTTGAACCAAAACGTTTATGAAATTCCAGAAGGTGGTGGAGGGGATTTGGGTGAAAAAGGTGTTGCAGAAATGCTTGTTGATATAAAGGATTTTAAATGCAATCATTTGTTCACTTCAGTAGGTACTGGCAGCACATTGAAAGGCATTATTCGAGGAATAGAAAATCAGAGTTTGAGTATTAAAGCACATGGAATTGTGGTCTTAAAAGGTGCAGAAGAAATGGCCAATGAATACCATTCTTTTGATTCTAATTTATATCGATTGCATTTTAATTTTCACAGAGGCGGTTATGCAAAATCAGATTCAGAATTAACTGCCTTTATAAAATCTTTTGCCTCAAAAACAGGAATATTATTAGACCAAGTTTACGAAGGCAAAATGCTTATTGGGATTTTATCATTGGCTGAGCAAAACTATTTTAAACCAGGAGAATCTATACTTGCCATACACAATGGCGGAGTAATTGGTTTAACAGGCCTGATGGATAAAAAATAAAAAAGCGGAGCACCTTTTGGATACTCCGCTTTCATATAAATAATTTTCTTCTATTTGGTTAAATCCATCAAAGCAGGATTGTTTACCACAACAGGATATTTAGCACGTAATTCTTTTACCCATTCAGTCATTAAATATTCTTGGTAATCGCTAGTAGCCAAACCTTTTGCTTCTTTCAAAGTTTTTGGTTCAGCAGGAATAACACCTAAAACATTATAAAACTTATTGGCATCCAATTCAACAATATCTACAACACCTTTTTTATCCCATAATTTGGCAGCAGTAGCATCTGTTTTTTCTGCTTTATAATCTTTTGCGACCAAAGCACTAGAACCTTTTTTATTCAATTTTTTAAAGATATCTGCTTCTTTTTTGCCAGAGTTAAACATCTTCATAGCAGCTTCTTTGGTTTTAGCATCTAAGCAATTATATACTTGGTAATTTACACGTTCTTTCCACATGTAATTTCCTTTTCTATCTGCATAAAATGCGTCTAATCCAGCGGTATCGCTCAAGGCCTTGCTCCAAACTTTTCTATCAGTTAAATCAAACAACAAAATTCCATCGTGGTATTCTGTCATGATATTATTAAACTCTGGGTATTTTGTTTCCAAGATACTTTCTTCATATGCCAAACATTTATCGTTAGCCCAAGATGTAAATTGATTGCGTGCAATCATGGCAGCATTTTCTTTACCATGTGGCTCTTGGTTAGAACTTAAAAAGGTTCCAAAATCTTTACCTGTATAGGTTACGTTTCCAATTGTAAACAAAGGACTAGCGCCCATCTTAATTTCATCGTAAACCCAATTTCCGTTTAAGAAAGAGGTATCCAACTTACTGGTAAAACTGTTGATATTAGCCGTATATTCTTTATAGTTATTTTCTCTTTTTACACGCTCAATCACGGCAGTTTTAGAACCTTCAGATCTGCTATCGCGGGTAACTTTGTTCTTAATTAAATCTTGCACTTCTTTGTAATCTCCCAAAGGACGGAAATCCACGTACTTCACGATGTGCCATCCGTAATCTGTCATGAATGGTTTAGAAACTTCATCTTTTTTCAAGGCAAAGCAAACATCTTTAAAAGCATCTGGGTATCCACTTAAACTTGGCATCCAATTCATAATACCTTTATTTCCTTTGCTGCCATCGTCTTGAGAATAAATTTCTACTATAGAATCGTATGGCGCACCTGCAAGAATTTCTTTGTAAGCAGCATCAATTCTTTCTTTGGCATTGTTTAAAGTTTCTTGGGTTGAACCATATCCTGTTCTTACCATGATATGTTGAATTTTAACCTCACCACGTGCAGTACGGTTATCATTCACTTTCATGATATGGTAACCAAATTGGGTGCGGAAAGGCTGACTAATTTCACCTTTATTGGTTTTGTAAGCCACATTCTCAAATGGATAAACCATTTGGAAAACTGTGAACCAACCTAATTTACCATAATTAGTTTTAGCAGAAGGATCTTCTGAATATTTAGAAGCAAGGCTATCAAATAGCTCACCTTTAATAGCACGCTTGCGGATATCAACTATTTTGTTGTAAGCTGCTAAGGTATCTTTTGGAGAAGCATTTGGCGCCACATTAATTAAAATATGACTAGCATTAATTTCAGCCTTCATGCGCTCGTAAGCTTCTTGCATCAAACTCTCAGTAACTTTTTTATCATTTAAATAAGGTGTTGCCAATTGTTTGCGATAACCAGCCAACTCCGAACGAAATGCCGGATTGGTATCCAATTGCATGGTCATGGCTTCTTTAACCTTCAACTTAAAGTTTACATAAAGATCCAAATACTCTCTTATTTCGGCTTCTGTTGGGGAGGTTTTCTCTTTACGGTTTTTGTTTAGCTGACGTAAAAATTCGTCTTGCAAAACAGATTCATCGCCAATTGTGAAAATTACAGGATTGGGTTTAACAATTTCTGGAGCAACTGTTTTTTTAGCTGTTGCGCTTTTCGTCTTATTTTGTGCATTTGTTTGAAATGCGCCTAAACCAACTAAAAAACCTAACAATAATGCGGTTTTCTTCATATTCAATATTTTTTTAAGTGATGCAAAAATAGGAATTTGAGGCACCCAAGCAAATATAGAAGAGGCATTTGAGATAATTTAATACCTTATTATGAGTCTTTTTACTGCAATAATTTGTAGATTACAGGTTTTGAAGGACTTGCATCAGTTTCTAAACTTGCTATTTGGAGGTTTAATAAATACACTCCATCAGGTAAGGAATTGGGAACATAAACCATTTCGCTAATAGTAGCTTTTGTTCTTGGGCTTTCTGGAAATTGCCAAAATGCTTTGTGAGCAGCCATGGCACCACCATCTTCTTCGCGGTCAACAGAAGGCAAATCAACCAATAAATGGTTTATTCCGGCTTGAACCAAAACGCTTACAAATTTAGGATCTAGGTAAGTTGGGTTATTGCCAGAATAAAGTTTGTTGAGTTTTTCATCACCATTTGGAATAGTTCTTAATATAACTGCTTCCACACCTTTTTGTAAAATTTCAGGTACTCCTTCACCAAAAACAATCCAATCTCCTCCTTCAATTTGGGTAGGTTCCAATGAAATTATTTGAGCGATAAAATGAAATTGGTTCAAAACGCTATTAATACTTACACGCTCTAAAGTGATATGCCCTATAGACTCAGTATGTGTGCCATTACCGTGAGCGTTAATATGCAAATTCTCGCAATTGGCGCCACTTCCCATGGCTACAGAACCAACAAAATCTCCTACTTTTATTGGTTCAAACAAAGGCTCAGGAATATGAAAGGCATTGGGATTATTAGAACCACTTTGCATGGGAATAGATAAATCAATTCCTGAAGAAAAATCTACTTCAAACCTTTTTCCATTCCATTCAATATTTGCCTTCATTTTGCGTTCTTTTAGGCAAATATTGGATTTTGTTTCTGATTTATTGTAAATCGGATACTTATATTTGAACCATAAGCATGAAAGAATACGAAAAAAAACGGTGGTGGAAAGTGGTCATTTTTGCGGCAGCCTTCCTTATTGGAATCTTCTCTTTATGGTATACGCGAACCTTGGTAAAAGGCTTGGCTATACAAGAAGAAAAGAAAATTGTACTATGGGCAAATGCTACCAAACAATTGAGCTTAGCTACAGATGAAACGGATATCAATTTTCTACTTGATATCATTAAAGACAATGAAACTATTCCAACCATTTTGGTGGATGATAAGAATGAAATAATTAGTCATAGAAACTTGGATTCTGCAAAAGCTAATAACCCAAAATATCTAAATAAAATTTTGGATGAAATGAAGGCAGAACATGAACCTATAAAAATTGACTACGATAAAGCCAACAATAGATTTAACTATTTGTACTATAAGAATAGCAATATTCTTAATGATTTAAAAACCTATCCATTTATACAACTTTCGCTCATTGCTTTTTTTGCAATAATGAGCTATTTAGCCTTAAGCAGTAGCCGAAGAGCAGAACAAAATCAGGTTTGGGTGGGTATGAGCAAAGAAACTGCTCACCAATTGGGAACACCAATATCTAGTTTGCGCGAATGGCATAACCTCTTACGCGAAACAGATAAAGAAAATCAAGAGGAAATTTTAAAAGAAGTAGATTACGATATCAGACGATTAGAATTAATTACTGAGCGTTTTTCAAAAATTGGGTCTGAACCAATCTTAAAAGAAGAAAATCTGGATTTGGTAATTGAAAAATCTATCGGATATTTAAAAAATCGAGTTTCGAGCAAAGTGGATTTTACAATAGATATTGGAAAACCAGGCAATTGGGCCAAAATAAATATCCCATTGTTTGATTGGGTAATTGAAAACCTTTGCAAGAATGCAATTGATGCCATGGAAGGCAATGGCAGCTTGCGCATCAGCATTAACCACGATGAATTGCATATATTTCTAGATATCACAGATACAGGAAAAGGCATTCCAAAAAGCAAATTCAAAACTGTATTTAAACCTGGCTTTACCACCAAAAAAAGAGGTTGGGGTTTGGGACTATCTTTAGTAAAAAGAATCATTCACCAATACCACAAAGGCCAGATTTATGTGCGCCATTCTGAATTGGGTAAGGGAACAACATTTAGAATTGTTTTGGATGCAGTTTAAGAAATATCGGTTTGAACCTAATTTTGCTTTCTCAAATAAATTACCTTTGCCAATATGCCCAGAATAGTAGCCGTTGATTATGGCACCAAAAGAGTTGGTTTGGCAGTTACAGACCCATTACAAATAATTGCCACCACTTTGGCAACAGTAAGAGCGCACGAGGTTTTGGCCTATTTAAAAAATTATATAGCTACAGAACCACTAGAATGTATTGTTGTTGGTAAGCCATTGCAAATGGATGGCACAGACAGCCAATCTGCCAAACATGTAGAAAAATTTGTATCTTCGCTGGCCAAAAATTTCCCAGATATTCCAATTAAAAGAATTGATGAAAGGCTAACTTCCAGAATGGCAACTGCAAGTATGTTGGAAATGGGTTTAAAAAAGAAAGACCGACAAAAAAAGGAGACTGTAGATCAAATTAGTGCTGTTTTGATTCTTCAAACCTATTTGGCAAATAAATTTTAAAACAAAAAACACGGAAAGTACTTAAACCAAATATGATTCTTCCCATAGTAGCATACGGCGATGCCGTTTTAAGAAAAGTAGGAGTTAGTATTGATGCTAATTACAAAGATTTACCTCAATTAATTGAGAATATGTGGGAAACCATGTACCATGCCCATGGTGTTGGATTGGCTGCTCCTCAGGTAGGTAAAGCCATCAATTTATTTATTGCAGATACTTCAGCATTTGATGATGAAAACTATCCAGAAATGAAAAAAGTATTCATCAATTCTGAGATATTAAAAGAATGGGGAGATAAATGGGACTATGAAGAAGGCTGTTTAAGTATTCCAAATATTAGGGAAAATGTAAGTAGACATCCTAATCTACTATTACGTTACCAAGACGAGCAGTTTAACTGGCATGAAGAGGAATTTGATGGAATAGCTGCAAGGGTTATTCAACACGAATACGACCATTGCCAAGGTAAATTGTTTGTAGATTATGTATCCGAATTAAAACGCAGACTCCTCAAAAACAAGCTACTTAATATTTCAAAAGGTGGAGCTCGTGTGGATTACAAAATGCGAATCCCAAGTCACCGCTAATTTATTCAAAACCATTTTCTTCCTTTAGATATTTGCAAATAATGCAAATACTTTCTACACTATTTGGGCAAGGTCATTTGAAGGCTTTCAATTATTTGGCTTTATTCGCATTGCTAAAAATTAATTTATGGAGCAGAAATTTAACTTGAATTATTCCTTTCCGTCATTACATCCTTATTTAAAGAATGTAGCGGCCACCATTAAATCTCCGGACAGCATTTACTTAATGGAAAAGAAAAAAGATAGCTATAGAGGTATCACCTACCAACAAGTTATCGACGAGGCCAATGCAATTTCGGCCTACTTCCACAATCTTGGCTATCAAAAACAAGATATGGTGGCACTCATTATTGAGAATTGCCCAGAATACATTTGTTTCGACCAAGGGTTAATGCAATTGGGTTTGGTTAATGTTTCAATTTACCCCACTCTATCTGAATCGGAAGTAGAATACATTTTAAACGATTCGGGTTCAAGAGCTATTTTAGTAGGGACTCCCTTTTTGCTGAAAAAAATTAATAAAATAAAACACAATTGCCCCAAACTTGAAAAAATAATCATCGCTTTTGAAACCGATAAAAAGGACGAGGGAATAGAAACCTATTCGGAAATGATTGCAAAAGGGAAATCCCTATATGCAAATTCTCAAAAGCAAATCGACCTAATTTGCGAAGGTGTTACCCGCGATGATTTATCTTGTTTACTTTATACTTCTGGAACAACAGGAAAACCAAAAGGAGCCATGTTAACTCACGACAACTTTTTGAGTGATATTGAAATGGCTGTTGAATTGATGTATGTGGTTAATAAAGATTTTAGGTTTCTTTCTTTTTTACCAATGTGCCATGTTTACGAAAGAACAGCCACCTATTATTTAAGTACTGTTGTTGGAACACAAATAGCATTTGCACAAAGTTTAGAGGCCTTAACTAGTAATATTATAGAAGTAAAACCAACTGCAATTTTAACAGTACCAAGGTTATTAGAAAGAATTGAAGAACGTGTTCGCAAAAATGTTACCTCCAAAGGAGGATTGAGTCTTCAAATTTTCAATTGGTCGATAAAGGCTGGTGAGGCGAGAAGATTTTTAAAAGAGGCTGGTAAAACTCCAGGTATCTTTTTGAACCTAAAATTAGCTATTGCCGAAAAGCTAGTATTCTCTAAAATTAAAGAAAAATTAGGCGGAAATATGCGCTTGATGATTTCAGGAGGAGGCGCAATGCCACAGCATGTTGGAGAATTTTTTGGCAATATTGGGGTGGTAGTTTGCGAAGGCTATGGCTTAACGGAAACCTCACCTTTGGTTACGGTAAATGAACCACACCGACAAGTTTTTGGAGCCGTTGGTAGAGTTGGGCGACTAAATGAAGTGGCTATTCAAAACCCAGATACCAAAGAAATAATCACCATACAAACTCACGATTCATATAATCCAACTTTTGAGTGTGGGGAAGGTGAGATTTTGGTTAGAGGTAGAAATGTTATGAAAGGTTATTGGAATTTACCAGAAGCCACAGCAGAAGCAATTGATCCTGAAGGCTGGTTACATACAGGTGATGTAGGTAAGTTCTACAAAGGATATTTAAAAATTACGGATAGGATTAAGAATATTTTGGTGAATTCTTTTGGCAAGAATGTATATCCAACACCAATTGAAAACACCTATCTAAAATCTAATAAAATTGAACAAATATTCTTAATTGGCGATAAACAAGAATATTTAACAGCCATTGTGGTGCCATCAAGGGAGGAATTGAAAGAATCTTTTGGAGTTAAAGATTCCTATTTTGATGAATCAGACGATTTTATAAGGGATGAAAAAGTGCATAAATGGATAGAAACAGACATGCATAAATATGCAACAGAACTAGGTAAATTTGAACGTGTGAAACATTTTATTGTGAAGCGCAGATTATTTACTTTAGAGGCTGGAGAAATGACACCCACCCAAAAAGTAAAACGAAAATTAGTAGAACAAAAATACGAAACAGAAATTAAGTCTATGTACGTGGCAATTGTGGATTAACAGTTCTTTTAGCAAACAAGTACAAGATTTTCTTCACTTAGCTCTTTGTCAAAAACAGCAATTCCAAAATCCAAGAATCTCTAAAATAGAGACCAAAATAATTGGAGTAAAGGATTTATTTGTGACAAAGAGCTAGGTGGTAATTCCAAGATTAGCTTACTCATAAACCAAATTTAAGCACTCAAAAGCCAATTTGGAAGGGATGGCAAAACCTAGGCCTTCATAATCTCTTCCAACAATTTTCTTTACCACAATTCCAATTACTTTTCCATTTTGGTCAATCAAAGGGCCTCCACTATTGCCAGGATTTATACTCACATCTGTTTGAATAAATTCTTGGCTATTTATTACTCGTTTCCCACTTACAATTCCACGAGAAACAGATTGACCCAATTTTAGGGAGGCTGGAGTTCCAATTGCCATTACTAAATCTCCCACTTCATAAGAGGCACTAGAATCTAATTCTAAAAAAAACTCCCTTTTCGTATCAATTTTTAGTAAGGCAAGATCATTCCAATCGTGGTATTTAATTAATTTAGCACTAAACTGGGTGGTGTCCTTTCCAATGGATACACTTATTTTTGTTGCTTCAGAAACAACATGAAAATTAGTTAGGATTAAACCATCTGAACTAATTAAAAATCCACTTCCAAAAGACCCTTCATCTGTTTGTATGGTAACTGTTGCCTCCATACATTGCTTAATTTGAACTTTCAAATCGGTAGGCATTTGCGTAGGTCTAATCAAACTTACTTTTCTAGCTTTTGCCGCCTTAAGGAGAATTTCATTCTCGGAATGAATCCAGTTTAAAATCTTTTTATTTGAAACAAATAAAACCAAATTTTCAATCAGAGCTTTGTTGAAAATTTCATGAGGGTCTTTGCTTTGCGAAAACCCATTAACCACAATTGATTCTATTTTTTCTTTAGAGCCACTTGTTAATTTATAGTGAATGGTTAAGGAATAATTCCCAAATGGAATTTCCATGTTATTAGAAATAACACTATGGCTATTAAAAGCAAAATCTGAAACTTCCGGCTCCACGCTAACATAAGGCATCAATTCTGAATCCTTTATAATAGTGCTAATTTTGTTGTTCCTTTTGTTCATAATACGAAAACCATAAGCCTCTAAGGTTCTATTCATTTCGGCTTTCATACTAGATCTACTTCCAAAAACAGGATCAAAGGCACTCTCAGTTCCTATCATCTCAAATTTTCTATTGTTTATTAAACCCAATAAAGAAGAAGCAGGAATAGCTATTTGCGGATCCTGAAAAATTATTTCTTCCAGAGAATCAGCTCTGCTAATGGGGATTTTAATTAAATTTATTTGAATATCTTTTTGGTTGATTTTACCTAATTCCCCTATTGAAATTCTCTCGAAATTCACTTGTTGCGCCATCTCTTCAATCTTTATATTAAAAGGAATTGAATTTGCCATAAAAAATGGGTAAGAAACATACCCATTTGCCTTTAAAACTATTTTCTTCTCTTTAAGAGAATTCTTTTTAATTAAACAAGGCATTTTTTGAATTTGCTTTTCCCCTTCTGCATCAAAAATAGCTGGTATGCTATCTAAACTAGTGGAAAATTGAACATACCCATTCTTGGTATTTACCACTTGAGAGCTGGCATTTGTAAAGAAAATAAATGTTAAACTTGGTAGAATTAGTAAAAATTTAATCATTTACAACAATACAATTTAAAATGATTTCCTTATGTTCGACCTTCAATTAAAATTTAGCAAATGAAAAAAATAATCATCGCATTACTCTTGACATCTAGCGCCCTTTTTTCTTATTCCCAAGATGTGGATATCACTTGGGGTAAAGAAGAAAAAATCACTAGAAACTCCGGTACACCTCAAATTTTAGGAATTGAAGATGTAGGAATTATTATCCTTAAATCTGATGATACCAAAGATTTAGGAGATTATAAAATTGCTATTCACGATAAGTCAAATTACGACCAAACCAATTTGTTTGAATTGGACAAGCTGTTAAACAAAGAAATAAAGTCTAATGATTTAGAAGAGGTTTTTCTATTTGAGAAGACAATTATTTTCATCAGTAGTAACAAAACCGAACTAATGGCTACTACTATGAATTTGGATGGCGAGATAATAAAACCAAGAATATTATTAGCTAGGGTTGATGAAAAAGAGAAAGGCTTTAGTGGGTACGAGATTTCAACCTCACCAGATAAATCCAAACTTTTAGTAATCCGTAAAATTGATAATAGAGACAAAGAAAAGGCAAGCTATAACTTTATGGTTTATGATACTGATTTTAAAAAGCTAAGTTCAAGTAAACAAGTTATGCCTTATGATGGAAAACATTTTACATTTAACAGGGCGGTAATGACTAATTCTGGTGATGTATATTTTTCTTGTACAATATTAATAGACGGAGCAAAGAGGAAATTTGATACATTCAAATCAATGATGTTTATGCTAAACACCAATGAGGCCAAACCCAAATTGACAGATGTGGTTTTTCCATTACAAGAAAAAATTTATTCCTCAATAACTTTTAAAGTTTCGGATGATGAAATTTCCATAAATGGACTTTATGCAAAATCCAAAACATCTGAATTTCTAGAAGGAATTTTTCAATTGACTTTAAGTAGAAATGGCTTTAATGTAATTAATTCAACCTATTTACCCTTTTTGAAAGGATTGTCATCTAGAGAAGGTGTAAATGATAAAATGCACCCTGGAGTTTCATCAAACTATAAAATAGATTATATCTATACTTTAGAGAATGGAGAGAAAATTGTAATTTTATCTAGCCAATACAGCTATTTTTATACTTCTGGAAATTCCACAAGCAAGCAAATGTACTCCTCTGACATTATTGTAATGAAAATCTCCAAAGAAAACACCATTGCCTACAATACAATGGTATTTAAAAACCAATTCTATTCAATTCCTTATAGCGTAACCATTAATTTAGGTGGTATTGGTGGTGCGGGATTAAGTTTGGGGTATGGTATTGAGAAAAGTGTTTACAGGACCTATAAAAAATACGAAGAGTTATTGTCGTATGCCCTATTATTTGATGGAAAAACATTAAATTTTATTTTTAATGACCACATAAAAAATAAGGGTTTGAAAACGGCTGACGATAGGTTTAATAACACAAAAAAATCGTATTGTGCTTTGGTTCAATTTGATATTGCAACTGGAAAATGGAACAAAAAAGCTCTATTTAATTACAAGGAAGAAGAAACCTTGATGTTACCAAAGAACTTTGCTCAAATTTCGGATAATGAAATAATCACATTTGCTTTTAGGGATGGCCGTTCCCAATCACTAGGTAAAGTGTTTATTGAAAAGAAGTAATTATAATTTTACCATTTTCACATGCTCAATATCTGCTTCCCAAAAATTTTCTCCTTCCGGTTTGAACCCAAATTTTGCATATAAAAATGCAGCTTGCAATTGAGCATGCAGGTATATTTTTTGGTTCAAACCGCTTATTTCTTTTAGAATAGTTGTTAATAAAGCTGAAGCCAGACCTTTGTTTCTGGCTTCTTGCAATACAGCAAAACGCTCTAATTTAATACCTTTTTCGGTTTGGCGCCAACGAGCAGTACCAGCAGGTTTGCCATCAAGCAAAGCCAAAAAATGCGTGGATTCCTCTTCAAACTCCCATTCTAAATCCTCCGGACAGTTTTGTTCTACTACAAAAACTACCTTACGAATATCCCATGCAAGCTGTAAATCAGCTTTTTCTATGATTCTAATCACCTCTACTTTCATTTTCTTGGCTGTTCTTTTCTAAAAATGTATGTTTGCTGTAGCAATATATTTTAATTTTATGACAAAAGTAGCCGAATTATTAGGCGATAGCGCGGAATCGCTATTGAACCATGAGTGTAAAACCATTTCTAAAAGTCAATTGCATCTGCCAGGTGGAGATTTCGTTGACAGAGTATTTATGCAAAGTAATCGTTCACCCCAAGTATTGCGAAGCCTAGGTGCTTTGTACAATACAGGCCGTTTGGCAGGAACTGGTTATGTTTCTATTCTTCCAGTTGACCAAGGTATTGAGCACAGTGCTGGTGCTTCATTTGCACCAAACCCTGCCTACTTTGATCCAGAAAATATTGTTAAATTAGCTATTGAAGGTGGTTGTAATGCAGTTGCATCTACCTATGGAGTATTAGCAGCTTGCTCTAGAAAATATGCTCATAAAATTCCTTTCATTGTTAAGTTAAATCACAACGAATTTTTAAGCTATCCAAATAAATTTGATCAAATTATGTTTGGTTCTGTGGATGAGGCTTGGAACTTAGGAGCTACTGCTGTTGGTGCAACTATTTATTTTGGTTCAGACGAAAGTGGCCGTCAAATTCAAGAAGTTGCAGCTGCATTTGAGCGTGCACATGAATTAGGTATGGCTACTATTTTATGGTGCTATACTCGTAATAATGCTTTCAAAAAAGACGGAGTTGATTACCATACTGCTGCTGATTTAACTGGACAAGCAAACCATTTGGGTGTAACTATCCAAGCGGATATTATCAAACAAAAATTACCTAATACCAATGGTGGTTATACTGCCTTGAACTTTGGTAAAACTCATAACAAGGTATATACTGATTTATCTTCTAGTCATCCAATTGATTTAACCCGTTACCAAGTAGCTAATTGCTATATGGGAAGACAAGGTTTAATTAACTCAGGTGGTGAAAGTAATGGTGCAACAGATTTAGCTGAAGCAGTTACCACAGCGGTAATCAATAAGCGCGCTGGAGGACAAGGATTAATTTCTGGTCGTAAAGCATTCCAAAAGCCAATGGTTGATGGAATTGCCTTATTGAATGCCATCCAAGATGTTTATTTAGATAATAGCATTACAATCGCATAGTATTTATCTAATTTAATATAGGTATTTACCTGTCATTAAATTTATTCATACCACTAATCGCCAGCATATTGTCCTGGTGGTTGGTGGTTTTTTTATTTACTTTTTGGGGTATTTGTCATTTTTTATATATTGAGAAATAAATTGGATATAGAAACATGTGGTTGTCTCTCATAAATACACTATCGGTCCTCAATATTCTTATCATATGTTTCTACCTTATTTTTAGGAAGAACAATATTTTGCCAAATTATATTTTGTCCCTCGCTTTTTTAATTCCTGGATTGTATTTCATAGACAATCTCCTAATACTTAATCATCAATTATCTCGCTACCCTTTTGCATTCTTTTTGGTTCAAATATTAGCTGTTTTCTTTCCACCAAGTGTTTATTTCTATGTGCATTTATTGCTTTCGCATAACAAAAAATTCCATCAATTATTGGCGCTTGGCTCCTTCTTATTATTACTTTTCATCTTAAAAATTACTTACCATTTTTATGGTCTGAACCAAACTGAGCAAGAGCAATTTATTGCCAATTTAGCTAGTGAAAATGGTTACCCGCAAATTGTGCTTATTTACACAATTGGATTTTATGCTTGGCAGCTAGTTTATTTTGGTGTGTTATTTTATGATGTTTGGAGTTATTACAGACAGGCTCAGAACTCTTTCTCACATTTTGAACATTTAAAGATAGATTACTTAAAGAAATTTATGTTGCTTCTGGGTATATTAAGTTTTGTTTTGATAGTATCTTACATTAGTCTCCCATTGCCATTGGTTGATTATGGCATATTGCCACTAATTGTGAGCATTATCAATGTTTTTATTATATTTTTTGCAGTGAAACACAAGGCGGTATTTAGCAAAAGTACTTACCTAGAACTGGTGATAGAAAACCAAACCCTTCAAATAAATTTGGACACCAATATACTGCCCGCAAATCATCAAAAATTAACTGAGCTAGGATTGAAGCTTGAGCAATTACTTATTACCCATAAATCTTATCAAAATCCCGATTGCAGATTGGCACATTTAGCCCAACTTTTGAATGAACCCGATTATTTGGTATCGCAAGCCTTAAATAAACATTTTGGTAAAAGTTTCTTTGAACTTATGAATGAACTGCGCATAAATGATGCGCTTCAATTATTGAAAGGTGAGACCGCAAAAAAATATACTATTGAGGCCATTTGTTTTGAGGTTGGTTTTAATAGTAGGACCGCCTTTTACCGCGCCTTTAAAAAACAAACGGGCAAAACGCCTAGTGAGTACATAAATTAATCATTTGTTTACTAACACATTATAAAAGTGGTACAGACAACACTTGTCCCACTTTGCCAAAATTGACAGCGCAATTTGGCTTGCTTGCTATACTTGAACATCATTCATAAATCCAATTTAAATTTGCGCAACCATGAAACATTTCATTTTATTATTAATTCTTGCAATTACAAGCATCGCTCACGCACAAAATTTTGAAAAGACCTTCTCTTGCACTAAGGGTGCCTATGAATATGCCAATACGGCTTTTGAATTGTCTGATGGAAAAATTTTAGTAGGTATAAATAATACCATTCTTTGTTTGGCTGCAAATGGTGATTCGATTTGGACTAAGACTTATGCAGGTTATGGAGATATCGCAAAAATATTTAGGAACAAACAAGGCGATTTATTGGTTGCAACCACATTGGGGAAAATTATTTTTCTTAAGATTAATGAGGCCAATGGAGATTCTATTTCTTCCTTTAGGCCCCCTGCACAAACTGCCAATTCTGGCTATATCATTTTTGATGTAGTAGAATTGCCAGATGGTGATTATATCATGTCGCACACCCTTGGAGGTGGCGGAAATGGTGGCACCTTAATAAGATTTACACCAGGCAGCACAACAAAAAAATGGTCGAACGATTATGCAGGCAAAAATGTGTCGCCAAAAGCGTTGTGTTTAGATGATACCACTATAGTTTTTGCTGGTTATAAAGGTAATCCGCAAACCAATTGGAATTTCGATCTATACATTGAAAAATTGAGCATTAACAATGTAAGCATATGGAATAAATCATATTTAAATTTCCAATCGAGCTACAAGGACAGGTTGGTAGGATTACAAAAAAACAACAACAATCAATATTTATTGGCGGCCAATTTTAATTTTAGAAACAGGGCTTGTGCATCCATTTTAAAGGTGAACAATAATGGCGATAGTCTTGCCTTGAGCGTTTTAGCAACCTACGAAGGAGATACCATTAATCATGGTTATTGTTACTCCTTGCAAAGAAATGGCAGCAACGGATATTACGCTGCTGGATTAATGAACATCAATAAAAAAGACCCGCTAAATAATACTACTGGAATAGGATACATGTCGATTCTAGAAGTGAATGAAAATGGTGAAATCATTAAGGCGGCTGCCTATAACAATATTGGTTTTTACCAAGTTGGCAGCACAGTATACGATGGCGCTCAAGCTTGGGGCTCTGGCGCTATTAAATGTAAGGATGGCTCCTATTTACTTTATGGAACTGGCAATCGTTTAATGCCTAGTGCAGGAGGATATTATGAAACTCAGTACAGAGGATATGTGGTAAAAAACACTGCCTTTGTAACAGGCCTCGCACCTATTCAAGAAATTGCCTCAACCCTATTGGCCTACCCCAATCCGTTTAGCTCTGAATTAAGCATTGAAAGTTTGCATAATATTGAAGAAATAAGTGTACTCAACTTACAAGGACAAGAGGTACTCAAACTAAGGCCAAATGCTGCCCAATTTACACTCAATTTAGAGGCACTTACTCCAGGAATTTATTTGGTTCGAACCGAAAACGCATACGGTTTAAAATACCTGAAAGTTCTCAAGAATTAGGCCAATTTAAAAGCACATTTAGCAGATATTACTTTGTTTTATTGCCTCTTGCAAAGGCATCTGGCATTTTTTTAGCCACATATGCACAGATTATTTTCTACAAAATGCTAAGGCCCAACAGCTAGAAGCTAGAGGCCAGAGGCCTAGAAGTCAGAGGCTCTCCCCAAAGACAAACGACCAAAGCCCCAAATGCTAATCTACTAATAACGAATAATTTAACTTATTTTTCTTGGTATATTTGTTGGCATACGTTTATTTCGAACCTTATTATTAATCTGAAATGAGTTGGTATAAACGCGTAAAAGAAGGAATTACTACCCTAACATCTGAGAAGAAATCGGTTCCAGATGGCTTGTGGCATAAGTGTAGTAGATGCAAAAAGACCTTTCTTGCAGAAGATCACAACAAGAATGGATATGTTTGCTTGGAGTGCAACTACCACGATAAAATTGGTTCACACGAATATTTTGAAATCTTATTTGGAGCTGATTTTACTGAATTGTTTGAAAACATAATGCCGAGTGATCCTTTGAAATTTACGGATACCAAGGATTATGCTACTCGACTAAAAGATTCTCAAGATAAGAGTGGGATGACTGATGCGATGCGAGTTGCTTTAGGTAATTTAAGTGACGACATGCAATTGGTAGTAGCCTGTATGGATTTTGGATTTATAGGCGGAAGTATGGGAAGTGTGGTTGGGGAGAAAATTTCGAGAGCTATTGATTATTCTAGAGAAAATAGAATACCATTACTTATCATTTCCAAATCGGGAGGAGCACGTATGATGGAGGCTGCCTTTTCATTAATGCAAATGGCTAAAACCTCTGCTAAATTGGCCCTTTTAGGAAAAGCAGGAATTCCATATGTTTCCTTATTAACAGATCCAACTACGGGTGGCGTTACTGCTAGTTTTGCTATGTTGGGAGATGTAAACATTGCAGAACCAGAAGCATTAATTGGATTTGCTGGACCAAGAGTTATTCGTGAAACCATTGGGAAAGATTTGCCTAAAGGTTTCCAAAGTTCTGAATTTGTTTTGGAGCATGGATTCTTAGATTTTATTGTGAATAGAAATGAATTGAGAGGTAAATTAAACGAACTTCTACATCACATGATGAAAACACCTTTTGTAAAAACTGAGGCTTAGGCCATACCCTGCTATAAATAAGCTGTTTCAAATTAAGATTGAAACAGCTTTTTTTGTGTCCTATAATTTCTATAAATTGCGATGGATTGGAACAGCAAATAACATCCAAGGAAAAAATCCTTAAGAAGGTCAGACAGGCCCTAAATTATAAGTCGAAAAGTAGCTTTCAAAACATTGATTTGGAAAGCAATGTTTTTGTGCGCCCTGAAGGAGAAACCTTATCGGAGATGTTTGTGAAGAAATTTGTAGAGGTTTCTGGCAAGTTTGTTTATTGCGATAATCAGTTTGACTGCGTAGATAAATTACTTGACCTTATTGAAGAGCGCAAATGGAAATACGTTTTTAGCTTTGAGGACCAAATTCAACAAATTTTGGATGAAAGCGGGATTTCTTATTTTGACAAAAAAGAAAACATTGAAAAAATACAAGCTTCTATAACCGGATGCGAATCTTTATTGGCAAGTTCTGGAAGCATTTTAGTTAGCACTAAAAACAGTAGAATATTAACCATTTGGCCACCCGTTCATGTGGTGATAGCAAGACGTTCTCAGATTGTTTTAGACATTAAAGAATCTTTGCAAATCATGCGAAATAGATATGGGAGAAATATGCCTTCTATGTTAAGTTATATTACAGGACCAAGTAGAACAGCGGATATTCCTTCTGGTGAAATAGAGCCAATGGTAAATACCGTTATAGGTGCACATGGCCCATTGGAATTAATTCTCTTCTTAATTGACGATCGTAAACAAGATTGAACCCCTACCCTTTGAAAAAAGTTTATTTCGCCTCCGATTTTCACCTGGGTATTCCAGATGCCACTTCTAGCTTAGAAAGAGAGAAGCGAATAATTCGTTGGTTGGATAAAATAAAAGGTGATTGCCAAGAACTTTTTATTGTTGGTGATATTTTCGACTTTTGGTTTGAATACAAATTGGTTATACCAAAAGGTTTTGTAAGGATTCAAGCTAAAATTGCAGAGTATACAGACGCAGGCATACCTGTTCATTTTTTTCATGGGAACCACGACCTTTGGCAATTTGGATATTTTGAACAGGAATTAGGCGTTCAGGTGCATTCAAAACCTATTCATAGAACATTTGGCAAACACCAATTTTATATTGGGCATGGCGATGGGTTAGGTTCAGGGCAAACTAAATTCAAATTAATTTTGGCCATGTACCGCAATCCAATTTTTCAAAAGATGTTTGCTTTTATTCATCCAAGGATTGGTATTGGCGCGGCAAATTGGTTCAGCCAGCAAAGCAAACTAAAAACCTTTGATGGTAATTTTGATTTCTACGGCGAGGATGAACATTTAATTCAGCATTGCCGAAAATTAATAGCAGAGGGCGATCCATCGGATTATTTTGTTTTTGGACATAGGCATTTACCAATGATTTATGAGTTAGATGCAAAAAGAAACTATGTGAATCTTGGAGACTGGATTGGCTTTAATTCTTATGCTGTTTACGATGGTGAAAAATTAGTGCTCGAGCATTTTGAAAAAGCTGAATAAGCATATTGCCACTTGGTTAACTAAAAGGTATTTTATCCTTATACTTTTGGGAACAAGTCTTCTTTTTTCAAGTTTTAAATTAGCTTGGGAGTTGGTAGGAGAAATTTTGGTTCAAGCCAAAGACGTACAAACCGATAGATTAGGAAATGTGTATGTGATTTCTCCGAGCAACCAATTTACAAAATATGATTCAAAAGGAAATTTACTAAGCACATTAAATTATGCTTATTTGGGAAATATAAGCTCTGTAGATGCTAGCAATCCTATGGAGTTGTACCTTTTTTATCGAGAGATGAATTCGGTAGTATTTTTAGATAATAATTTAGCATTTAGAGGAAAGATTAATTTAAGCAATGCTGGCATTATTCAAGCCTCAGCTGCGGCAAGAAATTATTCCAATGGTTTATGGGTTTTTGATCAAGGGGATTTGCAATTAAAGAAGTTGGATAAAGATGGTAAATTGGTTCAAGCCAGCGGAAACTCTTTGCAATTTGCACAAAGCAAAAATTTAAATCCCAATTATATTTATGATAATGGCGCAAGGGTTTTTGTAAATGATAGTGCTGTTGGAATAATGGTATTTGATGTGTTTGCTAATTACTTAAAAACTATTCCCATCAAAGGATTGACTAAATTTAAGGTTATTGAAGAGCAGTTGTATTATGCGCAGGGTGGCAATTTAATTAACTATTCAATGAAATCGCTTGTACGCGATACCCTGTTTTTGGCCGAACCAATTCTTGGCAACTATAGCATAGAAAAGGAACTAATGTATTTGGTTCAACCCGATAAAATAGAGATTTACAGATACAACAAATAGGCTAGTTGTAAATTCTATGGGATGCGCTATCTTCGCGCCCTCTAAATTAGAACATGTTAGACAAACTAGAAGCCATCTATCAACGCTTTAAGCAAGTGGAAGAACAACTTAGTCAGCCAGACGTATTGGCAGATATGAAGCGTTTTACCCAAATGAACCGCGAATACAAAGGTTTAAAAGCTATTGTAGACAAATATTTTGAATACAAAAACTTGGTAGGCAATATCCAAAATGCCAAGGATTTATTACGTACAGAAAAAGACGACGAGATGCGGGAAATGGCCAAAATGGAGTTGGAAGAATTAGAACCCAAAATGGCACCTATGGAGGAAGAAATCAGAATATTGATGATTCCTGCGGACCCAGAAGACAGCAAAAATGCATTATTAGAAATTAGAGGAGGTACTGGAGGAGACGAGGCAAGTATTTTTGCGGGAGATCTATACCGCATGTATATGTATTTCTGTGAAAAGCGCGGTTGGAAAACTGAAGTTGTTGACTTTACAGAAGGAACTGCAGGTGGTTATAAAGAAATTATAATTGAAGTTTCTGGTGAAGACGTTTATGGCATATTAAAATACGAAAGTGGCGTACATCGTGTACAACGCGTACCAGAAACAGAAACTGCAGGACGGGTTCATACCTCGGCGGCTACTGTAGTTGTATTGCCAGAAGCAGAGGAAGTAGACGTGTATTTGAATCCAGCTGATATTGATATGCAAACGTCTCGATCGGGAGGTGCAGGTGGACAGAATGTAAACAAGATTGAAAGTAAGGTTCAATTAACGCATAGGCCAAGTGGATTGGTGGTGGTTTGCCAGGTAGAAAGAACGCAAAACGGAAACCGAGAAAGAGCCATGCAAATGTTGCGCTCTAAATTATACGAGATTGAGTTGGCTAAGCACAACGAAGGAATTGCCAATAGAAGAAAAACCATGGTATCTACTGGGGATAGGTCGGCAAAAATTAGAACTTATAACTATCCTCAAAGTAGGGTAACCGATCATAGAATAGGGTATACAGCCTATAATTTGCCAGATATTATGAATGGCAATATTCAAACTTTTATTGATCAGTTGCAGGTTGCAGAAAATGCTGAGAAAATGAAAGAAGGTAATATGTAATTTCGGTTTGAACCAAAGGGGCTTTTTAACCCAGGCGGTGACTCATTATTTTTTGAACTTCGCTATACAATTGGTTGGGGTTGAATTTACGCCAAGAAAAGGCGTCTAATTCACCACCAAAATTGAGATAATAATCAATATTGGAACTTCTAAACTCGCTGAGTACATGTTCTTGAAAGTTGATGGCGGCAATCCATCCATCCTCCACATCTTGAAACCATTCTTCGTAGTAACTATCATCGCTGCTGTGGAAATTGAGCACGTTTTCTCCAATTAGAATAAACTTACTAATACCACCATCAATTAAAGGCTCTACTACTTCACGTTTTAGAAACATCACGTCGTTGTTGATGGCATCATTCCATTCACCTAAAAGTTCTAAAACTGCAAAACCTTTTAGGTAATCAGCATAAAGGATTTTCAAATAAAGAGTGGGCGAACCAAACTCATCCCATTGAGGATGAATAGCGTAATTATATACCTGGTTGGTAAATTCAAACTCGCTGTATTCGCGCTCAAAAAAAGGTGAATTAGGATCTTCTTCACTTTGATACAAATCTCTCCATCTATAATAAGGCTCCAATTCTTGCATGCTTCAATTTTTGCAAAAAAATCGGTAAAATCAAAGGTAAACTTGTTATAATTTATAAATTAATAGATGTTAAAATTCAGGTTAATTTCAACAAATTGGCAATCAGTAAAAAAACTTATAATAAACATTTACTAAAATGAGTTAATTTCCGCCAATGAATTCTTTTGCATTACCTCCACTAAAACATTTAAAAACAGATTTACCGGCATCCATTTCTTTGGTAATTGTTGCTATTCCTTTGTGTTTGGGTATTGCACATGCCTCTGGAGCACCCTTAATGGCAGGATTAATAGCAGGAATTATTGGAGGCTTGGTGGTGGGATATTTAAGTGATTCGAACTTAAGTGTAAGCGGGCCAGCAGCAGGTTTAACCACAATTTGTTTGGCATCTATTACAGAGTTGGGTTCTTACCAAGGTTTGGTAACGGCTGTGTTTTTAGCAGGAATTATTCAGATACTTTTTGGCTACTTAAAACTAGGGTTTTTCTCAAATTATATTCCTAGTCCGGTAATTAAGGGCATGCTATCTGCTATAGGTTTGATGCTAATTTTAAAGCAAATACCTCATTTAGTGGGTTTTGATGCAGAAGAAATGGGGTCACAAAATTTCGACATCACCAAGGAAGAAATTATAGTACCATCGGAAATGGAGCCAGGTGTTCATGAAAATACTATAACCCACTTATTGCATACGGTAAAGCACTTGAATTATGCTGTTTTTGCGGTAGGAATTTTTAGTCTAACGATTTTGGGTTTATGGGATAAATTTTTTGGCAAGAAATACAAAACTATACCCGGTTCTCTTATTGCAGTTTTATTGGGAACTTTTTTATCCTTTATAATAAATTATTTTCATGTAACTGATCCAATAGAAGCGGAGCATTTTGTTAGTTTGCCCGACCTATTTGGAGAAAATTCGGCAGGCACCCATTTTACATTAATATCATCCACCTTTTTAGGGAAATTGAGTTTATATAAAATTGCGTTAACAATTGCAATTGTTGCTTCCCTAGAAAGTTTATTATCGATAGAGGCAATTGAAAAGATAGACCCAATTAGGCACCGAATAAATACCAATAAGGAGCTGATTGCACAAGGTGCTGGGAATATGGTTAGCGGCTTAATTGGAGGATTGCCAATTACCTCCGTGATTGTAAGAGGATCGGTAAATATTTCTGCAGGAGCAAAAACAAAATGGTCGACCATATTGCATGGGTTATTTATCTTAATTTCTCTTTTGGTATTGGTGCCAGTAATAAACCAAATCCCATTAGCATCATTGGCAGCGGTGCTTTGCTTTACAGGTTACAAATTAATTAGTCCAGAATCATTTAAGGAGCAATACAAAAGAGGTTTATATCAATTTACTCCCTTTATAGTAACCATAGTAGCGATTATTTTTAGCGATTTATTAATAGGGGTTATGATTGGTTTGGCTATTTCATCATTTTTTATTTTGAGAGAGAACTACCAATCGCCAGTAATGCATGTATTGGATTTAGGATTAAGAAAAAGAATTTTATTAGGTAATAATGTGAGCTTCTTACATAAGTATCAAATTATAAGGGAGCTGGAAAAAATTGAACCCAATTCAATTGTAGAAATTGATGGAAGCAAAACGGAATACATAGATTCGGATGTAATTGATGCTATCAAAGAATTTAAGATTAGTTGTCTAGAAAATAATATTGAATTGATAATAGGAGGAATATTGAACATGGATACCAAAGAAGAAGTAAACAAACAAATTGAAGAATCGTATAACAAACTATTTGAAAACAATAAAAAATGGGTTCAAGAAAAGACGGATTCAGACCCCTCCTATTTTAAGAATTTAAGTAAAGGGCAAAAGCCAGAATATTTATTTATTGGTTGCAGTGATAGTCGTGTGCCAGCAAATGAGATAACAGGAACCGACCCTGGTGAAATGTTTGTGCACAGAAACATTGCTAATATGGTAGTGAATACTGATATAAACTTATTATCTGTTTTGCAGTATTCGGTAGAAGTATTGAATGTAAAGCATGTAATAGTTTGTGGCCATTATGGATGTGGTGGAGTTAAGGCAGCACTTGAATCGCATCCATTGGGACTAATTGATAAATGGCTAAGAAATATTAAAGATGTTTATCGCCTACACCGTTCTGAAATTGAGGCAGAAACCGACCCAGAAAAAAAGCACCGCTTGATGGTAGAATTAAATGTTAGAGAGCAAGTTTTCAATTTAATGAAAACATCATTTGTGCAAAAAAACAGGGAACTTTACGGGTTTCCACAAGTGCATGGCTGGGTTTATGATCTTGCAGATGGTTATATCAACGATTTAAAGATTGATGTAGATGGCAGTTTGGGCAAAAATGATATCTATAAATTGAAATAATGGGTTTGTAAAATGAGCACTAAAAAAAACTAATTCCCGTTTTATTGGTTTTATTAAAGTAATTTAACATATTTGAGCATGCAAACGGCAATAACCAACGATGTAAAAGTTATGGTGGAAACAGCTTTCCAAAATGACAGACTCAGCAATACTGAGGGAAAAAACATGTTTGCCTACCGCATTACAATTTTTAACCAAGGAGAACATACCATTAAATTATTGCGCCGTCACTGGCATATTGTTGATTCTTTGGATGGACATTCTGAGGTTGAAGGTGAAGGGGTAGTTGGTTTACAGCCTTTGTTAGAACCAGGAGAACAACACCAATATGTTTCGGGATGTATGTTGCGCTCTACACTAGGTAAAATGTATGGCACCTATATGATGGAACGCCAATTTGATGGTAAACTATTTGAGGTAAAAATTCCTGAATTTGTTTTAGAAGTTCCTTTTGTTTCCAATTAGTGATTGCAATTACAACCCTTGTAAATTATTTCTTCGCCTTTAGCATTTAAGCCACGCACTTTGTAGTGTTTTTCATTGTATTCTATTCTCCAACGCATTTTTCCATTTCTCCATTTTTCCTGCGCTAACATATAGCCAGAAGGATGATAATATAGCCAAGTTCCAATTTTTTGGTCGCCTTTCCATTTCCCTTTTTGCATGCGTTTTCCATTTTCAAAATAGCTAATTTCCTTTCTAATTGTTTGCGAAAATGCGCTTTGGTTCAAACCGAAAATAAAAAAAACTACTAAAAACACGATTGCTTTTCTCCTGAAAATGAAGCTAAAAAGAATTGATTTTTTATTCATTTGAAACCAAGATAAGGCAGCTATTTGCACAATTACAAATTCTTTATTTTTTCTTAATAAATTAGAGGGTTCGGTTTGAACCAAAAAAATAAAATTAACACTATTTTACTAGGCTGTTTAAATAAAAAAATTTACTATTTTGCGACCTTAGCTAATTGTCTCTATACGTGATTGCTCATATACAAGGAAAAGTTACACATCGTTCGCCCACCTATGTTATTATAGATTGTGGAGGTGTTGGATATGGTATTCAAATATCATTGAATACCTATGAGAAAATGGGCGACTCAGAAGCCTTAAAACTACTGACTGTCTTATCAATTAAGGAAGATAGCCATACCCTTTATGGATTTGCCGACGAAGAGGAAAGAAGTTTGTTTATACAACTTATTTCTGTGAGCGGGGTTGGAACAAATACTGCCAGAATGATTTTGTCTAGCATAAAACCAGCAGATATTAAATTGGCAATTTTAAATGGTAATTGGACCATTTTAAAAACAATAAAAGGCATTGGGCCTAAAACAGCACAGCGACTGGTAATTGACTTACAAGATAAATTGAAAAAGGTGGAATCACCAGATTTGCTTCAAAATGCACAATTTAGAAATCCTGCATACGAGGAAGCACTTGCTGCATTAGTGATGCTTGGATTTGGAAGAGCTGAAGCCGAAAAAGGTTTATCTAAAATTAGGCAACAAAACCCAGAAAGTAGCGTTGAGCAACTTGTTAAATTAACTCTAAAAATTCTTTGATGGTAAAACCTCTACATTGTACCGTAGCTTAAAAATAAAATACCTGCCAACGCTTCTCACTTTCGCCTTTGTAATTACACTGGTGTGGGGAGCTACACCCCGTCTGCGACCATACAGAATGAGGGATTTTACCGTTTTACCACCTGATAGTCTGGACTCTGACACATCCAGAAAACTGAGGTATCCGATTCGAGATAAGAAATCATATGAGTTAGAAACGGTAAAGCATCCATTGGATTTATCTGAACCAGCTAACTTTAAGGAAAAATACACTTTAGATCCAGAATCTTATAAATACGACCGCTCCTCTAAAATTGGAGATTTGGAATACAAGCTTCCAGCCTCCACCTCTATTTCTGAGCAATTGAAAGCTGAAAGTAAAAAAGACAACCAAGATTATTTTAGACAAAGGGCACAAGCACAAAATTTTGCCAAGGGAAATGGCATTCTTCCTCAGATAAATATTGGTAATAAAGTAGTAGACAAGATTTTTGGAAATGGGATAATTGATATTCGTCCGAGAGGAACTGCAGAAGTAATTTTTGCAGGAAATTTTAATACTGTTAGAAACCCTGCTTTTAGTTTACGCCAACAAAAAACTGGGCAATTTGATTTCAAGCAAAAAATTCAATTGAATGTAACAGGACAAGTTGGAGACAAGTTGAAGGTTAACATGAATTATGATACCGAAGCTACTTTTGAGTTTGAGAACCAAATGAAATTGGACTTTGCTGGCAAAGACGATGACATTATCAAAAAGGTGGAATTGGGTAATGTGAGTTTGCCTTTAAACTCTAGTTTAATTCAAGGTAGCTCTAGTTTGTTTGGTGTTAAAACTACCATGCAATTTGGCAAATTAACTGTAACGGCAGTTGCTAGTCAGCAAAGAGGAAAAACACAAGAAACAGAATTAGCGGGAGGAACATCTACTACCAAATTTGATATTCAAGGTGATAATTACGATATGAATCGACATTATTTCTTGGCTCATTATTTTAGAGATAATTACGAAGCATGGCTTAGAAATTTGCCTTTTGTAGGATCACCTGTTGTTATAACAAGAGTAGAAGTTTGGGTAACCAACCGTAGTGGTTCTTTTGAGCAATCACGTGATGTAATAGGTTTTGCAGATTTGGGAGAATCTACCCATCGCAACAATACAAATTGGAAGGTGAATGAAGGAGTTTTGGTTGGCAATGGTGTTAATAATTTATACGACCCAGTTAACCCAAATACTTATTTAAATGGAAATGGAAATGCTGCTGATGCTGCAAAGTTTAGAGCTAGTTACCAGATAGAAAATAAATTAATGGAAGATTTTTCTTCCACGCAATTGAAGCCCATTTCTCAATATCAATTGGTAAATTTTGCTCGTCAGTTAAACCCCAACGAATATTCTTTTAATCCACGTTTAGGTTATATCTCTTTGAACCAAGCGTTGAATAACGACGATGTATTGAACGTGGCTTATGAAGGAACCATCAATGGTGTACCTTTTAAAGTGGGAGATTTTAGTCAGGACATTCCAAGGAATACAGATAACCCAGAAGTGCTTTTCTTAAAAATGTTGAAAGGCCCAAGTCTTCGTCCGGATTTGCCTATTTGGGATTTGATGATGAAGAATGTGTATTCATTGGGTTCATTTCAAATACAATCCAAAGAATTTAAGTTGAACCTAGTTTATGCTGATGATCCAAGTGGAACTGATTTAAATTATTTGCCGGTTCAAAACGAACCTTTGTTAAGCAACCAACCTTTGCTTAATGTGTTTAATGTTGACAAGATGAACACCCAGCAGGAGCCTGTTTCTGATGGTTTGTTTGATTATGTAGAAGGTGTTACGGTAAACTCACAAACAGGTAGAATTTACTTGCCAACGGTTGAGCCTTTTGGTTCTTATTTGCAATCTAAATTTGTTAACGACAAAGAGCTAGCTAATTATTATTGCTTCTTTGCTTTATATGATTCCACAAGATTTTCTGCCGTTCAGCAGCCACAGTTCAATAAATTTTTCTTAAGAGGAAGTTATCAAGGTTCTAGCACCAATGAGATTTCTTTAGGTTCAACCAATGTACCTAGAGGCTCTGTAAAAGTTACTGCCAATGGAGCACCTTTAACAGAAAACTCAGATTATATTGTAGATTATAATTTAGGCAGAGTTAAGATTGTAAACACGGCATTACTGAATTCTGGAGCAATTATAAAAGTTTCTTCTGAAAGCAATAACTTGTTTCAGATACAGCAAAAGAATTTACTAGGCGCACGTTTTGATTATAAGTACAACAAAGATTTGGTTTTGGGTTCAACCTTTTTGTATTTAAACGAAAGACCACTTACACCTAAGGTTAATTTGGGAGAAGAACCTATTTCCAATATGATTATTGGTTTTGATGGATCGTATACCAAGCAATCTAATCTCCTAACCAAATTGGTAGATAAGCTACCCTTTATTTCAACAAAAGAACCAAGTAACTTTACCGTATCTGGAGAATATGCAAGGTTGATTCCAGGTATCCAAAAATCATTAGGAAGCAAAGGGAATGCCTATCTAGATGACTTTGAAGGAGCTGAAACACCTTTCGATTTGAGATTAGGAAATTCTTGGTCGTTGGCAAGTACACCACAAGGGCAACCCGATTTATTTCCTGAAGGCAATTACAATAATAACTTAGAATATGGCTTTAAGCGAGCCAATTTAGCTTGGTATACCATTGCAACTACATTTTACAGAAATGATGCCTTTACACCTGAGCATTTAAAGAAAGATCCCAATGCATTATCAACACACGCTACTCGTGAGGTATTGCAACAAGATGTATTTAAAAACAAACAAATTCAACAAGGTTTACCTACTACCCTACCAACTTTCGACTTAAGTTTTTTCCCTACCGAAAAAGGTCCTTACAATTATACCGTAGATGGATTAAACGAAGATGGATCCTTAAAAAATCCAAGGTCGAATTGGGGTGGAGTGATGCGTAAAATTGACCAAAATGATTTTGAGCAAGCTAATATTGATTATATTGAAATGTGGGTGATGGACCCATTTGCAGATAAACCTGCAAGTGTTGACAGAGGATATTTATACATTAATTTAGGAAACATTTCTGAGGATATTTTAAGAGACAACAGACGTTCTGCTGAGAATGGTTTGCCTAAAAATAATACTCCAGAGCAAATGGCCCTAACCGATAGCACAGCTTGGGGAAGAGTGCCTAAAACACCTGTTATTAATTATGCATTTGATGCAGATGAAGCAATAAGACAGAATCAAGATATTGGATTGGATGGATTGAATGACGATGCCGAAAAGGAATTCTACAAGCAACAATACCTGGATAAATTATTGAATAAGTTTGGACCAACAGCTACTGCTTATGTGAATGCTCTTGAAGATCCCTCTAATGATAATTACCATTATTATTTAGGAACAGATTACGATGGTAAAAACGAAGGATTATTGGATAGGTATAAGAAATTTAATAGGCACCAAGGTAATTCTCCAACGGTAAATCAATCTCCAGAAACCTACCCTACTGCTGCTACCAATGTACCAGACAATGAAGATTTGAACCGAGATTATACGGTGAATGGTGTAGAAGAATATTTTCAATATAGAATTGAAATTGCTAGAGATGCTTTTATCATTGGAAAGAATTATGTAACGGATACCTTAACTACCAATGCCAAATTTATTAATGGAGATTATGCACCAGAGCGTTGGTATCAATTAAAAATACCTGTAAGAGAATACCAAAGAAAAGTAGGTGAAATCAACGATTTTAAATCGATACGTTTTATACGTATGTATATGCAAGGGTTTGAAGAAAACACCATCATGCGTTTTGCTACTTTACAATTGGTACGTGCAGATTGGCGCAAATATTTAAACAATTTAGAAGCAGGTGGAGAGCACAAGCCAATTGACCCAACCGACAATACTCAGTTTGTGGTTTCAACTGTAAACATTGAGAAAAACGGCCAAAGGAAGCCAATTATTTATACTGTACCACCAGGCATTCAAAGAGAAATAGATTTTAGTTCACCAAATAGTATCCAACAAAACGAACAAGCAATTAGCTTACTTACTTGTAACTTAAAAGACGGGGACGCAAGAGGTGTATTTAAAAACACCAATGTGGATTTACGTCAGTACGGACATTTAAAAATGTTTGTGCATGCAGAAGGTAAGAATTTACAAACAGGTGAATTAACAGCATTCTTTAGATTTGGTACCGATTTAACCAATAACTATTACGAATACGAAATACCGCTTGAAATAACAAAGGAAGGCGAAAGTGACCCTAATAATATTTGGCCAACGGGGAATGAGATGGACATTGTTTTGGAGGAGATGATTAATACCAAAATTGCTCGAACCAATCTTGGTGTTGCCTTCACGGCACCTTATACGCGGCAGGTAGGAAAAGCCAAATATACCGTTGTGGGTATGCCCGATTTTAGTCAGTTAAAGATTATGATGGCGGGTGTAAGAAATCCTAAACGAGTTCCAGGAAGTACCACTGACGATGGACTACCCAAGTGCTCAGAAGTTTGGTTTAACGAATTGCGCATGACAGACTTTAACACAAAAGGAGGTGATGCTGCAACAGGAAGGATATTAGCTAAACTGGCAGATTTTGGTAATGTGCAATTGAGTGGAAGTTATAGAGGTGTAGGTTGGGGAGGTATAGATAAAAAATTGGTTGAACGCAACCTTGCCGACAACTATGTTTATGATGTTCAAACCAATTTTGAATTGGGTAAATTCTTTCCATTAAAATCTGGAATCTCCATTCCATTCTTCTTCTCTTATGGAAATACTATTATTCGTCCGTTTTACAACCCTTTGAACCCAGACACCAAGTTGCAGAAGGAAATTGACGAAACAACTAACCCAGAAAGAAGTGCTCAAATAAGTAGGGCCGCAGACGATTATACATCCCGAAAAAGTTATAATTTTACCAATGTAAGAAAGAATAGAACAGGCTCTAAAACGGCTTACCCATGGGATATAGAGAATGTAGCACTAACCTATTCGTATACAGAAACGTTTAGAAGAAATCAGACCTTAGAGTATAATTTAATTAAGAATTACAAAGGGATGCTTACCTATAATTACAATTTTGTAAACAAACCATTTGAGCCATTTAAGAAAGTAATTAAGAACAAGAATTTGGAGTTGATAAGAGATATTAACTTTAATTATTTGCCAGCTAGTTTGGGCTTTAGAGCGGAGGCAGATAGACGTTACGGAGAATTGCTGAACCGAAACAATGATAGTAAGGAAACGCTATTACCTGTGCTTTATGATAAGATGTTTACCATGCGTCGGTATTATGAGTTTAGGTATGATATCACCAGAAATATCAAGCTAAATTACAATGCAACAAATGATTCGAGGGTAGATGAACCGAATGGAAAAATTGGTAAGGATACACCAGAGAAACAAGATACCATTTGGAACAATTTCTGGAGAGGTGGAAGAACAACTAAGTACGACCAAACGGCACGATTGGATGTAAATATTCCAGTAAATAAAATTCCGTATATGCAATGGGTTAGTCAGTTTACCTATAATTATAATGTAAACTACCAATGGATGCAAGCACCACCAGCAGCAGATAGTTTGGGAAATACCATCCAAAATTCGCAGCAGCAACAATGGAATTTAAATTTGAATTTTATTCAGTTGTACAACAAATTTGGTATTTATAGAAAAGTAACCAACCCTAATGGGGGAGCATCTTCTAAGCCAAAAGCTAAAGGACAATTAGAAGCAGGAGGAGATAAAAACAAAGCAGACAAAGAAGACAAAGGAAGAGACAGTTATCCAATTTGGGTGAGCGTGCCCGTAAAACTTCTTACCATGGTAAAAAATGCTGGAGGATCATACAGTACAACCCAAGGAACTGCCTTACCAGGATTTAACCCTAGACCAAAATATTTGGGAATGGATCCAGCTAACAATAATGCGCCAGGATTAGATTTTATCTTTGGTATGCAGGACCCTAATTTTAGGTATAAGGCCGCAGAAAACGGATGGATTAGCACCGATGAACGATTGGTAAATCCATATTTACAAAACTACCAAGAGGCAATTACTGCAAGAGCTTTGCTTGAACCAATTACCGATTTAAGAATTGATTTGAATGCCTCTAAAAATTACTCTAGAAATTTAACTGCTTATTTTAAATACGATCCGGATAGCAATGGAGGTATGTATAGAGATTTTGGAACACCAATAGAGCAAGGAAGTTATAGCATTAGTTACAGTGTAATAAGAACTGCATTTAGCAAGGAAGATGAAAATGGGGTAAGTGAGGTATTTAAACAATTTGAGGCCAATCGTATAGATATTGCCAGAAGATTAGCCTTGGAAAAAGGAATTGAAATCCCGAGCGACTCCTTCCCAGAAGGATATGGAGCATACCAACAAGATGTATTAATACCAGCATTTTTATCTGCGTATAGAGGAGTTTCAACTGGTTCGGTTGGTCTATCTCCTTTCCAGAATTTCCCAATTCCCAATTGGAAAGTTACCTATAACGGATTGAGTAAGTTAAAAGCTGTAAAAGAGTTTGCTTCCAATATCAATATACAAAGTGCGTATCAAAGTTCATATAATGTGGCTGGCTTTCAAACGGTAATGGATACGGCTAGAAATACTACCTTAAGTACAGATTTTACACCTGGATATGTTATTCGCCAAATATCCATTACAGAGCGTTTTGGACCACTCATTGGTATTGATGTTACTTTAGTAAATAATATTACAACCAGCTTTAAATACAACAGAGATAGAACCTTAAATCTTGCTTTAGGTAATAGACAATTGAATGAGCAAAGCGGACATGAATTTGTTTTTGGAGTTGGTTATAGAACTAATAAATTAGTTTTACCATTTACTATTGGCGGACGAAAAAAGATGTTGAATAATGACATTAATTTCCGTTTTGATTTTACCATTCGTGAAAACCAAACCAAGGTTCGTAATTTGGATCAACCATCCAACGACCCAGTATCTGGACAAAATGTATTGAGCTTTAAACCAACCATAGATTATATGATTAATGAGAAATTGATGTTGCGTATTTTCTATGATAGAAGAAGAACCAATCCGTTTACATCTAACTCCTTCCCTACTATTATTACCAGCGGTGGATTTTCTATCCGTTATACCATTCAATAGCTATGGATTTTCTTTCTGATGATTTGCAAGATTATTGCGAACAACATAGTTCCAATGAACCCGATGTACTAAAAAAATTAAACCGACAAACACATGCTCAAGTGCTTCAACCACGCATGTTAAGCGGGCATTTGCAAGGCAGGTTTTTAGCCATGATTAGTAAATTGGTTCAGCCCAAAACTATTTTAGAAATTGGAACATATACGGGTTATTCTGCGCTTTGTTTAGCAGAAGGATTGACAGAAGGTGGCAAGCTTATAACCATAGATGTGAACCCTGAATTAGAAGACATGGTGCACCAATATATTGAGGAAGCAGGCATGCAAGATAAAGTTCAAATGATTATTGGAGACGCCTATCAAATTATTAGAACGCTGCCGCAAAACTTTGATTTGGTATTTATAGATGCCGATAAAGCGAGTTACTCTAAGTATTATGATTTGGTAATTGAAAGGCTGAACCCAGGAGGATTAATTTTGGCAGATAATGTTTTGTGGAGCGGAAAGATAGTGGAAGAAAAAGCGCTTGCCAAAGATAAAGACACTCAGTTATTAGATGCGTTTAATAAAAAGGTTAAGGCTGATCCAAGAGTAGAATGCATGTTATTACCCTTGCGAGATGGAATGATGATGGTTCGTAAGAAGTAAAATTTTTTTAAATCTTTGATTGTTAATCGTAAATCTCTTTGCGGTCTCCTATCTCCATGATATCAATAATTCTTATGGTATCATCAATGGAATATATAACTCTAAAATTGCCGATTCTAATTCGCCAAAGTTCACTTAATTTTCCTTTAAGTTTCTTGCATTTTAATGGTCTTGGATTCTCTGCAAGGCCAAGTATTGCATTTGTTACTTTTAATCGAATCGCTTTGTTGGGTAAAGATTCTAAAGATTTAGCTGCCGATTTTTTTATCGAGACAGAATATTTCATAGCTTTCCTTTTTTCTTCAATTCTTTAACTACTATTTCAAAGGGAATACTTTCCTCCTCTTTCCGTGATTCAGCAATTAGAACATCAAGAAGGTCTTCAATTTCTTCTTCATGTTTTTTAAAAGTTTTTAAATCAATAACAACTGCTTGCCTTCTGTTTTTGTCGTCTGTTATATAACTTATGCCTTTCATGTTATTCTATTTTATTTAGACAAATATATTAAATTCACTTAGACATTAAATATAAAAACCACTCAAATTAAAACCTTATTTATTCTTTGAGAATAAAGCTTATCTAACAGTTAAAATAAATATAGACAACTATTTGGTCTATAAATAACTTTGACTGACTAGGTTTGACCAAAATCTATAACATAGATTAGAGCAAACATGTAATGTTTGGTGTTTTCAAATTTGCCTTTAAAATTTCAAATATCCAAAAACTACGTTTGGTTCAAACCGAAATATAAAAGGGAAGAACCTACTAAGAGGATTATAAAAAAATTTAAGGTTCTTTGTTAATTCAATTTTTAGTAGCTTTGAAAGAGATCATTGCAAAATGAAAACCGAATTACAAGTAAATATTAGCTTTGACCAAATTCTCTCAATGGTTAAACAATTGCCTAAACAGCAAAAATTAAGACTATCAAAGGAATTGGAAAAGGAAGTTGTTGGTTAAAAGCTTTCTAAATTATTAACTACTTTCAAGACCAAAGGATTAAGTTTAGACGAAATTACCAAAGAAATTGAGTTTGTTAGACAAGATATTTATGACAAACAAAAGCGTTAAAGTTATTTTTGATACGAACGTTTGGATTAGTTTTTTAATTGGTAAATGCTTGGCTAAAATTAAAGAAAATATTCTCATAAATATTTTCCAACTTCATAATATTACCAACAAAAATATTACAATTTCAGTAAAAAATAAGTCATGAGTAAAGCAAAAATAATAGAATTGGATGTGGACTTTATAGGAGGAGAAAGGTCTTTAACAAAGGAAGATGAGCAAGCAATTAGCGACTTTTTGAAAAGAAAAAATTTACAATCTAAAATTGCCCAAAGAGCTAAGAAGACAACAAAGCGACCAAAATCCTTAGCATAAGAAAGTAATTAGCGAAAAATTGCATAAGGCTATTGTCATCACACGTGAATATCAGAAGAACTAAAATGTGTGAAAATCTCAATGCGGCAACATGAAAAATGTCTAAAATATAAACGCAGGAATAGCCTAAGTCTAACGGTGCGAAAAAATACTAATCAAAAATAAGAAATGTTTTGAATTGCAAATTTCTGTTTGATTCAACAGAAATTTGCTAAACTTGCCATTAAGCTATATCATTTTCTAAATGCAAATAGTTAGATGTTTTTTCACTCAACTTAACTAGGCACTACGGAAGAATTTACTATCTTAGGGAGGCAATTAGTCAAAAAAATAGGAATACAATGGGGAATTCCAACCAATAAAATTGATGACTAAACTTGCTATTACACAAATTTGCAAAAAGCGATACCTCTCGATGAAAATGGTATACCCTATTTTGTAAAGCTGGAATAAAATAAAAGACAATACTAGTATTAGTGCAATTATTTCAATATTGTAATATACATACGAATATTTTAGAAAGGAAATCTTAATGTCAGATTTATAGGAAGAAATACTATCCATGAACATTTTGTTGTAGTGCTTCTTACCATAAATGCTAAACAATAAAGTTCTGTAAAAATGTTCACAGTTTGGAAAAACAACTATTAAGATTAGAATATTTACTTTTTTCATGTTTAAATCAATAATCTGATTCAATTAATATTTTCGCTCTTTCGTTTAAAGGATCCCAGCTTTTATCTAACGTCTAATGATATTAAAAATTACCTATTTTATCATGATCAATCCATCTATTATATGCTCCTGGAAGTTTATCTGAAATAATATCTCCACTCTATAAACCCTAATATTGTATGAGCCAGGATTCACTTTATAAACAGCATCACGATCTCGGTGGGTTGCAAGTCCATAAATTTGACAATACAATCTTGAATTAGGAGCAAGTCGGCCAACAACTTTTCTAAAAACTACGTTTGGTTCAAACCGAAATATAAAAGGTAAAAATCTACTAAAGATGCTGCTTTTAAAGGTACGGTTTGAATCAAGTTTCTGTTTATAATCAGGATTCTGTTTGACTAATATCATGTTTTCCAACTACATGAGAAGATATATTTGAGTTTGGATATAAATCCCTAAAACTCAAAAATTAGATTCCCATGGAGAATAAGAAACAAGAAAACGGATTAAAGAAAGTTAGCATAATGGATGGCAATGAAGCGGCGGCTTATATTGCTTATAAAACCAGTGAGGTTTGCGCCATCTATCCAATTACACCAAGCTCTGCAATGGGCGAATGGGCGGATGAATGGAGTGCAAAAGGTTGGAAAAATATATTTGGACAAGTACCTCGAATAATGGAAATGCAAAGTGAAGCCGGTGCCGCAGGTGCTATTCATGGCGCTATTCAAGGTGGTTCATTGGCATCCACATTTACAGCTTCTCAAGGCTTGTTATTGATGATTCCCAACATGTATAAAATTGCAGGTGAATTAACTCCATCTGTATTTCATGTTGCGGCAAGAACATTAGCAACACATGCACTTTCTATCTTTGGAGACCATAGTGATGTTATGGCAGTAAGAGCTACAGGATTTAGCATGTTGTTTGGAAACAATGCACAAGAGGTAATGGACATGGCTTTAATTTGCCAATCTGCAACTTTGGATAGCCGAATTCCTTTCTTAAATATATTTGATGGCTTTAGAACTTCGCACGAATTGCGTGAGGTAAAAGTTATAGAAGATGAGATTATAAAAGCAATGGTAAATGAAACCGCCATTGATGCACATAGAGCTCGTTCTTTATCTCCTGAACATCCCGTAATTAAAGGTACTGCGCAGAATCCTGATGTGTATTTTCAAAACAGAGAAGCGGCCAATACTTTCTATGATGCAGTGCCAGGAATTGTAAAAGAAAAAATGCAATTATTGGGTAAGCTAACAGGAAGAAAATACGACTTATTTGAATATTATGGTCACGAGCAAGCCGACCGTGTAGTTATTGCCATGGGTTCTGCAGTTGGAACTATTCAAGAAACGGTGGATTACCTAAATGGAAATGGAGATAAAGTGGGTGTATTAAATATCCGTTTGTTTCGTCCGTTTGCCATTAACGATTTTATAGATGCCATGCCACAAACAACTAGCATGGTGGCAGTTTTAGACCGTTGCAAAGAACCTAATAGCATTGGCGAACCATTGTATATGGATATTGTAAATGCCTATAGCGAAAACCAAAGAGCTAACCGCCCATTAATTATTGGCGGCCGTTATGGTTTATCTAGCAAAGAGTTTACTCCCGCTATGGTTGTTGCTGTATTTGATGAACTGAAAAAAGAAAATCCTAAAAACCATTTTACGGTGGGTATAGAAGATGATATAACACATCATAGTTTATCCTACGACCATCATTTTCATTTGGATGAGCAACATGCTTTTAGAGGTTTGTTTTTTGGCTTAGGTGCAGATGGAACAGTAAGTGCTAATAAAAACTCTATCAAGATAATTGGTGAGAAAACAGACAACCATGTTCAAGGATATTTTGTTTATGATTCTAAAAAATCTGGTTCTTTAACTTCTTCTCATTTGCGTTTTGGCAAACAACCTATTCGTGGTGCATATTTGGTGGCATCGGCAAGTTTTGTTGCTTGTCATCACTTTAACTATTTGTTTAAATTTGATGTATTAAAAGATGCGGCACATGGAGCGGTATTCTTGCTGAATGCTCCCTATGAGCAAGAAGAAGTTTGGGGAAAATTACCTGCTAAAATCCAACAAGAAATCAAAGAAAAGGAATTGCGTTTTTATGCCATAAATGCTTATACCGTTGCCAAGCAAACAGGCATGGGCAATCGAATCAATACCATTTTACAAACTTGCTTCTTTGCTATTTCGGATATTCTTCCTAGAGAAGAAGCCATTGCCAAAATCAAAGAATCTATTTACGAAACCTATTGGAAAAAAGGAGAAGCCATCGTTAATAAAAATTACGAAGCAGTGGATCAAACATTGGCCAATTTATACGAGATAAATTATAAAGATTACGAAATTGGTTCAAGGCCATTGGATTTAGTTGTGCCAAATAATGCACCCGATTTTGTAAAAGATGTATTGGGTAAAATTATTGCTGGCGAAGGCGATGAATTACCTGTTAGTGCATTTCCGGTAGATGGAACTTTTCCTTCTGGAACTACTCAATGGGAGAAACGCAATATTGCAGATACAGTTCCGGTTTGGGATACCGATTTATGTACCCAATGCGGTAAGTGTTTCTTTATTTGTCCGCACGCTGCCATAAGGCCAAAGGTTTATGATAAAACGTTGTTGGAGCAAGCTCCAGAAGGATTTAAACATGTGCCACCCATAGGAAAAGAGTTTAGCAAAGAAACTGAAGCATATACCTTACAAGTTTCAACAGAAGATTGTACAGGATGTACTTTATGTGTAGAGTTTTGTCCTATTACCAGCAAAACAGATCCTAATCACAAGGCTATTAACATGGTTGATAAAACCGAGTTGCAAGCCAAAGAAATTAAGAACTGGGAATACTTCCTTGCCTTACCAGATTTGGATAGAAGCAGGGTAAATAAAAACACCATCAAAGGCTCACAATTCTTCCAACCTTTATTTGAGTTCTCTGGAGCTTGTGCAGGTTGCGGAGAAACACCGTATATTAAATTGCTGACCCAACTCTTTGGCGAGCGCATGATAGTGGCCAACGCTACTGGATGTTCTAGTATTTTTGGCGGCAATCTACCAACTACACCCTGGTCGCAAACCATTGATGGGCGCGGACCAGCTTGGGCTAATTCTTTGTTTGAAGACAATGCAGAATTTGGTTTGGGAATAAAAATGGCCAACGACCATAAGCGCACGAGAGCCGAATATTTATTGAGAGAAATGCGTTCTGAAATTGGCGAAGAATTAACGGATAGCATTTTAAATGCACCAGAAAGTAATGAGGCAGAAATTCATCGCAAACACGATTTAATAAAAGTGTTGCAACAAAAGTTGAAGGGCACGCATACCGTAATGGCTCAAAATTTATATCATTTGGCCGATTTCTTAGCAGATAAATCAGTATGGATTATTGGAGGAGATGGATGGGCTTACGATATTGGTTATGGCGGATTAGACCATATTTTATCTACTGGAGAAAACGTAAATATTTTGGTTTTGGATACCGAAGTGTATTCAAATACTGGCGGACAAAAATCTAAATCATCACCTATTGGAGCGAGTGCTAAGTTTAGTGTAAATGGAAAAACTACTGGCAAGAAAGATTTGGCTATGCAGGCCATTGCTCACGGAACTGCTTATGTAGCGCAGATTGCTATGGGAGGAAATGATGTTCATACTTTAAGAACAATTTTGGAAGCTGAAGCCTACCCTGGACCATCTTTAATTTTGGCATATAGTCATTGTATTGCACATGGAATTGATATGGCGCATGGAGCAGATGAGCAAGATTTTGCAGTTAAATCTGGATATTGGCCATTGTTCCATTATAACCCAATGAAACCAAAAGGCGAGCGATTGGTGGTAGATTCTAAAGAAGCTACAGTTCCATTAAGTGAGTTTATGTACCATGAGAATAGGTTCAATGTAATTAAAGCAAAAGACCCAGTTTTGGCGAAGCATTTCTTAGAGCAAGCAGAAGAAGCAAGAGCAGCTAAATGGGATAGGTTGCAAACCTTAAAAGGCTTGTAAAAAGGTTCGGTTTGAACCAAAATAGTTATTAGAAAATTAACTGGGAAGCAATTTGTTTCCTAGTTAATTTTTTCACTTCCGCTTCCTTAGCAAAAGTATTAAAATTAGAAACCGCGCTTTTAACTTGCTCGATAATTTCTTGAGCATTTTTTAGTTTAAAGTGTTTTGCCAATTGAAGGTAGCTTATATCAATTTGAATAGATTATCATATGGCTAATATGTTAGCCAAACATTGATATTTAATGCCTATTTGGCTAATATATTATCTATTATTTTATCGAGGAATAAAAGAACAAGCATTCAAAAGACTTAATAAAATTGACGTTTTTCTTTAACACAAAGCCCATCATGAGAGGCCAAGGAATTTCAGAGAATGATTTAGGGAATTTTTGTAAAGCGATAAGGATAAATTAATTTTCATAATTATCCCGAAAAAAATTTGGTATTTTTGATTGTTTATAACCAAATAATATACCCTACCTAGATTGAAATATTTACTTTTACTTATTGGAAACCTATTTTACCTATTTGGTACAGCACAAGAATTGGCTATTAGTAAATTTCGGTCTGAACCAAAAACATATTCGATAGGATTTCAGGGGGGCGGTAACCTAAATTCTATTAGGCGATTTAATGCCAAAGGAGATGAATCCACAGACATTGTTATCTCTTTATTTGACAAAATTACGCATGTAAAATTGGGTTATTCATTTGGGTTTAGTGGAAGCTATCAGCTAAATAATACCCTAGAATTAGAAATGGGATTGCACTTTTACGATAGAGGCTATGCCCTAAAGAGGGAAAATTTTATTTATGAAGATGTGATAGATCCAGCAAGAGGTGTTGTCACCAATTCAAGCGGAGGAGGAAGCTCACCAACTAGCATAAAAAATATAAATCATTTCTATTATCTCGAGCTTCCTCTTTTTACTCATTTTAGTTATGGCAAAAAACGACTTCGGTTTGTTGGTAGTTTGGGCCTATCTCCTGCTTATCTTATAGAAACAACACTTACCAATCATATTAAATACGAGGATGGTACTAAAAGTACTTTAACCCAAAAAGACAGGTTTTCTTATACCAAGTTTAATCTATTTTCAAGTTTAGGAATGGGCATTGAGTATGCTATTAATTCTAAAACAAAAATTAGGGTTGAACCCATTTTTACCTATGGACTAATAAACATAAGTTCATCTCCTGTTGGAGCTAATTTGTGGAGTTCTGGATTATCGTTTGGAGTTTATACAAACCTTTTGAGCAGAAAGAAATAAAAAGAATTTTGGGTAATTCTTTAATGAGGAAATGCATTAAAAAATGCGTTTTTTATTCTTTGTGAAATCTTTGTAAGGATGCTTGTGAGGCTTGTTATTTGGGGTATTTTAAATTCATATCAACAATTTTCTTGCACACAATTATAAGAGGTTTATTGAACCTAAAAAATGCCTTTTGGTTCAAAACTTTATCTGGAAAATAGGATTTAATTGGGGCCAAAAATTCGTTTAAGAACAATGGTTATTTATTTTTGTATAATGGCATATGAAATAAAATTAATTGAACACAAAGGCGAAAAACGCATTGAGTTACGATTTAAGTTTGACCCAAAATTAGCAAATGAAGTAAGGACTTTTTCTGGGGCAAAATGGAGTTATACCAGAAAGAGCTGGCATGTGCCAGACACTCCAGAAAACAGAGTTAAATTGAAGTTGGATTTGCAAGAAATGAGTACCCAAATTTCTTTGTCTGAACCCATTGTAAAGGATGCTATTGTTGAAAAAGAAATTGGCATAACCGAGCCTCTGGACATTGATTTGCCAACTATTAAACCTATAGTTTTAAGTGCAGATATTATTGCCAAACAGGCCAAATACAAATATTGGTTACAGGCAAAACGCTATAGCCCCAACACAATAAAAACGTATACTCAAGCATTGGAATCCTTCTTAAGATTTACGGCAGGAAAACCCCTTATGGACATAACTAATGAGGACATTATTGTATATAACAATGAGTATATTTTAAAAAAGAAACTATCGGTTTCGTACCAAAACCAAGTGATAAATGCTATTAAATTGTTTTTTAAGAAAATAGAAAATACCAATATTGAAACCGAAAAAATTGAGCGTCCTAAGCGGCCAAAGACCTTGCCTAATGTATTGAGTAAAGAAGAAGTGAAGGAGATTTTAACGGCACAGGAGAATTTGAAGCATAGAGTTATGTTGAGTTTAATTTATAGTTGTGGTTTACGGCGAGGAGAATTGTTGAAATTAAAACCTGGGGATATAGACTCGAAGCGAAATTTAATAATAATAAGGCAAGGAAAGGGGGCCAAGGACAGAATAGTACCCTTGTCGGTAAAGATTATTGAGATGTTGAGGGAATATTACAAATATTACAAACCTACCATTTGGTTGTTTGAAGGACAAAAAAAAGGAGAATCCTATAGTGAGAAAAGTATAGAATCTGTGCTTAAGCAAGCCTTGGCAAAAACAAAAATAAATAAGCCGGTAAGTTTGCATTGGTTGCGCCATAGTTATGCCACACATTTATTGGAGGCGGGAACAGATTTGCGGTATATTCAAGAAATATTAGGGCATAAGAGCAGCAGGACCACGGAGATTTATACGCATGTGAGCACAAAAAGTTTACAGAACATAAAAAGTCCGTTTGATGATTTGTAAAAACAAGCAGAAATGGATATATTTGATACACCTCACATTTACAGGGTTAGCCACCCACAATCTTTGGCTTGTACTGATAGAAGTAGAGGTATAAACAAGTTATAGCTAAGTTTTGTTTAGTTTCGGGTTGACTTTTTAGAGACCTATTCTTACTGAAATAAGTTGTTAAAATTGCCTTCGCTTTGTAAGTTTTGCAGGGCTTTTCTTTTTGCATTTTACTGGCCGACATTTTTAATAAAATTGGTTCAAAAATAGTTTTACTGAAAGCTCTTTTTCTGTTTGACATTGCTAATAGAAATTTGCGTTCTTAATTTGTTGCAGTTAAGGTTTCATGCATACCTCTTTTCGTTTTGACATGGTTACAGTTTGACCTTCTTTATAAGAAATTTTCTAGCCATATTTCTGCGCACGCAGCGACTGTGCGTAGCTAGTGTCAAAACCCAGCTATAACACGGTGCAAATCGCAATTGGGGCTGACGTGGAAGCGGCAATTTTTATTTTTGGAAGTAAACTACTAAAGTGATAATTTGTACTCGCAAACCCCAACTGCGTTTGCACCGAAACCGTTAT
>JAIOYZ010000048.1 GCA_021740845.1 Bacteroidia bacterium
ATAGCTATCGGAACTGGTTCGAGCCCAGGAGAGGGAGCAAAGGCCACTGGTTTAGTGGAAAATTAAAAAGCCTTACAGAAATGTAGGGCTTTTTTTATGCCAAATTTTGTAGTTTTTATTATTAAAATTTTCAAAAAATAGCGACTGTTAATCATGGTTCCGATAGCTATCGGAACTGGTTCGAGCCCAGGAGAGGGAGCAAAAGGCAGGATGGAGTTGGAGTGTGAGTTTTGATTGCTTAGGAGTTTTTAAAAGGCCGTTGTCGCTGCCGTTTTTTATTCTAAATTTTATTGTTTTTTGTGGTTAAATTTTCCAATATGTCTTGGACGTATATTATTTATTCTGGATCACATGATAAATTCTACATTGGGTTTACCAATGAAGATCCATTCGCTCGACTAGAAAAGCACAATTCGGATTATTATCAGGATAAATTTACTTCCAAATACAAACCTTGGGATTTGTATTGGACTCTTGAATGTCAGACCTCAAAACAAGCGCAACAAATTGAAAGGCATATTAAGAATATGAAGGGCAATCAGCATACAGTATGAGATAGAAGCAAGAGGATTAACTCCATTATGCCCAAACCCCAACTGATTCCCGCTGCGATTAGGCGGAGTTTCTCCGCCGTAGCTCACCGAAGAAATCAGGCACAAAAAAACCGACCAGAAGTAAATCTGATCGGTTCTTTAAAATGCTCACCTACGTTAAGGCTTCGGTGAGCGAAGGCGGAGAGAGCGGGATTCGAACCCGCGGTAGATATTACTACCTACGTCGGTTTAGCAAACCGGTGGTTTCAGCCTCTCACCCATCTCTCCGGGTAAACTGAATTTGCAATTTAGAGTTTTGCTTCTCGAGAGATTGTTTGAAAAATCATCCGTCAAACGTCAGTTTAGTCTCGTCATCTCTGACGAGAGTGGTTTCAGCCTCTCACCCATCTCTCCGGGTAAACTGAATTTGCAATTTAGAGTTTTGCTTCTCGAGAGATTGTTTGAAAAATCATCCGTCAAACGTCGGTTTAGTCTCGTCATTTCTGACGAGAGTGGTTTCAGCCTCTCACCCATCTCTCCGGGTAAACTGAATTTGCAATTTAGAGTTTTGCTTCTCGAGAGATTGTTTGAAAAATCATCCGTCAAACGTCGGTTTAGTCTCGTCATCTCTGACGAGAGTGGTTTCAGCCTCTCACCCATCTCTCCGGGTTAACTGAATTTGCAATTTAGAGTTTTGCTTCTCCCTCGGATTTTTGAATTTCCAAGGAGTGCAAATGTATCATTCTAAAATTAATTCGCAATCCAAAAATCATTTTTTTTTTGCTGCCTTAAATTTTTGTAAACAAATTTTTTTGTGCAAATTCTAATTCTTTCATTATAAGCTGTTTAATAAATAGGCCTGCAACCTTTTGCTTTTAGGTTGGTCAATAGTATATCAATTCTAACAGAAATGTTGTTGTATTGATATTGAAAACTAAGGCTATGGCAAAAGAACTTCCTTTCAATTACAAATTTAGAGACCTGAAGATATTTGGGTCTACTGAATGGCTGGCCAATAATGAAAAAAAGTATAGGCTGGTTTTTGATGAATCAGAATGCAGTTTCATCTATTGCGAACTCTCATTTTTTAACAAACTTTTCGACGAAAATGATTGGGATGTTCGAATCAATTTAAAGTGCGTAAACGATGCCGATAACTCGGAGGTTTGTAACCTTTCAGCTGATAGAAAAATTGGCAAAGATGAGAACATCGTATTTGTGCGCGAGGGTTGGGGTGTTAAAACCTTAGGTAGTTATTGGAAGAAAGGTACCTACCGTTGGGAAGCTTGGATTGATGGTGTTTTTGTTGCCGAACGTCTTTTCTATGTTATAGATTTGGGCTTGGTTTCAGAAACTGTAAATCCATTTTTTAATATTTCTAAAGTAAGATTATACGAAGGTCCTGAAGCGAATATTGAGAAGAAAGACCGCAAGTATTTTGGAGTTTTTAACCAGGAAGAAACCCGATATGTTTGGTTGGAGATGGAATTTGAAAACCTGATTCAGGAAGTTCCTAATTGGCCATGCGAGTTACAGTTTTATTTCAATACGCATACTGGTCAGTTAAAAGGTTCAATAGAGAAATTATTTTTTGTAGAAACTGCGCAAAATAAATTTGAATGCACAGTAGGATGGGGAAATGAATTAAAAGGAACTTGGGGAGTTGATTTCTATTCCATCAGTGTTCTCTTTATGGATCAGATTGTAGCCAATATTCCCTTTGAAATTGGTATTGACTTTTTAGAAGAAACCCGACCAGAATTGCCTAAGCCCAAAGTGAAAGAAGTTTTTAAGCCAAAAGCTTCGGAGGCAAGTATGGATGAAGTGCTGAAAGAATTAGATGATTTAATTGGTTTAGCAGAAATTAAAAAGAAGGTAAAAGAATATACCACTTACCTAAATTTCTTAAAAATTCGTAAGGAAAAGGGATTCGACGATAGCGAAAAAATAAACCTACATGCAGTTTTTACTGGAAATCCAGGGACTGGAAAAACCACTGTTGCTAAAATGCTGGGAAAAATTTATCAGCAATTAGGTTTATTAAGCAAAGGTCACGTGATGGAGGTGGATAGAAGTGATTTAGTAGCTGAGTATATTGGCCAAACTGCTCCTAAAACCAAAGAAGTAATTAAGAAAGCTCGTGGTGGAATCCTCTTTATTGATGAGGCATACGCTCTTTCTAGAAAGAACGATGATTCTAAAGATTTTGGTAAGGAATCTATAGAAATTCTTTTGAAAGAAATGAGCGACGGAGAAGGGGATTTAGCTGTAATTGTTGCAGGTTATCCAACTGAGATGAATACCTTTTTAGAGTCGAACCCAGGTATGAAGTCTCGATTTAGTATGTTCTATGAGTTTGTAGATTACTTGCCACAAGAACTGATGGAAATTGCCCAGTTTACCATGCAAAAACGTGGTGTTCATTTGAGTACAAACGCTTCTGATTACTTATATAAAAAATTGGTTGATGCCTATAGAAATAGGGATAAAATGTTTGGCAATGCACGTTATGTAAATTCCATTATCGACGAAAGTAAAATGAATATGGGCTTGCGTTTAATGCAAAGTCCAAACCCAGCTGAGCTTACCAATGAGGTACTTTCTACACTAGAAAGTTCTGATATAGAAAAGATTTTTGAGGGCAAAAAGAGGGGAATAGCAGATATTCCAATCGATGAAGATTTATTGAAACAAGCATTGGCCACTCTGCACCATTTAATTGGCTTGGAGACTATAAAAAATGAAATTGACGAACTAGTTAAATTGGTTCGTTTTTATAGAGAAATTGGCAAAGATGTTCGTCAGAGTTTTTCTTTACATGCTGTATTTACTGGTAATCCAGGAACAGGCAAAACAACCGTTGCCCGTATTTTGGCTCAGATATACAAAGCACTTGGCATTTTAGAAAGAGGCAATTTAGTAGAATGCGATAGGCAAGCTTTGGTTGGTGGTTTTGTGGGTCAGACAGGCATTAAAACCGCAGAAATGATTGATAAGGCGCAAGGTGGGGTTTTGTTTATTGATGAAGCCTACGCTTTAAGTGAGGGCGGCGAAAACGATTTTGGTAAAGAAGCTATTGAAACCTTGTTGAAAAGGATGGAAGATAACCGTGGCGATTTTATTGTAATTGTTGCTGGTTATACTGATAACATGCGCCAGTTTTTAGAAAGTAATCCTGGGTTGCGTTCTCGCTTTGATAGGGAATTGCATTTTGAAGATTATTCATCTGAACAACTTTATCAAATTGCAATGAAGATGCTTTCAGGAAATGGAATTGTACCAGCAAAAGAGGCTTCAGAACATTTGAAAAGCTATTTTGGAATTATCCATGCAGCAAGAAATAAGTTTTTTGGCAATGCCAGAAATGTAAGAAAAGTGGTAGAGGAAACCATCAAGAATCAACATCTCCGCTTGGCCAAATTAAATGCCGCAGAAAGAACATTGGATATGATCAATACCATTTATTTGGAAGATGTATTAGAGTTTAAATTAGAACCTGAAAATCCAGATTCTAATAAGCGCAGCATTGGGTTCAAACAGAGTTCTTAATTTGGTTTGAACCTATTTGTTTAAGATCATTGTTTCTACTGTTAATCCAGGGCCGAAGCCGGCGGAGAACACAGGTTGATTTGCTTGATAATTTTCTTTTTGTAGTATTTCATTTAAAACAAAAAGTAGAGTAACGCTAGATAAGTTTCCAACTTTTCGCATCACTTCATAACTAGCCCAAAGTTGATTTCGGTTCAGCGCTAATTCTTTGCCTAAATGTTCAAGAATTTTTCTTCCACCTGGATGAAATGCCCAATGGAAAATATCTTCTTTTTCTAGCGAGGATTTTATCAATGCACTGGAAACTATGCCGCTAATTCCTTCTTCTAATAATTGTGGAACATAAGCACTTAGTGTCATTAAGAAACTTTTTTCATGGATACGCCATGCCATGTCGTTAGAGCCTTTTGGAATTACTCTAGAATGGAACGAGCCAATAGAAAAGAACTTTTTAGTTTTAGGTTTACTTTTACTTACCATGCAAGCAGAAGCGCCATCGCCAAATAACAAATTGGCCGCCATTTGCTCTGGTGTATTGTCTTTTGTAAAATGTATGGTACATAATTCTACAGCCACAATTAACACCTTTGCATGACTATCACTTTCTACAAATGCATTGGCAATTTTTAAGGCATGAAACATAGCGTAACATCCCATAAAGTTGACAGAAGTTCTCTGTGTATTTTCACTTAATTTTAGTTCCTTTAATAGCATTATATCTAGGCCAGGAGCTGCCATTCCTGTGCAGGAAACGGTAATAAGGTGAGTAATGGGTTCATTTCCCATGCTTTCTAAAGCTGCCTTTTTAGCTAAAGGCACCGCATGTTCAAAATATGCCGACATTCTTTCACTAATTCCAGGTTCTGTTTTCCCTTTAAAAAGTGTTTTATCAGCTTTTATTCCATTAAAATCTGGCAAACAGCTGTGGCGTTTTTCAATACCACTTCTTTGGTACATAGTACGCAGTTTGCTTTTTTCGGAATCATCAAAATTGTATTGCTCTTGCATGTAATTGGCCAAATCCATTTGGGCAAATTCATGATTTGGTAAACAGCAGCTTAGGTTATAAAGGTAGCCCATTATTCGCTTGTAAGTAATATATAAATAAAAAATAGAGGATCATGCAGGTAGATGAAATTTTGTTTAAAATCATAGTATATCTAAAATTGGCTTGTTTTGGATCATCCCAAACTTTTGTTGCCCACCAGGTAAAAAAGGCAATAATTGGGAAAACAAAAATAAGATATAAATAGAAGAAATGGGAACGATTGGTATCTGTTAAGAACAAACCTAGCCAAATTCCTATTAAAGCGTAAATACTAGCAGAGAAATAAAAGGTTCCTTTAATCCCTAACCATAAACTCAATGTTTTATCACCACTTTTTGCATCTGCTTTATGTTGGTAAATTTGAGTCATTGGATAAGCACCTGCTACCATTAAGGAGCTAATAAAGGCGGGCACCCAAAAATTTAATTGGTCCATAGCACTAAGATAATCCACATTTTGGCAAAATAAATAAACCATGCTATAAACCACAAAACCTTGGAAAATACTTACGGAAAGAAAGGAAATAATTGGAAATTTTTTTAAACGAATCGGGTGCCAACTGTAAAGGATAGAAACTAAAATATAAGCGCCTACCAAAAAAGAAAGGTTTGGGCTATAGTAATAACTCACTGCAATGGCAGCAATATTTAGAATTAGACTAGCCACTAAAAGCCAAATATCTGGTTTGGGTGGGTTTTTTAATCCTCCAATACTGGTAGTGTCTTTGTCCATGTAGCTATTAAACCCATTGCTTGCAGGATAAACCAAAAGATGCAATATGATTCCTAAATTGGTTACCATTTCAATATTAATATGCTCAGAAAATGCCACTGCAAAAAGAAATACCGGTAATAGGTAATATGAAAAAGGTATTCTGAGCAAAACAATAAAGGATGGCAATTTCATTGGGGTCTTAATTATTTCTTTAATATTTCTAAACCAGTTCTTAATTCTTTTTGTTTCGTTTTTTCTTAAATAGTTGACAACCTGAATCAAGCAAAATGGTTTGAAGGCGAAATTCTTGAATACCGTCGCAAGTTAGGCCAATCGCATCTAAAATACCGCAAAAAGAATTATTTTCGAATTATAAAATTACAGAGCCATGAGTCTAGATAAAACACCACATATTTTAATTGTTGAGGATGATATTACCCTAGCAACCTTGTTAAAAGAAAATTTAAAACTGGCTGGTTTTTCTACCAGATTATGTAAGGATGGGGAAGAAGGATGGCAAGTTTTTCAAAAAGAGAAATTTGATTTGTGCTTGCTAGACGTAAACATGCCTAAGAAAAATGGTTTTGAGTTGGCCAAATTAATCAGAGAATTAGATGTTTTTACTCCACTAGTTTTCCTTACCGCAAATAGTAGTGAGGAAGATAAATTAAAAGGTTTTGGATTGGGTGCAGATGAATATATGACCAAGCCATTTAGCACTCAGGAATTATTGGCAAGGCTAAAAGCAATACTTAAAAGAAGTACCTCTGTGAAGCCAGATATTTTGGTAAAAGAAGAAATATATGAAATCACAGGAATGCGAATAGATATACCAAATCACCTGGTATATTTTAAAAACTCTGAGAAGAAAATTAGTGGAACCGAGTGCGATTTGCTTAAATTATTTGTGAAGAATAAAGGTCAATTACTAACTCGCAATAGTTTGCTTTTAAGCGTATGGGGTAGAGATGATTTTTATACCGCCAGAAATTTAGATGTATATATTAATAAGCTTAGAAAAGTTTTGAAAGAAAACGAAATGGTTGAAATTATTAATGTTCACGGTTCTGGATTTAAATTGGTTGAAAACTTAGAACAATAAGAAGTTTGAGGAAGTACTTTCTATGAAAATAACACAACACACTGGGCTTTTATCTTTTCGTATTGCTCTGGTTATAGTGTTATTATTCGGTTTGAACCAAAATTTGTTGGCTCAAAAAGATAGTGTAATGTTAAATACACTTTTGGTTCAGGCCAAAACCAAAATGATAAACCAACCCGCGGTTGCTCAAGAAAAATTTGAAGAAGTGTTGCGAATTGCCAAGCAACAAAATGAAACTGGGGTTCAATTAGAAGCCTATAAGCAATTAGCTATTTTACAAAGTAGCAATGGTAAATACCCTGCGGCAAGAGAATATATTTTGGCTGGATATTCCCTAGCAGAAGCAAAAGGTTATGAAGGTTCCAAAGCCGATTTTAATTATCTTAATGCAAGTATATACCATGCTCAAGGAGATATTTCAAAAGCTGTAGAAAAGTACTTGGAGGCACTTCGGTATTTTGAGAGCAAACAATTGCCAGTAGGTAGTTTAAATACCTATTTATCTTTAGCGGATATTTATTCGCGTCAAAATAATTTCACCCGTGCTATCGAATATAATTTGAAGGCTTTGGCCTTATTTGAGCAAAAGAATGATAAGTTTAGACAGCTTAATTTGTATGAGCAAATTGGTGAAATTTATGCTAGACAAAAACAATTTAAAAAGGCAGATGAGTATTATAAAAAGGCTCTGAATGTTTACCGAGAAATTGGCAATCAGGCAGGAGAGTCTGCTTCTTTAATTAATCTTGCCAACAACGAGCAAGTGCAAGGAAATACAGCCGCTGCCATCAGATATTTTGAAATGGCTAACCAAATTGCTAATCCCTTGATGATTGTTCCTTTAGAGGTTAGAAGTTTAATTGGAATGGCAAAAGGTTATTATTTAATCAAGGATTACGAAGCCTCAAATATTACTTATAGAAAAGCAATTGTTTTAGCCAAAAATGCTGGGATGAAAATTGAATTGGATGAGGCATATGAGGGTTTAGCAGAAGTTTATAAAGGTTTAAAAGATCCTGGCACTTCTAAGGCATATAGGTCTTTGAGTTCCGAGATTAAAGACTCCTTGTTCAATGATTCTATAATTAGAAGAACCACCGATTTACAATTGCTTTATGAAGCAGAAAAACGACAAGCTCAATTAGATTTATTGGGTAAAGAGGATAAACTTAAAGAATTGGATTTAAAACAAACTAGGCAGGTTAAGAATTTTTTTATAGCCTTATCTACCTTATTGGTTTTGCTCATTTTTGTTTTTGTTTATTTTATCTCACAAAACAGAAAAATCAATACTCAACTCAAGCAAGGGATGTTGGATTTAGGTGCCAAGAATGTAGAAATAGAAAAACAAAAGGAACAATTGTCGCAACTAAACCAGGTGAAAGACCGTTTTTTCTCCATTATCTCCCACGATTTACGAAACAATTTAACCACCATGAAATTGTACTTCGATTTGGTTGGAAGCCCTGGTTATAAGGCAGAAGCAGATTCTCAGTTGGGGAAAGACGTAGCTGGCTCGGTTCAAAACACCATTGATTTATTAGAAAATCTTTTGGTTTGGGCAAGTGGCCAAATTAAAGGTGTGGTGGTTCAACCTAAGAAAATAAGTTTGCACAAATTGGCCGAAGAAAATTGCCACATGTTAATGAGCATGGCGGTTCAAAAAAACATAACCCTCACCAATGATACCGACCAAGATGCATTTATTATGGCCGATGTAAATATGGTGAATTTGATTCTAAGGAATTTGATTTCTAATGCTTTAAAATTCACCAAAGAAAATGGGTCAGTTACTATCTTATCACAGGAAGAAGAGGATCATCACCAAATTATAGTTATAGACAATGGATTAGGGATTGGTAAAGAAAAGCTAGAAAGTCTTTTTACTGCCCACATGAATGTAAGTACACAAGGTACGGGTAATGAAAAGGGCACAGGCCTAGGTTTAATGCTTTGCAAGGAATTTGTAGAACGCAATGGCGGAAGGATTTGGGTGGAAAGCGAAGAAGGAAAGGGCTCAAGTTTTTACTTTACTTTTCCAAAAGCCTAAGGTTTTCTTCCCAACTAATCCAATAAATTGACGTACTTCGCAGGCAAAAAATGCCATGTATAGATTTGCTTTATTTTTACTTTTTCTAGTTTTTTTTGCTTGTAATGAAGAGCCTAAACCCAATAAAACAGAATTGGAGTCTATGGATCAAGAAATTCTTCAAGTACATGATGAAGTGATGCCAAAGATTGGAAAGGTTTTGAGTTTGAGGAAAAAAATTAATAATTTATTAGATAGTACTTCAGATAATTTTACCAAAGACACCTTACAAAAAATGAGTTACCAGCTTACAAAGGCCGATGCGGATATGATGAGTTGGATGCGTAGTTATAAAAAGCCTGAAGTTTCGGATACGGCATTGGTTTATTTGGCGCAACAATTTGTGGAAATATCAATGGTTAAAAAGCAAATCAATTCGAGCATAGAAGTAGCCGAAAACTATTTGGCTGCAGATGGCAAAATACAAAAGAAGTAGTGTGTTTTTTTCGGCATTTGTTTTTGCTTTCATATCTTGCGGCGCTTTCGGTTTGAACCAAAATTAGGTTCGGAAATTCTTATTATATATTCATGAAAAAACTCATTCCTATTTTATTTATTTCCTTTGTTGGATTGCTTAGTTCTTGTTCTGATGAACATAACTTGCCTATTTATGGTAACAGGGAAACCAAGGAAGTTATGGTAGATGGAAAAACCGTTATAGATACCATTTATGCTACTGTTCCAGATTTTACTTTTGTAAATCAAGATAGTTTTGTGGTGACCCAGGAGACAGTAAAAGGTAAGATTTATATAGCAGATTTTTTCTTTGCTTCTTGCCCAACCATTTGCCCAATCATGAAAAAGCAGATGATTCGGGTTTATGAAAAATACAAAGGCAATTCAAATGTTCTTCTTTTGTCTCATACTATCGATCCTGAACACGATACCATTGCCTTGCTAAAAGATTATGCTACACGATTGGGTTCTGATGGCAAACAATGGATGTTTTTAACTGGCGATAGAGAAGCAATTTATGATATGGCAGCACAAGGTTATTACGCCACTGCAATGCCAGATAGTACCGAACCCGGAGGTTATGTGCATAGCGGTGGTTTTATTTTGGTAGATACCCAACGCCGTGTTAGAGGCATTTACAATGGCACCAGCGAGGATGAAGTTACACATTTGATGAAGGATATGGACATTTTATTAAAAGAAAATGAATAAAGTACTATTTCTATTTCTTCTGGTTTTGTTGGGTTCCTGCTCCGATTCGGAGTTAATTGGAATGAAGCAAATTAGTCATGGAGCACAAATTTATAAAGCCCAATGTGCTAATTGCCATCAGGATGATGGGAGCGGTTTGGCCCAGTTGATACCACCATTAAAACATTCAGATTATTTAAAAAATCATTCCAATGAGTTGCCATGTTTGATCCAAAACGGATTGAAAGGTAAGATAACTGTAAATGGTAGCGATTACCAATTGGCCATGCCTGCGGTAAATGGATTGACAAAAGATGAGTTGGCAGATGTGTGTTTGTATGTATTGCAGAAGTTCCCAGAAACTCCTATTCAGCTTTCAGAAGCCGAGCTTCATTCTCAGGTAGATACTTGTTTTAAGGCCAAATAGCATTTTGGTTCAAACCGAAGCATTTTTATTTTTTTGGAATTCATATTTTAAGCCTAAGTTTGCCGACCCAAATTTACAATTACAACTATGATTATTGGCGTTCCAAAAGAAATCAAAAACAATGAAAACCGCGTGGGTCTTACCCCTGCAGGAGTTTCGGCCTTAGTAAAGGCAGGTCATCAATTGTTCGTGCAAGCAACTGCTGGTATTGGCAGTGGTTTTAGCGACGAATCTTACCAAGATGCTGGTGCAAACATTCTTGCTACTATTGAAGAAGTTTATGCAAAAGCAGAGATGATTATCAAAGTAAAAGAGCCAATTGCTTCAGAATATCCTTTGATTAAAGAAAATCAATTGTTGTTTACCTATTTCCACTTTGCGAGCTATGAGCCATTAACCAAAGCAATGATAGAACGTAAAGCTGTATGTTTGGCTTACGAAACAGTTGAGAAAAAAGACCGCTCACTTCCTTTGTTGATTCCAATGAGTGAAGTAGCTGGTAGAATGAGTATACAAGAAGGTGCTAAATATCTTGAGAAGCCAATGGGTGGAAGAGGTATTTTATTGGGAGGCGTACCGGGTGTTAAACCTGCACAAGTTCTAATTTTAGGTGCTGGTATTGTTGGTATCCAAGCTGCTAAGATGGCTGCTGGTATGGCTGCAGACGTTACTATTATGGATATTTCTATTCCTCGTTTACGCGAGTTGGATGATATTCTTCCTAAGAATGTAAAAACAGTTTTCTCTAACGAATACAATATTCGCGAGGCAATTAAAACTGCTGATTTAATTGTAGGTGCAGTTTTGATCCCAGGAACAAAAGCTCCACATTTGATTACTCGTGATATGTTGAAATTAATGCAACCGGGTACCGTTTTGGTAGACGTAGCAGTAGATCAAGGTGGTTGTATTGAAACTTGTAAGCCAACTACGCACGAAGATCCTACTTATGAAATTGATGGAATTATTCATTATTGCGTAGCTAATATGCCAGGTGCAGTTCCTTATACTTCTACATTGGCTTTAACCAATGCAACTTTGCCTTACGCTTTGCAATTAGCTAACAAAGGTTGGAAAATGGCTTGTGCTGATAACGAGGAATTACGTTTAGGATTAAATGTTGTTAACGGTAAGGTAGTTTACAGAGGTGTGGCAGAAGCATTTAAATTGCCATTCACCCATGTAAGTGAAGTTTTGTAATTAATTTACAAATCCATATTTAAAAGGGCTCTCGGTTTTTCCGAGAGCCCTTTTTGTTGTGCGCTACGCATACGATTGTTCTTTAGAGTGAAAGTCTTGAACGAGCCTGCCAATGGGAATCGCTAATCCAAAGCAAGGGTGTTAGCCGCGAGGCTAAATCTGAAGGAAGCGGCGGATAAAATTGTGAGTCAACGA
>JAIOYZ010000049.1 GCA_021740845.1 Bacteroidia bacterium
CACTTATATTTTTTGCATCCGAAATAGTAAGCGTTTTCAGGTTGGCTCAATCTATACGGTTCATTTACGACAAGTTATAAATTCAGCACAATTCCTGATTAAAATTAATTATCCGCGGCAAATAAAACAATAATTTATTGTTTTAAAAAGTTCTTTATATGATAATAAATTCTTTTTCTTTTTGGATGGGACTTTATTAGCTGTGTTGTGAAGAATTGTACTGCTTCAGATGAAAATGGAACAAGCCTAAATTTAATTTATTAAAAAGACGGCTTTTTTATGCGCAGAATAACTCGTTAAACAGGGGTTTAAGAACCCATATTCTAAGGGACGTTCTCAAAGAACAGAAATCAATAAGCTGCCTTGCTAAACGCTAACCGGGTTGCCCCTCAGGTTATATATCGATGGGATAAACAGCTTTTTGAATCTGCCCGGAGATTCTTGTCTCAAAGTCAGGCAGTCAAAATGAACCGGGTTTAATCAATCTGCCAAGCCTAATGAGTACTGGCATATTTATATTAATTACGTCAATTTTAAGGGGATTTTTTTTCTGATCTCTATTATCGATGACTTTTCCCGGTTCATTGTTCATCATGAACTTTGGCTGAATATGCAGGATTATGATGTTCAGTTCACTTTGCAGGATGCAAAAAATCAAATTGCTCAATATATTGTATTCTATAATACCAAATGACTTAACGGAGCTATTTAATATCTTAGTCCTGAGGATGTTTTATTAGGTCGTATGTCTCTGCGATTGCAGGATCGCCAAAGGAAACTTGCCCAGGCTGGTTAAATAGTCGGATTGTAGCCTAATGTCTATGATCTTTTTGTTATCACTTTTTCCATCTTTCTCTAAACCAATACAATGATTCCCCGGTATTGCCGGAATTAATTTCTATAGTACCACAGGGTTTCCCGCTAAAAAAACTCTCAGGAAGCAGCTTTGAACTTGCTCAGTGATTTCCCATTTTTCCATTTCCCTGATTTCTATTCTTACGCTTACCGGGCTGATATTATTGGATTATTCTGTTCCGGCACAAATTCGAACGGAGTATTCTTCTACGCTTCTCTCACCTAAAACCACGGAATTATGCGGGTTTCAGAAGCAAAGCCTATTTGCAATATAAATATTTAAAAAAAACTCAAAAGACATCGTGTCTCATTTTGGAAATATTTGCTTTATTTATTAAGTTCGAATTAACAAAGAGGAATATTAATTGCAGGATATTTCTTCGTTAACAACAGGTCTTTTCACAGTAGCGCCCAATACTTTGAGCGCTTATCCCATGCAGGCGGCAGCATTCTCTCGCGCTGCTGTCAAAACAACTCAATTAATACCGCCAGGATTCAGATACTCTAATAACAGACTCAGGAATTATTTTCGATGTTAGAGAAGAATCGCATATATCCACTAAAAGCAGATCAAAAACCCAAATTACTTGAACGAGTAAAAACACAGCTCCGGGTAAATCATTACAGCAGGAAAACTGAGGAGGCTTATTTAGGCTGGATAAAAAGATTCGTTCTGTTCCACAATAAAAAACACCCTGAGGAAATGGGTGAAAAAGAAGTCCAGCGTTTTCTGAATAACCTTGCGGTTGAACGGCATGTCTCGGCATCGACGCAGAACCAGGCGCTTTGTGCAATTCTTTTTTTGTATAAAAGCGTTCTCATGAAAAATTTTGGCTGGATGGACGATCTTGTTAAAGCGAGGAAAAGCATCAGGCTTCCGGTTGTTTTCACGAAGGCTGAAGTCAGAGAAGTATTTTCGCATCTTGAAGGAGTACCCAAACTTGTATGTTCTTTGCTTTATGGTGCAGAACTCAGACTTAATGAGGCACTCAGTCTTAGAATAAAGGATATTGACTTTGAACACAGACAGGTTATAGTGCGGGAAGCCAAAGGAGATAAAGACAGAATTACTGCATTGCCTCAAAGTATTGTACCGGAATTAAAACAGCATTTGAATAAAGTATATTTGCAGCATAAAGAAGACTTAAAACGAGGTAAAGGAAAGACTAAATTGCCTTATGCACTTGCCGGAAAATACCCGAATGCAGACTCTGAATTTTATTGGCAGTTTGCTTTTCCGGCTGATAAGTTTATAAAAGATGAGAATAGTGATTTAATTTTTAGATTTCACATTCACGAAAGCACTATACAGAAGGCAATTAAAACCGCTGTTAAAAAAAGCGAAGATATTTAAACCAGCTACTTCACACACATTCAGGCATTCTTTTGCTACGCATTTATTGGAGGCCGGTTATGATATTAGAACAATACAAGAGCTTTTAGGTCATTCAAGCGTTAAAACAACAATGATTTATACACATGTTGCAAACTTAGGAGCGGGAATTAAAAGTCCGTTAGACGATTAATCGTTATGGTTTTTTAGTGAGAATTAGTTTTCTTGTTTTAGTATGACAGATAAAAGCCGTGGATCTCACTAAATTATTTTATTTAAGGGAGTTATAGTAATTAAATTAAATTTTAGAAATAGTATTAGGCGGAAAATTATTTCGTACTAATGTAATAAAAAATAGCCGGCTTCGATCGGCTCAATTAATAGTTATATTGATAACATTATAATTTAAGGAGGTTTTAATGAGGTATTGTTATCACTGTGGTGCGAATATTCCTTCCGAGTCAAATTATTGTCCTAAGTGTGGGAAAGCTTTGACATTAATTGAAAAAGCATCTGACATAGTTTTGCCTAAAAGTAAATCTTCGTTAAAATTTTCTTTAAGAAAAATAGAATTATCAAGCAAAAAATTTCATTTGCTGATGTTCATTTTATCTTATCTGATTTTAACATTTATTTTTGCTTCTCTTATAGATATTCTACCTAACCTTTATATTGGTGATTATGTGTCTCTTAGCTATATATTTTCTACTCTAACGTTTTCTATTGTCTTTTCTTTAATTCACTATCTCTTGTTCAATGAAAAATGGTCAAATAAAATTCTTTTTTCTTCAATCAAATGGTTGTTTTTTGCAAAAATATTCTTTGACCTAATTCTTTATTATGTTTTTTATGCCAGTAGTTATTTTTATCCCATTTCAATATTTATAGCAACCTATTTTGCAATAAATTCCTTCTTTGATTTTAATAACGAATTTAAATATCGCTTTATCTTTGCATTTGGGTGGAGTTTTTCCTGGTTTTTAAGTGGTGTTCTGACGAACGATGAATTGTTATATTTATTATTAAGAACGCTGTTCTCTAGTGGCATATCTATTTTATTCTGGAAATATTTCAATTTTAAATTATTTCCTTGGAATAGCTTACGAATCTTTAAATTATTCTCATTTTTTAAGTTGCCTTTTATTATTAAGAATCGAGAAAGAAATAATAATGTAAATATTGATGTTGATTCTGTTATACACCAAAAGAGAACTAATTATTCAAAACCACGTGTATCAAAATACCTTATAATTATTATTATACTATTCTTGGCTGTTGGTAGTCTCTTTTTAATAAAGATAGAATGTAATGAATGTATGGGGAATGGTTCAGTATCTACTAGATATACATGCACTTATTGCAAAGGTAGAGGTCAGACTGATTGCACATATAGTTATGAGGTAGAGCCTGATTGGATCGCAAAAATGTTAGGGGATAACCAGAATAAAAGCTATTGGTGCAGTGGCGGAAAGATTAGGAGTCAATATAGATTTACTGATAACTATTGTCCTAACTGTAATGGAAAAGCTGTACAAGATTGTGAGGATTGTAATGGCTATGGATATACACTGATAAGTGACTACTGCTATAAATGTGATGGTAGTGGTAAGTACACTATATTCACAAAATTATTTGATTAATAACAAGCTCATATCAATATAACCAGCAAATCAACCCGACCGCGAGGTCAAGCGGGTTGAGTGCAGTTCTTAAGTTTTGTGTTTTATGAAAGTTGCTCTTTAAATTAGTTTATGTTGTAAAATTAGTTCCGCCTTGTTTATAACGAAAGTTAAACAAGGCTACAGTTCTAAACATTTTTATTAAATAAAAAAATATTGTAATTCTGGGCGGCGGGTTATTTGCAACGCCGTTATATTGCTAGAAAGGAGTAGTTATGAAAAAAAAACATATAATTATATCTCTAATTGCAATTGTTCTTGTTGTTACTGGTTATATTTCTTACCCTCATATACAGCGAGAGCTCTATCTTAGGAACAACAGTCACTTAGAAGGTCTTTCTGAAAGTGAGTATTTTGAGGGACGCTCACTACTACGAAGCAGAGCTAAAACAGAACAATTAGTTAATTTTATTAAAGACTACGAACGCTATAAAATCAATCAACTTTTAGAATCTGATTATTATAAAGATGCGCGTAATTTTTATAAACAATCAACACTTTATTATGATGAAGATAAGATAGCAAGTGATATATTCTTAAAATATGAAGTTATAAATTTCGATAACCTTAAAAGTGAATATATAACAAATAAATTAGAATGGTCATACGATATCGAAGACATATATGTACCCAAAGAATATACTACAACTTGGGACAAAGATTTTTTTGGCGAATGGCATTCGCATACCTATCAATCTGGCGGTGGATATAGTTACTCAGATTTCATAGGTGCGTATCTTTATCTTGCTGTTGAAAACAATTTTATTTTTCTTGATATAAAAGGAGATGTAATTATTTCCGCAAAGGAAAAGACATCTGCTGGTGATGTTGTTGCTGGAGGTCTTGGAGCTTTAGGATGGGGTCTTATTGCTGGTCTTGCAACTGAAATATTTGGTGGTAGCACTGACGAAAGTAATGACGCGTTTATGGCTGGTGCTGCATTAGGATCACAAGAATTATGGGATAAAGAAAGAAACACAACAGTCAGTAATATCATTGTGAAAGCAAATAAAATTTCTAGGCAAAGTGGAAAGGTTTCATTAAGAGGCAAACAATTTGAAGAAAATAATACTCCTAAAATAAAAAGATGTGACTGGTCTGTTTATGATAATGATATAAATATAAAATTCAGTGAATTTGAGATGGAAAATATGATTCAAGCTGATTTAACAAAAATATTTAGTCTAAGTCAAATTTATTTCAGAAAACCTAAGGATTTTGGTGGAGGTGGAGCCTCATTTTATGGCTTTGTAATACCAGCCGATTTTAAAAATAAGTTGTACACATCCTATGAAAATCGAATATTGAATGAACAATGTATGAAAATAGTTTGTAGATCCAATAAAAAGTTTACTAATTATGATAATAATTTGATTTTTGTCATTACCCCAGACTCACTCTACTTCGGAGATAATGCAAATAATTTTCTGTCAAAAGTTTCTGAAAGGAGAAAAGAGGAATTAATTAAGAATAATTCTCTAGTTGGGGAAAGTGCTAGGTCGGATACAAAAACAATTAAAGAAAAGGTTAGAAAAAACGAGTTTATTTCTGAATCGGATAAAAATAAAATTAATTCTGACAATTATGAAGAAGTTCCGCCACCACCACCCCCTGTTTTTGAGGAAGAGGAAGAAGAAGAACCAATATACTTTATTGCAGTAGAGAAAATGCCTGAACCGATTGGAGGTATTAGTGCAATTCAAAAAAAAGTAGTTTATCCTGAATTGGCAAAAAGAGCTGGTGTACAAGGTAGAGTTTATGTAAAGGCTTTTGTTGACAACAATGGTATTGTAAGAAAAGTAGAAATTATAAAAGGTATTGGTGCTGGTTGTGATGAAGCAGCTATGAAAGCTGTTCAAGATACAAAATTTAATCCTGGTCAGCAAAGAGGACGAAATGTAAATGTACAAGTTAATATTCCAATCATTTTTGGTCTAAAATAATTTTTAAAATATAAAATGTTCTTATTTAGATGAGAGATTGCAATATAACCCGTGTCTCAAGCGGAATGCTTCAGCCGGTCGTAACATTTGCAGTTCAGCATGGTTTAGTTTTATAAAGTAGGAAGTAATTAACTAACATAATCAGTAAAACGTGGCATGTGACAGCGGAAACCATTGGGCATCCGCTTAAACACCACGCCGTTATATGGCAACAACCAATAGGAGAGAAAAAAATGAAAAATTTACTACTGCATATTCTAATTCTTTTAACAGTTACTTTCATATCTTGTAAAAAAGATGATAGTAATCCTGTTAATAACAATTCTGTAAGTTTGAACGGCACTTGGAAAACAGATGGAATCTATAACACAATTTATTTGAGACCTAACGAAGGTTCACAAATGACATTAGAAATTAATAATAACAATTTTAGTTTTAGTGAAATTCAATATAGAAAGGATAATAACGGTAATTGGCAACAATATAATATAAACAATCAATCTGGAACCTTTTCAATTGACTATTCTTTTCTAATATTAAATAATGGAGGAAATGTATATACATTACACTTTTCAGTTGAAGGGAATAAATTAACTTTGAATGCTACTGACAATGGTGGAATATTTGAGGGCAACTCAAATGAACTTATTGGTCAAAAATGGAAAGGTATATACAATAATACTTTAGAAGAATTTTCTTATAAAGCAGATGGTTCTGGAACACACCTTAGCAAATACTTTCTAAATGGTAATCCTAAGATTGACACATTAATATTTAATTACACAATATCATCAAATACTATCTCGCATACTTGGACTCACATAAACAATCAACCGATTTCTGGTAGGGAGCCAAGTGTTTGTATATATGAAATCAAAAATAAAAAATTATATATGTATGGGAAACCATTTACAAGCGATAATGATGATTATTTTATGGTAGAATTATTTAAGCAGTAATTTTATCATTAGCAATATGCCATATAACCAGTGCTTCAACCCGACAGCGTTTTCGCATTCGGCATTTTCATAATTTTAATGTTGGTCGTTCCGTTTCGGCAAACTTGTTCGGCTTTGTTCTACTAAATAAGATTTTTAAAATCATTAATGTTTGTGCTTCTATTCGGCAGTCTTATTCTGGGCTGCGGGTTAAGCACAACGCCGTTAGCCCGCTAATGAAAATAATTATTCATAAAGAAATAGGAGGCTCTAATGGGAATTGATTCGATTGTTGATTCATTACTTTCATTAGTTATCTTGATATTAAAATATTTATGGGAAGCTCTGTTAATGACTGGTTTGCAAATTTTTATACTTATAGGTCCTGGTATAATTTTAGCATTTATTATGAATTTTATCGCTTCACTTACTGAGAAAGGCGCATATAGAATTATGGGCTCAAAGTTATATTTGTATACTTTTGGTTGGCTTGGTACTGCAATACATGAAATTGGTCATGCAATATTTTGCATTATTTTCGGACACAAAATCACTGAAATGAAATTATTTTCAATCGATACATATAGTGGAACATTGGGTCACGTTAATCATTCATATAATCCAGATAGTTTTTATCAACAAATTGGTAACTTTTTTATTGGAATTGGTCCGATTTTATTTGGGAGTTTTGTTATTTATTATTTATCAAGATACCTATTAGGCGCAGATATATTTATATCATCAAAAATCAATTCTATTGATTATACTTCATTTTCATCTTTTGAATCCATATTTGTATTCCTAAAAAATGTTTTCAATAACACCATAAGTCTATTAGGCATTATTTTTTCTCTTGATAATTTCAGCAACTGGAAATTTTATCTTTTCTTGTATCTTGCCTTTAGCATTGGAAGTTCGATTACACTTAGCAAGGCAGATATCGAGGGTGCGTCCGGGGGATTTGGTGTATTGGTTGCGTCTCTGTTTTTATTAAATATCGCAACACTTTGGGCAACTAATTTCTTTACTGAATTATTTATAAGCGTTAGTCAATCATATTCTTCATTTTATTCCGTAATGCTATTTGTTATCATTCTTAATATTATAATTTCCACTTTATTTTTAATTCTTCCTCAGTCCGCCTCGAAAACAAAAAATACAGTACAAGCAGTCATGAATCGTCGAAAGTATAAAAAATACAAATAATTAATAAAGGAGATTATAATGGGACTCTTTAATAAACCAAGAACTGATGGAAGAACAGACGATTATTATAATAATGAAAGAAGAGGTGTAATTGATAGAATTAAATTTGATGGACCTGCTGACGCTATTGTGTGGAAATTCCCATATGACAATTTTAGTATAGGCACACAATTGATTGTCAATGAAAGTCAAGAAGCTATACTTTACAAAAATGGGCAAGCTCTTGATTCATTTGGTCCTGGTTCACATACACTTTCAACTGGTAATATTCCATTGCTTCAAAAATTAGTAAATCTTCCCTTTGGTGGTAAAACACCCTTTACGGCAGAAGTATGGTACATTAATAAAACGGTTAAGCGAGATATAAAGTGGGGTACTCAAGACCCTATCAAAATACAAGATCCAACTTATAAAATAATAGTCCCCATCAGAGCTTTCGGTGAATTTGGTATACAAATAAATGATGCCAGAAATTATATGACTCAAATTGTAGGGACTTTGCATTCTTCAGATATTAACACTATATTAAAACACTTCAAAACTCTTATAATCACAAAAACAAAAGATTCTATCGCCTCTTATATAGTTAAACAAAAAATATCGGTGCTTGATTTACCATCACTAATTGATGAATTGTCTAATGTATGTAAATCAAGAATAATTGAAGAATTTGATAAATATGGAATATTGATAACAAATTTCTACATTGAGTCAATAAATTATCCAGACGATGAAACATCTGTCATTAAACTCCAAGAGGCACTAGCAAAGAAAGCGGAGATGGATATTGTCGGTTTTAATTATCAGCAAGAAAGAACTTTTGATACTTTGGAAACCGCGGCTGGTAATGAAGGTAATTCCGGCAATATAATGGGAGCTGGAATGGGCTTAGGTATGGGCTTAGGCATTGGAGGTGCATTCGGAAATGCTACTTCTCAAATGGGTAATCAATTAAATTCTTCATCGAACCCAGTTATAAAATGTCCTAAATGTAATATTGACAACCCAGCGAATAATAAGTTCTGTTCTTCTTGCGGTTCCAAAATGATTATCCAAAAGATCAAGTGTTATAAATGTGGTATTGAAAACGAGGAAGGAGTTAAATTTTGTGGTGAATGTGGCGCTAATTTATTAGAGAATAAGTGTAAAAAGTGTGAATCAATTAATTCACCTGGCACAAAGTTTTGTAAAGAATGCGGAGAAAAGCTATGAGCCAAAATGATGTTAATTTTAAAAGAATAAATATTATTTCTCTTGTTATTACAGCATTAACACTATCGGTAACAATTTTCCTTTTCTATTTCCTAACTTCAGCAGAATCACGTAGTAACACATTTGTTTTTACTTTAATATACACCTGTGTATTAGAATTAATTTTTTATGGTTATGTAGTACTCTTTTTATTCGGTGGGAAATCAAACAAACCTTTTCTAGGTGCTACATACTCATCCATTGGTGCAACAATTATAGTATTTATTGTAATTAGCACTTTTTGGTTGCTTATCTACAACATATTTCTCTTCACACTTTTAACAGATAAAATATATTACAGTACTAGTATTGTTTTATTTACTATACTGATTATACTAATTGCTAGTTTGACAAAACTAGATATTTTCCAAAAGTCAGATAGCGATCATATTATTAAAGAGAAAAATGAATTTAAACCAATATTGATAGAGGTCGCCGAATTAACAATACGTTATAACAATCATTTAAAGAGTAAAAATATCAAAAGCAATTTAGAATCTAACTTTGAATCAAATTTACAGAAACTACAAAATAAGATTAAGTTTCTCCCAAAGTCAGTTGTAAATAACAAAAACATTATAGACAAATTAATCTATCTCAATAATAAACTAGGCATTTTGCTATCCGATTGCGAAAAATCTTCTGAAAGCGATTTTGAAGAAAAATTAAATAAGATTGAGTCAGCTATAAATGAACATCTTTTGTTTATTGCTACCATTAATAACCAAATGATAAAATAAGAGGAATAATAATGGCAAATGTAAAAATATTAAAATGCCAAGGCTGCGGAGCTAATCTATCACCAAATAACACTACTTGCGAATATTGTGAAAGTGTTAATGTTGTTGAATCATATGAAAATCCATTTTCGCTTGATGAATCACTGGCAAAAAAGTATACTAACTTTTACAAAGAAAAAATCAAATCTGACCCATCTGACGGTGAAGCTATCTTCTCGTTGGGTTTGTTTTATCTTAAGCTAAAACTTTACGACCTCGCTGTTAAGAACTTTGCCCGGTCAATTGAATTAATTCCAGAAGAAGCCGATACATACTATTATTATTCATTAAGTCTTATTAAGGGCAGAAGGATAAAAATACTTACGATGAAAGAAATTCAAAATATTGAAGAGTATTTAAATACCGCAATTCAATTAGAAGATAAGCAATGTTATTATTTACTTTTAGCTTCAATAAAGTATGATTTTTATAAACAAAATGGATTTAGAATACCTGAACCATCATATGAGGAACTTATTGATCTAGCATTAAAACAACAACCCATTAGTGATATTGATAAGCACACATTGAGCGAAAATATAATATTACGTGACGGACCTGTATATAACTTAATATATTAACTAACAGCACTATTATTAGTGATCATCTTTAACAAACATTGAGGTATAATATGTCAGCTTCTCGTCCATACGAACAACAAATTTATGATTATTTCTTTGTTCCAAAACCAAAGCTCAACATTAAACTATTACTCATTGGAATAGCAGTTTTTATAATTGGTATTTTGATTGGTGGCGATGTTGCAATTTTTGGTGTGCTTATTGGTTTAATATTGATTGCGGTACCAATATTAATGTACTTGAGTGCAAAGAAAAAATACGATTCTCGCCCAAGTGATTCTCAAATGGATCAATGGCTAACCCAAGACATAGAAGGTATTATAAAAAAGAATTCCTTAGATAAACTTGGATTAGATGAAACTGAACTTGTTGGTGAATCGCTTTTTATACCTGGACCTATTTATTGGGGTATTAACGGATTAAATGATTCAGATATTGTAAGGCGTTGGAGTAACGACGGCACACATTATAAGTACTCTGTCTATAATTTACAAATATTTCACTTGACCAATAGTTATTTAGCACATTATTCTTGTTACTATAATTGGCTTAGACATACTTATGTTAACGAAGCAACAAATGAATTTTTCTACAAAGATGTTGTGTCTGTTAAAACACTTACAACTTCTTCAGCTTATACATTAAGAAATAATCGACAATTGGTAAATTCTCAAGCATTCCAATTGAAATTATCTGGTGATGAAGTTTCGGTAATTACAAATGCAAATGAACTTAAAACAAGTAGCGTGATGGATTCAAAAATTGATAAAGTTGTTCAATCAATTAGAGCAATATTAAGGGAGAAAAAGTCATAATGCGGGCTAACAAGTTGCTCAAGGCGACAGCGTGTTCGCGTTTGGCATTTGTGTATTTAAAAAGTTAGTCGTTACGTTTCGGCTAATTATTTAAGGTAGTCGTTCTAATAAATTTACTTGCAAACTGTGCTTACGAATAAAGTTAAGCACAGTTTGCTAAATTATCGGCATTTGTGTTCTATGCTGCATTGTTGTGTTAGGCTGCGCCTTAGCAACCACGCCGCTATATGAAGTCCCGTGAGTGACAGTGTTTTTGAAATTCTGAATGATTGAGATTACTTTATAGTATGAGTATTATCAAAGTATCTGATATCTTAGCTAAAGGATTAGATATATTGCGCCCAAAATAAACGAGAGAATCGGTTGGGTTTTCTATCTGACTTTCATCAACGCCCATAACTGATGTCAGCAGTAATTTTGCAATGAGATAATCGTTTTCTGCTGCCTTCATATTTTTTTCTGCTTCCGCCAATGCAACCTTTGCCCTCATCAGGTTATGATTTGCAATCAAGCCGGCGC
>JAIOYZ010000050.1 GCA_021740845.1 Bacteroidia bacterium
CTGGAAAATTAATAGGTCAAAAATACGAAAGGAATAGCGGTGATTCTACCCTAGAAATTAATGTTTCCACTTTAGCTCCGAGCCTTTATTTTATTAGCATTGAAACCAACCTTGGCAGGTATCAAACCAAATTTATTAAACAGTAGTTGTAGAATAAATTTAGATTATTATTTAATATTTGAATCAAACTAGAAGGAAGAAAAGTCCTTGATTCTATATAAATAAAATTAAATGGAAAGAAACAAAGAAATAGCAGCCCGATTGCGAGAGGTTTTACTCGATGGAAAATGGATTGCCAATACCAATTTTAAAGAACAATTGGAGCGTATATCTTGGGAACAAGCCACCGAAAAAATAGAAGATTTAAATACCATTGCTCAATTAACTTTTCATGTAAGCTATTATGTAAAAGGTATATTTGATTTCTTAAATGGCCAAGGACTTAACATAAAGGATGAGTTTAGTTTTACCATGGACCCCATAGAGGAAGAAGGAAAATGGATAGAATTAAAAAATGATTTTATTTCCTACTCCGAGCAATTAGCCAACAAAATAGAAGTTTTGCCAGATGCTATTTTAGATTCAGTTTTTGTCGACCCAAAATATGGAACTTATTTAAGAAACTTAGAGGCTTTGATAGAGCACAGTTATTACCATTTAGGGCAGGTCTCCCTACTTATTAAATTGCTTTCTAAAAAGTAAATTGGTTCAAAAATAAATCTGGTAATACAGGTCTAGCCAAGAAATTGTTGATGGTTGGTGGTTGGTGGTTGGTTGGTAGTTGGTAAGTTTGGATGTTGGTAGGTTTGCTTTGCATGCCGAAGCTTTAGCGTAGGCATGGAGGTTTGCTTTGCATGCCGAAGCATTAACGTAGGCATATAAGTTTGCTTTGCATGCCGAAGCTTTAGCGTAGGCATGTAGGTTTGCTTTGCAGGCCGAAGCTTTAGCGTAGGCATGTAGGTTTGCTTCGCATGCCGAAGCTTTAGCGTAGGCATGGAAATTTGAATTGTGGCTTTTTTACCATTTAGTTTAAATATGTGCAGGGAAATTCTAAAAAAAATTGGCCTCTTTTGTGCTCCCTCAAATGGCTCCTTTTTTGTGTAAGGAGGCAATGATTGCAAACAATATCAATGCATCAAAATCAAAATTCATTGAATCCATTTCTTCCCTAATTTTAGCCTCATGGATTATTTAGAGCATTTTTTTATTCATATTCGTAGTATCAAAATTAATATCAGGCATTATGCAAAAATTGCTAAAAAACCACCCTTTGATTTTGCTTCTCTTTTGGTTGGTTCAAACCGAACAAGTAATAAGCCAAACCATAGCCTTAAGTACCACGGATGGATTTAGTATTTGCTCCGATAGCAGCTTATGGGGTTGGGGTACCAACTACTATGGCGAAATTGGTGATAGCAGCACTTTGCCCTCTTTTACTCCCAAAATGGCGGGTATAAGCAAACTCGGAAAAGTGAAAGCTATTGCCACTTTCTCTGCCTGTACGGTGGTAATTTTAGCTGATGGAACCGTTTGGAGTTGGGGTGCCAATACCATTGGCCAATTAGGCGTAAACTCTACCACCTCCAGCTTAGTTCCACAACAAGTTCATGGTCCAAATAATGTGGGATACTTAGATAGTGCAAAGAGTTTGTGTGCCAATTACCAATCTGTTTTTGTTTTGCGTGAAGATGGTACTGTTTGGGGTTGGGGCTGGAATGGCACCGGCGTGCTGGGCGATGGAAGCTATAGCAATACCAAAAAATTTCCTGGGCAGGTAATTAAATCAGATTTTACACCTCTAACGGGTATCGTTAAAATTAGTTCTTCTGCCGAACATGTTTTGGCTTTGACCGAAGCAGGTTCGGTTTACACTTGGGGAAAAGATTATAATGGGGAACTTGGGCAGGGGAGTAACCCGGGTTCTTTTTTCTTAACTGCGGTTCCTGTGGTTTCAGAAAGTGGTTCTGGCATACTTAGTAATGTTAAATCTGTTGCTGCTGGTGGCCAATTTTCTTTGGCACTGAAACAAGATGGAAGTGTTTGGAGCTGGGGTGCCAATGCAAATGGAAAGTTAGGAAACCCTTCATCGTCTGGTACAAGTAAACCCATCCAAGTTAAGGGCTTAGATGGTAGTACTCCCTTAACTGGAATTATTGAAATTGCAGTTGGCAAACAACATGCCTTGGCTTTAACCAATTCTGGGACACTTTTGGCTTGGGGTGATAATTCTTACGGGCAACTAAGTGCGTCCTTTCTGGGTTTGTATTCGCCCAAACCCATTTTGGTAAAAGGGTTGAACGGTATCACTAAAATTGTAGCTTCCAACGAAAGTTCTGCTGCCGAAATGAATGGAAAGGAGTTGTTGATTTGGGGGAATAATTCTTTGGGTAATATTGGAAATACCACCAAAACTTCTATTGAGATCATTCCCAAAAAAGTTTTGAACGAACAGGGTGGTTTTCCTTTTGTTCCCATTAAAAGCAATGAGGTTGGAGACGATCATCAACTTACCTTAAATGCAGATGGTACCATTTATGCTTGGGGAAATTACTCGTCGAATGTGCTAATTGGCTCTAATTTTGAAAAGGCTTTTTTACCCAATAAAATCTACGATTCTCTAGGTATAAATTACCTTAATGGCATTAAACAAATAAGTGCTGGAAAATTGCACAATTTGGCATTAAGCTCCAACGGAATGGTTTATGGTTGGGGTAGCACTTATGGTTATGTCATGGGAAACCCAGGCTTTTCACAAACTGCCAAAGCCTTTGCCATTAAAAATGCAAACGGCAGCAGAATTACCAATGTAAGAATGGTAAAGGCGGGTCCTAAAACTTCTGTTTATTTGTTTAACGACAGTACCGTTTCTTTTAATGGTAATATTCTATATAATTCCTTAAATTCATTGAACTATACTTACCCAACAGTTTTTAAAGACACTTCGGGTACAGACGCCCTTAAATCTGTCATCTCCATTGCAACAGGCCAAGATTGCATTTTTGCCTTGAAAGCTGATGGTCATGTATATGCTTATGGCAACAACAATTTAGGTCAATTAGGAACGGGAGATAAGGAATGGAAATTGTATCCTGTATTGGTTAAGAATCCAGATGGGACGGGGTATTTAAATGATATTGTTGAAATTGCAGTAAAGGTTTCTTCCGTTTTTGCATTGAATAAATTTGGGCAAGTTTATGCGTGGGGATTAAATACCAAGGGTCAATTGGGAGTAGGAGATACCAGCTCTAGTTTGTTGCCACGATTCGTTTTAAACAGTACCGGAACAGCACCACTTTCTAATATTGTTGCAATTGGTCCTGGCGAATACCATTGCTTGGCATTAGACAAAGACAGTACTGCCTGGGCTTGGGGTTGGAATGTGTATGGAGAAACAGGTGATTTAACAACCATTCAAAGGTACTTGCCTGTGAAACCCAAATTTGCCAATGGAGAAATTATGAAGCATTTGCTTTCGGTTCAAGCCGGCACCTTGATATCTACTTTCTTAACTAACAAAAACGAATTGTTTTCTTGTGGAAGCAATATTTATGCTGAGCTTGGAGTAAGAAAAACCTTGGGGGAAGACATGCCACAATTAACGCAATTGCCATGTAGAAGCACAGCTCCAATTGCACAGTTTTATGCAGAAAAAACAAAAGGATGTGGCAATACCTGCATTCAGTTTTTTGATAGCAGCCAACACGTTCCTGGCACCTATTTTTGGGAAATAATTGGAGCCAATCCAAGCAGCTCTGAGGAAGCAAATCCACTCTTTTGTTTTAACCAAGCTGGCATCTATTCTGTTAAGTTAAAAGTGCTAAATTTTTTAGGAACAGACTCCATCGAAAAAAACTCTTATATTGAAATAGGAAACTTTCCAAAAGCCGCTTTTACCTTAAGCACACACAACCCAAGCAGAACACTTACTACTACCAACCTTTCCACTTTTGCCACCTCGTATCTATGGAAATTTGGAGATGGAAATACAGACACCAGTTTGGCTCCTCAGCATGTGTTTGTATCTGATGGCAAATACAACGTTTGCCTCAGTGCCAGTAATTGGTGTGGGGTAAAAGATACCTGCGCAGAGGTTCAAATCTTAAATGTTGGTTTGAACCAAAATACAGCTTCCAAAAGCTTTGTTTCTGTGTTTCCAAATCCGAGTAAAGGCATGGTATTTTTATCGAAGGAGGTTGAATATTTAGCGGTATACGATTTGCAAGGAAAGCTGTTGCTAGAAAAAAAGGATACCAAAGACTTTTCGTTGGAAGGCTTAAACGATGGCCTTTATATTTTGAAAGTCCAAACAAAAAACCAACATAATACTTACCGAGTTAGAAAGAGTACAGAATAAATAAAGCCACTCAAGTCAAACAGGGAAAGTCCTTGGACTATCAACAAAAAAACATCAACCAAAGCAAAATTTTACCAAAGACTAAAGACCAACTCCCAAAGACCAAATTCTCCTATGCCTCGAGTAAGATATTAAAATCAATTATAGATTGATCTTGCTTAAATTGAATCCATTTGATTTGAGAATGATGGATTAGAATTCCATCAAAGAATTCTTGAGAATCCATAGCTGCACAATAATAATCTTTGGTGTTCACCAAATGCCACTGAATAATATAGGGCTCACCTTCATCCTCCAAACCCTTGAAAAAACCAATAAGTGAACCAGTATAAATAGTGCCATCGATTAAGTAAAAACGAACATTTTTGTTTGAAAGAGTTTCAAATTTATTGTATGCCAACTTAGAAGAATCTGCTTTCATTTCTTTACTCTATTACATACTTTTCCCTAGTTAGTTCAATGGAATTTGCAGGCTGGTATATCAAAGGAATTTGCTCTACCACCACATCACTTTTGTCTAAACCAAATGCGCTTTCGTCACTTAAACCCAAATGTTTTAGAAAGAAATAAGAATTTAGTAAAAGGCCTTCCTTTAAATTGAATTCATTTTCTACCGATAAGAATTTTTCAATCACTACAAATTTAAAATCGGGTTCAGCATTGTATTTTGTTGAGCCATCTGCTCTTATGTGTAGATTAAGCTCCTTTTGTGCAACAAGTTCCTGTACTATTCTTTTAAAATACAATTCTGTTTTTGGCTGAATTCTAAATCCAACATTGATATTAATTTTTATTACTTTATCATCTACAAGTTCAGAAACATTATAAGACAAGGTATAGGGTTGTTCTGTTCTGTTGATGTGCAGAAACCAATATACATCCGCCCTTTTTGGTTTTTTTGAAAAAATTGAATTAATAATTTTCTCCTCAACTTGATGGCGCTTATTTGCCTTAGTGAGATAAATTAAATGGGTTGCAAACTTGGGTATTTCGTCGTCCATACTAAGTTCATAAAGTTGTGGAGCATGTTTCCCTAAATCAACAAATTGGGTAAACCTATTGTTAATTTTCCTTGCATAAAACCAAACATACATGGTTAAGAATATGAAAAGTTCAAAGAATAGAAACATCCACCGTTCTTTTATTTTAGCTATATTGGCAGTAAAGAATGAGGTTTCTACCAAAGCAAAAAGTAACAATAATCCCAATACTAACAGCTTGTTCCATTTTAGTTTATAAACCAAGAAATAGCTTAATAGAACGGTTGTCATCATCATGGTTATGGTAATAGAAAAACCATAAGCAGCTTCCATGTGTGTGGAAGATTTAAAGTATAAAATCATTGCAATACAGCCCACCCAAAGAATATTGTTTACGCTAGGAATATAAATTTGCCCTTTTTGCTCAGATGGCTGTCTAACGGCCACTCTAGGCCAAAAATTTAGGTTCATGGCTTCACTAATTAAAGTGTAGCTTCCACTAATTAAAGCTTGTGAAGCAATGATAGTAGCCGCAGTTGCAATGGTAATTCCAACTATTAGAAACCATGAAGGCATCATTTCAAAAAATGGATTCCTGCCATTTAAATATGCTTGGCCTTGGTGCATGATCCAAGCTGCTTGCCCAAAGTAATTTACAAGCAAAGTTGTTTTAACAAAGGCCCAAGTGATACGTATATTTTTTCTACCGCAATGCCCAAGATCAGAATAGAGAGCTTCCGCACCTGTTGTTGCTAAAAACACAGAGCCCAAAAGCCAAAATCCTAGTGGATATTCCACCAACAATTGATAGGCATATTTTGGATTTAAGGCTTTAATCACAGTAGGGAAATGTAGAATTTGAATAAGCCCCATCGTAAATAACATGGTAAACCAAATAACCATAACAGGTCCAAAAACGCTGCCTACTTTTTGGGTTCCAAATCGTTGAAAGAAAAACAGAAGAGAGAGAATTACAACTACAATGGGTATGGTAGGAATTTCTTCTAAACCTTTTAATAATGTTAAGCCTTCAATTGCTGATGCAACTGATATAGGTGGTGTTATTATACCGTCGGCTAAGAGTGTGGTGGCTCCAAGAATGGTTGGTATGGCTAAATATCTATTGTACTTTCTAACCAAAGCATATAAGGAGAAAATTCCACCTTCCCCCTCGTTATCGGCCTTTAAGGTAAGCCAAATATATTTTATTGTAGTTTGTAAAACGAGCGTCCAAAATACGCATGATATTCCGCCAAATACCAAGGTTTCTTGAATAGGCTTATCTCCAACTATTGCTTTTAAAACATAGAGTGGACTAGTACCAATATCTCCATAAATTATCCCAAGTGCAACTAGTAGAGAGGCTGCTGTAACCTTGCCATTAACACCACTTTTATTTTTGTCCATTTTAAATGATTTAATGGAACAAAGTTGCCTCTAAAGTTATAGGTGAAATATAAAATGATGGTGCAATTTTATAAAGAAATAATAAAGATTGAACCTAAATAAATCTATATCCTACGCCACTTTCTGTATAAATATGTTTGGGTTCATTTGCATTGGGTTCTATTTTTTTTCTAAGTGTACCAATAAACACTCTTAAATACTGTGTTTCGTTTTGTGCACCATATCCCCAAATTTCTTTTAAAATGTATTGGTGGGTTAAAACTCTCCCTTCATTTTTGGCTAATAGAACCAATAGATTATATTCTGTTGCGGTTAGTTTTAGTGTTGTATTATTTAGAGTAACCACTCTGGCTGTTAAATCAATTTCTATATTCCCACAAACCAAATTGAAATCAGCATTAGGCATTTGATTTCTCCTAATAGAGGATCGAATACGGGCGAGTAGTTCTGCACTTCTAAAAGGTTTGCATAGGTAATCAGTAGCACCATTGTCTAAGGCAGAAACAATATCAGTTTCATTGTTTTGAACCGAAAGCATGATGATGGATTTATTATACCAAGTTCTTAACTCTTTTAATATTTCATGACCACTTTTATCTGGCAAACCAATATCTAAGAGTATTAATTCTGGAGGATGGTTAGCTGCCATAATTATACCACTAGCACCAGTATCTGCTTGCCACACTTTATAGTCATTACTTTCTAATGTTATTTCAAGCAGCTTCCTAATTTGGGGCTCATCATCTATAATTAATATTTCTGCCTTACTCATTTTTTAAGTTGTTTAAGTAAGAAGTTTCAGCAGGAATTTGCACTACAAATGTTGCTCCACCATGGGTGTTATTTTCAACATTTACCTTTCCATTATGTGCCTCAATAAAGCCTTTTACAATTGATAAACCTAGGCCACTACCACCAGTTTTAGAGTGTGGCAATCTATAAAATTTATCAAATAAAAGTGGCTGTTCATGAATTGGAATTCCCGAGCCAGTGTCTGAAACATATATAAAAAATATTCCCGCAATACTGTTAGTAAGGATGGTAATTTCGGCATTGGGTGGTGTATAATGAATGGCATTATGCAAAAGGTTTTGCAATACTTGTTCAATTACCAAACTATCTAATTTAAATAATGGTAAAGATTCATTAGGTTCAAAAATAATTTTTTGCTTGTGTGTGAGCGACAGTTTTTGAATAACTGATGAAATTAATTCATTGGTATCGCACCAATCTAAATTTAACTTGAGCATGCCTGTTTCAAGTCTACTCATATTTAATAAATTTTCCACTTGCCTGTTAAGCCTTAAACTTGCAATTGAAATTTGATCAAGCAACTCGTTTTGATTAGGTTCAGAAATCTTTTCTTTATTTTCTCTCAAAGTATCTACTGCACCAATGATGGTGGAAATTGGAGTTCTTAATTCATGCGATAATGAATTAAGTAGGGTATTATAAAGTTTAATTGTGTTTTCCTTTTCCTCTTTATCCCTAGCCTTTTTCTCTTCCTTTCTAATTTTAAAAGTTAAAACAGCATTCACCAATGCAATAAAAAAGTAGAGGAGAAACATCAAAAGGTCCTCTGCATTGTCGATATGAAAAGTAAGAGTTGGGGGAATGAAAAAGAAATTCCAGATTAAGGCACTGAGCAGAGAAGCTATTAAAACTGGCAATATATCAAATAGCATTGCCAAAATAGAAACCGACATTAATAAAATTAGAGCCACGGTTTTATAGGCAAAAAATGGTGTAGCGAAATGACAGACTAAACTTATTAACAATACAAAACCAATACTAATAAAGTTTTGGAGAATGGGGCTAAATTTTCTTGTGTTAACTAAATTCAAAATTGTTGTATTTGAAACAAAATTAAGAATTAGCTTATAAAGATTTTATAAAGATGAAATGGTATAGGGAAAGACCATGCTTCCACGTCAGCCCCAATTGCGATTTGCACCGTGTTATAGCTGGGTTTTGACACTAGCCAGGCACAGTCGCAGCGTGCGCAGAAATATGGCTAGAAAATTTCTCATAAAGAAGGTCAAACTATAACCATGTCAAAACGAAAAGAGGCATGCCTGAAACCTTAACTCCAACAAATTAAAAACGCAAATTTCTATTAGCAATGTCAAACATAAAAAGAGCTTTCAGTAAAACTATTTTTGAACCAATTTTATTAAAAATGTCGGCCAGTAAAATGCAAAAAAAAGCCCTGCAAAACTTACAAAGCGAAGGCAATTTTAACAACTTATTTCAGTAAGAAGAGGTCTCTAAAAAGTCAACCCGAAACTAAACAAAACTTAGCTATAACGACGATTAGCTATACGCAGGCAGGGATTTTAACCACTGAACTTCCTACGAAGAACTGAACTTTAATTTTATCACTTTACTGTCCTACGAAGCACAAAACCCCTGCTTGCGTATAGGTGATGTGTGTGCGTTCGTATTTTTTTATTATTGTTTGTCAAATGTTTTCCCGTTGAATTTATAAACGCCTCCTTTTGCCATACCAAAAAGCAAGTTTTTGTTCTGGTCTTCATAAATGGTATATATCATTTGAGATTTCAAATTTGTGTCAATTTTGTAGTTTGTCAACGTTTTACCGTCATATTTCCAAGCTCCTGTATCTCTATCTCCAAACCAAATATTTCCTTGACTATCCTCTGTAATAGCAAAAACAGCTTGTAGTCCTGTGTTTTTAGTAAACTGTTTACTTAGGGCGTTTGCCTCAAACTCATTCATTGGGATTAATTTCCCTTGCTCTTTGGAGAAGTTAATGATTGAGTTACCATTTTTAAGCATAACGCCAATTCCATTATTACCAATCCAAAGTCTGCCTTGGGAATCTTCAAGAATACTTCTTACGTGCATTTTTTCAGAATCTTCCGAAAGTCTAAGTGTTTCATCATTAATTATTGTAAACTCACTGCCGTTGTAGCCAAAAACACCAGCATAAGTGCCAAACCAAAGCATATCATTCTTTCCTTTTGATATACTGGTTACAGCATATGTGCTTCCGGAAGTTATATTTTTGGGGTTAGGAAAGGGTAAATAATTTAATTTTTGACCATCGTATCTATACACACCTTGTCTTGTTCCAGCATCAAACCATAAGTCAATATCTGTTTTCATCCATTCACTTTCCGAATTTCCAATTAAAGTGTGTTTCCGCACAGTTTTACCATCGTAACTACTCACACCATTTGCCGTTCCAAACCAAATATTTCCTTTCCCGTCTTCCTGAATGGAACGTACCTGATTATCTGCTAAACCGTCATTTATTGTAAAGTATTTAAATGAACTTCCATCATATAGACTTACACCTTCGTTATGGCTTCCAAACCAATAATTTCCTTTACTGTCTTGAAAAATAGAACGAATTCCCGAAGTGAATTTTAAGGTGTCTTTTTTTGAAGTTGCTTCCAATTCAAACTTATTAGTTTCACCTTCTGCGGATTTCTTTTCAACGCAGGAAAAGTTTAAGGTCAATATGAGTATGAGGTTAATCAATTTTATCATTTTGTTCATTTCGGGTTTCTTTAATATGACGCACAACGTTTTGGCGCTTGGCGAAGAAGCGGATTTCGAAGCACTAAACTGTCTGCCAGCGCTGAACTTGATACGAAGTACAAAACTTCATTTAAGCACTGAACCCGCTTTTTTTGCCAAACGCCTGTAGCCAGTGGTTTTTTCGTTAAATTTCCAATGTCAACTTTAAATGTCCGCCAAGTCCTTGCTGAATTATTTTCATAAGTGTCGAAAGGCGAATGTCGGAAGAGTTGTTTTCTATGCGTGAGATATAGGATTTGTTTGTTCCACATTTTTCAGCAAGTTCTTCTTGTGTCATACCAAGTTTAGTTCTCGCTTCTTCTAGTAAAACACCAAGTCGAAATGCCTCAAATTCTTGTTCCCATTGTTCACGTTTAACTTGTCCTTTTTTACCATACTTTTTGTCAAGTATTTGGTCTAATGTTGTGATGTTACTATTTGTTTTCATTTTGATATTCCTCCATTATTTTAATTGCTTTTTCTAATTCTTGTTTGGGTGTCTTTTGGCTTTTCTTTTGAAAAGCATTTCCAAGAACGACCAAGTTCCCTTTGTCGAAAAATGAAAAGATGCGGTAAATATTATTTCCAACCTCAACCCTTATTTCATAAAGTCCTTTTAGAGCCTTCTATGTGTTTAAAATACTTTTCAGGAACTTGTCGAGTCACCCGAATGAGATTTAATGTCCACTCGATTTTTCGCTGTACATTGTCGGGTTGAACCTCATAAAACGCGAGGAAATATCTCTTATAAGCTATTACTTGTCTGTCATTAGGCACAATACAAAGTTAACTACTTAGACAACTATTCTCCAAATTTATTTTTGGTCGAAATGCCTGAATCGGTCACCCTACCATTGGCTATAACGTTTTGCGGCTTGGCGAAGGTGGGGAAATCGAAGTACAAATGTTCAAATTAGCACAAAGGTTAAATAGAATTCCTAATGTTCAAATTTGCACTGAAGCCCCACTTTTGCAAAACCGCTGTTGAACTGAAACCTTACAGGAATTTTTATCTTCATTAGTTCAATTAAAAACAAAAACATGAAGAATCAAAAAAAAGTTTAAGCGATTTGGCTCAAGAGTACTTGAGCAAGTTAGAGACAACGATGACCGTTGGAA
>JAIOYZ010000051.1 GCA_021740845.1 Bacteroidia bacterium
TTGTGGTGGCCATTCAGGATTTAATTTAATTTCCCAACCATCATACCACATAGGGGTAATTCTCCACTTCCAAAATTCAGCTATAGGACATCTTACACCATCTTCAAACAAGTATTCGATTCCATCTTTTTTCATGAACTCAGAAGAATCAAAATTTCTATGTGTCAATGTTTCGCCTTCGTCGAGTTTTTGTAATGCCTCTTGTTTAGTTATGTTTTTTATTATTTCCATTTTCCATTTATAAAATTAAAGTCGCGGCCAGCACCATGGCTAAACATACTAAATAGCCTGTTTTCGCTAATTAGGTGAACTACTTGGTAATAGCGTTTTGAACCAAGTAAGTCGGAATCTTCGCCTATAAAAAAAACTAGATCGTTTTCGTTTATTACTCCACAAAATTCTAATGAGTGTTTAAAATATCCACTCATTGAAGTACTTGTTCCAGGTATCAATATTTCACCAGCAACAAAAGGATTTTCTTTGCGAACCAAAAGAGGTGCATCGTTTTCTAAAATTATTCCTTCGCCACCGCTATGGCTGTATAGTATTGTTTCCATATTAGCCTATATAATAACTTTTTCTTTCACTATGTTACATCTAATGCAATACTTTTTTTGTCTGTGTTCAATTCCTTCGCCAAGCAGTGTTTTTATGGGTTGTGTGTATTGTATCCACTTTCCCCATTTGTGGCCCCAAAAGCAACCAGTACTAACACAGGGGTGAACTTCATGGCTTGGTTGGTTTTCGGTGTTTTCAGCTTCGTTTTTCATGTTGTGTTGTGGGTTTATTCGTTGTCTTCGTTCTTAAGCTTATATTCGGTATTTGAGCCCACTAGGAAATCTTCAACCAAAACCAGCAATTCTGTTTTAGGAGGTCGCTTTGTAAGACATTTTTTGTAAATTTCGTTTAGGGAGAAATCGTCTAAACAATCAAACTTAAAATCCTTGTCCAGGTCTGAACCTTCAAATCTATCTACGTAATCCTTGTCAATTAAATCAATAATTGTTTTTACGTAATTTCTCCTAGCCTTTACAAGGTGCTTTTCAAGTTCATTTATAGAAATATTCAAAAAACCTACTTTCTCACCTGTATCCATTCCTAGAATTGCCCTGTAAAAATTATAATATAAACCATCCATTTTAACGGTTTTACCATTTCCAATATCAATATAACTTACTTCCCTGGTAACTGATACTGGTTCATTAATTTCTATTGTTTTTCCCATGATTTTAGAATTTGAAAGTTTGTTTATAAATATTAATGTAAGGGGTGCAAATGGTTTCTGTTTTGTCTCCTATTTCAACTTTTCTAGGTAGTGCCACCATTCTGCATGTTAAATTATTGGCAGTTGCTAAGAACTCAATAATATCTATGCTTTGCCATGGAATACCGTCACATCTTACATATAAGTGTTTTTCGCCTTTGTGATATGGTTTTATTTCCGTTCTGGCTTTAACTAATGTTTTTGATAATGCTTCTAAAGCAGTTACATCAGTTCCGCGCATTTGCGTTTTTATATCTTCGTACATTTCTGTTTCTGTCATGACCTTATTTGTTATCTGGTGTTTTTGTGGGCCTAAAATATTCGCCTGTTTCAAAATCGTATTAGAACCAATTATTTGAAAATTTCTTCCAAAATGTTTCTTCATTAATTAACATAACTCTTCCGCCACAGTCATTACATTTTGTATGTGATTTGGGTATATTATGCCAAACAGCTTCACATTTTGGATCAGGACAAACTTTGATAAGCCCTTGCATCGTTAAAATGGTAAGTCTGTTGGTTTAGCTACATTATCTACTAAACGAGAAAAATAAATGCACTCTTTTTTATACCTTAAATGGAAACCGTTTTTAGATAAAATTCGTAAATCTACATTGTTTAATAGTCCATTTCTTTTATTGAAATACAGGTGCTCAAATCCTGGCTCAGCATCTATTCTTAAATCGTTTTCGCAAACTAATTTTGACAATACAGCTTCTATTTTCATGGCTTGGCAGTTTGATAGGTTGGGAAATCAACAATTTGGTGAATGGAAGGATTGAAGGGAACCAATACTTGACCAACTAGGTCTAGGTGTAATTCCTTTGCTGGATACTCTATTGATTTTTCTGAAAGAAATGGTAGTAGTAGATACTTTTCTATTTTGGTTTTTTCTCCACTACCAGAAAAGAACTTATCTATAACACAGTATAATTTTTTTGTTTTGGGACAATACAACCAAGTATAATACATAATAGTTTCGGGCATGATATTTAAATTAAGGGTTTAGTTTTAATGGAATCGGTTCAATTGGAATTGTTCTAATTGGATTTATTAAATGGATCTCTTTAATAAAGTCGTCAACTGGCTCGCCAGATAAAATAGGATATTTAAGAAAACAACCAGCATCAGTTAAACTTGCATTTTTCCAATCTGTCAAGTCTAATTGTCCTGTAGAATCCTGTTCTATTATCCTAAGTATTTCAAACTTTTGGGTAAGAATATTCATTGCTTTATTTGGGTTAAAATTTTAATCTTTTCTAGTGTGCTGTTTAAATTTGTTTGGTTGGTAGGGGATGGAATTTTTAAGAAAGCTTCCAAGTCTTTTCTTGCTTTAGAATTCAATTTGGTAATTCTATTTTTTAGTGAGGTTTTGTAGTGGTAGCGAAAAATAATGTTGTCCATAATTGTATTTATTTCGGGTTTGTAATTAGAAACTTAAAGGGATTTGGTTTGGGTCGTCTGAATCTTCATTTTTGAATAATTCTGTTTGCTTAAGTTCTGTTTGGCCAGGGCGAATAATTCTTACTTTGGAACGGTCGGATGTTTTTATAAAAATGTAGTTTTTGTCGGTACAATAGCCTCGCACTTTTCGGCCAAATAGATTGCTTGAACTCATTAAGCCTTCTTGCAAATACTTGTCAAGCTTTCGTCCATCAGCATCAAGTTTCTGGCAGTATTTAACCCAATTTTGAAACAGTTCTCCTGTATCGTACCATCCGTCAAAACTTTGAAGGTTTTCAATGAAATCAATAAATTCTACTGGATAGCTTTCAGCTATTAATCTGTTTTGATAATCTTTGTTTTCAAAGTTTATTTTGTAATCTGACATTAGCCAAAATTGAACAGCATCAAACAGACGATTGTAAAAAACATTCCAATCTAGTGGCGACCAATCTTCTGAAAAAAACGATTGCTTATAGTAATCTCTTACCATGTTTTTTTCATTGAAAAAAGGGAACAAGTCTAGTATCTTCATCCGCCTTCTAGCATGGCCGCTTCCAGCCTTTACAACATAGTTTGTAAGAACTAGCAGCTTCCACATTTTTTCGTAATCAACAGAAATAGGGTCGTTAAATAAATGCTTAATAGTTCCCTTATCCGTCACTTCATTATAATAGCGGTCTAGTGTCCAATTCTTTGGTGGATCATTTATAATCTTCACCCGGGTATCAACACTTAATTCGGTTGGGTCAACATCAACTTGTTTTCTTTTTGCATCAACCTCGGCCACTTGTGTTAACTGGGCTATTGCTTGACCTATTATACCTTTTCCTGAACCGCCTGAATCGTCATCGCAAAGAATTACCATAAAATCTGTAGCACCTTTGATTTTTTTGTCGTGAAGTAAAAATCCTATTAGTTGCATTAAATAGGTAAGTTTAGCATCGTCCACAGCATAATCAACACCGTCAATTGTTTCTGTTTTAATTGCGTGAACTTTCGGGTCGAACTCTGTTAAACATACCTTGGTTAAAAAGTCCTCAAACTTGTGTCCTTTGGCTGCTTTTTCAAAAGAATATTGGTCGCGGTTAGCATCTGTAATTACTTCAATATCTCTATCTATAATGGAAGATTTTAAAACATAGCAATTGTTTTGCAAGCTTGCGTAACTTCTTTTTTCAATCCCATTGGCAGCAACTCTTATAAATCCATTTGAAAAGTAAAAAAATGCTTCGTCTTTTGTGTGGCGATTGAAATCAACAGTTACTTGGTTCAAATAGACATGATTGTAATTATTGATAATATTAGACCATTTGTATTTAGCGAATTTCTCTGCAATATTTTGAGCAGTTACAATAACCTCAACTGGTGGACGCTCTCCAATTGTTAACAGAATGTCATCAGGCCTTGTGGTATCGTTTTCAAAATATCTTTTTACTTCGCCTATCAAATCCGAATTAAATACACGTTCAACAAATAAGCCTTCTATCTTAAATAGTTCGTATTTGTCGTCAACCTTTTGTGTGCAATAACCTAAGTAATTTAAATAATTATAACACTCAATAATAGCTGGTTTTACAGCAGCATTATTAGGATTGATTTCGTATATTATTGGAATGTTCATTTATCTAAACCGTTTAGGTATGTTTAATTTTGCAAACTCATGCGCATTTTTGTACGCATTAGAGACAGCTTTGTTTATTTCGGATTCCGTTATATCTTCAACACCATTTGCGATGGAATTGCACATGGATAAACAGGCATCTTGAGCAATTCCATATCTATTACAGTTGCAGGAAAAGCGGAATAAGAAATTATTTCTATTTCCAGCGAGAAATGAACCTGAAACCTTTGCGGTAAATTGATTTAACCAAGCATAAACACTTTCGGTATTTTCAATATTTTGGCCACCAATATTTCCATGATAGTTGTCTATTAAAAAGGTATCACAATTATGATTGTAATGTGGGTCAACATCATAACTTACATAGCATAACCTAGAAATATCTGAACATTGTTTGTCGGATTCGTGGCCTGTAAAATCGTCGTAAAACTCTCTTATTTTCTCAAACGCTTGTTTATATTGGCTCATAGGGTAGGCACTCTTTACAAATACCTTAACACCTTTTAACCTGGGCGAATAAAAAGCGGCCAATGTGAAAGGAATTTCTTTCACCATTTCTTTCAAATTAAATACACTGGGAGCATGATCGTAATCAAGTGAAACTATGCCAGAATACTCATAACATTCATTTGCCGCTCTAAACCTAAAAACACCTGATGGGGTGAAACATGGCAGCATAACTTTATTATAAGTTCCATTTCTTACGCCTTCTACTTTATCTTTCCATTTGCCTTTAATTCCTTCTATAAGTACTCCAAATTCTATATTAGAATAGGGGATGTGTAGGGTATCTTTTCTATCTGGTGCCAAAGGAATCTTAATCTTTGGATTGTAGGTATCTGCAAAAATTGAAACTCTCATATCAGCTTAATTTTACGGAGTTTCCTTTTTTGCTTAAACATTTCCTGGTACGCATATTCCAAAGTGGAATTTAATTGACCTAAGTCTTCTGCAGAATATTCTGGATTCTTTATTTCGTCTTCAATAAATGGTATAAAGAATTTTTTGAAGTACAGGAAAAGCAGAAATGGAATCAAAACTTCAATAATAAATAGGATACAGGTTAGGCCGCAAAATGCTAGGGTAACAATGAGGGTTAAGAATAGTATTGCCATGTTTTTAGTCCTCGTATTTATGAGTTTCTAATGTTGGGAAAAACCTAGTTGCCATTGTTTTTGACAGCTTGTTGCCTCTCAAAATACAATCTGATAGGGCAGGGGTGCTAATGGTTTTTACGGGCAATTGGTAAGCCTTCCATCTGCCTGAAATGGTAGTGCGAATTGCGACTTTTAATAAATAGTCGTGCATTTCGTTTTCTGGTATCAAATCAACCTGGAGGGATAAGATAGCTAAGTGGTCTGTTTGTTGTCTTAGAATCATTTTTTTTGGGTTATATGGTAAAAAATTTTGTAATTGATTTAGGCAAATGATTCACCGCACTTAGAACAGTCGTAAATAAATTCGTTTACGTGGTACTTAAAATTTGCCCTGGTACTTTCAAAACCACAAGTAGGACATTGAAGGATATTTACTTCATTTACCGTACTTGGTTTTTCATTAAAACAATCTGTTTTTTGTTGGCCTTCGTGAAAAGGTTCGGCCAAAATGCATTTTTTACACGCTGGCAAGGAACCAGCATTGAGACAAATTTTTAAATCGGTCATGCTATTTTTAATTTTAAGTGTGGAGGATTAGCAACAACAAGGGAACCATTTGTAACAGGCTCAAAATGTAGCTTTGCGCTTAATGCGGAATACTGTGAGACCTCTGAAAGCAAAAAAAGCAACCTTCTTTTTAGGCTATCTAATAAATAAATATCTGTAGTGTGTGATCGGCGTTTATCGTTTTCGCGAAGTGCTTCTGATAGGTTTATTAAATTGCGGCTAATTATTGAAATATCAATAAATACAAAGTAATTACCAGAATTATAGGCGGAACGATTGAAGATTAAATCAAAGAGTTCTACACAGGCATCTAATTCAAGTTGAAGCTTTCTTTGAAATTTAAATTCTTCTTTGGCGAAGTAGAACCAGTCGCGACGGAATTTTGATTGAAGGTCAGAAAAAATTAGATTCAATTCATAAATCTGACGGCTTAAGAAAGCATTTGTATCGGCAAAAAACTTATTGGTAGCTTTAATGTTCGTAAAACTATTAACAGTTCCATTGCCTAACCAAACTTCATACGTTTGGCCGCGTTTTACAAATTGTTTTACGTTGGTTTTTCTCATGCGTTTGGGTAGCTAGGGGCTTACCCAAACGATGTTTTAGTTCTTTATTGCCTAAAAGCGGCCTAGAACTAGCTAAATAGACTGATTCTATGAGCAGTACTATTTAACATAATATTAATTACCTACAGCATTTGCAGCCCCGAAAATAGGGGAGGTACTTAATATCAAAACTTTAAGTTCGGGTAAAACTTAGCTATGATTTGCTTGGACAAACATAATACCGCTTTTGAATGTTGATAAGACCACTTATTAACACAATGTTAATAAGTGGTCAAAAAAATGTATAATTATCAGGATTCCAGAGGCTCTTCAAAAAAATCAAAATCAGAATTTTTTGAAGTCTCGAACTCTTTACCTTCTAAATATTGCTCAATTTGTGCGCAAACGTGGTTTGAAAATAGACTGCTGGACCATCTTTTTATATTGTCGCGAACTTCACTTTCTTTAATAGCAATTGAGTGAACAGAATAGTTTTTGCCAACCTTTTTTGAAAGTGGAATGATAAGCCTTCCATACCTTTGACGGCCTGCAAAATCCATTTCTTTTTCTCCTTTATTTAATGCCTGGATCAACAAATGCCTTAAGGTAAGATTTTGATAGGATATAATCTTTTCTTCGCCTGTAGTGTCGCGCAAAATGGTTTTACCGTCTTGGTCGTATGCGTACTTAACATCCGCTTTAACTGGCTCACCTTGAAAATCTACTATTACTTGATTTAAATTTATTTTGGTACTCATGGGTAAAAAATTGATTAGTAAGTAAATTCAATATTTGGATTTAACTCCTTAAATTTTGCCACAGTTATGGCCTTGCATTTTGATACCAAAGAATCGTAACTTTCTTTTAAATCTGCCAATTCAGCTTCTGTAAAAGAACTGTTTTCAATAGTAAATCCATTTCTTGATGTTGGATTATTGTTTGCATCAAGTTCTACCATTTCCCCATTTATCTGGATACCACCAGCAAAATTAAGGATTGGACGAAGTTCCAAAACTGGATTTTCTGCTATGTAATTTTTGTTTGATGGATTGCGTACAACCCCAATTGCTTTAATGCCTTTCATTTTATACTTTTTAAAAATTAAAATTATGCGAATTGTGCCGAACCTCCTGGTACGTATATTAGCGTTCCGTCTAATTCAAAACAAAATTGAGTATCTAAACCAATTGCAGTTAATGAACCGTCTGTAATTGTTGCCTTATCACCAACCTTAAAAGGTCTAGCTGTAGTTAATGCACCACTTGATAAGTTAGCACTTAAGTAGGATTTTGCGGTAAGTGTAGTGTAGTCTGTATTGTCTCCAAGTTTAACTTCTAAACCAGCACCATTTAATTTAAGCATTGGAAATAATGCAGTTTCTAAGCCTAATGTTAATGAGGAGAACCCATTAAAAGTAGAGTTTAATAAATTTAATTTTCCATCGCCACTACTCCTAACTCCATTACCCGGACCTAAATTTAAATTTGTAATGTAAGTAGTACTAAGAACAGCACTACCACCCCTTAAAGCACCCCCCGCATCTATATAAAATCTTTCAACATTTGAACTATCGCGCCAGCTTTGAATATTTGCACCACCACCTTTAACGGTTAATAAACCATTTTGAGTTATTGAGCCTGAACCTAATGACCAACCAGAAGAATTAACTTCACCAAAAGTTGTAGAATTAACACCGAAATACGTTCTTACAACTCCAGACAAAAACGTAACACCAGAACTAAATGCTAATGCATAATTAGAAGTACTTGGAGTAACACTAGAAGACCAGACACCGCCAGTAGTTAAATTATAAGAACCCAAAACAACCCCACCTCCACTAGCAACACCTGTTCCCTCTATTTTAACAAATGCTGTTGAAAGTGATAAGGCACTTGTTCCACCAGAAACAATACTTCTATAGGTAGAATCAATTGGAGCTGTGACACCAAGCATAGTCATAGTACTATCTGGAATGGTAATCGTTCTATTGTCACTTAAGCCTTGATAATCGTAGGAGTGCTTGAAACCATTGGATTTGAAAAACCTAGTTTCTACATTTCTCGCGCTGGAATACGTGCTAAAACCGTCTGTAGGTGCATCGGGAGTTCCTGCGTAGATTTCGTATTGTATTGGGTTTGAAAATTTCCAATCACCAGTAACAGAATAATTGCCTGTTGTATCAAATGCGGTATCGTCTTGTGTGGCAAACATTATTCATTTGGGTTTATGTATTGGCGAAGAATAACCAAGGAACCTGTACCAGAATTTTGAAATGCAATGTCAAAATTTTGAACTTCCAAAACATTAGGCTCGTTATTTAATGCAAAATTGCCATTGGCTTTTATGCGAAAATATTGTCCGTTCATTCTAATGTCAACATAATCGGTTGCATGTTCGTTACGGAATAAAATAGAATTGCAATTTGACATTACACCTTTTTTGTCGGTATCAAATCTTTCAATCCCTCTAGTACTTAAGAATTCTATTTTTCCCATTTTTATTTTCTCCTGGTGGTTGAAGTTGCAACCGAAACGCCAATGCCTAAAACAAGCAAAACTGTGCTTGTGGCAATTATGAAATTACTTTTTTTTTTGCGTACTCTAAATAACCTTTTGCGTACAAGATGGAATACCCTTCTTGTATATCGTCTGGGGTAATGTACTTGTATGTGTTAGCACCATTCTCATGCTCAATAATAGCTGTAGTAAGTTTTATTAAAGTAGCTTGGTCTGTTCCTAAAACTGTTCTATCTGAAATACCAACTTTGCGAACTACAGCAGAAATATAAGCCTCTGTGTCGTTATTGTCTTCTGGTGGTGCATACTTAGTTATAAGTTTACGAATGGTATCTAATTTTTTGGTATTGATAGCAGTAATTATATTGCGCATCATTGCACGAATACCCCAACGCAATTCAATAAATTGCTCAAAAGATTTATCAGTGTTTTTTGAACGGTCAATTTTACCTATCCATGTTTCGGTAGAAATACGCAAATTGCCAGGGTTATTATTTCTAATACCCCTAGGCAAATTGCTAACCCCCAAATACGATTTTGCAGCCATGTTATTTAATAATTTTTTCTGCTCTTAAACCGTTGCTGCTGGTGTTTCTTTTTCACCTTCTGCTACGCTGGTAGCTGCTGGTGTTTCTTTTTCACCTTCTGCTACGCTGGTAGCTGCTGGTGTTTCTTCTATTTCCTTCGACCTTCTATTGCGTTTCTTTGGGCCTTCTGGTATGTCAAAGTTTACTGTATAGCCAAAGTTTTTAAACTTAGAATATGAAAGCTGCATAACGGTATCCGCTTCACTTTGCTTAACCTGTTCGCCTTTAATAATCTTGTAAATTATACTTGATAGCTTTTGCAATGTGGCATCTGTGATATTTGGATTTAAACCTCGCAACGATTCAATAAATACCTTTATTTGGTCATCGGTAACGGTTCCAGGAATAATTAATGCTATAGCTTTTCGCAATGCTAATAGAATAGCATCGTCTATTTTGTTGTGAGTAGCCCACACAAATAAATCAAATGCAGGATTGTTGATTGCTTGTTTGATTCCCTCAATTAAATTAATAATTGGTAAGGCTTCGTTTTTAAAGATTTTAAAGAATCCTGTAAATCCGCTTGTAATGAAGGCCAAAAGGCCCATAATGAATTTTTTCATTGGTAAATTATTTTTTATGTTTTTTGTATGAATCGTAAGATTTTGAACCTAAGTACAACAGACCTCCAAAGCCAATTAAACCAGCAGCCCACTTTAAGCCTGTTCCTAATTGTGACATAAAACTAGAATCGTCTTTGTTTTTTTGAACATCTGCCACTTGGTTAGCCAATTGACTGGCTAATTCTGGATTGTCTTTGTTTATGTCCTGGATCAACTTAAGTGTTGAATTGTATCCGTTAACAGTATCATTGTAATACTTGGTAACAAAGTAGGTAATTATAGCAACGGAAACAGCACTAATTAGAATTACAGTTGTAATAGAAATTGGTTCGCCAAGGCCGCTATTTTTTGACTTGATAAACAGATTTTTGCAAAACATAGTTACCTCGTCAGCAGCTTCACTTAAAGAGTTGGCAAGATTGTAGGCTGTGTGTGTTCTATAATCGTTTTGCCTTGCTTCGTTAGTTGCTCTAATATTTCGCTATTCAGCTAAGTTGGCAAGTAACTTGGTTCCGTAATTTTTGGC
>JAIOYZ010000019.1 GCA_021740845.1 Bacteroidia bacterium
TTACGAGTTTAAACATAACAGAAATAGCCACATATTCATTGAACTTGATTTTGCCTAAAAATTAAAAACTGAAATATGTCAAAAAAACAGCCTCTTTCCCATCTTCAAAATTGAAAAGAAAATTTATATTTCCAGAATGATTTGGGATTTTTAAACCTGGTGTTCTATCTTTTGGTTGGAAAACAACTTAACTATTTTGGGAGTTACAAACTCCAAAAATAATATGACGTAGACACAGTCTACGCCCAGCGTAGGTTATTCCAAATTACGAGTTTAAACATAGCAGAAATAGCCACATATTCATTGAACTTGATTTTGCCTAAAAATTAAAAACTGAAATATGTCAAAAAATCAGCCCCTCTACCTATCTTCAAAATTGAAAAGAAAATTTATATTTCCAGAATGATTTGGCCAAAAGGACAAGATAAGAATTTTATTAAATTAGTTTGGGCAGTGCTCTCAATTGGAGTTGCACTTGTATCCTATTTTTTCTTTGGACCGCTCAACCCAAAATTCTTTAATTCGGATCAAGCCATACATGTGTTAATGACTTGCGATTTTAATTGGACTGAAGATGCTTATTATTGGGGGCAAAACAGATTGGGTAGTTTCTTACCTTTACTAGCTTCTCCTATTTATCAAGCTACTAATATCCATCCCATTTTTTTGTTGGGATTTCTTAATTTTCTATTCTTACTTATTGCCTATTATTTTTTACAAAAACATATCGAAAGCAATTATGGGAAATTGTTTTTTTTATTAGCCTTATTTTTCCCTCATCCAACATACTATTATCTTTTATTAATCGGTCATCCTTATGGCGCACAAATTCTCTGTTTAACCTTGTCGGTTCATACCTACATTCTATTCAAAAGAAAATTGGAAAACGATTATTCAAAAATTAGCGGTTTGGTTTATCTATACTTATTTCTATTTTTTGTTTTTTCAACACTTTCTGTTTGGATTAACGAGCTTAGTTTGCTGCTATTTTTGGGCATTTTCCTTAGTTTATTGCGTTCAAAACTAAATGGAAAATATTTCTTTGCAGAAGTTTTAAAAAACTGGAGACACTATAAATACTTATGGTTTACAAGCATTTTCTTTGTTTACTTAGGATATTCCTTTATCCATTATTTAAAAGTTAACGCATTTCAAGATGCAGAATATTCCAAAACTTTTATTTTCTCAAAAGAAGATATTTTAAAACAACTAGATTATGTTGTAGAACAAATAAAAGACATTGTTTTAATTCAAAAACACCACTCGTCTTTTCAATGTGTTTTCTACTATTCTTTGGTTTTGGTATTTATTATAATCCTACTAAAAATTAGAAAAATAGATGTCCTATTAATAACTCTTATCATTAGTTCACTCCTTTTGTTTTTCTCTTATTGGAATTTCAGATCTCATTTCGATGCAAAGTATTATATACCCATTTATTTAGGGCTCCTATTTTGGATGGCATACTATTTTAAATCCTTTGGAAATAGGCTAAGCTTCATTCTATTTTCAATAATTATTCTACCCTTATTCCTAGCAAATTATGATTATATCTCCATCACACGTGAAAGCAAAAACACCTTAGAATTATTTAAGGAAACAGAAAATATTCCCGCTGGAGTTGTGTATGGCAACTATTGGGATGTTTATCGTTTATCTGGCGCTTCGGCAGGCAGAATAACGGGAATGTCGATGAATAATGGGGATTTTAGAAACAAACACAAATGGAATAAAATAAAAGAAAATAACAATTGGTATGTTTACTCTAAAAACATTGCAGGCGGTTCAAATCACAACAATGATACCATAATAATTAATGAGGAAATTAAATTGGTTCGAACCAAAAACTCTTATATTATTTTAGGAGACACCCTATTTCAATATCAAAATATCGCTGCAGTAAACTTCTAATAGAATAATTTGAGAATCAAGAAATGGGGAATGAAATAAGGAAACCTTATTCCTTTTCTATTTTATGCAGACAAGTAATTATCTTAAAACATTTTCTACACCAAAAGGATTTTAGGTCCAAAAAGAAAAAAAAGAAACGTGCCCAAAATGGCCGCTTAACACGTTCTAAATCCCATGAGCCACAATTGGGGCAATGACTCTTTAAGGTGCCTTTTATAATTTGATTACTCATAAACTATGTTGCAAATGTATGCTTTGGCTTGTAATTCCTAAAATATTCTTAACCATTTAGATAAATTTAAGTTTTATTATACCTTGCGATGACCAAGAATTAATATCGTGTTATTTAAACAAATTATAGGCCAAGATTTCATAAAAGAGAAATTAATTTCAATGGCCAATTCCGGAAGAATTAGTCATACCCAACTTTTTGTGGGACCAGAAGGTAGTGGCAACTTAGCCCTTGCTCTTGCATTTGCACAATATGTTAATTGCTTAAATCCTTCAGAGCATGACAGTTGTGGAACTTGCAGCAGCTGTGTTAAATTTGAAAAATTGGTTCACCCCGATTTGCATTTTACTGTACCCACGATTTCTCCCTACAAACAATCTAAAGAATTGGCTGAAGATTGGCGTGAAGCTTTTCTAAAAAATCCCTACTTAAATGATTTTGATTGGTTGCAAACCATAGACACTAATGCCAATAAACAAGGGAATATAACGGCAGATGAATGTCGCGATATTATTAACAGATTGGGTTTAACAAGCTATGAAGCCAAATACAAAACCCAAATAATATGGCAATCGGAGCATTTGAGTGCAAGTGGAAATATTTTATTGAAGTTATTGGAAGAACCGCCTGTTGGCACCCTTATAATTTTAGTTGCCAACAATACCGAAAAGGTTTTGCCAACCATTTTATCGCGTGCGCAAACCATTAAGGTCCCCAAGCTGAGCGACCAAGATATAGAACATGCTTTGCAAAAAGACCATCAATGCATGCCTCAAAAAGCTACTGATATTGCACGTTTGGCAGACGGCGATTATAACCTTGCTCTTTCTTTATTAGCAGTTGAGCACGATGGCTACTTTGAAAGTTATAGCACCTGGATGCGATTTTGCTTTTCAGGCAAAGTAGGAGAACTTCAAAAATGGGTGGATGAGATTAGTGGAACTGGGCGTGAGTATGTAAAAAATTTCTTAGGCTATACTTCTCAAATGATGCGCGCTGCATTTATTTATAAATATGGCGACCCCAAATTACTTCGGGTAAATGAGGAGGAATTACAATTCATTTCTAAATTTTCGGCCTTCATTTCTGATAGAAACTTGAGTGAAATAACACAGAGCTTAGATGAGGCCGTTATTTCTGCAGAAAGAAACGCCAATCTCAAAATCCTGTTTTTAAATCTTTCTTTGTATATTGGCAGACAATTGAAAGTTGCGCAAAAGGCAGCTTAGCAAAGAATTTATTCGGTTTGAACCAAAATTGGATCAAACCATTTTATTAACGATGATTATTTAAACTATATATGGGTTGTGGATCGGGAGGATGCAGTACAGGTGGTTGCAGCAGCGGAGGCTGTAGCACTGGAGGCTGTAATAAATTAAACACATTTGATTGGTTGGCGGAAATGGAATTACCACCGCATATGAAGCCTTTTGATATTGTTGAGGTTCGTTTTAAAGGAACAAGGAAAGAATTTTACAAAAGTACATTAGTTGATTTTTTTGTTAACGAATACGTGGTTGTAGAAGTTGAAAATGGCTACGATATTGGTAAAGTTGCTCTTAAAGGTGAGTTAGTAAAACTTCAACTAAAGAAATACAATAGGTCTGAACACGATACTGATTTCAAGAAAATAATTCGCAAAGCAACAGAAGCAGATATTGCTAAGCTAAAGGAAAACCAAGAACTAGAGGTTCCTACCATGTACAAAGCTAGAAGCATTGCCATGGAATTGGGCTTGTCTATGAAGCTTAGTGATGTGGAGTACCAAGGCGATCGTAGAAAAGCAACTTTTTTCTATACTGCAGAAGAACGTGTAGATTTTAGAGAGCTAATTAAACGATTAGCAGAAAGCTTTAAAGTGCGTATTGAGATGCGCCAAATTGGCTACAGACAAGAGGCAGCGCGTTTAGGTGCAATTGGTTCTTGTGGAAGAGAATTGTGTTGCAGCACTTGGCTAACTGATTTTAAATTGGTTAATACTCAAGCAGCACGCTACCAAAATTTATCGTTGAACCCACTTAAACTAAGTGGACAATGTGGTAAATTGAAATGCTGCTTAAATTACGAGTTGGATTCATACGTAGAAGCTTTAAAAGAGTTTCCAACAGACAACAATGTTATTCTTCATTTTGAAAATAACAAGAGTTACCGCTCTGTAAAAACAGATATTCTAAAACGATTGATGTGGTTTGCTCCACAAACAGAATTGGGTGGCGATTGGATTCATTTACCGGTAAATAAGGTTACCGAATATTTGGAATTGAACAAGAAAGGCGAAAAACCTGTATTAGAAATATTTGAGAAAAAACCTATCAAGACAGAAATTGCTGAGTTGGAATTTAAGAACGATATGGGTATTGGTAGTTTAACTCGTTTAGACGAAAGAGACCGCAAAAAGGGCAATAACAACAACCGTAATAAAAACAAGAACAAGCCTAATGCTGGTCCAAGGACAAATAATCCGCAACCTCAGGGAAATAAACCTAACGGACCACGGCCAAACGGACCTCGTGCAAATGGACCACAAGGCCAAAACCCTAATGTTAACGGACCTAAACCAAATGCACCACAAGGACAAAATCCTAATGCTAATGCTCCAAGGCCCAATGCGCCACAAGGGCAAAACCCAAATGCACCTAAACCTGGAGGAGAAAATGGCGATCCATCGCAGAATAGGCCACAAAATAGAAGACCAAATCCAAATCAGAATAGAAACCGTAATAACCCAAATAGAAATCAAAATCCAAAACCTTAGATGAAACGAATTTTGGCAAATAAATTTTGGCTTATAGGTTCAATCCTATGTGTATTATTTTTTAGCGCTTGCGATAGGGCAAGTTGCTTAGATGAAAATAAGGATATAGAAGGTCAGGCTTGGTATTACAAAAATAAATTAGGCTTTGATGTAAACATTGAAGACACCAACAAAACCTATAATGTATTTGTAAATTTACGAGTAAGCAGCAATTACAATTACAGCAATTTTTTTGTGATGGTTCACCAAACTTCTCCAAGTAAATTGGTTAGCAAGGAAAGAAAGGAAATAACCTTAATTAACGATCAGGGTGAATGGTTAGGAAAAGGTTTAGGTGATTTATACGATTATCAAGTTCCGATTTTCCCTCAAACTCGCTTTAAAGAAAAAGGAATTTATCATTTTGAGTTGGAGCAAAATATGCGCGAGGACACTTTGATGAATATTATTTCCGCCGGCATGCGAATTGAAGATTTTGCTTTAGCTAAAAAATAGGTTCAACCCTATTTGAACCAACGCTGGGCCATGCGCAAAGTATAATCTGTAAAGTCTTTTAATCCTATATTATACATTTCATTTCCCAAGCTTTCGCCAGCTTCGTTTAAAACTTCTTTGGTATAATGCGATTCAAATATTTTGGAAGAAACCATTGAGTCTAAATTCCCAAATCCAATTAGTTTGTGGAGTATTTGCATCAAATGTAAGGCTGGTGCTTTACCACCTTTGCCTGTAGAAACACCCACAAAAGCAAACACCTTGTGATTGAAAATATTTTGAAATGGCTTGTTGGGTAAGTAATGCAACATATTTAAAATCTCTGGCGTTGTGCTCCAATTGTATTCTGGAGAAATCATAATAACCACATGCGCCTCTTCCACAGCTTTTATCAAATTCTTTTGAAATTCACTTAAGTCATTTGGGTTCAAACCGCCTTGAGCCAATAAAGGAATATCGTAACCTTGAAAATCAATCACCTTAGTTCGGTGGTTTACTTCCATCAATTTTTCAATTGCCTTGGCTACGCGTAATGTATTGTTATTGGTTCGAGCCGAACCTGAAATGATAGCTATTCTCATGAGCTTATATTAGGATTGGTATTTCCTTATAAAACGATACAAATTAAAACCCTCTTTGTTTGAAGCCATTGCCAATTCTTCTTCTAATTGTGGCAATTGAATGTCTTTGGTACGCATGGCTTTTATTAATAACAAAGCTTTTTGTGCCAATAGGTGAACCTTTTTATTGCCCTTTATTGCCAATTGGTGGTGGTTTTCTATGGCTTCACCCAACTCTTCTAATCCTATTTTTTGAGAAGCAACTGTTTTCACAACCGGCGCCTCCCAATTAGATGAAGCATATTGGTGAGCTAGCATCAACAAGTTCTTTTGAAATGTGGCAGCCCCATCTCTATCCGATTTATTAAGAACGAAAATATCTGCGATTTCCATTACACCACTTTTAATGGTTTGAATATCGTCGCCGGCCTCGGGTACCAAAACCAAAACGGTGGTATCTGCCAAGGCAGCAATTTCTACTTCACTTTGACCAACGCCAACGGTTTCAATAATAACATAATCAAATTGCGCTGCACGCAAAACATCACAAACCTCAAATATTTTAGGCGCTAAACCACCCAAACTACCGCGGCTGGCCATGCTTCTAATAAACAAATTGGGATTCAAAAAATGCTCGCTCATTCTTAGTCGGTCGCCCATCAAAGCCCCTTGATTAAAAGGCGAGCTAGGATCCACGGCTACGATAGCCACCTTTTTACCTTGAGCTAACCAATGAGCAGCTAAGGCATTAATAAGCGTACTTTTACCTGCACCGGGCGGACCCGTAATTCCTATCAATGGAGTGTTTGCAATGGGTAATTCGGCAAGTTGTTCTTCGTAACCCAAAACATCATTTTCTACTAAAGAAATAAAGCGAGCTAAGGAACGCCTATCTCCAGAAACTATTTGTGAGGTATAATCCTGCATTCACTAGCAAGAAATTTTGTTCACTCTATTCGCATGCCTTCCACCTTCGAATGTGGTGCTTAGGAAAGATGAAACTATTTCTTGAGCTTTTTCAAGAGAGATAAAACGAGCAGGAAGACAAACAATATTTGCATCATTGTGTGTTCTGGCCAATACACTTAATTCTTTATCCCAGCAAATGGCTGCTCTAATTCCTTGGTGTTTATTGGCTGTCATGGCAACTCCATTTGCGCTTCCACAAATAAGAATTCCCAATTCATTTTCTTTATTCTCTACCGAACTCGCAACAGGATGAGAAGTATCGGGATAATCCATTGAAGCGGTGCTATGAGTTCCAAAATCTTCTACTTCATTGCCTTGTGCAATAAGTGTTGCCTTAATGGCTTCCTTGTATTCAAATCCTGCGTGATCGCAGCCAATTGCTATTTTCATGTGTCAAAATTAAGTGCTTGAACCAAATAAAAAAAGCCACCTGTTTTGCAGGTGGCTTTTTAAATGAATTGTATCCAATTAGTTTTTTGTAAAAGTAAAAGTGGTAGTATAGATAATACCCATATCGTCTTCAACCATATTTACACGCATGGTAGTGGCATTTAATTCTAAAACAGTTAAGTCAGTTGTATCACCATCAATAATTCTCAATTGTTTATCGCTATTTATCAATGCCCAATTACCACCTGGCGCAGTATCTGGATCAGCAGGATCGCATTTGGTTGCACCTGCTTTTTCTACTATAGTATTATCTGTTTTAAATTCTAATAAATCATCTTTTTCACAAGCTTCCATGGTTGCATAAATATCTATGCTACCACCTGGTGAAACCATAGTTGCACCAATCATTCTCCAATCTTTACCAGTAAGATAAGAACTTCCTGAGGGAGTATTATCTGTTGTAGTAGTTTCATCTTTTTTACAAGCGCTGAATGTCAACGAGATTACAGCCAATCCTAAGGCGAATACTTTAAGTGCTTTCATTTTCTGTTTTTTTTGTTTGTTAATTTGATAACGAATATAGGATTTTCACTAAAAAAAATCCTAGTAAAATTATTTATTTAATTTTCTTTTTTCTACTCCCTTAGCCACCAAAATACTTATTTCATATAGGCCATAAAGTGGCAAAGCCATCATAATCTGGCTAGCCATATCTGGGGAAGGGGTAAGTATACCTGCCAAAATTAGAATAACCACCAAGGCATACCTTCTGTATTTTGACATCAAAGCACTTCCTAAAATACCAATTTTTGCTAAGAAATAAACCAACATGGGCATTTCAAAAATTAATCCGCAGGCAAAAACCAATGTGGTTAGAAAGGAGATATACGATTCTAAATTAATTTCATTACTTACCAAAGCACTTACTTGATATGAACCTAAGAAATTAATAGAAAGGGGGGCTAACATAAAGTAGCCAAATAAAATTCCAACAAAGAAAAGAACTGAGCTAAAGAAAACAAAACCACGAGCATAGGTAATTTCTTTTCTACTTAAAGCCGGCTTTATAAAAGCCCAAAATTGGTACAATACAAATGGGAAAGAAACCACAAAACCAGAAATAAATGAAATAAATAGGTGTTGGGTAAACTGTCCTGTGATATCAATATTAGAGAGCACAAAACCCATTTCTTTAACACAATAAACATCCGTACCTGTAAGCCAAAAACTAAGGTCGCACATTAAACGGTAAGTCCAAAAATCTACATGTATTGGTCCAAATAAAACGGTATCAAATAGCAGGCTCTTGTTAAAAAAAATAACCACCGCACAAACCAAAACGGCCACAACAGATCGTATAATATGCTTTCTCAACTCATCTATATGGTCGAAAAAGCCCATTTCTGTTTTATCTATTGTTGAATCTTCCAGTTGATCTAGCGCCATTTATTCTACTTATTTATGCCAATTGCTCTTCTAAAGCAGTTTCGAAGGTATGTTTGTATTGGGTTAAACTACCAAAAGAATTTCCGTTTACTTTTATTTCACCCTCTGTTACCATCCCAATTTTTTCAAAAGGCATTTCGGTTTGAACCAAAAGGGCTTCGAAATTTTCAATTTGATTTGCTGCTACAGAAACAACTACCCTACCTTGTGCCTCACCAAATAAGAACGCATCTACACGCAAAGCTTTTGCTTTTTCTGAGTCGATATCAAATGAAAGATTATTAGGCATTGCACTTTCTAATAAACAGGTCATCAAACCACCTTCACTTATATCATGGGCGCTTTGGATCAAACCAGAACCTATTGCTTTTAATACTGTTTGGTGCAACAAATGCTCTTCATCTAAATTAAAATAAGGTGCTGGAGATTGTGCTACTTTTCTAAAATGCGAAAGATAATGTGAGCAACCTAAATCGTTTCTAGATTCACCCATTAGGTAAATAGCATCACCTGCATTTTTAAAATTTAATGTCATATGCTTTTGACCAGCATCCAATAAACCCACCATACCAATAGTTGGCGTAGGGAAAACTGCATTCTCATCACTGCTTTGGTTATAGAAACTTACATTACCACCTGTAACTGGAGTATCAAATTTCTTACACGCTTCACCCAAACCTTTTATGGCATGTACAAATTGGTAATAAACCTCAGGGTTGTATGGATTACCAAAGTTCAAACAATTGGTTATAGCAGCAGGTTGAGCACCAGAACAAACTAAATTTCTAGCCGCTTCTGAAACCGCAATTTGCCCACCCACAAAAGGGTTGGCATATACATAACGGCTATTGCAATCCACCGTCATGGCAATTGATTTATCGGTACCTTTTACCTTTACCACAGCAGCATCACTTGGTGCATTTGTAGTTTGGTTAATAGTACCTACCATGCTATCGTATTGGTTATAAACCCAACGTTTGCTAGCAATATTTGGATGACCCATTAAGTATTTGGCAATTGCTGGAGCCTCAGCCCAAGTGCAATCTTCTACTTGGTTCAAACCGAATTTTTCTATTTCTTTAAAATATTTAGGCTCAGAATATTCTCTGTGGTAAACAGGAGCACCGCCGCCCAATACCAAACTTTCGCCTGGAATATCTGCACGCAACTCGCCGTTCATAAAATATTTAACTCGAGCAGTATCTGTAACCACACCAATTATGGCGTAGGTTAAATCCCATTTCTTGAAAATGGCTTCCACTTCTTCTTCATGGCCTTTCTTAACAATTACCAACATTCTCTCCTGACTTTCGGAAAGCAATATTTCCCAATCTTTCATTCCAGCCTGACGCATAGGAACCTTATCCAACCACACATCCATGCCTGTTCCGCTCTTGGCACTCATTTCACTAGTTGAGCAAGTAATACCTGCTGCACCCATGTCTTGCATGCCAACAACTGCATCGGTTTGCTCTAGTAATTCAAGACTAGCTTCTAGAATTAATTTCTCCCAGAATGGATCGCCAACTTGCACTGAAGGTAAGTCTTTTGCTGAGTCTTCGGTAATGTCTTTAGAGGCAAAAGCGGCACCGTGAATTCCGTCTTTACCAGTGGCTGAACCAAAAATATAAACTGGATTACCCAAGCCTTCTGAAATAGCAGAAACAGTTTTGCCTACCTTAGCAATACCTACACTCATGGCATTTACCAAAGGGTTTATCTGATAGCAATCATCAAAATAAACTTCACCTCCTACTGTTGGAATTCCAAAAGCATTTCCATAATTGCCAATTCCTTTAACCACACCGCGCACCAACCATTTGGTACGTTCGTTTTCTATGTTTCCAAAACGAAGTGAGTTTAATTGAGCAATTGGTCGCGCACCCATAGAAAAGATATCGCGGTTAATGCCGCCAACACCGGTAGCTGCACCTTGGTAAGGTTCTATAGCACTTGGGTGGTTGTGAGATTCAATTTTAAAACAACAAGCCAAACCATCGCCAATATCAATTAAGCCGGCATTTTCTTCACCAGCTTTGGCCAACATCTTCTCCCCTTCTTTGGGTAAAGTTTTTAGCCAAACTATAGAATTTTTATACGAACAATGCTCGCTCCACATTACAGAATACACGCTCATTTCGGTAAAAGTTGGGGTACGACCCAAAATTTCCTTTATTTTTTCAAATTCGTCTTCGCGTAATCCTAGTTGTTTCGCTTGCTCTACGGTGGCCAAAATGCCTATGGGTTGTGACTGACTCATGGTAATTTTTAGAAAGCGCAAATTTGCGCATTTGTTAGGGGAAAGCCAAAATTTGGGGAGAAATAAATGGAGCTGAATTCAAAATAAAATGGAAAGTTTGGCAAGCCCTTTAAACAAAGAGTTTCCAATATGATTTCACCTTAAGCAATAGCAAATGAACCTTTGCTTCCTGCTCGCCTTTTAGTTGATAAGCATCCAAAACTTGGACTAACTCTTTTTCAGATAATTTTTCAAAAGCACCCAAAGCATCTAGCATAACTAATAAGCGGTTCAAAAAACTGTCTGAACCCAATTTCCTTTTAGTGAATTTTTTGAATTTTATCTGAGCTGAGTTTAAAGCCAATAATCTGTTGCCATTAAAATTTTTAGCTACGTGATTACTAATTTTATCGGAGATAGGAAGCAAAGGAATAAAGGATTTTGTATTGCCTTCTGCCTGCCAATAAATATCTGCATCAGCCAGTTTTACCAAGGTTTTGGCAGGAGTTCTATAGCCTTTTTCAGTTATCATTTTCTCCATTTCCAATTCTGCCAATTTTGCTAATTTATCATTCATAGGTCTGAACCTAAGCTTATAATAAAACCAGAAGGCACCAGATTTTATTCCATCGGAATTCCCTTTACCAATTTGATAAGTATCAACTGTAAATTGTTGAATTTGAAAACGGGAACGGTATAATCTTATTAATTGAGCAATAACCAAATTAGACTCACCACCACGGTATGGAGGCAAAACATTTACCCCAAAAGCTGCTTGAAATCCAAGTAACCAACAACCACCATAAGCCATTGGCAAACCGTTTTTGAAAAGCAAATAACCCACATAAGATTGAAGTGAAAATTTTTGTTCGGGAATCATGTAAAACAAGGCAATGGAAATTCCTTTGCCCATATCAAACAACTCTGTTTCGGGAATTTGTGCGTATGTAAACGTATCTGTCTCACGCATTAAGGAAGCCATAGAACCTCTGGCCAAACGAACCAAATGCGCTTGTTGCTCCAAGCTTAATTTAATTTGCTTAGGTTTTCCTAGCTCCCAAACCTCTTCTAAAGTGCTTTTCTTTTGAATTCCTTTATCATGAATATAAACTGAACTTTGGTTCAACCTGCCCAAACTTAAACCCAATAATTTTTCATCTAAACTAAATTGTGTAAACAATTGAAAACCCGCAAATAGATTTTCGCGGTAGGATATAGAACCTGTCATTTGCATGCAAGCCTGAATATAATAATCGAGCTGTTTTTGAGAATCTTTTATTCCTGGCAAATAGCGTTTTTGCCATTTAGAAAAATATCCCGCATCGCCAGGCATGAGCTCTTGTTCCACATCACTGAGAGTATAAGTTAGCTTAGCTACCAAATCAGAATTTTCGCCATCTACACCAGAAAGTTCAATGGTTTTTAGGTCTTCTTGCAACAAATATTGGTTCAACAATAACCCAAATTGGCCACAGATAAGAGAGCCGGTAATTCCAGAATTATAGAATGCGTTTTCATCTTTAGCAACTTTATTTTTTACGGTTTGAACCAAAAGTTGCATGACTTGATTTGCCAAATCATAAACCTTATTTGATGCTGGATATGCCATTGAGAATAGCAAAGCCTCATGTAATTGGATGATTTGCTTTTCGATTTGAGGAAAATGAATCAACAGATTTGCTAAAGCCTTTTCCGTTCTTTGAATGGCATCTTTTTCAAATAACCTTTGATTTTGAATAAAAGTAGAAAACGAATCGCTTTCTAATTGGGTGCTTAAATTGGTCATGGTAAGTTTTACATAGCCAGCAGAATTGCCTAGGGCCAAAGTAAAAAATTAAGTTCAATTTATTTATGACCTTAACACCAAAGATGAAAATAATAATTTGCCTCAAATAATGAATCCAGAAAATGGAATAATTAGGGCAATTAGTTAAAGGCAGATTCCTTTGAAAAATGTTTTTGGTTCAAACCGAATTTTAAAAAAAACTTAGTTATCTAAAAGCTCTTTTAGCTTAGCACTTACCTTGGATGCATTAGGCAAAATCTCTGCTTCCAAGCCCATATTCATTGGCACAGCAGGTACATTTTTTGCACCTAAAGTAGCTACTGGACCATCCAAAGAAGTAAAGCATTGTTGCATAATTCTTGCAGCCAAAGATTCCGCAAAAGAGTTATTTAATGCCTCTTCTGTTAAGACCAAACATTTACCATGTTTGCGCACAGCGGCCATCACTGCCTCTTCATCTAAAGGCAATAAAGTTCTTAAATCCAATATTTCTACTCTACCCGGAAAATCTTTTGCAGCCGCTAAAGTCCAATAAACCCCCATGCCATAGGTAACCACCACACACGATTCGCCATTATCTATTGCATCCTCGCTGGCAACTAAAACAGAATTGGCTTTACCAAAAGGCAAGATATAATCTTCATCAGGTTCAACGCAACGAGCCAATTCTGTTCCTGGATTCTTACTCCAATAAAGACCTTTGTGCTCCAGCATAATACAAGGGTTGCCATCGTAATAGGCCGCTTTCATTAAACCTTTCATATCGGCAGCATTACTTGGGTAGGCTATTTTGATTCCTTTTAAAGTTAACAAAGTGGATTCTATACTACCACTGTGATAAGGACCACCGCCACCGTAAGCACCAATTGGAATTCTTATCACAGCACTTACTGGATATTTTCCCATTGTTAAATAAGATGATTTGGTAATTTCACAAACCAATTGGTTCATGCCTGTCCAAACGTAATCTGCAAACTGAATTTCTACAATAGGTTTTGCACCCACAGCACTCATACCAGCAGTAGAACCTACGATATATGCTTCTTGAATTGGAGTATTAAAAACTCTATCGTCGCCATATTTTACGGCAAGAGTTGCTGCTTCTCTAAATACACCACCCAACCTTGCACCTACATCTTGACCATAGAACAAACATTCTGGATGTTTGGCCAATAATTCATCCACAGCATGTAAGGCCGCATCCACCATTACCACAGGCTCTTTGCCTGCAGGTACTCTAGTTCCAACCTCTTCAGTTGCTCCACTTGGTGCGTATACAAAATCTTCAGCAGTTGAAGGATCTGGGTCTGGAGAAGCAACAGCCAATTTAAATTGTTGGGCTACTTTATCGGTTTCAATTTCGTCTATCTCTTTTAATTCATCTTCGCTAATTCCAATGCTCAATAAATGATCGTGCAATTTAGGAAGCGGCTCATCTTTTAAATGTTTGGCCATGTCTTCATCTGTTCGGTACCACTCTTTACGTACCCCAGAAGTATGGTGACCTAACAAAGGAACTTTTGCATGCAATAAAATTGGAGATCTTGTTTCACGTACATAATCGATGCACTGCAAAACGGCATTCCATGATTTTAGGAAATCACTTCCATCAACACGCATGCGTTGCAACCCTTTAAAACCTGCCGCATATTCGTAGGCATCCATGGCACGCATTTCTGCACCGTTTGCGCTAATTCCCCAATCGTTATCTTGAATTAAATAAATGATGGGCAACTTTTTAAGTACAGCCATTTGCCATGCCTCTGCAACTTCACCTTCGGTAACAGAACCATCGCCTAAGCTACAAACTACTACTGGTTTTTCTTCTGGATCAATTAAACCTTGGCTTTCTAAATAAGCCACACCATGAGCCATTCCGGTGGCAGGAATTGCCTGCATACCTGTTGCACTACTCGAATGCAACATGCGTACAAAACCCTCTCTTTTTAAGTTGGGATGACCATAATAGGTTCTACCACCAGAAAAAGGATCTTCGGCTTTTGCTAGTAATTGAAGCATTAATTCATAGGGGCTCATTCCCATACCCAATAACATGCTCTCATCTCTGTAATAAGGAGCTGCGAAATCGGAACCAGTAAGTTGCATTCCCATAGCCAATTGAATGGCCTCATGACCCCGGCTGGTGGAATGTACATATTTGGTAATAGGGCGATTGGCGTCGTAAATATTAGCCATGGCTCTGGCAGAACACATGTGCGCGTAGGCTTCTAAAAGAATTGCTTTGTCCATATAAGGTGTGCAAGTTTAATTAAATTCTCTCAAAACTAATCCTGTATTTATCCTCATTGGGTTAGTTTTAAACAGTTTTTAATCTCATATCCAGTTAATTAATTACCAAAAGAAATATTTTGGTTCAAAAAAACCAATGTGATTTTAGTATTCTTGCTGCATGAAACCTAGCGAAAAAATTTTCTCTAAAATTGGTATTGCAATTGCATTTTCACCAAGGTGTGAAGCCTTATTGGCTGAGGCAAAGCACTTGCAAAATTGTTTTCAATCGCAGCTCTATTTTATTCATGTTGGAAAAAACAGTTTACAAGAAACCCAATACCTCAAACTTTTAATGCATCGGTTTCATTTAGACGACCCAAGCAACAAAATTGTATGGAGGGAAGGCGATCCAGTTACTGAAATATTAGAAATTTGTTTAGAAGAAAAAATAGATTTGTTGGTAGCTGGAGCTTTAGAAAAAGAATCGATATTAAAATATATTTTAGGAGGAGTAGCAAGGCAATTAAGTAGAAAAATAAAATGCAGCATGCTTATGCTTACTGAACCAAGTCTTCATCCTATCGGATTCAAAAAATTGGTTGTTGAAGGAACGGATCATCCAAAAACCGAAAACACAATTAGCATTGCCTTGGAAATTGCAAAGGTTTATGAATCAGAATCGGTGGCGGTAATTCAAGAAACCAACTTGCAGAAAATGGCATTAATACGCAATGAGGAATTAATGGAAAAGGAAACAGAGGGACTTAAAGAATCTTTTGAAAAGGAGGAGTTGCAAAAATTAGATTCCATTTTAAACTGCAAAGATTGCGGCAACTTAAACATTCATACAGAAAGAATAGAAGGAAAGCCTGGCTTTGTAATTAATACCTATGCAAGGGAAAATCAAGCAGATTTATTGGTAATAAATGGGCCAGATAAACCCTTAAATTTATTGGACAGAGTATTTCCTCACGACATAGAATATCTTTTATCTGACTTGCCTTGTAATTTATTAATTATCCATTCCAAGGATACAGAATAATAATGGCAGTATTAAATAGGATTGAAACCATTTACCTGTTGCTAAGTTTGGGCACAATGCTGATTGCAGCCCGGATGTTTGGCGAATTTTTCAGGAAATTTAAAATGCCATTAGTGGTGGGAGAATTAATAGCGGGAGTGGTATTGGGTCCAACTATATTAGGATATTATTTGCCAGAGGTAAGTGAAGTAATTTATACTCAAAATCCACACTCTACCTTAGCACTCAGTGGAATTATTAATGTATCTATTGTGATGTTACTTTTTGTGGCAGGGATGGAGTTGAACTTATCCTTAATTAGGCAACAAGGAAAAGCTGCACTTTCTACAAGTTTATTTGGATTGGTAATACCCTTTGGATTAGGATTTTTAAGCGCCTTTTTTGCCTATGAATGGTTTGGAAGTAATAGTTCAGATAAACTAGTATTTTCTTTATTTATTGGTACATCCATGGCTATTTCTGCATTGCCAGTAATTGCCAGAACGCTAATTGATTTAGATTTGTTTAGAACCAAAATTGGAAGTATCATTATAACATCAGCCATGTTTAATGATTTAATTGGATGGTTCTTATTTTCCATCATAATTGGGATGCTAAAAGGTAGTGCTAACCATAGTGTTTTGTATACTTCTTTATTTACCTTGGGCTATGCGGCGATAATGTTAACTGTGGGGCGAATTTTTATTAATAAATCATTGCCCTGGGCAGAGAAAAATTTCACCTGGCCAGGTGGATTTCTTAGTTTATCTTTAGGATTAGCATTTTTGGGAGCTGCCTTTACTGAATACATTGGATTACATGCCATATTTGGAGCCTTCATTATAGGTATTGCCATTGGCGACTCGGTTCATGTTAAAGAAAAAACCAAGGATATGGTGAACCAATTTGTAAGCAATATTTTTGCACCCTTCTTTTTTGTTTCTATTGGTTTCAAGGTAAACTTTATTGCCCACTTCAACCTTGGAATTACAGCACTTATTCTATTGCTTGCTATGGTTGGGAAAATTTATGGCGCTTATTTAGGCGGCAGAATTGGCGGCCTCGACAAAAAAGAATCATTGGCAGTGGGATTTGGATTAAATGCTCGAGGAGCAATGGAAATTATTCTTGCATCATTGGCCTTACAAGCAAAATTAATTGGGGAAGAGGTATTTGTTGCTATTGTAATAATGGCCGTATTAACAAGTGTTTTGGCTGGACCAATGCTCAATTATTTAATTAAAGGAAAGATTTTACCAGATATCTCAAATTCAAATTCTTGATTATTTTTGCGGCTTATGGCAAAAGATAAGTTACGCAGGTTCGCAGAATTTTTAGAATTCCCCAATTGTTTTGATTATCCAAAAGAATTGAAGGGGAAATGGAATTCTGAGTATTTTAAAAATAATAATCCAATTGTGCTTGAATTGGCATGTGGCAAAGGAGAATATACTGTAAACTTAGCGGAAGCCTTTCCAGAAAAGAATTTTATTGGCATTGATATTAAATCTAATAGAATGTGGGTAGGCGCAAGAATGGCACTTAATGCTGGAAGAAAAAATGTTGCCTTTGCCAGATTGATTATTGAAAAATTGGAAGAACATTTTGAGAAAGGTGAAGTGAGTGAAATTTGGATTACGTTTCCAGACCCATTTCCAAAAGATAGACACGAAAAACACCGTCTAACACATCCTAGATTCTTGAAAGTATACAAAGAGGTTATTGCAGAAAAAGGCCTAATGCATTTTAAAACCGACGACGATGGCTTATTTACCTATACCGAAGAGTTATTTGCACAACTTGGCATTAAACCCATAGAATTGGTAAGAGATGTGCACGGCACTGAGGAGGCCGATGCTTATGTTAGAAACATCACAACTCATTACGAGAAGCTATTTAGAGGCAGAGGAAGAACTATTAAGTATATGAAATTTATTTTGCCAGATCAATTACCTGAACTCAATAAAGCTTGATTTTCACCGATTTTTTTGATGGCCAATTGCAAGGCTCTATCTTCCTTTTGAATTACTGCATAATACCCTTGGTCTCGCCAAATTTGACGTGCAACTAATGCCTTAATTTGCAGTTTTATAAATTTAGAGGAACGTTCATTTTCTTGGTTTGTTGGCGGAGTTAAACCATTTTTTACTACAAATGATACAAACTGATTGTAGGCAGTTTCGTTTATTTGATAAGCATCAGCATAGACTTTTAAACTAGGAATGGAAGTAATAGATTTTCTGTTTTGATCCAAATATTCGTAGGCAAATTTTCCTATTAATCCATTACTAACCACATTAGTTAGAAAGTAAGTATTAAAGGTAGTATCGATAGGAACTTGATAATCTGGCAGGATGCCACCACCAGCATAAACAGTTCTATTTAAGCGAAGAGTATGGTAAATGGTTGAATCAAAAATAATGGCTCTTGAATCGCTTTCTAATTCTCCATTCTCATAACGATTTAAGATATCATGACTATATTTATCCTTATCAGAATAATCTTTTTGTATACACCTACCACTTGGAGTATAATACCTAGAAACTGTTAACCTCAAAGCAGAACCATCGCTTAGTTCGTAGGGTTCTTGAACCAGGCCTTTTCCGAAACTCCTTCTTCCAATTACCATACCTCTGTCCCAATCTTGTATAGCACCACTTACAATTTCACTAGCAGAGGCTGAACCTTCATCAATTAAAACAATCAATTTACCCTCTTCAAAAACTCCCAACCTTTCACTTCTATATTCTGCTCTTGGTTTTGTTCTACCTTGGGTATAAACAATTAATTTATTATCGGGAAGTAACTCATCAACCAATTGAATTGCGGTGCTTAAATAACCACCAGGATTGCCGCGTAAATCAAGAACTAAATTCTTTACATTTTCTGCTTTCAATTCATCAAATGCTTTTAAAAATTCTTCATGAGTGTTTTCAGCAAAACGACTAATTTTAATATAACCAGTTTCGCGGTTTAGCATGCGCCAAGCATCAACACTAAAGATGGGAATTGTACCTCTTCTAATTGGAAATACAATAGGTTTTGTGGCTGATGGTCTAAATACAGTTACGTCAACTTTTGAACCACCTTTTCCTCTTAATAATTTAAAAACACGCTCGCTGGTTATTCCATTTCCTGCAACGTTAATGGTATCCACTTTTATAATTCTATCACCTGGTAAAACACCTAATTCTTGTGCAGGACCGCCGTTAATGGCAGAAACCACCATAATGGTATCGTTGATAATATTGAACTCAACACCAATTCCTTCAAAATTACCTTCCAATTGTTCATTGGCAACCTGCAAATCGGATGCAGGAATATAAACCGAATGAGGATCTAAGTTGCTCAATAATTCGTTTATTGTTTGTTCTTCTAAGGCATCCATTTCAACTGTATCAACATAAGATTGATTGATAATGGATAATAATTCAGAAAATTTATTGTTACCACCCATGAAAGTTTGAATGGAAGTAGCTGGCCTTAAAAAAATTCCGAGCATTAAGCCCAAACTTAAAATGAGAGCATAAATAAATGGCTGCCACTTATTGAAATTATTTGACATATTTTTGAATTCCTATTGGGCAAATATAAGGTCCCATGCTTTATATAAATCTATGATGACAAATAAAAAGTTAATCCGAACCACCGAAGCAGATTCAAATTATCAAAACTTGGATAGCATGAGCACGCGGCACCTGTTAGAAAACATGAATAGTGAAGACCAAAGCGTTCCTTTAGCTGTGAATAAGGCATTGCCAAAAATTGAAAAAGCTGTTGATGCTATTTACAAAAAAATGGCAAATGGTGGCCGGCTTTTTTATATGGGAGCTGGCACAAGCGGCAGATTGGGTGTTGTAGACGCAAGCGAATGCCCTCCAACTTATGGAGTTCCTTTTGGCTTGGTGGTTGGAATAATAGCTGGAGGAGACAAAGCCATTAGAAAAGCAGTAGAATTTGCAGAAGACGATACCGAACAAGGCTGGAAGGATTTAGAAAAACACAAAATCACAGACAAGGATTTTGTGGTAGGAATTGCTGCTAGTGGAACAACTCCCTATGTAATTTCGGCATTGGAAAAAGCAAACGAAAATGGCATTGAAACAGGCTGCATTACCTGTAATAAAAATTCGCCTTTGGCTCAAACCGCTAAATACCCAATTGAAGTTATTGTAGGACCAGAATTTGTGACCGGCAGTACGCGTATGAAGGCAGGTACAGCGCAAAAATTGGTTTTGAATATGATTAGCACTTCTGTAATGGTAAAACTAGGAAGAGTAAAAGGAAACAAAATGGTTGATATGAGGTTAAGTAATAATAAATTGGTGAAAAGAGGGGAAGATATGTTGGTTGCAGAATTGGGGATTACCGAGAAAAAAGCAAAAGAACTTTTAAGCAAATATGGCAGTGTGAGAAAAGCAGTTAACGCTACCAAAAAATAAAATGGAATACCTATTAAAAGTTCTAAGTGTTGTGGTATGGAGTGCCATTAAATACATTGTTGGTATTGGTATGGCAATTGGATTTGGGTTCAACCAAATTGAAATATTGGTTTATACTGTTGGAGGAGGAATGCTTGGTGTTGTTTTTTACTTGTATTTGTGGGCGCTCATTTTAAACATTTATTACCGCTATTACCCCAAGAAAAACAAGCCCATTAAATTTAGTAAGTACAAAAGAAAGTTGGTGAAATTTATTCGAAAGTATGAAGTATGGGGTATTGCTCTTATTACGCCAATAATACTTACACCGCCTGTTGGAACCATTTTAGCCGCCACTATTGAACACAATAAATGGCGGATAAAACTGATTATGTTAGCTTCTTTTTGTTTTTGGACACTAATTATTCTAGGATTTAAACTGCTTCTCAAAATAGATTTTGAAAAATTGTTCTGACCCTAATTCTTCGCATTCATTGCCTTTTTAGAATCTTTATCCAATTTGGTATCATCAGGTTCTTCAAAAGGTTTGTATTGGTTATAATGACGCCATTTGTCTATTACTTGTTGGAAATCTTCAGGCAAATCACTGTTGAAGAGAATAGTTTTCTTGCTTGCAGGGTGCACAAAGCCTAGCGATTTGGCGTGTAAACCCTGACGAGGCATGAGTGTAAAGCAGTTTTCTACAAACTGTTTGTATCGAGTAAATGAGGTTCCTTTAACTATTTGGGCGCCACCATAAGTGCTATCAGAAAATATTGGATGACCAATACTTCTTAGGTGAACGCGAATTTGGTGTGTACGACCAGTTTCTAATTTACATTCAATTAAAGACACATAACCCAAACGCTCAATTACACGGTAATGGGTAACACTCCACTTTCCTTTTTCTGGATCGTCGTAAAGTTGAAATATTTTGCGATCGCGAGCGCTACGGCCAATATAACCAGTGATGGTTCCTTGGTCTTCTGCTAAATCGCCCCAAACCAAAGCTTGGTAAGTTCTTTCTATGCTGTGATCAAAAAACTGTTTGGCCAAATGGGTCATTGCAATTTCATTTTTAGCAATTACCAATATGCCAGAGGTGTTTTTATCAATGCGGTGAACTAAGCCTGGGCGAATATTTTTCTCCTCCATGAATTCATTTCCTTTTAAATGCCAAGCCAAAGCATTGACTAAGGTGCCACTAACATTGTTGTAGCCAGGATGAACAACCATTCCCGGATTTTTATTAACCAACAAAACATCATCATCTTCGTAAATGATATTTAGAGGAATATCTTCAGGAACAATTTCTGTGTCTTTAGGAGGGGTGGGTAAAACGATGGAAATAACATCCAAAGGTTTTACTTTATAACTTGATTTAACTGGTTTTTCATTGACCAAAATGGAACCAGCATCAGCAGCAGCCTGAATTTTGGTTCGGCTAGCATTTTCCATTCGGTTCATCAAGAACTTATCAATGCGCAGCATGCTTTGGCCCTTATCCACCACTAAATGAAAGTGTTCGAACAATTCTTGCTCTTCGCTGGCGTCTATTTCTTCTTCAAAATCTTCTTGCATAGTTTACAAAGATACTCACTAAAAACAAGAATAGGAGCCGAGGCTCCCATTCTTGCGTAATCAATCAAATCTTCGCTGCTTTACCACAAACAACGAAACTTAAAATATGGCAACAAGCAATAAATTTCTTTATTAATTGTCGTTAACATTTAAGTCGAAACTTAAAAGCGAACCTTCCTCTTTTGGAGTTTCAGAAGCGGTTTCAATTGCCGTTGGCATAAATACTTCTTTGGGTTCTACTTTTTTAGCAGCGGTAGGTTTAGGTTTAATTAAATCTCCCATTCCAGCTACTTCAATTTTGTTTTCTTTGGCGAACATTCCTAAAGCGATGGCTTGTTTTATCCCGCCAACGTTCACTTCTATTTCAAAATCATCGTTTGAAATTGCTCTTGGGCTTACTGTAAAACCAACTCGTTGATCTAGACAATAGTCTAATAAAACTTGAATATTTTTGCGTTTACTTAATAATACTGGTGTTTCTTCTGCCATAAAAAATTCTCCTATTTTGAGGTTGTAAAATTACAAAATCTCATCCATTTTGAAGGTTAAGAATTCACTAAAAAGAGGTAAAGTTTTCCATGGTTTTCAACCTCAGGCAGATAAAAGTTAATAAGAGGTGAATAAGTGAGTTTCTGGGAAAAATCCCAAAATGAAATTACAATTCAAGAATCTGATAATGTGTAGATTATCTCAGCAAAGTAAAATTCCCAGATTGGGTTTTATTGGAACCATCCCAACCTGTATAGTTCAAAATGTAAAAATAAACATCCTCTTGGGAAGCTTGCCCATTTACTTTCCCATCCCAAGGTTCATTTTTGTTATCGGTTTTAAATACAAGTTGCCCCCAACGATTGTAAATATCTATATGAAAGTCTTTTACAAACACAGGCACCCATTTAAATTCATCGTTTAAGCCATCTCCATTGGCAGTAAATGCATTTGGCGCATAAACAATTGGTGGCTGATAAAGAGAAATGGTATTGGATTGCGATTCTGCATCAAAGAAAGGAGCAATATTTTGATCAAAGGCTTGCTTGGCGATGACATAATAATAGAACAGACCTTCATTAAAATTTAGCTTGTCATCTAAATAAGTTCCAGCAGTATCTTGTTTCCCAATTTGAGTAAACGGATTACTTGGGTCGCTTCTAAAAATCTGGTATTCCTTTGTGCCCTCGCGCCATCCAGTATAGCTTTGGTATTTAAGGTTACTCATATATTTCAAGGCCTTACCTGTTAATACTATGGAACAAGAGATATAACCAACCGGCCCAATATTATCACAGGTATCTTTCATTACTAAATGGTAGCAATAAGAAGTGTCCATCACGTTAACTGCCCGGTCTGTATATTTAATATCGTTTACATTTTCAAAAACACCGATTTGATCAAACTTATTTTGTCCATAAATACCTTTATACAAGAAATACTTTGCAAAATCCTTTTCCAAAGAAGCTGGCCATTCCAATTCCAAATGGTCATTATCTACCACAGTAACATATTTAAGACATTGCTTTTGAGGAATAAATTCTAATTGTTCGAAAGTAGAAAGTGTATCAGATGTTGGACCCAAATTGCCACATTTATTTACCCCTCTCATGAAATAAGTATAATTAATTACATCGTAATCTGGCGTATTTGGATCATGAAAAAGGCGTTGCTTTTTATCATAAATTGTATCAATTACTTCAAAATTCTGATAATTGATTCCTCTAAAAATTAAATATTTGTCAAATGAGGGGTCATTGGGGTCTGTTGAGTCTCCAAAATATACAAAGGTTTCCTCTTTATTTAATAAGGTCATGCAAAGCAAATCAGTTGAATTCACTAAAGGCATTGGAATAAACTTTACCCAGAACTTAGAAGTAGCATTTCTTGGAAGTGGGCAACCATTATCCGTTACAAAAACATAAAATGGAACACTTTTGCCAAGCTTTTCTAATTGGCAATCGCTTTGCCAACAAATTGTGGTTTCAACAAACTTATAACCTACAGATAGCGTATCATAAATGGGGTGATTTTGAAAAATAGTATCAATTGAATCAGAAGTAATTCTCATATATAAGGAATCACTTGGATCAATTCCTCTAATTTTAAAACAAGCTTTCTCAGGAATTTGGATTTCAACTGTATCTACTAATAAAATTTGATCATTAATAGTTAAAACGCTAGCTATTGGGGGATTGTTAGGACAAACCGTTACGGTAAATTGTAATTCCAAACGCGCCTCTCCTATTTTAACTCCAAACCGGTATTCTTCCACACGAATACTCGCCACATAAATTCCAGGACTACTAGGGTTACAAGAGAGCAAGCCGGTAACAGGATCAATATTCATGGGCACAGTTCCATCTATTGGACCAGCGTTGCTAAAACCATTACGGTAAACTACATTGGGATAAGGACCTGCAAATGCGGTAGGACTAAATGGGTTATTCCTATCCAATAATCCATTAATAGGGTCAATCAAGGAGTATTTCAACTCATCTCCATCATCGTCAACAAAACCTAAATTGTATTGAAACAAATTGTTTACACAAAGTAATGTATTTGGGTTATTGGTATAACGAGGTGTGCTATTTTTTACAGTTTTTAAATTAGGAACCTCGGTATAAAGCGTCATCGAAGCATCACCAGGGTTTATAATATTATTGATGATTCCATTCCTGCAACACCTTTGCCAACTTAAATAATAACCATTATTACTATTGTAAGTATTGGAATTCAAGATAATATTCTGAGAATAGGTTCCAATATGTGTGCAACCAGTAATAATATTAGCACAATTAGTCCCTGTTAATTTTAAGGTATCATCATTAATTTTAGAGAAGGCTAAATTAAACTGTGCTTTTTTGATGTGCGTTACTTTTTCAAAAATCCCAACCGCTATTGTCCCATCAAAATAGGCATTTGGTGATCCATTTTCACAATCACGGATAATGTGAACTGTTAAATTATAACTATCACCTCCCAACCATTTTAACTCAATTATGCCTCCCACCAAATGGGTAGCACCTGCCCAAAATGGCAAAAATAACAGCAATATGAGTTTTAATTGTTTCAAGTATAAATCAATAATACACTTTTAGGCTTAGTAAATTCAATTACAAGTAACATATTTTACCATTGATTTACAAATACCAAAAGTAAATATTTCAAGATTAAATGTACATAAAAACTAATTTTGGGGCATGATTCAATTGAACAAAAGTAAATTTGAAACCTTATTGCAAATCCGCCCCGACGATATAGACATGAACCAACATGTGCATAGCAGTAAGTACATGGACTATGTTTTAGCTGCTCGTTTCGACCAAATGGAGCGCTGTTATAAAATGCCCATGAGTGAATTTATGGCACATGGATTTGGCTGGGTTATTAGAAATACCTTTATGGAATTTAAACGCCCTTTAATTTTAGGTGATGCCATTTTGGTTCAAACCTATATTGATGAAATGCAAAAAGACGGAGTAAAAGTGCATTTCGAAATTATTAAAACCAAAAACAATAAGGTAGCTTGCTCGGGATATTTTAATTATACCATGATTGATATGAAATCCGGTAGAGCAGCCGAAATTCCTGAGTGGATTGCTCTTCGGTATTCTATTTAATTTTGGTTCGAACCAAACCCATAAAAAATGAACAATAACGATATACTACGCCAATTACGCTATACATTTAACATTAACGATACCAAAATGATGGACTTGTTTTTAGCAGGTGGCCTTGAGGCAACTAGAGCTGAAATTAGCGATTGGATGAAAAAAGAGGAAGACCCAGAATTTAAATCTTTGGTAGATGTAAATATGGCAGCCTTTTTAAACGGGTTCATCATTGATAAGCGCGGTAAAAAAGATGGTCCGGCACCAGTTTTAGAAAAACGCTTAAACAATAATACCATACTTAGAAAACTTAAAATTGCCTTGAACCTAAAGGATGACGATATGTTGGCGATTTTAAAATTAGTAGATTTTAATTTTAGCAAACACGAACTCAGCGCATTTTTTAGAAATCCTAGTCAGGAACAATACCGTCTTTGCAAGGACCAAGTTTTAAGGAATTTTCTCCATGGCATGCAATTGAAATACCGAGGAAAGGGAGATAAATAAGTTTATTAGTAAATAAAAAAAACATCGGTTTGAACCAAAACAAAGTTGCAGGAAAATACTTTTTGATAAATTGCGTTTGAATTACCTGTTGACAGAAACACTTACATTTGCGAGCTTGAAAAAAATATTACATTATCTATTTATCCTAATTGGATTGGCATTTATACTGCAAAGCTGCCGTAAAAACGACACGTTTACTGGAAATCCTGTTCAATTAAATTTTTCAACAGATACTATTTTCTTTGATACTATTTTTTCAAAATTGGGTAATAACCCAAATTCTCCACGCAGTATAACTTTACAAGTAAGAGTAAGTAACCCAGATAAAAATGCTGTAAAAACCAATATTTCGTTAGCAGGAAATTTCTATGGTATCTTTAAAATGAATGTGGATGGAAAAGCTGGAACCACTTTTAAGGATGTAGAAATTAGAGGTCAAGACAGTATTTACATTTTTGTTCAAGCTTATATCGATCAAGTTGGAAGCAATACACCATTTATTGTAACAGATCAAATTTTGTTTGAAACCAATGGAAACAAACAAGATGTAGATTTGGTAGCTTGGGCACAAGATGCCAATTATTTCCAAAATGAAGTTTTGGATTGTGGCACTGGAAATTTATTATGGACTAGCGATAAACCTTATGTTATTTACGATTCTATTTTAGTAAAAAAAGGATGTACTCTTACTATAGAAGCGGGAACGCAAATACATAATTATAACCAAAGTTGTATTTTGGTTGAAGGCACCTTGATTGTAAATGGAACAACAGATAAACCCGTAGTTTTTCAAGGAAGCAGGCTAGATGATGAGTATAAAGAAGTGGCGGGACAATGGATTGGAATTAGGATTTTATCAGGAAGTTCAGGAAATATCATTACAGGAGCTATTATAAAAAACGCTTATATAGGAATTGAAGTAGATTCTATGCCAACATTTGGGACTTATGGTTTGGTTTTAAAGCAGAGTATTATAAAGAATATGAGTGCATGTGGTTTATTAAATTATACAGGTAAAATTTATGCTGAGAATAATTTAATAGCCAATACAGGCTTATATACTTTTATTGGTGAGTTAGGCGGAACCTATACTTTGATTCACAATACCTTTTCGGCACAGAGCCAAGTTTCTGGAAGAAAAGACCCAAGTTTTTATTTGAGTAATGCACCAGGTAGAGACAATTCTGGAAATGTAGTTTATAAATTTCCATTGATTTTTGAAGTAAGAAATAATATTATTTATGGAACTTTAGATGATGAATTATTGATAAACCAAGATCCTGATGGAATTCCAATTTCTTCTCCCATTTTAACCAATTGCTTAATTAAAACGAAGGATTTAACCTTAGCTACTAATGGTAATATTTTAAATAAGGACCCCAAATTTAAAAGCGTTTCTCAAGGGGATTTTGATTTAGAAAACAATTCACCTTGCGCCAATACAGGCGTTCAAGTTAATATTCTATTGGATTTAAAAAGTAGGAACAGAAACACAAATGCGCCAAGTATTGGAGCCTATGAAGTTCAATAGTTTAGCTATTTATTTTTAGTCAATTCAAAAAATCTTCTTGCACAATCTTCTAGTATAATTAGATTTGCCATGCTTTAGGTTGAAGTGTGTGAAAGAGAAATTTTTTACCATTTCATTAAAAGGGAACCAAGTGTAAATCTTGGACAGTACCCGCTGCTGTAAGCACCGAATGGTTGTTACCATTCATTTCTTATCTCCTACAACGTCACTTTCTACTTAAATGTAGATGGGAAGACAAAGATAAGAAGGTGTAAGTCAGAAGACCTGCCAAAGTAATTAATCAACATGGCTTTCGGGAAGAAGAGCTAGGAGAACCAAGTCTTGCACATTGCATTATTTGCACCTCTATTCTTTTGCCCGTGCCTCAAATTTTATGAATTGAGACAGTTAGTTTTGGGTATGTTTTTTCTTGTTTTGGGCAATAGTATATTGCTTAAAGACTCGCATGCGCAAACTAAATCAGCAATTAAAATTGGATCAAACCAAATTGACAGCAGCAAAACATTAGCGCCTTTACAAATAAATGGAATAAGGTATCCGCATTTTTTTACGGGCTCCAAATTTTCACTGCTTGATAGCAATTCTATGGCCTTGTACCAGCAACAAAACCTATCAGATTTATTGATGAACCAAAGCATGATTTTTATTAAATCGTATGGAGGAGGAATGTTGGCGAGCCCTGGTTTTAGAGGAGGAAATGCCAACCACACTGCAGTATTGTGGAATGGTTTCAATTTACAAAGTCCTATGAATGGCCAAGTAGATTTGGCAACTATTCCCAGTTTTCTAATTGAAGGTGTGGCTATTCAATATGGTAGTCCTGCAGCCTTATTTGGCACAGGAAATATTGGAGGAGCAGTGCATTTGTTATCGGATGAAACAAAAGAAAAAGGTTTTGTTACCAAGTTATTATTGGGCACAGGAAGCAATGCTGCGTATACAGGAGGGGCAAAAATTTTCTTGACCCAAAAGAAATTTAGGATGCAACAAAAAGTTTACTGGCAACAAGCAGAAAACAACTATGCCTACAAAGCATTTGACCAATTGCAACCTCAGGCAGGAAATACTGTTTCGGCCAAAGATTTGCAAAAGCTTAAAATGCAAAACGCTGCGCTATCAACCGTAGCTTGGGTTCAAGGCTATCAATATGTATTCGGTTTGAACCAAAATATTGGGTTAAATACATGGGTTCAGAAAAATGAAAGAGAATTGCCAGTACCGCTACATGGAAGCAATACGCATGCAAAACAAAGCGATGTAACAAATAAAATTTTGATGGACTATCACTTAAAAAAATCTATTTATGAAATGCAGGCCAGATATGGTTATTTCTATGATATGGTGGAATACCAAGATGATAATTCTGAAATTAGTAAAAGTGTTTCTCATAAACATACAGCCTATTTAGATAATTTTATTTACCAAGGAAATCATCATTTGCAAATGAGTGGAATGATGCAAGCAACACAAGCCAATTTAAATACTGTTGCCAATACCTGGAACCAGAAATTAATTGCTGTTTACGCTACCTATAAACGTTCACATTTCGAGAAATTATTTCAGCACCAAATATCTTTACGACAAGAGTGGGTGAATGGAAAACCTATTCCTTTAATGCCATCTTATGGATTCAATATCCATATTCATAAAAGCACAAGTGTTTATGGAAATGTTGCTAGAAGTTATAGGTTACCAACTTTTAATGATTTGTACTGGCCAGAAATGGGCAATCCTAATTTGGAAGCTGAACATGGATGGAATGAAGAAATAACGCTCGCCAACTATATTTCTGTAAAAGGCGTTTTGGTTCAAACCGCCCTTACTGTTTTTAACAAAACCATACAAGATTGGATTTTATGGGTGCCAAAAGGCGGCAATTTAAGTACACCCATGAATGTTTACCAAGTTTGGAGCAGAGGTGTGGAATTGGACTGGAAAATGCAGAAAACAAATGGCAACTTATTGCTAAAATTTGGAGGCCTACATGATTATACTTTAGCAAGTCCAGAGGCTAGCCATTTGGTGCAAGATGAATCTATTGGAAAGCAATTAATATATACTCCAAAAATAAAGAACCAATTGCAAGTAACTGGCATTTATAAGAAAACTAGTTTGGCCTATTTCTTTCATTATATAGGAACTCGATATGTTAGCTCCGACCATAGTAATTGGCTGGATCCATATACGTTTAGCACCTTATCTGTTTCGCATGCATTTGCAGTTAAGAAAAAACAAGGTACAGTTCAATTTTTACTCAATAATTTATTTAACCAAACGTATCAAATTATGGTGAATAGACCTATGCCTTTAATTCAATATCAAATCAATTTAAACTTAACTATCTAATATGAAAAAAATGTTCCTAAAACTAGGTGCTGCGGCACTTTGCTTAATTGCACTTCAGGCAAAAGCACAAACAACTTCAACTTTTGAAGACTATACTTTATCACCAAACAGCTATTATAATGGAGATGATTTTAAGGGTGGATTTAAGAGTGGAGATGCCCTTTTTACAAATATGCATGATTCTACATTTGGGCCTTATTGGGAAGGATTTTCGGTAAGCAATATGAAGGACGATTCTACATCTGGATATTTGAACCAATACAGTTCAATTACTGGAGGAGGATATCAATCTGAAAACTACGGAATCTTTTATGCGCAAGGAACGATTAAATTAGAAGGGGCGGCCCTTGGAAAAACCGTAAGTGGATTTTATATCACCAATGGAACGTATGCCTATTTTGACATGAAAGAAGGCAGTACATTTTCTAAGAAATTTGGAGGAAGTACTGGCAACGACCCCGATTATTTGCGAATAGTAATAAGCGCTTGGAAAGACTCTGGAAATGCCGCAGATACTAGCATTGATGTTTATTTAGCAGATTATAGAAACAGTGATAATAGCAAAGATTTTATTTTAAAAGATTGGCAGTGGGTAGATTTAAAATCATTTGGAGCTGTAGATAGTTTTGGTTTTTATTTTGAATCGAGTGATACAGGTGATTTTGGAATTAATACACCACGCTATTTCTGTATAGATAATTTTAACGGAACACCAACAGGATTGGTAAAAAACAAGGAAGAAATTAGGTTTACTATTTATCCAAATCCAGCTAAAGATATATTGGAAATTGCTAGTGAAAAATCATTTGATAAAGCACGCATTTTTGATTTAAAAGGAAGTGTACTTTTAGAAACCAATACAAACAAATTGGATGTTTCCATTCTACCAAGTGGCATGTATATTCTGCGCATAGAAAGCAACTTGGGAGTTAGCCAGAAGAAATTTATTAAAGAATAATTTGCATGTTGAAAATACCTAGCATTCGCCAATTTATTAAAATTAGAAATCTTGCTTTAATAGCAGGATTTCTAATCTTTAATTCTTCCTGTGAGAAAAAGAATATTGCACCCAAAAATGAAGTGCAAATTACAGACACCACAGCCAAAGGTTTCTTTATTTGTTACGAAGGAAATTTTCAATGGGGAAATGCAGATTTGGGATTTTACGATACACAGAAAAATATTCTTCACGACAATATTTATAAGGAAAGCAATGGCAAACAATTGGGAGATATTTTACAATCGATGGTGATTGAAAATGATATTGCTTATTTGGTAGTAAACAACTCGCAAAAAATTGAGCTGATGGATGCAAAAACTTATACAAGTTTGGGCAGCATTTCTGGTTTTAATTCTCCAAGATTTTTATTGCCTCTTGGTTCAAACAAAGCTTACGTGAGTGATTTGTATGAAAATGCGGTATGGGTTGTAGATTTAAGCTTAAGGCAAATTACCAAGAAGATTGCTATTAAAGGATGGACAGAAGAAATGGTAGTGCATAATAATCTTGTTTATGTTTGTGGCCTAGGCTCCAATTATGTATATGTTTTGGATGCGCAAATAGATGCTTTAGTAGACAGTATTTATATTGGTTATGGAGCCCAAAATATGGTATTGGATCAAAACGAAAATATATGGGTTTTAACCAAAGGAGAAAAACCAATACCAGCACAAATGCATTGCATAAAACCAGGAAAAGGAATTGAAAAAACCATTAATTTTAATGCCAATGAAACCCCTACCCGATTGGTTTGTAATGGAAATAAAACCAAACTTTTTTGGATTAATAAGGATATTTATTCGATGGGAATAAATGAAACTAGTATGCCAGTTTCTTCATTTTATGCGGCACAAGGAAAGAACTTTTATGCTATGGGATTTTTGCCAAAACAAAATCAATTAGTGGTTTCTGATGCAAAAGATTTTGTACAGAAAAGTGATGTATTTGTGATAGATAGTTTGGGAAATAAGGTATTACAAATGAAAGCTGGAATTAATGTTGGGTACTTTTTAGCAAACGATTAAATGGAAAAAGAATCAAACAAAAACAGTTTTAATAACACAAAAAAGGAATTGAGTAAGGATGAACTCTATTATTATGAAAATGGCTTCTTAGTATTTAAGGAAGCATTTCATTTACAAAGAGGATATTGCTGCGGTAATGGATGCAGACATTGCCCTTACAAAAAGAAAAACTGATTTTATTATTCTGCTATTTTTGCCAAGGTGTTTTTAGCAAATTTTTCAATGCTTAAGCCTTGAACCAAAATACTAAACACCACGCACACATAGGTAGCTAACATTAAAATTTCTTTGGATTGGCTTGGTGGCAGCGACAATACTAAAGCAATAGACAAACCGCCGCGCAAGCCACCCCAGACAATTATTTTGGCCTCACTTTTATTCAAGCTGGTACGTTTTGGAAAAAGTTTTTGGGGCACAAATACAATCAATAAACGGGAAAGAAAAACGATAAGAATACTAATTAAACTCAATAAGAAATAATTGGGTGTAAATTGAATTTCAATGAGCACAAAAGCGATTATGATAAATAAGATTCCATTGAGAATAACATCCGCCAATTCCCAAAATTTGTGAACATACTCTCGTGTGATATCACTCATGGCATTTTCTGTTTTGTAATTGCCCACCATCAAACCCATAATCACCATTGCCAATGCGCCAGAAAGATGAAAGAAGGCGCATAATTCATATCCACCCATTACAAAGGCTAAAGTCAACAAAACCTCCGCTTCGTAATTGTCTATAGACTTTAATAATCTGAATAAAATAAAGCCTAGGATCAAACCAAAAAACACACCACCAACAGCCTCTTGGATAAATAATTCACCAAAATGTTTTAAATCTATTTCGTTGCCACCCAATTTCAAAGTATCTAAAAGAGCAATGAAAATTACAACGCCAATACCATCATTAAACAAAGACTCACCTACAATGATGGATTCAATTTTCCTAGGCACACCTGCTTTACTAAAAATACCTAAAACAGCAATTGGATCGGTAGGTGAAATTAGGGCACCAAAAATAAAGCAATAGATTAAATCCATTTGAATGTTTAGTAGAATGCTAATGCCATAAAACATTCCACCAATTAAAAGTGTAGAAAAGATAACTCCACTAATTGCTAAGGCAGAGATGGTTTTTAGTTCTTTTTTTATGTTTCCCCAATCGGTATGTAAGGAACCTGCAAAGAGTAAAAAACCTAGCATCATATCTAAAATTAATCCGCTGATATCTGTCTTTTCTACCAAAATGGAAATGCGAGAATAATACTGAACACCCCAAATTTTACTGATTATTACGAGGAGGGATAAAAGGCTAGAAAGAAAAAACAAGCCAATTACAAACGGCATTTTAATAAACCGGTGATTGATATAGGCAAAGGCTGCCGACATACAAATAAGAATAACTAATAAAGAATAACTACCCATAAAATAAAGCTATAAACAAGGTAAATATAGGTAATTTGATTCAAGGTAATTTTTTTAGGTTTGAACCAAAAGAGGAGGAAGTAACTAGTGAAGGAACGAAAACATATTTTGGCGATTAAAACGCCTCCGACATTGTGAAGTAAAGACCTTTGATTCCCTTTTCACCAAAACCTAAATCCAAGCGCATATTGATGTGCTCTTTTCTTACAGCCATTGCTCTAAAGCCAAAGCCATAATTGGGTTTAAAAGTAGAAAACAAATCTTTTGCATCTTCGCCTACATTTCCTCCACCACCAAAAAAGGCCATACCAAGCGGCCCCCAAATGGTTTTTCGCAATTCCAATTGAAAGGCAATCATATGGTGTTCGCGGTAACGACCATTATAATAACCACGCATGATCATTTCATTTCCCATGGTACCCATTTGTCGGTAAGGAACATCACCCCAGTTTAAGTTTGAATACAGTTGACCCGCCAAAACATTGTCTTTCCAAAGGGTGTGGTATTTTCTCAAATCAAAAGTAAGGTTAGTAAAATTGCTTTGACTCCAAGCTTTGGAATAGGCATAAGTAGAAATCTCTAAGTAGACCCCATTTTTTGGATAATAAATATGGGAACGATTATCAAAAGCCAAGGCCAATCCTAATCCCAAAGATTCGTAGCCATTTATTCCTTTAACCCCACTAGTTGGAGCCTCACTGGTATCACTAAATTTTAGCTCATACAATCGCTCTAGTTGCACCTGAGGACCCAAAAATAAATTAGGGAAAATCTGTTTGGTAAACCTTGCGTTGAAGCGATTTAATTTAAAATCGTACCATTCTGGTATGTTCTCTGTTTGGTTGCCAATACCCCAATACTTCTCATTGAATTTATTGTAGATAAATTGCGCTTTGAGGTTGTATTCGTTGTTTTTGAAAAAGATATCGGCAGTGGGTCTAAAACTAAATTGTTTGTACTGGGTAAATTGGGTATTTAATCGAATTAAAGAAGGCCTAGTTATGCTATCCTTCGAAACCCTAAAAAGAGTACCTAATGACAATCCTAATTTCCAACCTGTTTCTGGCGCTAAGCCCCAGATAGGTAAAGCAAAATAATAGCGCTTTTTAGGTGCAGCAGAATCCCCTTCAATGATGCGGTAGATTCTATCCACAAACACTTCCAATTTGCCTTTATCTTGTGCAGTTACTTTACCAGTAAAGCAGCAAAAAAAGCCAACAAATAACAGGATACGAATTGGGAGGATTTTATTCTTTTTCAAGTTTTGCAAATCAAGAAAATACTAAGGCAATAATCTACCATACATTCTAGGGAAAGGAATACTTTCTCTCACGTGTGGAAGTTTACATAACCAGGTTACCAAACGCTCAAGACCTAAACCAAAACCAGCATGTGGCACAGTTCCATATCTTCTCAAATCAAGATACCATTCAAATGCTTCCATAGGCAATTGGTGCTCATTGATTTTTTCGATTAACATTTTCTCATCGGTTTCACGCTCACCACCACCCACAATTTCACCATAACCTTCAGGAGCTAAAACATCCACACCTCTAGCAAACTTAGAGTTTTCTGGATCACGTTTTAAGTAGAAAGCTTTTACTTCATGTGGCCAGTTATAAACCATAATTGGCACATCAAATAAACGGGTAATTACGGTTTCATCGCTTCCACCTAAATCGTTGCCGTATTCAAAGTTACGTGCGCTGTTTAACCATTGAGGAATATTGCGTTCTTGCTCTTCTAAATCGCCAAGTTCTTGTTTTAGCTTATCTATTTGTGCTTGGTTAAATCCAATTTCGCCTTTCTTCATACCCGGCACTTTTATTTTTTCTTCGCGCTCGGTAATTTCGGTTTGAACCGATTGAATTCTGGCTTTCACTTGGCTCAACTCATTTTCTAATGAAACAATAGAATTCTGACCATTTACATCTTGTTCGCCTTTGATAATGCGAACAGCTTCATCATAAGATAAACGAGGGAATGGCTTTACAATTTTTTTCAATATTTCGGTATCTCTACCAATGATAGCCAATTCTTTTTCGCAGGAATCTAAAACCGCATTAACCACAAAACGTAGGAAGTTCTCAATTAAATCCATGTTATCGAAAATATCGTAGAAAGCCATCTCTGGTTCTATCATCCAGAACTCACTCAAGTGACGTCTGGTTTTAGATTTCTCAGCTCTAAACGTTGGACCAAATGTGTAAATTTTACCCAATGACATGGCCATTGCCTCACCGTATAATTGTCCGCTCTGACTTAAATAAGCAGGGTCGCCGTAGAAATCGGTTTCAAATAAATTGCTTGTACCCTCGCAGGCATTTCCAGTAAACAAAGGAGCATCCATTTGCACGAAACCTTCTTTTTGGAAAAACTCATGGATGGAGAAAATTATTCGGTTACGAATGCGCATGATTGCCCATTGTCTTTGGCTACGTAACCACAAATGACGCTTGTCCATTAAGAAATCAACCCCGTGTTCTTTTTTTGCAATTGGGTAATCAGCAGATGCACCAATTAGTTCGAGTCCTGTGGCTTGAATTTCAAAACCACCCACTTGGCGTTCATCTTTCACCACTTTACCTGTAATTTTTACAGACGACTCCAAGGTAACTTTTCTAGCCTCTTCAAAAATAGCTTCACCTACAGTTTCTAAACTAATTACACATTGGCACCAACCAGTTCCATCTCTTAAGATTACAAACACCAAGCCTTTGCTTTCACGCTTGTTGCTAGCCCATCCCAATAAGGTAATTTCTTCACCTTCAAAATCACTCAAGTTTTTTATCAAATATTTTTGCACCGTACTAACTCCTATATTTTTATACAATAAGCTGCAAAAATAGGCATTAGGGCTGGCAACTCAAAGAGTGCAAGGAGAAATTGTATGTTAAAAAAAGAGTAGGAATTGAAAGGTAAAAATAAAATTTATCCCCGATTATCTAAAGTTCCACTTTCATATTTCGGCATTAATTATACCTTTGTTGTATGATTACTAGAATATTAGAGCAAAAGGCAGAAAAACTACTAAAGCAATTTCCGGCAGTTGGAATTATTGGTCCGAGGCAATGCGGAAAAACCACAATAGCCAAGTTATTGCAGAAAAAGGTTGTTGGGAAGCAAGGTGTCTATTTTGATTTAGAGAGTCCAAAAGATTTTAGAAAATTTGAAAATCCGGAGTTGTTTTTAACTGCGCATCAAGACGATATGGTTATTATTGATGAGGTGCAACGCATGCCAGATTTATTTCCTTTGATGCGTTCACTAATTGATAAGAAAAGAAAACCCTCTCGTTTTTTATTGCTTGGTTCGGCCAGTCCAGAATTAGTAAAAGGGACTTCTGAATCTTTGGCAGGAAGAATTTACTATTTGGAAGCAACTCCACTCCTACTTGTTGAGTTGCCAGATAAAAGCAATACAGTTCAAAAACATTGGTTTAGGGGAGGATTTCCAGATGCTTGGAAAGCCAAAAACGACGATTTATTTTTTAATTGGATGGATGGTTTTGCAAGAACATTTATAGAAAGAGATTTGAACCAATTATTCGGAATAAGTTTCTCACCTCAGTTAATGTTTAAATTATGGCGCATGTTGGCCCACCACCATGGAGGCATTTGGAACGCACAATCTTTTGCAAAAGGCTTAGATGTTAGCTCCATAACAGTTAACCATTACCTAGATTATCTGCAAGGAGCATTTATGGTAAGGAAGCTACAACCCTATTTTCAAAACACATCCAAACGATTGGTAAAAAGTCCAAAGGTTTATATTAGAGACAGTGGTTTGTTGCACTATCTATTGGATATTCATCACGCAAAAAATCTACAGTACCATCCTCAATTGGGCTACTCTTGGGAAGGATATGTGATAGAACAAATTATTAATTTATTACCCTCCACAGTTCAACCCTATTATTACAGAACTCATGATGGAGCTGAAGTAGATTTGATATTGGTAAAAGGAATAAAACCTATAGCTAGTATTGAAATAAAATACTCAGAAACACCCAGCATTGGAAGAGGGTTTTCTGAAAGTATAAAAGAATTGAAGACAGAATTTAATTATGTGATAACAACAAGCCAAGAAAAGGAATGGCCTTTGAGCAAAAACATTACAGCTGTAGGCTTAAGAGATTTTTTAACAACAATTCTAGGGAAGATAACAAAATAATTAAACCCGAAATATTAAAGTTGCACTTTCATATTTCGGGAATAATTTACTGCTTAATGAAATTTATATGGGTGTATTTTGAGTCTGATTTGAGTCTAAAAATATAGGTTCCTGGAAGCAAATTACGGATAGAAATTGAAGTCTTATTTTCAGCAATTCCTTGTTGAACAATTTGTCCATTCATTGAAACTATTTCGTAGTTGAAAGTCTTCCCTAAAGGTAAATTTAGCAAGTTAATTTCATCGCTAGCAGGATTGGGAAATAATTTTAATGCATTTACTTCTTCTTGGTTCAAACCGGTTTTTGGATTTAAACTTTGAACATATGCTTGGAATACACCTGAGCCATAAGTTGAAACCACCATTCTTCCATCGCTTTCTCTATGATCCATCATGGTTACCACCTGGGTTCCAATAGTTGTAGCTCCTTGGCGTGTCCAGATTGTTTGCATGCCATCTATCTTTTTGGTAGCATATAAACCGGTGCTTGTTCCCACAAAATAAACCATACTATCTAGTGTTGGTGCCAAAGTTAACCACCTGCAGCTTGGTCCATTTCCAATACCAGTTTGACTCTGCTCCAAATTACCCGAAATAGCCACCCAAGTTTGCCCTGGGTCTGAACTTTCGAAGATGCTTAATATTGTATAATTAGTAAAAACAACGTAGAGTTTACTAGTATCTTTTGGATCTTGTGTTATGCAATTAATATATCCAGAAGGGAAATTAGAACCTGTAATATTTTCTGGCTGACTAGTTAAATCTGATGCATTTCTTAAACGGTATAAACGCCCTTTTGAAGTACCATAAAACAGTACATCATTTTGACCTTTGGAACTGTAAATACTTGTAATTTCATCTCCTGGAGTTGTTAGTTCTGTATTGTTTAGGCGAGTCCAATTGATGGCACTGGCATTGCTATCCAATTGATTTTTTAGGGGAATTCCAGTGATATCGCTGTTACGCCAAATAACATTTCCTGCTGGTGTAAACACCACTTTAAAATCATTTGCATCTGGTGTAAATGGATTTATAAACTGGTACAAATCTTTATCAACTCCTTTCGGATCCATACGAGTAAACTGTGTTGGAATTCCGTTCGCATCAAAAATCATTCTATGCATTCTTCCTTGTTGAATAGAAAGATAAGCTTCATTTCCTCCGGGCTTAATGTGGCAAAATGCACCATCGTAACTTAAGGGCATGGTCCAGTTGGATGAAGCCAATGCTATAGTAGTTAAGTAGCTTCCATTGTCTTGCAAACCTCCTAAAGTTAGATTAGAATTGCTTCCATGGTCTAAAGCTATGGTATAAAATTGCGAGGTAGTATAACCATGGTTTAAGGATTCCCAAACTACCTCATTTGCCATTCCATCTTGTGTTAAAGAGATGCCTCCATCGTGGAAGGAAATAATTTTGGAACTATTATTTGGATAAAAAATAATACCATGATTATCTGGATGGTGGTTGGGATAGGTTTTAAAATCGGGTAAGGTAGTTGCAAGTCCGTAGCCTCCAATCTGAGTAGATTTTGTATTGGTTTTGAACCCATCCAAAGAGCGGTATAAATTAGTTCCTCCGATATATACCACATCAGCATTATCTGGTTTTACATTTACTTCAAGGCAGTAACCTCCCTGTGAAATATAATCGCCAAAAGCGCCACCAAATGAAGGAAGATTGCTGCTTCTATCTTCCCAAGTTGCGCCTGCTCCGGTACCATCGCCACTTAAATAGGTATATTTCCAAAAGCTATTGAATTCACTTTTGCCTTCAAAGGTTTTGCTTTCTTTACCAATACCAGGAGTGTTGGCAATAAAATATACTTGGTTTTCATCGCTTGGCGAAATACCAATTGAGATGCGGTTCCAAGTGGTTTGAAAACTATCTGGGGTAATGTTTGCCCAAGTTTTTCCATTGTCTGCAGAGCGCCAAATGCCTTGCTGTTGACCACCCCCAGAAAGCGTGGCGTACACAATGCCAGTAGTAGTTATAGCTACATCTGTAAAATAACTATAAGCATTTGCTTGCGAACTGCCACCTCTTACTTTTACCCAGGATAAACCGCCATTAATGCTTCTATATATTCCATCAAAATTGGCGGCATACACTACATCAATGGAATCAATTTTTGGGTTAAGAGCCAGGCGATGAACCACCGACCAAGCACCAGAAATGCCACCTAATCCAGAAGATACATTGCCTGCTTTTTTCCAAGTATCTCCTCCATCAATGGATTTGTAAACTCCACTTCCATTGTAAAAAGCTCCTGGAATACTTCCTCCATATAATTCGCCGGTTGAAGCGTACCATGTTTTGTTTTTACTAGCTCTTTTGTCCTGAACCAAACTAGTTATATTGGCAGTTGGAACACTGTCCATATTGGTGGCATACCAAGTAATTCCGCCATTTGTACTACGCCAAACACCACCGGTTGCAGCACCTGCTAATAATACATTTTCATCTGTAACATCAATGGCAACAGCGCGTGTTCTGCCGCCTACATTGTACGGACCAATAGATTGCCAAGTTGCAAATTTTTGTAAGGAATTATCTGATGGAAGTGTTGCAGAAAACTCCAATTCCATGGCGCGCATGTTATTGGGTATTTTCCCTGTGCTTGGATCAGCCAGCATCTTCTGCATCATTTTTAATCGTGCAGAAAGATTTTGAGTCATGCCTTCTGCCGAACCTGTTTTTAAAATTGAAAAAGGTTGAAAACAGAAAGCAATACCCACTAAGAGGAGAGCAATGAATGCAGTAAATTTATTAAGCATAAATGTATTCTATAAAAATCAAAAATACATTTTCTTACTTAAAGCAATAGAATTATCTCAAAGCCTTTTCGGTTTGAACCAATTTCATCAGTTTAATTATCATAACCCAAGTTAGGCGACAACCATTTTTCCATGTATTCCAATGATTCTCCTTTGCGCTTGGCATAGTCTTCTACTTGGTCTTTGCTAATCTTACCAACTGCAAAATACTTGCTATCTGGATGTGCAAAATAAAATCCGCTAACGGCAGCAGTTGGATACATAGCATAATTTTCTGTAAGCGTTATGCCAGTTTCTTTCTCAGCATTTAACAAATTAAACAACTTGCGTTTCTCTGTATGGTCTGGGCAAGCAGGATAACCTGGCGCAGGACGAATACTAATATATTTCTCGCGAATAATTTCTTCGTTTGTTAACTGTTCTCCTTTTCCAAATCCCCAATATTCGGTTCTAACCAACTCATGCATTTTCTCAGCAAAGGCTTCTGCTAATCTATCTGCAATGGCCTTAATCATGATGCTATTGTAATCATCGTGGTCTGCTTCGTATTTCTCGATGAGAGGTTCAATTCCAATACCAGCTGTTACAGCAAAGAATCCCATATAATCTTGTTTGCCGCTTTCTATGGGTGCAACAAAATCTGCCAAACATAAATAAGGTTGATCGGCAGCTTTTTCATTTTGCTGACGTAAGAAATGGAAGCTAATTTCTTCAGAATTATTCACCTTAATTTTCACATCATCTCCATATGAATTGGCTTCATACATTCCAAAAACACCTTTTGCTTGTAATAACTTTCCTGCAATTACTTCGTCCAACATTTTATTGGCATCTTCAAATAATTTTTTGGCTTCTACACCAATAATTTTATCCTCAAAAATGCTTGGATATTTTCCTGCCAATTCCCAAGTTAAGAAGAAAGGAGTCCAATCAATTCTCTCCCGCAGTTGCTCCAAAGGAAAATCAATCAAAGTTTTATTTCCCAAGAAAGTTGGCGCCACAATATCCTCGTAGGTCAAGGCCATTTTCTTCGCTCGCGCTTGGTTCAAACCGACAAAATTTTTCTCTTTTCTTCTGTTTTTATAGTCTATTCTAAACTGCTCGTATTCTGCTTTGAATTTTGCAGTAGTACCAGCCAATTGATCTTTGCTAATAAGACTTTGCGCTACAGGAACACTTTTACTTGCATCCAATACATGTACTACGGGGCCGCTATAAACTGGATCAATCTTAACAGCAGTATGTGCTCTTGAAGTAGTTGCGCCACCTATTAACAATGGAATTTTCAAGCCTAATCTTTCCATCTCTTTGGCCACATGAACCATTTCGTCTAAGCTAGGTGTAATCAATCCACTCAAGCCAATTACATCTACTTTTTCTCTCAGGGCAGTTTCCAAAATTTTCTCCGCAGGGACCATTACCCCAATATCAATAATTTCAAAATTATTACATGCCATTACCACACCCACAATGTTCTTTCCAATATCATGCACATCACCTTTAACAGTGGCCATTAATATCTTGCCTTGTGAGGTACTTGTATCGCCAGACAATTTCTTCTCTGCATCCATATAAGGCATGAGGTAAGCCACCGCCTTTTTCATAACACGTGCACTTTTTACAACTTGCGGTAAAAACATTTTGCCTGAACCAAACAAATCACCAACGATGTTCATCCCGGCCATCAATGGTCCTTCAATCACTTCTAAAGGACGAGCAAATTGTTGGCGGGCTTCTTCAGTGTCCTCGTCGATAAACTCTACAATACCTTTTACCAAAGCATGGCTCAAACGCTCTGTTACCGGTGCATTGCGCCATTCTAAATCCAATACTTTTTCTTTGCCTTTTCCTTTAACTTTCTCGGCATATTCCAATAAACGCTCAGTGGCATCGTCTCTTCTATCTAGCAAAACATCTTCTACATGTTCTAATAAATCTTTATCAATTTGGTCGTATACTTCTAACTGACTAGGATTAACAATACCCATGGTCATACCATTTTGAATACCATGATATAAGAAGGCTGAGTGCATAGCTTCGCGCACTTTATCGTTACCACGGAAAGAGAAAGACACATTGCTCACACCACCACTAATTTTAGCACCAGGAAGATTTTCTGTAATCCACTTGCTACCTCTAAAGAAGTCGATGGCATTTCTGCGATGTTCTTCCATGCCGGTTGCCACAGGGAAAATATTTGGATCAAAAATGATATCTCCAGCTGGGAAATGAACTTTCTCTGTTAAGATGCGATAAGCTCTTTCTGCAATTTCAATTCTGCGCTCGTAGTTGTCTGCTTGACCAACTTCATCAAATAGCATAACAATTACTGCGGCACCAAAACGCTTCACAATTTTTGCTTGACGAATAAATTCTTCTTCACCACCTTTCATGGAAATGGAGTTAACGATGCACTTTCCTTGCACGCATTTTAGTCCGGCCTCAATGATTTCCCATTTGGAGGAATCTATCATAATTGGAACGCGAGAGATATCTGGCTCGGAGGCAATTAAATTTAAGAAACGAACCATGGCTTCTACGCCATCAATCATTCCTTCGTCCATATTAATATCAATAACCTGCGCTCCGCCTTCTACTTGCTGGCGTGCAACGGCTAAAGCTTCTTCAAAGTTTCCTTCTTTAATCAAACGAAGGAACATTTTTGAACCGGTAACATTTGTTCGTTCACCAACATTAACAAAATTTGTTTCTTTGGTAATTACTAGTGGCTCAAGACCTGAGAGTCGTAATGTATAATCTTTGTTCATTGTTTTTTTTGCTTTTAGCTATTAGCCTTTAGCCTCTGGCTGCTGGCTTCTAGCAGCTAGCCAATTTTTAAAAGCTTTACTAATTTATAATTTATTATCCTGTTTTATTTTCAAAATCAAATTGTTTATTTGCCTTTGAATTATATTAATATCAGAAATTAATGTGGCAATATTTTCCTCACTCACAAATCCCACATCCTTACATAATATTAATTGTGTTTCTAATTCAAAAGAGGAGCCAATTGCCATCTCTAAAAATCGTTTGAACTCCACATCACTAGTTCTACTCGTTCCTTCAGCAATGTTCGAAGGAATTGAAATTGCTGCTCTGCAGATCTGAGAAACCAACCCAAATTTTTCTTCTTTAGGCAAAATAATGGAAAATTGATAAACGTGTTTAACCAATTCCATTCCTAATCTCCAAACCTCATATTTTTTAAAATCTCTCATAATTATTCCTTATCGCAAGCCATTTTCCTATGTATATATAAATAGCTAGATGCTAGGCGCCAGAAGCTAGATGCAATATCCTAGGTGAATAATTTGAGGCCATATCAGCAATTGCTTTGATGTGGTCTGGAGTTGTGCCGCAGCAGCCGCCGAGGATGTTTACCAATCCTTCTTTGCAAAATTCTTCTACTTGCTTGGCCATTGCAGCAGGACTTTCATCGTATTCTCCAAACTCATTGGGTAAGCCGGCATTTGGGTATGCACTCACAAAGAAATCGGATTTGCCAGACAGCACTTGTAAATAGGGTCTTAGTGCACTTGCACCCAAAGCACAGTTTAAACCAATGCTTAATAATGGCATGTGTTGCATGCTTATTAAAAATGCTTCTGTGGTTTGACCCGACAAGGTTCTTCCTGATGCATCGGTGATGGTACCAGAAATCATTACTGGGTAATGTTTGCCTAATTCTTCAAATAATTCATCAACAGCGTACAATGCAGCTTTAGCATTAAGTGTATCGAAGATGGTTTCTATTAAAAGTAAATCTGCACCACCTTCTAATAATTTACGAGCTTGTTGTTTGTATGCACTTACTAATTCATCAAAGGTAACGGCTCTGTAACCAGGGTCATTTACATCAGGACTTAATGACAAGGTTCTATTAGTTGGACCCATGGCACCAGCTACAAAACGAGGTTTGGCAGGGTTTAAGGCTGTAACTTCTACGGCTACTTCTTTAGCAATCTTAGCAGATTCAAAGTTAATTTTGTCAACCCAATCCTGACCCAAATCGTAATCTGCTTGAGCGATAACGGTACCACTGAAGGTATTTGTTTCGATGATATCTGCACCTGCATCGAAGTATTGACGATGAATTGCTTTGATAACATCGGGTCTGGTAAACGACAATAAATCGTTGTTGCCTTTTAAAGGTTTCGGATGATTTTGAAGACCATCGTTTCTAAAATCTTTCTCTTCTAGACTGTAGCGTTGGATCATGGTACCCATTGCTCCATCTAAGATGAGAATTCGTTGTTTTAATATTTCGCGTATGTTCATGTTATTAGCTTTAGGCAAAGGCTTCTGGCTTCTGGCATCTAGCTTCTGGCATAATTGCAAGAAACAAAAAGCAAGAGGCTATTTGCATTATTTCTTTCCAAAAATTCGTCTGATTTTGTGTTTGAAGGTTACCTAAAGGAGACCGAATCATTCACTTATCAGCATTCGGGGGAGAACCCTCGAAAAAGGTATTAGCACTATCTGCTGGTTAGCCGACTTGCCAAGACATCATTGGGCCTATTCCCTCCGTCTTTCTGGATAAGTGAGGCAAATATATACGTTTTATCTATTTATATAAAACTTTAAATGGAAGAGGAAAAAAATCAATCTAAAATACTTTAAAGGCCTTTTGGTTCAAACCGAAACCTGCAAAAGCATTGTTGAATTTGGGGACAAGCGGTGGATAAGCCCCTTGAAAGACAAGGCGATTTGTTATTAAACCAACAATAATTCAGCACTTTAGCTATTAATCCAAATATTAGTTATACTTTTGCGCCTCAATTTTAATAAAGTACTTTGAAAAATTTTAGTGATTTAGGCGTAGAGCAGTCCCTCTTGAATGCGATTCAAGAACTGGGTTTTGAGAACCCAACGCCTATACAGGAGCAGACAATCCCTGTATTTTTAGAAACCGGACGCGACATTTTAGGATTAGCCCAGACGGGCACCGGTAAAACAGCAGCATTTGGCCTGCCTATTTTGCAGTTGCTTGACCCTTCTGCCAAGCATATCCAATCTTTGATTATTTGTCCTACTCGCGAACTTTGCATGCAAATTTCTCGCGATCTTGCTAGTTATAGCAAACACAAGCCAGGTATTAACACCGTAGCAGTTTATGGTGGTGCTAGTATTGAGCGCCAAATCAGTGACATTAGACGTGGAGCACATATTATTGTTGCAACTCCAGGCCGTTTAATGGATTTAATGAAACGTAAAGCCATCAACATTAACCAAGTTAATTTTGTGGTTTTAGATGAAGCAGATGAAATGTTGAACATGGGCTTTGAAGAGGATGTAGAATACATTCTTGGTCATACCCCAGAAACAAAACGCGTTTGTTTATTTAGTGCTACCATGCCTAAAGCCATTCGTAACATTGCCAACAGGTATATGAACGATGCAGTTGAAATTAGTGTAGGTAAATCTAACTCGGGTAATGTTAACATTACTCACCAATATTCTGTGGTACATGCCAGAGATAAATATGCAGCCTTAAAACGTTATGTTGATTTTAACTCAGATAACTTGTATTGCATTATCTTTTGTACTACTAAAAATGAAACTCAAGATATCAGCGATAAGTTGATTAAAGACGGTTACAATGCCGATTGTTTGCACGGAGATTTAAGTCAGGCACAACGCGAAAAGGTAATGAACCGTTTTCGTCACCATGCCATTAAAATTCTTTTGGCAACAGACGTAGCAGCAAGAGGAATTGATGTGAGTGGATTAACTCATGTTATCCATTTCCATTTACCAGATGATATTGAAAATTACACACACCGTAGCGGAAGAACCGGACGTGCAGGTAAATTAGGGGTTTCCTTTACTTTACTTCATATGCGTGAAGGTGGAAGATTGAAAGATATTGAGCGTATTAGTAATATCAAATTTGAAAAAGTTTTGATACCAAGTGCGCAAGATGTTCGCGATAAAAAATTAGTTGCCTTTACCGATACCATTATCAATACTGAGATTGAAGAAAGCATTTTCGACACTCAAGTAATGGGAAGCTTAACTAGCTTAATGGAATTAGAAAAGGAAGAGTTATTGAAGAAATTCTTATCTCTTGAGTTGCGCAGATTCTCTGTAGATTTTGCCAACGAACCAGACTTAAATTCATCTGCTGGAGCTAGCGACCGTGGAGCCAGAGATGGCGGTGGAAGAGCTGCAAGAGGAACTAGAATTTTTGTTAGCTTAGGTAAGAAAGACGGATTTGATATTCGTAGTTTCAAAGACTGGGTTGCAGAAGCATCTAATGTTTCTTGGAAAGATTTACATGTTGATGTAAGTGGTGTTTACAGTTTTGTAGATGCTAAAGACGAAAATGTGGCAAGTATTGTTGCTTCTTTAAATGGAACTACTTACAAAGATCGCCCAGTGCGCGCTGAAGTTAGTGGCGACAAGAGAAGTGGTGGCGGTTCATTTGGCGGTGGAGAAAGAAGAAGCAGAGGCGGTTCTTTTGAAGGCGGCGGTGATAGAAGAAGAAGCGGCGGATCTTACGAAGGTGGCGGCGATAGAAGAAGTAGTGGTTCTTATGAAGGTGGTGGCGATAGAAGAAGAAGTAGCAGTTCTTCAGACGATAGACCACCACGTACATTTGGCGGCGGAGAAGGTAGAAGTAGAGACACAGCTAGAAGATCTGAAGGCAGCAGCTTTGGCGGCGACAGAAGAAGAAGCGAAAACAGAGGAGAAGGTAGTCGCGGTGGCGAAAGAAGACCAAGACGTAGAATGGATTAATTTCCTTTTATAAATTTATATCAAACCCGGAGCTGCAAAGTTTCCGGGTTTTTTCTTGTCATTTCGGTTTGAACCAAGCTTATTTTTAAGTTAGAAGAAAGGAATAAAAATTAAACCCGGCCTATAAAGTTATGGGTTCATTTTTTGTTTTTTTCGGTTTGAACCAAGCCTGTTTTTTAGTAAAAAAAAATAGAAAAAAGTGAATTTGGAGGTTTTGAATTGACGGAAATTAGTTGAATTCCGTCAGTTGATTGACGGAAATTAGTTGAATTCCGTCAGTTGGTTGACGGAAATTGGGATTTTTTGTATATTTGTTGAAGGAAAGGACTACCAAAATGAGCATCGAAAGATACCTTCTGAAGGATTTATACAAACAACTTAAACCCAATAAAGTATTGGTTTTACTGGGTGCGAGGAGAGTTGGAAAAACTAAACTAATTGAAAATCTACTCTCGGAAATCACGGAAAAATACCTTTTTCTAAATGGAGATGATGTAGACACCCATCATTTGTTGGATATTCAGAGTACAGCAAACTACAAAAGGATTTTGGGAGACTATAAACTTTTAGTTATAGATGAAGCCCAGGAAATACAGAATATTGGCAAAAAGTTGAAATTGATGGTGGATACCATTCCAGATTTAAAGGTATTAATTACAGGATCTTCTGCCTTCGAAATAAACAATCAAACAGGAGAGCCATTGGTGGGCAGAATGAAAACGCTTTACTTATTTCCTTTGGCCCAATTAGAATTTTCTAAACAAGAAACACCCATTCAAACCAAAGGAAATTTAGAAGAGCGTTTAATCTTTGGCTCTTACCCCGAACTGAGCAGTTTAGAAAACAGGGAAGATAAAATTAGCTATTTAAAAGAAATGGTAAACAACCATTTATTAAGAGATATTTTGGCTTTTGAAGGAGTAAAGAAAAGAGACAAAATTATTAGTCTTTTACAAATTCTTGCTTTTAGAACAGGCAGTGAAATTTCCTTGGAAAATATTGGTCGTGAATTGCAGATAAGTAAAAACACCGTTGAGAAATACCTAGACTTATTCTCAAAAGTATTTATCATCTATAGTGTTTCTGGATTTAGCAGAAATAGGGACAATGAAATAACCAAAATGAAGAAATGGTATTTTGTAGACAATGGAATTAGGAATGCTTTAATCAATGCATTTAATCCATTAAATATGAGAGAAGACACAGGGAAATTATGGGAGAACTATCTGAATTCGGAAAGGATTAAAAAGCTAAATTATACCCGAGTAGAGTATTTCGATTATTTTTGGAGAACCCATACCAAACAAGAGATAGACCGAATTGAGGAAGTAAATTCGGCACTTTTTGCCTTTGAATACAAATGGGGAAAACCTAATTTTAAAATCCCTTCAGAGTTTAATAAATCCTATCCAGACGCAAGTTTTGAGGTGATAAACCAAGAAAATTATCTGAGTTTCATCTGCTAAAACAAAGCTGATGGTACCTTAATTAAACCTAAGATAAATCAATTTGCTGAACTCAAAAAATAATTACCTTGCGAGGGCAATAGAAAAGAACAGACATGCTAAACGAACAAACCTTATGGGAAGCCTTGGAAACCGTTATGGATCCAGAAATCCCTACTATTTCTATGGTAGATATGGGCATAATTACTGCCATTAAATTGAGTAGCGATCAAGAAAAAGCTTTTGTAGAAATGACACCCACTTTTTCTGGTTGCCCTGCCATTAGAGAAATGGAGAAAATGGTAAAAGAGCGCATGTTGGAGTTGGGAATAAAAGAAGTAGAAGTGCGCACTACATTTAACAAACCATGGAACAGTAATTTAATAACAGAACGAGGCAGACAACATTTAAAAAAACACGGATTAGCTCCACCACCCAAGCACGAAGGAGAGATTACTCAAGAGTTATTGGAGAATATTGAATGTCCGTTTTGTGGTAGCAAAAATGTGGATTTAAAATCTGCCTTTGGACCAACCCTTTGCCGCAGCTTACATTACTGCAATAATTGTTTGCAAGCATTTGAACAATTTAAGCCGGTAGTTTAGGGATTTTCTATTTTATAGCAGCTCTAAATTCAGGAGAATTTAGAAACCAGAAATACCATTTTACGATTGTCCCATCAGGGCGTTTACATTTAACTAGAACAGGTACTAACTTGGCTTTCTCTTCCTTAAATTTTTGTCGATTCTGATAGTTTTCATCATATCTCTCTAAGGAATGAATGCTGCTATTTTCTTTGTTCAACATATAAAATTGAGCGCCCTCATCGGTTAAAAAATGTGCTTGAAAATTTTTATTAACACCTTTCAGAAAACCAATAAAACCGTAGCCGCCAATAAAATTAAATGAAGGTGGAAATTGGCTTTCCAGCCTATAAACTTCTATCAATTTCTTTTTATAACAAACTTTATATTGGATTTCACCTTTCCTATTTTCTCTTATACCTAACTGCTTTAGTTGTTTTTCATTTAAAAGCAATGCCTTTGATAAATCAGTTTGAAAAATAACAGAATCCATCTTCAAATTCTCTTTGCGCAATAGTTTATTTTTAATTAGCCTTTTGATTAATTCATTGTAATTTTCATCTGTGTAATTAGCATAATTTTGCCTCACCCAATTAGCCTTATTTATAGGCAATAAATCACAAAATTTTTGAGTTGGTTTGAACCAAAAAACCATGTCATAATCTGTTCTACCATACATATTAGCTTTTGCCTTAAGCTCAACGCGGACGGGAACTAGCAGCTTTTTGGCTTCGGTCACAAAATCTTGTGCCACCATTAATGGTGCCTTTAACTCTAGTATATCTGTGGTAACATCTCCTACATTTTGTGAAGTGCTTTTCTTCTCTAAAAAGGTAATTTCTTTTTCTATAAACATTGGATAAGCCAAAAGGAAAGAATCAGACAAAATTGCCATCATTGAATCGCTAGCCAAAACACTGTTGTTTAAAGTGTAACTACCACCATATGATTGAATTTCAGTAAAGTAAAATATTCTATTCTGGCGTTTGCGCAAAACACCTTTATTGGTATACAAACTATCACTCAAATTAGTATACCTCAACTCGCAACCATCGGAATAAATATGCAAGGCTGCCAGCTCCTGGTAGCTTAAAATCAACTCATCAGAATTTTCTTTGGGCGTATAACTTGGGTAAATAAGAGGCCAAGGTTCTTCTGGATAACCAGGTTTTGGTTCAAACCGAATTCTATTTTGCATTTTTGGCAAAGGAATGAGTGGCTTGGGTAGGGAAGAAACTAATGAAATGGATTCTTCAATAACAGAATCTGTTGGATTATTTATTGAAGGTTTTTGCTCTTCTTTTTGCTCAATAGTAGGGCTTTGTTCATCCTTATCACGACTTTGAAAATAGGATAAGAAAAACAGTCCAAACAACAAAAATGAAGCTATGATAAGGTACCAATTTCTCGCTCCAAATTTCTTATTAAGTATGGGTTCGGCTTGAACCAAATCTCTAATTTCTTCTATTGAAATTGCAGGAGAATCCAATTTGGCTTCTTGAAAAAGCTCATCCAAAAAACTATCGCTTAGTTGATTCTTATTTTCCATAATTAAGCCTTTTTCATTTTAGTTAATTGATGATTTTCCTTTTCTGCAAAGGACTTCAAATACTGCCTTGTTTGATATAAACTTGCTTTTACTTTCTGCTCTGATTCACCCGTTATGGCAGCAATTTCTTTATAAGAAAATCCAGCTATTTCAAACAATACCAATCTATTTCTATCCTCTGGATTTAGTAAATTTAAGATTCTTGTTAGCTCATATTTCCAAACTTTTCCTTCTGCAGATTCATTGGAATAATTGGTATCAAACAAGGAGGCAGAAGACCGCTTGTCTTCTTTTAATTTCTTAAGAAATAGGTTACGAGCAATTCCAAAAAGGTAATAAATAAACTTCTCCGAATCAATTATTGTTTCAAACTTCTCAAAGGCAATAAGTGTGGTTTCTGAAATAATATCGCGAGCCTCTTCCCTATTATGAACAAGAGCCTGCACATAATTGCATAAGCGTTTATGAGCAGGTTCGTATAATTTCATAAATTTCTCCTTAGAAGGCATTGGCTAAATTGAAGTGTTTATTGGGTAAGTACATTTTAAGGGCAAAAAGTTATTTTAATTTGTAACAAAATTATAATGCTTTGATTGGCAGCTATATTTTTTTAAAAATACTTGATCAAACCTTTCACAAGAATACGCCAATCCTTACCTTGCCAAACATTTTTTATGCTTCAAAAAACAATCATTGGTGGTTTACTTGGGTTGGCAATACTCCTATTTCTTTTATGGAAATTTGATATTGCTTTCAGCGCTCAAACACCCCAAAGTTTCTTAACGCATTTTACCTTTTTTCTTACTCAATCGGCAGGACCAATTGGTACTTTATTAGGAATTTTATTAGCTTGCTTTTTGTATACAGTTAACGAAATTGGGATCAAAAATAAATTGCTTGTTTTTGGTAAGGCAATGCTTGGCTTGATAGTAATCATAAGTGTTTTTGCAGCCATAAATGAAAAATTAACCAAGCCTATTTTTAAATTCCAACGCCCTAGTCATGTTTATATGTTGCAGCAAATAAACGCCATAGGCAGCCTTGACTCTTTGTATAATTTGAGCAAGGAAGAACGCATTGCCTTTTTTGAAAATGAAGTAAAAAACCAAGCAGTTTTATTTTCATCTATTGATTCAGATGTATTGCATCATTGGATTGCAGAAGGAGGTTATTCTTTTCCAAGCGGACATACTTTTAACGCTTTTCTTTTGGCCATGATTTTTTCGTTTGGGATAGGCAATAATTCGTATGCGCCCAAACTTCAAAAACTTTTTTTTCTACCATTTTTATGGGCCATGGGAATTGGCCTTTCACGTGTAGCATTGGGAGTTCATAGTTGGATAGATGTAAGCGCTGGAGCAGCCATGGGAATAGTGGTTGGCAGCACTTTGTTGTATATGGATTACACAAGGAATTTGATTACCCACAAAAAGCAAAACTAAATTTAGCGGCGTACAATGCGTTTTGAAATTACATCACCTTTATCCGATTCAATTACTAGAACATAAACGCCCGGCAATAAATCGCCAATATTGGTTTCAAACTTATGCTTACCTGTCTCGAAGGGTTTTGAAGGCAGTGCTTTTCTAAGTAAGGTGCCGTTAATTGAATAAATATTAGCCTCAAGGATACGTGCATCGGATAAGTTAAACTCAACAGTAAGTTCGGCATCGGTGGGGTTTGGAAAGGCGGAAAAATAATTGATGGCACCAGGAGCATTTTGACAAGCTTCAAAATAGGTACATGTTTTTGCATCGCTTTTCTTGGTAACAAAAACCGATTGGTATTCTTTGCGCAAATCAGATGAAATTCTTTTGGGTAGAGCATTAAATAATTCTTCGCTTGGTTCAAACCAAATGATAATATCTGCTCGATAACTTTGTGTATCTCCCGGAATATTTACATCACCAGATCGAACTAGAATTGGAATGAAAGACGGGATTTTTTCTGCCAGTTTTCTTTCATCTTCCTTTCTTTCATTTTCAGGTTTTAATGGACTTAAATTATTGTCGATTCGGTATTGTAATTCCTCTTTAGAATATTCATTATCCAGCTCAAACAATCTCCACTTTTGCCCGAGATCATCTGTAACAAGTCGGTATTTTGGAATTTTCATTACAATACTAGAATTAGCATTGGAATCTGAAGTGTTAGTTGCTTTTAATTTAGGAGGATTCAATGTGTTTCCTCTTATAAAAACTGAGGAATTAGAATTCAATTTATTAGATGAATTACCAAAACTACTTTTCAGATTTTTACTTCCAAAATTATTAAATCCAGTAGGCCTAAAATTCATATTAAATTCAGCGGTACTACCCGCTTTATCAAAATAAATAAAGGATGCTTTTGTATCACATATTGGCAATTTTATTTGTAGGTCTTTTATAATAATTCCAAAAGCCAGCAATTCTTCATCCGATAATTCTATAATTTTTATGCAATTAAGATTAATTAATCGTCTCTGGGTTATTGAATCTATTTGTTCTAAAGATGGAGCTTTTTCAATTGAATTTGAAGAATCAAATATTGTCACTAATTTAGGTTCAAAGGAAAAAATTGGAGCTGCACTTTTCCTGTTTACTTTTGTTTTTCTAATCTCTCCTTTTGGTTCTATTGAAGTTTCCTTTTCTGCTTGAACTTCACTTTCGGTGTTTTGGGGAACAATTCTCTGTTCTGATTTGGTTAATAAATCGGAATTCAATTCTGAAACAGGTTTGTTAAAATACAGAACAAGTAGTGTTGAAAATACAGCGATTATACTCATGGCTATTATTATTTTAGTGTTAAAATAAATCTTAAATTTAGGTGTACGATTTCCAATCAATTCAATTTTTTGTTCCAATAATTCTAAGTCCATTTCGGGCCTTGCATTTCTTGCGGCATCAAATAATTTGTTCACCTTTTCATCTGCATTCATTTCAAACCTCCCTCATTAATTGTTTGGTTCAAACCGAATTTTTTAAGCCTTGCATTTTCTAATTCCACTAAATCTTTTAACCTCTGCCTTGCTTGATAAATATCTGTTTTCACCTTACTTAAACTTACCTTTTGTATTTGGGCAATTTCCTCATATTTAAATCCAGCCACCTCAAACAAGGTAATTGCTTCTTGTTGCTGAGGCTTTAATTTTCCTAACAAATTAGCTAACTCTCTTCTCTGTAAACTGTCTTCGGAAGTTTCACCTCCATCCAAATCTTCCATTTTCTCCCTATTCCAAGGCGCATGAAATTTTTGCCTTCTTACTTTTTTCAGATACAGATTTCTAGCAATGGCAAATAAGAAATAGGCAAATTGCTCAGGTTGCCTTAGCGTTTCAAATCTCTCAAATGCCTCTAATGTAACTTCACTCACCAGGTCTTTTGCATCCTCCGATTGCCAAATCAACGACTGCACATACCTGCTCAACCGCGCATGCAATGGTCGGTATAAGGTCATAAAGCGTATGTTTTTTTCGGTTTGATCCAACAGAATTAAATTAGAATTCGTACAACAGTAAGTTCCATGAGTTGATTCAAAAGTTAGGAAACAATTTTAAATTTTACCTAAGCAACTCATTTTCTGTGGAATTAAATCAATTCAACTTCATACAAATCAAATTTGTCTTTCATTTTAACCTAAATTGCAAGCCATGAAAATACTATACGGAGTGCCGGGAGAAGGCATGGGGCATGCAACAAGAAGCAAGGTTGTTATTACTCATTTGTTAGATAGTGGGCATGATGTACATGTGGTGGCGAGCGACCGTGCTTATACCTTTTTGAAGCAAAGTTTTCCGGATAGAGTTAGTGAAATTAAGGGCTTTCATTTTGCTTACAAAAATGCTGAAGTAAGCAAGGCTGGAACATTTTGGTTGAACCTAAAGGCTGCTCCAAAAAATTTGATACTTAATATTGCCAAGCAATTGCAAATTGAAAAAAACTTTACGCCAGAATTAGTCATTAGCGATTTTGAAAGCTTTACTTATTTCTTTGCCAAGTTGCACAAATTGCCATTAATAAGCATTGATAACATGCAAGTAATGAATCGTTGTGTTTTGGATATACCAATTGCTAAAGAAGAAAAAAACAATTACCAATTGGCCAAACAAATTGTAAAAGCAAAGGTTCCGGGCTGCGACCATTATTTAATAAGCAGCTTTTTTGACGCTAAAATTTCTAAGAAAAATACGCAATTGGTTCAGCCCATAATACGCCAAGCTATTTTGGATACACAGGTTAGTGAGAAAGACCATATATTGGTTTATCAAACATCTAGTAGCTTAAAAAACCTGCAAGAAACCTTGAGTAAATTACCCAATGAAAAGTTCTTGGTATATGGCATGAACAAAGACCAAGAAGAAGGAAATGTTTGCTTTAAAACCTTTAGTGAAGATGGTTTTATAAAAGATTTTTCGGAAGCAAAAGCAGTTATTGCCAATGGTGGATTTTCGTTTATCAGCGAAGCCGTTTACCTGAAAAAGCCTATTTATTCCTTTCCAATTGCCAATCAATTTGAGCAATACATGAACGCCGCCTATATAGAAAAATTGGGCTATGGCAGGCATTTCGATAAACTCAATTCAGATTCTATCAAAGCATTTCTGTATGAACTTCCTTTGTTTAAGAAACAGTTAAGCAACTATCACCAAAAGGGAAACGAGGTTCTTTTTCTAGAATTAGACACCCTACTCCAACTCCATAAATAAGTAGGGAGTAAAAAGTAAAACGTTCGTCCTTAAAAAACTGAAGTTCGTCATGGTTAATTTAATAAAGCATAGGTTCTAACCCACCTTTGTGCTGTAATTAAAAACAAACACCATGAAAAAAATTATCTCCGCTCTCTTGTTAATTGGATTCTTAACACAAGCCAATGCAGCAGAAAAAAACCAAAGCGATCATAAAGGTGAGCAAAAGAAAGCAGCTGTTTACCATATTGAGCAAGCAAGCATGCAAAGCACTCTTAAATACGATGGCGACGCTATATTGCTATTTGGCATTTGCTCTTACAATACCTTACCCGTTAAGGTTCAATTAATTTCTGGGAACACCTCCTTAATGACGGCCAATTACAATACACAAAGTATTAATGATGGCTTTAACTTACGTCAAATTCCTGCAGGCACTTATACTTTAAGAATTACACATGGAAGTGAAATAATAGAAAAGCAATTTGTAAAAACAACAGAATCTGCTCCTATATTTGAATACTAGATGAAAGAACTATTGAGAGAAAAAACTAAAACACAACCTGGGTTTTTGCTATATGTAATATCCTTGTTTTTTTATGTGTTGCTCTCAGAACTGGTTTATAGCTTATTGGGTTTTCAATTTTTATTAGAAAATTTTTTAAGCAACTTATATGAATCTGCCCTATTTCTAGGCATTGCCTTTTGGGTAAATGCGTTTATGGAAAATACGTTCAATCAAAAATTCCCTTGGAATAACAATCCAATTTACCGGTTTTCGGTTCAATCATTGGTTCTGAGTTTTTTGGTAAACATACTTATTACCATTTCGTTCGTCGGGTTTAAATACATCCATTTTGCTTATTATAATGCTGGCATTTTTGTTTCTTTTCAATTGGTTTTTATTCAGTTTTGTTTGTATGCAATTGTAATAGAACTCAATGTGGTGGCCAATTTTGCCGAGTATTTATTGAACCAATGGCACCAAAGCAAATTGCAGCAAGAAACTTTTGATAAAGAAAAAGCCCAATTCAATTTGGAGCTATTGCGCAATCAAATCAATCCTCATTTTTTGTTCAATAACCTCAATACACTTTCTTCACTCATTCACGAAAACCAAGACCAAGCTTCTGATTTTCTTCGCATGTTATCGCGGGTTTACCGAAACATTTTGGAATATAGAAACAAAGAAACCGTGAGTTTGAAAGAAGAGTTAGATTTCTTTGAAAATTACTACCAATTGCTAAGTATACGTTTTAAAGAAATGCTTTTGGTTCAAAAAGAAATTAACCCCAACTTGATGCAGAAGAAAATGATTCCTTTAACACTGCAAATGCTTATTGAAAATGCAATAAAACACAATGTAGTTTCTAGGAGCCAGCCCTTGGTTATTACCATTAAAACGGAAGGCAATTTCTTGTTGGTTAGCAATCCCATCCAGAAAAAAGAATCGCTGGAATACTCGAGTGGATTGGGATTAAAAATAATAAATAGCAGGTATTCATTTTTGGGCGATACTTCAATTGAAATTATTTCAAACCCTCAACAGTTTACCGTAAAAATACCTCTACTATGAAATTTGTAATTATAGAAGACGAGCCACATGCAAGGAATGAGATAAAACGCATTCTAACTAAAATAGAACCCCAACATCAAATAGTGGCAGAACTAGAGTCTGTTTCAGAGGCTATAGAATATCTCGGTTTGAACCAAGATTTTGATTTGCTGTTCTTGGATATTCAATTGTCTGATGGCTTAAGCTTTGATATTTTTAACGAAATAAAAGTGAATAAGCCTGTGATATTTACAACAGCTTATAACGATTATGCCATTAAAGCATTTGAGCTTAACAGCATTGATTATTTATTGAAACCAATAGAGCCCAATCAACTTCAAAAAGCATTAGAAAAATTTAAAGAACTGAATACTCAAAATAAGCAGAAAACTCCCTTTAATGGCGACGACCTTAGGGCTTTGTTGGGTATAGAGAAAAAGGGCTACAAATCGCGTTTCTTAATTAAAATTGGGGATCAGTTTAAATATATTCCCGCTCAAGAAATTGCTTATTTTTATGCCGATAGAAACACAATTTACTTGGTAGATTTGGAACAAAAAAAGTATATTGTAGATTATAGGTTGGATCAATTGGAGGAACAATTAAATCCAACAGATTTTTTTAGAGTTACCAGAAGTTATATTGTGCATATTCAATCTATAGTGAAAGTTCATAAGTATTTCAATAGTCGTTTGTCCTTGGAATTAAAACCCGAAGTTGGCGAACAATTGTTGGTGAGTAGAATAAAAGTAGAATCGTTTTTAGCTTGGTTAGATAAATAAAAAAGGATGCGTTGGTTTATATTTTTAGTTGGAATATTATTGAATATAGCTTGCAACCAAGTGCAGGTTGAAATAAGGAATGTGCCTGAAAACACCCCTACTGGCGCTCAAGTTTATATCACCGGAAATTTCAATAATTGGAATCCTGGCGACCCAAACTATTTGATGAAATACGATGAAGTAAACAAACGCTTTTATGCCAAATTGCCTGTTGGTTTTGGAGAGATAGCTTATAAATTTACAAGAGGCGATTGGACCACCGTTGAAGCAGATAGTTGTGGAGGTGATATTGAAAACAGAAGTTTTACTTATGGCAGCTCCGATTCTTCTATAAACTATATCAGTGGTTGGAGCGATTTAGCACCTGTATATTGCGGAAGACTTACCATCGTTTTAGACAAAATACCTGAGAAAACTCCAAAAGGTAGTCCTATCTTTTTATCTGGTAATGTAAACTATTGGATATTGGGTCAGGCCGACTACCGATTTAAAAAGGGCAATGATGGCAAATATTTCCTTACTGTGCCAAGGCGTGAAGACAAGTTGATTTTTAAGATAAACAGAGGCACTTGGGAAAGCATTGAAGTAGATGCCAATAACCAAGGGGAAGAATCGCGAGTAATAAAATTTGGGGAGGAAGACACCATACATTTGGTGATGCGCAATTGGATTGATTTACCCAATGAAAATCCAATTACCAAAACCATTTGCATTAAAAATCTTCCAAAAGAAACTCCTGCAAATTGTAAAATTTATCTTTCTGGTTCTTTCAATAATTGGAATCCAATGGATGAAAGTTATTTGTTTAAGAAAAATGCAAAAGGAGAATATTATATCAATTATTTGTTTTCGGAAAACGACATTGAAGAATATAAAATTACTCGTGGGGGCTGGGAAAGAAGAGAGTTGAAGTTGAACAAAGAGGAAATGAAAAATCGGGTATTGACAAAAGATGGAAAGGATACTCAAATTCTTGTTATAAGCAGATGGGCCGACCAACAATTAAATGGAAGACCTAATTCCACGCAAAGCAATCCACCACCGCCAGAAATTCCAAAAGAATTGATTCCTGTGGAAGTTGAAAATCCGTATGCGGGTAACATAGAAAGCGCACGTAAAATTATATTTATTTTAGATAAAGTGCCTGAACCAAAAAGCAAGAACGAACGCATTTATTTAACAGGAGATTTTAATGATTGGGTTACGGATATGCCTGGCTTTGATTTTAAGTTATTGCCAAATGGAAAACGCTATTTAGTACTGCGCTTAAACGACAAACGTACGCATGAGTTTAAGATTACACGCGGCGATTGGAGCAATGAGGCAAGTGATTTGAACCGAAACAAATGGGACAATAAAACCATTCCAGCTTCTTATGGTGATGATACAATTCATTTAAAAATTGAAAGTTGGGTAGATAGAATCCCTTCGCAAAGATTGGTTATAGTTATTGAAGATGTGCCTCAAAACACACCGCCACAAAGCACGCTATATTTAAGTGGCAACTTCAATGGATGGCTTGCAAATGTGCAGGGTTATCAATTTAAGAAACTAAATGGCAAGTATTATTTAACCCTACCCGAGTTTAACGAAAACTACCAAGAATATAAAATTACTCGTGGCGATTGGAATAATGAATTTGCAAATAGTAAAGGCAGGGTATTGTCGAACCAAAAGTTCAAAAAACACTATGAAAATGATACACTCAGCATACGCATAGCAGGCTGGGTAGATTTGCCAGCGAGGTAGAGAAACCAATTACGACAAACTAGAGGGAAAATTAGTTGTAATTAAAGATTTCAGGAAAAATTTATATTGCTTAAAATATGACAATCATTCTTTAATGGTTTTTAAATTAAAAAATGCTACCCTTTAGAATTATTGAAAATTACCCAAAATAATTGCGATGAAAAAAGAAATAGGTACCAAATTATTTGAACAAAAAAAAGTAAGGAGCCATTACGATACTGAAAAAGAAACTTGGTATTTCAGTATTATAGATGTGATAGAAATTTTAACAGATAGCAGGTTACCAAAAAGGTACTGGAGTGACTTGAAAAATAAATTAGTTAAAGAAGGTAGTGAAGCGTACGAAAAAATCGTACGGTTGAAAATGGTTGCATCAGATGGTAAAATGAGAGAAACTGACGCAGCTGATACAGAAAACCTGTTACGACTAATTCAGTCAATTCCTTCTCCTAAAGCAGAGCCTTTTAAGCAATGGCTTGCAAAAGTAGGTTATGAAAGGATGAAGGAAATTTCCGACCCAGGACAAAGTATTGACCGAGCCAGAGAAAATTGGAAAAAATTGGGAAGGAGTGAAAAATGGATTCAGCAAAGAATGACTGGCCAAGAAACTCGGAATAAACTCACCGATTATTGGAAAGAAAGTGGTGTTGAAAAACAAGATGAATTTGCTTTTCTAACCAATATTATACATCAAGAATGGACTGGTATAAGTGTAAAAAAGCATAAGGAAATAAAAGGATTGAAATCTCAAAACCTAAGAGACCACATGAGTGAAGCCGAACTAATCTTCACGGCATTAGCAGAGCTTTCCACCAGGCAAATAGCAGAAGCTGAAATGGCAAATGGACTTATAGAAAATGCTAAAGCAGGCAAAAAGGGCGGAAAAATAGCAAAAGACGCAAGGATAAAACTCGAAGCACAAACAGGAAAAAAAGTTATAACCGATGAAAATTTCCTTCCTCCAAAAAAGAATATCAAAAAATTAAAATAGGTAAATGTAAGATTGACAAGACTGATAACTTCAGAAATAATTCACCTTTTAATCTCGTCATTCAAAATTGGTCAAAGTTAAATTCATGTGCTTTTAGGTAGTTTTCATTTAGAATTAAGTAATTGAAATTCCTTTGGTTTTCGTTTATTTGCGCCAAAGGCTAAATGGAAAAAGGCAAATCATTTTTTGGGAGATCGCTCGCTATAATTCGGCAATCCTTATCTGGGGACGAACAAGACTATACACAAGGAAGTATTTCTCGTGCGGTATTTCTATTGGCTATTCCTATGATTTTGGAATTAAGCCTAGAAAGTGTTTTTGCCGTGGTAGATATGTTTTTTGTGGGAAAATTGGGTCAGAACGCAATTGCTACTGTTGGCTTAACCGAATCTGTGGTGACCATAGTATATTCATTGGCCATAGGTTTAAGCACAGGTGCAACCGCAATTGTTGCACGAAGAATTGGAGAAAAAGACCCAAGGTCTGCAGCACATGCTGGAGCCCAATCCATTGTTTTGGCATTAATAGCAACGGTATTTTTTAGCGCCATAGGCATTTATTATGCCGCAGAAATTTTAAGTCTGATGGGCGCAAGCGAAGAAGTGGTAAGAGATGGAGCCATTTTTACACGCATTATGTTAGGCGGCAGTTTGGCCATTATTTTATTGTTCTTAATAAACGGAATATTTAGAGGCGCAGGAGATGCAGCTATGGCCATGAAAAGCCTATGGATTGCTAGTATCATTAATATAGTTTTATGCCCAATTTTTATACATTTCTTTGGGTTAAAAGGAGCTGCCATTGCAACTGTAATAGGAAGAAGTTCGGGTGTTTTATACCAATGTTACCATCTGTTTTTAGGCAAAGGAGTAATCAAAATAAGGCGCAGCGATTTTAATTGGGATGTCAGTGGAATGAAATCCATTATTACCATTGCCTGGCCAGCAACCATGCAATTTATTATTGCCAGTGGTAGCTGGTTAATTTTGGCCAAATTGGTTGCAGAAACAGGAGGCACCACTGCTTCGGCAGGATACCAAATAGCTATTAGAAATGTGGTTTTCTTTATTTTACCCGCTTGGGGCTTGAGCAATGCTGCGGCAACTTTGGTAGGACAAAATTTAGGCGCCAATCAAATAGAGAGAGCGCAGAAAAGTGTTTATCTTACGGCTAAATACAATGCCATATTTATGAGTTTTGTGATGGTATTATTCTTGTTTTTCGCTGATTCAATTATTGCTATTTTTACACAAGACCCTTCAGTAGCGGCTTATGCGGTTCAAGCCTTACAAATTATTGGTTCAGGCTATATTTTTTATGGTATTGGAATGGTAATGGTGCAAGCCTTAAATGGGGCTGGAGATACCAAAACCCCTACCCTCATAAATTTCTTTTGCTTTTGGGTATTTCAAATTCCCTTTGCTTATTTTTTAGCAAACGGTTTGAACCTAAAATCAACCGGTGCCTTTATTGCTATTCCTGTTGCAGAATCAGCAATTGCTTTGATTGCTTGGTATTATTTCATCAAAGGAAAATGGAAAACTCTTAAAGTATAATCGGGAGATAATGGCTTCAAGAAAGTTTTATAAAGTAGAAGATTATTTCGACCATTTAGCACCTTGGATGCAAGAAAGAGCCTATGTGGTGCGCGAACTTATTTTAGGTTCAAACCGAAATATTGTAGAAAGCATGAAGTACAATGTACCTTTCTATACTTACGAAGGTTACTTGTTTTACTTGGGAATTTATAAAAAAACACAATTGGTTTTGGCCTTTTGCAATGGCGTGCATGTACCAGATGCGCATGGACTTTTAAGAGCAGATGCCAAGCAAACTCAATTGAGGCATTGGCCATTGTTACAAGACCAAGAACCAGATTATGAACTGTTGGCTCAATACATAGAATTAGCCATTGATGTCAACAAGAATTTAAGAACAAGTAGCTTTGGTATAAAAACAAAAACTATTACTAACAAATAAGTGATGAACGATGCATTTAAACTAGTTAGCTGCCAGCAAAAACATGCGGCCTTATTGGCACAATTGGGAGGCTCTACTTTTTACGAAACCTTTGCTCCGCATAATGATGCTGCCGATATGGATGCTTATATTTCTAAGACCTATTCTGTAAAAGCCATACAAGAAAATTTAAGTAAAGAGGATGTTTTGTATTATGCCGCTTATAACCAAGAAACAGATATTGGCTATCTAAAATTGATAAAGAATGTTAGCATTCTTTCACTCCAAGGAAGCATTTTAGAGATTGAGAAAATCTATGTAAGGCAAGAAGCACAAGGCTCTGGAGTGGCAGCTAAATTGATGGAGCAGGCCATTAAAACTGCCAAAGAGCTTAAGTTTCAAGAACTGTTTTTAGGCGTTTGGCAAGAGAACGAAAGAGCCATTGCTTTCTATAAAAAATTCGGCTTCCAAGTTTTTGATACACGGCAATTTCAATTAGGCCAACGCCTGTGTGAGGATTACCTTTTGCATTTAACGATTAACTAAATTATTCCTAGATAAGATTTTTGGGGAAATGCCAATGCAAAAGTTTGACACCAGCACAATAACCAAGTCCTAAAAATTCTTATATTTGAATACTATACTCTTGTTTCATGATTAAAAAAATACTCTTTCTCGCTTGCTTTAGTTTTGCATTTAATTTTGCCTTTGCGCAACGTTATTTAAGTCAGGTTTTTGATTCTGTATATGTTGCTGCCGATATTTTATATGGCTTTAACTATAATTACAAAGGCGATAGCACCAACTTATATTTAGATATTTACCAACCCAAAGGCGATACGGCTAAAAATAGACCTGTAGTAATTTTAGCGCATGGAGGTTCTTTTGTGCAAGGCAGCAGAAAGGCCCAAGATATCACCGAAGTTTGCACCCGTTTGGCAAAAATGGGCTATGTAACTGTATCTTTTCAATACCGTTTGGGAGTAGATATTTTAAGCGGCAAAACCTTAGAACAAGAATTTAGTCAGGCCGTTTGGCGCGGCACTCAAGATGGCAGAGCAGCAGTACGTTTTATTAGAAAGCAAATTGAAAACGGAAATCCTTATAACTTAAATACCAACCAAGTTTATTCTGGTGGCATTTCTGCCGGCGGTGTTTTGGGCCTGCATTTGGCCTTTCTAGACGTGCCCAGCGAATTATCTCAATTGGCAATTGATACCAATGAAATTGGCGGCATTGAAGGCGAAAGTGGCAATGCGGGTTATAGTTGGAAGGTGAATGGCGTAGTGAGTTTATGCGGTGCTTTGGCAAATGTAAGTTGGCTCAACAATAATAAAGACATTAGCATTTGCAATATGCACGGAACCATCGATGCAACCGTTCCTTATAAAACTGCTTACTTTAAATTCTTTGGTGCAGATGTAGCCATTTTGCAAGGCAGCTTTAGCGTTGATTCGGCAGCCATGCAACAAGGCATAGACACCCGTTTGCATACTTTTGAAGGTGCCGACCATGTTCCATTTTCTGGCACTACTTCCACACAAATGCAATACATGGATACTACCATTGAGTATGTTGCCCGCTATTTATACAAACACGTTACAGGTATAGTTCCTAGCGGTTTGAACCAAACGCTTGCTGAAATAAGTTTTCAGGTATTTCCAAATCCTGCACAAGATAAAATCACAGTTCAATTTCAAGATTCTAAAACACGCAGCATTGGTATATTTAACATGAGTGGACAAGAAGTAATTTTGGTTCAAACCGAAAAAGAAAAAGAACTAATTACCATAGACAGCTTGCCGAAAGGAATGTATTTTATGGAAGTACGCGAAGCAGAAACTGTTTCTAGAAAACTAATTTTAGTAGATTAATGGCCATTCGTTTTTTTAAGGTTTACGATTTTCAAGAACATGGAAACGAGCCTCAAGCTTTGCACTCGGTGCGCACTATAGAAATAGACAACAAACTAATTTGCCTTGCTCGTTTGCCACAAGGTTATTTTGCAGTTGATGATAAATGTCCGCATGCAGGAGCACGCTTAGGCTTAGGAAAATGTAGCGAAGAAGGCATGGTAATTTGCCCAGTACACCGTTACCAATATGATGTAAAAACGGGCAGAGGCTTACCCAAACAAGGCGATTACGTAAATACCTATCCCGTTGAAACACGCAAGGATGGCGTTTATATTGGCTTAGAAAAAAAGTGGTGGCAGTTTTAAACTGCTTAGTCTTTCACAAATTTTAAATGTGTTCTCACGTAATTGGCTTTTTCAATTACCTCATCAATGGTATTGGCTAAGATACTTACGTGACCCATTTTGCGCATGGGTTTACTTTCGGCTTTGGCATATAAATGCACATAAACGCCTTCCATTTTGCTTACTGCATCCAAATTTTCTAATTGGTAAGAACCACTAAAATCTGGCGCTCCCAAAAGGTTTACCATACCAGCTGCTTTCACCAATTCTGTGCTGCCCAAAGGCAAGCCCAAAAGTATTCTTGCAAGCTGTTCGTATTGCGAAGTATAACAAGCTTCAATGGTGTGGTGACCACTATTATGTGGCCTTGGCGCTACTTCGTTTACAAAAATAGTTCCGGCTTGATCCAAAAATAATTCCACTGCAAACAATCCTGGACCATCTAATGCTTGAACCAAATTGCGTGCAATCTCTTCTGCTTTTTCTTCGATGATGCTGCCAACTCTTGCAGGTGAAATTAATAAAGTAACCAAATTAGCAATTGGGTCAAACTCCATTTCTATAGAAGGAAAAGAAGCTATATTTCCATCTTGGTCGCGAGCAACTATTACGGCCAGTTCTTTCTGGCAAGCAATAAATTCTTCTAAAACGCACGGACCCTCAAAAGGAATTTTATCTGGGTTATTGATAATTTCTTGGGAATTAAGAATAGCAACTCCTTTTCCATCGTAGCCGCCTTTACGGGTTTTGGCCACAAATTTTTCTGAACCCAAAAGTGGAATCAACCTACTCCATTCTGCTTTATTTTCTACTAAGAAAAATTTACCCGATGGAATATTATTCTTCAAGTAAAATTCTTTCTGCAATCCTTTGTCTTGAATCATTTGTAAAATTCGTGGCGAAGGAATTATGGTATGACCTTCCTTCTCCAATTTAAGCAAGGCCTCTGTATTTACATGTTCAATTTCGTAGGTAAGCACATCGCTAATGGCAGCCAAATCTCTAATTTTTGCTTCGTCTAATAAACTACCTTGGATAAATTGATTGGCTAGCAAGGCACAAGGACAATTTGCCTCGGCTTCAAGAATATTAAAATGTAAATTTAGACGCGAACTTTCTTGGATTAGCATGCGACCTAATTGACCACCACCCAAAACTCCAATTCTCTTTTTTAAAGGATTCATTAACGCAAAAATGATGTTTTACAATTGATAAAAAAAACTACCTTTGGTTTTCATCCTATAAACAATTTAAACAATATGTCAGGTGGACAAAAAAAAATCATTATGGACAAGGCTCCATCAGGTGAACAATTAACCCTTAAAGTCGACTTAGGTTACGACAACAACAGTTTTCAAATTTTAGCAGATGCATTAAATGCTGAATTTGGCACTTCTATTACTGTAGCACAATTGGATGCATGCAACACGGTTGCAGATGCAATTGCCTTAGCCGGAGGGTAATTAAAAAAAATCCCATCAGCAGTGCTGATGGGATTTTTTTTATTTTTTTGAAGCACTCATTACTTCATTGTAAAACCGCTCGTAATGCGGTACAATTTCATTGATATCAAATTCTTTTGCACGAGCTAATGCTGCTTGTTTAAATTGCTTTAATCGAGCTGGATCTTCCAAAATATAAATAGCTTTTTCCGACATGGTAGCCACATCGCCAACATTACACAAATAACCAGTTACACCTTCTACATTTAACTCTGGAATACCACCGGCATTACTAGAAATAACAGGCAATTCGCAAGCCATGGCTTCCAAGGCAGCCAAACCAAAACTCTCGGTTTCGCTAGGCATTAAAAACAAATCGCAAACCGATAATATTTCCTCCACTTGATTTTGCTTACCCATAAAAGTAATAGAATCACATAGATTGAGTTCCCTGCACAATTTTTCAATATTTATACGCTCCGGACCATCGCCCATAAGCAATAATTTAGCGGGCATTTTTTTCCTAATTTCTGCAAACACTTTTACAGCATCGTCTATGCGTTTTACTTTTCTAAAATTAGACGTATGCACAATTAGCTTTTCTCCATTTGGAGCAATTGCTGTTTTAAAATGTTCTCTATTTTGCTTGCTGAACCTACTCAAATCAATAAAGTTAGGAATCACTTCAATTTGACGAGTAATATCAAATAGGTCGTAAGTGTCTTTTTTAAGCGATTCTGAGACGGTTGTAACTCCATCCGACATATTGATGCTATATCTCACAACGGGTTCAAAACTGGCATCTTTACCAACCAAGGTAATATCTGTTCCGTGCAAGGTGGTAATAACTGGAATATGAATTCCATCCATAGCTAAAATCTGCTTCGCCATCACAGCAGCAGAAGCATGAGGAATGGCATAATGCACATGTAATAAATCTAATTTCTCAAATTTTACTACATCTACCAAATGAGAAGTAAGAGCTGTTTCGTATGGAGGAAAATCGAACAAGGGATAACTGCTTACATAAACCTCATGGTAGAAAGTATTCTCAGTAAAAAAATCTAATCTTGCTGGCTGCTTGTAGGTAATAAAATGCACTTTGTGTCCGCGCAATGCCAAGGCTTTTCCCAATTCTGTTGCTACAACTCCACTACCACCATAGGTTGGGTAACATACTATTCCAATATTCATTTAGTCTTTTCTATTAAAGTATAAAAGCATTCGGTTTGTTTTGAACCAAACGCCTTTTTCAGAAAAAAAATCACCGAATTTATTGTAAATCCGTATTCAGTTTGTAGCGGCAAATTCTGTTGTTTCCTTTATCGCATACAAAAACGGTTCTATTATAATAGCATACTCCGCTTGGATCTACCAGATTAAAAGGACCGCTGCTACTACCATCTGCACCATTGCCACCAAAAGAAACCACAATTTGTTTTTTTACTTTGCTATTAGCTGGCGGATTAACACCTTCAAAACCTGCATTGCTAAAAATATAAAGAGAATCTGATTCGCTATCAGTTACAAAAATATACCCACTAGCATCTGGGGCTACATAAATATCTTCTGGCTTTTTGAACCTATAACTCTCATACATAAAGCGGTCTGCTTTGGTAACATCAAAGTTTAGGAAAGCTGTGTTTTCTCCAAAAATTGTTCCTTGGTCTGGGTCTTCAGTAGAAACAATGCTCAATGTGCGGTATTCTAAATTGGTATTTTGATCTGATAAAGTAATAAAGAAATTTCTTGAGGTGCTTATACCTGAAAGTCGTTGAGGCGGACCCGCATAAGTTGCCAAGCCACTAATACCCACAGAAGATTTTATACTCGATTGATTTGGATTTAAGTTGGTTGTAAACCCAATGTTTACGCCCTCTGCATTGAAAACCAAAACGCCGTTATCTGGTCTTGCAATACCAGTTTGGTCGTTTCTTGGTCCGCTTCTGGCAACGTATAAAGTATTATCCCATAAAGTAGCTAAACCTGTAAACTTCACTGCCACATCATCTGCACCACGGAATGAAGTATTGTTTCTACTTTCGTCGCAACCAAAATGTTTAAGTGTATCTAAGAAAACTGGCAACCCAGATTCTAAACCTTTGATATGAAAAATTGCAGCCAAATTGGTGGTTTTAGCTTCATCTGCATAATACCTTCCTGCTACGTAAGAATGTAAGCGTCGGTCTTGAGTAAAGTCTGTAGCACCCGGAATATTTAGGCGGAAAACTAAACTAATTTTTTGATCAAAAATTAAAAGTTCGTTATCATCTATATTGTTTTCATCGTTGTCTACCACTACATAAATCAAATCATCGTAACCCACAAACACATCTAGAGGATTGCGCACATTGGCGATAAATGGATATAAAGGCACATAACTAACATTATTAGGAACAAGGTTTGGATCAATACTACCTTGCTTAAAAACATCGTCTACAGTGTCGTTCTTCTTGCCGCCAAAAAGAGTGCAGGCCTGAACCAAAAGCAACATGGAAGCAAAGGCAAGAAGAATGGTAAGTCTATTTTTTATCTGACGCATATCGACAAAGTTAAACGGTGAATATTGCCCAAGCGAGATTTATTGCTAAAGCCATAATCGAAGCGGAAAGCACCAAATCTTCTTTGCAAACGCATTCCAAAGCCAGCAGTTGGGAAACGATAATTTTCGTCGGAGCCAAACTCATAGCCTGTTCTGGCAAATAAGATATTTTTATACCCATATTCGGCACCAGTTGCAAAGCTTTCGTTGTTATCGGTTGGGTGGTTTAATTGAGCACTCAAGGTAAGTACATTTAGTTTGGTATGAATGGGATCCAATGCACCGCCAATTCTAAACACACTTGGAACAGAAACTTCAGAGAAATTAGTTACTTGTTGTTCGCCATTTAGTTTTAGAATACTCACAGTTCCATCAGGAGCTACGTTTAAACCAAAATTGCTAAACACCACACCAAACTTGCTATTCATTAAGCCAATATTATAAGTAAGTCCTAAATCAAACAACACATTGTTAACCCGCACATCGGCAATTCCCTCGTGGGCCCATTTTCCGTTGACACCAAAGCTAAAGTTATCTGTTAATACCTGGGCATAGGAAAGTCCAACTAAAACATTGCTGGTATTTACATTTCTGCCAGTTCCGTAAGGTTGCCATTCTGTGGTTTCTTCCATCTCGCCATAATTGAGCGATTGAACGGTTAACCCCACATAACTATGCTGACGAACTTTTGCCACGGCACCAAAAAAGTTGGCTGAAGAATTGGCGTAATAACGAGTATGGGATAATTGAAAATTAACTTTTCCGGTATCTACTTTGGTTATGCCAGCAGGATTCCAAAACAAGGCCGAAACATCGTTGGTAATTCCAACAACGGCACCCGCCATAGAAGTGGAGCGCGCATCGTGAGGGATTTTAAGAAACTGCATACCGCTACCACCCGTGCGCGAATTACCAAAAGTTGGTAGGATTTGCGCCTGCAATTGCGTTGAGAAACAGAGTACTAGAATAATTATCCGTGTTTGCCACATAGGCTGGCAAGTTACTAGTTTCTGTTTGAAAAAAAAGTCCATCCCCATAATTTAACCTTTGCTTAAAAAGCCTTCCAACCTTGGGCTTGCAAAGGGTGTTTGTTTCCACCTTTGCTCATCATGTGCATGCCTTCATTTTTTTCATTCATAAACCCAATAATGCTAAAATCTGGGTGGTGTTCTAATTTCTGAAAATCCTCTTGCTTTATTGTAAACAACAATTCGTAATCTTCTCCCCCACTTAAAGCACACATGGTTGGGTCTAAATCCAATTCTCTTGCAAAATTATAAGTACTTGGGTCGATAGGAATTTTTTCTTCGTAAAGAGTAACACCCAAATCAGAAGCTTTGGCTAAGTGGAAACACTCACTAGCCAAACCATCGCTCACGTCTATCATGCTAGTTGGGTGAATATCGAGGGTGTTTAAAATATCAATAATATCTTTTCTAGCTTCTGGTTTCAGTTGTCTTTCAATAATATAATCGTAACCACCTAAATCGGGTTGTGCTTGGGGGTTGTCTAAGAAAACACGTTTTTCGCGTTCTAATAATTGGTAACCGCAATAGGCACCACCCAAATCGCCACTAACCACAAGCAATTCATTTGCCTTAGCACCACTTCTGTAGGCGATATCTTTTTCTAAAACTTCGCCAATGGCAGTTACAGAAATCATCAAACCTTGCTTAGAGGTACTGGTATCGCCACCAATTAAATCTACTTGGTATCGCTCGCAAGCCAAAGAAATTCCTTGGTATAATTCTTCAATTGCCTCCAAAGAAAATCTACTTGATAAAGCTAAGGAAACTGTAATTTGTTTGGGCTTGGCGTTCATGGCAAAAATATCGCTTAGGTTAACCACTACGGCTTTGTAACCCAAATGCTTCATTGGAAAATAGCTCAAATCAAAATGAACGCCTTCTACTAATAAATCGGTAGAAACCACAGTTTTGGTACCTTCGGTTGGAGTAATAACAGCAGCATCATCGCCCACCCCTTTATCTGTATTATTTTTAAGACTAAAGTTTTTAGTAAGATGATCAATTAAACCAAACTCTCCCAAACTGCTTATTTCCGTTCTTTGTGCATTTTCAAACATTCGGCAAAATTAACCCAAATAACAAAGAAGACAAGTTTCTTTAATTGGGTAGATTTTTCTTAGTTCGGGCATTTTGGGTCCAAGGAAGGATTTCCTTGAGTGATATTTCCTACTTGAAATGGAAACCTTGAAACTCATTGGAATATTTTCTATTAAACACAAAGCTCACAAAGATTTTCACAAAGTGCACTAAGATATAAATTTTAATACCTTCCTTTTGTGTACTTTGTGATTTCTTTGTGACCTTAGTGTTAAAAAATGCTAAACCATTCGAAGCAAAAAATTCAATTTATAAAAAGTCTAACCACTACAAATTGATATGGCGACAAATCCTAATTATTATGAAAAGCGGATCCACACTCAACCACCTCCCCAACCTGGCATCATAAATTCTAGCGCCAAAATCTAAATCATTTCCAGCACCATTTATTTCATCCAATTTTCTCTTTCCTATTAAACCCGAAGATGTAGGTGATTGTATCGGATTTTAGAGGTAGTTTTTTGCCCTTAGTGCATTTATTTGATAATGCACCAAAATAGCTGTAAGACTTGTTATGTATGCAAGTGCGAATGTTTTGCATTAATAAAACAATTGAATTATTACCTATTCGTATTGATAAAGCAAAATAGGTAATAAAATCATCAAAGTAGGAAGATTTTAACCTTTAGCAAATATTTATAACATGTACATCAGATCTTTTTTGGTTCAAACCGAAATTTGGTTTGGATGATTGTGGAATGGCTTATTTAAATTAAAACCTAGCTTTTAATCTTTATCCTGGAGCTTAAGCTCCAAAAATAGTCGGACGTAGACAAAGTCTACGCCCAGCGGGGATATTAATTTTGTGCTCATAAGGAGTGATTTTTGGTTCAAACCGAAATTTAATTGGATGAGTTTGGAAAGGCTTATTTAAATTAAAACCTGGTTTGCAATTTTTACCCAGGGGGTTAGATCCTTTTTTGGCTGGATGTAATAATAAACTACACCAGCGAAAAACATACATGACTAAATTTTTTGAAACAGGATTTGCATTCCCATAGTAAAATATAGTTTTAAAGATAAATCATCCCCATCACCTAACTAGATTTTGAACCTTTTATTCCCTGCAAACTTTTAAGGTGCTAAGTTGGTTTTGGGCATTTCTAATGTGGAGGATATAAATACCTGTGCTTAGTGATTGAGTATTTAGCTCACTGCTGCCACTTAGTGCTTCTCCTTTCATTTGTAATTGGCCGAAGGTATTGTAGAGCTCATAGCTAAAATAATTATTGCTATTGGAGCTTAAAGTAAAGCCTGAACCAAATGGAATAGGGTATGCTGTATAAGTTATCTGCTCTTCGCCAAGTTGGGGCTGGTGCAATTGGATTTGAATAGTGGTGGAATAACTAAAGGAGCCATCCTTGTCAACCTGACGAAGACGATAATACACAAAATCTGTGATGGGTTTTTCTATTCCACTATGGTTGTCCGTAAAGGAATACCTGCTTATACTATTAGAATTTCCAGCGGCTTTTACCTTACCTGCATGTTCCCATTCTGCACCTTCATAGGAGCGTTCAACTTCAAACCAAGCAGAGTTTATTTCGGAGGCCGTTTGCCAGTCAAGTTTAATTTGATTGCCTTGCTTTTCACCTTCAAAATTTAACCAGGTTACTGGAAGTGTAGCAGTACTAGTATTATAGGCGCCGGTTGTTAAAAAACGGGTAGCATTTGCCCAACCATTTACTTCCATAATTTTTATCTGGTAAGTAGTAAACGGACTTAGTCCGCTAATGGTTATAACATTTGTATCACCCACATAAACTATTTTGGATCCATCTGCCAAGGCTGGAGAAGTGCTGAAATTTTGGGTTGCAGCATAATAAGTATAATTCACAGGATTGCTGGTAATAGCCGCTGTGCCCTGCTTGAGTAAAATTATTCTTCCGGTTCCATTGCCGGGTGTTTGAATAGTTAGCCGAAACGAATTGGCATACAAATGCGAAACTGTGGCTGAGGAAGTTTGAACCGAAGGGGCTTGTATGTTATAAGTATTGCGGGAAACTAGCAAACGCGCCGACATAATGGTGGAAATTGGTGTGTGCTTAACTCCAACTAAGTCTGGTCTTCCATCCTTATCTATATCACAAACTGGACCCATATTATCAAATCCATAAAGCGGCCGTGAATAGGTCACACTATTAAATAAACTTGCATCAAGAGGGGCCAAAATCGAATTATTATTTTTATGAACTAGAATATCCGTAGACCCATTGGTAACCAAATCCACTTTGCCATCACCTGTCATATCTGAAGCATAGAATAATTGATATACAACGGTTGGGTTAATAGAAGTAGATTGAGCAAAAATAAAATAGGGATTACCGGCATTGCTTTGAAAGCCCAATTTATTAACACTAAAGCTGGTAATGACATCTAATAAAGAATCTTGATTTAGGTCCGTTATTAATGACCCTTGAGGGTAAGCCAAAAAATTCACAACAGTTGCTATTCCAAAGGCTTGTGAATCTAAAATTGTGGAAGAAAGCCCAAATTGATTTTCCATATAACTCATGGAGTCATAAGTTGTTAGGTATGGATAGGTATTATAAAATAATATATCAGGCTTTCCGTCATTTGTTATATCCTCAGAAAATATAACCCAACTAGGCCTTTCGGGAGCAACTGTAAGTATTTTGTTAATTGAAAAGTTGGAAGCAAGGAGATTCGTGGATGTTGAATTATTGCTCAAAATAACCAAACTATTGGGGGTAGTAACTAAGACATCCAATTTACCATTGCCATCAAAATCAATTAATTTCAAAGCAAAACGTATATTAACAGTAAGAGGCAATGAATAGAGTAATGGATTTTGAATTAATATCTTATTGAACATATTATAACCAATTCCAATTCCTTTATTTAAAAATATGCAAATACCTGAATCGGTTCTGGCAACTATGTCCATGTTTCCATCGCTGTTAATATCACCTAAATCGAAATCATATAATCTATTATATTTCCCAGGTGTATAAGAACTATCCGCAACAAAATCGAAAGGAGCAGTAGTTAAACTTGAACTCAAGCCTCCTGTTAAACCACTTGTATTTTTGAAGATACGCATTCTATAATAAAAAGGGTTATAAATAATATTGGCTGGAATAGATTGTGAGTAACTTACCCTTGTGATAAGGTCTACATTGCCATCGTTATCCAAATCTGCACTTTTAATTCCAGTGTCGTAGCGTCCTCCACTTTGAGGAATATTCACATCTCCTTCGGTGGGCCAGAAGTTTAGGTTAGTTGGAGTGCTGGTGTTTGCAGGGTAGGTGGGTACAAAATGAAGTTTGCTACTTACTGTTTTGTTATTGGCGCTTAGTACCACAGGCCCAATTGTTGAACCAAATGGTACACGGACTTGCAAAGAATCTGAACTTACATTTAGAACCTGTGCCTTTACCCTGCCAATAAAAACATGCCTTGCTCCCGTGCCTGCATTTAGGTTAGAACCATAAATAGTTAGAACCGCTCTTGGGTGGGCTGCTATTGGGGAAAACCCTGTGATAATAGGTGTTTGGGCTGTAAGCTGTTGAAGGAATACTAAACAGAAAACTAATAGTAAGTTTGTTAGTCGTGTATGCATGGGGTGGGAGTTTTTAGGTGCTAAGATAAGGAAATTCGATTGTGTTTTGATTGGGAATTAGAGAAATTAAAATTCCACTATTTAGGGAAAGATAATACTTAATTAATTCTTATGAAGATACGAATGGATTTTGGAATTGTTTTAAGGTATGGTGGATAAAAATACACCATACCTTTCTCACCAATTTTTTTATTTATAATGCATTCTAACATAATCCCTTTAATTATAATCAATATACAATAAAAATTATTAAATAATTCCTAAATCCAATTTGAAGTATTTAAGAGCCAAGTCTCAAAAAGTGCTTTCAAATTGAAAATTTTCAATAAATTGCATATTTGGTAATTTGAATCTAATATTGCTCAACAAGAAATAAATCCGAAGTGAGGAAACAACATCCTTTTATTGAATATGTGGCGAATTAACCAAAACCGCAGTTTCACTAAATGTAAGTAATTCTATTGCATCACTTTTATATTTCTCAATCACATTAAATGCTCTTTGAGAAAGTAACAAAAAAAACTCATTTATTGAACCATCCTTATTGTAATAATAGAAAAAATCACTGCCATCATAAGAATTCATATTAAAAAAAAGTCCCTTGTAAAACCTTGGTTTTCCATTGGTATAATAAATCAATTTGCTCTGGGAAAAATCTGGTTGAGCGTTCACCCTACCTATGATTGAAATTCCAACAAATTTTTGTTGACAGTCAATGCAATTTATTTGATATGAGGTAAACCCAGTAAATCCATTTTTGATTAATTCCAAATATAAAACTTCACTGATAACAAATGAAATTGCACTTGTGGTGGATACAATATGAGAGTACTTATGACCATATTCCTTATGCATAAACATTTCAACAGGTTTTTCAACAATGCTACTGCCTGACATAATTCCAAAATGAAAAAAACGATCTGGGAATTGGTTTCTGTCAAAATTTAATGTAATAAATTCCTCGATACTTTTGATGTACATTGTATAAAATTCCATATTATTTACTCTTATATTTTTCAAACAATTCATTGTAATGATTTTCATTAATACTCTTCATAGTGTTTTTAATTGAATCCCAAGCAGGTGCTGTAAAAAGGGATTGATTTTCAAATAAAAAATCCCAACTAATATTTGCCATTGCTAATGGATTAATGTTGGTTCTAAAACCGTAATCTTTGTCTGCAAACTTATACAAAAAACCAAATCCTTATTTATGGCATCTTGGATTGCATCTGATGAAGCGCCCTCTTTTTTCAAAAGAACAGTCTTGTTCTTTACTTGTTCCAAAAATCCTTCAATGTACCTGTTATAATCTTTCGCCTTGCTGCAATGCGATGTTGGATTGAATTTTTCTTGCATCCACCATCTGGCAAAAATTGGATTATCTACATTATAACCTAAATCAGCAAATTTTTCCCTAAAATGTTGGGGGAAAATATGGTGCGCATGATAAGTTACCCATTCACCAGATACACTATTAAAAAATGGTTTTGGTTTTGGGACTATTTTATCTAAATTGTAAGGAAGATCTATATAGGTGAATTTTATTAAATCATATTTATCAACTACCTTTTTTGAAGTTGATACTACATCATCCAAATTTCTAATACCAGCTTTTGCTAATCTGCCAATGTCATCTGCTGGCCCAGGAAACTCTTCGTCCAAAACCATTCCCCAAGCAAAACCAGTCATTGCCATTTGGTTGGCTTGCACCCAAACTGCAAATCTTGTTAAGGCATTTACAATTGGTTCCTGCCCATCCAAATCCTCATTAAGTATTGGTGAATTCCCCGCAAAATGAAATGGTGACCAAAATGGGAAAGTCATTACAAGAGGATCAACTTTAATAAATCTCCCTATCCTTGAATCATAGCTTCTCATGCCATAATCTATAATTGCACCATTTATTTCATCATCATTCTCCTTCCCATTAAACCCAAATCTATACTCACTTCCTTGCCAACTTCTCTCCGGCATTGGCGCGCCAAAGGCATAATAATCTGTGGCTGATATTACCTCTGCTACATAGCTGCTTATTATGCCATCTGCTGCATTTAATTGATTAAAGTCACCTGCCACATCTGCCGTATAAGCTCCATTACTATATTTTTGGCCACCAGCATTTTGGAATGAATAACTTTCATCTATTTCAATCTTACGGTCGCTTACAACCGTTAAAACATTTCCTAAATTTATGCTGACCCTAATCGAAGTACTTGTTCTGAGATTAGCCGAAGCAGGGTTGCTTAATTCAAACTGCTTGTTACCTCTCATTAAGGTAAATAGAGAATTAGATTTGGTTTCTAAAATTGGCAAACTAGTTTGGCTTTATTGGTAAGGGATAAGTTTCAAGCTTCTATCAAAAATAAGAAAGGATTCTTTAATTTATTGTCTTTTTTGGTTCAAACCGAAATTTGATTTGGATGAGTTTGGAATGGCTTATTTAAATTAAAACATGGCTTTTAATCTTTATCCTGGAGCTTAAGCTCCAAAAATAGTCGGACGCAGACATAGACTACGCTCAGCGGCGTAAATTGCCAAAGACTAAAGACCAATACCCAAAGACAAAAAGCCTTCATTGGATGCAAAACACCCATTGTATAAAAAGACCAACAACTAAAACCAAAGCAAGCAAAAAGCTCTTGTTAATGTTATAGTTTATTTGGAATTGGTTCAACCTTTATAACTATAAAAATTTGCTCCTCAAATTAGAAGAATTAAAATTAAAATTGCTCAAAAAAATAAATGAAATCACAAGGAATTACCTGTAATTGGTACTGCCAAACAAATATTTACCAGACACATGGAACAAATTAAACAAGTAATGAAACAATTGATAAATGTTTCGGATATAGAGTTAAACAAATTCCTCAGTGGAGCTGCTACCAAAAAATTTAAACGGCAAGAAATTTTAAGCCAACCCAATGTTGTTCCTAACGAAATATTTTTTATAAATAAGGGAATAATTAGAGTGTTAATTACAGATAATGAAGGTGCTGAACACACCATTCATTTTGCATTAGAAAACCAATTCATTGCCGACTATTCCAACTTTATTCAAAAGCAAAATTCAATTTATAGTTTGCAAACCCTAGAAGAAACACAAGTTGTAATTTTACCTCGTTCTACAATAGAATGGGGCTATAAAAACCTAATTGAGGGAGAAAAAATGGGACGATTAATTGCTGAATATTATTTCATTTACCAAGACCACCGAATTAAAAATATGTATATTAGAACGCCCAAACAACGCTACGACAGCATAACAGAGGTTTTTCCAAACATACATAACCGTGTTCCTCAACATATGATTGCATCCTATTTAGGAATTACCCCAATTCATTTGAGTAGACTAAAAAAAGCTGAATTAGAAAAACTATAAACATTTGTTATCGTTTATAATTTTAAAACCAAGCCACCTTTGCTTTAACTATAAAAAAAATGAAAGAATATACTTTAATAACAGGAGCAAGCTCAGGAATTGGTTACGAAATGGCAAAGCAATTGGCAGCTAAAAAACACAATTTAATATTGGTAGCTCGCAGTCAAGATAAGTTAGAAAAACTTCAAAATGAATTAAAACAGGAATTTGGTATTGAAGTGCTTTTTTTTCTTTACGATTTATCTGAACCAAATTCTGCCCAAGATTTATATAATGAAATAAAACAACATAAGATTCTAGTTACAGGATTGGTTAATAATGCAGGCTTTGGTGATTACGGAAATTTTATGGAAATGCCTTTGAAAAAAGATGAAGAAATGATTGCTGTTAATATTACCTCATTGCTTGGGTTAACGAAGCTATTTGGAGCGGATATGGCTAAAGCAAGAAAAGGTAGAATTATGAATGTAGCCTCCCTTCTTTCTTTTCTGCCCTTCCCCTATTATTCAGTTTATTCGGCAACAAAAAGTTTTGTTTTAGCCTTCACCGAAACTGTTTCAGCAGAAATGCAAGGAACTGGAGTAATAATAACAGCCCTTTGCCCTGGTACAGTAGAAACTCCTTTTCATACAGCGGCAATGCGTAAAACCAAAGCAATGAGTGCCAACAAACCAATGTCGGCAGTCCAGGTAGCTAAAGCAGGAGTTGAATTGTTTCTTAATGGAGAAGGGAAAAAAATTGTTGGCTCTATGAATTGGTTTTTAAGTAATATTCCAAGAATTACACCCGATAAAATAATGATGAAAATTAAAAAGAACTTAGCTAGTATTAAATAATGATAGACTTTTTTCAACAACTCAAATACCGCAATGAAACCTTGTTTTACTTCGGCTTAATTTGCTTGGTATTGGCATTTGCTTTTTTGTTACTTTCAAAAATCACAAGCATACAAGTCTATTCAGTAAATGCTTGGTTCAAACCATTTAAATTTGCATTTTCTACTTTTCTATTTGCTTGGGCTATGGCCTGGTATTGTTATTACCTGCCCTCTTTTAATATTAATAGTTACAATTGGACGGTTATCATTCTTTTGGGATTTGAAATTTTTTATATCTCTTTTCAAGCCAATAAAGGGCAATTATCACACTACAATATTTCTACACCAGTATATTCCGCTTTGTATTCACTAATGGCTTTGGCGGCATCTGCAGTAACACTTTATACGGCATATATTGGCTTTCTATTTTTTAAACATGATTTCCCAAATCTTCCTAATTATTATTTGTGGGCAATCCGTTTAAGCATTATCATTTTTGTACTATTTTCATTTGAGGGCTTTGCAATGGGCTCACGACTTAATCATAGTGTGGGAGCTTTGAATGATAATTCAAATTGGTTTATTGTTGGCTGGAGCAAGACCGTTGGCGATTTAAGAGTTTCTCATTTTATTGGCATGCATGCCTTACAATTTTTACCCTTCTTCTCTTTCTATGTTTTAAAAAACACAAAATTGACTTTTGTTCTCTCCTTTGTTTACGGCCTATTGGCTTTATTAACGCTTATCCAAGCCATACAAGGCAAGCCACTAATTAGGCAAAAAAACGATATAAATAAAATTCGCTAAAGAGTTTTGAGTTTTAGGTTTTAGGTTTTAGGTTTTAAGTTTTAAGTTTTAAGTTTTAGGTTTTAGGTTTTGAACTGACATTAGTTTGGGCTTATAAATTTACTAAAGACAAAAGACTAAGGACCAAAGACTGCTTCTTCTATGTTTTGCAATTGAACGAGAATTACTTTGGGCTTATAAATTTACTAAAGACAAAAGACTAAGGACCAAAGACTGCTTCTTC
>JAIOYZ010000052.1 GCA_021740845.1 Bacteroidia bacterium
AATACATTCACCCTTCAACGAATAAAAAAATCACAAGTAAAGCAACCCAAAGAATCAACCACAATCAAACCGGAGTTAAAAAAAGCTGCAAAATAAGTGTTGGACGAAAAACAAAATCCTTAAGTTGACGCGTATGCCCGTTGGGGTTTGAGGCAATAATATTTTTATAATATTTTACCCAATTTGTTATGAAAAAAAGTATTTGATTTTAATCAAAAAAATCAATTTACAAATCCCGGAGGGATTCAATGTTTATAGAAATGCCATTGAAGCCGAAACATACGACCCCATCGGGGTCGAATAAATTTCGTTTGAATTTATTTTGCTATAAACATATAACCTCGTTGGGGTTAAACGCAATATTTTGCCCTTAGTAATTTAATGGTTTGCCTATATTGGTTTAAACTTCCCCTAATCAATTAAATGCCAAAGCGTTTCCATATATGCTGGGTCTTTTATTTTTTCTTCTGCGCCAGCGGCAATTATCGTTTCCAATAGCACGTCGTTCTTTTTGCCTTGATCCAAAGCGTATTTATACGGACTCAAACTAAAGGTGGTTAACTCATATTGCGATTTAAATTTATCTGGGTATAAATCTGATAAATCATGCTCTATATGTTTCTTGTGCAAGAAATGTTTGTCGCCAACCTTATCTGCCATCTCCGCGTAATTTTGAATGGCTAATTCAGATATAGCATCTGCATTTGGTTTGCGTAATTTTTGGTATTCATCAAAAACTTTGTTCCAATCAGAACCATATTTTTCAATGCACTCATCCATTACCACCACATCTTCAAAACTGCAATTCATACCCTGACCATAAAACGGAACCACCGCATGAGCAGCATCGCCCATTAAGGCCAATTTATCTGCTTTTACCCATGGATAACAACGTACGGTTACCAAACTAGAAGTAGGGTTTTTAAAATAATCCTCCAATAAGGTTGGCATCATAGGTGTGGCATCCGGAAATTCTTCAGCAAAAAACTTCTCTACATCTTCGCGAGTTTTGATTGCATTAAAACTTGTTTCTCCATCAAAAGGAACAAACAAAGTACAGGTAAAATCTCCGGCAGGATTTGGCAAAGCAATCATCATAAATGCACCACGTGGCCAAATGTGTAAGGCATTTTTCTCCATTTTAAATTCACCCAAATCACCTGCCGGAATTTCCAATTCCTTGTATCCCACAGGCAAATAAAACTGGTTATAATCAAAACGGTCGCCCATTTGCATTCTGGCTCTGGTAGCGGCAAAAGCGCCATCAGTACCTATAATTCTATCAGATGTAAATGTTTGGCTCGAACCATCTTTCATTTCAAAGGTGGCAATACCTGCTTCAATATTTACATCGGTGCATTTGGTTTCAAAATGTAAGGTAATGTTTTCAAATTCATCAGCCAATTCTAATAATCGAATGTTCAATCTACCGCGAGAAACAGAATTGATTGCCTGACCTTCTTTTCCGTAAGGTTGGTAAGCCAGTTCACCTTTTTTATTGTGAATCATTCTACCGTACATGGGAATGGCATCGCCCAAAATTTCTTGGTCTAAACCCACTTTTTCTAAGGCAAATAATCCTCTGGTAGAAAGCGCCAAGTTGATTGATTTTCCTGCCGAAATTCTGTTGTTACGCATATCTGGTCTGCGCTCAAATAAGTTGATTTCAAATCCGCGTTTTGCCAAATAAATGGCCATTAAGGTACCACTTAAACCACCGCCAATAATGTTTATTTTCTCTGCCATAAAATTGTATTTTCTGCTACTAAAGGCAGGCAAAATAAAGAGGAAATTTCAATAAAACTATGATTTTTGAAAGGAAAGATCAATCACCCAATTAGTGAAAAGTGAAGTGTTAAACATTTCCAATCTCAAAATTGTTTCACCCCATTGTGCCTTAAAAATTCTTCTTTTTCTCCTATCAGAATACCCTAAATAATAATACCTAAAGTCCCATTTATACAGAACCCCTTTGGTTCAAACCGAATTAATTACTGCGGTAAACATTTTTACAACCTAAACCCCAAACACTCAAAATTTAAAACTCATTTTTAATGGCATTTTCATTAAGAAAATTATAAGAGAATTATCCTGATTTTTTATTTGCAGAATATTAGCAAAATCCTATTTTCGATTTCAAAATTTGGGTTAGTGGCAGTCTATAAATATTCGGCTTGAACCAATTATTTTATAAGAAGTAAACCATAAACTGCCTACCAATGCATAAAAACACTAAAAGAATTTTTTTATTCCTTTTTGGAATAGTTGCCCTACTGCAAGTAAAAAGTCAGGAAAGGGATATGGCCAAAGAGAGGCTTTATATCCAAAAATTGGAAGCCATTAATCCAACGTTGGTGGATTTGTTTAAGCAAGCTACCTCCGCACTCGACAGTGAGGATAATGAACTTGCAGACGAATTGTTTTCTAAGATTTACGACAAGGCTCCTAATTTTGATATTGCCATTAGAAGATTAGGTGGCTTAAAGGTAACAGCAGGCAAGTTTGAAGAAGGCTTAGCTCTTTGCGAAAAAGCGGTAAACTTAGATAGCTCTTATGAAAACCTAATTACCTATGCGCAATGTCTCATTGCTGCATCCAATAGTAAGGAAATTGCGAATGAAAGTTATTTAAACAAAGCAAAATCAGTCTTAGGTTTTGCCTATAAAATGCCTACTGCAGATGATTTTGAAGTAACTGCATTTTTAGCTCAAATATACATTCAAAGCAACCAATATGAGGATTTTAAAACCGCCACACAATCCTTGATGAAATACCATCCTGATAAAATGATTTCTCATTATTATCAGGCCATAATTTACCAATCGGAAGAGGAGTGGAGCGATGCCAAAAGGGAAATATTGGAGGCTAAAGAACTTGGCTTAGAAGAGGAAAGTGTGGAACGGTTTTTAGATGGTGGCATCAATGAACATGAAGAAAGGAAGTCCTATTTTATTTATTTCCTTTATGTAGTTGGCGTTTGGATTTTGGGTTTTCTTATTCTTTATCTGGGTGGAATATTGCTTTCTAATTATACCTTAAATGCTGTGGAAAAGGAATTTAAAATGCATGGTGCCGAAAGCCTTTCCAAATCCATTAAGAAGGTTTATACTTACCTAATAAATGTTGCGGGTATTTATTATTATATCTCTTTACCTATAATATTGGTATTGCTTGTTTTGGTAGTAATTGGTATTGGTTATGCGTTTATAATGTTGGGTAGAATTCCAATTCAATTGATGTTCATTCTAATTGCAGGTGCTGGATATTCTATTTATGGAATGGTGAAATCTTTATTAGTAAAAGCAAAAGCCGAAGACCCAGGAAGAGAGCTAACAGAAGAAGAAGCGCCTGCCTTGTATGCCTTAACCAATGAGGTGGCAAACACAATGGGTACACGACCAATTGATGAAATTCGAATTACACCTGAAACTGATTTGGCGGTTTATGAGAACGGCACCAGAAGAGAAAAAATGCTAGATAAAAGTAAACGAATTTTAATACTTGGCACAGGGGTGTTAAAGGATTTTAAAGTAAATGATTTCAAGGCGGTTTTGGCGCATGAATACGGGCATTTTTCGAACCGAGATACTGCCGGTGGAGCAGTGGCAATGCGAGTGAGAAACGATATGCATAAATATTCGTATGCCCTTTATTTAAGCGGGCAAACCGTTTGGTGGAATTTGGCTTACTTATTTTTGAAAGCCTACGATTTTATCTTCAGGAAAATTAGTAACGGTTCAACTCGCTTGCAAGAAATTTTAGCAGATAGGGTAGCAGCACAAACCTATGGAGCGCAATCCTTTCAAAATGGTTTAACCTATGTAATTAGAAGGAATATCGAATTTATAAAATTAGCCAATACAGAAATAAATGAAGCAAGAGAAACAAAGCGCTCTTTTAGTAATTTATATGAGCTTACTGGTGGCACTGATTTGGGAATAGAAGAGGAAGTGAATAATTCTCTAAACCGCCAAACCAGTAGTGATGATACACATCCTAGTCCAAACGACCGTTTTCGTTTTATTGAAGGATTGGGCGCAGGCAAAGATTCCAAAGAAGATCATTTTGTGAGAGATTTATTTGAAGATTGGAATGCCCTAACCCAAGAAATGACTAAGAACATTGAAGATAGCTGGAAGGAAGCGGATAGCCTAGAACCCGAAAAGACTATAACTGAAGAGGCAAGTAAAGAAGAGAATCAAGAAATAGAGCAAAAGGTGGATTAAACCTTTTTGTGAAAAACTGATAGTTTAAAATTCCTTACAAATTATTTAGTTCAAGGTATTGCTCATTTATTTCCAAATAGCATTTTTCGGATTGCATGGATTTTTTTATCAATTCAAGATTAGTTGAAAAAATTGCTATCAGTTTTTCATTACTAATATTACCAAGAGTAATACGGATCAGTCGTTTGGGTTTATTTTGTAAAAAATGGGAGTTTTTGAAATCCTCATCCTTTGAAAGTAGTACCAAATCATTTTTATCTGCATGGTTTGCAATAAATGAATCCTTACTGAACCACTTATCAGGCAATTCATTTACATGAAAGGCTTCAATATTTTGTTGATTGAAGAACCTAACTATTTTATAAGAAATATGAACATCACATAAGACTCGCATTAAGCTACCTCTTTAATAGATTTTCCTGAAGTTAATATTTTAGCATATTGAAGTGCAGCAAGGATATCCTCTTTAACTAATTCAGGGTGCTCACTAATAATATCAGAAATACTCATTTCAGACCCTAGCATATCCATTATCACCTCAACAGGCCAGCGCATGCCACGGATACATGCTTTCCCATGGCATATTTCTGGATCAATAGTAATCCGTTGCAAATAATTTGTATTCATAAATCAAAAATAGTTAAAACAAATTGAATTTAATATGTCAAAAGCATATACCAATTAGTAAAACAAATTCCTGTTTGATCCAAAACGAACCAAGTATTTAGTAGAGTTATTTGCAGAGCAAAATGAGGTGGGCAAAATTTTTATTGAACCACATTTGAAAACTAGAATGAACCTCACTTCAGATAAAATAAGATTTCATGGTTGTCAAGCCGTGCGCCACGACGATCATATTCATGTTCAATTAAAATAGAAATGTTGTGGTGGGAAATTTTAATAGAGCCATATTTAGAATCTTATCCTGAAGGGATAAAATATTTATAGAAAAAATTGCAAGAAATCCTATCCGACCCCAGCGGGGTCGCATGACTCTACATATTGATTTCCTTTCTATAAACATAGGGCCTCGCTGGGATCTTTTGTCCATATTCTTGTGCACCCAAGAGGATTCGAACCTCCATCTTCAGAACCCCCGCCCGAACGACGTTCAGTCGGGAGAGACTGTTAATTGATTAATAATTATATGTTTTTTATAATCCATTAGCAGAACGAAAAGTAATATTTTCCAAATGGCATAAAAATTACTCAACAGTTAATAATCTTCCGATATTGCAAATATGAAAAATGAAATATTGGACCTTTATAAATACCCGATGGAAGAATTTGGAATACATTTTAATCTGCCGGATAATGATAGAATAGTGTTTTCTGGCCGGTTCGGTATGGGAAAGACTACTTTCTTAAAACACTTTTTTTCTAAAGTGGGTATGGCAAATTTTGAAAATGGTGAAGAATTTTTGGCTTTGCATATTTTCCCCGTGAACTACTCCATTGCCACTAATGACGATATTTTCGATCTGATTAAATATGACATTTTGTTTAGTCTTATCAGCAACGATGATGTCCAAATAGACTTTAATAGTTATTCAAGTTTTTCTGAGTCAATTTATACCTATATTCAGGATAAGCCAATCGACATCATTCTAAAACTGCTTACAGTTGCCCCTAAGGTAGGAAAATCAATAGAGCAGTTACTAAAAGTCTCCAAAGAATTAAAAATTGAGTTTGATAAATTTCACTCAGATGCATCAAAAACCGAGGCACGAAAGCTTTCTGATTTCGTTACAGCAGTTGAATCTAAGCATGCTGTTTACGATCCATTTGATTTGGTGACAAGTATTATTGAAAATATTATAAAACGAAGTGGAAAAAACGCTGTGCTGATTATTGACGATCTTGATCGTGTTGACCCGGAACATATTTTTAGAATATTGAATATTTTCTCAGCATATTTCGACCAACAAAATAATGATGAAAAGCTAAACAGATTTGGTCTAAACAAAGTTATAGTTGTTTGCGATATTGAGAATATTCATATGATATTTAAGGCTAAATATGGACAAAATGCTGATTTTAATGGTTATATCGATAAATTCTATTGTGTAAAGCCTTTCAATTTCATGAATACCGAGGCAATAAAACGTGTTTTTCGTGAGTTGGTAATATCCAAAGAATTTTTTAATAATAGAAGGAAAAATGGTAGATCCACGAGACTCAAGCAGTTAAATAGATTTGATTTTTTTGAAAAGGTATTGATTGCTTGTGTTGAAAGGGGTAACTTGAGATTAAGGTCTTTGTTGAGGTTAAGAGAAATGCAATTTGTTATTTCTAACCAATTTAGTCTAAAGTCTACCACTGGAACTAAGGTTTCTGCAATCACAAATCCTATCTTATTTCCTATAGTGGCAATCGCCAATTTCTTTGGCTCAAAAAAGGAGTTAATGGCTGAATTAGAGGTTCTTGCGAAACCCAATTTTTTTTGGCCATTAAATGCAACAAGTGAACTAATGCAACTAGCTCTAGAAATGAAGATGACACATTGCGCTAGGAAAAAGAAGGGTAGTGATTCAATACTGGAGACAATACAATGGGACTTCCCAGAAGACGACCTTACCTATATAATTTCAATTAATTTAAATAACCCAACAATTGCCAAAGCTGAGGTGCGATCCTACAAAACTGGTGCAAATTTGGTATTTCCTTCAAATGATTTCTTTTTACTACAAAAAATTTTGGAGGGTATTGATGGAGATATAGCTAATATGATTTTTTTGGAATGATTTTGTGGGAAATAATAACCGTTGTTTTCTTATTTTTATCCTAATTGAGAATCACTAAACCATATTTAATGAAAGACTTAAATGATACGTAAATGATTCATAATTGTTATGAAAATACGAGTCATTCTAAAAGCCTATTAGAAAATGAATTGTCAGCCTAACCCCCGCCCGAACGACGTTCAGTCGGGCGGGGGAATCTGAAATTCTATCTCCGTCTTATAGTGCACCCAAGAGGATTCGAACCTCCATCTTCAGAACCGGAATCTGAAATTCTATCCGTTGAACTATGGGTGCAATAAAAATATATAAAGAACATTAGCATAATAGTTCAAATAAAATAGAATCTGAAATTCTATCCCCGCCCGAACGACGTTCTGTCGGGCGGGCGTTGAACTATGGGTGCAATAGTCAGTTTGGAGTTTGCGTTTGAGTGGCGGGAATACAAACTGCCAAAAGACCTGACCGGCGGCGAATATAGAGGAAATATTCAATAGCCGAAAATCAAAGGATGAAGTGCCAATTAGAATTATTAAACAAAAAAGCCAAGCTCAATATTATTAAGCCTGGCTTTTCATAAATTGAAAACTCAATTATCGTTTCAAAACAATTACATTATCATAGTAGGGTGGGTCAATTCTTTCCGAATAGGTAAATACAAATTCATTTGCAGTAATCTTAGTAATATCATAGGTGTCACCATCAAAAATTAATTTAGTATCTCCAACAATCGAATAATCCAAACTGTCCTGCTCACCGTCAATTGAAATATGAACTTTATTGTTTGTTTTAAAATCTAAATAATCTCCCGCAGAACCCAAAGCTAAAGTATCAATATAATCTAAGGTAGTGCTGGCTCCAACATAATTGTAATCTATTACACTCACAAAATTCCATTTGTTTTGAATTTTTTGTGCAGTGGTTAGTGTGCTTGAGTTGTTTGATGTGGTTGTTGAATCTTCTTTCTTACAAGAAGCCAATAAACCAAATCCAAGGGTTAAAATTAAAAGTGCTTTCTTCATTTTGTTTTATAGTTTGTTGAGTTTTTTATGATTATAGGTTGTTAAACGCAATAGTTATTTCTTATAGTATAGGTTTCGGTTTGAACCAAAAAAAATTAAGATGCGAAATAATTTTTCAACGCTTCCCCAATTTTAAATACATCTTCAAAATTAGTATACATAGGCACTGGACTCATTCGAATAACATCAGGTTCGCGCCAATCTGGTAGGATGTTTTGGCTTTGCAAATAGTCAAATAATTTCTTGCCGTCCTGCTTTACAATAATGGATAACTGGCAACCTCTTTGCGCTGGATCTTCTGGAGTAATAACCGTTAAATGTTCCGTAAAATCTTTTAGAATAAAATACAAATAGCCAGTGAGCAATTCACTTTTCTTGCGCAAATTTTCTATACCTGCTTCGTCAAATAATTCCAGTGAGGCTTTGTGAATAGCCATTGGAAAAATCTGTGCATTGCTCAATTGCCAACCCGCTGCTCCTTCCATAGGAATAAAGCCCTTCTTCATCAAAAATCTTTCCTTTTCATCATGTCCCCACCAACCTGCAAAACGGTTAATTTCTGGGTTATTTCCATGGCGTTCGTGAACAAACACACCGCTTGTTCCACCCGGACCAGAATTTAAATATTTATAAGTACACCATACTGCAAAATCTACATTCCAGTCGTGAAGTTGTAAGTGCAAGTTACCGGCAGCATGAGCTAAATCAAAACCTGCTCTAGCACCAACTGCATGTGCAGTGGCAGCAATGGTTTTAATGTCAAATGCCTGACCTGTATAATAGTTTACGCCGCCCATCATAACAATAGCCAAAGTATCTTTGTTCTCTTCAATTTTCGCCAAAATATCTTCCGTGCGCAAGGTATATTCTCCTTCGCGAGGCTTCAATTCTATAATCGCTTCATCTGGGTTCAAACCGTGAAACCTTGCTTGCGTTTCCATAGCATATTGATCTGATGGAAACGCAGAAACTTCCATCATAATTTTATAACGCGAAGCAGTTGGTCTGTAAAAACTTACCATCATTAAATGCAAGTTGGCGGTAAGATTATTCATTATTACCACCTCCGAATTTTTTGCACCTACAACTTTAGCAGCTTTTTCGGTTAAAAAATGATGGTAGTACATCCAGGGATTTTTACCATCAAAATGACCTTCCACACCTAGTTCTGCCCAATCTTTTAACTCTTGGTCGATGGCCGCTTTTACCCTTTTTGGTTGCAAGCCCAAAGAATTGCCACAAAGGTAAACCATTGGTTTTCCATCTTTTTGAATCAAATGAAACTCATCTCTAAAATGAGCCAATTTATCTGTTTGATCCAAGTTTTGCGCAAAGGCTAAGGAATTTTCAAATGTCATTTTTTGCTAATTAGAAGTCGCAATGTTAACAAGAAAATTGCGCTTTAGAAAATTGGGGGGCTCTTTTTATATAATGGGTGTTTTGTTTCCAATGAAGGCTTTTTGTCTTTGGGTATTGGTCTTTAGTCTTTAGCAATTTGCCTTTTTTGCTTGCTTTGGTTTTTGGACTTTTTATACATTGGGTGTTTTGTTTTCAAAGAAGGCTTTTTGTCTTTGGTCCTTAGTCTTTTGTCTTTAGTAAATTTTTAAGCCCAAAGTAATTCTCGTTCAATTGCAAAACATAGAAGAAGCAGTCTTTGGTCCTTAGTCTTTTGTCTTTAGTAAATTTATAAGCCCAAAGTAATTCTCGTTCAATTGCAAAACATAGAAGAAGCAGTCTTTGGTCCTTAGTCTTTTGTCTTTAGTAAATTTATAAGCC
>JAIOYZ010000020.1 GCA_021740845.1 Bacteroidia bacterium
TCAACCGAACATTTAAGACAGATGATGATTGTTTAAAGTACTTAGCATTTTTGAAATGGGAAGAAGGATATAGTTGTAAAAGATGTCAGAATAGGAAATATAGCCAGGGCAAAAAGTTACATAATAGGCGTTGCACAAAATGTAGATATGAAGAAAGTCCAACCTGGCAAAATCCACGATATATACTTTTTCTCCGCGAATGCCCTCGGTAGTTCTTAACTAGTAAAAAAAAAATGCTATTCGTTGAATTTCATTAGCTAGCAACTTAATGCTTTTCCGAGGGATAAGTCCCTTGTTTGGGACCAAATTCTATATCCAAATGCTTTTTGTTTTTAAATTTGGTTCAAAACAAGATTGAATTTCTGCTGGTTTAGTAAACTTGCTCCATTTACAAAGCCTCGCTTCCTCAGTTGCATGTGGGAGGGGTGGTGGCCGAGCTAGAAAAGCGGCAGCCTATCTGCAAGAAAATTGTTCTAATAAGGCTTTTACTCTGCAAGGCGGTTCTCTCGGTTGGCTAGATGAGGTAGAGAAATAAGCTCTGCAACTATTATTTCTTTTTCCTTCCCGTAGTATCTATTTTAAGCAAAACTCCAATTTTTGCAGCTTCTTGCCAGAAATTAGGAAACGATTTTTGTACCGATTCTGATTCGCTTAAAAAAATGGTAGATTGTAAAATGGAAAAGAAGGCAAAAGCCATAGTTATTCTATGATCTTCTTGAGTGTTGATTACACTATTCTCATAAAACGAATGCTGAATACCATCGTGTTCTAATTGGCTGCTAGTGCAATTAACTCTGTAATGCAATTGCTTTAAACCTTGTGATAAAACCTCTATGCGGTTACTTTCCTTAAAGACTAAACTGCTCAATCCCTTTGCATTCATTATAAATGAAGCGCCTGCTGTGGCACAAATTAATGCAGGAGCAAGGTCTGGGTAATTGGTAAAATCAAAGGAGAAATTGGAAGTGCTGGGGGTTTTGCCTTTGGTGATATAAACACCGGTTTCTTTTTCAATGGTTCTAATTCCAAGTTCTTCCATCCACTTGGCTACTATAGAATCTCCTTGAATGGAGTTTAAAAATAAGCCTGGAAAAAGGATATCGGCTTTATCTGCTAATAATGCGGCCTCGTAAAAAAAGGCTGCACTGCTCCAATCTGCTTCTATATAATAGGTTAAGTTTTCTGTATTTTTTGGTCTATATTCGGTTTGAACCAAAATAGTGTTTTCTGAAAATGAACTTTCAAAACCAAACTCTTGCAGCATGGATTGAGTCATTTCAATATAGTTCTTACTTACCAAGTTTCCTTCCAAGGTAATTTCTAGAGGATTCTCCATTAAAGGTGCAGCCATCATAAGTGCAGAAGCAAACTGGCTAGAATTGCTAGTGTCTATGCTTACCTTTCCTCCTTTGAGTTTTGTTCCTTTAATAGCAATTGGTAAAACACCTTCATTTTCTAAATACCTAATATCTGCACCTAAAGAATTTAAGGCTTGAACCAAAGAGCTGATAGGCCTTTGCTTCATTCTTTCATTGCCTGTTAAGGTTATTTCCAATCCAGGAATAGCAGAAAAATAAGCAGTTAAAAATCGCAAACAAGTACCAGCGTTTTTAATGTCAATAACTCCATTTGGTTCAGACAGAGCCTTATTTATAATTTGGGTATCGTCTGCGGTAGAGATGTTTTCTATTGTTCTGGCAGGAAGGTTTTTTTGCTTTAAAACTTCGTTTAAAACCAAGGCTCTATTGCTAATGCTTTTGGATGCCGGTAATTGTATGGTGGCAATTAAATTGGCGTCTTCACATTCTATTTTTACTTGACTCATGGAGTTAAATTGCGGTAATATTCTATAGATTTTGCAATCAAATCATCGTGGCAATTGATGTCTATTTTGGCTTTTCCAATTTTCTTGAGTAAGGTGAAATTGATAAGACCCTGACGGTTTTTCTTGTCGTTTTTCATGATATCAATCAAACTAGGCGCATGCAATTTACCTTTGTATTTTGGAAATCTACTCTTGAAAAAATCGGTGATTTTTTCTAACTCAGAACCGCTTAAACCTTGAATTGCTTTACTTATATAGGCTTCACAAATAATTCCTATGGCAATGGCCTCACCGTGTTTAAGTGGAACGGCATCAGAAATTAGGGAATGTGTTTCTATAGCATGTCCAATGGTATGGCCAAAATTGAGAGCTTTTCTTATATCTTTTTCTAGAGGATCCTTTTTTACAATGGATACCTTAATTTTCAACGATTGGAAAATTAGTGCCCCTGCATTTTCCCAGTCGTGGTTTTCTATGGCTGCTAATTTTTCAAAGAGAGATTTATCTTCAATTAAAGCATGTTTACAAACCTCGGCCAATCCATTTCTTTTTTCTTCTTCCTGCAAGGTGTTTAAAAATTGGGGGTTGATAAAAATATATTTAGGGTGCTGAAAAACTCCAATTACATTTTTATATGATTCAAAATCAACACCTAATTTGCCGCCAATACTGGCATCTACCATAGAAAGTAGCGTAGTAGGGATGTTTATAAAATCAATTCCTCTTTTATAAGTTGCGGCGCAAAAGCCACCCAAATCAGAGATAACACCCCCGCCTAAATTAAGCAAAACAGCTCTTCTATCGGCAAAATGCTCTTGAAATTTCGACCAAATTTTTTCGGCGTACTTTAGGGTTTTATTTGCCTCACCAGCAGGAATTACAATAGGTTCGTAATTTACCAAATACGGACTTAAGATGGGCCAACAATGACGTTGGGTATTGGTATCCATCAAAACAAATACCTTCGAATACTCCTTATTTATCAGTATTTCAGCAAGTTTCTCTAAAACTTCATTTCCTAAAAATAGTTCGAAATCTTTTTGAATTATTTCTTTCATGAAACCCGCTTATAATTATACATTTGTCACGCAAAATAAGGCTATATTTTGTCAACAACAATTTAATGTTATCAAAAGATGATTAAGAACATCGTGGATTTCTCTAATACAGAAGTTGCGTTTCAATCGAAAACTAACCAAGAGTTAAGGAACTCTTACTTATTATTCAAAGCCATTGGGTATAATTGGTTGGTTCAGGCCGGACCAAAAATGGTGGAATTTTGTTTTTCTATTGGTTTGCCTATTAATGGCATAATTAGAAGAACCGTGTTTCATCAATTTTGCGGAGGAATAAATATTGAAGATTGTGAAAGCAATATTCAATTGATGTATAAATATGGTGTTGGAACCATTTTAGATTATTCTGTAGAAGGGGAGGAAAAGGAAGAAACCTTTGAAGATACAGCTGCAGAAATTATTAAAACAATTCTAAAAGCCAAAGGAAATCCTGCTATTCCATTTAGTGTATTTAAAGTAACTGGGGTGGCTAGGTTAAGTTTATTGGAGAAGGTAAATAACAAGGAAACTTTAACCGAAGAGGAAACAAAAGCATTTGAAAGAATAAAAAATAGGATAGACCATATTTGTAAAACCGCCCACGATAATCTAGTACGCTTATTTATTGATGCAGAAGAAACTTGGATACAGGCTGCAATTGATGGTTTGGTTACCGAGATGATGGAAAAATACAATAGAGAGCGCATTATTGTTTACAATACCATTCAATTTTACCGTCATGATAGATTGCAATATCTAATGGAATCTATTGCCAATGCTAGAACATCGGGATATTTTTATGGGGTTAAATTAGTAAGAGGTGCGTATATGGAAAAGGAGAGTTTACGCGCAAAGGAAATGGGATATCCAGATCCAATTCAACCCAATAAAGCTGCAAGCGATAGAGATTATAATGAGGGTCTTAAAGTTTGCATCGAAAACATGGATATTGTTTCTATTTGTGCGGGAACACATAACGAAGACAGTTGTACCTATTTAATGGAGCAAATGAAATTAGCCAATATTGAACCCAATGATACGAGAATTTATTTCTCTCAATTGTTTGGTATGAGCGATCATTTGAGTTATAATTTGGGTCATGCAGGGTACAATGTTGCTAAGTATTTGCCTTATGGACCAGTTAGAGCTGTATTGCCATACTTATTTAGGAGGGCACAAGAAAATACTAGTGTTCAAGGTCAGGCAGGAAGAGAGTTAAGTTTGGTTCAAAAAGAATTGAGCCGCCGTCGCCATGCCTAATTCCAATGAAAATTCTTTGGTTTATGGTTTGGAAGATTTGCAAAAGGCTGCTTCCTGGCTGTTAACTAAAATTGGTTCAAACCGAATTGTTTGCTTTACTGGCCAAATGGGCGCAGGCAAAACTAGTTTAATAGCAGCTATTGTTAAAGAATTAGGGGTGCTTGAACCAATTAGTAGTCCCACTTTTTCTCTGGTAAATGAGTACAAAGGGTTGGATGGTAAAACCATTTATCATTTTGATTTTTACCGAATCAATTCCTTGGAAGAAGTTTATGATATTGGTTACGAAGATTATTTTGAAAGTGGAGCTCTTTGTTTGATTGAGTGGCCAGAGAAAATTGAAGAATTGTTAGCCAAAGAAAATTGTCTCTATTTTGCCATAGAAGGGATGGATTTGGAAAGAAAACTGAGCCTACTTGTTAGTTAGTTCTGCATATTTTGGGCTTGTGATATTTCAGGAATAAACCTATATTTGGTTTCAACTCAATACATAACTCATGGCCGATTCTATTTCTTTTGGTTTTAGTGATTTAGCCAAGCAGGCTAGTTTGCAACCTAAGGAAGCCTTGTTGGAAATTAATCATCCCAACCAAGCTCTTTATATTGGAATTCCTAAGGAAACTACCTTACAGGAACATAGGATTTCGTTAACACCTTCTTCAGTTCAATTATTGGTTGACAATGGCAATGAGGTTTGGATAGAAACCAATGCTGGTAAGCAAGCTAATTTTTTAGATAAAGAATACAGTGAAGCTGGGGCCAAAATTTGTTACGATGTAAATGAGGTTTATAAGGCTGATATTATTGTAAAGGTAGAGCCCCCAACTCCAGAAGAAGTTCAGCTATTAAGTCCGGATAAATTATTGATTTCTGCCTTGCAACATGGCGCCAAATCTGAAAGTTATATCAGAAGCATGATGCAAAAGAAAATCAATGCCATTGCTTTTGAATATTTAAAAGACAAGGATGGCATATTCCCAATAGTTAGAAGTTTAAGTGAAATTGCAGGAATAACAGCCATATCCATTGCTTCTGAACTTTTAAGTACACGCGGTGGAGGAAAGGGTGAAATGTTGGGTGGAGTTTCTGGTATTCCTCCAACAGAGATTGTAATTATAGGAGCTGGCACAGTTGGAGAATATGCTGCAAGAACCGCAATTGGGAAAGGCGCTTCAGTGAAAGTTTTCGACCATTCCTTGGCCAAGTTGAGGAGGTTGCAAAGTAATTTGGGTCAGAACATATTTACTTCTTTGATACATCCAAAAATTCTTCAAAAAGCTTTGATAAATGCAGACGTTGCAATTGGATGCATAAGAAGTGAGGAGGGCAGAAGTCCGATTATTGTTAGCGAAGAATTGGTTTCGAACATGAAAGAATCAAGTGTGATTTTGGATATAAGTATAGACCAAGGGGGAGTTTTTGAAACCTCTGAAATAACCTCACATGCTAAACCTACTTTTGTAAAGCATGGGGTAATTCATTATTGCGTTCCTAATATTACAAGTAATGTTTGTCGTACTGCGAGCTATGCTTTGAGCAATATCCTTACTCCCTTATTATTGAGAATTGCAGAGTCTAAAAACTTTGGTGAATTTCTTTATGCCAACGCCGAGGTTAGAAATGGAGTTTATATTTACAAAGGAAATTTAACGCACCAGCATTTAGGTAAACGCTTGAGTATCTACCAAAAAGACCTCGATTTATTGCTTGCCGCACATACTTAGAGGTTTTTGTAAAATCCAAAAAATATCTTTAAGTTTCAGTAATTCAGAGTGAAAAGTAATCCACACCTATGTTGATACGTGGTGTATTAGTTGCCGTTTGCATTTTCGTTATTTGAAGGACAGAACTTGTTTCACGCAATTGGAATAAGTGTTTCACGGAACCATGGAAATAAACTATTACGGACATTCTTGTTTTTTGATAAAGGTTGGTGGCAAGAAATTGCTATTCGATCCATTTATCCGTGGAAACGAATTGGCAAAAGAAATAAATATAGATTCTATAGAGGCCGATTATATTTTGGTAAGTCATGGTCATGAAGACCATACTGGCGACTTGGTATATTTAGCTAAAAAGACGGATGCAACTGTTATTGCATCTTTTGAAATTACTAGTTGGTTGCAAAAGCAAGGTATAAATAAGGTTCATCCAATGAATGTGGGTGGAAATAAAAACTTTGAATTTGGGAAAGTAAGCATGACCTACGCAGCACACAGCAGTAGTTTTGCAGATGGAACCTATGCAGGAGTTGCCTCTGGATTTGTTATAACTGCAGAAGGTAAATCTGTTTATTATAGTGGCGATACAGGATTAACGCAAGAGATGAAGCTTATTGGCGAAATGCATGCTATTTCATTGGCATTATTACCAATTGGCGACAACTTTACAATGGATGCAAAGGATGCAGCAACGGCAGCTAATTTTCTGAATTGCAAAGATGTAATTGGCTTGCATTACGATACATTTGGATTTATAGTAATTAACAACCAAGAGGCCATAAATTCCTTTGCAAACAAAGGGGTTAAATTAACATTATTAAAAATTGGCGAAACATTCGCTGCATAAAAATATGGGTAAAACAATATCAATTGTAAATCAAAAAGGTGGGGTAGGAAAAACTACCACTGCAATTAATCTTGCTGCAAGTTTGGCGGTATTGGAATTTAAAACATTGGTAATAGACGCAGATCCACAGGCCAATACAACCTCCGGTTTGGGTTTTGATCCAAAGGATGTAAGAACTGGTTTGTATGAAGTATTGGTGAATGAGGTTCCTGCTTCGGATGCAATTATTACAACCGATTTTGCTTATTTGGACATTCTTCCTTCCAATATTGATTTGGTTGGAGCTGAAATTGAACTAATAAATGTTCCAAACAGAGAGCGCATTATGTACCATGCTTTGGAAAAAGTAAAGAAGAATTACGATTTTGTAATTATTGATTGTTCTCCATCCCTAGGTTTGATAACAACCAATTCTTTGGTTGCAAGTGATTCTGTTATTATTCCAGTTCAATGCGAGTATTTTGCATTGGAAGGTTTGGGTAAATTATTGAATACCGTAAAAATTATACAAAGTAATTTAAACACCGAATTGCAAATTGAAGGCTTGTTACTTACCATGTACGACATGCGTTTAAGGTTAAGTAATCAGGTGGTGGAAGAGGTGAAAATGCATTTCCAGGATTTGGTATTTGATACCATTATTCAACGAAATACCAAGTTGAGTGAGGCTCCAAGTTTTGGTTTGGCAGTAATTACTCACGATGCAGAAAGCAAGGGAGCAATTAATTATTTGAACCTAGCTAAAGAATTATTGCATAAAAACGGACTCAATAAAACCAATATGATGGAGTCTAAACACGAATTGAATTAATTAAAGGAGAATAGAAAGAGAAATGAGCGCCAAACATAGAAATGCATTGGGAAGGGGATTAAGTGCCCTTTTAGAAAACAACGGAACAGATATTACTGGGGCTGAGACAAAGCCATTACATTCGATAAGTGAAATTCCAATTAGTCAGGTTCAAGCAAATCCTTTTCAACCACGTGAAGAATTTGACGAGGTAGCTTTATTGGAATTGGCAGAAAGCATTAAGGTGCATGGAATTATTCAACCTATTACGGTTAGAAAATTAGGATACGATAGCTACCAAATTATTAGTGGTGAGCGCAGAACTCGTGCATCTAGATTGGCTGGATTAACTAATATTCCAGCATTTATTCGTTTGGCAGACGATCAAGGCATGTTGGAAATGGCCTTGATTGAGAACATTCAACGCGAAGAATTAAATGCCATGGAAATTGCCTATAGTTATAAGCGTTTGGTGGATGAATGTAATTTAAACCAAGATCAATTGGGTGAAAGAGTTGGTAAAAACAGATCTACTGTAAACAACTATATGCGCTTGTTGAAATTGCCTGATAATATTCAAGCAGCATTAAGAGATGCCCAAATTTCTATGGGTCATGCTCGTGCAATTATCAATATAGACAACAGCGACGAGCAACAATATTTATTCTCCAAAATGGTAGAAGATGGCTTGTCGGTGCGTGAAGTTGAAAACCTGGTTAGAGCAGCTCACGAAAGGAAGGACGAAGAAATTAAAGCAACTCCTGAAGCTAAAAAGAAAGCAGAATTACCAGTTACCTTTGTAGAGTTCCAAAAATCATTGAGCAGTAAATTTGAAACCAAGGTTAAAATTAAGGCCGATGAAAGGGGAAGAGGTATTGTAAGCATTCCATTTAAATCGCAACAAGATCTTAAACGCATTATGGAATTGCTGTGATAAGAAGCCTTCTATTTATTTTCTTTTTAAGTTGTTTCGGTTTGAACCTAATGGCGCAGCATCTGGAGCAAACACCTGTAAAAACAATTAGCTTGCAGGAAACAGCTAAGAAGAATATGAGTTCTGTAAAAAAAGCAACCTTATTATCTATTATTCCTGGAGGAGGGCAGATTTACAATAAAAGTTATTGGAAGGTGCCTGTAATTTACGCTGGTTTTGGAGCCTTAGGATATTCCTATGTTTTTTACAATAGAGTTTATAACGATGTAAGGCAAGCCTATATTCAAAAGCTTAACAATGAACCCATCACCAATCCAGAATACGAAAATGTATCGGAGGATATGCTGTACAATTTGAGGGAAAGTTACCGTAAGTCAAGAGATTTGTCGGTAATTGGAATGGCAGGTTGGTATGCATTTAACTTGATGGATGCCGCGGTAGACGCACACTTGAAAGGATTTGATGTGGGGGAAAAACTTACTTTAAAAGTGAAGCCTCAATACCAATACGGACCAAGTTATTCTTATGCCGGGCTGAGCTTAAAACTGAATTTTTAGGAGCCTAAAGTGTAATTTTTCGAGTGCATTGTTTATTCACCCCGAAATGTTTATTTTTAACCCAATGTTTTTTGGTTCAAACCGAATTTTAGGAGTTTGAAATTAAAAGGCGAAAACTAATTTATTGAAATGAAGATTGCATTATTAGGGTATGGCAAAATGGGTATGGCTATTGAAAAGGTAGCTGTTGCCAAAGGTCACGAAATAGTTTACAAGGTAAATCTTGAAAACGCCTACGATTTTATGCCTTTGAGCTTAAAAAATGTTGATGTTGCCATTGATTTTAGCATGCCAACAGCTGCGGTAGATAATATCCTAAAATGTTTTGAGGTTGGTATTCCAATTGTTGTTGGAACAACCGGTTGGTACGATCAGTTTGATGAAATAAAAGCAAAATGTTTGAGTGAAGGTCAGGCAATGGTTCATAGCACCAATTTTAGTATTGGGGTTAATTTGTTTTACAAACTCAATAAAATTATGGCAAGCATGATGGCACATTTCGATTCCTATAATGTGATGATTGAGGAGGTGCACCATACGGCAAAAAAAGATCACCCAAGTGGCACGGCTCTTTCATTGGCCTCTCATATTATGAAGGAAATTCCAAGTAAGACCACTATTCGCGAGCGATTGATTTATGGTGATGATCAGCCTTCGCAAAGTGTAAAACCACATGAATTATTAATAGAAACATACCGAGAAGGTGATGTTACAGGTTTACATAAAGTAAAATACGAATCGGTTATAGATTCCATAGAAATTATTCACGATGCCAAATCGAGATATGGATTTGCAAAAGGAGCAGTGATGGCGGCAGAATGGATTATTGGAAAGAAAGGTATTTATACCATGGACGATATTTTAAATTTAGACGAAATCCTAAAATAACCATTTATTAAATTTAATCACCCTTCAACAAATTAGGGCCTTAATCAAAACATAAGCACGCTAACATTGCGTTCAATACGAAAAAAAATATGCAGACTAAAACGGCTTTCGATATCAAATCTACCTTTGATTACTACTATAAAAACCCCAAAGAATTTTCTCGCAGGCAATGGATTATAATTGGGGTTTGGTGCTTGTTAAATGTATTTATTTTTGGGTTGTATTTAAGTGCTGGTGCAAGCATTGGTATGGCCGGTATGAACCTAATTTATGGTTGCGCCCTTATAGTTTTGTATTTCACAAGGATATTGGCCTTTTTGGTTTCACCAATTATTTACTCCGTTCTATTTATACTTTCTTTGGTAAGGGTTGTAGATAAACCAGATAATGCCATGGTTTACGAATGGGGAGATGCACTTTGGTTTGCAACTTTAGCTGCAACGGTAATTCGCTCTTATTTTATTGAAGCGTATACCATACCAACTTCTTCCATGGAGAAATCCTTATTGGTAGGAGATTTTTTATTTGTAAGTAAATTTCATTTTGGTACACGCTTGCCAGTTACGCCTTTGTCGTTTCCATTTTCCCATAATGTATTGCCCTTAACAGATTCTACACCAAGTTATTTGGAGTTTATGAAAATGCCCTACAAGCGTTTGCCAGCCTTAACTCCAATAAAGAACAACGATGTAGTGGTATTTAATTATCCGTATGAAGATGGAAGGCCATTTGATAAAAAGGAGAATTATATTAAAAGGTGTTTGGCTATTTCTGGCGATAGTATTTTAGTTGAAAATGGCCAAGTATTTATTAACCGAATTCCTGCCGAGAACCCACCAAAAATGCAGTTTAAGTATTATGTAAAATATGCAGAAACTGGCTTTTGGACAGATAAGAGTTTTCAAGAGATGTTGCGTAAATACGATATCTCGGAAGGTGAGAATTTGCCACACGGAAACTTAGATTTTGCCTTTCCACTTTCACATGATAGCAAATTGAAAATGGAAAAAGAACAAGGTGTAATGAAGGTTGATTCTATGTTTAGTAGAAAAGGTGAATATCAAGAATTCTTATTCCCTCACAATCCTGAATTGGCTTGGAGCGTTGATTTTTATGGTCCTATTTATGTGCCTAAAGCGGGTGATGTGGTTACCTTGGATAGTCTTCAGTATTCCTTGTACGAGCGTGCAATTCGTGTTTATGAAAACAACGATGATTTTAAAATGGAGAATGGCAAGTTTTACCTTGGTGGAGCAGAAATTAAAACCTATCAATTTAAATACAACTATTATTTTATGATGGGAGATAACCGTCATAATAGCGCGGATAGCCGTTTTTGGGGATTTGTTCCAGAAACAAATATTGTAGGAAAAGCTTTATTTGTTTGGATGAGTTGGGATAAGAATGCACCAAATGTATTGCAAAAAGTGCGTTGGAATCGCTTGTTTATGGGGATTCATTAGTAGCTATTAGCAAATGGAAGGCAACTAGCCTCTGGCTCCTAGCCACTGGCTTTAACCGTGCTTTCCCAAAATATTTGCTAGCAGCCATAAATGGCAGCAACTAACAACCCAACAGCCAACATAGCTGCATTGTGCGGTCGGTTCAATCACCATTGGGTTTTATGCCAGAATACAGCATTTTACATTCTTTTATTTACCTTACTATTTGACTAATTTGTACTCGCAATCCACCAAAGCGGTTGCAACGAAATCGATAGGGGCACGCCGAACCAAAATTGCTCAAAAGAGAACTGTGAAAAGTATATTTATAGACAAAAATATAAAACCAACAAATAAGGATTTAGAGAAGGGATTGGGTGACACATTTTATATTTGGAAAAGTATTGAGGATTTCACTAAAAAAAAATATCCAGATGCAACCTGTGAATGGAATTTTTCTGGAGAAAAGTTTGGATGGAGTTATAGAATAAAAGACAAAAAGAGAATTCTAAAATATTTACTTCCAAGAGATAAATTCTTTAAAATCGCTTTTGTATTTGGACAAAAAGCAACGAACGAAATTATGGAAAGTGACATTTCGGAATCTATTAAAATAGAACTAAATCTTGCAAGACAGAATGCCGAAGGACGTGGAATAAGAATTGAAATTAAAGATCAATCAAATTTTGAAGACATTCAAAAATTAATTGAAATTAAAATATCAAATTAAGCGGGCATCTCCTAGCCAACGGCCAGTTGCCAGATGCCAGCAGCCAGATGCATGTATTTCCTAATTGTCAATTTTTTGTGGGTTTCTTGTGGCTTTCTTGTGCGTTTGGAAGTGTATTTTGCCTTTTTAAATACGAGAAAGAAGCATGTTAACTTCATTAACCATTTTAAATTCAAAGGTATACGGCAAGGCAGAAATTCGCCTAAACGATTGCGATAGTTTGCAATTGGTTGGTCCAAATAATATTGGAAAGAGTACACTCATTTATGCCTTGAATTTCCTGTTTATTATTGATGGCAATAAGATGACTTTTAGTGGTCAGCGCAGGGGCGATAAAGAAACCTTGCACCATTATTTCCCCAATCCAAATCAAAGTTATATCGTTTTTGAGGTTTTCAAGAAGTCATATTACTGTATTTTGGTAAAGCGTAATGGCGATTCTGAATTGGAGTATTACCGTTTTAATAGTGAATACAAAGAGCATTTTTTTGTTGATGAGCAAAAGAAATTATTAAAGTTTGATGAGGTACAGGAAGCAATGGCCAAGGATGGTATTGCGTTGGAGGCCTTTAAAGATAAACGGGAAGTTTTTAATACTGTTTACCAAAGAGGAAGAAGAAATAACGGGGTAGTTTGGCTTGATGATAATGTGAAAACAGAAGGCTTGAGCAATAATTTTTCAAAGATTTATCGCTACCTTATCAATACTAAATTAATCACCAATAAGAATTTAAAAGAAGCCCTTATTGTTGCTGATAATAGAGAAAATGAGGTATTGAATTTTTCTCAAAAGAACAAAAAAGACATCATCGATTTGCGGAAGATTAACAATGAGATTCGCAATTTAAAGTCGGTGAAAAATGAGTTCGATGATTTTAGAGAGGTGATGAGCCAATACAATGCAAAGGCTAGAATTATAAACCAATTGTATTTTGCGTTCAACCATAATTACGAAAACACCTTGCCAACACTTCAAAGTCAGTTGGCAGAACGCAACCAAAATATTGCTCGGATCAACACAGAAATAAATGAAAACCTTATTCCTCAAAAAGCCGATTTTGATAGAAAAATTGGAAACAAGGAAACGGAGATTAATGGTCGTGCAGAGCTATTAAACGAGAAAGAAATTGAATTAAAAGTAATCAATTCTTTTGACCCAATTGAACTTTTGAATGAGTCGTTGGGGAATTTAGACAAAAGTAGAAAGGAAGTTGAATCTCGCATAACCATGGTTGAGATTCAGAAATTGAGTAGTAAATCTATTGATTATAGAATTGGTCAATTAAACGAGCAAATTTCTAGGTTTGAAAACCAAATAAAGAATTATGGAGATTTATTAATCAACAAGATTTCTGGCAACAAGGAAAATAGAAAATTGCTTAATGGAATTTTAAGTGAGCAGGTTAAGAGTTTACCTGGCGATCAAGTTTTAAAAGCGATTCATAAAGTTTCTAAAACACTTGCCATATTTGATGGAGAAATTGATTTGTCTAAGAATATCAACTTAGTAGATTTTAAATCTATCGAAGAAATTAAGGTTGAATTGGATGCTGCAAAATTGGAGCTGAAGAGTCAGGAAGAATTGTTTAAGGTAGCAAACGACCTTGAAAAATCTCAGCAAGAATTGATAGAAATCAATGGAAAGATTGAAGAGATTCGTCATAAAATTCAAAAGATAAAATCGAAGCCAAACTTGGTGAAGACAATTGAGAAATTGAAGGCAGATTTAAAATCTTTGAATGAGGAAAAGCAAAAGATTGAAGCTGGTCAGAACAAACTAGCTAAGGATATTGCTAAGAGTCAGTTAGAGGTACAAGATTTAATTGTAGACAAAGACAAACGTGAAAGAAGGATAAGAGAATTGCAAGAGTACAAGCAATTGTTGGAAGCTCATGGATTGGCAGGAGAGGAGCATGAATCGCAGGATGATTTGGATAATTTGTATAAGAAAATCAATATTAACCTGAGTGATAGACATGATTTAAAAGCCAATAAGGATAAGTTGTTTGAGAAATTGCGTGATAAGTTACAATCTACTTTTGCGGATGAAATGGATTTTATCAAATACGTAGAAGAAGAGATTGCTTTGATAGATGATAAAGAACGCTCTATTTCAAGTTTATTGGAGAATATTTCTGCACAGTTTGCAAACCCTGCTTATGCATTATTGAAGCGTTACGAAGAGTTTAAAGAATTTGTTTATAATAAGTTTAATAGCAAATTATCTCAAGCAAGAATTTCTGATATTGAATCCTTAACTATAGAGTTGGAGGACAATAAGAAATTGGTGGAAGAGGTGAAGAAAATCAGCCAAATTCAGCAAGTTAGAGGGCAGTTGATGTTTGAGTTTGACCATTCGGAAAACTTAAAAGTACTGGATGGATATTTGGATTCGGGTAAGAAAATTGAGTTTGATGATTTGTTTGATATAACACTTCATTTAACAAGAAAAGGAAGTACCAAACGCGTGGATTTAAATGAGCAAATTGAAAGTGATGGTACAGATAAAATGATTCGTTTGATTATTATCATGACTATCATTAATCGATTGGCTTTGTTTGATGATGAAAATAGAATTGCCTTGTTTATTGATGAGGTTGCAACCATTGACAAGCAAAATAGGCCAGAATTGGTGCGTTTTTGCAAGGAGCATAATTTCATTCCAATTTTTGCTGCACCAGATGCTGTAGCAGGTTTTGGTAAGTATTATTTTATCTATCCAAATGCAGGTAAAATTAATATCAATGAAAAGGTAAATGCCATGTATGGAGAAAGAAATGTTAGTTCAAATTAGGGAGATAAGGAATGAACAAAGCAGAACCTAAAACCATATTAAACTTTCTGGCTACCTATTTTGATAGCTTGAAAGACCTGTTTGATTTGCAAACAGAAGATGGAATAATTCGGAAGGAACGCCTGCAAGAAATGATTCAAGTGAGAGGGGATGATATTCTTTCTCAATTGTTGGATTATAAGATTGTAAAGAAACTGGGCGATGATTATGAGTTTAGAGAAACCTATTATAAGTTATTTGAATTTATCTTAAATGAATTTAGGCCTTTATTGCCAGAAACTATTCAGAAATACGAGCATTCCATTTCAATTTTATTTAGAAAAATAAGGGAAGGTATTTCAAAAGATAAGCTGATATTGGGTCAAAGAATAAATGATTTGTACAATGAAATCAAGGAGTTTAGCGAGGCAGTTGAGAAAAATACCATTCGTTTATTAAATGAAACGCGTGAGTTAAAATCCAATGTTGAGAAGTTAGATTACCAGGAGAAAGTAAGAAAAGCTAGTTTTTGGATTGATTATTATATCACACCATTAAACAATATTTTGGATATTAACCATGCAGAATCCATTACCAATAAATTGTTTGATATTTCCAATTATGTGAATGTTCGTCGTTTGAATTTTGATGATGAAAACATTCGTTTGCAATTTGAAAAAACCTATACTTTTTTGGTTCAAACCAACGATGATTTATTAAAACAATCTAAGTTATTGACCAATGAATTATTGCCCTTAATTGAACGCATTAGAACCGAGTCTGTGATATTAACAGGCTGGATTGAATTCTTGAAAGCCCCTGCAAAAGCGCCACTTCCAAAGGTGTTTAAGATTGAACGTGTTTATCCATATAGCAACGATATGTATTTAAATGCCAAAGAGTATTTAGAGCAATTTGCTATTGATGAAACTATCTTTTTAGAAGACCCAACCATGTTAAGTGATAAGTGGGTTTTTAATAAAGATTTATACAAAGCAAAAATGATGAATCAATTGCCATTGGATAGTTTTTTTGAATGGTGTGGATTAACTTTAAAAGGAGATTATCAGCAAATAGAAACCGATAAGTTTTTTGCATTAACAGCTTTGTTATTTGAAGACGGAATTAGTATTGAATTAGATAAAACAGAAGATAGAAAGCTTATCAATACTAGCCAAATGACCTTACGTGTACCAAAATTAAAAATAGAGAAATATGGAATATCCTAGATATCATAAAGACATTGTAAACGATTTAATGAGTGGTAAATTTATTCTTGCCAGTGATATTAAATTTAATTCGTTAAAAGAACAGGCGCCTTTTTACGAACGCTTTTTTAAAGAAAGTTTTGGTTATGCTTTAGAGATAAAAAGTGATTATGGTTTTTTGCTTAGCTACGAAACTGCAGAGCAATTGAGTAGAGATATTTGTATGTTTTTTGCAATCCTTTGTTACGAATTAGATAAGGATGGTAAGAACTTTTTAGAAGAAATTCAGTATGCAGAATTTGAAATGGAGAAGCTAGATTCTTATTTTGATAATAGTGCCTATGCCGAATTAATAGCCTCTAACAATCAATTGAAAAGCGGTGAGTCGAGGAGAGATTTTATGCGAACCTTGGCAAGGAGAAATATTGTAGAGCGCAATGGTGATGCTAAGTTTACATTTACCCAAGCGTATAAAGTATTTGTTGATTTTGCGGCAGATTTTGCCAAAGGAAAGCTGGCTCCTCCAATAGAAACAGAAGAAGCTTAATTGGATCAACCTTAAATAAAACCAGTAACCATGACAGGCAATACGTTTGGAAAAGCATTTTCAATTACCACTTTTGGTGAAAGTCATGGTGGGGCATTGGGCGTGGTTATTGATGGTTGTGTGCCAAATTTAGAAGTAGATTTCGGTTTGATCCAAAGGGACTTGGCGAGAAGGAAACCTGGACAAAGCGCCATTAGCACAGATAGAAAAGAGGAAGATGAATTTGAAATTCTAAGTGGTGTTTTTGAAGGCAAAACATTAGGAACTCCCATTGCAATAATTGTAAGAAATAAAGATCAAAAATCTAAAGATTACGATACCTTAAAAGATGTTTTTCGTCCATCCCATGCTGATTTTACCTACCAAGAAAAATACGGAATCCGGGATCATAGAGGAGGAGGAAGGCAATCTGCAAGAGAAACGGTTTCGAGGGTAATTGGTGGTTCATTTGCCAAAATGATATTGAATCAATTGGGTGTATCCATTCAGGCTTATGTTTCTCAAGTGCATACCATTAAAGTTGAAAAACCTTATTCAGAATTAGATTTGGTTCAAACCGAAAAAAATATGGTAAGGTGCCCTGATTTGGAAATTGCAAAAGCGATGGAAATTGCCATTGAAAAAGCAAAGTTGGAAGGAGATAGTTTAGGAGGAATTATTTCTTGTGTTATAAAAAATGTACCTATTGGTTTAGGAGAACCCGTATTTGATAAAATTAATGCGGATTTGGGAAAAGCGATGCTGAGCATCAATGCAGTAAAAGGATTTGAGTTAGGTTCAGGTTTTGCTTCGGTTGAAAAAAAAGGAAGTGAATTAAATGATTCCTTCTCAATCAAAAATGGAGAAATTGGCACTCAATCCAATAATAGTGGCGGAATACAAGGTGGAATCACAAATGGAGAGGATATCTTTTTTAAGATAGCATTTAAACCGGTTGCTTCCATTTTAAAAGAGCAAGAAAGTGTGAATTTAAGTAAAGAGAAAGTCACAATTGAAATAAGAGGAAGGCATGATGCATGCGTGGTTCCGAGGGCTGTGCCTATAGTTGAAGCCATGGCAGCCTTGGTATTGGTTGATCATTATTTAAGGCATGCTGCGGTTAAATTCCAACCTTTTCCTTAGATTTGTTGTTTATCAGTAGACCATCAATTGGTTTAAATCTTACAAAATGAAGAAATTAGTAATCGTCGCATTGGTTTGTTTGCAGTCGTTTTATGGCATTAGTCAAAACACCAATCCATGCTCAACAGATCAGCAATTAGAAGAAAGTTTAAAGCAAGATCCTGAATTAAAATTAGAACAGGATAAGGCAACCCTTATTGGTGCCGCCACTCCGGATTTGCGTAAAAAAGGAACTGTAAGGTATATTCCGGTTGTGTTTCATGTAATTCATAAATATGGATTTGAGAACATTACCCAGGGTCAATTAAATGATGCTTTGCGTGTAATGAATGAAGATTTTAGAAAATTGGCTGGTACAAATGGAGGTTCAAGCACAGACCCTTTAGCTACCGATATGGAATATGAATTTAGGTTAGCACAATTTGATGCAAATGGACAATTAACCAACGGAGTAAATAGAATTTACAATTTAGGAACAGACGATGCATCTGACGCGCAAAAATCATTGAGTGTTTGGAATTCAAAAAAATATTTTAATATCTGGGTGGTAAATACCATCAAAAATAATACAGGTCAAACAGGAAGTATCGTTTTGGGTTATGCCCAATTTCCATTTCAAATAAACTCACAAGGTAGTACAGATGGAGTTATGGCAAGAGCAGACCAAATGGGAGCTATAGATGCTGCTGATGGCTCACAAGCTGGCAGAACTTTAACGCATGAATCGGGACATTGGGTTGGATTATATCACCCATTTCAGGGAGGATGTGTTGGAGGAAGTGCAAGTAATTGTACTACACAAGGCGATCAAGTTTGCGATACCCCACCCGTTTCTACTGCAACAACAGGTTGCCCTTCTTCTAGAAACTCTTGTACCAATGATGTTCCTAATTTGCCAGACCTAATTAAAAACTACATGGATTATGCAGATGGAACTTGCATGAATATGTATACTCCTGGTCAAAAATCAAGAGCTGATCAAATGATGGCAGCCTATCGTTCTGAGATATATTCAAGTGCAAACCTCAGTGCTGCGGGTTTAAATACAAATGGTAGTTACAGAACATTAACAGCTTCAACTACAAAAGCACCCTATTCATTTTCATTTAGCACCCCAAGTTTAAGTGGTACCGGTTGGACATTAGAAAACTATATGAGTCCTGGTGATAGTGGTTGGCATGTAAATACAAGTGTAGGTGCTGGAGGAAATGGTTGTTTGTCTGCAAATAATTTGAACAATTCCAGAAATAATGTTCGTAATGCTTTTGTTTCACCAAGTATAGATATTTCCGTTTTGAACCAACCTAGTTTGAATTTTTATTTGGCTTATGCTAAAAGAATTAGTGTGAGTGGAGATAGAATTAAGGTTTATATTTCTAATAGCCATGGAAGAAGTGAAACATTGGTAAGAACCATTTTAAGCACAGAAATGGAAACTGGTGCATTATCTACAAGTCCATTTGTTCCAACTAGTTCGGAGTGGAAAAGGTTTACAATAGATTTGTCTCCTTATAAATCGTACACCAATTGCAAAATTAGAATTGAATTACAGTCGCTTAGAGGCAATAATATTTATTTTGATGAGTTTTCAATTTCTGAACCAACAGGTATTTCTGAAAGGTTAAAGCAAGAAATGAATTTTAATTTATTCCCTAATCCAAGCAAGGATTTAACACAGATTTCCTTTACAAATCCAACTGCGCAAGAGATAACAATTGATATTATCGACCTACAAGGAAAAAAATTGAAAGAAATAGGAAACGGAGAATTTGCAGCAGGTAGCCATGAATTAAAATTTGGTGTAAAAGAGTTGAATTCAGGAATTTATTTGATAGAAGTAAAAACGGAATCTGGAGTATTTGTCCACAAATTGTGGGTAGAATAGGTTCTTAAAAAGTATATAAAAAGCCGCCAATCAGCGGCTTTTTGTTTTATTTGCGGGTTGTATTTATGATATTGTCCCCGGATAATTGGATTGTGAATGTTGAATTGAGTGTAAGGTAAAACAGAGAAAGAAGAAAAGATGAGCAAGAATTTAGTAATTGTTGAGTCGCCTGCCAAGGCAAAAACCATTGAGAAATTTTTAGGAAAAGATTTCACAGTGAAAAGCTGTTTTGGCCATATTCGAGATTTATCGAAAGGGGATGACGCCATAGATGTAAAAGGAGATTTTACTCCCAGCTATGAAGTGAGCGATGATAAAAAAGCCATTGTAGCAGAGTTAAAGAAACTATCTAAGGAAGCCGATCTGGTTTGGTTAGCTTCCGATGAGGACCGCGAGGGGGAAGCCATTAGCTGGCACCTGAGCGAAGTATTAAATTTAACTGAAGCAAAAACAAGAAGAATCGTTTTTCATGAAATTACAAAACCCGCTATTCTTAGGGCTATTGAATCTCCAAGAGGCATTGATAAGAACCTGGTAGATGCACAACAAGCCAGAAGGGTTTTGGATAGATTAGTAGGTTTTGAACTATCTCCAGTACTTTGGAAAAAAGTAAAAGGAAACTTAAGTGCTGGTAGAGTTCAATCTGTCGCAGTAAGGCTAATAGTAGATAGGGAAAGAGAAATCAACGTTTTTGAACATACTTCTGCCTTTAGAGTTATTGCTCGTTTTAATATTAGCGGCAAGCAAATGGAAGCCGAGTTGGGCAAACGTTTTGCAACCGAGGCTGAAGCAAAAGCATTTTTAGACAAATGTGTTGGAGCTAATTTTACCATTAAGAATTTAGAAGTAAAACCAAGTGAGAAATCTCCAGCCCCGCCATTTACAACTTCTACTTTACAGCAAGAAGCAAGTAGAAAAATTGGATATGGAGTTAGCACTACCATGAGTATTGCCCAAAAGCTTTACGAAAATGGATTAATAACCTATATGCGTACCGATAGTGTTAACCTTTCTGAGTTAGCTATTGAATCTGCAAAAGAATATATCACCGGTAATTTTGGTCCGCAGTATAGCAGACCAATGCGTTATACCACTAAAAACGATAGTGCTCAAGAGGCGCATGAGGCAATTAGACCAACCTATTTTGAGAATGTAGAAATAGAAGGAACACCTCAAGAAAAAAGATTATACGATCTTATTTACAAGCGTGCCATTGCTTCTCAAATGTCGAAAGCACAAATTGAGAAAACGATTGCTACCATTTCTATAAGTGGGATTCCAGAAACCTTAGCCGCAACTGGTGAAGTATTGAAATTTGATGGTTTCTTAAAAGTATACTTAGAAAGCACAGATGACGACCAAGAGGATGAAGGAAACAAAATGTTACCACCTTTAATTGTTGGTGAAATTTTAAGTTTGATCCAAGTTCAAGCAACAGAGAAATTTACTCGTCCTGCCGCAAGATACACCGAGGCAAGTTTGGTAAAAAGATTGGAAGAATTGGGGATTGGTAGACCGTCTACATATGCTCCAACCATTTCAACCATACAAAAAAGGGGTTACGTTTTAAAAGAAGATAGAGAAGGAAAAGAAAGAAATTTTATCCAATTAACTCTTCAAAGTAATGCCATAGAAAGAGATGTGAAGATGGAAAAATTTGGAAGCGAAAAGTCCAAATTGTTTCCAAGTGATATTGGAATGATTGTAACAGATTTTCTAGGAAAGCATTTTGAACAAATCATGGACTTTGGCTTTACGGCCAGTGTAGAAGAGGAGTTTGATAAAATTGCTAGAGGGCAGTTGGTTTGGAATAAAATGATTGAGAAGTTTTATGGTCCTTTCCACGCTACTGTAACAAATACCAGTGAAAATGCAGAAAGACAAAATGCAGAAAGAACTTTAGGTATTGATCCAGAATCTGGCAAGACAGTTTATGTAAAAGTTGGTAGGTACGGACCCTATGCTCAAATTGGAGAAAACAGCGACGATGAAAAGGAGAAGCCACGTTATGCCAGTTTAAGAGCAGGCCAATTAACTGAAACCATAACCTTAGCTGAGGCGATGGAATTGTTTAAATTACCTCGTTTGGTTGGTACATTTGAGACAAAAGATATCAAGGCATCTATCGGAAGATTTGGTCCTTATTTGGTTCATAACAGCAAGTTTATTAGCATACCTAAAACAGATGATGTTTTTGCAATTGATGAAGCAAGAGCAATTGAATTAATTGAAGGCAAAAGAATTTCTGATGCAAATAAATTATTGAAGGTTTTTCCTGAGGATGAAGAAGTGAAAATCTTGAATGGTAGATGGGGACCCTATATTGCTAAAGGAAAAGAAAATTATAGGTTACCTAAAACGCAAAAGGTAGAAGAATTAACTTTTGCCATGGTAACAGATATTATTGCAGCTGAGCAAAAAACTGGGGGTAAAAAAGCAGCTTCAAAAAAGGCAGCACCTGTTAAAAAGGTAGCAGCCAAGAAAACAGCTGCTAAGAAAACTGCAGCCAAAAAAGTAAAGAAGTAAAAAGGTTCATTCTATAGATTTTTTGTAATTTCGGTTCAACAATTCAAAATAGTAGTAGATGAATGAGTCTGAATTAAGATCGCTAGTTGCCTTATTAGATGATGATGATCCAGAGGTTTTTCAGCATATTGAAGATAAATTATTATCTTATGGAACAGGCGTAATTCCTTTTTTGGAAGAGGAGTGGGGCGAACTTAAAGATATGATTCACCAGCAAAGGTTGGAGAATATCATTCATCAATTGCAATTTAATGAGCTATTCAATTCCTTTCAAACTTGGTTCAAAACGCCCGACCAAGATTTATTGGAAGGAGTGTATTTAATTTGTAAGTACCGTTTTCCTGAATACGATAAACAGAATTTAATTAATACCATTGAGCGTTTAAGATTAGACGTTTGGTTGGAGATGAATTATGAGTTAAGTCCTTATGAAAAGGTAAGAATCATCAATTATATTTTATACCAAGTTCATGGGTTTAAAGGGAATGTAGATAATTACCATGATCCCTCAAATAGCTTTATTAATCAGGTTTTAGAAAGCAAAAAAGGCAATCCAATTTTATTGGCTACTATTTATATTTTGGTGGCACAAAAATTAAATATTCCTATTTACGGTGTTAATTTGCCGCAACATTTTGTGTTGGCATATATGGAAGAGTTTGGGAAAAGCAATGTAGAAATGCGTTTCAATGATATTGAAAAATTGCTGAACCAAAATGGAAAGATTCTATTTTATATCAACGCCTTTAATGGAGGAACCATTTTTTCTAAATCCAATTTAGAGCAATTTTTACAACAGATAAAAGTAGAATCTAGGCAGGCGTTTTTAGATCCTTGTAGTAATTTGGATATCATAAAAAGGATTTTGAGAAACTTGGCATCATCCTATGAAAAGTTGGGTAAACCTCATAAACAAAACGAAATTCTGAAGATTTTATATGCTTTGGGTGAACCGCCATTGGCAGATTTTCATGAATTAGGTTCAGATCCAGAATAGCTTGTTGAAACGTAATAAATAATGCATTTTTGTTGCATGGGAAATTGGCTAAGCCTTCAAAAATGCACTAAAGAGTTTCAGTTAATATTGTTTAGAGTTAAATTTATTTTAGTATTCCTCGCTCCAATTAGCATGGCTTTTGGGCAGCATACTTATATTCCTTATGGTGGAAATACATCGCATATTTTAGATAGGTTGGAAATTAAATCTGGTGAATTGGCAACAGATTATTTTCATACCATTAACAAGAGTTATAGAAGGATGGCAATTGCCAATTATGTGGATAGCTTTCCGGTGAACAAATTAGGATTGTCTTCACAAGATTATTTCAATATGTCGTATTTGATTAACGATAATTTTGAATGGTCGAATAATGAAGGAAGTAAATCTAAGAAGCCATTTTTAAAACAGTTTTATACTCGTAAAGCTGCCATGTATAGCGCACAAATCAAGGATTTTAATTTGGTGGTTAATCCTGTTTTGTATTACCAAATGTCAACCGATAAGTGGAGTGGTAAAAATGCATTAATCAATAACAGAGGTATTGAAATTAGAGGAAATGTAGGAGATAGAATTGGTTTTTATACTCAGGTTAGTGATGAAATAATTCAAGTTAATTCTTGGGTAGGTGATTACAGGCAGCGAACTGGTGTTTTGCCTTATGCAAACTTTGTTAAAAATTACCCAGGTTATTCAAGTTATTTTCTTTCTAGCGCCTACGTAACTGCATCTTTAAATAAGTATATGGATTTGCAGTTTGGCCATACCAGAAACTTTATTGGAGATGGGTTCAGAACCTTTATTTTGGGAGATATGAACCCTGAGTATTTAACCATGCGTTTGAATACACGAATTTGGAAAATGAACTATACCAATATCTGGTCAGAATTGCGTGATCCAATGGGTGGTGGTTATACAATTCAGCCAAGGCATTATATGGCAACTCATCATTTGAGTTTGAACCTAGGTAAGAAATTTAATTTGGGATTATTTGAAACCATATTGTTTAACAGAGATAGTGGTTATGTAAATACTGGTTTTGATTTGAATTATTTGAACCCAATTATTTTTTTTAAATCAATTGAGAATGGCTTAAACAGTACAGATAAAGCTATTATTGGTATTAATTATAAATATAATTTTGCCAAACATTTTTCTTGGTATGGGCAAATAGTTTTCTCCGAATTTGTATTAAAAGAATTGGTAAACAGAACGGGATGGTGGGGAAATAAATATGCGGTTCAAACTGGAATAAAATACATTGATGTGGCTGGAATTAACAATTTGGATATTCAAGGTGAGTTTAATTTGGCCAGACCTTTTATGTATACTAGTTATAGCGACAAACAAACCTTTAGCAATTTTGGACAATTTTTAGGTCATCCATTGGGTGCTAATTTTTATGAAATGGTTGGCTTAATTCGTTACCAACCCTTGAACCGTTTGAATATTACTGCCAAAATTATTTATTCCTTATATGGCAACGATACGAATGGAAGTAATTTTGGTAAAGATATAACAATGAGTTACCGAAGCAATAGCGCTGGAAATTACAATAATTTTATAGGACAAGGTGTTGAAACCAAATTATTGATGGGCGATTTAATGGCTACTTATATGCCTAAACACAACCTTTTTGTTGATTTTAAAATAGGTTATAGAAGAACTGTTGCTGCTTTGAGTTTATTTAACCAAGAAACCTTTTATTTGTCTCTAGGTCTGCGACTTAATATTAATTACCGCAATTACGATTTTTAAATAAGGCAAAGTGTAAACATTAAATTAAACTGCCATTAAGTTTTAAATCATTTAGTAATGAGAAATTTACAGAGTTAATTCGGTTTGAACCAAATAAATTGGACTTGGATTGCTATTTTTGCAGCCCTTAAAAACAAAAATTTTGACATTAATTAAATCTATTTCAGGTATTCGTGGTACAATTGGAGGTCAAGCTGGTGATGCCCTTACCCCAACTGACATTGTTAAATTTACTGCCGCTTTTGGCTTTCTTATGAAACAAAACCAACCCACTTGTAAAATTGTGGTTGGTAGAGATGCCAGGATTTCTGGCGAAATGGTAAATTCATTGGTATGCGGAACCTTGATGGGTTTGGGTATTGATGTAATAGACTTGGGATTGAGCACCACACCAACCGTTGAAATGGCAGTTGTTATGGAAGAAGCTCAAGGCGGAATTATTTTAACAGCAAGCCATAACCCTAAGCAATGGAATGCCCTGAAATTGTTGAATGGCAAAGGCGAGTTTATTTCTGATGAATTGGGTAAAGAGGTTTTATCAATTGCAGATTCTGATAAAATTGAGTTTGCTGATGTAGACAAATTGGGTAAACGCACTTTAAACGATACCTATATTCAAAAACATATTGATGCAATTTTAGCTATTGATTTGGTTGACATTGCAGCAATTAAAGCTAAGAAATTTAAAGTTGTTGTTGATGCAGTAAATTCAACTGGTGGTATTGCGGTTCCTATGTTGTTAAGAGCATTGGGAGTAGATGATATTATTGAATTGTATTGTACTCCAGATGGAAAATTCCCACATAACCCTGAGCCATTGCCAGAAAATTTAACTGCTATTTCTGGAGAAGTTAAACGCAACAAAGCGGATTTAGGTATTGTAGTAGATCCAGATGTAGATAGATTAGCATTGGTGAGTGAAGATGGTTCTATGTTTGGCGAAGAATATAGTTTGGTGGCTATTGCAGATTATGTTTTAAAACATTCTTCTGCAGAGAAATTAGAAAGATTGGGTTACAAGAAAAATACAGTTTCCAATTTATCCTCTACACGTGCTTTAAGAGATATTACCGAAAAGCATGGTGGAATATACAATGCAAGTGCAGTAGGTGAAGTGAACGTGGTAAAGATGATGAAGGATACCAATGCTGTAATTGGTGGTGAAGGAAATGGAGGAATTATTTTTCCTGAATTGCATTACGGAAGAGATTCATTAGTAGGCATTGCTTTGTTCCTTTCTCATTTGGCTCAAACAGGTAAAATTTGCTCTATGTTGAGAGAAAGCTATCCTGATTATACCATTGCTAAAAAGAAAATAGAATTAACTCCAGAAATCAATATTGATGTATTGATGAAACAAGTTAAAGACAAGTACAGCAAACAACCTATCAACGAAATTGACGGATTGAAAATTGAGTTTGATCAAGAATGGGTGCATTTGCGTAGGTCGAATACAGAACCTATTATTCGTATTTATGCAGAAAGTCAGAGTGAAAATACTGCCAATAGTTTAGCAGAAAAAATCATCTCAGACATGAAACAATTTATTAAATCATAAAAAAAATAAAGAAACCAAAACACAGAATATGGCTTTACAATGCGGAATCGTGGGCTTGCCCAATGTTGGAAAATCTACTTTGTTTAATTGTTTGAGCAATGCAAAAGCACAAGCAGCAAACTTTCCATTTTGTACAATTGAGCCCAATGTTGGGGTGATTACCGTACCGGATATTCGCTTAAATAAAATTGCCGATTTTGTAAAGCCAAACCGCTTGGTGCCTACAACCATTGAGATTGTAGACATTGCTGGATTAGTTAAAGGAGCAAGTAAAGGCGAGGGATTAGGCAATCAGTTCTTAGGAAATATTCGTGAGACAGATGCTATTATTCACGTTTTGCGTTGCTTTGAAGACGATAATATTATTCATGTGGATGGAAGTGTAAACCCATTGCGCGATAAGGATGTTATTGATACCGAATTGCAGTTGAAGGACATTGATTCTATTGAAAAGAAATTGATGAAAACCAGCAGAGCTGCTAAAACAGGAGATAAATCTGCAGTGAAAACTGAGCAGGTTTTGCAAAGATTTAAAGACCATTTAGAAAATGGTTTGAACGCAAGAACACTTGAAGTTAGTGAAGAAGATTTAGAGCAAGTTGAAGATTTGTGTTTGTTAACTTTAAAGCCTGTTCTGTATGTATGCAATGTGGATGAAGGAAGTGTGGTAAATGGCAATGTGCATGTAGATAAAGTTAGGGAAGCCGTAAAAAACGAAAAAGCAGAAGTATTGGTAATTAGTGCTGCAATTGAAGCAGATATTGCTGGCTTAGAAAGTTTTGAAGATAGACAAGCCTTCTTGGCTGATTTGGGTTTAGAAGAATCTGGTGTTTCTAAGTTAATTCATGGTGCTTATCATTTGTTGAACCTAATTACTTATTTCACCGCAGGTGTACAAGAAGTAAGAGCTTGGACCATTCACAGAGGCTTTAAAGCTCCACAAGCAGCAGGTGTAATTCATACAGATTTTGAAAGAGGATTTATTAAAGCAGAGGTAATTCATTTGGAAGATTACCTAAAATACGGAAGTGAAGCTGCTTGTAAAGAAGCAGGTAAATTGAGTGTTGAAGGAAAAGAATATGTTGTGGTTGATGGTGATGTGATGCACTTTAAATTTAATGTGTAGTTTAGATAGATAATTCGGTTAAACTTGATAGACAATTCAACAAAGCGCTCCACCTAGGCTAAAGCTTAAGTGTGTAAATAAGCTTCGGTGGATGAAAAATATGATAAAACTAGGTGATAAGGTTAGGTTTTTAAATGAAAACATGGAAGGCATTGTTACTTCCATGAAAGGTAAAAATCAAATAGGAGTCACCATCGACAGTGATTTTGAGATTCCGGTTTTGATATCGGAGGTTGTAAAAATTAATTTTGATGATATTGCTGGAAATACTCCAAGCAATTCGCCAGCAAAACCATTTAGAGTTGCCAATAACAATCCATTGGGTGTTTTTCTAGCTTTTGAAAGGCAGGGAGAAGTTGATTTAGAAATTTCATTGCACAATAATTTTAGCGAATATTTAACGGTAATAGTTTATCAAAAGATTCAAGGTGTTTTTCATTTGTATAAAACTCTTCAATTAGAGAGGGACCAAACCTTAGCTTTGGGTAAAACCCAATTGAATCAATTTGATCAATGGCCGAGTTATCATTTTACTTTGGTACCCTATGAAGATACAACGGTATCTATTTTAAAGACTATTCAAAGTGAATTAAATTTTCAAGCAAAAACCTTTCACCAATATTGGAAACATTGCTTTTTCTTACAGAAACAAGCATATGTTTTTAAGTTAGATGAGCCTTTAGAAAAGTTGAATTTACAGGCCTTAAAGCAAAAAGATTTTTCAGAAAAGACTTTGGTTCAAGCCGTTGATTTAAAAAGTGTACCCAGTAGAATTTTAGATTTGCATTACGAATCATTGCAGCAAAATGGGTATGGATCTGCAACAGATATTACCTCTTTTCAGATGGAGGTATTTACCAAAACCTTAGAAGCAGCTTTTGTAAACAAGATGCCAGAAATGGTTTATATTCATGGTGTTGGCAATGCTTACCTCAAAAATAAAATCCGCACTTATTTAAGCAAGCATCCCGAAATGATTCTAAATTTTGAAGATGCAGATATTCTTCAATTTGGAGGAGGCGCAACTTTGGTACGTTTTAAATAAATTTTGGTTCGAACCAAACCTTAACAATAACAAATTTAAGAAAGCAATTCTTGGCGAAGGATAAACTCCATTTGGTCTGCGCTTCTTTCTGCTTTTTCTGTTTGTTCTGCTCTTTTTCTAATTAAATCTTCTTCAGCATATTTGGCAATTCCTTTTTGGATGGTTTCATCCAATATCTTTTCTTCCCAAGGTTTGTTGAGATAGCTAAAAATTTTACCAAGGTTTACCGCATCTACTGTATCGGCAAAATTTGCAAACCCAGTAAGCATAATTCGGATGGGAAGTGGATGTTTTTCAACCATCATTTTTAAGAATTCAACACCTGTAATTTCTGGCATGCGTTGGTCGGTAATAACAACTTGAATATCTGGTTCATTATCCAAAATTTTCAAAGCATCCGTTGCACTAATGGCGATAAAAACCTCATACTTGATGCGGAAGCAAGCTTTAAACGACATTAAGTTGTTTTCCTCATCATCTACATAAAGGACTTTTACTTTCGTATTGTTCATATTTGATGTTTTTGCATTATTTACACAATGTTAAAATAAATTATTTATATTGCCCTTATAATAATTTAAAAAGCATTATATAAATTTAAATGGCTGAAACAGGATTAATAGTGGCACCAGCAATAAATGTATTTTATGCTGAACAAGATTACGAAAGTTTTGTTCGAGGTGCTTTAGAAAATGGCTTTCAAATTTTTAATACTATTGAGGCGCAATTAATTGAACTCCTAAAATCGCGGAATCCATCGAAGCGATTATTACCCGAAGATTTAAAAGAATTACTAGCTATTCATTTGGATGGTAAGAATTTGGATTTATATGGAGTTTGGGTAAAATATCCTTGGAGTAAAAAAGTTGTTCATTTGCTTCCAGAGAATGAATTTGTGGAAGTAAGAACCAATAGAAATCAATACAAAATTACACCTCAAGAACAAAATCAACTAAGCACCAAAAAAGTTGGTATTATTGGATTAAGTGTTGGTCAGTCTGTTGCTTTAACAATGGCAATGGAGAGAAGTTTTGGGGAATTGAGAATTGCCGATTTTGATACATTAGATTTAAGCAATTTAAACAGGCTAAGGGGAAATGTATTTCAATTAGGACTTCCAAAAACGCAAATATGTGCTCACGAAATTTTGGAATTAGATCCTTTCTTAAAGGTGATAACTTATGATGAGGGAATTCATGAAAATAATATTGATACCTTTTTTACAGATGGTGGAAACTTAGATTTATTGGTTGAAGAATGCGATGGTTTAGATATTAAAATTCTTGCTCGGCATAAAGCCAGACAGTACCAGGTTCCTGTAATTATGGAAACCAGTGATAGAGGATTGCTGGATATTGAAAGGTTTGATAGAGAGCCAAACAGGGCATTATTGCATGGCTTAATTGGAGATTTAGACCCAAGTAAATTAAAGGGTTTGAGCATGGAAGATAAGGTTGAATTTCTTCTTCCTATGGTTGGCTTAAACGCACTTTCTGAAAGAATGAAAGCAAGTATGATTGAGGTGCAAAGTTCAATTTCAAGTTGGCCTCAATTGGCATCTGCAGTTACCATGGGTGGAGGAGTAACAGCAGAAATGTCTCGTAAAATATTGTTGAACCAATCCACCATTTCGGGTAGGTATTATATTGATTTGGATGAATTGGTGCCTGAACCTAAAATTGAAAATAAGGAAACTAATACTTACCAATTAGCACAAGCACTTAAAGTTTCTGAAATAAAGGAAATGCTAAAAAATACTTCGATTCTGGAAAAGGTTTTGCCCTTATCAAAAGAAGAAGAACTCATAATTGCCAAGGCAGCTGTAATGGCGCCATCTGGAGGAAATGTACAACCTTGGCGAATTTTATTTCATAAAGGAAATCTAATTTTGGTTCATGATATTTACCATTCACAAGCCTTTTTAGATTATGCTCATTTGGGTAGCTACTTGGCTTTTGGAACTATGGTAGAGAATATCAGAATTCAAAGTTTGGCCCTAGGCTACAAAATTAATTGCCAGTATTTTCCTGAACCTAAAGATACCAGAATTGTCGCTTCTATTTGGTTCGAACCAAACCCAACAAAAATTGTGGATGGCAGGGTAAATGCAATATATGATAGGTTAACCAATAGAAGAATTGGTAATCGCGAGCCATTGCCAATTGCAGTAAAAGAGGGAATAAGTAGAATTACCCAAGCAGAGAAATTAGCTAAATTAACTTTGGTTGAGGATTTAGATAAAATGAATGCTTTGGCTGATATATTATCTACCGCTGAAAAATTATTGTTATTGCATCCACAAGGTCACCACGATATATTTCATAAAGAATTAAGGTTTTCAAAAGAGGAGGCATTAGCAACCGCTGATGGTTTGGATATTGCCACACTTAATATGAGTAAGGCAGAAATTTTAGCGCTAAGAATTGCTAGTAGTCGTAAGGCAATTGATTGGGTTGATAAAATTGGTGGAGGAGAAGCCTTTAAGAAAAATACTAAAAAAGCCATTGCAGCATCTTCGGCTTTGGGCATAATTACCATGCCGTTTTTTTCAAATGAAGCCTATTTACATGGAGGAGAATTTTTAGAAAAAATTTGGATAGAAACTACTCTTGGAAAATGTTCTTTTCAGCCTGTAACCCAATACAGTTATTTGTTGGCAAGGTTAAATCATGGCAACGGAATTGGTTATGATGAGGCTTATAAAGAGAAGATTAGAGCATTGAGTTATAGATTTAATGAAATTTTACATGAGGTTTCTGATAGGGAAGTTATTTTTATTTTTAGATTAGCGCTCGAAAATGAGCCCGAGGTGAGGTCAATCAGAAGGTCGGTTGACAAAATTTTTATTGAATAAAAATCATTATGAAAATTAGGGCCTTCAAAGTAACCGAAGATCATTCGGCATGTTTACGTTATATTAAAGGCCATCATTTGGTTTTAGAATCTTATGGTGTAACCAAAGTAACATCCCTCAATGCAGATTGGATAGATGACCCGCATACCTACGCCATTATTGTGGAGTCGGAGGATGGCACTAAGGTTTATGGAGGTGGTAGGATTCAAATTAAAAGCAAAGTTTTAAGAATGCCAATGGAGGATGCAATAGCCATTTTGGATGATAGAATTTATGCCTATGCAGATAATTTAGGTGTTTTGCAGGTTGCAGAGTTTTGTGGATTGTGGAATTCTAAAGAAGCTGCTGGATATGGTATTGGAAGTATTTACATGGGTAGGGTTGGAGTGGCAATTGCAGCACAATTAAATATTAAATATCTAACTGCATTATGTTCACCAGGTACTCTCAGAAACTGCTTAAAAGTTGGCTTTGAGGTAATACGTGAACTAGGAAACAATGGAACATTTTATTATCCAAAAGAGGATTTAACAGCCACAGCATTATTGATAAAAGATTTAAATGATTTGCCTGGAGCTAATCCAATTGAAAGAGAAGCAATTTATAAAATAAGGGAAAACCTAACCGGAACTACTATTGAAAGTGGTCCAAAAGGTGAAATGGAATTTAGTTACGATTTACATATAAAAAATGGTTAAAAAGATACTGAGCACTTTACTGATTCTGGTTGTTTTTTCATTTGTATCCCTAGCAGATACCATTGAGTTTAGTGGAAAAAAAATAATAGTTAGCCAACAATCTCATTTGTGGGTTGATACAACAAAGTCCTTAGATTTAGCTGGTGTTAAGTCCGAAATGAAAGAACATGGCTTGAAGGGAAAGTTAGATTTAGATTATGTAAAATATCCTGTTTGGATGGCTATAGATATTCAAAATAAATCATCTAATGATAGAATAATGGCTGTTTTTGAAAACCCATTGCTGGATTCAATTGCCTTATTTGAGGATACAAATTCAACAATTCCGGTTTCATATAATTATTTTGGTGAAGGATTTTTGAACCGAACCTATAAGGGTACTTTTCAAAAATTTGTTCTTGAAATTCCTGTTGGTTCAACCCGAACTTTTTACTTTAGAATTAACAGCACAGAGCAAATGATTTTGCCTTTAAGTATTTCTACCGAATCGGAAGCCTTGCAAAATAACAATTTGCGTGATTTGATTTATGGTGCTTTTATGGGAGTAATTTTGGTGATGCTGTTTTACAATTTGTTTGTTTATTACTCTACAAAAGACACCAACTACCTGTATTATGTTTTGTATATTCTCTTTATTGGCCTAGGGCAAATTACTTTAAGTGGCCATATGTTTTCTTTGGTTATTCCAGATTTACCCTCTGTATATAAATATGCTATTGTAGTATTACCAGCACTTTCTGGAATTTTTGCTGTGTTTTTTATTCAGCATTTTTTGCAAGGTTCTATTCTTGAACCCAAATTAAATAAGGTATTATCTGTAGTAGCGGTTTCTTATGGATTGGCTGGAATTGTTAGGCTTTTAGGCTTTGATCAAATTAGTGCTCGAATGATGGATTCTATTGGATTGCCTGGGTCTATTGTGGTTTTTATTATGGCATTTAGGGTTTATAAAAAGGGTTTTAAATCTGCTAGTTATTTTATAGCTGCTTGGTCTGTTTTTATTATTGGGGTGGTGTTTTTTGTATTCAGAAATTTAAGCTTATTGCCTTTTAATGCTGTTACTACCTATACCTTACCTTTAGGTGCTTCACTTGAAGTTGCCTTGCTTTCTTTTGCTTTGGCTGATAAAATAAATACGCTTCAAATTCAGAAAAGAGAAAAAGAAAAGGAAGCTTTATTGGCTGCTTTGGAAAATGAAAGGTTAATCAAAGGCCAAAATATTATGCTAGAACAAAAGGTTCAAGAAAGAACCCTTGATTTGGCAAAATCTAATGAGCAATTAAATGATACCTTAACCAATTTAAAAGCTACCCAATCTCAATTGGTGGAACAGGAGAAAATGGCTAGTTTGGGTCAGTTAACTGCCGGTATTGCTCACGAAATTAATAACCCAATTAACTTTGTTACTTCTAATATTAACCCTTTAAAAAGGGATATTTCTATGATTCAAGATTTGATGAATAATTTAGAAAGTTTGTGTTTATCTGAAGATAATTCTGAAGAAAAATCTCAAAAAATTAAGAATTGGAAAAAAGACATCGATTATGAGTATTTGCAAGAAGAATTGGTATTTTTATTAAAAGGCATTGATGAAGGTGCTCACCGAACTGCTGAAATTGTAAAAGGCTTGCGGGTTTTTGCGAGAAATGATGAAGATACTCTTTTAAATACAGATGTTATTGAAGGAATAGAATCAACTTTAGTTATCTTAAATAACCAGTTAGGCAAAATTGAAATAAAGAAAAATTACGAGGGACCTCAATTAATCGACTGTTACCCAGGGAAATTGAATCAGGTTTTTCTAAATTTGTTTAGTAATTCCATTCACGCTGTTAACTCAAAATTTGAAGCAAATGTTGGTGGACAAATAACTATTACGGTAAATGTTGATGAAAACTATATTTATCTTACTTTTGAAGACAATGGAATTGGGATGTCTGATGAAGTTCAGAAGAAAATTTTTGAACCATTTTTTACCACCAAGCCTGTTGGACAGGGAACTGGTTTAGGAATGTCGATTGTTTTTACAACAATTGAGGCCCATAGAGGGAAAATAAACTTGAGTTCCGTACTTGGAGAAGGTACAAAATTTGAAATTCAATTGAACCGATCGTTAATATTTTAAGTAACATTAATGGAAACAAATCTAAAACCGATTGTCTTATATGTAGACGATGAGAAAAATAATTTGATGTCATTTAAAGCTTCATTTAGGATGGAGTTTGAAGTGATGTTGGCAGGCTCTCCAGATGAGGCTTTGGAGGTTTTAAAGACTTGTGAGCCACATGTAATTATCTCAGACTACCGCATGCCATTTCTTACTGGTATTGAGTTGTTTGAAAAGATTAGAGTAAAATATCCTAAGCCACTTCGTGTATTATTAACAGCTTATAGTGATGTGCAATCATTAACCGATGCCATTAACAAAGGCGAGGTTTATAGATATATTAAAAAACCATGGCACGAAGATGAGATTCGTTCTGTGGTACGAGAATCCTTTGAGTATTTCCATACTAGAAATGAGTTGGAAACTCGAAATAAGGAATTAATAGAGGCATACAAAGATTTAGATCGTTTTGTGTATAGTGTTTCCCATGATTTACGTTCACCTTTAATGGGCATTTTGGCGGTTTCTAATCTTTTGGCTAAAAGTCAGAATCTTAGTGAAGTGGCAGATTATGCCGATTTGATTTCTAAAAATGTGAGTCGTTTAGATGAATTTATTTTTAACCTTTTAGAATACTATAAAGTTAAACGTGGCGAATTAACTATTGACGCTATTTCTCTTAAAACCATTATCAAGAATTTAATTGAAGTTTACGAAACCGATGCAAGAAACAAAGGCATTCGTATTGAAATGGACGTGGTTCAAGAAGAAGAATTTAGAAGCGATTCTTTAGTAATTATGGTAGCTCTACAAAATTTATTGTCCAATTCCCTCAAATACCAACGTCAGGATAACCCAGATAAGATGGTGAAATTTACGGTGAGAGTTTTGCGTGGACAAGCAAATATTAAGGTAGAAGACAATGGAATTGGGATAGAACCTGAGTTTATTGATAAGATATTTGAAATGTTTTTCCGCGCCTCTGTAATTGGCACAGGTTCTGGAATTGGACTTTACAATGCCAAGCATGCCTTAGATAAATTGGGAGCAACTGTTAAGGTAAATTCTGTTCCCAATGTGGGCACCCTGTTCGAAATTATTTTGCCAAGCAAATAAGAAAATATACTGCTTAAACAAAGCCAGCCTCAAGGGGTTGGCTTTTTTCATTTTATTTCGGTTTGAACCAAATAAAATAACGAGATTTATACCCTAATGCCATTTAATTTTCCTCAAACTATTCTTAAATTCGTCCCATGAAATTTATAAAATATCTTTTTATTAGTTTAGGTGTAATCCTAGTGCTTTTGCTTTTAGCTCCATTTCTATTTAAAGGGAAGATTGTTAAAATTATAAAGGAACAAGCCAATGAACAATTAAATGCCAAGCTAAATTTCAATGAGGATATTTCGGTTGGCTTAATCAGTAGTTTTCCTAACCTATCTATTTCCATTGAGGATTTGTCGCTGGTAGGAATTCAAGATTTTGAAAAAGATACATTATTTTCAAGTAAGACCATTTCACTAACACTCGATTTAATGAGTGTAATCAAAGGCGATAAAATTGATATACTTAAAATTGGTTTGGTTCAGCCAAGAATACAAGCATTTGTTTTAAAAGACGGAAGAGCCAATTGGGATATTGCCAAAACAGACACTACAGTTGCCGAAACGCCAGTAGATACAAGTTCTTCTGCCTTTCATGTTGCCTTGCGTAAATTAGAAATTACAGATGGCTATATTCTATACGACGATAAAGAAGGCAATATGTATAGTGAATTGGTGGATATGGATTATACGCTTGAGGGTGATTTTACCGAAAAGCTATTTACCATGAAAAACATACTTTCTATCCAATCTTTAACTGTGGGAATGGATGGAATAAACTATTTATCGCACGTAAATACAAAAGCCAATGCGGATATTGAAGCCAATATGGATGAGTTTAAATTTGTGTTTAAAGACAATGAGTTTAGTTTGAACCAATTGGTTTTTGGCCTAAATGGAATGTTTGCCATGCCGGGTGATGATATGGTAATGGACTTAACATATGCTGCTAAACAAAATGAATTTAAGAATTTCTTATCCTTGATTCCTGCTATTTATGCTAGTGATTTAAATGATCTTCAATCTAAAGGTAAATTGGCCTTCGACGGTTTTTTAAAGGGAACTTATAATGAAAAACAAATGCCATCTTTCGGTTTGAACCTAGGCATTGAAAACGGTTGGTTTAAATATACTTCCTTACCAACTCCAGTTGAAAATGTAAATGTGAAATTAGCTGTTACCAATCCAGATGGAGATTTGGATCATACAGAAATTAACTTGAGTAAATTTCATTTTGATATTGAAAAGAACCCTTTTGATGCAAAGTTATACGCTAAAAACCCAATGAGCGACCCTTATGTGGATGCATTTTTTAAAGGCGTTTTGAACCTAGGACAAATAGCTAGCATTGTTCCATTGCCAGAGAATACTAAGCTTAGCGGAATTGTTAGTTCTGATATTACAGCAAAAGGAAGAGTGAGCTCAATTGAAAATGAAAAGTACGAAGACTTTGATGCCAAAGGAAATTTAACTTGTACTTCTATTTATTATGCGTCTCCAGATTTGCCAAAACCATTTGAACTGAGCAAAACTGAAATGAGTTTCTCGCCTAAAATAATTGCCTTAAAATCCTTTGATGCAAAAATAGGAAACAGCGATATGCAGATGAATGGTGAAGTTGCGAATTTCTTACCTTACTATTTTGGTAAAGGAGTATTAAAAGGCAAATTGAATTTTACCAGCAATCAATTTGATGCCAATGAGTTTTTAACAGAAGGCGATACCGCAGTAGCGGCAACACCAGCAGATACAACACCTATGAGTGTTTTTGAGGTTCCTCAAAATATTGATTTTACCTTAACAAGCAGCATAAAAAAATTGCTTTATACCAATATGGAAATTACCAATTTGCAAGGCATCATTGCCTTAGTAGATGAAAAGGTTTCCTTTAAAAATGTTTCTTTAAATACCCTTGGTTCAGAAATGAAAATGAATGGTTTTTATGAAACTTCTAATCCTAAGAAACCAAGTGTGGATATGGATTTTGCCATTCTTAACTTGGATTTTCAAAAGGCATTTGCCACATTTAATACCGTTAAAAAATTGGCACCTGCCGCAGAACATATTTTTGGAACTTTTAGCACCACGCTAAATATGAAAACAGATTTGGACGAACATATGAATCCAATCTATCCAAGTTTGTTTGCAAAAGGAATGATGGCCATTCCAACTGCTGAGATAAAAGAAATTAAAGCATTGGATAAGGTGGCTGATTTCATTAAAAAACCAGAATACAAGAAACTTGGTTTCTATCAATCTAAAATTAAATTCGAGGTAAAAGATGGTAAAGTTACTACCGAACCATTTGATGTAAAATTGGGAGCACAAACTATGTCGTTGAGCGGCACTACAGGTTTGGATCAAACCATAGCTTATACTGGCAAAGTTAATATACCACGTAAAGATTTGGGTGAAGCAGACAAAGCCATGAGTGATGCCTTGGCTTTATTGAATAGTCAGGCAGGCTCTGATATTAAAATGAATGAAAACTTGCCATTAGAAATTGGAATTGGTGGAACTTTTACCGACCCAAAAATAACGACCAATTTGGCTGATTTAATAAAATCGCAAGCGGGTTCATTAAAAGACCAAGCCATGGATGAGTTGAACAAAAAGAAAAAAGAACTGGAAGACCAAGCCAAAGCTGAAGCCGATAAATTGAAGAAAGAGGCGGAGGCAAAAGCCAGGGCAGAAGCAGATAAGTTGAAAGCAGATGCTAATAAAGCAAAACAAGATGCAGAGGCAAAAGCTAAAGCGGAGGCAGATAAATTAAAAGCAGAAGCAGATAAGGCTAAGAAAGAGGCCGAAGCCAAAGCAAAGGCTGAGGCAGAAAAAGCGAAAAAGAAAGCGGCAGAAGATGCTAAGAATAAATTAAAGGGAATTTTAAAACCTTAATTTTTGAACCGAAACCTTATTTATTAGCCTAAACAAATAGTACAATATGAGCGAAAAAGAAGAATTAAACACGTATTTTGAAGCCTTACGCAAGAGGGAATTTTCTAGATTAGATAAAGACAAACAAGTTTATCTCGACTTTACCGGAGGTAATTTATACCCACAAAGTTTATTAGATAAGCATTTTGATTTTCTTAAAAACAATACTTTAGGTAATCCGCATTCTTCAAATCCGAGTTCTTTGTTGGCTACAAAAAAGGTAGAAAGTGCGCGTGCTAAAGTTCTTTCGTTTTTTAATGCTGAAGATTACTATTGCATCTTTACTTCCAATGCTTCGGGTGCCTTGCAAATAGTAGGAGAGAACTACCCTTTTAACGATAATTCTTGTTTTCTTTTAACTAGCGATAACCATAATTCTGTAAATGGAATTAGGGAGTATTGCAAAGAAAGAGGAGGCAAATACCAATATACTACCATCAATTATGAGGACTTACATATTAATGAAGCTGAATTATTGGAGAAGGTTTCTGAATACAATCATTTTGAAAATAAACTATTTGCTTACCCCGCGCAATCCAATGTTTCTGGTGTAAAACACGATTTAAAGTACATTCAACTTTTACAAGATAAAGGTTGGGATGTATTGTTAGATGCAGCAGCATTTGTGCCTACCTCTAAATTAGATTTACAAGCTGTGAAGCCCAATTTTGTTTGCCTTTCTTTTTACAAAATGTTTGGGTACCCAACTGGTTTAGGTTGTTTATTGGTAAGAAAAGACAGCTTCTCTAAATTAAACAAGCATTGGTTTGCAGGAGGCACTGTTAGTTTTGTAGCCGTAAATTACGATGGGTATTATTTGGTAAATAACCACGAACGATTTGAAAACGGAACCCTCAATTACTTAGATATTCCGGCAATTGAATTAGGTTTAGATTTTATAGAAGAAATTGGTTTGACCCAAATTAACAAAAGGGTAATGGGATTAACTGAATATTTGGTGAATAATCTTTTGGCATTGCATCATGAGAATGGAAAACCTTTGGTGAAAGTATTTGGTCCGCATACTTTAGAAAACCATGGTAGCAATATCATTGTAAATTTCTTCGATCCAAATGAGCAAGCCTACCCATTTGAATATTTGCAAGTATTGTCTAATAAAGAAAATATTTCCATCCGTTCGGGATGTTTTTGCAACCCAGGAATTGATGAAATTAATAGCTGCATGACTACAGATGAATTGTCCTCATTTTTTAGCAGCAGAGACCATAGAAGTTATAAAGATATGGTATCCTATTTAGGGAAAATGAGAGGTGCCATTCGCATATCTATTGGTATTCCAACTATTGAAGCCGATTTAGATATTTTGTTGAATTTCTCAAAAGCCTTGCTTAACAAAGAAGTTCCACAAGAAGCCTTGGAAATGGTTGGTGCGTTTAATCAATAGGTGTTTTTGTTTAATCAAGAATCTAGCCTGCCCGATGGAAATTCAGCGTATTATATGAATTTGGAAAACTATGGAAATTTTAGAAAGCGAGAGACGAGAATCGAGATTGCGAGAAAGAATCCAGCCTGCCCGATGGACCTTCAGGAAGGAAGGAATCCAGATTCCATAGAGCTTTAAACCATAAACGATTAAACCTCTTTTAACAATTACACCTCAATGGACGAAGAATAAATTGCTAGCTGCCAGAATCCAGAATCCAGCCTGCCCAATGGACCTTCAGCGTATTCTATGAATTCAGAAAACTAGGGAAATTTTAGAAAGCGAGAAACGAGAATCGAGATTGCGAGAAAGAATCCAGCCTGCCCGATTTTGCTTCAGCAAAGGCAGGAATCCAGATTCCATAGAGCTTTAAACCTTAAACGAATAAACGAATAAACGATTAAACCTCTTTTAACAATTACACCTCAATGGAAGAAGAATAAAACGCTAGCTGCCAGAAGCCAGAAGCTCATCCTACGCTAAAGCTTCGGCTGACAAAGCCAGCAGCTAGAGGCAAGAGACCATTAAACATTATCCTCCTATGCCAAGTCTCCGGAGGAGAAACTTAGCTTCCAATTTCATCTTTCTTATCCTTAGTTTTAGGATGAAATTGTGTAAGACTATTGACGGCAAAGATGCTGGCTATTGCCATTAGAACTACAACATGCTTGTCTATGGGAGTATCTTCTACATCGTCTTCAAAATCTGGTTGAGCTTGTACGCGCAAGGTGAAAAGTGAAAGTGCAAGCACTAATAGAATTGGGGTAGATTTAAATTTCATTTTGTATTTTTTATAAGTGAATAATTTTCTTTGTTAACTTTTGCTGTCCTTGGTGAAATTCTAAAAAATAAACTCCTGGTGCCAAGGGGCTGGTATTAATTTTAAGGTTTTGGTCCAATAATCCGGTTTGAACCAAATTGCCTTGGATATCTAAAATTTTATAATGTATGCTTTCCATAGTTGGGGTTGGATTTTGAATGTAGATTTCATCGTAACAGGGGTTTGGGAAAACTTGTAGGTTCAAACCGAAATTGCTTTTTGCTAAACCTGAGGTATTTTCTTTGCTTAAGTAGAACCGGTTGCTGGCTGCACTTTCTGGTGCTTCATTTACTTCAAACTCGTAATCCATTTCTGGTTTTAAAAGCAAGCTGCTTTTTGTAAATTGATCTATAAAATAAATAGGAATATTAGCAGAAAGTGAGCTTGAAAAATGCAATCGGTATTTTTTCTTTTCTTGCTTTTCCCAACCAAAAGGCACAAGTGTTAAACTTTCCCAATTGCGAATTCCTTGTATAGATAATTTGGTTCCGTCTTCACTCAAAGAATAAAAACTAATTCCAGGATTTATCCATTTTTTTGAATCGTATTCTTCTGTGGTATTTTTGGCATTGGTATTCTCATAAATCAACAAGGCATCCAAATAGCTCGAATCCCAATCGGTGAGGGTAAGCCGTAATTCTCCCGACTTAGTTTTGCCTAAAATTTGAGAGCCTTGTGCATTACTTACTTTATCTGTTTCTTCTATGGTAATACTGGGGTTGCTGCCAATGGTTTGAACCATAAATGCCGAGCCCGAGCCAATGGTTGAATTGATATTTCCATCGGAACTAACTTGGCCGCTGGCATTGTAATTTACATAAGTTCCTTTTCCATTGGCGCCACCTTGCGCACGCCAAGTGTAATAGGTAGAAGCAATATTGTTTCTGTTAATACTGTTCCAATCTATAGCAGAAGGAAATGGATTTCCAACCAAACTATACCCGCCAATTGAATCAGAAAGGGCAGAGGTAGAGCTGGTATTAATTAGTTTGTCGCCGGGAGTATGCGTTCCTTTTGCACTTAAAATACAATTGGTGGCAGTTGCGGCATTGTCGCTTAAATCAATGCTTCTGTCGCCACGAATTAAAATTCTATACCCAATACCTTGCTCTAAATTTTGTGTGAAGGTATTATTAATTGCTTCCCAATTTTGGGTATTAGAATTTAAAGTAAATAAAGAAGATGCATTGCTAGAGGTTGGGTCGAACCCAATTCCTGTACCTGTTATGTGTGTATTGCTTTGCCAATTTTGAGAGATTCCATCACTCGTAGTAACAGGACTAGAAAGAAAGCGATATGCTCTGCGTGCTGGAATAAAGCGTTCTTGTGTGATGGCTCCATTTAAAGTGGCGGTATTGCTTACTGCTGCAATTCTTGCCGTTCCCAAAGAATCTGATTGAAGCACTAAATTTCCTTGAGTAATTAAGGTAGATAAACTGTTTAAGGTTAATGTCCCTGCAGAGGAGCCAGAACATAAATTTGTTTCTGTTCCCAATACCAAAGTGCTTCCCGAATTGAGGGTTAGATTTCTTAAAGTTTCGTATCCTGTTTTTAGTTTTAAAGTGTCTGCAAAACCAGCAATAAGAATATCCGAAACATTGCTTCCAATCATTTTTCCTTCACCAGAAATCTTCCCATAAATGCTCAATTGGTTTGGGCCAATGCTTAAATCGCAATCATTGTTTAATAAAATACTGTTGCATGCCATGGGTGCAGAAAGCGAATAGGAGCTGGTTAATTGCACATTGGAATTGGCGGTAGGAGCTCCCAAACTCCAAGTGCTTCCATTCCAAATGGTATTGCCAACCGCTTCTTCCCAAGTGGTGGCAACTCTCATTTCATCTATGGTTCCTGAAACATTGGTGCTGGATTGTCTAATGCAAACTGCTAATAAACTACTAGCATCATTTCCAATAGAATCCATGGCTAAAGGAGTGGAGGCTAAGCTTTCAGAAACACTTGGTTCATCCAAAATCCATAAGGAAACTTTATCGTTTTGCGAGCCAGCTATGAACTCGTATTTCACTACCATTAAATACGTTCTGCCAAAAACAAAGTTGGTGCTAGCAATAGTGGCAGCGCCGTTTTTGCCAATACCAAAACGCAAATTTCCACTGCTATTAGTAGCTACTACTCGCGCAAAAAAGGAAACAATATTGAAATGAAAAAAGTACTCTGCACCTCCCGAATTAATTTGAACCAAAGCAGCCGCATACAAACTACCAGATGATTGTGCAGCAAAAGTTCTATTGATATCCTCGCGAGAACTGGTGCCGCTTGTAAAGTTTATGGCGCCGCCACTTGCAGTTGGGTAACCTTTTGGTGAGCTTAAGCCTGCGCTAAAATATTTAACTTGGTTTGAACCAACTCCACTATGTGCTTCCCAATTTGTGGTAAGGTTTGTAATGGTTGAATCTGTATTTCCATAGGAAAAGGATTCTGTTATAAGTTGCGCATTGGATGGCAAGTTTAATAACAAGCTAATTGCTATTAAAAAAATGCCATGCAACATTGTTGGGGTAGAATGTTTCATGAGACAAATAATTATGTCTCAAAGAAAATACTCGCTACTTAAAAACGCAAGTTTTAGACCTCACATAAATCTGGTTTCTTGCATTTATTTTTTAGAAACTACGTTTGGTTCAAACCGAAATTACTTAAAAAACAATACAGACAAAAAGCTGAAAACCCTTGTATTATTTAAGGGTTTGGTCTAGCCACTCAAAGAATACACGTTGCCATAAAATTCCATTTTGAGGTTTGGTTACCCAATGGTTTTCATCTGGGAAATATAAAAACCTAGAGGGAATTCCTTTCAATTGTGCTGCAGTAAATGCTTCCATTCCTTGGTTCAAAGGAACGCGGTAATCTTTTTCGTTGTGGATAATAAGGATGGGAGTGTCCCAGTTTTTAACAAACTTATGCGGACTTGCATCAAAGTTATTTGGCGATTGTTTTTGATCCCAATACGGACCTCCATTATCGTGATTGGCAAAGAACATTTCTTCGGTGGCACCATACCAACTTTCCATATTAAACATTCCGCAATGGGCTATAAATGTTTTGAAACGTTTGTTGTGATTGCCCGCTAACCAATACACGCTATAACCGCCAAAACTTGCTCCCACTGCGCCTAATTTTTCTTTGTTTACAAAGGGTTCTTTAGCAACATCATCGATGGCGCTTAAATAATCTTTCATGCATTGGCCACCATAATCGTTGGCAATGGCATCGTTCCATTCGCTACCAAAACCTGGCAAGCCTCTTCTGTTGGGAGCCACAACAATATAACCGTTGGCTGCCATCAATTGAAAATTCCAGCGGTAACTAAAGAATTGAGAAACCATACTTTGTGGTCCGCCTTGGCAATACAATAAGGTTGGGTATTTTTTGCTAGCATCAAAATCTGGTGGGTAAATTACCCAAACCAACATGTCTTTGTTATCTGTTGTTTTTACAATTCTCTTTTCTACTTTACCCATTTTGGTTTGATCCAAAAGAGCTTTGTTGGTTTGTGAAAATGGTGTTTCTGTTTTGGCAATTAAATCCATTACAAATAATTCTGTTGGCATGCTGATAGTCATTTTTGCAGCCAATACAGTAAGCTTGCCTAAGTTAGGAATAAGGCTAAAACCACCAATATCGTGATTGCCTTGTGTAAGCAATACCACTTGGTTTAAGCTCTTTAATTTTGGATCGAACATGCAAATTTGTTGCGTGCCTTCCATATCTGCAGAGAAGGCCAAACGCGCATTGTCTAACCAAATAAAGTTGTTTAGGGTATAATCAAAGTTATGGGTCAATGGATTGATTTTATTTTGAATATAAATAGCTGCTTGAATCTTTCCATTGCCTGGAGCTTTGCTTGCTTTTGGTTTGTTGAAATCAAAATAAACCAATGTGTTTCTATCGCTTTCGTAACCCGGAGTTGCCATGCTCAACCACGCTATTTTAGTTCCATCAGGAGAGAACTGAGGGTTTTTATCGTAGCCTAAATTTGCTTCTGAAACATTGGTAGTTGCTTTGGTTTGAATATCGTAAACATAAATATCAGAGTTGGTAGAGGTGGCATCTTCGGTGCCATGCATCTTTTTACAGGTATAAGCAATTCTTCCTCCATCAGGACTCCAAGTATAATCATCATCGTCGCCAGAAGGTTGCAAAGGACAATCAAATTTTTCGCCAGCTAATAAATCTAAAGCTTCACCTTTTAGTTGGCCATTTTCATAAGCTTGAATAAACAAATGGCTGTAAGCATAATCGTGCCATGCATCCCAATGGCGGTAGAATAAATTGTCAATTATGCGGGCATTGCTTTTGTCCAAATCAGGATAAACCTCGCTCACTTTCGAATCCATTTTTACATCCATCACCAAAGCCAATTGGTTCATCTTAGGTGAATATTTATAGCCGTTTATTCCACCTTTGATTTGGGTAATCTGCTTAGAGTTTTTGCCCGATAAATCACATTCGAACAATTGAACCTCATCGTTAATGGTGCGTAGGTAAGAAATTTTTAATCCATCCGGTGTAAATCTCGCTCCAAAGGCGTTTATGGTTTCATCTAAAATTGGTGTGGGTTGGGGTAGGGGCAGGTCGAGACCTGTCCGTGCGGGTGCGGATTGGGAAATGGGTTTTATATAAATGGTGTTTTTGCCTTTGTTGGCTTTTACGTCGTAGTGTTTTACGGCGTAAATGGCCAGTTTGCCATCTGGGGAAACCATGTGCTCGCTAATGCGACCAAATTGCCAAAGGGTGGCAATATCTAATTTGTTTTGTGCCATACTAAACAAGGGAAGTAAGGTTAAGATGAGTAATTTTTTCATGCTGTTATTTTTAACGGGAACTATTTTTTTGATTTCAATCTTGCTTCACCAAATTGAAGAATTTGATCAATGAATTCGTAAGGTTTGTAATTATTTAAAGCGCATTGGTGGAAGATGGCCGTTGCGGGTGTCATGCCGGGTAAGGAGTTTACTTCTATAAAAACCACCTCTACTTTATTGTTGGAGAATATTCTTACAAAAGCATCAATTCTACAATAACCTTCCACGCCTAAAACTTGTGCTGCTTTTTTCAATTGTGCCTGCACTTGTTTGCTAATAGATTTATTTGCCAGAGGTGTTTTTGCATATCTAGCAGGAGTAATATTTTGACCTTGGCCAGCTAAGAATTTTTCTTCTAAACTCAATATTTCGCTTTCGGCTAAAGTCTCACTTGGTTCAAATGTTTCGTAAAACAATTTGCCATTTTTGTAGTGTGTAAGCATGCCGCCAGTAACTTCTAAAAAGTGTTTGGCTTTTCCTTTTTCTACAAATTTCTCTACCAAGAAAAACTTCTTTTTAGGGAATTCTTCTTTGGCACCCAATTGCAATTTCACACGCATCTCTTCGCTAATTTCAAAGCTTGGTCTAAATACGCCTTGTGCATACGCTATTAGTTGAGCTCTGTTTTTTATCTTCTTTACCGCGCTGCTACAACCATCGTCGGCAGGTTTAGCAATTAATGGATAACCAACCTTTTCTATTTGAGAAACAATGGCTTTTTGATTTTTCTCAAAATCTTCTTCGTAAATTAACCAATGATCTGCAACCAATAAACCCTTCTTTTTAAGCAATTCGTTGGTATCGTATTTGTTAATTGTTATCTGTGAACTTGCAACATCAGAACCATTAAAAGGCAATTTAATTTTATTCAATTCTTGTTGAACCGTTCCATCTTCACCCGGTCTACCATGCAAAGCAATAAATACAGCATCGGCTTTTTGCTTGAGTTCTTTATAGCTAATTTTCTTAGGTTCAAACAGATTTGTATTGCTGTATTTAGTTAAAATAGCCTCACATTCTTTGGTGATGGTATTCATAATTTCTGGTCGGTGATAATGCATTACCTTTTCACGAATATCATCTGCATTGTCTTTTAACATAACCTGAATTGGAAGCAAATACAATTCATGAGCCTCATCATTGCCTGTTACAAAAACAGGGAAGGGTTGGTACTTTTCTGAAGAAGCTAATTTCTCATAAATATTTCTTCCACTTTCTACACTAATATGTCGTTCTGTGCTATAACCACCCATTAAAACGGCCACACGTTTTTTGTTGCCTTTCTTACTTTTATTAATGGTAAGTTGGGCATCTAATCTGGCCAATAAAGTTTGGTGAGTTAAGTTTACACTCTGACTAGAAATACGTTCTTGAATAGAAGTGCGAATGATATAAGTTAAAAACTGCGATGGATTCAAACCAATTTCTGCTGCCTGGTGAAAGAAGAAAGAAGAAGGCATCATTCCCGAAGTTGTATTGGGATCATTTAAGAAAATATCACCATCTTTGCTCAAGAAACCATCTATGCGAGCATAAACATGGAAATTGAAAAAGCCAAACAAATCCACACACGCTTTTCTAATTTCTTGAATCTTATTTTCAGCTAAATCAATGGGAGTAATTTTTCTACTTAAGCCAGGTAAGTACTTACTTTTATAATCGTAAACTTCTTCGCCTTTTACAATTTCTGTTGGCGGAAGCGCTACAGCAGAGCCGTCTTCGTTGCGCAATACAATGCACGAAAACTCTCTACCTTCAATAAAACTCTCAATTAATACTTCTGTTTCTGAGTAAACACTTTCTAGTTGAATTTGAACTTTTCCCTTAAGTTCTTTATCTAAAATTGCCCAAAGTTCATCGGGGTGGTAAACCATTTTATCCTTGATTTTGGCAGGCAAACCAATACCTTCTTTTACATCTGTTATCTTTTGAATAAACTGAGTTTTCTCTAATATGCTTTTACCAATCCAATCTTTTGGCGTGATGGTTTGTATAAAAAAAGCTTTGTGAATGGCATCTACAAATTCTTTTAAATTATCTGTTTTTATCACACTCACCCCAACCGAACTTCCTTGATTGGCGGGCTTCACCACAAATGGCAATCCTACTTTTTGGATAGCTTCTTTTTGTAAAATCGGCAGTTGGTTCAAACCGCTTTTTGGAAAAGAAAAGTATTTAGGAAGTTTCATCCCTGCGGCCTGCATCCATTGTTTTTGCAAGCGCTTGTTCATGCCAATAGAAGAAGGCAAAATGCCAGAACCCGAATACGGAATGCCATACCATTCTAATAAACCTTGTAAGGTTCCGTCCTCACCAAAATTACCATGTAAGGCTAAAAAAGCAAAGTCGATAAGACCTTTTAAGTCTTCTGCTGCCAGCAATTTGCCAATTTTTCTGGCCATGGTTTTGCCATTGTCAATATAGGCAGATTTTAAATTTTCTGCATATACTTGCACCTCGTGTTTGGCGCCTTTTAAAAACTCAACCGAAGGGTAAAAATCGCGGATGGAGCCTTTATAAATAAAATGCCAATCCAATAAAATGAAATTGTTAAAGCTATCCACAAAAATGGGAATGGCTTCAAATAAAGTTTTATCTAAATTATCGTAAACTGTTCTTCCACCTGCAAAAGAAACTTCACGTTCTCTGCTATTTCCGCCAAAAAATATTCCAATTTTTATACGTCCGCTCATGATTCGAACTTAAAACATAAGCGCAATAAATCCCAACTAAAAATCCTCAGGTTTGCACCCAATTGTCTACATTATAGGATACGCAATTTGAAGTGTTCTTTTACCTGTTCTTTTCTAAAATATACAAGCCCAACAAAGAATAAATCTACACTTACTTTTACCATTGCATCGCTTTTAATTTCCTCCCAAGCCTGCGTCATTCCTTTGCTCCAGTATATATCGTCGAAAACAATTACGCTATCGTTATGCAAAAAAGGTTTGCAGAGTTCAAAATAGCGCAGGGTGGCTTCATAGCTATGGTTGCCATCTATAAATAAAAAATCTAATTTTTCGGTTTGAACCAAAAGGCTGGGAAGAATTTCATCGAAGGTTCCGAGCTGTGAGTTTATTTTATTATCGATGCCCAGTTTTTGGAATGTTTCTTTTGCTTTATTCTGCACATCTTGGCAAGCTTCAATGGTATGTATTTGGGCAGTTTGGTTTGAACCAAAAGCCAAATAGGAGGTGGTGATACCTAATGAAGTTCCAAGTTCGATGAAGTTTTGGTAAGGATAATTTTTAGCAATAAAATAGAGTACTTGAGCAATTCTAGCTGGCTTTAAATGCTGATTGGCCAAAACACCAACAGTTGTATTTCTGCTTTTTTGTGAGGCACCAAAATCCTCGTAAGAAATTTCTTGCTTACTTTTTTTGAGCTCTTTTCTTAAGGCTTCTATCTTTTCAAAATTTGGTTCAAACCGCTGTTTCTTAATGCATGTTTGGTGCAATTGAAAAACAAAAGGCGAATGCAAAACATCTACCCACTTAGATTGCAGGTAGTGAAGAAGAAAGTGCTTTGTATAATGAAAGTTCAAGGGCGTTTCAAAAAAAATCGGTTCAGGAAAAACCTGAACCGATTGTTAATTTTTATGGATTAACGCTGGTTTCGTTACCAGCTTTTCTTAAAGCTTTAAGTGCTTTTAGTTTTTCTTCTAATCCCGCAATATGCTTTTGGGCAATGCCAATTTTATCTTGAATTTGCTCTGCCAATGGATTTTTGCTATTACCAGATTTAAAGAATCCTAAGTTATTATCCCAAGTTTCAATATCCTTCTTTAAACCTTTAATGCGTTCCATCAAAATTTTCTCTTCACGTTGCAATTTCTGTGCACCGTTAGGAGAGCTAGCTAACATTTCAAAATTCTGCTTGTCGCGGTCTTCACGCATGTCTTTGTTCAACTGCTTGTTCTTGCTATACAATTTATCTAGTAAATCGTTGTACTTCTTGTTAACAGGCTCTTTCTGACTCATGGGAACAAATCCAATTGCATTCCAATCGGTTTGAATTTGCTTCAATTCTTGGAAAATTGTATTGGTATTTTCTGCGGTTTGCAAGCTTTCTAATTTAGCAATCAAGGCATTTTTCAATTCCAAGTTTTGCAATTGTTCTGTTTGTTGACTCGCATATCTTTCCGATTTTTTAGCGAAGAAAGAATCGCAAGCGGTGCGGAATCTTTTCCAAACGGCATCGTTAACTTTTTCTGGAGCATGACCAATTTTTTTCCATGCCTCTTGAAATTTCTTTAACTCATCTGTTTGTTTGTTCCAATCAATTGGGTTGGCAGCAATGGCTTCAGCCTTTTCGCACAAATCTTCTTTGGCTTTTAAATTTGCATTGCGCTCAGCATGCATGGCCTTAAAGAAATTGTTTTTATTGCCAAAGAAACTGTTTCTAGCTTCTCTAAACTCGTTCCAAACTTGGTCGCGGTTAGCCATAGGCACATGACCAATTTTTTTCCAAGATTCCATTAACTCATTTAAAGCAGTGCTATTGTCCATCCAATCTTTGATGCGAATGGTTTTAACTTCAGCAATAGCTTTAGCCTTTTCTAATAGCTCTTGTTTAGCTATTAAATTTTGTTGGCGAACGGCTTCCATTTCTTCAGATTTGGCTTTAATCATGCCATAAACCTTATCAACTTCTGCTCTAAAACGTTGCCAAATATCTTCAGAAGCTTCCTTAGCAACCGGACCAATAAAACGCCAATCTTCTTGGTATTTTTTTGCCATAATTAGCGCTTTTTTGATATTGGTTTCGGCAACCAATTCGCTAACACGAGCAATTAATTCTATTTTTTGATCGAGGTTTTTGCTTCTATCTAAATCTTTTAGTTCGTTATTTATTGAAAGACGATCGTAGAATATTTCGTTTAATACTCTAAAACTTTCCCAAAGTCTTTCTACATGTTCTTTAGGAACATTCTTAATTTTCTTCCATTCCTCACGCAATTCTTTTAAGCGTTTTAAGCTATTAGAAGTCTCTTCAGATTCTGTAAGGGTTTTAATTTCCTCCAGAATGGCTTCTTTCGACTTCAAGTTTTCTAGCTTTTCAGCTTCTTGGCGTTTGCGCGCTTCTTCTTTTCTTTGTTTTAAATCGAAGAAGGCTTGGTTAAATTCTTCTTTGCTGTTATCGCCTTTAAATTCAAAACCATCTTTGTCGCCGCCTTCCTCAAGAAATTTGGCCAAAGCACTTGCCTTTTCTTCGGCAATGTGTTGATCCAAATACGGCTTAATGGATTTAAAAATTTGAAGAGCTTCTTCCAGCTCTTTTTCTGCCACGGCCTTGTGCGCTAAAACCAATAACTCCTCTTTGCTTAATGATGCAAAATCGGGTAAATCCTCTACAGCTGCCAATTCATTTTCCTCTTCAGGAATTTCAATGGAATCAGCTGTTTCGGCAGAAATCAGGTTTTCGTTTACAGGTTCGGCAACTGCCTCAACAACGGGTTCAACAATAGGTTCAACTGGTGTTTCTACAGGTGCATTTTCAGACAGGTTAACCACTGGACTACTTTCGTCCGCAGGTTCATTAGTTACGTTTTCCAACTCTTGGTTCATAATAAAGTTTTCTCCTTAATTCAAAAAGGGAGTCAAAAATAAGTTTTAAAACGATAAATTTGTGCTTGTTTTTCATGAAAATTATCCGTTAATGCCAGCCAAACTTATTGAATGTCCGCGCGATGCCATGCAAGGCCTCCATCACTTTATAGAAACATCTACTAAAGTTCGCTATCTCAACCAACTATTAAAGGTAGGTTTTGATACCTTAGACTTCGGAAGTTTTGTTTCTCCCAAAGCCATTCCGCAATTGCGCGATACGGCAGAAGTCTTGTCGCAGCTCGATTTAAATTCGGTTCAAACCAAACTATTAGCTATTGTAGCCAATACCCGAGGCGCCGAAACAGCCTGTACTTTTAAAGAGATTTCTTATTTAGGATTTCCATTTTCTATCTCAGAAACATTTCAACAAAGAAATACCAATTCTAGTATTCAAGATTCTTTGGTAACTGTTGCGGAGATGCAAAATTTGTGTGTGAAGCACGGAAAAGAGTTGGTTGTATATATAAGTATGGGATTTGGAAATCCATATGGAGATGTTTGGAACGCAGAGTTGGTTGCCAAATGGGTAGGGGAAATGGATAAAATGGGAATTCGTATTTTGAGTTTGAGCGATACTATTGGTATGGCTGATCCAAAAAGTATTTCTTATATTTTTTCTGAGCTTATTCCCAGCATGCCTCATATAGAATTTGGTGCACACCTACATACTACACCCGATACTTGGGAAGAAAAAGTAAGTGCAGCGTGGGATAGCGGTTGCAGAAGATTTGATGGCGCCATTAAAGGTTACGGAGGTTGCCCAATGGCCAGCGATAGTTTAACGGGCAATATGCCAACAGAAAATGTTCTTGCCTTCTTAGAAAAAATAGAAGTTAATTCCGGTTTGAACCAAGACGCCTTTGCAAAAAGTATGTTGATGGCAAACGATGTTTTTGCACAAGGATAATCGCTTTATTGGAAATGGAATTTTATTAATTAGGTAAAATTTCAAATGAAACTATATGCCTTAGTTTAGACAAATAAGGGAATTGTCATATTTGAATTAATTGTGGCTTTAAGTATTTCTACGGTTTATTTAGGTTTAAAGCCAACTTATTTTCGTTTTAATTTTCTAGCTAAAATCTGTTTGCCATTAATATTAAAAGGTATTTACAAACTTGATATGATTTGGTGACCGTATATTTATTTAGAAAAATTTATTACTTCTTGAATGATAATTGGCCCAAAAGAAAATTAGAAAAGAGAGCGATAATTTCAATTCATTAACCTAAATTAGCCTATTGCAATTTGAACCATGAGAAATTTACCCCTTCTATTATTCCTAGTCTTATTCGCTTGCCAAAGTTTTGGGCAACAATTAGGCTATGCCAAAGTTTATGGCGGTAAAGGTTCTCAATTTGCAACTCAAAACTTTTTCGACAACAATGGCAATCGCTTCCAGGTGGTTTATTTTGATAGCACATTTACTATAGATAGTGCAGGATATACAAAACCTATCCAAACCATTGGAAACAGCTTCACAATAGCCGTAATCAAATTTGATACCCTCGACCGTTTCGTTTATTATTTTAGTTTTAGCAGACCCAATGGACCAACAATTGATCTAAAGTTTGATGACAATAATAATTTATACTTATCTACTGGCATTGCTTATAACGACTCAATGCAATTGTATAACTCAAAAAGAGAGCTCTATGCCAATATTAAAGTGGTTTATGATTACCAGAATAGTTCAATACACGATAATTCCTATTTGATTTGTAAACTTAATGGCAATGGAGAATTTATTTGGCACAACATTCTATTTAGAGAAAACAGAATAATTGGTTATTATAGGACACCTAGTTTCTTATCCATTAGTTTGAATAACTCAAACGAATTAAGATTGATTTTCCCTAATATCTGACGCGAAAATTCGTATATATCAGATACTATAAGTTGCATTAATAAAATAGGTCTAAAAAGTTATCATTTGGTTACTACCCAACATGCCCTATTTAAATTTTCGTCTAATGGAATTTTGCTTTCTACTTCTGAACCCTTCAAAAATCGTTTTTCAAATTCGCAAAGAGATAGTTCAATGTATTATTATAATTATCGAAAGGAGGTAAGACTAGTAACTGGCAAAAACTATTATTATACCTATCTTAATATTTATATAAGCAATGCAGATACCTTTAACAGTTCGCCACGCATTCCTGTAAAACAAGGAAATATTTACTTCTTAATTAAGTTAAACGAACAAGACAGTATTATATGGATGAAGCCTCTGTACAAGGGAAAGGAAAGTGTTTATACCGCTTATTCTCTATTCCATGATTTAGATATAGATACTGTATCTCAAATCCTATCCTTTAATATAATATTTTCACCAACTTATTTTGAACCTATTTTCAAACCATCTTTAAATAATGGTGGAGGGGGCTTTGTATTTAAAATAAACGCGGATGGACAAATCATTAAAGAAGATTCTTTCGCGAACACAACATTCTTTTTTAGAGAATCATATGATTATATAAAAAAACAATGGGTATCATTAGGTCAGATAAATGGGACAGATTTGCGATTTAGAAATTTTATCCCTTCCAACCTTTACTACAATTATTTTTTGGCAATTGTCATTTTTGATTTGGATTATAATCCAATTTTTATCCAACCACTTGTAATTAACTATTTCAGCCTAAGTTCAAATATTCAAATTAACAATTTTCCTAACTATAGTGATTTTGTGGATTCGCGAGGTAAGGTAACTGTTAGTGGGGCCTTTTGGGACAGTATTTACCTGCCTTGTCAGAATTTATATAGCACTTTAAATGATACCAATTTTTTAGGATATCCAATGACAGATGGATTTTCAATTAGTATTGAATCGTTTAAAAGGATAAATAGAATTGAATGCCGAAACTATCTTTCGCCAAGTACAAAGTATTTATGGGACAGCACAGGAATTTACATAGACACCTTACAAAATAGTTTTGGTTGCGATAGCATTTTAGAGGTTAACTTGCAAATTTTACAAAGCACAAGCAGCATAGATAGCATGGTTTGTAACGCTATGAAATCCTTTAGCCAAAAATACATCTGGGATTCTTCTGGAATTTACTTTGATACCATTCCCAATTCTTTTGCTTGTGATAGTATCATAAAACTCAGTCTCTTAGTTGGTTCAAACCGAAGCTTTATAGATACCACTGTAAAATACACACTTCAATCTCCAAGTGGAAAATTTAATTGGGACAGTAGTGCAACCTACTACGATACCTTAACCAATAGCATTGGTTGTGATAGTATAATCCGCATAAACCTTGCTGTACTTAGCAATCGCAGCCAAATAGACACTTTCAATTGTTATCCAATTCAATCTTTTAGCAATACTTTTGGGATGAATCAAAGTGGTCATTATCTGGATACTATTCCCAATAGTAAGGGAGGCGATAGTCTTATTAGTATTCATTTTACAATTGGTTCAAACAGCAGTACCATTGATACCAGCTTTTGCAACCAAATTATTAGTCCAAGTGGCAGATATATGTTTTCAAGTTCTGGAATTTACTTGGATACACTTATAAACTGTTTCTTTTGCGATAGTATTATAGAAATAAACTTCACCAGAACCTCCTCTAGCGATACTTTATATTATACAAACTGCGATAGCTTATTGTCGCCAAGCGGCAAGTTTTACTTAGACAAAACAGGCTTGTTTACCGACAGTCTACTTACCGTAAAAGGTTGTGATAGCATTGTATATATTTATTATACACGACCGGTTTCTAATAGCCAATTTTCAGTCTCAACATGCGATTCAGTGGTATCTCCAAGCGGCAAATATGTTTATACCTTAAGTGGAAATTATTCAGATACATTAATCAACCAATTTGGTTGCGATAGTGTAATTGAAATTAGTGTAACTAAATCTACCAATAAATTAACCATATCCAAATCAAACGATATTGACTGTTTGCAGCCATTTACGCAATTGATTGCAGAAGGAGCATTAAAGTACACTTGGAGCCCAATTGAAGGACTCAATGATGCACATATACCCAATCCAATTGCATCTCCAATAAAATCAATTACTTACTATGTTATAGCCAGCGATTCTTTTGATTGTGAATTTACAGATAGCATATTTTTAAATGTAAACAGGGCTGATAGTTTAGGCTTTTTCCCAAATGTTATTACACCCAATGGAGACGGCAAAAACGATTGTTTGCCATTAAATAGTTTAAATGAATTTAAAGAAGCAAACTTTTTTGTTTACAACAGATGGGGTAATTTAATCTATGAGTCGAACAACCCAGAATTATGCTGGCAAGGAATTGCAATGGATGGCCAAGCCGTGACAGAAGGCGTTTATTACTATATCCTAAAAGGCAAAACTAAATGCGATGAAAACTTCACTAAAACGGGCTCTATAACCGTTATTCGGTAATTAATGATATTCCTTTTTACTTAAATTGCTCCTGAAGTTGGGCAATTCAATAAACCAAAATTAGAACATATTAATAATTTCAAATAGGAGTTAATTCCGGTTTGAACCAAGACGCATTTGCAAAAAGTATGTTGATGGCAAACGATGTTTTTGCAAAAGGGTAAAGTTTTGTATTTGGTTTTTGTGGTTTTGAATTACAATCCTGTCAAATTGTAATAATCAAAGTTAGATAACGGAAATTTCGAAAAACACAATTCCTCTTAAGAGCATTTTGCATTGCTGGCAAATAGTATAATTTTTTCAACTAATTGATATCAATCCTTTTTCTATTATTTCATATTCTTTTCCTGTCCATTCAAGCATATAATAAGAATGAACTCCGTTAGCTTTGCCATGGAAGAACCTAACTTCTATCAAAACTATTTTTCTGTCATTAGTAAAATAAGGGGAAGTCAATTCTATCCAACCTGATTTAAATTTATCTCTTAGCGTCCAATATTTTTCAGTGTTTCTTTTTATGGAAAATTCCAAACTGTCACCATTTATATAGTCTATTCCTGGGAAAATTTCTTTCTTCCAATAAATGGTCTTTTCAGACTTATAATAATTTGGAGTAATGCCATTAAGTTTGGTTGATGTGGTGTCAATTGTTTTGTCCACAATACCAATTGAATTGCCAAGTTCTTCGAATTCAGACATAACAACTTTGTAGTAAACCAAGTCCAATTCAGGTGTCTTAGAGCTTTTAAGCACTTCTTGAAGGTTGTCTGACTTGCAAGACACAAAAAATGTCAATACAACAAAGCAAAGGCTGAAATTATATTTAATATTAAAGTTATTCAACTTGTTGTTTAAGAAACAAATACCTTTCATAATCAATAAAATCGGCAACTTTTACCTCGATGGATTTTACTTTATTGTCTTCAATTGTAAAAGGCAAGATTTCTATGCCGCAGGTAATATCTGAGTAAAAGCAAAGGAATTGATTGTTTCCAATATATTTCAAAGTGCCAATATTATTGGGATGGTGGGAGAGATGCAAGACCAATTTTCCCTTTTCAACTTGCACGTTCATTTCCCCATAAAGTGAATTATTATAGGTTCCTTCAAAGTTTTTTGCATTAATAGGCAAAGGCATTTTCTTGTTAGATAAGGCAATTAAACTATCCAAATCTTTTGCTTCCTGCTCATTAAAAGGTTTGGTTCTGTTAAAATAAATTTCGCTAATATTTCTATAGGGAACATTTAGGTAAGCTTCTAAAACTTGTTTTACCAAAGCATCGTATAAAGAATTAGCATCAGAATTGGTATAAACCAAAACGCCTAAATTTTCTTCTGGAATATATTCTGTTTTAGTAACAAAACCATTTGCTCCACCACTATGTTCAAAAACACGTTTCCCTTCATAGTCGTAGCTTTGCCAACCAAGTCCGTAAGTTACAAAATGCTTGCTTGGGAAAATTTTAGAACTAACATCGTTAGAAATCATATTAGATTTTCTAGTCTCTAATAAAACCTTATTTGGAACTACTTCCATATTGTTAAATTGGCCCTTATTTAATTGCATTAACAACCAGTTGGCCATATCAGCCGCGCAAGAATTAATACTTGCAGAAGGACCCATATTTTCAATATTTGTTAAAGGAATAGTTTGAAGTTTATTTAAATACATGGTATGCGGAGTGCAAGCATTTTTATCGTTCTTCATCAACTCATAACTGGTATGGGTATGTTTCATTTGAAGTGGCTTAAAAAATGTTTGATCCAAATAAGCATCCCAACTCATGCCTGTTACAATTGGAATTAATTCGCCAGCAGTTATAAACCCAGCATTACAATAACCATATTTATAACGAAAATCGTATTTAGGAACAGTTCTTCCCATTCCCGCAATAATATCGGCTCTAGAAAGTGTGCTTCCCCAATTTAAAAAATCACCTTGGAAAGTACCATGACCAATTCTATGGCATAGCAAATCTCTTACCGTGCACAATTGGGTTGAGGTAGGTTCATACAATTTAAAAGAAGGCATATATGTAGTTACCTTTTCATCTAATGATAATTTCTTTTGGTAATCTAATAAGGCAATGGCGGTACCCGTAAAAGCTTTGGAGTTAGAAGCAATTTGGAAAAGGGAGTACTCATCAACCTTTTCTTTGGTTTGAATATCTTTAACACCATAGCCTTGGCAATGCACAATTTTTCCGTCCTTTACAATGGCAATAGCCAGTCCAGGAACTTGCCAACGCGCCATTTCTCTTTCAATAAAAGTGCTAAGGGAATCTTTAATAAATGCAGGCTGCGCGTAGGTTTTGGTTTGAACCAAAAGCAAAAATAGGGAGCCAAGAAGTAGGGTATAGTTAAATATTTTTTTCATATAAAATTGGTTCAAACCGAAAGGCCATTCATAAATAATGCGAAAGCCAAAAATAAAGGAATAAATGAAAAAAGCAATTTACCACCACCTCCACCTTCGCCGAGGCTTCGGTGGACGAGAGTCCAGAATCCAGCCTGCCCGACGTAGCTTCAGCGAAGTCGGGAATCCAGACAAGAATGACTATGGCTTCAGCCATATTGAAAAATGCAGCGGGTAATTAAATGATTGTTTTTATTTTCATTGAAAAAAAAATCGAAAAATCAATAGCCCAGGGCTTCAGCCCTGGGATTGGAGGAAATGCGAAAATAAAATGCCCATGGCTTCAGCCATATTGAAAAATGATGCAGGTAATTGGATGATTGTTTTTATTTTTCATCTGAAAAATCGAAAAATCAATAGCCCAGGGCTTCAGCCCTGGGATTGGAGGAAATGCGAAAATAAAATGCCCATGGCTTCAGCCATATTGAAAAATGCTGCGGGTAATTGAAAGATTGTTTTTATTTTCATTGAAAAAAAATCGAAAAATCAATAGCCCAGGGCTTCAGCCCTGGGTTTTTAATAATATATGATATTTAATAATATATGATATTGAATTAATAGGATTTGGATATTTATTTAAACAAAAAAAAGAGGCAAATTTTCATTCGCCTCCGTTTTTTATAATTATAAATTTTTATCTCCCTCTTGGTGCACCGCCTCCGCCTGCTGGTCTTGCAGTTCCTGAGCCAGATGGTCTTGCACTTGGTGCAGATGGCCTTGCTCCTCCACTTGAGGGTCTGTTTTGTGAAGGGGCTGGCTGAACATTGGGTTTTGTTGCTGGTTTATTATAACTCGGTTGGCGACTAGGTGAATTGTTGGAAGGTGTACTTGGTCGCACGGCTGGTTTTGTTTGACTAGGTTGACGATCAGGTGCATTAGTTGATGGTGTACTTGGTCTTGAACTCGGACTACTCGGCCTTGCACTTGGGCTAGGTCTATCGTTTGAATAGGATGGACTTTGTGGTCTAGTTGTTCCTGTTGCCGGTGCAGCTGGTCTGGATGAAGGTGAAACACTAGGCCTTGAATTTGGCGAAGGGGTTGGCCTTGTATTCATTCCATCAGGTCTTTTATAGTTATAGCCAGGATTCGGTCTAGAGTTTACAGTGTTTCCTGCAATTGGCTTTCTATTTGGTTGCTCATATGTTTTTCTGTAGGCTCCTGTATTTCTAGCTTGGTAAACAGAATTTGACCTCGACCTGCTATTGTTGTAATAATGGTTGTGGTAAGGTTGATTGTGGTAATGGTGGTTATACCTGTAATAATTATAATGGTTATAATGTCCCCAATAATAAGAATGGAAATAAACAGGTGCCCACGGATTATACCAACCAGGATAATAAGAATAGCCATATGGTGAGGCATAAACTACATAACTTGGTGCAAACAAAAATCCCCACATTTGCCAATATGAAACCCGCACATAAGTAGCGGTAGTAACAGGTTGGTTGTACCCATTGTAATTATTGCTATTTGCAGGCTCGTTATTATTTGTAGTTGTATTGTTAGTAGTATTATTAGTGGTAGTATAATAATTGTTTATGATAACAGTTTTTCCATCTCCACCAACAGAAGTGTCTGTTTTGCTAGGTTTGTAGCCAGGGTTTGGGATAGATGACTTGCTTGCCAATTCTTTACTAGCATTTTCATCTAATGGCTCAATAATATAGTTCTTGCCATATAAATCTTCATCCCCAATTATTTGAACTGATATTTCACCTTGTGCATCTTTATCTACCATAATTACTGCCACATCTTGGCTTTCTGTTGCGTTAATGGGAGTTTGCAAAACAATTGCATGGGCATTTCCTTGCACGTTGTCAATTACCTTTATGTAATCTGTTCTGTTGTCTCTGTTTAAATCGAGGTTGTTTACCTTTTTGTCCTCTGTATTGAGGGCTCGTTCAAAATCCTCAAGGGTTTGAGATTGCTGAAAAATCTCTAAAACCGCGCTTAAATTTAAATTGTCCCCAGGTAATCCTAAAGAGTCTGGTGCCATTCCTAAATTTTGTGCTTTGATTGAATTCATTCCTGCTAAACCTAAGCAGAGCATGAAAATTAATTTTAACTTTTTCATAGTTTTAAACAAAAACTAATATAGTCAAAAAGGCTGCCAAAAAGTAAAATACCCAAAAAGGATTTCAGAATATTTTTGTTTCAATTCACTTTTTTGTTCAAATGGAAATCAATAAGCTTGACTTTCCAGTTTCTTTCTCCTGTTTTTACTTTGGCTTGAAGTACATTTAATATAGAGTATAATCCAAAATAGGTTCTGTTGATATATAGTGCATGTTCAGAACCTCTGCCTTCTTTCGATTTCTTCAACTCATCCATTTTACTCACCTCTTCGCCCAAAGCATATATTTTTTCAATATACTCATTGTTGCCAAAATCAAATGTTTCTTCTAAAAAAGGAGTAGCCAACAAGCGAGTCATTTTCATAAAAGCATCTGTAATTATATCTTGAGTCTTTTGATCGTCGTTGGAATTGATGATTTGTTGTTGCAGCATAATTCTTTTTATGATGCCAGGTTCATCCAAAAGTTCTGGTACCAATAAAGCAAAATAATTGACATAAAAGTCCTCGGGAATTTCTTTAATGCAACCAAAATCTATAACACCTAAAACACCATTATCTTTCAAAATGAAATTGCCAGGGTGTGGGTCGGCATGAACCGATTTAATTTCATGCACTTGAAAATCGTAAAAATCCCACATGGCCTGACCAATAGAATTTCTGATTTCCTGACTAGGATTGGTTTTTAAGAAATCATCTAAATGCAAACCTTCCATCCAATCCATTGTGAGCACTTTCTTAGAGCTAAACTCCTTGTAATAATTGGTGAAGGCAAGATTTGGAATGTGTTTGCACAGTTGAGAAATAGAAACAGAACGTTCAAATTCCAAATCGTAATTGGTTTCCTCTAGCAGTTTTGCTTCAACCTCTTTGATGTATTTTTCTAATTCCTTTTCGTTCATATCTAATAAGCGAAAAGCAATGGGCTTAACTATTCTTAAGTCACTCTTAATACTTTCTGCTACACCCGGATATTGAATTTTTATAGCTAATTTTTTTCCTTTAAAAAATGCCTCATGCACCTGACCAATACTGGCGGCATTGCTGGCTTTCATATTAAATGATTCGAATATTTCTTGAGGTGTTTTACCAAAACTCTTTATAAAAGTTTGTACAATGAGCGGACCAGAAAGCGGAGGCGCATTATATTGAGCCATTTGAAATTTATTGGTGTATTGCCTTGGCAAAATGTTCTTTTCCATGCTCAGCATTTGAGCTACTTTTAAAGCACTTCCCTTTAATTCACTCAAGGCATTGTATACATCAGAGGCGTTGTCTTCATGCAATTCTTCCTTGCTTAGGCTTGGGTCAACCATTTTTTTAGAATAATGCTTGATATAGTTGCCGCCAATTTGTGCACCTGTTTTTACAAAGCGCATGGCTCTTTCCACCTTTGAAGATGGAATGCTATTTTGTTCCATTAATATTATTTGTTTTGGAATAAGAATTTACCAAAGTCGATAAGAGAATCTAGGGGAGAAGTAGCCAATAAATCAAAGGCCAAATTCACTGATTTTTCTATGGCTGCATCCGTTTTTTCAAAAGCGGGACTAGTATCTTTTAACCAGAAATGCTGCAGAAATAAATAGTTCATCCAAATGCCTTCTGCATATTTTTTGTTTAAGAATTTTCTATCCTCCAATTCTTTACTTTCGATACCTGCATCTATAATTTCTTGCACAAAAACCATAAACTCTTTTCTAAACTCTTTCAAGAAATATGGGAATTGAGGCAATGGAATGCCTTTGTTTTTTGGTTCAAACAGAAATTTAATAAAGCTTCTTTGGTTTAATAAATGCTCAAACCAAGCAAAATAAAATGCCAATATTTTTTCTCTGGCAGAGTATGCAGTAAAAATTTCGGTTTGAACCAATTTATTTTTTACCTCCATAAACCATTCCAAGAAAATTGAATTTTCAATGGCTTCTAAGGACGAAAAATGGGAGTAGAATTCCTTTTCTTCCATTCCAAGTTCTTTAGAAAATTGATAAACATTCTTAGGAGTGTCTTGCGTTTCAAGGCATATTTGAATATACCTTTCAATAATTTTATCTTTCATGGGAGTTTTTAGCAGTTGTTGATTCAACTCTTATAAAAACGCCGCAAAATCAAAATTGTTTTAATCTGGTAAAAGAAGAAAATCTATTCCTCTAGGACCTAAATTAAATAGCAAATCAAGAATTGATAAATTGGGTTGAAAGGGCATTTTTTCTGAGAAAACCTGAAGGTAGTTTTTAGATAATAAAAGTTCTTCTTCAAGAGGTTTTCCTTTGGCCAACATATTTCTTTCATCCATTAATCCCTCTGGAGTGTTTTGAAATTCTGAGCTAAATTCAAACTCAATTTTTGTTTTATAACATTTCAAAATCCATTGAATTAAGACTAGGTTCAATTCAAATAAATTGGATATTTCTTTAGAATCGTAAATGCTTTTTAGATGGTCTTTATAATAAAGAAAGAAGGCAGATTTTCCATAGGCAGCATTTAATGCCTGCCAATGTTGTTTTCTCCAATTGTTAGAATCATCAATAAAAATTTCATTTATCTTTTGCTTACCAGCTGAATGTTTTATGGGAATTATTAAATCAAGAATTCCGTTTGCACTAAATATTTTACAACGATTACGATAGCTTTGCTTTTGGTAATTTTCTTGTTTTTCTATTACTACAATTTCTGCGTTTATTGCCAATTGAAACCAAGCAATAGGAGGTAGGTATGCTGTGCTTAAAATTACTTTGTAGGGTCTCATATCAAATCCAAAATATGAAAGTGATGAATTCCTGGGGTATATTCTTTTTCTGCCAATGCCTTTATTTGTTGGTATTGGTCGGTGTTTTTTACAAAATCTAAATTTGAACAATCAATCATCAAAATTCTTAAATCTTTGTTGGCATGCAAGTAGTTGAAATAAGATTCTTGGAGGTTTTGTAAATAAGTATTTTCTATATGCTGCTCGTAAACTCTGCCTCTGTTGGAGATATTCCATTGCAATTTTTCCACTGGCGCATGCAGGTAAATAAGCAGCTCTGGCTTGGGTAATTGGTTGTTAATGATTTTAAAAAGTTTGTAATACAATTCGTATTCATCCTCATCTAAATTTACCTTAGAAAACAAAAGGCATTTGGCAAAAACATAATCGCTAACAACCACCTCTTTAAATAAATCTTGCTCGGGTAATTGGTGTTTAAGCTGGTTGAACCTAGCCGCCAAAAAGCTCATTTCTAGCGGAAAAGCATAGCGTCTGGCATCTTCATAAAATTTGGGCAAGAATGAATTGTCTTCAAACTCTTCCATAATTAAGCGCGCATTCCAATCGGCCGATAATAGTTTGGCCAAGGTAGATTTACCCGCACCAATATTGCCTTCTATGGCCACAAACGAATATGGAATTAACTTGCTCAAGTTGAACAAAAATGAAGGAATAAATTTAAAGTTTTAAGGTAATTTTTCCACGTTCAGGCTATCCTCGCATATCTCAAGGAGTTCCAAAAGTGTTTTGTTCAATTTGGGGTGTACATAGTTGGGAGAAATTTCTACCAAAGGAATCAAAGTGAATCTTCTTTGAGCAATAAATGGGTGTGGTACTATTAAGTTTTCGAAATTTAAAATTTCAGAGTTATAAAAAAGAATGTCCAAATCAATAACTCTAGGTTCCCATTTTTCTTTGCGTATTCTACCCATTTCGGTTTCTATTTGCAGGAGATTATTCAAACAATCCATTGGTTTTAATTCGGTTTGAACCAATAGAACCTGATTTAAAAACGGGTTTTGTTCTGTATTTCCCCAAGCAGCAGTTCTATAAATACTCGATTTGGTTTGGATCAAACCGATTCTTTCTTTTATAAATAAACACGCATTTGCCAAGTTTTCTTTTGAATCACCTTGGTTCGAACCTAATAATATGTAGACATTATTTGTCATTTTGCAATTATAGTGGAAAAATGAAAGGGAGTTTTATTTCTTTCTTTTAATTTGAATTTTATCTTCCATAAAAAAATACCACATGAAAAAAATTGGAACAGCACTCATACTTTTTTCGCTTTTTCTTTTTGGTTGTCAACCAGATTCTACCGATGAACCTACACTTACAGTGCCCGGTTCTATTGATTTTGTTGGCACTTGGAACAGAGATACTGTAATTGTAAACGATGTTACTGCAAGTGGTTTGATAGTTAGGCTTGAAACAGAAGTAAACTTTGGTACCTATATATTTAACTCCGATCTTAAAACAGGTATCATGAACCATTCGGCTTCGGATTTTGCTATAACTTGGAATTATACTGCATCTCAAAATAAAATTGTAATTTCAGAATTGGATTGGATTGGACAATCTTATTCAATTGTTAAATTATCTGAGAAAAAGCTGAAACTAACAGGTTACTTGGTTACTGGAACGGATACCAAAAACGAAAGAATAATTTATTTAACAAAGAAATAAATTGGCAAGGTTTTGAGAATATTAATTGCTCTTTTTAAAGCGAGGCTAATCAATTTTTACTAGCATAAACATCAATTGGTTTTCTTTTAGGGTTTGGCACCAATATTTATGAATAAGTAAGGTCAAGTCATTTTATCCTTCATGTGCTTCCCGCATCATTGATTCTGCGAGTTCTTTGCCCAAATAGGAATCAATAATGGAATGCACACCATACAAAACAGGCGTTAATAGCAAGGCAACCGTAAATTTATAAATATAGTTTACCAAGCTAATTCCTAAAACCAATTTCATATCCCAACCTGCACCAATATAGAAGGCAATAAATAATACCACAAAGCTATCTATAAGCTGAGATACCAAAGTAGAACCCGTTGCTCTTAGCCACAAATTTTTCTCCCCTGTTTTCTTTTTCACATAATGGAAAACCCATACATCTATTACTTGTCCAAACAAAAAAGCCACCAAGGAGCCTACAATAATCCACATTCCCTGACCAAATATTTGGCTATAGGCAGATTGCATATTTATGGTTCCTGTTGCTGTTTGTTTTTCAATCCAGAAATCTGCTGGTTTTAAACCAATTCCCAAGTAAATAGCTATAAAAGCATATGCCACCAAACCAGCAGCTATATAAGAAAATAGTTTAACACCACTTTGTCCAAAATACTCATTTATGATGTCTGTCATAATAAAAACTATTGGCCAAAGAATAACGCCAACAGTCATGTTAAACGACAAAGAGTTTCCAAAAATCATCCAATTAACTTGGTCTAATCCAAGTGTTTTTTCCAAAGAGAATATCTTAACACCAATAAACTCGGCTATGATGGCATTGGCAATAAAAAAGGAGCCTAATACCAAAAAGAGAATTGTTCTTTTGTTTTCTTTCATGCAATTGTAACAGAGTAAATGCAAGGTAGTTTTTTCAATTTGTTTTTTTCTTTTAGCATGTCATTTTTTATTTCGGTTTGAACCAATTTATAACTAAAAAATAAGGTTGTTTTTTGTTTAAAAAACTTACTTTTGAATTATGAATACGGCAAACGAACAAGTATCTGAATGGATTGTTGAAGGCATGACTTGCAGCAATTGTGCTATGGGTGTGCGTAAGAGATTAGAAAAGCAAGGGATGGAAAATGTGGATGTAAATTTTGCCACAGGTGATGTACGATTTGAAAATATTCCCGGTAAACCTTTGGCCGAAATAAAAGAAAGTATAGAAGAATTAGGATATACCGTTGCTAAGGCAAGCGAGCCCAGCGAAAAAAAAAAGGATTAGGAACGCTTGAAGGAAAATTAATCTTCTCCTTCCTATTTACACTTCCATTGGTATTGCACATGGTTTTACCATGGCCCTTTTTGCACAATCCAATTGTTCAATTAGTACTTTCTATTCCTGTATATGGATTGGGTTTATTTTATTTTGGTAAATCTGCTTACCATAGTTTAAAGACTGGCGTTCCCAATATGGATGTGCTTATTTTTATTGGCGCCTCTTCTGCTTTGTTTTATAGCATTTTTGGAACCTTTTATTATTGGGGTTCTCACGAAGTACATGAGTATTTATTTTTTGAAACGGGTGCCACCATTATTACCTTAGTTTTATTTGGTAATTTATTGGAAAAAAGAGCTGTTAAAAAAACAACTAAATCCATTCACGATTTAAATTCATTACAGGTAAAAACTGCCAAAATAATTACCGAACACGATGGACAAATTCACCTTCATGATATAGATGTTAATTTATTAAAGCGTGGCGATTTAATCCAAATAAATACGGGTGATTTAATTCCCATTGATGGCTTTGTTGCAAAGGGAGAAGCGGAGTGCGATGAAAGCCTGGTGAGTGGAGAAAGTTTGCCAGTTTATAAAAACGAAGGCGCCGCAGTTTTAGGTGGAACCTTGCTTTTAAGCGGAAACCTTCAGGTAAAAGTTAGTTCCATTTTAAAAGAAAGTATGCTTTCTAAAATTATTGAAATGGTTAAGAAAGCTCAGAATAGTAAGCCTCAAATTCAAAAATTAGGAGATCAAGTTAGTGCGGTTTTTGTTCCAGCAGTTGTACTTATTTCCTTACTTACTTTTTTAGTTTCCTATTTCTTCCTCGATTTAGGTTCAGCCAAAAGTATGTTGCGTGCGGTGGCAGTTTTAGTAATTTCTTGTCCTTGTGCCATGGGTCTTGCTACACCAACAGCCATAATGGTAGGTATTGGAAAAGCAGCTAAGCGAGGGATACTTATTAAAGGTGGTTCTGTTTTAGAGAATTTTGCCAAAAGCAAACAGATTATTTTCGATAAAACTGGAACCCTAAGTACGGGCAAATTTGTATTTACAGATTTTGAGTTTAAAGGTGACGAGGCCGAATTAAAGCAAATAATTTATTCGATAGAAAGCCATTCCTCTCATCCTATTGCCAAGGCTTTAGTTGAGCAATATCCAAACTGGAACCAACAAGCAATTTCCTTTAATGAAATTAAGGAGATGAAAGGAAAAGGAATGGAGGCAACAGATGCATCTGGGGATATTTGGCGCTTGGGTTCTGCAAAATGGTTGGGAATTTTAGATAATGACAAGGATTTATTTTTGGTTCAAAACGAAAAATTAATGGCTGCTTGGAACATTGCTGATGAAATAAAAGAAGATGCACATGAATTAATTGCCTATTTAAATAAGCAAGGAATTGAAACGATTTTATTAAGTGGCGATAAACAAAAGAAGGTGAATCAATTGGCCAATGAATTGGGAATGGAAACGGCACTAGGAGAAAGATTGCCTGAAGAAAAATTAGCTTATATCAGTAAACAAGTAGAAAAAAATCCAGAATTGGTAATGGTTGGTGATGGCGTAAACGACGCGCCAGCCTTGAGCAAAGTGGCGGTTGGAGTATCTTTTGTAAAAGGAAGTGATATGGCTATAGAAGCGGCAAATGTTGTTTTGATGCACAATGGATTAAAGAGTTTCCAAGAGGCACATATCATCAGCAAGCTTACCTATAAAACTATAAAACAGAATTTGTTTTGGGCCTTTTTCTACAATATACTTTGCATTCCTTTAGCCGCTGCTGGCTTTATGCATCCTATGTTGGGTGCACTTTCTATGGCTTTTAGCGATGTAATTGTAATTGGAAATTCTTTGTTGCTTGGCCTTAAAAAAATAAAAGCGGATAAGTAGAACTTACCCGCTTTTACGCTTAATGTTTTTAGAAATTATTGCTTGATAAATCTAGCTTGGTAGGTTCTACCTTGGTTGAAACCTTTTACAAAATATACTCCAGATTGCAAATCGCTGATATCAAAAATAGCTTCTCCTGTATTAGAATCAAAAACAGGATTAGAAGAATATACTTTTCCTGTAATATCATATAATTCAAATTTTGCATCTAAGCTAAACTTGTTTAAAACCAAGTGCAATTGGTCTTTTGCAGGATTTGGATATACTTTAATTCCAGCTATTTGGGCATTTTCTTGCAATGCATTTGGCATAACAATTTTAAAGTCGATTGAGCTAGAATCTATTTGATCGAATTGGGTTGGCAAACCTTTAATTTTAAAGAAGGTTCTAACTTTTACGTAAACAACATAATTGCCAATATCATCTGCCTTTGGATTACCTTCTAGCAAAGCACAACCTTTTTGTCCGCCATTCCAGGTACGGGATGGTTTGTCTGTAGTATAGCTAAAATTGAAAGGTAAATCACTAATATAAATAACGGTAGCAGAATCAACTGTTACATCGTAATCAGTACCTTGGTATTTAAAAGTTGTATCTAATGGAACCATTAAAGAAACAACTTCAGAATAAGGAGATCCTACAATTCCATCAGGCAATCTTGTGGGCATAATACCCGGTTTGTTGATGGAAGGATCTGGTGTACATTGAGCCATGCTTGCAAATGAAGCGGCTAAAAAGGAAAGTGCTAAGTATATTTTTTTCATAAATGTTTGGTTATTAGTTAAAATAGAATGACCAAATATAATTTATTTTTCTTAAACTTCTTCGTCAGAAATTTTCTTTACAAAAAGCTTGTAAAAATATATTAGGATAAAAATCATTCCTAGGGTAAAAAATGCAAAAGCAATTTCCTTGCTAAACCAAGCGTAAAATTCAAAAAACATCCAACAAGAATTGGCGCTTATCCAACATAAAACAGAAAGGTTTACCCATAGCGACATTCGGTTTTTTCTGGTGTGGTAAACAATAAAAATGGCCATTGCAATTGCTGGAAAAAAAGCAATTGTTCCTCCCAATTTCCATTCCATTAGCCAGCAACTATCTTTTATAAGCCAAAGAAAAATATGGAAATTTTCGAAATGTCGTATTTTAGAAAGTGGATTCATTTGATGATTAGTTTTACAAATAAAATTTGCTTGTTATAATTTCCAAAGCTTCATTTTTGGTTTGAACCCAATGAATTTTTAAGCCCGATTTTTCCATTTTTCTGAAATAGGTCATTTGCCTTTTTGCAAATTGTTGGATGGCGGTTCCCAATCTTTCAATTAAAAGTTCTTTAGATAATTCTTTTTCCAAATAAGCCACTACAAATTTGTATTCTAAACCAAAAAATCGAAGCCTTTCTTTACTTATCCCTGAATCTAATAAACTCTCAACTTCCTCAATCAAGCCATTGTTAATTCGGTGTTTTAGTCTGGCAATTATTTTTTCCCTTCTTTCTAAAAGAGGAGGGTTTAGGCCTATAATAAATGCTTGTAAAGGCTTGCTAATTGGTAAAGTGTAATTGGGGTTTTGAGTTAGAAAATCTATAATTTCAATGGCTCTTATTGCCCGTTTTTTTGTTCCGAGGTCTGCTTTTAATTGAAATTCGTGAAAAGGATATTCCTTAAATTTTAATTGAAGTTCATCTAATGAAAATTGTTCTAAACTCGTCTTGAAATTTTCGGTTATAGGCACTTGGGTAAATACAAAATCTTGCAGAACTGCTTCCAGGTACAAACCACTTCCACCACAAATTATTGGTAGTTTATTCCTTTTTTGAATATCCCTAAATGCCTTCTTAAAATCAGATTGAAATCGGGAGATAAAATAGTGTTCATCTGGTTCTACCAAATCCATTAAATGGTAGGGTATAGTTTTATCTATAAATTGATATTCAGCTAAATCTTTACCAGTTCCAATATCCATTTTTTTATAAACCATTCTTGAGTCTGCACTTAATATTTCACCGTTTAATTGGTATGCAATCTCTACTGCAAGTTTGGTTTTACCACTAGCTGTAGCACCAAGTATTACAAGGCAATCGTATGGATTTTGACTTTTCAACCTAAATTGTTTTATATACTAATTTTTTATTGCCACTGTTTTCAAATTTCACCAAAAGTTCTTTGTTTAAATCTAATTTTTCAATTTCCTTTTCACTATATCTCTGATGAATATTTGGATCAACCCAAAATGAAATAGGAGGGGTTTGATTTAATTCTATAAAACCATTACTTAAAAATCCTTGCCCATCGCCAAAATCTAAATCAATATAGGTCATTAGGTGTTGAACATGTTTTTCTAAAATAAAAGCCTTTAATAATTTGCTTAAACCTCCCGTAACTGTAATCCCATTTTTATTCGAAAACCGAATCAACTCATAAGATCTGTAATATGCACTTCCATCAACCATTACTCTAGATTTACTAAAGGCAATGGCCGCAAGGAGCTCACCGTTTTTGCTCAACCCCAATTTATGCGCATACTTGCATGAACCTTGAACATGATTTTCTTCAAAAAAAGTGTCAATTGCTACTTTATCCAAAATTTCTATTTTACACGACCTCGCAGCTACAGTTTGGTTCAAACCGAATATACTTGTTAACCTTGATTTTACTTGATTGTTTCTTGAAAACCATTGGTCTTCTGAAATTTTAATTTTTTTCCAATTTCCTATTTTTCCGGGTAAAGGTTCGGTTTGAACCAAGGTTTTGGAATAGGTTATTAGTGTAATTTCTATGTTTTTTGAATGAAGCAGAAATTGGGTTTCAGAAATTGATTCTATACCATTGTTTTCACCAAGATTGGCTTGGATAAATTGGTGAAATTGTATGATAAAAAGCTTAGGCACTTTGCGAAGTAATAAAAAATAGATAATATCTTATTAAAAATCCTTTATTTGCAAATAGAATAGTCATTTGCCCGATTGTGAAGTTTTGGAAAAATTATAGTTTACTCACTTTATTATTTTTATTGATTATTACAATCAATAAGGCTAATTCGTATCCTCTGTTAGAGTTTTCAAAATCGAGTGCTATTTCCTTAAATAAGGAAGGTTGGAAATTTTATTTTGAAAGGACCTATGAGGATGTAGTGAACGACCCAGTTAAAGGGGCAGAAGATATTATTGTTCCTGGCGATTGGGGATATTTGGGTCATTCCAATTTAGGGTATGGAACTTATATTTATAAATTTGTTCATAACCTTCATTCAAATGAAGCATTATCTTTAAATCTACTAAATGTTGGCACCAATTACGATTTATTTATTAATGGTAAATTGGTTAAATCTGTTGGTGTTTTTGGCAAGGATGAAAATAATTCATTTCCAGATTTTTGGCCATTAGTCATTTCATTTCATGCTGATAGAGATACTATGGAGATTGCTCTTCAAGTTTCTAATTTCCATTATCGAGAAGGTGGAATTTGGTTTGCTCCAACCATTGGTTTTGAAGAAAAAATTAGTTCCATGGAATCAAAACAAATATTTATAGACTCCTTTTTGGTGGGTTCTTTGCTTGTTTTGTTCTGTTATTTTGTTGCCTTTTATTACATGAAAACGGAGGATAAAACATCCTTATGGTTTGCCTTAATGTGTTTGTTTGCTGCCCTGCGTATTGCATCAACAGGTATTGTAATTATTAGGCAAATTCAAATTTCATTTCCATGGGAATTATTAGTAAAGTCAGAATTTAGTAGCTTGTCTCTAATGCTTCTTTTTGGAGTATTATACATGAATAGCTTGTTTCCGAAAGATGTTAATGGCAAAATGTTAAAAATAATTACTGCAATTCAATTGTTGGTGGTTTTTGTTTTTTTAATACTTCCAGTTAAACATGCTTCCTATATTATTCCGTATTATTTATTCTTTTGTGCATTTCTATTAATATATTTATTAAATCTTGCTATAAAGGCCATGTATGTTAAACGACCTTTGGCAAATTGGGCTGCTGGGGCTTTTATCCTAGTTTTTATAGCCGGTTTTAATGATATTTTGCATAGTCAAGGATTAATAACCACATTATATGTGATGCCTTTTGGGATTTTTATTTTTGCAGTGATACAGGCATTAACCTTAACCAAAATGTTTTCAAACGCATTTGTAGATGTGGAAACACTTTCAATAAAATTAAAAAATATCAACCAAAACCAAAAGGAGATAATTCAAGAAAGAACCTCTTTGCTAAATTCTCAAGCTCAAGAATTACAAAGAAGTAACCAAATAAAAGATAAAGTTTTTTCAATTATTGCCCACGATTTAAGAGCGCCTATTAAATCGTTAAGTACAGTATTAGCATGGGTTGCCGACGATGATCTTACTTATGATGAATTAAAAAAATCGTTGAATAGTATTAGTAAAAATGTAGATACTCTTAACCTTACTTTAGAAAATCTTTTACAATGGTCGCGCAGCCAATTGAGTGGTGTAAAAAGTGAACCAGAATTGTTAGATTTAAGAAAACCTGTTCAAGAAATGGCCGAGTTGTACAAAATACAAATGGCTGAAAAAGGAATAAAATTTAAGAATGAAGTAATTGATAGGCATGCTGTTTTCATCGATAAACATCACTTAAATTTACTATTTAGAAACTTAATTAGTAATGCTATCAAATTTACTAAAGAGGGTGGCTCTATTAGTATTTCTGGTTCTGCTTACGATTCTTCTCAAACATTAATTTGTATAAAAGACACAGGTGTGGGTATGGATGCTGAGGCCATTAAAAAGGTGTTTTCGCCAACAGAACACTATACTACCTACGGCACCAATAATGAAAAAGGTACCGGTTTAGGCTTGCTACTTTGCAAAGAATATGTTGAGATTAGCGATGGGAAAATTTGGATAGAAAGTGAAGTAGGAGTTGGAACTTCCATTTGTTTTACACTTCCTAACCATTCCTAAATACTTCGTTTGGTTCAAACCGAATTTTCTTACTGAATTACCAATTGTAGTGTGTTTTTAACCTTTCTTTCTATAAGGATTTCTCTACCGTTTAGCAAGGTATTTATATCTTCATTTTTGAAATTGGTTATTGTAAATAAGTCAACGTTTGGATAAGTTTCAATAGCATATTCTTGAGAAAGGTGCTGAAGTAGTTTTTCTACCTTTGGCGCCTCGTTTTCAACACAAATACTAAAGCTAATAGCAGAGTTTTGCATTAAATTTATCTTGACATGAAATTTAGCAAATGCTTCAAATATTTTGCTCAAATTGTCTTCCACAATAAATGAAAAATCGTTAGTGCTTACCGACATTAACAATTGGTTTCCTTTAACAATATAAATAGGAATTTGAATGTCTTTATCTGTAGATACTCCTACTACGGTTCCTTCTGCCTTAGGGTTTAAGAATGATTTAACATATAATGGAATATGCTTGCTTTGCAATGGTTGTATGGTTTTTGGATGAATAACAGTGGCTCCATAATATGCCATTTCAATTGCTCTTGGGTAACTAATAAAATCTATTTTTTCTGCCTCTGGAAATTTCTTAGGGTCGGCATTCATAACCCCTGCAACATCTTTCCAAATTGTAACACTTTCTGCATCTAAGCCATAAGCAAAAATAGCTGCTGTATAATCAGAGCCTTCTCTTCCAAGAGTAACAGTAAAATTATTCTTGTTTCTACCAATAAATCCTTGTGTAACCACCATTTGTTTTTTTACAATTGGCTTCAATTTTTTTGAAATTAGGCTGCTCGTTATGTCCCAATCTACTTTTCCTTCGCGGTAAGTATTGTCTGTTGAGATAAAATTTTGAGCATCCATCCATCGGTTTTTTATGCCGCTTTCGTTTAAATAAGCGCTCAAAATTCTTGATGAAAAAATTTCCCCATAGCTTACAATTTGGTCGTAAACTTGGTCGAAATCTTCAAAAGGTGTATTTTCTAATTCACATTCCAACTCAATAAAAAGGTTCTCAATATCATCGTAGGTATGAGAAGCAGAGCTAATTAACAATCCATTTATTATTTCATCATGGAATTTTTTTACTTCCTTGTAAATCGCATGTTTATTGGCATCTCCTTCATAAAATGCCTTGGCTAATAATTCTAAAGAATTGGTAGTTTTGCCCATTGCACTTACAATAACTAAAACTTCTTCCCCCCCCAATTCTTGCAAAACGGTCCCAACATTTCTTACAGCATCGGCATTTTTTACCGAAGCTCCTCCAAATTTAAATACTCTCATTCTGGTTTGCTTAAGTTGCCAAAGGTAATTATTAGCGCCAATTATTTAAAAAACCAATTTCTGTTTGAACCAAATTTTACAGCAATTGCGATTTGTTTAGGAGATATAATTGGATTAAACTTATTTTTCCGAAAATTTATCAATCCAGATTTCGCTATGAGTCAAATGAAAACAGGCAATTTCTTTTTTCTTTCTTAATATGAATTATTTAGAAAATCTTATGGAAACTACAAAATATCTTTGACTGGTAATTTAACATGAACATGAATAAGGCATATTCCAACTTAATATATAAAATTATCCTGCTTGTTTTTGGCATTTTGGCTTTTAATCAAAATTCAAATGCCGATCACGTTGTAGGTTCAGACGTATCTTACCAGTGCTCTGGAACACCAGGAGTTTACAATGTAACCTTTAAGCTTTACCGCGATTGTCAAGGTATTCAATTGTGTTCTAATTGTCCTTCTGGTTTAAGTCCTTCTTGTCAAATTCCTTTGGTTTTAAGAGGTTATGCCGTACCTCCCGGTTCTGGTTTACCAACAAGTCCGTGTGCTGGAGTGAGTTTTGGAAATAGTAATTTAACAGTAGTTACTGCAGTAAGTGGATTTGATGTGGTGCAACTGTGTGCCACAGAAAAAACAATTTGTTCTAATTGTGGTTCAAGAACTCCAGGAACATTTACTCCCGGAATTGAGGTTTATACTTTTACTGGCCAAGTAAATTTATCTAGTATCCCATCATCATGCTGTTTGGTAAGTGCTGGTTTTCAAACATGTTGCAGAAATACCGCTATTACTACTTTAGCAAACCCATCTTCCCTTGGATTTTATACCGAATGTGTAATCAACCGTTGTGCAACGCCGTGTAATTCATCTCCAACTTTTACCAATGACCCCGTTGCTGTTACTTGTGCTGGCCAAGATTTTACTTATAACCTAGGAGCAATTGACCCAGATGGAGATTCATTGAGTTATGGTTTTGGGCAATCTTTAGTTTCTCCTGGTTCTTCTGCACCTTATGTTTCTCCTTATAGTCCAAATGTTCCTTTTCCTTATCTTGGTGCACCTTCCCAATCGCCACCAGCGTTGCCACCAGCAGGTATTTTCATTGATCCTGTTACTGGCGATATTCGTTTTAGACCCTTGGGTAATTTTGTGGCTAACTTAATTATTGAGGTAAAGCAATGGAAAATGGTTGGTGGTGTGCCAACCTTAATGGGGATTACCCGAAGAGATATTCAGTTTTATAGTAAGTTTTGTCCGCCAAATAATCCACCTGTTATTAGAACTTACGATGAAGATGCAGTATTAACTACACCTCAACCTAATTTTAGTTATTCAATTTGTGCTGGTCAAACTTTGTGTATTATAATTTCTGGTTGGGATAATACCGCTACCACAGATTCTACAGACATTAGCTGGAATAGCCCAAGTAATTTAGTTGCCAATGGTGCCACTTTTGTAAAATTATATAACCCTGTAAATAGAGGAATAACTGGTCCTAAAAAGGATAGTGTTAAATTTTGTTGGACACCTCCAGCTAGCATGGCTAGTAACCTTCCTTACTATTTTGTATTAACAGCAAAAGATAGAGCTTGTCCTATTCCTGCCAGAGCCACAAGGTCTTTTAGTATTTTAGTTCGTAGAATACCTGTTGCCACCATTAATAAGATAAATAAAAATTGTGGGTATTTTGATTTTACCTATACGCTTCAAAATAGTGTTCCATTAAACAACAGCTTTACTCAGTTTCAAGTGGAGGTGGCTCCAAACTCAAATGTTTATCAAACATATAATTCAACAAGTGTAAGTAATCATCGTTTTACTATTGGAGGTTGGCATAGGGTTAAATTGCGATTAACTACTTCACCTCCACCAAACCCTAATGGTTGTCCTGCAATCATTACAGATTCAGTGTATATTCCACCTGTAGTTGATGTGGCAGTAAGAGATACAGCCAATTGCTTTGGTACACCTGTTCAAGTGAAAGCAAGCGGACACGATGGAACACCATATGGTTTAAGCTATCGCTATACATTTTATTCAGGAGGCTTGGCATCAACTACCGTAATTCGTCCTTTTGGTATCGACTCCAATGTATATATTAATCCAGCCACTGCAGGAACCACTACTCAATACAAAGTGATTATTCAGGATTTGAATGGATGTAAAGATTCAGCAGCGTTTAATGTTTTCACAAGAGAATTGCCATTAAAGGAATTACCATCTAGTGTTCGTTTCTGTTATGGAAC
>JAIOYZ010000053.1 GCA_021740845.1 Bacteroidia bacterium
GGTGCCGAATTTATGTCGTCAAAGCATGGGCATTTACAACCGAGGATATTGCAAAACCTTCGAGGTCTGAGTATTAACATTAACACCAAGACCTCGAAGGTTTATTATCTTTCTCAGATGGCAAAGACCATTCTTTTTCTTTAAAACTAAAAACCCGGTTTGATACCGGGTTTTATTTCTGCGGAGAGTCAGGGATTCGAACCCCGGGATAGCTCACACCATCAACGGTTTTCAAGACCGCCGCATTCAACCATATTATAATAACTTAGCAAAAATTGATAACTAAATTGACAATTGGCAACTAAAATTTCAACTACTCATTAAGAACCCCCTTTTGTCCCTGTTTTGTTATATTTTGCTCATTTGAAAATAGGAAAACAATTTTTTTTTAACTCATGTTAAGTTTACATAACTAACTGATATCCAAAGATAATATATGAACTTTAAAGCAAATGAGAGCCAACAGAAATTAAGTGGCGCATACTACACACCTTTTGAATTAGCTAATTTCTTAACAGAATGGGCATTAAATGGCCAGACAAAAAGCGTGCTTGAGCCTAGTATCGGGGATGGAGTTTTCATTGAGGCTATTAAAAGCACAAACCATAAAATAGAATCACTAACTGGGATTGAACTAAACAAAACGGAACTTACCAAAGCAAAAAATAAATCAAAGGATCTTAATTTTAAATCAACATTTCATGCAATGGATTTTCTCTCTTGGGCTCTAATGAAATTTAATAAAATGAGATTTGGTGCCGTATTAGGTAATCCTCCATTTGTCAGATATCAATACATGGATAAAGAATCTCAGTTGTATTCGGAATCAATTTTCAAGTATTTTTCATTAAAATTTACAAAACATACTAACCTTTGGGTTCCATTTGTTCTTGCCTCTGTTGGATTATTAAAAGATGGAGGGAGATTAGCAATGGTTGTACCTTCTGAAATTTTATATCTAACACATTCTCAATCCTTAAGAGATTTTCTAATTGATCAAAGTTATAAGATACTGATAATCGACCCAGAAGAAATTTGGTTTAAGGACACACTACAGGGTGCTGTATTATTATTGTTAGAAAAAAGAAATAGTGAAAAAAATTACTTCTCCGGACTAAAAATTATTGCGTCAAAAGGTAATGCATTTTTAAAAGATAAATCGATAATACAAAACAAAACTGATCTAATTAAAAAGGAAAATCTAAATGGGAAATGGTTGAAAGCCCTCCTAGAGAAAAAAGAAATTTCTTTATTAGCAGAAATTCGAAAGTCCACGCAAGTTGAAGTTTTTTCTGATATAGCCAAAGTTGATGTTGGAATTGTTACGGGAGTTAATAAATATTTTTTAGTAAATGACGACGTTATTAAAAAATATAAATTGCAAAAGTGGGCTTATCCTATGTTTGGAAGGAGTGAGCATTGTCCTGGAATTATATATAATCAAGCTCAGCATGAAACTAATAAATTGAAAAACCTACCAACCAATTTTCTTTACTTTAAAGATACAGATATTAGCAAATATTCAGAAAGCGTTAAAGAATATATTGAACTAGGAGAAGAAGAAAATTATCATACTAGATATAAGACTAGCATTAGAAAACCTTGGTTCAAGGTTCCGTCTGTTTACTCAACAAAAATTGGATTATTGAAACGTTGTCACAATATTCCTCGATTAATTTATAATGAAGTTGATGCGTATACAACTGATACCGCCTACCGTATATCCACGAAAGGTATTGAATCAAAACAATTTGTGTATTCTTTCATTAATACATTAACTGCTGTCTCCGCCGAACTAGAAGGACGACATTATGGCGGTGGAGTTCTTGAATTAATACCTTCGGAAATTGAGAAACTTTTAATTCCACTAATACCACAAAATAAAGTAAACCTCGAAGAATTAAATGCTATGTTTTTGGAAAAAATCGAAATAAATGATATTCTAAAATATCAAGACAGTATTATACTTTCTCATATTGGTTTGACAAAATCTGAAATCAAAATACTTTCAGATGTTCGGCAAAAATTAGCAAATAGACGACATAGAATCTAGGTTATTTCAATAACAAAAGTATTTGTGCCAGTTTTTCTATATAGATTAAGTTCATTTCCAAGTAGATTTTCATTTGCAATAATATTTCTTACATTTCCCCAATGTATTGAGGTGGTATAATTTCTTTGGTTTGACTCAAAAGCAGGGTTGTATGACACTAATAAATTATGTTCACCGTATGAACTACCAGAAACAACAACTTCAAAAGTAATAGTTGTTGTTTCCTTATTAGGATTTGTTGGGTCTTGTGTCCAATTGCAATCTTCAAATACAACTCTTCTAAAATATGTAGTCTGATCAACTTCACTAAAGGATCCTTGGGTAAGCGAAAGTACTCCGGTTGAATGAGTAGAGGGATTCGTCGGGATTTGTAAATGCCTCCTTCTAAGTTCTGGTAAATTCCAAACTAATTCTAAACCTATTAATGTAGGAGTGGTACTTTGAATAGCATGAGTCGCTCTTATCCTTCTTCGTAAGCGTCGCCTTATTCCAGGTCTTGTTATATTCAAGTTAATCCTGGGAGTTATTTGACCTGCTCCTCTTGTCCGGGCAACTCCAGAAGTTACATTTCTACGAAGTCTTTCATCTATCAGCTTTCCACTATTAAGTAAATTTATAATTTCTCTTCGATTTTGAATTTCTATAATATTTTGTGGAAATCTTGTTACTAAATCATTGAACGGTTCTAACAAAGAGTTCAAGGCTTGCTGCTCCTCTAAAATACTTAAATCGAGTTCTATCTTAGTACTGGTTTCAATATTATTATGAAGACCGCCTAAAGTTAAATTAGCACTTCCAACCACTATTTTACACATAGTGTTGCTTTTTCCTAGAAATACTTTTGGATGGAATATCACACCATTCAAACCTGTATCAACACACATTACTTGAGCACCAGTTTTGTATAACCTTAGTAACCCTTGTGCTGATGAAATTCCATTTGCAATTCCAATATACACTCTTGATATACCTGCATGCGTTATTAATTCATTCTCTATTTTACTAACCCCTTCTTCGGTAATAAAAGCACTACATATCAAAAATTCTTGAGGGCTCGCGATTTGGAAAATTTCCAAAATACTGTCTTTGTGATTAACATTTTGAAATTGTTGGGTGATAAAATCGATAGTTGGCATTTAGAAATCTTCCACATTATTTTTATTCTTAAAGTAACAAGTTTGATTTATAAAATCCATTCCCAAATACATACAAAAATGTTTTAACGGTTTAATAAACCGTTGTAAAACATCATCTGACAGCCTCTTAGAGCCCTCTGATAACTTTTAAGTTAACTATTAACCAAAAACCTTAACAAAAGGAGTGAATTATGTTCATTTTTAAGCGAGGCAATGGATACTATTATGTTGCCTTCATTGATAAAAACGGTAGGCGTAAACATATGTCTACAAAAGAAAAGCGTAAATCTGATGCCCTGAAATTTTTAGCAAATTTTGAAGCTGAAAAAAAGAAAAGAGACAGACTTGATATTATTCCTAAAACACTGCGTGAATTTAGATTTGAATTCTTAATATATTCTGAACGAACACATACTGAAAAAACCACAAAAGTATATAAGACTACCTTCAGATACTTACTTGAGTATTTTGAAAACCGTCCACTCCACGAAATCTCTAAATTAGATATTAGAACTTATTTAGACTACAGACTTTCAAAAACTTCTGTTTTTGCAGCCCGTAAGGATTTGATCAATCTAAAGGCTTCTTTCAATTATGCTCTTGAAAAAAAATATGTTCGTGAAAACCCGTGCTTGGGAATAAAACAATTCAAGATTCCAGAAAAACAACCACTGTATTTAAGTAAGGTTGAATATGAGCAATTATTAAAAGTTATCGATGAAAAACCATTTAGGAATCTTGTTGCTATTGCTGCAAATACTGGACTACGCCAAATGGAGCTTTTGAACTTAACTTGGAAACAGATAAATCTTGAGAACAAAACCATAATTCTTGATAATCATCAGCATTTAACAAAATCCAAAAGAGTCCGTTCTATTCCAATGAATGATACTGTTTATAATATCCTAAATAGGAAAAGCAATATCATTAATCCACATTCAAAAGTTTTTGGATTTGAGGGACGTTATATAGATTCAAAAATATCTCATAGATTCAAAGATTACATTAAAAAGGCAAACCTCAATCCCAAATATCATTTCCATAGTTTGAGACATACTTTTGCAAGCTGGTTAGTACAAAGTGGTGTTAACATCTATATAGTTTCTAAGTTGCTTGGACATGCCAATATCCAGACAACGGAAATATATTCACATCTCAGGCGGGATGATTTACAGTTAGCAGTAAATAATATATAAAGGGGTTTAGTTAGTTTACATAGTTAATAATAATTAGTTACTTTAACTAAAGTAAACTTATTAAACTATATAAATCCGTTTTAAGGGGTTAATACTATGTCTTTTTATACTAGGAATAATTTACCTACTAATTGGAAAAAAGAGTTCAGCAAAAAAAGTATTCATGATTCTCTTAACAACTTAATTTCAGCAGAAGCAAAACTGAAGTTCATAAAAGAAAAAAAATCCGCAATAAATTTATTCATGAAAGCAAACCATCTTGATGATGCTCAAAAGTTAGGAAGTAATCAAGCAATAGTAAAAAAAGTAACCGATAAGGAATTGAAACCATTTATTGTATTGAGGAATAATTTATTAAGAAGAATTGAAGAATTAAAAACAATTGAAAAAGAAATAGTAAAAAAAGAAAGTGAGTCAAAAAAACCATCATTTATATTCTGGCACAAAGATTTTGCCTTACTGAATAAATTTTACCAAGAATTAGTTAGACATAAGTTTATTTACGACCAAGGAGAAAAATTATTTGCATCAAACTTTTGTTTTGATCCAGAGGATTGTGCTAAAAGTGCAACTAATACGGATAAAGTAAACTGGTTAAAAGCCATTTCTCACCTAATATTTTTAATTAACAAAATGTCAGAAAAAGGCTTTATTGATAATAATTCTATTTGGATAACAGTACCGCAAGTATTTACAAACAGAGGGAAAGAGATAAATGAAGGCAGCTTAAGATCAATGTCTTCACGATTAAAAAAACAAAAAAGGTCTATCCCGGAAACTCCAAGATCAAAAATCAACGAAATTATAAAAGATTTGGTTAACACTGGTTCATAGGTATTAACCAAATCAACCCATCCGCCTAATAACAACCACTAAGTTGCCCTATATTTTTTAACAAAAGAAGGGTACAAACATGATTACCAACATTAACAATAGGATTAAAGTCTTAAAAACAAATCTTGACTTTCTATTTCTAATTCATTTTCTGCGGATAGAACTATATCCGGGCAACAAGATTAAATCTATCTATAATAAGAAAGATAGTAATCCATCGCTACAAATCTATCCCCATACAAGCAGCTTTTATTGTTTTTCCGCTATTCGGGGTGGTGATATAATACAATTCTACAAGGACTTTACGAAAAAGAGTTTTGAGCAATCAATTCTTGAATTAGAAGAAATTTTGTATAACAGAAACAAAACTAAAGCAAGTTTACAGCCTGGGAAAAACTCAAGGAAATCTTCTGTCAACGATTTTAAAGTAGGTGAAAACGGAATATTTGATAACCTAATAAAAATAATGACCAGACGTGGAATAGCTAAGAGTCAAGCCAAACTAAAGAGTTTTCCCTTAATCATGAAGAGAAGAAAAAAAATTCAAATTAATGTATATGAGGCAATATTTGAATACTGCAACAAGGAAGGATTGCAACTTGAAGCAAAACAATATCTGACAGGAATTTCTAGAAACTTAAAAGAACCTACAATAAAAGAATTTCGGTTATTATCTGTCAACGATCCTTTAGAACTCAGGAAGTACTTGAACAACAATTTCAGAAAAGAACATCTTTGCATCAGTGGTGTGTTTAGCGCAAAAGACAAATTTCTATTCTTTAGTAACCCAATATTGATTCCTTATACTGAAAACGGCAAGATTGTTTATTACCGAGCAAGGTTATACAAAAATCAAAACAACAAGCTAAAATATTTTGGTTTAGCTGGTTTATCAAGTAAAAGGATATTCAATAAAGATGTAATAAAAACACTAAAGAAAGGAGAAACACTATATATTTTTGAGGGAGAATTTGATACTATTTACGCCACTCAATTAGGCTATAAAGCTATTGGTGTGCCAGGAGTAACTAACATACCCTTCGAAGAACTAAAAAAAATAAATATCGGACACTACGATATTCATTTAGCATTTGATTCTGATAAAGCTGGTGAAATTGGTGTACAGAAATTTTTGGATACTCTCAATATTTCAGTAAAACGCGTAACCTTTGAGAATTGTAAAGATATTAGTGAGGTGCGTAATGCTTAATCAAACAACTAAAAATATGCACCCAAAAAGAACAATAAAATTCGATCCATTAGATACAAAGTCTCTCCATGAACTAAAAAATACAAACTTCCCAGAAACAAATTTCTTTGTAAAGCCGTTTTTACCTGAAGGTTTAACAATACTTGGTGGGAAACCAAAAATTGGCAAATCATTTTTTGCTTTACAATTAGCCTACTGTATTGCTAAAGGAATAAATTTTATGGGCAAATTCCCATGCAAAAAAAGCAATGTATATCTGATCCCATATGAGGATAACGAGCGTAGGATATCTAATAGACTAAAAGAAAGTAGTTATAAAAATAGAATGCCAAAAAACGTTCTAATACCTAAGTACGCATCAAGATTCCCCCAAATAAAAAAAGGGGGTTATGAAGCTTTAGTCAAAATTATATCAAAAAAAGTTGCAGATGTAATAATAATTGATACGATGGTAAGATTCTTGGGCGATGCAGGTGGCAAGTTGAATTACAGTGAGGATTATGAAATCTCAGCTAAATTGCAATCATTAGCTAGCATGAAACACGTCAGTATTTTACTGATTCATCATACTACAAAAAAAGAATCTACGGATCCGTTTGATGATTTGCAGGGTTCAGTTGGTTATCAAGCCTCTGCAGACTCATTGGTAGTTATGAGACGAATAGGTTCGGATTGTCAACTGGGTGTAAGAGGACGTGACTATCAGGAATCCTATTACGGAATAAAATTTAGTTCAGTACATAAAAAGTGGAAATTGAAGGGCGATGTGGTTGAGTATGGATTAAGCAGGGAACTTCAAACTATATTGAAGATATTCAAAACGGATCACAAAAAGGAATTTGCAACATCTGAAATACAAAAGCTTATTAAGGATGCATCAGTACAGAATACTTCGAATAAACTCAAGAGATTGACGGACAAAGAACTTGTGATTAAATCTGCAAGAGGTTTCTATAAACTAAATCTTGAGAAGTACCCAGAATACAAATAAGTAAAATCTTTGGAGCCAGGCTAATTATAAGTCTGGCTTTTTTTGTAGGGCAATTTTAAATGATTTTAGATCGTCAAAATCTCACCACATAATATTTTTAATATTCATTAAAAAGGAGTTTCTATGAAGATGGGGTTAACTTTACTAAAAAAGAATTTGACAAAATTAGACTTCTTAGTCAATTCATACGAAAGTAAAAAAATGATTAGTGCAACCAGGACAGGCTTTCCTAGATTGTTCTTTGTTAATACTGATAATGGAATTCTGGTTACAAATATGCTACAATTAAATGACTATTCAAGAGCCAACATTTGTAAAACTATTAAAGTAATAAATGAATTGAATATTGAAAGTGTAGTATGTAAATTTTATATTGAAAATGACATTTTAACTGCTGAAACTGTTTTGTTTTCTGATATAGATATGGATGCTTTCTGTGATTTCTTAAATGTTGTCAAATTTGATATGGATACTCTTCTAAGAAATAAAAAAGAGTTACTAAAACTAATTAGTTAAAGATTGAAATGGAGGCAAAATGAAAGCTGATATTTTTTATTGTTCGGAATGCGATGAAATAGTTGATGAAAGTGATGAAATTTGCCAACACTGTGGAGCTGATATAACTGAAGTAGCTGAGGAGTCTTCCTGGATAAATTTCAGCAACTTTCTTCCACAAAAATTTAGCATGCTGTTTATCTATGGTAAAATTTTTTCAACTATCGGGTGGTTAGAAATTATTGTTGGTATTTTTCTAGCAGTATATATACCTACTCAAACTCATTACGTTTTTATTGAAAATGTTCTATCCTATATCTTAATTCTAATTGGAATTCCAATGGTTGCTCTAGGACAATATTTTGAGTGTCAAGTTGAAATTGCAAGAAACTCTATTGCAACGGTTGAATTGCTACAAAAAATTGAGAAAAACACTAACTCATCTTCATTTAATGGTTAGTGTTAAATAATATGGTTAATTGTCAATAAAAATGACGTCCGTTTTAGCTCTCAAAGAGTCCTCTGTAGCCTTTTTATTATCTATTAATAACTTTTATTAAGCAAGGGGGTGTAAAGCTTCCTGGATAAATTTTGATTAATAAAATTGATAACCATTTTGTTAACTATTTCGATTCAATATTTGATGATTTATATTCGGAGCTTCATTTCATCACACATTTTTAAAATGAAAAGACCCTAAAAACAGCTTTTTCTATCTGTTTTTAAGGTTTTCAATAACTTGCGGAGAGTCAGGGATTCGAACCCCGGGATAGCTCACACCATCAACGGTTTTCAAGACCGCCGCATTCAACCACTCTGCCAACTCTCCAGTAATATTTCATTGCAATTTCACTTTTTAATTGATCGTTAATTTTACCTATGGGTTAAATTATAATCAAGTCGAAATGCTTTAAAAGAACGACTGTAATAGTAATAATTATTAACGATAAGTGCCAACAATTTTACGCTTTTCGGTATTCATTTTTATGATTTTGTAATTAACTTTGATCACTAACTCATTTTAATTTTGGTATTATGGCTAATAAAACAATTGCAAAACCTCGAAAGATTTTTTATCTGATTTCCTTGCTTATTCCTATCCTCTTTTTTGTAATTCTCGAACTGACTTTGCGGTTATTTAATTATGGTTTAATTCTTAATCAAT
>JAIOYZ010000021.1 GCA_021740845.1 Bacteroidia bacterium
ATTACAGCCTCGCAGAGAACTATATGCGGCTTCATCGGAACTAACTTTAAGGAAACCGCCGTACACGCAAGTACATACGGTGGTGTGAGAGGACGGCAAAGAGAATTTATTTAAATTATCTTTGCCTCCTACTTAATTTATACCAAATGAGAAACAAATTAGTTATCCTTTCTATTTTTTTCTTGAGCATAATTATTTTTCAAGCATGCCAAGAAAATACCAAACCACAAACAGAAACACCTAAGCCAAAAGATTCTACAGAAGCTTGTGTGCCCATAAAAGACCCTAATAACCCAAAGCCAATGGCATTGATGATGCGTTTAATGGCTGCCAATGCCGACAGTATGCGGTCCCAATTATTACGAGGCGAAACATTAGATTCTAATCAATATGCCTTTATTAAATTTTATTTGGTTGAACCTACAGATCCCAATGTTTTAGAGCCACAATTTTTTGAAAATGCCCGCATGTTTCAATCTTCCTACCACGAATTATTCAAGCATCCCAAGGAGCAAAAGAAGTATTACAATTTGATGATTAATGCTTGTATTAATTGCCATGAAAGCTATTGCAGTGGTCCTTTAAAACGCATCAGAAAGTTTCCTATTGAATAGGAAAATATGACACATATTTTTTGTTTGTATATACATCTATTTTGTATATTTGATTGAGAAGCAGTAATAATGTTGCCTCTTAACCTATTAAAACCTAAAATATGAAAAAAAACTTTACTACATCTTTTGTTAAAAAACTCTTTGCTATAAGCTGCATGCTTTTGGTTGGAGAGTCTGTTTTTACTTATTCCTCTGGGCCACCTTCAGGGTATTCTAATGCACCGGGTGATGCAAATTGCACTTCTTGCCATTCTGATTATTCTGCTGTTACGAGTGGAACCACTTGGGGAAATATTACCTTAACCAGAGCAGGTGGGTTATCCAATGCAGCAGCAAATTCTGCAAATGCGATGACCCTAAGTTTTAGTTCTTCTACAAGTACTTTATTTGGTTTTCAATTAATTGCTTTGCCTTCTTCTGCAACAAGTTCTAGTGCTTCTGTGGGAACCTTTTCTGTTGGCAGCTCTTCCGATGTTCAAACTACTTCTTCCACATCACCAAATCGTATTTATTTAGAGCATACCTCTGCTGGTTCCGCTGCTAGTTCTGGTTCTAAATCTTGGAATTTCAATTGGCAAACACCAACTGGATTTACAGGTGGTACCACTTTTTATGTGGTAGTAAATGAGGCTGATGGAAATACTTCCTCTACTGGTGATTATATTTATTTGAAGACATTTACGGCTACAGTTTTGCCTGTAACTTGGCTAGATTTTAGCGCTAAAGAAATAGATGGAGAGGTTCAATTAAATTGGAGTACTGCTCAAGAAATAAACAACCAAAAGTTTGAGATTGAACAAAGTTTTGATGGTGAACATTTTCTAAATATTGGAGAAATAGAAGGTAAAGGAAATAAGGAAACAAAATCATTCTATGTTTTCAGAACAGCATTAAATTCTGTTAAGACTTTCTATAGGATCAAACAAATCGACTTTGATGGAAAAGAGTCGTATTCAACTATTGTTAGTTATTTACATAACAATATGCTTGAACCAAATTTATTTGTAGATGCTGTAAATAAAAAGTTGTTATTTTCTGAACCGCAAAGTATTGAAAGGGTGCGTGTATTTAGTGTAGGTGGAAGTTTAATTCAAGATAATCCTAATTGGAAGGGAAATTCACTTTCTATGGATGGAATGAATACCGGATTATACTTAATTGAAGTAACTGGGAATTCTGGTAAGCAATGGATGAAAAAGGTGCTTTACCAATAACAAAAAAAAGAGGCTGATTTGATTATCAGCCTCTTTTTTTTATCTATAAAGAACTTCTTTTATTGCTTTTACGGTTCGTTCTACATTTGGTAAAAACTCTTGTACAAATGTTGGAGCATAACCCAATGGCGTGTCTTGGGTACAAATTCTTCTTATTGGCGCATCCAAATAATCAAAGGCATTTTTCTGAACCATATAGGTAATCTCTGTAGAAATAGATGCCAATGGCCAAGCTTCTTCCACAATTACCAAACGGTTAGTTTTCTTTACACTCTTAATTACAGTATCGTAATCAATCGGACGAACACTCATTAAATCTATTACTTCGCAGCTGATGCCTTCTTTTGCTAATTCTTCTCCAGTAGCTAATGCCACTTTCATTATTTTACCAAAAGAAACTATGGTGACATCGGTTCCTTCTCTTTTAATATCTGCAACACCAATTGGAATTAAATATTCTTCTTCAGGAACTTCTCCTTTGTCGCCATACATCTGCTCGCTTTCCATAAAAATAACTGGGTCGTTATCGCGGATAGCAGTTTTTAATAATCCTTTAGCATCTCTAGGGTTAGAAGGAACTACAACTTTTAAACCCGGGCAATTGGCAAACCAATTTTCAAAGGCTTGGCTATGTTGTGCTCCTAATTGGCCAGCACTTCCTGTTGGGCCTCTAAAAACCATTGGAATATTAAATTGACCACCACTCATTTGATACATTTTTGCAGCAGCATTTATTACTTGGTCAATAGCAACCAATGAGAAATTGAAAGTCATAAATTCAATAACAGGTCTAAGACCATTCATAGCAGCACCAACGCCAATACCAGCAAAGCCTAATTCGGCAATTGGAGTATCAATTACTCTTTTAGCGCCAAATTCATCTAACATTCCTTGACTAACTTTATAAGCACCGTTGTATTCAGCAACTTCCTCGCCCATCAAGAAAACGTTTGGATCTAAACGCATTTCCTCCGAAAGGGCTTCTCTTAATGCTTCTCTAAATTGAATTACTCTCATATGTATTTTTTATGGAGTTGCAAAAATAACAAGCTTTGGCTGATATCAAAGTTTGTAATAAAAAATAGCAAGATTTGACGGAATGGCTAATTAAAAAGCTGGATTTTATTAAAACTAGCCTTTAATATTTAAGTTGACATTAAGTTTTCTAGAATTAAATTTACATGCCATAGCTGCTATTATTATGAAACCTAAATTGAAAATTAAACTACTCCTAATAATTTTCCTTTCTCCTATTTATTTATTTGCCACCCATATAATTGGTGGAATGATGGAGCTGAATTGGATAGAGGGTGACAATTACCAACTAAATGTTCGGGTAATAAGGGATTGTAATTCTGGCAGTCCAAATGCCTATTTCGATAATACAATTTCGGTTGGTATTTTTGAAAAAGGGACAGATTCGTTAATTAGTAATTTTATTCTATCCTTTAGTAAATCCAATGATGATACCCTGAAAATTGAAGGAATTTGTGCTAAAAAATATTCCATTTGTTCTCAAATTGGCACCTACTCCAAGATAATTATTTTAGATTCTGCTGTCTTTAATAGCGAGAATGGCTATTATTTAAGTTCGCAACGTTGTTGTCGCAACGGTTCAATTTCTAATATAATAAATCCTGGAGATGCAGGTTTTTGTATTTATGCTGAGGTTCCAAAATCTCAAATAAGAAATAGAACTCCACACTATACCAATAAGCCTTTTTTGCTAGTAAATAAATCTTTCCCATTTACCTTTAATTTAGGAATTATAGATGAGGATAAGGATAGTTTGAAATATTCCTTTGTTACTCCACTTAATGGTTTGTTAGATAAAAACAATCCATATTCTATTAATCCAATGGCAGGTCCTTATCCCTTAGTCGGTTTTGGTATGGGTTACTCATTAGGTAATCTTTTGGGGAGCACTCAGCCCTTGCGAATAGATTCAACCACTGGTTTAATTTCTGGCTTACCCGATAAGGAGGGCCGTTTCCTTGTGTGCATTTTGGTGGAAGAATTTAGGGCAGGGAAAAAAATTGGAGAAGTGAGGTTGGAGTTGGAAATTTATGTGTTTAGTAGTTCAAAACCGGCCCCAACAATGCTATTTACAGATGCCTCAAATACGGAAGTTTTAGGTGATTCAATTACCATGCATACTCCCGATTTATTTTCATTTACCGCTTTAGGAAGTACAAGTTCTGATTCAATTTTTCTGGAAATAGAAATACCCGATTCACTTGTTTCCAAATTCCCAACCAAACCAATTTATTCAACATTGACATTTGGTAAGAAAAATTGTTCAAGTAAATTTCAATGGCAAACCTATTGTGGCATGGATTCCATTCTAACTAAAATTCCAATTAAGATAATTGCCTACGATAATGATTGTCCTGTACCCATGAAAAATAGTAAAACGGTTTGGTTAAACATATCCAATTTGCCAGAATTGAAAGGTCCATCTGGCGTTTGTATGGGCGCGCAGAATGTTGAATTTTCACTGCCAGAAAATTTATCGTCTAATTCTTATGTATGGACTTTGCCTTTTCAAATACTAGGTTCAAGCAACTCTAATAAGATTAATACAAGTATTGCTAATTCCATATTTAATGGTGAGATTTCTGTGTATGGAAAAAATACTTGTGGCGCCAATGTTAGAGTTGTGCATCCAGTTGCTTCTACCTCCAAACCTAACAAGCCAGTATTATCTTTATGGGGAGCCTCGATTTATTCTAGTTCTCAAGTTGCCAACCAATGGTTCAGAAACGATACTCTTATTATAGGAGCCAACAAGAATTACTATGAAATTAAAAGCAATGGGCGCTACCATGCAATAGTAAATTGGAATGGTTGCAAATCTGATCCTTCATCTGCAATTGATATTGACTTTATATATAATGGAGGTGCGGAAATTGAAGCTAATATAGAATTCCAAGTTTATCCAAATCCTTTTTCAAATAGCTTGTCAATTGATTACAGTGGTGCTGATAAGAATGCTCAATATTCACTTTTTGCAAGTGATGGAATGCTTTTAGAAACGGGGATATTATTCCAAAAAACATATTTGAAAACGGATGATTTTTCTTCTGGTGTCTATTTTTTGCATTTTCAAACCAATAAAGGCAATTACCATTTGAAAGTGATTAAAGAATAAGTCTCAGTATTTCAGGCTTATGTGATTTTATTTAAGTACTAGTTTTGAAAAAAATGCTAAAATTTCCATCAATGTTAATTTAATGTTAACATAGTATTGTAAAATTATTATCTTTGATATGTGATTCAAAGAAAGCAAATATTCATATGGTTGTCAGGTAAGTATAAATTAATTATTTTCCTGCTACTTCTTGTTACTGCTGCTTCAACTTCAAAAAGTGAGTGCCTTTCCAATGAGTTTCATCTCGATTTATATGGCCATCCTTTAAAATTTTCAGGTGCAAATTTTGGTTCAAGCCTTTCCGTTCCATATACAAAAGAAAAGATTAATAAGTATTTAAATGGTTTGGATCAAACCGAAATTGCCAGCTATGTTTCTCAAATGGATATCTATTCTGCTCAATTTGGTATGGATGATATGGCCTATTTGCTCCTTACAAAAAAATTGAGTTTAGTATTAGGAACAAATTTGAATTCCTCGAAATTGCTTCAATACAAATTATTAAAAGCTAAAGGCTATAATTTAATTTTAGGCTACTCAGAAAACCAACTTACCGATTATGCATATTTAGGCTTTAATGTTCTTAATTGTACTTATGTAAGTCACCAAGGTTTAACCTATACTGATATATCTTTCGATCAAAAATTGGAACCTTGTAATGAGGAGTTATTTGAGTCTGCCAAAGGTGGTAGAGCCATTCTTATAAATGATAAAAGGGCTCCTTTCTATGATGCTAAAAGATCATCTTATAGTTATTATTTTGAGTTTGATGGCAAAGTGTATTTTTTTAATGGCACTTTAAATCAATCCTTAGCAGAGTACTATAGAGAATTGCCAGATATTGAGTTTGGTTCTATTTATCAAAATTACCAATTATCTGATATAGCAAAGGGTGAATTAATTGCTGATTTAAAAGATGCAATGGCAGGAATGTATTCTTCTAAACAAATTGATTTCTTGCTAACATTTACTCAAGAAGCCATTCCTTACAAAACAGATTTGTTGAACGTTGGAAAAGAAAAATTTGCCTTCCCGGAAGAAGTATTATTCAACCAATATGGCGACTGTGAGGATAAGTCGGTATTATTTGCCTATTTGGCAAAAGAGGTTTTGCAATTGCCTTCTCTTGCTTTAATTTATTTTCATCAAAATCACTTAAATGTGGCTGTTGCCATTAGCGATAAATCTGGATACAACTTTATCTACAACAACCAAAAATACTTGGTTTGCGAGCCTTCTGGAATTGGCTTTGCTCCTGGCGATAATATCTATGATGTTAATAAAGCCAGTATTGTAAACTGGTAATTATTTTTTTGGTCCACGCACTTGCAATGGCCGTATTTCCAAATTCACTGTATGAATATTTTGAGGCATTTCTAAGGCTTGCACCATTAATAACGCAACGTCTTCGGGCATAAGCATATAATCGTGTGGTTGTATGCCCGGACTATTTCTAAAGAAATCTGTTTTGGTAGAACCTGGATAAACGCAGGTTACTTTGACTCCAAAATCTCTCACTTCTTTAAACAAAGATTCACTCAATCCTTTTACAGCCCATTTGGTAGCACAATAGCCGCTAACCATTGCCATTCCTTCAAGTGCAGCTGTAGATGCAATATTAATTATATGCCCAAAACCGTCCTTTTTCATTTGCGGCAATACTTGCTTTATGCAATAAAACATACCATTGATATTGGTTTGAAACATCTCATCCCATTGGCTTTCTGGCATATCTTCTAAATAACCAAAATATCCTAAGCCAGCATTGTTTATCAAGCCATGAATTTCTGTTTTTGTTTCGTATATTTTAGTAAAGGAGGTTTGAACCGATTGGCTGTTTCTGACATCACAATTAATAAAATGAAAATTAGGATGCTTAAAATCTTCTGCTTGGTTTCTACCCAATCCAAAAACAATGGCGCCTTTTGCTATTAGTTGTTTGGCCAACGCTAAACCAATTCCTTTGCTAACACCCGTAATAACTATTGTTTTGTTATTTAATTCCATTCTTATTCTTTAATAAATTTGACTTGGTTCAAACCAAATGCTCGTATAAAATAAATCCCATTTGGCAAATCTCTCACATCTATTTCTAGGTTTGAACCAAAACTCATTTCAATAGTTTTTAGGTTCAAACCGAAACAATTGATAATTTCTAGAGTAACATGCTCTGCTTGAAAATAGTTTGGCAATTCTAGTATTAATTTATCACTTACTGGATTTGGATGGTATTGGAGATTTACCTTTTTTTTTTCATTTAATCCTGTTGGTTGGTAGTTTGGGATTGCTACTCTAAAAAAACCTGTTGGCCCTAGCACACTGCTTTCTTGTGTAAATAAAATGGAATTGGCATTTTCAAAAAAGTATCCTTCCTTTTGGGTTAAGGTAGGGTAGCTTAAAACCTGACTATTTCCTTTAAAAAAGTTATGGCCAGTAAAGTTGCTAAACACCCATATTTTCTCGTAGCCACCCATTATCATTTTGTTGGCATTTGGGTAAATGGCAGCTCCTGTTACAGAGGAGTTAAAATAAGAACCTGTTCCCGTATAAACACTATCAATTAATTTGGCAACGAGGGTAGAACTTTTGGCTGGCAATTGATAGCATTTGGTATAACCAGAGTAGGGGTTACTTCTATTTTTGCTAAACAAATACAAGGAATCATTATACCAAAAGAAGCCTTCTAAATCAAAATTTTGATTGGCAACTGCTGGTGGAAATTCCTTTTGGTCTGAATACGTAAAACTAGTTACAGAAGCCACCACAGAGTCTTTTGTAAAGGTATTTGGACTTGCAATTTTATAGATTCTAAGGTTCTGTCTGCTATTGTCGTTATTGCCAAAATCTCCCACCCAAATATTTCCTATGGCATCCATGGTAATATCTTCCCAATCTATATTGGTGGCATTGGTAATTCTTATTCTCCTATTAATGGTTCCCGAGCTATCAAAAACATAAATGATAGGCTCATTACCGCTATCGTTGTGGGTTAGAAATTTGTTAGGTCCAATTTTTATGAGGCCAGAAGTTTCATTCAGTTCTTCGGGTAAATCACAAATCTTATTGGGTGAAATGGTTTGCGATTGTGCATTCATGAATCCAAGTAGGACAGAAAAGAGGAATAAGAATCTTTTCATAATTTTAGGTTTGGGTCAGTAAAAATAGGCTAGAATTTTAGAAATAAAAAAGGGAGCTTTTGGCTCCCTTTTTTATTGAATTAATATCCAAATATTTCTTCGAGTGTTACTACCTCAACCTTGCCTAGTTTTTCTAAATCTTTCATGGCCAATTTATCTTTTGAACCCATAATGCAATAGGTAAAAGGTTTATTGGTATAATGACTCTTTTGAAAAGTTGCAATGTCTTTAAATGTTAAGTTAGGAACTTGCTCGTAAATAATTTGATTAACGTCTTTTTCTAATCCTAATTTTTGAGCAGCTGCATATGCAAAAATGATATCGGCATCATTTACTCTTTCGGTTTCAATTCCGTTTAAAATAGAACTCTTTGCAGATTCAAATCCATTATCAGATTGAGGCATTTCGTTCAATAACTCATTCATTGCAGGAATTGCTTCATTAAATTTATCTGCTTGCGTGCCTATGTAAGCAACAATGGTATAAGGATCCTTTTTCTTACTAGGTGTATTGTATCTAGAATAGGTAGAATACGCCAAAGCTTTTGATTCGCGGATAGTTTGGAAAACAATAGACGACATACCACCACCAAAATATTCGTTGAATAGGGTAACAATTGGAGCTTGGTTTTCATCATACCCAACAGTTGATTTGTTTAACCACATTATCTCTGCCTGAACCATATTGTAGTCTACAAACAATACTTTGTTTTCGGTATTTTCATTTCTAGTAAATTCTATTGCTGCAGGATACGGAATAGCAGTTTTGTTTAACTTATGTTCTTTGTTTAAAGTTTGAGTTAATTGAGGCATTGATAAAGGTCCAAAATACCAAATCTTGTGCTGGTAAGAAGTTAATTTTTTCAAATAACCAATAAGCTCTTCAGCTTTTAATGCTTTCAATTCATCGCTACTAAGTTCATTTTTAAATGGATTTTTGCTACCGTAGATGGCATAATTTTGCAAGGCAGCTCTAAAGATTAATCCTTTGTTCTTTTTGCCATCTTCTCTACTTTTCAATATTCTTTCAACAAGAGAATTTAATGCTTCCTGATTTGGTTTTGCATTAGCTAAAAGGCTTTCAAATAATTTTAAAGCAGGAACAAAATTTTGGTTCAAACCGCTTAATGTAACATATACTTGTTCGTTGCTAACGTTTACTGAGAAGTTACAAGCAAGTTTAAAAAACTCTTGACTAATTTGATCTGCAGTATATTTATCTGTACCCAAGTATTGCAATAAATTTACCGCCATTGGTAACTTCAAATCATTGAATTTACCCATATCCAAAACATAATACAATTGAAACAATTCATTATCCGTGTTATGAACATATTGGATAGGAGCGAAGCCTGTTTTACCAAAAGTGATATCTTTTTTGAAGTCCAAAAATCGAGGAGTAATTTTTGGGGATGGAGTTTCTAAAATGCTTTTAACAAAAGGAGAAACATCATTTCTATTTACATCTACTGGAGTGATTTCTGGTTTTTCTATTTTCTGGATGTCTTTATTTTCTCCAACTCTTTTGAAAATTACAACATAATTATTGGTGTAAAAGGTTTTTGCAAATTCTACCAATTCTGCTTTGGTGATTTTTTCCATTTCATCCAAATCAGCAACTGCATCAACCCAAGGGCGGTCTGTGGTAAATGCATCTAGCATAACTCCAGCTCTACCTTGGTTGCTTTCTCTTTCTTCAATTTTATAAACCTTTAAATTGGCAATAATTGCTTTTAGGGTTGCGTCGTCAAATTCTCCAGCTTTTACTTTTTCCATTTGAGCCAAAAGTAAATCTCTTAATTGCTCTAATGTTTGGTCTTTCTTAGGACGGCCAGTTATAAAGGCAATGCTATAATCTTTGTTAATCCATGTAGAAGAGCCAGCGCTTAAAACCAATTGTTTCTTGCTTAAGTTTAAATCTATTAAGCCAGCTTTTGCATTAGATAAAATCATATCTACAATTTGCATCATGCGTGCTTCTTTGGTATTTGCTCCTGGTAAACGGTAGCCTATCATTAAGTTCTCAGCATCCGGACCATAAATATTAACCTCGTCTGCTTTGCTTTGAGTTGGTTCAGGCTTAAATGTAAATGCAGGAATAGGAGATGACTTCATATAAGAGAAGCGAGCATCAATCATTTGAATGGCTGCATCTGGATCAAAATCACCTGAAAGAACGATTGCCATATTATTTGGCACATAATAGGTATTGAAGTAATTTCTAATTTTTACCAAAGATGGATTTTTCAAATGTTCAACTGTTCCAATTGTAGTTTGAGTTCCGTAGGTATGATTTTTAAACAAAGCAGTCATCATTGCTTCAAATACTTTTCTACCATCGTTGTCTAAAGAGATATTTTTCTCTTCGTAAACTGCCTCTAATTCTGTGTGGAATAAACGAAGAACCGGCATGCGAAATCTTTCAGCTTCAATCTCTACCCATTTCTCTAAATTGTTTTGAGGAATATCATTTACATACACAGTTTGCTCCAAAGAGGTAAATGCATTGGTTCCTTGTGCTCCAATTCCTTGCATTAATTTATCGTACTCGTTTGCAATAGCAAAAGTACTTGCCACGCCACTAACAGAGTCTATTTGGTGGTAAATGTTTTTGCGTTGTGCTTCGTCGGTAGTTTTGTTATAAACTTCATACAAAGCATCAATTTTATCTAGTTGTTGTTTTTCTTTAGCCCAATCTTTAGTGCCGTATTTATCGGTTCCTTTAAACAACATGTGCTCTAGGTAATGCGCCAATCCTGTATTGTCTGATGGATCGTTTTTGCTACCAGCTTTGGTGGCAATATAAGTTTGTATGCGTGGTTGTTTGCTATTAACCGCCATCATTACGGTTAAGCCATTAGATAGAACATAGGTTCTAACTTTCATTGGGTCATTGGAAACTACTGTATAGGTATATTTTCCATCTGGTGATTTCTTTGTTTCGGTAACAAAGGTTTTGTTTTGAGCCAAAAGGCTCAGGCTTAAAAAGCTACTAATTAATAATAAACCAAAAATCTTTTTCATGAAAGAATTAAATAAGGGATGCAAAGTAAGAATTATCCCATAATATTTATAATTTTGAGGAATGACGTGTGGGTATGTTTGTCCGGTTTGCGAAGGTTCTGGGGTTTTAGAATCCGGAGAGCCTTGTGATTATTGCCAAAAACCAAAATCACCAAATAAAGCCGCTTATCCTATTTTAGGATTTGCAGCATTCTGTCTTTTCCTTGCAGGTCTTTTCTAAACTCGTATTGGAAGCCTTTTCCATTTAAAAATTCAGTTAAAGCTATTTGCTGGTACTCACTTATTTCAAAAAATAAAGCTTTGGTTTGAACCGATTCTGTGAAGTAATTAATTACAGTTTTGTAAAATAAAAGCGGGTCGTTATTGCTAACAAATAAGGCCAAATGAGGTTCAAATTCCAATACATTTTTATGCATTTCCTCCTTTTCACTTTCACGGATATAGGGCGGATTACAAACCCAAATTTCGGATTGTTGCTTCAAAATAAGTTTCTTGCCTTCTTCTGTTAAAATATCTGTTTGGTTCAAACCAATTTCTAAACCCAAATTTTTTGCATTGCTTTTAACCAACTCAATTGCCTCTTTTGAAATATCTACTCCGCTAATATTTAAATTTTTAAAGCGTTTTTTTATGGCTAATCCTATGCAGCCGCTACCAGTGCAAATATCAAGTAAATTGCGTTTGTTTGGGTTAAGTTCGGTTTGAACCAAATTGTTTGCGGTAAGGTAATCGCATACCCAATTTACTAATTCTTCGGTTTCGGGACGAGGGATTAAAACATGTTTGTTTACATTTAAAACTAAATCTAAAAAGTAAGCTCTTCCTAAAATATATTGGATGGGTTCGCCATTTCTTAAGCGCGAAACAATTTCGTTCAGTTTTAATGACTCCGAAACTCCCAACTCTTTATTGAATAAACGGAGATGGGCTCTTTTTATAAGAAGTACATCTTCATAAACCCAATACATCAATTCTTCTGCTTCTTTTTTAGAATATAGGTCTGCCAATTTCTCAACAGACTCGTCAAAAAAGGTTTCCGCTTGAACGGCAATGCTCATTGTAATTTTATTATTTCGCTTGTAACTGTAAATTCAATATCCTTTGCTCTCGATTTTTGGATATAACTACTTTTCATTTTATCAAGAATCTGGCAAGTGACAACCCTGTTTTTAGGATGGGGTTGGTTTCCTTGGTTTTCCAAAATCTTCTTTATTTTAAGGGTATTGGTGCAATCGTTGGTCCAATTAATTTTAAATTCAAAATTCAATTTGGTGTAATCTTGAAATTCAATTTGCGTGGTTTTGGTTCTTGTTATAAATGTATTGACACTAGTCTTATCCTCCAATACAAATTGCCTTTCTATAAAAGCAGCGCAATCTATGTTTTTGGAAAACGCTATTTGGTTCAAACCGAAAAAAAGAAAGAGCTGTATAAATAGCTTTGTCATATTTGCCCCAAAAATACCATTAAATCCTTTATAGCATGTAAGTGTCTTTTATTATTTTTAAATTTTACTATCTTCGATTGGTAAAAGAAATTTGCCATGAACCAATTCCTTCTCACAATTATTTTATCGTTTCCATTTATGGCACATTCTATTGAGTTGCCATTTATTGGAGGACCAACGTATTTAAGTGAAGAACAAAAAATAAATCAGTTAATCACTTTTGTTGAAAAATCGGAAGCCAAATTTGTTAGAAATGGCACTGTCTATTCTGGTGTTGAGGCTGCCAAGCATCTTAAAATGAAAAGAGAAAAGGCCGGCACAAAAATTAAAACTGCCAGAGATTTCATTGATTTAATTGCTAGTAAATCTAGTATGAGTGGAGACGCTTATTTAATGCGATATAAAAACGGCCAAACCATTCCAGTTAGAGATATTTTATACAACGAACTCAGAAAAATGGATGCCAAGCAAGTAGGCTTTAAGATATCAAAAGTCCAGGCTTGTTAAGCAAACTAACCAACTCCAAACCATCTTCTTTTATAGTGTTTTCAAGAAAAACAAATTTACGGTCGTACATTTTTCCATTCACATAATAGCTGAGCCAATATTCATTATTGAGTACAAATAAATCGCTTATTATTGGTTCAATTTTAGAATAGCTTAAAGGTTCTATAGTTTCCAAGAAGTGCCTCAATTGGCTGGTTTGAACCTCTTCTCCGTTTAGTTTTCCATAACCTTTGCTACTTACTAAAACACCTTCCAAAAGGTTTTGGGTATAATTAATAACATATACATTCCAAACCATTTCCATGTTTTCACCAAGCTCATTTACTACGGCAATGGAAACTCCTTCCAAACTTTCAACTTCAATATCTTTTAACATCCAGCAAATTTAGGTTTGAACCAATTAATGCACAATTTTATTTGCACAATAACTGCTGGCAAAGGCATCTGGCTTGGCTTTAAACACATATCCCATTCCTAAAATATAACCCATTGCATCGCTTAATGCGGTGTTAGATTTAAATTGGGGATTGGTATTTATATCTGCATGAACTTCTAAATCTAATTGGTATTGATCTAGAATTGGGCAGATTTTATAGGCAATTTGAATTGACCTGCTTACTTCTTCCAACATTCTTTCTTTAATAGAAAATTTATGCTTTGTTTTTTCGCTACTAATGAGCATAAATGCACCATGCTTGGGCCTAACAAAAACAATAACGGTTGCAAATTCTGTCACCAAACCAGTTACCTGCGAATCGGTGCCAATGCAAATTTTAAGTTGGTTGCCAGTGGCTAATTCTCTTAAAATTATTTGTTCTACTTCTTGTGAAATATCTCTATGGATAATTTCTCCATTTAGCCTTCTCCATTTCATAGTTAAAAGTTTTTTAAAACTAAGTAATGATATTGAAAAAGCAAGAACTCCTTCATTAACAAATGTTTAAATATTATCTCTGTTGCCGAAGATAGTCGCTATAGCAGGCTTTAATGGCCAAAACCAAATCGTAATCATTAGAATTTAAAACAAAATAATTGGGCAAATTGCAGAATTTTTTGAGCTCAAGTATCTTAGATTCATCAATTCCAGTTGCTCTCATTATAATATCATTGGTATATCTTTCGTCTACTTTTCCCTGTTCGCGGTATAGTTCAATCAATCGATTTAGCTTATAATATTCTTGCAATTTAGAATTACTGCTAGCAAACATATCCGTTACCAAACTACCAGAGCTGCCAGCAATCCATGAGTTTACGTGGTAATAATCATTTAAGAGAGGACTAGTTTTCAAAATTATTGCTGCCTCTCGGGCAACGCTATCTCTTTTGCGTTGGTTGTAATTTACTTCGGCTTGTTTTAATTTATAGGTAGTAGGTTTTAATCTAACCCTAATTGGGTCGGTCATATTATTAACCACATATTTTTTTACGGGCAAATAATAAGTAGCATATCCAATTACAGAAAAAACAAGGGTGTCGGTTTCTAAAACCTGAATTCCAAAAGCACCATAGCGATTGCTGATATATCTTTCTCCAGTTGGTTTCTTTAAAATATTAGCTAAAGGAATGGTATTATTGGTGTCGGCGCCAATAACATAACCTCTTAGCAAAAATTTTTTTGTTTCGGTTTGAGCCAAGCTTTTGTGAAGTAGCCCGCTAATAAGGATGAAAATTATGGTGAGAAAGATGTTTTTCACTACATGCAAATAAAAGTTTTAGCACTCAACAATTCACCATTTATTTCTGAAGTCAGAAAAAAAAATTGAATAATTTTTGAACATTCCTAGAACGTATGAAAAGAAGTTTTACCAACCTAAAATTAGACATAATTAAATAATTATTTGAAATTCAATTAGATTGGTTCAATATGGCATTTATTTAGATTTTTTCTAAATAGTATTTTTTTTTCACATGGTTAGGGCAAAAGCTTAATGTGCTTATATTCGCGGCTGATTTGCGAATGCTCATGGGTGAACTACAATTTGACCAAGGCGTTACAATTCAACCTAAAAAAGACATAATTATTTCAAATAAATGAAGCTTTCTAGACTATTAACCTTAGCTGTTTCATTCCTTTTTGCGGTTCAACTGGCATTTGCCGACGCAGCGGAAGGAGAAAAACTGTTCCAAGCCAATTGTACTGCCTGTCATGCAATAAATGACAAGGTGGTTGGACCTGCTCTTAAAGACGTTCACAAACGACGAGAAGCAAAATGGCTTTTGAAGTGGATTAAAAACTCACAAGCACTTGTGAAGTCTGGTGATCCAATTGCTGTTCAAGTTTACAAAGAGAATAATGAAGCCTTAATGACTTCATTTGAAACTTTGAGTGATGAGCAAATTTCGTCAATTGTTGATTATGTAAAACAGGCAAGTGAGGCACCTGCAAAACCAGTAACCGCTGGTCCTTCAGATGCAACAGGTACCGCTGCAGAAGTAAGCGCTAGTGGTTCTGGATTTTATTCCAGCACTACTTTCTACGGATTAACTATCATGGCTTTAATTCTGGTAGTTATTGTGTTTATTCTTTTCCGCATTAAAACTGTGGTTGAAGAATTGTATACACAAAAATTCCCAGAAGCTGCTGCTGCTGAAAAAGAAACTGTGATTGATTGGAGAACCAATACCTTAGACTTCCGCTATAAGTTGTTCAAGAAACATCCTGTAGTTGGAACCATCTTTGTTATGTTAGGTTTTACCTTGGTATTTGGCTTATTTGGATTTGATTACGGCAACAAGGAAATTGGTGTTCAAAAAGGATATGCTCCTGTTCAACCTATCAACTACTCTCATGAGTTGCATGCAGGTACTTATAAAATTAATTGTATCTATTGCCACAACGGCGCAGATAAAGGTAAACAAGCAACAGTACCTTCTCCAGGTACTTGTATGAATTGCCATATGCACGTAACTGCAAAAGACAAATACAATGGTTCGGTATCACCAGAAATTGCAAAAATTTATACCGCTGTAGGTTGGGATCCTGAGAAACGTGCTTACGATCCATCCCTACCTAAAACTCCAATTAAATGGGTTCGTATTCATAATTTACCTGACCATGCGTATTTCAACCACGCACAACACGTAAAAATTGGTAAAGTAGAATGCCAAGCTTGTCATGGACCAATTGAAACAATGGCTGTGGTTTCTCAACAAAGAAGCCTACAAATGGGATGGTGTATTAACTGTCACCGTGAAGCTAAAGTTGACGTTGCTAACAACGACTACTATGAAAAGTTACATGCTAACTTAAAAGCAGATGGTAAATCAATGGTTACCGTTGCTCAAAATGGTGGTTTGGAATGTGGTAAGTGTCACTATTAATAGGTACCAAAACCAATTAGAAAAAGTAAATTCATTTACAAACTAAACAGGAAAAAAATTATCAATGGAAAATAAAAATCAATACTGGAGAGGTTTAGAGGAATTAAACAAGGATCCAAAATTCATGGAAGCTAAGAAACATGAATTTGCCGAAGGAATTCCTTTGGAAGAAGTATTTACCGAAGAAGATGGTGGCCTTAACGCAAATCGCAGAGACTTTTTGAAATATTTTGGTTTCAGTATTTCTGCTGTTGCATTAGCTGCTTGTAACAAAACACCGGTTAAAAATGTAATTCCATATATTGTTAAACCAGAAAACATTACCCCAGGTAATGCAAACTGGTACGCATCTACTTGTAATGCCTGTTCTGCAAATTGCAGTATCTTGGTAAAAACTCGTGAAGGTCGTCCAATTAAAATTGAAGGAAATAGCGAATCACCTGTATTTAAAGGTGCAACTTGTGGATCAGGACAAGCTAGTTTATTAGGTTTATACGATAACGAACGTTTACGTATGCCTATGGCTAATGGTTCTAATTCAACTTGGGAAGCTACTGATAAAGCCATTGCAGAAGGCTTAACTGCTGCTAATACAATTCGCTTGGTTACAGGTACTGTTAACAGTCCTTCAACTTTAAAAGCAATTGCAGAGTTCACAAGCAAATATCCAAAAACACAACATATCCAATACGAAAACAATTCTTTGGGTTCAATCGCTGAGGCAAGTAAAATTGCTTATGGCAAAAAGGTTGTTCCTGGTTACCGTTTCGATTTGGCTAAAGTTATTGTAAGTTTTGGTGCTGATTTCTTAGGTACTTGGATTTCTCCAGTAGAGTTTACCAAACAATGGGTAAGCATGCGTAAGGCAGAAAACAAAAACATGAGCCGTCATATCCAGTTAGAATCAACCTTAACATTAACTGGTTCTAATGCAGATGTTCGCTATCCAATTAAACCTTCTGCTGAAGGTGCTTATTTGGTAAGTTTATACAATAAAATTGCAGCATTAGCTGGTGCTCCTGCTTTAGGCACAATGCCAACTGTTGAATTGCCTTTAGATGGAATTTCTACTACAGCTAATGAATTATGGGCTGCTAAAGGAAGTTCATTAGTAGTTTGTGGTACCAATAATGTAGATTACCAATTATTGGTTCATGCCATCAACAACTTATTAGGAAATAATGGTACAACTGTAGATTTCAAAAATTACAGTAACCAACATTATAGCGACGATGCTGCTTTCGAAGCATTTGCAAAAGAAGTAGAGGCAGGTTCGGTTGATGCAGTTATTTTCTACAATGTAAATCCAGTTTATAGCTATAGCAATGGTGCTAAATTGGCTGAAGGCATTAAGAAAATTAAATTATCAATTGCATCTAATACCAATTTAGATGAAACTTCAAGTGTTTGTAAATACCAAACACCAGATAGCCATTACTTAGAATCATGGAATGATAACGAGCCTAAAGCTGGTTATGTTACCTTTACTCAACCAACCATTTCTACAGTTTTTGATACTCGTCAAATGCAAGAAAGTTTATTGCGTTGGGCTGGTAATTCTGCTTCTTACTATGATTACATGAAAGCCAATTACGGCAGCATGTCTAAAGATTCATGGAACCAAGCTATTCACGATGGATTTATGGTTTCTGAAGTTGCTGCTTCAACAGTTACTTTCAATGCCAACTTAAGCGAAACAGTAGCTCCTGCATACAACGCTTATACAAATAACAAAACTAAATTAGAGTTAAAATTATACAGCAAAATTGGTGTTCGTGATGGAGCCCATGGTCATAACCCATGGTTGCAAGAATTGCCTGATCCAATTAGTAAAGTATGCTGGGATAACTATGCTGTAATAAGCAATGCTACCGCAAAAGACCTAAAAGTTGCCGATGGTGATTTAATTAATATTACCGCTAAATCTGGTAAAATTGAAGCATTACCAGTTTTGGTTCAGCCAGGACAACCTAATAATGTTATTGCAGTTGCAATAGGTTATGGTAGAACTGCTGGTGGAAAATCTGGTTTAAATGTTGGTAAGAATGCTTATCCATTGCAAACTGGTTCAAGCATTGAAATTACTGCCGAAAAAGCTGCTGGTGAATACGAATTGGCTCAAACCCAAACACACCACACTATTGAAGGTCGTGCTTTAATAAAAGAAGCTTCTTTAAATGAATACAATAAAGATGCTAAAGCGGGTAACCACGACCACCATAAAGCATTAAAAGAAAACGGTAATTTATTAACTCTTTGGGCCGAACGCGATAGCAAAGGTCACCGTTGGGCAATGGCCGTGGATATGAACAAATGTACTGGTTGCGGTGCTTGTGTAGTTAGTTGTAACGCAGAAAACAACGTTCCAGTTGTTGGTCGCCAAGAAGTATTAAATAGCCGCGAAATGCATTGGATTCGCATCGACCGCTATTACCGTTTCCACAATAAGGATAACAATAATATTACCAAGGAAAACGAATACAAATTAGAAGCAACTGGTGTTGATTTCGAAAATGTAAGCGTAACCTTCCAACCAATGATGTGTCAACAATGTGGTCACGCTCCATGTGAGTCGGTTTGTCCAGTATTGGCAACTGTTCATAGTAGTGAAGGTTTAAACCATATGGCATATAACCGTTGCGTAGGAACTCGTTATTGCGCGAATAACTGTCCATATAAAGTTCGTCGTTTCAATTGGTTTAAATACAGAGATAACAGCCAATTCGATTTCCATTTCAACAATGATTTAGGTAGAATGGTTATCAATCCAGATGTTACCGTTCGTTCTCGTGGGGTAATGGAAAAATGTTCATTCTGTGTTCAAAGAATTCAAGCAGGCAAATTGAAAGCTAAGTTAGAAAACAGAACCATTGTAGATGGTGATGTTAAAACCGCTTGCCAACAAAGTTGCCCTGCAGATGCTATCATCTTTGGAGATATCAACGATGAGAAGAGTGAAGTTAGAAAACACTTCCAAAACGATCGTTCTTTCTTCCTATTAGAAGAGTATAATGTTCAACCATCAGTAGCATACATGACCAAAGTAAGAAATGTGAATGAAGACCTTGCTGGAGCGCCACACGGTGCTGCTAAGCATGAAGATCACAAATCTGAAAAAGAAGTTGAACACCATTCATAAACTAGTAAACAAGTAGTAACACATGTCATACGAATCACCAATTAGAGATCAGTTAGTAACCGGTGGGAAAACATACCGTGATGTAACAAGAGACATTACGCGACCACTGGAAAATGCCCCATCAAAAGGATGGTGGATTGGCTTTAGCCTCTCAACTCTGGTTCTTGCCCTTTGGATAGGTGCCACCACTTACACCTTTTTGGTGGGTTTGGGCGTCTGGGGTTTGAACAAAACAGTAGGTTGGGCTTTTGATATTACCAACTTCGTATTCTGGGTAGGTATTGGTCACGCCGGTACCCTTATCTCAGCAGTATTGTTGTTGTTCCGTCAAAAATGGAGAATGTCTATCAACCGTTCAGCAGAGGCAATGACCATTTTCGCGGTAATATGTGCCGCATCATTTATCGTTTCACATATGGGTCGTCCGTGGGTTGCCTATTGGCCAATTCCACTTCCAAATGCTTTTGGTACCTTATGGGTTAATTTTAACTCACCATTGGTTTGGGACGTATTTGCAATCTCAACTTACTTCTCAGTATCCTTAGTATTCTGGTATGTAGGTTTGATCCCAGATATTGCAACCGTAAGAGATAGAGCCACAACAAAAGCACGTAAATTCTGGTATGGTTTCTTTGCTATGGGTTGGACAGGTTCTACTCGTACTTGGCATAGATATGAAGTTATCAGTTTAATTTTGGCTGGTATTTCAACACCACTTGTACTTTCGGTTCACTCAATTGTATCCATGGACTTTGCTACCTCATTGGTACCAGGTTGGCATACAACCATCTTCCCTCCATATTTCGTTGCTGGTGCAATTTTCTCTGGTTTCGGAATGGTATTAACCTTATTGGTTATTGCCCGTGAGGTAATGAATTACAAAAACTATATCACCATCGAACATTTAGATGCAATGGCAAAAGTGGTAATGGTAACAGGTACCATGGTTGGTATGGCTTACATTACTGAATTCTTTGTGGCTGCTTACTCTGGTGTAGAATACGAACAATATGCATTCTTAAATCGTGCATTTGGTCCATACTGGTGGGCATATTGGACAATGATGAGTTGTAACCTTTTAGCTCCTCAAGTTTTTTGGTCGCGTAAAGCTAGAACAACACCTTGGTTCTTATTTGTGATGTCTATCATTGTAAATATTGGTATGTGGTTCGAGCGTTTTGTAATTATCGTAACCTCATTACATAGAGATTTCTTACCATCTTCATGGACTATGTATACTCCAACTGTAATTGAATTTGCAATTTTATTTGGTTCATTTGGATTGTTCTTCTTCTTATTCTTCTTGTTCATCAAGTTCTTGCCATCTATCAATATGGCGGAAGTAAAAAGTATTATTCCAACACATGCACACGGAGACCACGATCATGGTCATTCGCATGATCACAACCACGATTTAGCTGAGAAAGGAGCCCTTCATGGAAACTAGTAAGAATTTAATTTTAGGGGTTTATGATAATCCTGATAAAACCTATTCTGTAACCAAAAAGCTAATAAGCAGCGGTTATAGCGTATACGATGTGTATTCACCATTTGCCATTCACGGCTTGGATAGAGTGATGGGCATTAAGCGTTCTCGCTTATCAGTTGCAGCATTCTTATTTGCGATGACTGGCTTGTCTTTGGCTGTTACTTTCCAAGTATATGTGAGTTATTTTGATTGGCAAATGAATATTGGTGGTAAGCCATCATTGCATATCCCAACTTATATTCCAATTACATTTGAATTAAGTATCTTATTTACCGCTTTTGGTATGGTTGCTTGTTTCTTTATTGTAAACAGAATGTTCTGGGGTAAAAATGCAGACATTATGGATATTCGTGTTACAGACGATTTGTTTGTAGTTGCTGTAGATACCAAAAAGAGCAAAGCCGATTTAGGTTCATTAAATCAATTGTTAATGGATGGCGGTGCCATTGAAGTTAGAGAAAGGACTAAAGAATTATGAGATTGAAATTAACATATAGTTTATTAGTTGGTTCAGCCATAGCATTATTAAGCAGCTGCTCTGCAGGTGGAGAAGCTACTGGTTATGAATATGCACCAAACATGTATCATTCATTTGCTTACGAGTCTATGTCTCAAGAAGCAGATAAGCCTAATACAATTAACCCTTATGGTATGAACATGCGTGAGCCTGTTAAAAATACCATTGCAAGAGGACAAATTGATTTTGCTAAATATGGTTTTGAAGTTAGCAATGCTTCATATGAGGCTTCAGCTTCTTTAAAGAATCCTATCGCTTCATCTCCAACAGTTATTGCAGAAGGTCAAACTTTATACAATATCAATTGTACTCCTTGTCATGGCGAAAAAGGCCTTGGTGATGGATCAATTGTTGCTGCTGGTAAATTTCCTCCTCCACCTTCTTACGAATCAGATCGTATCAAAGGAACTCCTGATGGACAGATGTTTTATTCTATTCGTTATGGTAAAAACTTAATGGGTGCTTATGGTACTTCATTAAATCCTGAGCAAATCTGGAAAGTTATCCATTATATCCGCACTGTAAGTGGACCTTATAAAGGTGCAGCAACAGCAAGCATCGCATCTAATTAATCACTAACCGAAGAAAACATTTACAATGGAACACGCAGAAGTTCATATCAGAGAAGAAAAATATCAAATAACCGAAGGCAACAAGAAATGGGCATTCGGGTTAATGATTGTAGGTTTGATTTTAGCTGCTATTGGCTATTTTACTTACCACCCACACATCGAAGGTTTGTCTGAACACGACTTACATCACCTTACTACTAAACGTTTATTGGCTAATTTGCTAGTAAATGGTTACTTCTTTTTCATCGTATCTATTTGTGCTGCCGTATTTATTGCAATTAGTCAAATTGCAAATGCTGGATGGTATGTAGCTATTAGAAGAATTCCTGAAGCAATGAGTGAATACACCTTAATTGGTGGTCCTATTTTGATTTTAATTACCATTTTTGGTTTACCTATTTTATACCATTGGGCACACGAAGGTATTATGACAGAAGGTGCTAGCAATTACGATGCTTTATTAGCGGGTAAAAGCTGGTACTTAAACAAGCCTTTCTTCATTATTAGAATGTCGGCTTATTTTGCTTTCTGGATTTTTTGTGCTCACATGTTTCGCAAGTATTCTAGAAACGAAGACGAAATTGGTGGTTTAACTAATTACCATAAAACGTATAATTTATCTACCGCTTTCATGGTAGTATTTGCTTTTACCTTCTCTATGTATTCTTGGGATCAAATGATGAGTATTGATGCTCATTGGTATTCTACCATTTTCTCTATTTACAATTTTGCAACTGGTTGGGTTTCGGCTATTACTATCATTTATTTATTTACTCATTACCTACGTGGTAAGAATTATTTAAATGTTGCAACAGATGAGCACCAACATGATTTAGGTAAATTTATGTTTGCCTTCTCTGTATTTTGGACATACATGTGGGTTGCGCAGTTCTTGTTGATCTGGTACGCTAATATCCCTGAGGAAGTTGCTTATTACAAAACTCGTTTATTTGGTTCTTATAAGTTCTTATTCTACTTTGTAGTTTTAGTTAACTTCTTAATTCCATTCTTCTTCTTTATGAGAAGAGATTTCAAACGTAGTCGTGCAGTAGGTTTCTTTGTAGGTGGAGCTTTATTAATTGGTCACTGGTTAGATGTTTATTTAATGACTATGCCAGGTGCTATGAATTTAGCTACAGACCCTTCAGATGCACATCCTGCTGGAATTATTCAAGTTCCTTTCCAAGGAGTTGGAATTATGGAAGTTGGTTTCTTATGTTTATTCGCAGGTCTTTTCTTGTGGGTTACTTTGAAAGCATTAACCAAGGCTAATTTATATCCTACCAAGCATCCATACATTATGGAAAGTGCTTTACATGATGTAGGTATTTAATCATACAAAATTCATAATCAAAAAAGCCACATGTTTACATGTGGCTTTTTTGTTTTTATGCTATTTGGTTTGAACCTAAATTTGGTTCAAACCGAATTATACAAACTGATTTTATATTTTAACAGAACAACATTTGTGAATACGAAAGCACTCACTATCTGTTGATACCAATTTTTTATTGGTTAAATAAGAATATGTTTTGGCATTTAATATTGCAAGGTTATGCTTGCAGCACCGCTACCAAATTTACCTGCTGGATTGGGTTTGGTTATTTTTACCGTGATTAAAACTTCTCTTTCTGTTAAATGATGGCCGATGCGTTGAAGAATGGTTTTTCCTAGGTCTTCAATGAAATCGCGCTTAATTTCCATCTCTTCTTTTACAATATTGTAGATTTCTTCGTAATTGATAAGGTGACTTATTTGGGTGGCATCATGGTTTTCTGGCAACTCTTCGTCAACCCAAACATCTACTTTAAAGATTCCACCTTTTTCTTTTTCTTCTGGATACATGCCATGGTATGCGAAAAATTCCAAGTTTTCGAGTGCTGTTTGTAACTTCATTTGTTTGATTTTTAACTACCATCAAAATAACTAAATTCGCAGCAGTTTCAAACCAAAAAAATATTGTATGAACAACGCCAACGAATTTCACCGCGCAAGCAAACAAGATCAATACCAGCATCACGATTATTATTTGATGGATGAATTGTTAACTGAGGAACACAAACTTATTAGAGCTACTGTTCGCGATTTTGTTAAGAAAGAAATTTCTCCAATTATTGAAGATGCTGCACAGCGTGCCGCTTTCCCTGGTCACTTAATTAAAGGAATGGCTGAGGTAGGTTCATTTGGACCACAATTGCCAGTAGAATATGGTTGTGGCGGATTGGATTATATTAGTTATGGTATAATCATGCAAGAATTGGAACGTTGCGATTCTGGAATTCGTTCTACCGCTTCTGTTCAAGGAAGTTTGGTTATGTATCCAATTTATAAGTTTGGTTCAGAAGAACAAAAAATGAAGTATTTGCCTAAGTTGGCAGCTGGTGAAATGATGGGTTGCTTTGGATTAACCGAGCCAGATCATGGAAGTAATCCTGCTGGCATGACCACCAATTTTAAAGATGCTGGCGACGGAAAGAATGTTATTTTAAATGGTGCTAAAATGTGGATTAGCAATGCGCCATTTGCTGATGTTGCTGTTGTTTGGGCAAAGAACGATGATGGGATTATAAAAGGAATTATTGTAGAACGTGGAATGCCTGGATTTACAACTCCAGAAACGCATAACAAATGGAGTTTACGTGCTAGTGCAACTGGCGAATTAGTATTTAACGATGTACTGGTACCAAAAGAAAATATACTTCCAGGTGTAGAAGGTTTAAAAGGTCCTTTGACTTGCTTGAACTCTGCGAGATACGGAATTAGCTGGGGTGCCATTGGTGCTGCTTTAGATTGTTACGATACCGCTTTGCGTTATTCTATTGAGCGCAAACAATTTGGAAGACCTATTGCTGGTTTCCAATTGCAACAAAAGAAATTGGCCGAAATGATTACCGAAATTACCAAAGCACAATTGCTTACTTGGCGTTTGGGTGTATTGATGAATGAAGGAAGAGCAACACCAGCGCAAATTTCTATGGCTAAGAGAAACAATGTAGACATGGCTTGTACAATTGCAAGAAATGCTCGTCAGATGTTGGGTGGAATGGGTATTACTGGTGAGTATTCAATCATGCGCCATATGATGAATTTAGAATCTGTTGTTACTTATGAAGGTACCCATGATATCCATTTGTTGATTACAGGAATGGATGTTACAGGTGAGAATGCCTTTACTTAATAACTAGTTTTTTAGGTTCCTACTTAAACTTTTTGTCCTTTTCATTTTCGCTTTTATACTTATTCTAATTTTGGTTCGGTTTGAACCAAAATTAAAATAAGTCACAATTATTTGTTGTAAGAAAAGTGGTGAATAACGGGCAGTTTCATAAATTGCAATCAAATTACCCAAGCATATGTATATTATAAAATTTGGAACAGACGGCTGGAGAGGAATTATCGCCGATGAATTTACCGTTGAGAATGTTAGACGTGTAGCTCAAGGAACAGCAGATTATATTAAGAAAAATTCACCCAACAATTTAAGTGTTGTGTTAGGTCATGATTGTAGATTTGCTGGTGAATTATTTGCAGAAAACACCGCTCGTGTGATGAACGCAAATGGTATTAAAGTAATTATGGCAAAAGGCTTTGTGTCTACGCCAATGATTAGTTTAGGTGCAGTAAAACATGGTGCTGCTTTGGGAGTTATCATTACTGCTTCTCATAATCCAGCTTCATATAATGGTTTTAAACTTAAAGCACATTATGGTGGACCAAGTAGTCCTGCAGTTATTGAAGCAGTTGAAAATGCAATTCCTGAACAAGTAACTGTTACCCTAAAAACTCACGAAGAAAACTGTGCAGCCGGAATGGTTGAATACGTTGATTTAGAAACCATGTATGTGGATGAAGTGGAATCTAAATTTGATTTAACAACTATCAAAGAAAGCAAAATGGAATTTGCCTACGATGCTATGTTTGGTGCAGGCCAAAATGTAATGCGTAGAGTTTTTCCAGATATCACTTTGTTACATTGCGACCATAACCCTGGTTTTGAGGGTCAGGCTCCTGAGCCTATTGACAAGAACTTGGCTGAGTTTAGGGAGTTGATAAAAGTTAGTGGTGATATTGATTGTGGTTTAGTTACCGATGGGGATGCAGATAGAATTGGCTTGTATAATAAAGCTGGAAAATTTGTAGATTCACATCACATCATTTTGTTGTTGGTGCATTACTTGCATAAATACAAAGGCATGGATGGAAAGGTTATTACCACATTTAGCGCTACTTCAAAAATCACTCAATTGGCCAAGGCTTATGGCTTAGAAATAGAAATTACCAAGATTGGTTTCAAATACATTTGCGAAAAAATGGTAACCGAAAACGTGTTGGTAGGTGGTGAAGAAAGTGGAGGAATTGCAATTAAAGGATTTATTCCTGAGCGCGATGGTATTTGGATTGGATTAACCCTTTGGGAGTTTATGGCCAAAACAGGTAAGAGCTTAGATGAGTTGATACAAGAAGTATATGATGTAGTTGGAAGTTTTGCCATGGGTAGAATTGATTTGCACATTACTGAAGAAATAAAACAAAAGGTTTTGGCTAATTGCAAAGCGGGAGCTTATACTCAGTTTGGTTCATACAAAATTGAAAAAACAGAAGACTTAGATGGATTTAAATTCCACTTGGGCAATGGCGAATGGGTTATGATTCGTGCTAGTGGCACTGAGCCTGTATTGCGTGTTTATAGCGAAAGTGATACCGATGAAAATGCAAGCAAAATACTTGAAGCTACCAAAGCTGTTTTGTTAGCATAGTATTTAACTAGATAAATAAAAAAGGGTGTTTGATTATTCTATCAAACACCCTTTTTCTATGTTTTTTCCTTTTAGATTTTCGTCAACTAAGTTTGGTTCAAACCGAATTTTTATTAGACTTATTTAAGCAAGGCAATTTTACCATTGCTGCCCGCCAATACAACCAAATTGCCTTTCTTGGCTTTTTTTACCACATGAAAAGATTCCGCAGAAATAAGGGTTTTTTCGGGGTGATACGTAACAGTTGTTGTGGTATTATTTACATCTACACCGCTTGTTCCACAAGTTATAAAATCACCTTTGTCTAATAAGGTAACACACGAACGATACCCGCTATAAAAAGGTTTGAAATTCATTAATTGGATTCCATCTTTATCGTATTTGTATCTGAAGAAAGCTTGTTTGGTTTTTGAGGAGTCTTGAGCATAGTTACCTCCAACAATAATTACAAAATCTGAATTATAATCAAAAGAAAATGCCCCTTGAGATGTATTGTCCTTAAAGTTGGGTAATACAAAGCGTTGGTATCTTTTGTCTAGTTCGAGCCAATGAAAAACGCTCTGACTTCCACCAGTAACAAAGCCAATGCTTTTCTTTGGCATACATCTAAAACAAGTACCAGATGCAGCAAACAAACTTTCTCCGGCAACTGCCCAAGGGCGCATTGATGTGTCTAAAGGGTGCCATGTATTTCCTCCATCAATAGTTTGGTATAAAACAAAGCGATCATCAATTGGGTCGCCAATAACTATTCCTGCATCTTCGTTCCAAAAATCTATAGCATCAAAAAAAAGTAAGGTATCACTGCTTGCAAATACTTCCTTCCAACTTTCGCCACCATCATAGGTTTTGAGTATATAACTTGGCGTTCCGCTACTCATTACAATTGCAATATCATCATTAAAAGCTTCTATGTCTCTAAATTCAGATTTTTCGTAGCCAGCAATTTGAATCAGTTTAAAATGCTCACCTCCATCTATACTTTTTGCCACAACACCTCTGCTAGAGCTTGCCCAAATTACTTTATTATTAACTACAGATAATCCTCTAAAAGATAAACTAGAAATATTTATTCCTTGTGGATTTTCAAATTGGGTAGAATCAAAAAGTACTATTTGTTTCTGTGCTTTTGTCCTTGTTGATAGGAACAAAAGAAGGCTAACAATTAGATAAATACACTTCTTATTCATTTAGCTAAATTAATTCTTACTATTTTATTAATTTATTGATTGTTAACACAAGATGATGTTTAAAATACCCATTTGAGTACATATGGTCAAATGGATTGCTTTCTATTAAATTTAGGGCGCATTTGATTATCATTGTTTAAATTTTTACGCATGCAATTTCCGTTTGAACCATACCGTCAAGACCTATTTTTGGAAGAAGAAATTCTGAAAAAATCTCAAGTGAATTATCATTGGATGAACCAAAGAAGAACAGTTAGAGACATAGATTCTGTGCCAATACCAAAAGAAGTAATTGAACAACTTTTGTTAAGTGCTGGAACTGCTCCAAGTGGAGCCCACAAGCAACCTTGGACGTTTTGTGCTATCTCTTCACAAGAGTTGAAATCACAAATTAGAGAAGCAGCAGAGCAAGAAGAAAAAGAAAGTTACCAAGGTAGAATGAGCGAGGAATGGTTGAAGGATTTGGCTCCATTAGGTACTGATTGGGAGAAACCATTTTTAACTGAGGCTCCTTGGATTGTAGTGGTTTTTAGAAAGGCTTACGATTGGGATGAAAAAGGAAATAAAACCAATACCTATTATTCACAAGAATCGGTAGGCATTGCATGTGGTTTTCTTATAGATGCCATTCATCATGCGGGTTTAGCAACCTTAACTCATACTCCTAGTCCTATGGGTTTTTTAACTAAAATTCTAAACAGGCCAGATAACGAAAGACCATTTTTATTGTTGCCGATTGGCTACCCAAAATTGGATGCAAAAGTTCCTGTTTTAAAAAGAAAATCTTTATCTGAAATTGCAGTTTTTTACGAATAGTTTTTATGGCAAGAATAAAATTAGAACTTCCAGATAAGTTTGGGTTTCAAACAAAAATTCCAGTACGTATTTCTGATTTAAATTATGGCAATCATTTGGCCAATCATGTTTACTTAGAAATGATGCAGGAGGCACGCATGCAATACTTGGCTCAATTTGGATACTCAGAAAAAGATTTGGCTGGAGTTGGGGTAATAATGGGCGATACAGCCATTGTTTACAAACAAGAATGCTTTTACGGAGATGTATTAACCATTGAAGTTATTGCTTCTGATTTTGGTGTGAGAAGCTTTGATTTACTCTACCGTTTTTCTAAACAAGATGGTAGTTTGGTTTGCGAGGCAAAAACAGGAATGGTTTGCTATAATTATGAAATTCGCAAAACGGTAAATGTGCCTGCAGAATTTATTTCAAAAGCTAGTGGGGCATAACTGCTAGGCTGTTTTATTTCATTTAGGTTTGGTTCGAACCAAATTTTTGTAATTTAGTTAAGAGAATTTAGCGCTTTATTGAATACCTTGCATCTATTATACTAGTAAGAATGGCGAAGAAGTCGAATGATAAATTAAAAAAACAAATACAACGTGTTTTTGCAGAAGCAGGAAGAAAAATTCTGAATCACAAACAAGTTGCTAAGCGTTTGGAATTGGATAGTAGCGAAGGCAAAAATGAAGTGTTAAGAACGCTCAAAATTTTAGCCCAAGAAAAGTTAATTGAAGAGATAGATCCTGGAAGATATGTAACCCTTTTTGTGCATCAATTTGTAAAGGGTAGGGTAGATATGACCCAAAACGGAACCGCTTATGTGAAGAGAGATGACGGCGAAGAAGATATTTTTATTGCTTCCGAATTTAAGAACAATGCGCTCAATGGGGATTTGGTAAAAGTATCACTGTTTGCTCACCAAATGAATGGCAGGCAAAGTGGCGAAATTACAGAGGTTTTAGAAAGAGCAAAATCGCAATTTGTAGGTGTGGTTCAGGTGCATTATAATTATGCATTTCTTATACCAGACGATAAAAAAATGCATACCAATATTTTTATTCCCAAAGAGAAAATTGGTGGTGCAAAACAAGGTGATAAAGCCATTGCTAGAATAACAGAATGGTCGGCTGTAGAAGAAAATCCTTTTGGTGAAATTGTGGAAGTATTGGGTAAACCGGGCAATCACGAAACGGAGATGAATGCCATTGTGGTGGAATATGGTTTTGCCACTAGGTTTCCTGAGGAAGTTGAAAAAGAAGCTAACCGCATTCCAGATAAAATTACCAATGAAGAAATAAAGAAACGAAGGGATTTTAGAAAAACATTAACCTTTACCATCGATCCAGAAGATGCCAAGGATTTTGACGATGCTATTTCTTTTAAAGTTTTAAGTCAAGGCTTATACGAAATTGGGGTGCACATTGCAGATGTGAGTCATTATATTACCGAAGGTGGCAAATTGGATGAAGAAGCTTTAAGGCGCGCCACCTCTGTATATTTGGTGGATAGAACCATTCCCATGTTGCCCGAAAAATTAAGCAACGGGCTTTGTTCTTTAAGGCCAAATGAAGATAAATTAACCTTTTCGGTGGTGGTTCAAATGAATGATAAAGCCGAGGTTTTGGATACTTGGTTTGGCAAAACTGTGATTCATTCTCAAAGGCGTTTTACTTATGAAGATGCCCAAGAACGTTTGGAAACCAAAGAAGGTGATTTGGCAACCGAACTAAATATTTTAAACGAATTAGCAAAAACACTCAAAGAGAAACGCTTTAAAAAAGGTGCTATAAGCTTTGAAACCCAAGAGGTGAAATTTAGATTGGACGAGAATTTTAAACCGGTTGATTTATACATAAAAGTTAGAAAAGACGCGCATAAATTAATTGAAGAATTTATGTTGCTAGCCAATAGAAAAGTGGCGGAGTTTGGGTTTAATCAAGGTAAGGGTGATAACAAGAAAACTTACGTTTATCGCATTCACGAAGAACCCAACGAAGACAAAATTAGGATGTTCAATATTTTTGCTTCTAGGTTCGGACATAAAATTTTAACTCAAAGTCAGAAGGCAATTGCCAATTCTTTTAACCAATTATTAGAAGATGTAGAAGGTAAACCAGAACAAAACTTAATCATGAGTCAGGCCATTAGAACCATGAGCAAGGCCTATTACGGTACCAAAAAATCTATGCATTATGGTTTGGCTTTTGAGCATTATACTCATTTTACTTCGCCCATTCGTAGGTATCCAGATTTAATGGTACATCGCCTGTTGCAACTGTATTTAAATAAAGGAGCAAGTGCCAACGAAGCGCATTACGAGGACATGTGTAAGCAATCTTCTGCTATGGAGGTAAAAGCGGCCGACGCAGAGAGAGCTTCGGTTAGATTTAAACAGGTAGAATATATCAGTGAATTTATTGGGGATGAATTTGATGGAATCATAGCTGGCATAACCGAATGGGGCATTTATGTAGAAATTAGTCAATATAAATGCGAAGGTTTATTGCGCCTAAATAATTTGGGCGACGATTATTACGAATACGATTCAAATAACCAATGGATCATAGGAAAGCGAACCAAAAGGAAGTTTCAATTGGGCGATCCAATCAAGGTTATTGTGATGGCTGCCGATATTTTTAAAAGGCAAATAGATTTGGGTGTGGTAGACAATAAAATGAAAGTTGATTTCAAAAAGGACTGGGATAGAGAAAAGAAAAGGAGAGAAAAGAAGCCTGCCAAACGGAGAAGAAGGTCGTAACGAGCTTTCCTATATTATTTGAATACTTGAAATTAGGATAATTTTTTATAATATTGGTTCATGGATTTAGAAAAAGCTCGTGCGTTTGTATTGGAGAAAATTGAAAAGGAATTGCCTCCAGTATTGTTTTACCATAGCTTCAAGCATGTGCTCGATGTTTATGAGTCTGCAGAAAACCATGCACAAATAAATTCTATTACTGGCGAAGAATTAACCCTGCTAAGAACAGCGGTTTTATTTCACGATTCTGGCTTTATTTTTCAATTAACCAACCACGAGGAAGTAGGCTGTGGTTTTGCAAGAAAAGTGCTTCCTGATTTTGATTATTCGAATGAGCAAATAGAGAGAATTTGTGGGATGATAATGGCTACTCGCATTCCTCAAACGCCTAATAATTTGCTAGAAGAAATAATTTGTGATGCCGATTTGGATTATCTTGGAAGAGATGATTTTTGGGATATTGGTGCTAATTTATTTCGCGAATTAGTAGAACTTTCAATTCTTAAAACAGAAGAGGATTGGAATCGATTGCAAGTAAATTTTTTAACCAAGCATCGCTATTTTACCAAGAGTGCAAACAATTTAAGAGCTGAGAAAAAACAAATTCACCTAAATAAAATAATAGAGATAGTTGAAACCTATTCAAATTAAAACATATGAAAAAACCAGTAATATTAGTTCCTGCTGATTTTACCCAAGTGGGTGATAGCGCTATTGATTATGCAACTAGCTTATCAAAAATTTTGCATGCCCGAATTGAACTATTACATGTATTAGAAAAAGGTAAAGATGCTGCAGTTGCAAAAGCAGCTTTAAATGGTTTGGTTGCAACAATTGAAAAAAGCGGTATTGAGTCAGGTTCAAGAATAGAAATTGGAAATATTTTCGACGATATTGGTAAAGTAGCCAACGATTTGGATGCTCGTTTAATAGTGATGGGAACACATGGTGTTAAAGGAATGCAACACGTTATGGGTTCAAAAGCATTAAAGGTAATTACCAATTCGGATGTGCCTTTTATTGTGGTGCAGAAAAAGCCAATGAAGGAAGAAGGTTTTAAGAATATTATTATTCCTGTAGATTTTAACCAAGAAGTAAAGCAAAGTATTAAATACGCTTGGGAAATTGGTAAATATTTCAATGCTAAAATCCATATCGCCTACGTAAAAGAAAAGGATCCATTTATTGCTGCTAAGATTGAAAGAAACATTCCTTATGCTCAAGAATTGCTTGAAGAAAACAATGTGGCTTTTGAAATAACTGGTATTGAGAAAAATAACTTTAGTAAAGATGTAGTTTCATTTGCAGCCAGTGTGGATGCTGATTTGATAACTATCATCAATAACCACGAAAATATTTTCACCTATATTGGAGGTTCTTTTGAGCAAAGTGTAATTGGAAATTCAGAAGAAATTCCAGTTTTAGTAATTAACCAAATTGCTTCTAAAACCGCTTATAGTTTTAGTACTTATTTTGGGTAAAATCAATGGCCAATTTCAATAAAGAATTTGCTGGAAATAAATTCTTTAAAAACGGTCATTTAGAAACTATTCTTCCTAGTGTTTTTAGAAAAATTTCCCTTCCTTACCAACGGCAAAGATTAAATTTACCCGATGGTGATTTCTTGGATTTAGATTTCTTAAAACAAGGAAGTGATAAATTACTTCTACTATTTCATGGTTTAGAGGGTTCTTCTCAATCCAACTATATCAAGGGTTTTGCAAGGTTCGGTTTGAACCAAGGCTTTGATATCTGTGCAGTGAATTTGAGAAGTTGTAGCGGCGAGCCCAATAAATTGCTAAGAAGTTACCACAGTGGAGCAACCGAAGATGTGGATGCAATTCTTTCCTATTTGTTATCTAAAAATTCATACTCGCAAATTATTCCAATTGGTTTTAGTTTGGGTGGTAATTTATTGCTGAAGTATTTGGGCGAAGGTAAATTCAAGATTCCTTCTCAGATAAATCAGGCAGCAGCGTTTTCTGTCCCTATCGATTTAGGTGCAAGTGCTGTGCAATTAGGCAAGGTTCAAAACAAACTTTATATGCAAAGGTTCTTGCTTAGTTTGAACCAAAAGTTAATTGAAAAAGCACAGCGTTTTCCTGGTGAAATAAATTTAAAAGGTCTTTCTAAGATTACACGTTTCGAGGAATGGGATGATAGGTTTACAGCGCCTTTGCATGGGTTTTCTGGTGCCAAAGAGTATTACCAAAAATGTAGCAGCAAACAGTTTCTTAGCGGAATTTCAATTTCAACTTTATTGGTGAATGCGCAAAATGATCCCTTTTTGCCAGAATCTTGTTACCCAGAAAAAGGAAGTTTTGGTTCAAACCTACTTGTTGAAATACCCAAATTTGGCGGCCACTGCGGGTTTTCTTATGGTTTTCCCAATGGATATTATTATAGTGAAGAAAGAGCATTTCATTTTTTTTCAAACAAAGAATAAGTTATGTATGTTTGAACCCATATGTATAGCTATCCTCAACTTCTAGAACTGATAAACGAACAAATAAAATCTACTCAATACGGTTCTAATCCCAAAGAATTATACCAACCCATTGATTATATGATGAGCTTAGGTGGCAAACGCCTTCGTCCGGTTTTAACATTAATGGCTTGCGATTTATTTGAAACCGAAGTGCAGCATGCCATTCATGCAGCTATGGCCGTTGAGGTTTTTCATAACTTTACTTTGGTGCACGACGATATTATGGACAATGCTCCTTTGCGCAGAGGAATGGAAACCATTTACAAAAAATGGAACATGCCTGTTGCAATTCTTAGTGGTGATTTAATGATGATTAAAGCCATCGAAATTTTGGCTCAAACCGAAAAAGGAAACTTTAAAGATTTATTGCAGGTGTTCAATACCACCGCTGCACAGGTTTGTGAAGGACAGCAAATTGATATGAACTTTGAAGCGCGCAACGATGTTTCCCACGAAGAATATATTGAGATGATAACTCTAAAAACCGCAGTCCTTTTGGGTTGTTCCTTAAAATTGGGTGCCTTAATTGGAGGAGCAAATTTAGAAGATGCCAACCATTTGTATGAGTTTGGGAAAAACATTGGTATTGCATTTCAAATTCAAGACGATATGTTGGATAGTTTTGGAGAAGGCGATCAAGTAGGGAAAAGAATTGGTGGAGATATTGCCTCAAACAAGAAAACCTTATTGTTAATTGAACTCATGAATTGCATGCAAAAAGACGATAAAGCCTTGCTTAAAGAGCTGTTTGTAGAAACTGATGAAGAGAAGAAAATAAAAGAGGTTTTAGCTTTATATCAGAAGTATCAAATAAAGGATTTTGCAGAATCTAAAAAACAGAATTACCTTACTTTAGCTAACCAGCATTTAAATGATATTTCTGTAAGTGAATCTAGAAAAGAAATTTTGCTTTCTACTGCAAAAGATTTGATGGAAAGAATGAGCTAATCTAAATGGAATTCCTGTGAGATTTTCCAACCAAATCCATCATTTTTTAGCAGGTTAATTTTATCTGCGATAAAGATACCCGTATAGGCTGTTTGAGCCAATTTGCTGGCCACTTTATTGAAACAGAATTCTTTTATTTCTTGGTGTGCCAAAACCAATTTTCCATCAATATTTTGAATGGGGAGATTTTGTGTTTCTATTTCGTAATTAAATTTGGCAAAAATGGTTTCTATTATTTCCAATAAACTTGGCACTTGGTGCGTAGAAAGGTAAACCAAGTTTTGATTTTTGTCTTTTTCAAATCCAGAAATTTGCACCTCAAAAGAATAAATAAGCGGAATAATTTGTTTGATTTTATGTACCAATAAATATTCCTCGCTATCAATCCATTTAAATTGGGGCAATAATGGAATATGAGGTAGTATTTCTGCTTCTGGAATAAAATGTTTTTTCACATCGGCACACGCTAATTCAAGTGCTCCCAAAACCGGATTTTCTGGAATAACCGCAAGGATATAAGTATTGGTTTTATAAGGGTTCATGCTTGTGCAGATGCTTGCTGCAAGATACCCCCAGAACGATTAGGGTTTTTAACAATGGCCCAATTTTGTTGGATTTCTGACCATTTACACAAAACTTAGGATATTCTGCCCCATTTTGCTGTTTTGCGGTAAATTGCATCAAATTGGGCCAAGGGTTTATTCACATCCAATTTCATTTCTGGGTCTGTTTCTAAAAGCAATTGTGCGGCATTTCTGGCCAAAGAAAGTATTTGTGTGTCTTTGCTTAAGTCGCCAATTTTTAAATCTAAAATGCCACTTTGGGCAGTGCCTTCCAATTCGCCTGGTCCACGTAATTTTAAATCTGCTTCGGCTATTTTAAAACCATCATTGGTTTCTACCATAGTTTTTAAGCGAGTTTTGGCTTCAGCACTTTGCTTTACATCGCTCATCAAAATACAATAGGATTGGTCTGCGCCTCGGCCAACTCTTCCCCTTAACTGATGCAATTGGGATAAGCCAAATTTTTGAGCACTTTCAATAATCATCACACTTGCATTTGGAACATTAACTCCAACTTCAATAACAGTTGTAGCTACCATAATATTTGTTTCACCTCGGATAAACCTTCCCATCTCGTGTTCCTTTTCCTTAGGTTTTAAACGTCCGTGCAAAATGCTTACTTGGTAGTTTGGTTCAGGAAATTCTCTGCAAATGCTTTCGTATCCTTCTACCAAATTTTTATAATCCATCTTTTCAGACTCTTCAATCAACGGGTAAACAATATAAATCTGCCTGCCTTTCTTAATCTCATTTCTTATAAATCCAAATACTGCCAAACGGCTACCATCATAGCGTAACAAGGTTTGAATAGGTTTTCTTCCTGCTGGTAATTCATCAATGATAGAAGTGTCCAAATCGCCATAGAGTGTCATGGCTAAAGTTCTAGGAATAGGAGTGGCCGTCATTACCAAAACATGAGGAGGATATTTGTTTTTTTGCCACAATTTTGCCCTTTGCTCTACCCCAAATCTGTGTTGTTCATCCACTATGGCCATTCCCAAATTTTTAAAACTAACCTTGGTTTCTATTAAAGCATGGGTTCCAATAAGAATATTGAGTTCGCCATTTTCGAGCATTTCATAAACTACTCTTTTCTCTTTTATGGGAGTGGAGCCAGTTAATAATTTTACGGTTACAGGCAATTCTTTTAAAAGTTCGCTTATGGTTTGAAAATGCTGTGTTGCCAATATCTCTGTTGGTGCCATCATGCAAGTTTGGTAGCCATTTTCTATGGCCATTAACATGCACATCAAGGCCACAACGGTTTTGCCACTTCCTACATCTCCTTGCACCAAGCGGTTCATTTGTATACCTTTTTTTACATCTACCCTAACTTCTTTTATAACACGTTTTTGAGCGTTTGTTAATTCAAAGGGCAAGTGGTGGTGGTAAAAGTTTTGAAACAAATCTCCAATTTTCTCCAGCTTTATTCCATTGAATAATTGATGTCTTTTTACCTTATAGCGCAACAATTTCAATTGAATAAAAAAGAACTCCTCAAATTTTAAACGAAATTCGGCTTGAGCCAATTGTTCTAAGTTTGTAGGGAAATGAACAGTTTGCAAAGCAGCTTTTCGGTTCATTAATTTATGTTCCAAAAGCAATTCCATTGATAAACATTCTGTAACCTCAAATTGCGGGTTTAGGATGAGTGTGTTTATCCATTTCATTATGGTTTTAGAATCTATACCTCTTGCCTTCATTTTTTCTGTACAATTGTACATGGGCATAATGTGCAGGTATTTTTTTATGGCAGCATCTTCTGGATCATCCATATTTGGATGCACAATATTAATGGTGCCATTAAACTCATTGGGTTTTCCAAATACCAAGTAAACTTGGTTCGATTTAAGCGATTCTTTTATCCATTTATGTCCTTGAAACCAAACCAATTCTAAAACACCCGTATCGTCTCTTAACTCCGCTACCAAACGTTGTCCGCCTTTTGTGCCGAGTGTTCTAAGGTTAGATAAAACGCCTTTAACTTGCACATAAGGCATATCTGGTCTAAGGTCCCTTATTTTATAAACTTTGCTTCTATCTATATGTCGGTAAGGGAAATGAAACAGTAAATCGTTAAATGTAAAAACCTGAATTTCCTTTTTGAGCAATTCCGCTTTGGCAGGGCCAATTCCTTTTAAGTATTCTATAGGAGTGGAAAGATATGCGTTCATCAAAGGCTCTTTTGGTTCAAACCGAATTTTTTTTATCTAGGTAAAATTTGGCCGCGTGAGTTTACATACAAATTAATACTCTTGAAAATTACCTCAGCAATGCCGTCTTCAAAAATGCCAATGTTTTCAAATTCAAATGGAACCACAATTCTTCCTTGTTTATCTATTGCGCCCCATTTTCCTTTTAATTGTACTGGACATAATCCTTCGTTAAAATAGCCAGCTTGTTCAAAATAGGGTTGGTAAATATAGTTTCCTTTTGGGTCGATAAAAGCCCATTTGCCTTGGTAAAACACAGCTGCTCTGCCTTCAGAAAAAGGACGAATATCATCGTATAAGGCAGGAATTACAAGGGTGCCGCTGGTATTTATAAATCCAAATTTTCCTTCTACTTCAACCGCTGCTAATCCTTCGTTAAATTCTTTTGCATAGGTATAAGTTGCTTCAATTACCATTTCTCCTTTGCGGTTAATAAAGCCAAATTTGCCCATTTTATTTACAACAGCCAATTCTTCATTAAAGCTACTTATAAACTGATATTCGGCAGGCAATACTATGGTTCCATTGCTATCAATTAAGCCAAATTTAGTTCCTTGCAAAAAGCGAGCAAGACCATTGTCCATATCATCTGCATCGTCAAAAATGAAATCGGTAGCATAGGTTCCATCTTTTTTCATAAAGGCAAATTGGTAGCCCAAATTGCTAATGTCGAACCCAAATTTATTTTGAACAATATCAATTTTTTTTCCAACGCGGGCCAAGCCGTTATTAAAGGAGCGCGCATCATAAATTTCTTTGGGTAAGGTTAAAACCACCCTTCCGTTTGCATCCAAATAGTAGCGCTTAAATTTGTAATCCATAACGCTAACTAATCCTTCCGAAAAAGTGCCTATATATTGGTACAATCCAGTGTCGATTACCCTTTTTTCGCTTTTGTTTATTAGGCAAGGCATATTACCCAAAGCTACAGAAGCATATCCATTTTGGAAATTTTGTGCTAAATCGTATTTAAAATCAATGAGCATGGTTCCTTCCTGATTCATGTATCCCCATTTCTTTTTTTTCAATACAGGATAAAGGTTTTGTGCCATTACGGTTTGAACCAAAAATGCGCCAATAAGCAATAATCGAAGGTTTTTCATGCAGCTAAATTAATATGCAAAATGGTGGAGACAAAAAAAGATGTCGACACTTGTTAATGAAGACGACAAAAAATGAAATGTATTTTAGCTAGAATGAACAATTTTTAGGGAAACCTGTTAGATTTGTAGACTAATTCTAAATAGCATGTCAGAACCGAAAGAGTTTTTTAATATTTACGCCGAAGAAACCCCCAATCCTGAGACGATGAAATTTGTTTTTAACAAAATGATTTTACCTGAGGATGCCATTGATTTTCCAACAAGAGAAAAAGCCCAAGCCTCTCCTTTAGCTAAGAGTTTATTTGAGTTTAGCTTTGTGAACGGAGTTTTTATAATGAATAATTTTGTAACCATTACTCGATTACCAGGAACAGAATGGCACGATGTTATTCCAATTGTAAAGGAATTCTTGAAAGCATACGTGGAAGCGGATGAGCCTATTGTTTTTCAAAGAACCATACCTCACAAATATGAAGGCGCTGATAATTTGGTGGTGGCTCAGATTATTGATATTTTAGATACCTATATTAAGCCTGCAGTAGAAACAGATGGTGGAATGATTTCCTTTAAATCTTTTAACGACGGTGTTGTAACCGTTGAGTTAAAAGGTTCTTGCAGTGGTTGTCCTTCTTCAACAGTAACTCTAAAAAGAGGAATAGAAGGAATGTTAACCAAGATGATTCCAGAAGTTAAGGAAGTGGTTGCAGAAGCTCTTTAACGTTAAACAATTGTTATTTTTTGATAAGTGGTAATTTAGGTTCAAACCGAATTTTAAGAACAAGTATTTAAATTGAAATGCTTGTATATAAAGAGGTTTTGAACCCAAATTGTATTTCTAAAAGAAAGATTAATTGTAATCGGTTTCTTACTATTTCCTTAATTGAAGCTTTTTTTACAATCCTAGTATTGCTCAAAAAATATTCAATTCTATCTTCGCCCCAACCAATGCCAAAGGAACAAATAAAATACAGTCCAGAAGAGGCCTTTTTAAAGGCTGCCCACTACTGTGCATACCAAGAAAGATGTCATAACGAGGTAGTTCTAAAACTAGGCGAGTGGGGCGTTTATGGTATGGAAGCTCAAATTATTCTAAGCAAATTAATTGAGCAGAATTATTTAAACGAAGAACGTTTTGCCAAGGCTTTTGCTGGTGGAAAATTTAGAGTAAAGCAGTGGGGCAGACTAAAAATTAAAAGAGAATTGAAGGTAAGAGGGGTTTCTGATTTTTGTATCAACGAAGCCATAAAGGAAATTGAAGCAGATGATTACCTAGAAACTCTTAAAGAAGTTATTGAAAAGAAAATGGCGACTTTTAAATCACTTCAATTGGGTATTGCCAAAAAGAAAGTATACCATTACGCCGCAACCAAAGGCTTTGAGAGTGATTTAATTTGGGATTGCTTAAATGCTAATTAGCCAAATTTTAAAGATTGGTTTTTTAGATTTGAGAGTCCTGCCTACCTTGCAACGGTGAATAAAACTAGCAATCAACGCTCTTTATTTTTACTTTTTACAGCCAATGCCATTTCTGGTTTATCACAAGGATTAAGCATGTTGGCCATTCCATGGTATTTTGCCAAAACCAACCAAAGCGAAACCTTTACCAGAGCCTATGGCTGGATTACTCTTTTGGTTCTATTCTTTGGATTGTACGCCGGAACTTTAGTAGATAGATTTAGTAGAAAAGCCAATTTTTTAGCAATTAACCTTATCTGTGGAATTGTAATACTATCCATTGCTTTAGTTGGTTATCATAATATGGAATTGCCTGCACTTTTGGTGATTTCTGTTTTTGGAATTACACTGCTCAATTACAATATTCATTACCCAACTTTATACGCCTTTGCTCACGAAATTACCGAGCCAGAAAAATACCAAAAGGTTAACTCTTGGATTGAAATTGTAGGACAAACAACTTCCATTTTAAGTGGAGCTTTTGCTGCAATTCTTCTAGAAGGTATTGATCCAAATTCTGGTAAATTAGCTGGTTTTACGTTTCAGTTTTCCTTTCATATTCAACGCTGGGAAATATGGGAAATATTTATGCTCGATGCCGTAACTTATTTTATAGCAACAGCTTTAATTATGGGAATAAAATATACTCCCATATTAAAACCAAATATTGAATTGGGTTCTGTTATCAAAAGAGTAAAAACAGGATTTTCCTATTTAAAAGTGCATACTTCCCTTGCCGTTTTTGGCTTGTTTTCGTATTCTGTTTTTGCGGCTCTTATTGTTTGTATTCACTCCCTTTTGCCAATTTATATCGATAAACATTTGCACGAAGACGGTTCTGTTTTTGCCATGGCCGATTTAATTTATGCCTTGGGAGCGCTTAGTGCGGGCTTGTTTGTGGGCAAAGTGTTTCACTCCAACCAAACCTTACGCGCCATTATTTTACTCACTATTTTGGCAAGTCTTTTATTTGTTTGGGTTTCATTTACAAGTCAAGTTTGGATAGTTTATGCCTTTTCTATTTTACTGGGTTTTAGCAATGCAGGCATTCGCGTATTGCGCTTAACCTATTTCTTTAAGCACATTCCCAACGAAATTATGGGTAGGGTAAACAGTATTTTTAATATGAGCAATGTATTAACTCGCAGCCTTTTTATCTTCTTGTTTTCAATGCCGTTTTTTAGCTCAGGTCCTTATATAATTTGGGCCTTTTTTATCCTTTCAATTTATTTGGGTTTATCGGGTTTGGTGCTGCTGCTTCACCAACGCAAACTGGCTCCATAGCTTTTTTGTTTATTTCGGTTTGAACCAAATCTCCTTGTTAGAAATACCTTGTTGCAATTAAATAAGGCAGTTCGGTTTGAACCAAATTTTCTAGCTTGCAGAGATTTAATCTGTAGATCCAGGGTAATTTTGCCTCCTAAATATTCTATCGATTTTTAACACTTTAAGAAATTGTATAAGCAGCATTTCAAATTGGCATAATTTACTTCTTTTATCCGCCAAAATTCTTTAACCTTGAGGCTAGTAAAGCTTGATTTCGGCTTTTGAAAAACGTAACCCTATGTTCACGCTTCAAGAATTAAAACTTGCATTGGATGGTGTTTTTGTAAAACAAGATGCTGCGCCTTTGCCTATTCAGCATTTTGTAATCGATAGCAGAAAATTATTGTTTACAGAAGAGGCTGTTTTTATTGCAATTAAAGGTGTTAGAAACGATAGTCATAATTACATTAAGGATGTTTATAATGCCGGAATTAGGAACTTTCTAATAGAAAAAGGCAATTACGATAAGCAGCTTTTAGGCGAATTCCCTCAGGCAAGTTTTTTAGAAGTAGAAAATGGAATACTTGCTTTGCAAAAAATAGCTGCTTTGCACCGTGCTCAATTTTCGATTCCAATTGTTGGTATAACTGGTAGTAATGGAAAAACTATAGTAAAAGAATGGTTGGCGCATTTGCTTAAAGAGGATTTAAGTTTGGTAAAAAACCCAAAGAGTTATAATTCGCAAATTGGTGTGCCATTATCTGTTCTCCAACTTAACTCTTCGCATCAAATAGGTTTTTTTGAGGCTGGTATTTCTGAACCAAATGAAATGCAAAAGCTTGAAAAAATAATTGCACCCACCATGGGTTTGTTTACAATTCTTGGCGATGCACATGGTGAAGGATTTTTATCTAGCTCCCAAAAATTGGAGGAAAAAGCTCAGTTATTTACTAATTGTTCTTCTCTTCTTTATTGCAGTGAACAACGTTTGGTGGATGATTATTTTGTGAGTCAAAAAACGTTTTTTCCTCAAAGAAAATTAATCACCTGGTCGCGCTTAAGCCACCAAGCAACTTTTTATTTCGAAACTACAATTGGTTCAAACCATACCCAACTTTTTTACAAGGGAAACTGCATAACCATACCTTTTGCAGATGAAGCTTCTATTTGGAATGCTTGTACTTGCTTGGCTTTTCTGCTTGCACAGGGCTACGAATTAAATAGGTATATAGATAAGTTTTTAGACCTGCCCGTATTAGAAATGCGTTTGCAGTTAAAAGAAGCTCAGCAAAATTGTTTGCTAATAAATGATAGTTATAGCGCAGATTTAGGTTCGCTCAAAATTGCTTTAGAATACATGCAGCAACATGCAAGCGGACAAAAACGTACGGTTATTTTATCTGATTTTTTGGAGAGTGGAAAATCGGAGAATGAGTTGTACCAAGAAATAAGTAAGCAATTAAAAGCCAATCAAATTGATAAGTTAATAGGTATTGGTAATGCTATGTTGCACAACGAGCATTTATTTGATTTGCCAGAAAATTATTTTTATAAAGATACCTTAAGTTTTATAACAAATTTTCCTGCAGAGAATTTTAAGAATGAACTCATTTTGCTTAAAGGCGCAAGGAGTTTTGCTTTTGAAAAAATCTCAAAAATTCTTGAGAAAAAAGTACATCAAACGGTATTTGAAATTAACCTAAATGCCTTGGTTCAAAACTTAAATGCCTATAGAAATTTACTGCAACCAAAAGTGAAAGTTATGGCTATGGTTAAGGCTTTTAGCTATGGTGCTGGAAGTTATGAAATTGCTAAAATTTTAAACTTTAATAGGGTAAATTACCTAACTGTTGCCTACGCAGATGAAGGCGTTGTTTTGCGTGATGCAGGCATAAAATTGCCTATCATGGTTATGAATCCTGAGCCTTCTAGTTTTGATGTAATCTTGCAAAACAACTTAGAGCCAGAAGTCTATAATTTTGAAATTCTAAATGCCTTGCTTTTAGCAGCTGATGGTGAAGAAGTAGGCGTGCATATTGAATTAGATTCTGGAATGAAACGATTGGGTTTTGATGCCAACCAATTGCATGAATTATTAAACTTGCTCAAAGAAAATCCGCAACTTAAAGTGCGTTCTGTGTTTACTCATTTAGCAGCGAGTGAAGATGAAATGCAAGACGATTTTTCAATGCATCAAATAGACTTATTTGCCAAGTTAAGTGAGAAAATTTGTTCGGCATTTCCTTACACTATTTTGCGCCATTGTTTAAATAGTGGTGGAATTTCTAGATTCCCAAATGCTCAGTTTGATATGGTGCGTTTGGGCATTGGTTTATATGGTGTTAATCCAACTTCGAGTCCTATGAACTTAGCAAATATTGGCACTTTAAAAACCGTTATTTCACAAATTAGAAACATTACATCCGATGAAAGTATTGGATACGGTAGAAGAGGCAAATTGCCCAAAGATGGGAAAATAGCAATTGTTGCAATTGGCTACGCAGATGGTCTCGATAGGAAATTAAGTAATGGAAATGGCGACATGGTTGTTAATGGCAAAGCGGCTAAAATTGTTGGCAATATTTGCATGGACATGACTATGTTGGATGTTTCTGAAATTGATTGCAAAGTAGGGGATGAGGTAGAAGTTTTTGGTCCTCAAAACAGCATACTAAAATTGAGCGAACAAATAGGAACCATACCTTATGAAATCCTAACTGGAGTTTCGCAAAGGGTAAAAAGGGTGTATTATTATGAGTAGTTTCGGTTTGAACCAAACCAAGTTTTTAACAAATAAATAAATGAAAAATAGTTTTTTGATTTTTGTTTTACTTGCCTTTTATTCTTGCTCAACACCTGGCGTATCAAGAGTTTGGTCGGATGAAACGCATGTGGTAAACCGCAAACAAGAACACCGTTTTATTTATTTTGTACAAAGCAACAATCAAATAAATAGCAGAGTTGCTCAAGATGAATTGGTAAGGCTTTCTAATAATCCTTCTATTCAAGGTTATTTATATACGCAGGGCGAAAGAATTAATGAAGGCAACAGAGAATTTTACCGCCAAAAAATGCTCAAAGATTATTACGATTATGTGGTAGTGTTGCGATTAACAGATTCTATTTTTGTTACCAATACCGTTAATGGTGAAGGCACCACAAACAATAGAAGTTTTTATAGCGATTACTCATTTCAAATTGATCCATATGCTTATAATCCAAGTTACGAAAGGCCCAATAAAATATTCCAAGTAGAAACCAATGTTTATTATATACCAAGCGGTAAATTGGTTTGGAGTTCATTGAGCAAAGTATATAACCCAAAATCTGTTGAACAAGCTGTTAGAGATACCTCCAAAAAAGTAATGAAAAAAATGAAACGTGAAGGGTTCTTGAGGTAATAATTAATAAGGTTTACTTTTCAATTAGAAAGTCGAAACGATAGTGGCTGTATGGTTGCCAAGTTTCTTGTTCTTGTAATTCTCCTTTTAGGTTAAGCTCTTTGCAAATTTGAAACAATTCATTTGGATGCCAAAATTTACCCATATCGTTTTTGCCTATTAGGGTTTGTTTTAGTAATGCAAACAATCTCTTTGGAGTATTGTAATACTTAAAGAATTTGCGTTTATCAGTAATGTCGCCAATTAATATTTTTGAACCGGGTTTGGCATGTTTTACTAAATTTTCAACAACTAGTTTTCCCAATTCATAACTCTCAAAATATTGAAAACTAAAGTACAATAACACTGCATCAAATTCTTGGTTCAAATAGAAATTTTCTGCAGAACCTAAATGGAAATTTAATTTGGAAGAGGGAAGGGCTGAGGCTTGCTTGATTAAGGTTTCGGAGAAATCTACGCCTGCTACTTCTTTGCAATAGGGCAATAGTTTTGCAGATAATTGGCCATTGCCACAGCATACATCCAAAACAGATTTGGTACCTTCTAAGTTTAATTGAAGACTAATTTTAGCTGCAATTTTATCCATCAAATCTTCCTTCATCAATTGGCCATTAACAATTCTGGCAACCTGCGCCTCTACTTGAGTTTCTTCAGCAGTTTTGTTCCAAAATGATTTCCAATCCATGGCTGCAATTTATGCCAAAGTGATTTAATATTTATACCCAAATTTTGATTGTATGGCAGTTCAGGAATATGTTTTCTCCCTTTATTTCTTTTCTTAATTTGGTTCGAACCAAACCTGAAAAATATTAGGCGTGGTGATAAGGCTCTCCTTTTAAAATGGTAAATGCTCTATACAATTGTTCGCCAAATAACAAGGGAACCAATTGATGTGAAAACGTAAAAGAGCTCAAAGAAAGTTGTGCATTTGCCCGTTCGTAAATTCTATTATCGAAACCATAAGCACCGCCTATAATAAAAACCAAATGTTGAGTTTTTAGTTGCATTTCACTGAGGTAATTGGCAAATTTTTCACTGCTAAAAGTTTTGCCTCTTTCATCTAATAAAACCACAAAATCGGTGCTTTGTATTTTCTTAAGCATGGCCTCAGCTTCTGCTTTTTTTATTTGTTCTGGTTCTTTGCTTTTGCTATTTACAACCAATAATTCATCTGCAAACTTTATATAATGTTGCAGCCTTTTTGCATATTCATCAAAGCCACTTTGTGCAAAGTTTAAGTGCAGTTTTCCTATTCGTATAAGACTAATTTTCATTGGATATCAAACCTAAAAAAAAGAAGGCGCATGGTTTTACGATGCGCCTTCTAAATAAATATTTCAACTATTATTCTGGCTTTTCAGCGGGTGGTGAATCTTTCTTTTTTCTTCCACCTTTCTTGCCCGAACTCGTTATTTTTAATTCTCCAGAATTGGCTTCTTTATCGTAGTCAATTTCGATGGTATCGCCTTCTGTCATTTCCATTTTTAATAACTCCTCAGCAATTGGATCTTCAACAAATTTCTGGATAGTTCTTGCCAATGGTCTAGCTCCTAAATCGGCATCAAATCCTTTGTCTGCTAAGAACTCTTTTGATGCATCGCTAAACTTCACTTTAAAGCCTAATTCTTCAATACGTTTTATTAAAGTGATTAGGTTCAACTCAAGAATTTTAATAATAGATTCTTTTTCCAATGAAGAGAAAACAATCACATCATCAATTCTATTTAAGAACTCAGGCGAGAAGAAACGCTTCAATGCATTTTCAATAACTATCTTATTGTTCTTATCTACATCTGCATTTTTACTTGGTGTTGAAAATCCAACTCCTCCTCCAAAATCTTTCAATTGGCGCGATCCTAAATTGGATGTCATGATGATAATGGTATTTCTAAAATCTACCTTTCTTCCCATGCTATCGGTAATAAAACCTTCGTCTAATACCTGTAATAAAATATTGAAAACATCTGGATGTGCTTTCTCAATTTCATCCAACAAAACTACCGAATATGGTTTTCTACGAATCTTTTCAGTAAGCTGTCCGCCTTCTTCATAACCAATATATCCTGGAGGCGCTCCAACCAAACGACTCACCGCAAATTTCTCCATATACTCGCTCATGTCAATTCTGATCATGGCTTCTTCGGTATCAAATAAATATTTGGCTAATACCTTGCCCATTTCTGTTTTTCCTACTCCGGTAGGACCTAAAAACACAAATGAACCGATAGGCTTATTTGGATTTTTTAATCCAGAGCGGGTGCGTTGTATGGCCTTAGTAAGTTTTTTAATTGCTTCGTCTTGACCAATTACTTTACCTGCTAATTCATTGCCCATATTCAACAATCGCAAACCTTCACTTTGTGCAATTCTTTTTACAGGTACGCCTGTCATCATAGCAATTACTTCAGCTACGCTATCTTCGGTAACAGTATATCTTTGAGTTTTGGTTTCTTCTTCCCAACGAACTTTTTCGGTTTCTAATTGCTCCAACAAATGTTTCTCACGGTCGCGCAATTTGGCTGCTTCTTCGTATTTCTGACTCTTTACAACCTTGTTCTTTTCAACTTTTATTTCTTCAATCTGTTTTTCTAATTCAAGAATATTAGCAGGAACATGAATATTGCTCAAATGCACTCTAGCGCCAGATTCATCCAATACGTCAATTGCTTTATCTGGTAAATGCCTATCAGTAATATAACGGTTACTTAATTTAACACAAGCTTCTATTGCTGCCTGGTCGTAATTAACGCTATGGTGAGCTTCGTATTTATCTTTTATATTATTAAGAATCTCAATACTTTCTTCAGCAGTGGCAGGTTCTATCATCACCATTTGGAAACGTCTTTCTAATGCTCCGTCTTTCTCAATATACTGACGGTATTCATTTAAAGTAGTTGCTCCAATGCATTGAATTTCTCCTCTTGCTAAAGCAGGTTTAAACATATTAGAGGCATCCAAAGAACCGCTTGCTCCTCCTGCACCAACAAGGGTGTGAATTTCGTCAATGAATAGAATCACGTCAGGCGATTTTTCCAATTCATTCATCACTGCCTTCATGCGTTCTTCAAACTGACCACGGTATTTTGTTCCTGCAACTAAACTTGCCAAATCCAACATCACCACGCGTTTGTTAAACAAAACCCTTGAAACTTTTCTTTGAATAATTCGTAAAGCCAAACCTTCTGCAATGGCTGTTTTACCAACACCCGGTTCGCCAATAAGAATTGGGTTGTTTTTCTTTCTACGAGAAAGTATTTGAGAAACACGTTCTATTTCTTTTTCTCTTCCTACAATAGGATCAAGCTTGCCTTCTTCACCTGCTTTGGTTAGGTCTCTGCCAAAATTATCAAGTACTGGAGTTTTTGATTTGCTGTTTTCGGTTTTGCGCGGCTCTGGTTTTCTTTCTTCTGGAGTGGATCCAAAAAATTCATCTTCTTCTGCTGGCATTTCGTTTTTGGTCTCGCTGATATTGCCCTCAACGGCGGCTTTAAAAATTTCATAGGTAATGCCAAACTGGTTCAATATTTGCGATGCCAAATTGTCTTCGTCGCGCAGTATTGACAGAAGTAAGTGCTCTGTACCTATGATGTCTGTTTTAAATATTTTAGCTTCGAGGTAAGTAATCTTTAATACTTTCTCGGCTTGTTTGGTTAAAGGTATATTAACAAAATTGGTATTATTCGTTGCCGAACTCCTGATATTGTCTTCAATAGTTTTCTTAACCCTAATTTGGTCTACATCCAAGGCCTTGAGGGTTTTTAGAGCCCTTCCATCTCCTTCTCTAATCAGACCTAATAAAAGGTGCTCAGTCCCGATATAATCGTGACCTAATCGAATGGCTTCTTCTCTACTGTAAGAAATCACATCCTTTACTCTTGGTGAAAATTTGGCTTCCATAAAAATTTTAGATAAAGGAACTCTCCAAAAAGGGTTCCAATATGATGAATGCAATGTAATATAAAATTAATAAAAAAATAGAATGTCGCCTATCAGAATTTTACTTTTTAGGAGTTTCTTTATTTTTAACTTTTGTTTCCCAAACAAATAAGTAACCTTTACTTGATCCCTTTTGTTTTTTTCAAAACTCTTCACAAATCTAATTCCTCTTCAAAAAAAATCTAAAGGCTTTAGCCTTCTATTAAATGAGCCGTTTTCTTGCATCCAAACAGAAAAGAGTTTTAAGAATCCAGAATCCAGATGATTTTGCCATTTAAGCAAATCTCTGCTAGTTGCCAGATGCAAGAGAGTTTTAAGTGTTAAGTTTAAAGTTTTAAGTTTTTGAGCAAGAAGCGAGAAACCTAATGGCAAATTCCTGCCAGTTGCCAGAGGCCAAAAGCCAGAATACCAGAAGCCAACAGCCAACATCCAACATCCAACAGCCAGCAGCCAGCAGCCAGCAGCCAGCAGCCAGCGGCCAACAGCTAGAAGCCTTCCCCTTTACAAATGCTCCTTCAAAATTTGGTTCAACCATTTAAGCATTAAAAACAAGCCAATTGCAGCAACCAATAACAAGCAACAATTCACCAAAAAGAAATTGGCTTTGTTTTCATAACCGTCCCAAAGGGTTGCTAAAATACCAGACAATTTATTTCCCAAAGAGGTTGCTAAAAACCAACCACCCATCATAACGGCAGTGAGTCGTTTTGGACTTAATTTAGAAACTAAAGATAAGCCCATTGGACTTAAAAACAACTCTCCAATAGTTACAACTCCATAACAAGATACCAACCACATTGGCGAGACTTTTATGGTTCCATTGCTTCCAACGTAAACTGCCGCAGCCATAACTAGGGTTGATAAGCCCGTAATTAATAATCCAAATGCAATTTTAGTAGCGGTACTAACTTGAATTTTCTTTCGAGATAAAAAGCCAAAGAATCCAACAACAACTGGTGTTAATACAATAACCCAAAATGGATTTACAGATTGAAATAATTCGGTATTAAACAAATAACTAGTACTGCCTTCTGCAGGTAATTTCTCTGGATTTAGATTTTTAAAATAAACAGGTTTGCCAAAGGTTTTTTGAGCCACACCATTTTCCTTTATTACCTGAAATTTATCGTTGTATGCTGTAACCGAATCATCTTTATAAACCACTTGTTCGGCTAAATATAAATCGGTAGCAACGGGTTGAATAGCCGCGGGCATTTCTCTATCAGTATAGTATTGTGCCCAAGTTGTTAATGCGGTTCCGTTTTGTTTAAACACCGCCCAAAACATAACCGATACAGCCATAATACTCAATAAGGCAGCAAGTGGTCGTTTGTCTTCCATAGAAGCTTTTACATACAAACTCACATAAAAAATAATCACAGGTATGCTTGCAAAAATAAAGGCATCAGTACTGTCTGAACCAAATAAATTTCCAGGTAAAAACCAAGCACCAACACCAACTGCAATGGCTGGTAAGAATACCTGACTAATGATTCTCATTAAAGGAGTATCCTCTGGTTGCATTGCTTTGATTACATCTACATGTCTGTAATGTCTAAGGCCAATTAAGAATACTCCAACACCTATAAACATTCCAATTCCCGCTGTTGCAAAAGCATAACCCCATCCATAGCGGTTGCGCATATAAGCGGCAAAAATATTACAAATGGCAGCTCCAATATTTATTCCCATATAGAAAATATTGAAACCAGCATCTTTCTTTTCTTTATACTGAGGATCGTTATATAAATTGCCTAAAAGTGTGGAAATATTTGGCTTAAAAAAACCATTTCCAAAAATGATTAAACCCAAGGAAACATAAAAGCTGGTCATGCCAGGTAAAGCCAAACCTAAATACCCAATACCCATTAAAACCCCACCAAATAAAATGGCATTTTTATAACCCAAAATTCTATCAGCAAGTAGGCCTCCTAAGAAAGGTGTTAAGTAAACAAAAGCGATAAAAGTTCCGTATATATCTGCGGCTTCTTTTCTATCCATTCCTTTGCCACCATTGTCCATGGCATCGGTTAGGTACAATTGAAAAATTCCAATCATCAAATAGAAGCCAAAGCGCTCCCAAAATTCAGTAAAGAATAAATAACTTAATCCTATTGGGTGTTTACGTGCCATATTACTAGTTTTTTAGTTTCGGTTTGAACCAAAAATACATCTTGACTTGGTTCAAACAAATTTATAATAGGTTGTGAAAATGCTGGAAAGCTGGATTAATTCCAAGCATTCTTTATTTAAACGAAAAGTTTTTACCCAAAGAAACACCTATCCAATGAGTAATAGAGCCATTTTGATAGAAAGGAACATAACTCATTTTAAAGCAAATAGTATTGCTTTCAATAACCCTTAATCCGATGATAGCATGGGGAACAATTTCATTGGTTCCAAAATCTTTGGTGAATAAGGTAAAGCCTCCTCCCAATTCAAGTTTTTCTTTCCCTTCACCTTTAAGAATGGAGGTGGAGAAGGGAAACATAAAAGTGTTTTTTGGTAAAAAAACAGTATTCAGAATATTGAAATTTACGGGGTTGTATCCTGCGCCAACTCTAGCCGTCCAAATATATTTATCGTCGTATGTTTTGTATAGGTACTTCTCATAATTAATAGAATAAAATTGAGCGGCACCACCCAATTCAACATACCAATTATTTAGGCCCGTTGGGGCTTTGTAATCTTGTTCCTGAGAGTAAGCAAAATTGCTCAATAGCAGTAAAAAGATTAGCTTGCAGGTTCTTAATTTATTGAATAGCATTTGATACAAATAAAACTTGTCTAGATCGATCTATCAACTATTATTTTTTTTACACCAATTCAGTTTGGATGTAGCTCTTGGAACTTGCGCCATGTTGTTTGCAGGCGCTCAGGTAATTTCAACTCCCATTCCATGGTATTTTTACCTGCTTTTGTTCCAAGGAACTTTAGTAGTTTATTGGTTCGATCATATATTAGACAGCAGAAAACCTCTTTTGGTTCAAACCGGCTCCCGACATTCTGTTTTTAAAGAGAAGCGAGTTTTATTTTATATTTTAATAAGCTTGTTAGTTTTAAGCAATGCCTTTGTTGCCTTATATTTCTTAAGTTTATTAGAATTGGTTTATGGTTTGATCCTATTTTTTGCCTTACTAATTTACCTTTTTCTACACCGAAAGTTCATTCGTATTTTTATTTTAGAAAAGGAATTATTGATTGCCATTTTATATACTTCCAGCCTTGTGTTTCCTCTATTTGCAATAGTTGAACCTAGCCTTTTTTCTTACAACACTTTATCTATTTTTTTAATAGGCAGCATGGTGTTTTTTGCTGTGTTACAGAATTTATTTTCTATCGCCAAAATGGAGTCAGAAAGCGACGAAGAAATGGAAATAAGAAATATTACACAAAGCTTTGGGTCCTATAAATTAAGGCAATTGCAAGTGGCCATGTTGGCGTTACAGTTTTTCTTAGGTTTGGTTCTTTGGGTAATTTTTCCAAATACTGTTACTCTTAAATTTGTGGGTATAAGTTTGCTAATTTCTTTCGGACAGTTTTTTCTCCCCAATGCATTTCAAGAAGCCAATAACGATTCCTATCGAATTGTAGGTGAATTGCTTTATTTGCTTGGTTTTTTTGTCTGAAACCTCTTTTGGTTCAAACCGAATTTCTTTTAGTTTTTAAAGAATACCCCAACTAAAACTTCCCTATATTTGCGCCAATGGAGTATAAGAAATTAGTTCTAAAAAGTGGTCGTGAAAGATCTTTAGTAAACCGTCATCCTTGGGTTTTTAGTGGTGCCATCAAAGATTTGCCTACTGCAAAAAATGGCGAAATCATTGAAGTGCGCAGCAACCACAACGATTTATTGGGATACGGTTTTTATTCTCCTAATAGTCAGATTACTTGTAGGGTTTTTGAATTTACCAATGATGAAAAATTAATTGATGATGCCTATTGGTTGGCAAAATTGCAAAATGCATATCATTTACGTACCCAACTTCTCGATTTTAAAACTACAAATTGTTTCCGTTTGCTTCATGCGGAAGGAGATTTCTTTCCAGGTATTATTATAGATGTTTACGATAAAGTGGCCGTGGTTCAATTGCTAATTAAAGGTATGGAGAACATAGCGCCTATTATTTATGGCGGTTTGAACCAATTAGGCTTTGATTATATTTATTTAAAGACCAAACAAAATACCCAACTTTTAGAGCAAGTTGAGCAAGGAAGCAGATGGGTAGGAGAGGCCGCTGAAATGCCAATTTTTGTTTTAGAGCACGGCGTTAAATTTAGTGTAAATGTGGAGACTGGACAAAAAACAGGTTTCTTCATCGACCAAAGAGAGAATAGAAAACTATTAGGAGAATGGTCTAAAGGAAAGAAAGTATTAAATACATTTTCATATTCTGGGGGATTTAGTTTGTATGCTTTGGAAGCAGGAGCAACAGAGGTACATTCGGTTGATAGTTCTAAAGATGCCATTGCTTTATGTGAGCAGAATGTGGCACTTACACTATATGCAAGCAAACACCAATCTTTTGTGGAAGATTGCTTTGACTTCCTTAAAAAATCGGAAGCAAATTATTACGATATCATAATTTTAGATCCTCCAGCCTTTGCCAAAAATGCGCGTTCAGTGGATAATGCAGCTAGAGGGTATAAAAATTTAAATTTATTGGGTTTCCATAAAGTGAAACCAGGAGGTTTGGTTTTTACATACAGCTGTAGCCAACATATTGATAAGGATTTGTTCCGCAAAATTGTATTCTCAGCCGCAGCAGAAGCTCGCAGAAATGTTAGAGTTTTACGTCAGCTTTCTCAACCAGAAGATCATCCAATAAATATTTTTCATCCAGAAGGAGAATACCTCAAAGGCCTGATGCTATTGGTGGACTAATCCACACTGCATGTGTAAAAGTGGAAAATAGGTTTCAAAATGGGATTGATTTTAATTTTGGGATTTTCGTAAGCATTTGATTTTTAGCGGTTTTATGTTTTGGCACTTCGTTGGTATATAGTGCGCTAACATGAAAGTGGCTTTAAAATACATTTGGTCTTTAGCGGTAATCCCCTTCCTCATTTTTTTGAAGGGTGATTTATCGATGGACACCTTCATGCATATAAATAAAATTGAGCCTATCGAAAAAACAAAGGAGAAGATAATGGAGAATTTTCATCCTGAACCGAAGCCTTTTTTTGAGATAAATGTAAAAGCCATTACCAAATCGGGCAACTTTACCGCCGATGGTATTCCAGTAAATTTATACGATTCTTCTTATAACTTAGTTTGTCAATCTCAAGTTGTTTTGGGTAAGGTTAAATTTCAATTGGAAGATTTAACACAAATGAAAAATTCCTATCATATAGTTGTTCCAAAAACTGCTGATCAATTAGAAATTTGTTCTGGAGTAATTTCTTCACCTCTTCTAATTTTTGAAGACCACATGAAGGAAGAAGCGGTTTATAATCGCTAAACCCTTGCTTCGACTGCTAGGCGGCCTTTTACAAAAATCTTAAATTTATCCTCGTTGCTGCTTGGCCATCAGTTGGCAGGTTAGTCGAACAAAGCTAGGTGGCTGAGCTTAGTCGAAGCCTTGTATCAATGTTAAGGTAAATTATTCAATCAAGTGAATTTCTAAAAACCTCCGAATAGCCATGGTGGCTGAGCTTAGTCGAAGCCCTGCATCAATGTTAAGGTGAATCATTCAATCAAGAGAACTCCTAAAAAATTTCGAATAACCAGGTGGCTGAGCTTAGTCGAATGGTTGGTGAGCTTAGTCGAACCAGCCCCGGTGAATGGAGATGAATTTTCTTGGGGAATGCTCAATACATCATGGCATGTGGCTTCGACTGCGACGCATATTTTTGTTTTGAGTGGTGTTCATTGCGGTCGCGCTTGGCGCCTGAGCGGAGTCGATGGCCAGCCACCAGACTCCAGGTGGCTGAGCTTAGTCGAAGCCCCGGTGAATGGAGACGAATTTTCTTGGGGAATGCTCAGTACATCATGGCAGGTAGCTTCGACTGCGACGCATGCATTTTCTTTGAGTGATGTTCATTTCAGTCGCGCTTGGCGCCTGAGCGGAGTCGATGGCCAGCCACCAGACTCCAGGTGGCTGAGCTTATTCGAATGGTTGGTGAGCTTAGTCGAACCAGTCCCGGCGAATGGAGTAGGATTCACTCAACAATGGCAACTCTTGCTCACATGCATTTATCAGCGCAATTTTCTTTTCCCTTCTCCAGCCTTGAATCTGTTTTTCTCTATAAAAAGCTAAGTCTATTCTTTGAAATTCTTCATAATATACCAATCTCACTGGAAGTCTTTTTTTAGTGTGATTAGCACCTAAACCATCTTGATGATCATTCATTCTTCTAGCTAAGTCATATGTGCTTCCAACATAAAAACTACCATCATTACATTCTAAAATATACATAAATCCAATTTCCATACTTCTATTTTTTTTAAAGAGTAAAAGTAGTTTTGTGCATCTTAAACTCAATAATTTGAAGTAAAAGTAAATCTTGTTTTTAGGAAAAGGGCATAATGTTAAATAAGATTAGGCGAAGTATTTCCAGGTGGCTGAGCTTAGTCGAATGGTTGGTGAGCTTAGTCGAACCAGCCCCAGTGAATGGAGGCGAATTTCCCTTGTGAAGCAGAGTACTTCAAGGCATGTTTGGCTTCGACACGACGCATGATTTCCATAAGTTCGAATTTTTATTCTGTCTGCTCAGCCACCGGTTCATTGGAGGCATAGTAGAAAAAAAGCTAGGTGCCTGAGCTTAGTCGAAGGCCCGGTGAATGGAAGCGAATTTCCCTGGGAATGCTCAGTACATCATGGCATGTGTGACTTCGACACGACGCATGATTTCCATAAGTTCGAATTTTTATTCTGTCTGCTCAGCCACCGTGCTTTCAGTTGGCTGCTTAGTTGCACAAAGCCAGGTGGCTGAGCTTAGTCGAATGGTTGGTGAGCAGGGTCGAACCAGCCCCGGCGAATGGAATAGAATTAATATAAGTGAGCTCGCCGAACTATTGCATTAACAAGCGTTGCAAATCTGTATCGTTTGGCAATTTTACATCGTTGTCAAGACTTTCAAAAATGGAATTCTTGCTTTTAAATTCGGGTACGATGTTTTTCATTTTACCAACGATAACCATATTGTCTTGCACATTGTAAAGCTGTATTAGCTCGTCTATGCTGGATTTTACAACAGAAAAATTGTATTGTCTTACTTTTCCAATCATAATTTTTTCATGATGAGTTGGTAAGGTGTTTTCTTCATCGTTTAATAGCTCTTCAAAAATCTTTTCACCTGGACGTAAGCCCGAATAAACTATTTGAATATCCTTGCCAAGTGTTAAGCCAGAAAGTTTAACCATCTTCTTAGCCAAATCAACAATTTTGGTTGATTTACCCATATCGAAAATAAATATCTCTCCTCCATTGCCCATATTACCTGCCTCTAAAACCAATTGACAAGCTTCTGGTATGGTCATAAAGTACCTTGTAATATCTGGGTGGGTTACCGTAATTGGCCCGCCTTCTTCTATTTGCTTTCTAAATTTAGGAATTACAGAACCACTAGAACCTAAAACATTTCCAAAACGTGTGGTTATGAACTTGGTTTTGGCGCCATGTGTTTTTGCTTGGTGTTCAAACAGGGATTGAACATAAATTTCTGCAATGCGTTTACTAGCTCCCATTACATTGGTAGGATTTACTGCTTTATCTGTACTCACCATTACAAATCGCTCTACATTTTCCTTTACAGCTAAATCTGCCAATATCCTTGTTCCACTAACGTTTACACGAATAGCCTCACCTGGATTTTCTTCCATCAAAGGCACATGCTTATAAGCAGCGGCATGGTAAATAATTTCAGGATGAAATGCATCAAAAACCCTTTGCATTCTTGGCGCATTGGTTACATCTGCCACAATAATTTCTGTGAAGGTATTCATTGCTTGTGGATGTGAATCCCTAATTTCTGCATCTAACTCATACAGTTTTATTTCAGAGCAATCCAAACAAAGCAATTTCTTTGGTTTAAACTGTAAAAGTTGTCTAACCATCTCAGAGCCAATAGAACCGCCTGCGCCAGTAACAAGAACAACTTTATTGTTTACTTGCTGACCAATGGATTCTTTATTCAATGAAATTACGTCACGCTCAATTAAATCTTCAATCTTCACATGTTTCATTTGATTGAAACTCAATTCACCATTAATCCATTTTTCTACAGGAGGAACCGTTCTTACTATTACATTTAGGTTCAAACAGCGCTCTATTATATCTTGCTTTTTACTAAGTTTTATATCAGAATCTGCTATAATTAATTGCTTTATTTTCAATCTATGAATTACACTTTCAAGGTCTAAATTGCCGTTGAATATGCTAATACCCTCTAATATTTTTTGTTGGTGATTTTCATTTTCATCAAAAAATGCCACCACTTTTATAGCTTCTTTGCTTTCCTGTTCCAACTTACGTTTTATGGTTAATCCAGAAGTGCCAGCGCCATAAACGGCAAAATTTTCTTTTTTCTCCGATGATGCACTACTAATTCTAATGAACATCAATTTTATGAAAACGCGAAATGCAGCTAAGAAAAATGTTGAAAATGTGAAGTCCAATAACAAAATACTTATTGGAAACAAATGGTCTTTACTGTTTGGAAAATATACAAAAAACGAATCAATAATAAATAAGAATAAGAATGCCGTTGCCATGGCGTAAAATATACGCAAGCCATCTTGAACACTTGTATGGCGAATAACAAAACTATGTAATCTGAAATAGCTAATGGTTACTCCTTTAACTAGCAAGAAAATTGGGATTGCTGTTAAGGCAATATTAAACTGACCTAGTTCGAACGATAGACTGTATCTGGTTAATACTGCAAGCAAATAAGCTACTGCACATAAACCAATATCAAACAATAAAATAAACCAACGGGGTACCTGACTAGATTTATTAAATAGGAGCCGGAGTAGATTCATATCGAAGTTTTTTAAGGTTAATACTTGTGAAAGTAACTCTAAATTTCTTTTTTAAAGAAATTGCTTTTCCTTCCCAAGCAACCACAAATATAGTTTTTTCGGCAAAAAAACAAGGACAAATTATTTCTAAATTTTCTTGGCATCGGTTTCATAAGTAATAAGATGAAAGAAAACGCCGATGTTTTTGGGAATGCCTATAAATGCTCATGAAATGGATTGTATTTTTTTAATTAAAAGCCACATCCAAATTTAAAAAAACAGATAAATCGATGAATTATTATCCTAAAACCAGAAAGTTATTGGGCCACTTTTTTAGCATTAACTACCCAAACTGCAAACGGAATTAATGGAGTAAAGGCCAAAGGATGAACAAATTCGTGGCATTTTTCCAGTATAAAATTTGAGCCTTGAATCAGGAAAATATCAAGGATGGCTAATCCAAAAATCAAAAAATATAAATAGATAAATTGGCTTTTATTTGAAATGTTAAGTGCGGTTTGAACCAATTTTAAAATCACTAAGTTTAATGCCAATCGAATAAATTTATTGAGCAATAAAGACAATTCGATATCTTCATTTGGTTCAAACCGGTAAAAACCTTTTGGACTAAAATTGAAATGAATAAAATCAAAAGACTGAATAAAAATATTGAATGCGCTAAGAACTATAATTAGGGTAAAAAGTACCTGATTAGATTTTAAATTCATAGTCTAAAATTAAACAAGTTTGTTGTTTTTTCTTACCCAAAAAAACATCATCCCAAATGCAATAAGATAGAGAATAATCGGGAAAATATATTCATGAAAGAATGCAAATTGGTCTGGGAAATTTACTTTTATTTGAACCAAAGCATAAATGCGGAAAAGGTTGGCAATGGCCAGAAAAATTGTCCCCAAGGAAATATATACCCAATGCTTTTTCTGAAGTTTACCATAGGCCAATACAAAGGAAATAAATACAATAACTACACTAATTCCATTGCAAGCCTCTTTAATATTTATAATCGCTTTTCCATTTAAAAGGAATTGAACCTTAGCAAATTCAGGCATTACCAATAAACTGGAATTAGAGAATAAGGTCGTCAATGCTTCCGCTATCCATAAACTTACTGGATCTATTGTTGGTTCAAACCGCCATAAATAAAAAATATAAATAACTTGCAAAAGCGCGTATAGGCCAATGAATTTAAAAATAAATTTGAGTGCTGGTGTCATCCGTTTTGCGAATGTATAGGATAATTAATAAAGGTAATTCAATTTTTTTTGATAGGTAAAGTATTACACCATGGTAAGTATTATTTAATTATAATTTGTTCCTGAATTTAGTGACATTTTTTTGGATAATGTCCAGAGTTTTTTGAATATGTGCGGCTGGGATCCAACAGAAGAGCGAACTGGGAAGATTTTGGCCAGCGTGGGGTAAGCCTGTGCGACAAAAAATCTTTCAAGTTGGTTCTGTTGGTGCCCTTTTTTGTCCCGATATTTATCGGGATTTTTTGGGCAAGCAAAAAAGTAACAATACATGCTTTAAGGATAATTTTCAATCTTAGTAATAATTATTCATGAATTTACTATACCTATTTACCAATTAATTTTTACCTTCCTCCTATAATAAAGAAAAACAGGATTTAAGTTTACACCTAAATTCCTAAAATATTTCCATAAGATTGTAAGAAAATATCATGCTTTTTTTACTTCCCATTTTTGTTTGGATTGTCCTTCTAAGTTATATTTATGGCATTCTTCCCTACATACTTTTTAAACGAGTTCTGCCAATAAATCCGGTACTTCCCGTTCTTTTGGGCTTTGCCGTTTTGGGCATAATTAGTCAATGGATGTTTGTTGGTGGACCCATTACCATCTTCGCTCAATTGGTATTGATTTTTGGTGCAATGGTTGCCGTTTGGCGCTATACTTTTTGGTATAAAGCACATTTGCAAAATGTTTGGAATTGGCTATTATCTCTCAGTAAATTGTCTATTGTTTTATTAGTCACAATTCTTCTAGTTATCCTTTATCAAAGTGCTTTGCCTACCAAAATAAATGATATGGGAATGTACTATTTGCAAACCCTGCAATGGATGAAACAATTTGGAATGGTTAAGGGTTTGGGCAACGTGCATCCCGCGTTAGGACTAGCTTCTGCATGGCATAGTTTATTGGTGCATTTCGATTTTTTTGGAAATGATTTGCATTTTTATGCCATCAATGGAGTATTGGTTTTTGTGGTTTTTGCCTTCCTTTTAGCTGAATGGAAAATTCGTCCAAATGCCTTTATTTTTTGCTATACATTATTGTTTTTTCCTCTGGCATTTTTGTATCTTACAGCTCCTAGTCCCGATTTGCCTTTGTTGGCTTTAACGCCATTAATTTTGTATTGGGCATTTTTTCAAAAAGATGAAATATCCTTTGAAGCCATCCTGCTTTTTTCAAGTTTCGTTTTTTCATGCAAACCGCCTAGTTTTATCCCAGTAATTATTGCTATAGTTTTGGTTATTCAACAAGTACTAATTTTGGTTCGAACCAAAAGAGAAAAAAGTAAAACCAACAAGCAAATTTTATATGCTTACCTGGCAATTGCACTTTTATTGTTGTTTTCTATAAGTCCAGTTTTTATCAGAAATTATTTCCAAACGGGCTATGTATTGTATCCAATGTCCTTATCATCCAAGGCAGCTAATGTTCAAGAGCTAGAAAATTACAGCAATCCCAAATGGCAAATCCCTAGCGATTTTAACCAAGCTTATCGCAGTGGAATAATTTCTTGGGGTTTAAATGATAAAGTAGATAAAAACACTTTCATCAGTTCAGAGCAATCCAAATCCACACGATTTCAATTATGGCTTACACGTTCAGGCTATAAAGGATTTATGAATAAACTAATTTTTGCAAATGGCGTATTTCTCATTCTTTTGTTGCTTTATTTATTTGCTATTAAAAGGCGGTTTCGGTTTGAACCAAACAAAGCCAGTTTATTAGTTATTTCGATTCTACTTTTAGTCGTACAAGTGCTGGAGTGGTATTTGTTAAGTCAGTACCGCTTGATGCTGCCAAGCGCCATTGCAATTGCCTGTTGGAGTGCAGGCCTTATTTATTTTAGCAAGGACGATTATTCATTTCCCCCAAGTGGAAACAGTTTTCAAAGCAAAATTTTCGGGCAATTACCGATTATTCCAATTGCAATTATTTATTTGGTTTTGGCATTTGTTCCCTTCTCACTTTTCAAAGACAGTTCCCGAAATAAATCTATCACCCAAACAGATGGTTTTACTTCATCATATTTACTAAAACCCTATTCCACTTATCAACTAGGTACATTAAGTTCCTATCCAATAGATAGCCTAAATTTTAATTATTATACAGATAAAACCTATGCCTGGGATTGCCCAATTCCTGCAAGAAGCCTTAGCCAGAAAATCTTTGTGGATAGCATATTTCACTACCAATTACACGCTTTTACTTCTAATCCTAAAGATGGTTTTTATTTATCTAGGCTTGGGGAATGATATTACTTAGGGGGGGGGTTAAGAGTTAAGAGTTAAGAGTTAAGAGTTAAGAGTTAAGAGTTAAGAGTTAAGAGTTTTAAGTTTTAAGTGTTAAGTTTTAAGTGTTAAGTTTTAAGTGTTGAGTTGAATTATTTTTATTACTTAAAAGATAGATTTTGAGTTAAGTGTATTTTTACTAAGCCAACGGATATAGGTGGCTGAGCTTAGTCGAAAGGTTGGTGAGCAGGGTCGAACCAGTCAGGTGACTGAGCTTAGTCGAAGTCCCGATGAATGAAGGCGAATTTTCCTAGGGATGCTCACTACTTAATTGAATGTGGGCTTCGACACGACACAAGATTTCTATAAGCCGTATTATTATTCAGTCTGCTTGGTGCCTGAGCGGAGTCGTAGGCCAGCCACCAGGCTTACCAGTGGAAATGCTTTTCTTAATTGAAGCCAAGTTCCAGAGAATAGTCCAAAAAACAGGTGGCTGAGCAGGGTCGAACCATTATCGGAGAGCGGAGTCAAACCATTCAGGTGACTGAGCTTAGTCGAGTCACCACGGTGAATGGAGGCGAATTTCCCTAGGGATGCTCGCATCTCGATTCTCACCTCTCATTTTCTGGATTTCTCGCATCTCGTCTCTCGCATCTCGATTCTCCTGTCTGGATTCTGGAATCTGGATTCTTAACAGAGCAATTGAATTAATTTTATATATTTGAATTTTATCATGAAAATGGAATCTAAAAGGCCAATTGATTTATTGTCTAAGCATCTTTTTTGGGATATTAATCCAGATTTATTGGAATGGGAAAAAAGTAAAAATACAATAATAGGAAGGGTTCTAGAAAGAGGAACTCTTATGGAATGGAAATGTATTGTTGAAATTTATTCCTTAGAAAAAATAACAGAAATTTTAAAAAAATTTAGCAATTTAGATCCCATTGATTTAAATTTTATTGCTACAATTTCTAATACGCCTAAAGAACAGTTTAAATGCTACAATACAAGGTTGTTGACCAGCCAACACTGGATTTATTAATTAAAATAAATAAGTGTGATTTATTTAAAAACTATCGATTAGTTGGTGGTACTGCGCTTGCATTGATTCATGGTCATAGAAAATCAATTGATTTAGACTTTTTCGGGAATGAGAAAATTGACTCTTATGAACTGATTCAATTTTTTAAATCATTAGGTAAAGTGGAAAATGTAAAATCATCAAAAAGGATTGATTCATTATTTATTAATGATATTAAAATTGATGTAGTTTCTTATCCATACGAATGGATTGATAATGTTTTATATAAGGATGATATCCGTTTGGCAACATCAAAAGAAATTGCAGCAATGAAAATTGCAGCAATTACAAATCGGGGATCAAAGAAAGATTTTTACGATTTAAATAAATTACTTGAAATTTTCTCTCTTCACCAGATTCTTGATTTCTATATGGAAAAATTCAACGATGGCTCGTTATTTTTTGCATTAAAAAGTCTTGTTTATTTCGGTGAAGCAGAAGAGCAGGAAGAGCCATTAATGTTTGAACCAATTACATGGGACCAAGTAAAAATTAATATTATCCAAGCACAATTAGAGTATTTGAAAAATCTTTGATTTAGTACTTTTTTGAGTTATGAGTGTTTTGTTTGAAAGAGTTAAGAGTTTTAAGTGTTAAGTTTTAAGTTGAATTATTTTTATTGCTTAAAAGATAGATTTTGAGTTAAGTGTATTTTTACTAAGCCATCGGATATAGGTGACTAAGACTTGTCGAAGTCCCGATGAATGTAGGCGAATTTCCCAAGGGATGCTCACTACTTCATTGAATGTGGGCTTCGACACGACACAAGTTTTCTGGAAGACCGAATTTTTTTTGCAGTCTGCTCAGCCACCAGACTTCGACACGACGCAAGATTTCTATAAGCCGTATTATTATTCTGTCTGTTTGGTGCCTGAGCGGAGTCGTAGGCCAGCCACCGGTGATACCAATGATTTTCTTTAACATGCTTCAACCACGCACGGTGGCTGAGCAGGGTCGAAGCCCTGTATCAATGAGGAATCCAAACATTCAATAAGCAGAATTTCCCACAATGTCAACTTAAAACTTAAAACTCACTTCTTCCTTCTCTCGCATCTCGATTCTCCTGTCTGGATTCTGGAATCTGGATTCTGGATTCTTTCTTTTACGATTGCTCTCAGCCAACACAGCTAAGAAAAATCTCCTCCACAGAATAAAATATTCCCTATTTTCGCCCAAGCCATGATTGAGAAAAAGAAAGAGTCAACGCCACATTGGTATTTATTATACACCAACCCTCGCGCTGAGAAAAAGGTAGAGGTAGAATTGCAGGTCCGCGGGTTTGAAGTTTTTTTGCCCATCCATAAAACCCTTCGTCAATGGAGTGATAGAAAAAAATGGGTGGAAGAACCTTTGTTTAAATCCTATCTTTTTATTTATACCGAACTTGAGAAAAATTTCTATAGTATTTTGAGTGTTCCTGGCGTGGTAAAGTTTGTTAATTTTGAAAAGAAACCAGCCATTGTTGATGCCCGCGAAATTGAATTGGTGAAATTAATGTTGGGGAATGTCTCTGATTTAGAGTCATTAGGCTACGAAGGAATGGCTGATATTGAAATTGGCGATGCTGTTAAAGTTATGGCCGGCCCACTAATGGGTACCGAAGGAAAATTGGTAGATAGAAGAGGAAACAAACACCTTCTAATAGAATTAGTTACCATGCAACAAAACCTTGTTGTCAGCATCCCTTTCGAGTATTTACAAAAAATCTTCTAGCTTCTATTTTATATAGCTAACAATTAATTAATTGCTCAGCTCAGTCGGGCAACAAAAGTGATACTTTAATTCTCCAGAAGCCAATCAGACAATGTGTCTATTGGAACTTTATTTGATTTCCTTCTCTCACTTATTTACTATTGCAGGTAGGTCGTTAAGAAATGCCGTAATTTTGACTCACTTTTGTGGGACTCACCAAGCGAAGCTGCATAAAAGCCAATGTGTTTTCTTAGCCAAAATAAAGATTTATTCACTCATTAAGAATTCGGTTTGAACCAACCCAGCATCATTCAATTGCCTAAGTTTCTTGATCCAAGAGGAAATCTTTCTTTTATTTCAGAAGAGGATCAAATTCCATTTAAAATTGCCCGAACCTATTGGATTTACGATGTTCCTGGAGGAGAAGTTAGAGGTGCTCATGCCTATAAATCTCTTCAAGAATTTGTGGTTGCATTAAGTGGAAGCTTTGATGTGGTTTTGCACGATGGTAAACAAGAACATCGATTTCATTTAAATAGATCGTATTACGGCTTATATGTTCCCAAAATGTATTGGCGCAGCATGGAAAATTTTTCTACTAATTCTGTAGCCATGGTTTTGGCAGATAAGGTTTACGAAGAGAACGAATACATCCGCGATTTTGAAACCTTTCAATCCCTAACCAAATGAAAAAATATAGCGTTTTTGATTGCGATGTTTTGCCTCTTCCTCAGATAAAAAATAGAGCAGGTAATATCACCCCTGTAGAAAACAGCATTCATATTCCATTTGATGTAAAACGGGTATACTATTTATACGATATTCCAGCTGGCGAAAGTAGGGGAGCCCACGGTCACCGCTTGCTGGAGTCTGTTATTGTTGCAGTGAGTGGAAGCTTTGATATTACCATTGAAGATGGTGTCAGCAAGAAAACAGTATCGCTAAACAGACCTTTTGTGGGGTTAAATATAAAGCCCGGAATTTGGCGCGATATTTCCAATTTTTCATCAGGTGCTATTTGCTTGGTTTTAGCCTCTCGTTTATACGAAGAAAACGATTACATAAGAAATTTTAACGACTATTTGGAGTTTAGAAAATGAACGATTCCAACCAAATCCATCCAACCTGCATCATCACTGGCGACGTAAAATTAGGTTCAGGTAATCGCATATTGCCTTATACAATTATTACGGGTCCTGTAGAAATTGGAGATAACAATTTAATTGGTCCGCATGTGGTAATTGGTTCACCCGGACAAGACACTAGAAACCCCCATTACGATTCGAGCAATTGCAGAATTGAAATTGGTTCAAACAATATAATTAGAGAATTTACAGCTATACAAAAACCATGTTATAGAGCACTCACTAAACTTGGAAATGATATATACCTCATGCAAGGTGTGCACATTCCTCACGATGCCATTTTGCAAGACAAAGTGGTAATTACACCCAATGTAGTTTTAGCGGGGATTACTCAAATAATGCAGGGTGCAAATTTAGGAATGGGTTGTACAGTAAATCAATATGTGGTGGTAGGTGCTTACTCTATTGTTGGTACTCAAGCCCCATTAATGAAGAATCTTAAACCCTTTGCCCGCTATGTGCCTCAAAAGCCTTTAACAGTAAATACTTACGCTATTAATAAATTTGGGTTCAAACCGTTTGAAGAAGAAATTAAAGCATACGTTTTGCTTAATGAGAAACCCAAAAGTATAGAGGTTTTAAGTATAATTGAGGAGTTTGAAAAATTAGCAATTGATTCTGGAAAAGATACATATTAATGCATATACCTTTTTTAAATTTTGAACCCATGCATCAGCCAATCAAGGCGGAAATGATGCAAGCTTTTGAAGCTTTTTACGATAGCCATTGGTTTGTCCTAGGCGAACGTGTAAAAGCTTTTGAACAAGAGTATTCCCATTTTAATCGAGTAGATCATGCTATAGGAATTAGCAATGGTTTGGATGCATTGCATCTATCTTTATTGGCCTTAGGTATTGGCGAAGGCGATGAGGTTATTGTTCCTTCTAATACCTTTATTGCAACCGTTTTGGCTGTTTCATTTGTAGGTGCAAAGCCAGTTTTTGTTGAACCAAACCCCGATACATACAATATTGACCCTGCTAAAATAGAAGCGGCAATTAGCTCCAAAACAAAAGCAATTATTCCTGTTCACCTATACGGACAAGCTTGCGAAATGGATACCATTATGCAAATAGCACAAGCACATAAATTGAAGGTGATTGAAGACAATGCGCAATCGCAAGGTGCTAGCTTTAAGGGTGCCTTAACAGGTACTTTTGGCGACATCAATGCAACGAGTTTTTATCCTGGTAAAAACTTGGGTGCTCTTGGTGATGCAGGTGCTGTTTGCACTAACAATTCTCAATTAGCAGAGAAGGTAAAAGAATTAAGAAATTACGGTTCAAAACTAAAATATTACCACGAGTCTATTGGCCATAATATGCGAATGGACGAATGCCAAGCGGCTTTTTTAAGTATTAAACTTAAACAACTTCCTACATGGACTATCCAAAGGCAGCAAATTGCAAATTGGTATTTGGAGGCACTAAAAAATATTCCTCAAGTAAAATTGCCTCAAACGAATGCAGATGCTACCCATGTTTACCATTTGTTTGTTATTCAAGCAATAGGAAGGGATGCATTGCAAACGCATTTAATGCAAGCCGGAATTGGAACCCTTATTCATTATCCTATTCCTCCTCATTTACAAAATGCCTATAGCCATTTGGGTTATAAGCAGGGAGATTTCCCAATAGCAGAAAAAATAGCTTCTAACTGTTTGAGCCTACCTATTTGGCCAGGTATGCAAGAAAAGGATGTGGCTCAAGTGGCAGAGAAAATTGCACAATTTTATACCCCCGCATGATTGAAGATTTTAAAAGAAAATTAGTAAAACTATACGCAAATTTTTTGATCTATTTTTCGGAGTATAGAAATCAAAAAATCCTAGAAAAAGTTAGAAGTAAAAATCCAATAAGGGTTTTGTTTTTATTGGTAAATGTAGATACTTGGAAATACGGTGAACTATACGAACGACTAAATGCTAATCCTCGCTTCGAGGTAAAAGTGGTTATTTGCCCTTTCGTAAATAAAGGCAGAGAGTTTCTAGAAATGGAGTACCAACAGTCTTTAGATTTTTGTCAGAAAAAAGGGTACCATTATATCCATGGTTTTGATTTTACTACCAATAAAAGCTTGCCTGTTAAGAAACAGTTTAAGCCACATTTGGTATGCTTTCAAAACCCCAGCCTTATTTCTTTATGGGAATTTTCAATATATGGCTTTTTAGATTGTTTAACTTTATATGTTCCTTATTCATTTAGAATAGATAATCTATATGAGTACGCCTTCAATAATGATTTAACCAACCTAACTTGGCTAAATGTTTACGAAACAAAAATGCATTTGGCAATGGCTCAAAAATATGCCCGAAACAAGGGTATAAATGTAAAAGCCTTAGGTTTTCCACATTTAGATTCTTTTAGGAAAGTGGAATTATCCTCACCATGGAAACCCCAAAATAATCCCAAAAAGAAAATTATTTGGGCGCCTCACTGGACCATCAAGGGGTTTCAAGATACAGGTTTGGATTGGTCGTGTTTTTTGGATTTTGCAGAACTGTTCCTTCAAATAGCAAAAGATAATGAATCGCAACTGCAATTTGCGTTCAAACCGCACCCTTTTTTAAAACCAACTTTAGAGAAAGAAAATTGCTGGGGATTAGAAAAAACAAATGCCTATTACGAAACTTGGAATGCTTTGAGCAACGGCCAAGTTATAGAGGGCGACTATGTGCCATTCTTCAACGAATCCGATGCTTTGATTCACGATGGAGGCTCTTTTATGGTAGAATATTTATTGCAAAATAAACCTGTAGCCTATACCTTTAAAGACCGAAATCCAATTGATAAGTTCAATGAGTTTGGAGAGTTGGCATTTAACGTACACCACCATATAAGCAATGAAGCCGAACTGAAAAGTTTTATTAAAATGGTTCTGGCAAACCAGGCGCCACTGGCAAAGCTCAGGCAAGAACTGGTTAACGAAGAATTAAATACCAACGGATTATTGGTGAGTGAGAAAATTGAGAACTATTTAATGTCTGTTTTAAAATGAAAATTTTAGATTGTACCCTTCGCGATGGAGGTTATTATACCCAATGGGATTTTAGTGAAGAGTTAGTAAAATCGTATTTCTCTGCCTTCAATAAACTGCCTGTTGATTACCTAGAAATTGGATACCGCTCCAAACCTATGAAAGAATATTTAGGTCAGTTTTATTATTGTCCTACCTATGTAATGGAGCAGGTTTATGATTTGACCCAAAAGAAATTGGTGGTTATTTTAAATGAAAAAGATGTAAAGGCAAATGAGGTAGAATTATTGTTAGCTCCATGTGTTGGTTTGATCCAAATAGTGCGCTTGGCAATTGATCCCAAGAATTTTGAAAGAGCAATTGGCTTAGCTGAAGCCATCAAGAAAATGGGTTTTGAAGTTGGCTTCAACGTAATGTATATGTCGAAATGGAAAGGCCAAACAGACTTTTTGAACCTATTGCCCAACATTAAAGAATTGGCAGATTATTTTTATATGGTAGATTCTTACGGGGGAGTTTATCCTGAAGATGTAAAAGAAATTTACTCCCTAGTAAAAGAAAAAGTGGATGTTAAAATGGGATTCCATGGCCATAATAATTTGGAATTAGCTTTAATTAATACCTTAACAGCTTTGGAGTGTGGGGTAGATATGGTAGATGCCACCGTCACAGGAATGGGTAGGGGAGCGGGAAACCTTAAAACTGAATTGCTTTTAACTTCCTTAAATTCTCAAAACAAAATAGATTTAGATTACAATGCATTGAGCAAAGTTGTTTCTGGATTCAGTAAATTACAAGCAACCCATAAATGGGGAACAAACTTGCCTTATATGGTTTCTGGTGCTAATTCACTTCCTCAAAAGGAGGTAATGGAATGGGTGGGCAAACGCTACTATTCATTGAATAGTATTATTAGAACCTTGTCGAACCAAAGTAAGGGATTATTAGACAATCAAGAATTACCAAATTTACCCAAACTTGCCTCTTCAAATATGGTAATGGTTGTTGGCGGTGGAGATAGTGTTCAAGCACATACTCCTGCCTTAATACAATTCCTAAAAGCAAATCCACATTTAGCCATTATACATTCCAGTTCAAAAAATGCAAAAACATTTGAGAAATTAAGCAACCGCCAGTTTCATTGTTTGGCAGGAAATGAAGGCTATCGCTTAGAAGAGAATTTCGACTTTGCAGATGTTTCCAATCGCATGGCCATATTGCCTCCTTATCCAAGAACTATGGGCACTTATGTACCCAATCTCATGAAGGAAAAATCTTACCAATTGCCAGCCATTGACTTTACAGAAAAAGAAACAGAAAGTATAACAGCAGTTGTTTTACAAGTGGTGAAAGAATTGGATGCAAAAACAATATATATTGTGGGTTACGATGGCTACCATGGAGAATTCAATGCGCAACAAATAGAGCTGTTTACAGAAAATGAAAGCCTCTTCTTGGAAATGAAAGAAAAGGGTTTGCCTCTTTGTTCTTTAACCCCTACAGCTTATCAAAATTTAAATGCACAATCCATTTACGAATTAATTTGAAAACAGAACTAAGCGTTTTCTTACCTACTCGTAAAGGAAGTGAACGAGTGCCCAATAAAAATACCAAGGATTTTGCGGGTATTAAAAATGGTTTATTGGGTATAAAGTTGAACCAATTAAATAGAACTCCAGGAGTAGGCGAAATAGTGCTATCCAGCAACGACCCCAATTCTCTTGAAATAGGAACTCTTTTGGCTCAAACCGAAAATAGAATAAAAGTTATTGAGCGCCCAGATAACTTGGCTTTAAGTAGCACCTCCTTGATTGATTTGGTGAAGTATGTGCCTAGCATTTGTTCCTTAAACCACATTTTATGGACGCATGTAACTTCCCCTTTTTGTGATGAGTTGGCCTACGAATTAGCCATAAAAATCTATTGGCAAGAATTGGAAAAAGGCTCCGATTCTTTAATGAGCGGAAAGCGCTTTCAAAATTTTTTGTGGGACAATCAGAAACACGATTTGGTGAATAGAGTAAACCATGAAAAATGGCCCAGAACACAAGATTTAGCTCCTTGGTTCGAAATTAACTCGGCTGTTTTTATAGCCTCCAAAGAAATATACCAAACCCATAAAGACCGCATCGGCCAACGCCCTTTCCTCTTAGAACAATCCACCCTCCAATCCTTCGACATAGATTGGCCAGACGATTTTAAAATGGCGGAGTTTTTGTATAAAGAAAGAGTATAGAGTCCAGAGTCCAGAATCCAGAGTCCAGACAAAATAATTTTGTGCAACCCTTCGGGTTATATTAATTTTTAATTCATTAAAAAATCAAAAAATCAGACGAAGTCTGAAAAAAAATCTGGATTCTGGACTCCTATGTTTGAAAATTATTAAATTAGTAAACATAAAGTGAAAAAGGGTGAGAGCCGATTGTGGACTAAATAGCTCGTAGAAGTATATTGATCCAGAGATATAGCCTCACTCTTTTTTATCTCTTAGAGTTTGAACAGAATGTAAGGAATTATCGAAATAAAGGTAATATCCAGAATAACCAATTA
>JAIOYZ010000054.1 GCA_021740845.1 Bacteroidia bacterium
CTGAACCATTCATTGCAATGGTATTGTGGTAAACTAACGCTCTATAAGTGGAACTTGCTTGGTATAAATAAATACCATAATATCCAGGATAAGAACCACCATCAGTACTTGAAACAACATTGTTATAGCATTCTACTGGTGCTGCTGCGGCATTGTTTATTGGATAGTACAAATAGATTCCGTATCCACCAAAACGGATGATTTTGTTTCTCTTAATTTGGTGCGGAGTAGTTGCATTATTAGATTGATTATAATAAAAATACAAACCATAATAACCATAGTTCTGACCTTGCATGTTAAATTCATTGTCTGTTACTACAATTGGATTGTAGTTATATGCAATGTATCCACCCATGTAATTACAGTTGTTCACTTTGTTGTTTCTTACCATATGGCCTCTATTGCTGGCTGCAGTTGAACTTCCATAAATAGAAATACCATAACCACCACCTGTAACAATATTGCTATCAATAACAATTGAGTCACCAGGCATGGCACTAACACCACCGCCATTAGCGGTACCTGTGGCGATAATACAATAACCAGTTGAAGAGGTACCAGATAAAATATTTAAGTTAACTTTACAATTGTTGATATTAATTTTACTTACAGCACCAACCATGGCAATACCTGCACAAGTACTAGTATTGGTATTTGCAACCGTCATGTTTCTCCAAGTAATGTACTTAGAAGCATTCATAATTACGGTTCCTTGTGAGGCAAAATTTCCAGTGATAAGAACTGAATCTGCATTTAATCCATCAAACAAAATTGGATTAGCTGGTGAAGCACCTTGAATATTAGGAATAACAACTTGAGAAGTATAAGTTCCTGGAGCTACAATAAAAGTTGTAGGACCACAAACACCACCCACACTCATGGCAGCAATTGCAGCAGCAAAGGAAGTAAAGTTACTAGTACCAGTTCCCAATGGATTGATAGTAAAGTTACCCGACATAGCAGGGATTTTACTTGCACTTGCTGTATCGTTAATGGTAATGGTATCTGTACTAGAATTTGGGCCAGAGGTCCATGCCTTGATTAAGGTAGGCGTAGAAGTGGCAAAAGTATAACCTGAAGCCAAAGTAATTTGAGTTGAATTAGGACTTGAACCACCTATAGTATCCAAAGTTGAGAAAGAAGTTATAGGAGTTTGAGTAACACCATTTAAACTCCAGTTTACATCAAAACCAGTTACCACATTGGTTCCAAAGTTTTGAATACGAGCAACGATGTTTTGAGGACCACCGCAAAATACTGCTGGAGAATCAATAGATGCAACACCGATATCGTTGTTAGATAAGGACCCTTGCCAAATTTGAATCTCACGGAAGTTTACATTTGAACTTTGAGAACCAATTACTACGATATCAATAATTCTTAATTGTGTAGTTGCTACACTATTAAAATTAATGTCGTAGCTACAAACACCTGTTGATTGGGTGAAAGTAGTGTGGGTTACCCATGCACTACCATTCCAAATTTGAATGGTACCACCACCCAAGAAACGGTTAGCACTTTCACCTACATTAATGGTCATTTTGTTAATAACCTGCATAGTTGGCCAAGTAAATTGGATAAAAATACTGGAACCCGGATTGGTTGCGGAAGATGTAATCCACATTTGTTGTGATCCACACGTTCCAAAGTTTAGGTCGTTAAGCGTACTACAAGCACCCGTGTTACACGTACTTGCTGAAGCGGTGGCCGACGGGGCCACATTCACCTGCGCTACCGACCAGCTTGAAAGCATCGTCAGCAAGCTGACTAAGACGATCATTCTGATTTTTTGTAGAGTTTGATTCATGTTGTTTAATTAAAGTGATTAATTGAAAAAATGTTATTTTAGTTTTGTTTTAACGTATCGAAAATAGGGAGTAAAAGGGATTTTCAAAATATTTGTAGAAACATTTAATTTCCTAAAAACCAGACGTTTTAATTACATTTTAATACATCATATAATCAATTATTTATTCGATACTTATAAAAATTATTGTATTAATTTTTGATTAATAATTAAAAGTCTTTAAGAAAAAATTAAGAAAAGCTTGACATTTAAAAATTATGCTAAATATAAATTTTCAAAAATGATCCAAGCAAACACATTGAGTTAAAAAAATTATGTTTGCACCATGACCACCCCTTCCATTAAAGAAATAATTAGCTCCCTACCAGAAACTCCTGGAGTATATAAATACTTTGATGAAGGGAAAAACCTTATTTATATAGGAAAGGCTAAAAACTTAAAAAGAAGGGTTGGAAGCTATTTTTTTAAAAAGCATCATGAAAACCGAAAAACAGCAATACTAGTTAGTAAGATTGTAGACATTCAATATATCTTGGTTGAAACAGAAATGGATGCGTTGCTTCTTGAAAATGTTTTGATTAAACGTCACCAGCCTAAATTCAACATTAGCCTTAAAGACGATAAAACCTATCCATCGATTTGCATAAAAAAGGAAAGATTCCCTAGATTATTTCATACTAGGCAAGTTATAAAAGACGGTAGTGAATATTATGGGCCTTATGCGAATGCTCCCATGATGCATACACTTTTGGATTTAATAAAAGCAACCTATCCTTTAAGAAATTGCAATTACAATTTAAGTGATGAAAACATTAAATCATTTAAATTTAAATCTTGTTTGGAGTATGATATTGGAAATTGTTTAGCGCCTTGTATTGGCAAGCAAAATGAAGAAGATTATACAACAAACATTAAAGCAATAAAAAGTCTTTTAAGAGGAAATTTGCACGAAGTAAAATCTGAAATTAAGGAATGGATGTTGGAAGCTGCAGGCAACCTAAATTTTGAAAAGGCTGATCATTTAAAAAAGAAATTAGACCTTCTAGAATCTTACCAATCTAAATCAACTATTGTTAACGATATTAAGCACGATGTGGATGTTTTTAGCATTGTCAGCGACGAAAAATTTGCCTTTGCCAATTTTTTAAAGGTATCGAATGGAATTATTATTCAAACTCAAACCTTTGAAATTAAAAAGAAATTGGACGAAACCGATGAAGAAATGTTGAGTTTAGCGATTGCAGAGGTGAGAGAAAAATACCATTCGCGTTCAAGAGAAATTATTGTTCCTATTCCTTTAGATTGGGAGGATTCTGGATTAACAATTACAGTTCCTAAACTTGGTGAAAAAAGAAAATTACTCGACTTATCTTTAAAAAATGCAATGTATTATAAAAGGGAAAAACTTCTTCAATATGAAAAAGTAAATCCTGATTTTAAAGTGGAGAGGATTCTAACCACTATGAAAAATGATTTGCGATTAAAAGATTTGCCGCAACACATCGAATGTTTTGACAACTCCAACCTTCAAGGAACTAATCCTGTTTCTGCATGTGTAGTTTTTAAAGATGCAAAACCAAGCAAGAAAGATTACAGGCATTTTATTCCAAAAACTGTTGTTGGACCAGATGATTTTGCAACCATGAGGGAAGTTGTTCTTAGGCGTTATAGAGGATTATTAGAAGAAAATTCTCCTCTACCTAATTTAATAATTGTGGATGGCGGAAAAGGACAATTAAGTTCTGCTGTTGAAAGTTTAAAAGAATTAGGAATCTATGGGAAAGTACCAATTTTGGGCATCGCTAAACGATTGGAAGAATTATTCTATCCAGAGGATGAGTTCCCATTGTATATTGATAAAAAATCGGAAACCTTAAAAATTATCCAGCAATTACGCGACGAGGCCCACCGATTTGGGATAACACACCATAGAAATAGAAGAAGTAAAAACGCATTGGTAACAGAATTAACAGATATAACTGGAATAGGCCCTGAGACCGCAAAACAAGTATTAGGGAAACTAAAAAGTGTAAAAAAAATAAAGCAAAGTAGTTTGGAAGAATTAACCGAAATTATTGGTTCAGCCAAAGCAAATTTGATATTTACCCATTATCAAAATCAGCCATGAAAGAAAGTTTCAATTTCAAATTATTTGGCTTGAACCTAATGCTTCTATTTCTAGTTTGCTTACCTAGATTTAATGGCAACCAAATTTTGGTTCAACAAGAACCTTATGATGCTAAATATTTTAAAGCCTATGTTGAATACTTTAGAGGAGAAGTGCCATCTGCACCCATTAGACCTGCAAGCAATTGGAGATTTTTAGTTCCATTAATTGCCTCTGCATTACCATTTAGTCCAGCTACTTCAATTAATTTAATCAACCTATTTTTAATAATGGGCTCCCTCCTATTTTTCTATTTAACCTTAGAAAAAATGGGAGTTGTAGACAAAAAGAGGTGGATTGCCATAAGTCTATTTATTTTTTCATTTCCTACCTTTTATTATTCCTGTATTTCCTATGTGGATCCAGGTTCCATATTCTTTCTTTCATTGGGAATTTTCCTTTGGTTCAAACAGAAATATCTACTATTTATTATTAGCCTAATTGTGGGATTAATGGCAAAAGAAACCATTGCGCTTATATTCCCATTTACATTGGCACACGCGCTTCTAAATAAAAATTATAAGCAAATTATTTTATTAGTAGGTGCCTTACTTTTATATTGGATAGAATATAAATTAATAAGAGATTTTGCACCTATAAGTTTGGGAGAAACAAGAGACAAATTCTGGTCGCTAAATTTAAACGCTGCTAAAGTTAATCTAAACAGAATGCATACATGGTTTTCTTTTATCTTATCCTTTGGATTAATTGGAATTCTTTTCATATATAAGCTAATTTTTGCCGGAAAAAACTTAACAAAAAACAAAACAAGCATGGCTGCTTTAGCTGGTTTTGTTGGTGTCTTAGGACTTTATTCATACAGTTATATTAGTACTATTGCAGACGGAAGAATTATTTGGCATGGCTATTTTTTTATGCTACTTCTTATTTTTGACCCAAACTTAGAAAAACAAAAAATTAATGGCGAATAGCTTAAATCAAGAAATACCTGCTGAACAAATTTCTGAATTGTTTATTAAACAAGCAGTTGTTTGGGCACAACAATTTGAAACATTTTGCATATTGGATAACAATAGAATTGCAAATGCTTTAAACCTTCAAGAAATAGAATTTGCTATGGCGGTTGGTGTAAAAGATTCGCTAATTGGAACAGGTGAAGACGATTGGAACAAGATGAAAGTCTTTATGGACAAGCATTCTGGCGACTCCCCCGTTTTTGGTTACCTGAGTTATGACTTGAAAAATCAACTTGAAAAACTAAGTTCTAAACATCCAGATTATATTGGATTTGCACCGATGTTTTTTTTCACTCCTCTGCATTTAATTCTAATAGATTCTAACGGACAATTAATGGTAATGAGTGAAAATGGAGATGAAATGTTGAAAGAAATAAAGGCAATTGAGATTTCAAAAACGGTTCAAAAACCACTATCTATTCATGCAAAAGTTTCAAAAGAAAAATATATTGAAACAGTAAAAAAAATTAAAGAACATATCCTAAATGGAGATGTTTATGAATTAAATTATTGCGTGGAATTCTTTGCTGAAAACACAAGTATAGACCCGGTTCAAACCTATTTTTCCTTGCAAAAGATTTCTCCTACACCCTTTGCTAGCATGCTAAAATGGGAGAATAAATATTTAATAAGTGCTAGTCCAGAAAGGTTTATAAAAAAGGCTTTGAACAAACTTTTTTCTCAACCTATAAAAGGAACTATCCGTAGATCATCTAAGTTGGAAATAGATCAACAACATATTTATGAGCTAAAAAATTCTGAAAAAGAAAAAGCGGAGAACTTAATGATTGTGGATTTGGTAAGAAATGATTTAGCTAAAAGTAGTGAAGTAGGAAGTGTTAAGGTAGAGGAGCTTTATGGTATTTATAGCTTTAAGCAAGTTCATCAAATGATCTCAACGGTTTCATCTACCATAATTGACGGCATACATCCTATGGATGCGGTTGAAAATGCATTTCCTATGGGCAGTATGACTGGCGCACCAAAGGTAATGGCAATGAAACTGATTGAAAACTATGAAGAAACTAAACGAGGCTTATACAGTGGCTCTGTTGGGTATTTTGCCCCAAATGAAGATTTTGATTTTAATGTTGTAATCCGAAGCATTCAATACAATCAAACAAGCAATTATGTGAATTTTGAAGTTGGATCAGCCATTACTTTTGATAGTGACCCAGAACAAGAATACCAAGAATGTATGTTAAAAGCCTCTGCCATGTTGGAGGCGTTGAATGCAAGTATTCTTTAATTCCATTTTTATTAATTCTTGCATTACAAAAATATAACATCCTGAATTTTAGTTAATGTGAATTAATGAACTAGATTTGAGTCGTAAAAAAAGGCATAAAACCAAATAATGGCACTCATAAAAAGAACTAGTAAAGACGGCCAATTTTGCCCATATTGCAAAACCAGCATTGATTTTGAAAGAACAAAAAGAAGTTTGTTAGAAAAAATTGCCTACCCTCATTTAGCAAAGTATAAATGTTTGAATTGTTTCAAAACATTTTTCAAAGCACCAACAAAAAAAGAGATGGCCTAAATTTTTGCCAATTAAAAACTAAAAGTTATTGATTCCTCAAATTATGCTATTTTTGGTTCAAGACTAAGGCTTGTGAAAATAACTTTAAGCAATTTATTTTTGAAACATAAGAATCCATTTCTATTCTTTGTTGGATTGTTTTTTTTTCTACCAAATACCACTCCTATTTATGGGCAAACCAAAGTACGGTTTGAACCAATTCCCGAAAAAAAAATAATACCCTTATTTACAGCTGACCCAAGAGCCCACAGACTTAGTTTTGAGAGGAACTTAGACGAAACAAGTTATGGTGTAAGTATGGGAGGAATTTTCCCTTTCTTAAATTACAAAAAAGGAGAAATTACTGTACAAACAAGCATTTCGGGTTCAACCTATTTAACCTTAGCTAGAAAAAAACAAGCAGGCTCTGTTAACAATATTGATTTTTTTGGCGATTTTTGGTTGGATATTTCTCTTCCCAAAAATTGGGCATTAAGATTTGGAACTGGACATACCAGCCAGCATCTCAGCGACGACGCAATTATCGCTGGAAATCCATTTAAAAATTATGCAAGAGATTATCATCAAATTTTAGTTGTTCATCAACTAAAATCAGTGCGAATTTTAAGTTATGGTGGAGTTTTGTATAATTATAACTTTAAAACCGATAAAGATATTTCCGGGAAATTTCAATTTCAATTAGGATTTGAACACAGTCCTATCCATCTTGGAAAGCAACAATATTTTTATTATGCTGGTGATATAAAATGGCGTGAAGAATTAAATTTTGCTTCTACGCTCAACCTTCAATTGGGTTATAAGTTGGTAACAAATACTGCTAGAGCTTTTAGATTTGCCATCAACCATACAATTGGAAAAGATGAAAGAGGTTATTATCAACCCTCAAATAGAAATTTTACTCACCTAGGAATTTTCTTTGACTTTTAATGAAAAAACTAATTCTCATTTTACTCTTATACCCTCTAGGTTCAAACCTTTTTGCTCAGCCCTTAAACGAGCCTAAAGACAGCCTAGTAGGGGAATCCCCAAAAGAAAATGTAGAGAAACTCACCAACAAACAAAAATGGATTATTGGAGGATTGGTTGCTCAACAAGCTGCAAGCATGTATTTAGAATACAAATGGTGGTGGCAAGGAGACTATCATCCCTTCGTTATTCGCTCGGATGGGGGTTTTGACAAAAATAGTTATAGTTTGGGAATCGATAAAGCAGGCCACTTTTACACGTCCTACATGTATAGCAATCTCCTGTATGAATTACTAAAATATGGAGAATTCAAAGAAAAAAATTGTGTGATTTTAAGCACGGTTTTTCCATTTGTTTGGGCCTTGAGTATTGAACTTGGAGACGGATTCTCTAGCTATGAGTTTTCGCCACAAGATTTATTGGCCAATTCTTTAGGAATAGGGTATGCATTTGCTCAGCGAAAAGTACCTTATTTAAATAACTTTAAATTTAAGTTTAGCTATTTCCCAGGGCAATATTATAGAGATAACAATTATAAAGCTTGGTCCCTAACCTCCGACTATGATGGTCATATTTATTGGTTGGCAACAGATGTTCATGGCGTTTTACCTGATAAAGCAAAAAGATTTTGGCCCAAATATTTAAACCTTGCTTTTGGGTATGGCATTAATAATTATTCCAACATAAATTTCAAAAAATACCAAGGGTACCAATTGCAACGCGAGTTTTTTATTGGGTTAGATTACAACTTATCTGCTATTCCTGCAAAAAAACCAGCATGGAAAACCATCAGAAACATGGCAGATTATTATCATTTTCCAGCACCTGGAATAAAGAAAACGGGAACAAGTAATTGGGAATTTAAACCCTTAATATTAAATTAAAGTTTCAGCCTCATATTTAGCCAATCTAGTCTATAAAATTTCGGTTTGAACCAAAGAAAAGTCGGTTTGAACCAAAGATCATTTTATAAATAATTTAAATCAAATTTTAAGGAGAGGTATCGTAAAATTGGTAAATCCTATTTAAACATTTGTAGGTATTTTACGTTTACACCCCAACTTAAATAATAAATCCAAACAACCTCACTTTGCTATAGGTATAACAACAAAAAGGCCTTGCAAATTTCTTTGCAAGGCCTTTTTAGTATAAAATGAAGTGGGATTAGTTTCTAATCACTTTCACTGCTTTTGCTTTACCTGAACCAAAAGTCAAGAAGTAAACTCCTTTATCTAATGTGCTTGGTATGCTCAATTGGTGAACCATTTCTTGTCCGTTTAACACTTGGCTA